>CAVVQW010000027.1:0-26885 GCA_963750435.1 uncultured Actinomycetota bacterium | reverse complement strand
TCCGCGACTCCCTCGGGCTCGTGGACGAGGACGTCCGCCTGACCTGGGAGTCCCTCGACCGCATCGGCAACCTGTCGTCGGCCTCGGTGCTGCACGTGCTCGAGGACACCCTGCGCGACCGGCCGCCGACGCCGGGCTCGCACGGCCTGTTCATCGCCATGGGTCCTGGCTTCTGCGCCGAGCTGGTGCTGGTGCGGGCGGCGGAGGCCCGCGCGTGACCGGCCTGACGGCCTTCACGGTCGTCATCGTCCTGGTCGCCCTCGAGCGCCTGGCCGAGCTGGTCGTCTCGACCCGCAACGCGGCGTGGAGCCTGGAGCGCGGCGGTCGCGAGACCGGGCAGGGGCACTACCCGTTCATGGTGGTGCTGCACTCGGCGCTGCTCGTCGGTGCGCTGGTCGAGGCCTGGGGGCTGCGGCCCTCGGTGCCGGCCGCCCTGGCCTGGTCGATGCTCGTCCTGCTGCTGGCCTCGCAGGCGCTGCGCTGGTGGTGCATCGGCACGCTGGGTCGGCGCTGGAACACCCGGGTGATCGTGGTGCCGGGCCTCGCGCCGGTGCGCAGCGGGCCCTACCGCCTGTTCTCGCACCCGAACTACGTGGCGGTCGTCGTCGAGGGGCTCGCCCTGCCCCTGCTGCACTCCGCGTGGATCACCGCCCTGGTCTTCACCGTCGCCAACGCGGCCCTGCTGACCGTCCGGATCCGGGCCGAGAACGAGGCCCTGGCCACCCTGCCCGCCCCCTCCCTGGGGGGTCTCCGTGCGTGACCTCGTCGTCGCCGGTGGCGGCCCGATCGGTCTGGCGGCCGCGCTGCACGCCGCCCGGGCCGGGCTCGACGTGGTGGTGGTCGAGCCGCGCGAGGGCCCGGTCGACAAGGCCTGCGGCGAGGGCCTGATGCCCGGCGCGGTGGCCGAGCTGACCGCGCTGGGCGTGCGGCTCGACGGCCGCCCGATCGAGGGCATCCGCTACCTCGACGGCGACCACGTCGCGGAGGCCCGGTTCGCGCACGGCCCCGGCCGCGGCGTACGCCGGACCACGCTGCACGACGCCCTCTCCGAGGCCGCCTCCGCCGCGAGCGTCCCCGTCGAGCGGCGGGCCGTGGAGACCGTCGAGGACCGTGGCGACCACCTCGTCGTCGACGGCGAGCCGGTGCGGCACCTGATCGCCGCCGACGGCCTGCACTCCCCGCTCCGCCGGCTGCTCGGGCTCGAGGGCAAGGCCGCCCCGGAGCGCCGCTACGGCCTGCGCAGCCACGTCGCGATCGCGCCGTGGTCCGGCTGCGTGGAGGTGCACTGGTCGCCCGACGCGGAGGTCTACGTGACGCCCGTGGCCGACGACCTGGTCGGGGTCGCCGTGCTGAGCTCGAAGCGGGAGCCCTTCGAGCAGCTGCTCACGCGCTTCCCGGCGCTGCTGGAACGACTCTCCGACGCGGAGCGCACGCGCGTGCGCGGCGCCGGGCCGCTGCGCCAGCGCTCGCGGCGACGCACCGCCGGGCGGGCGCTCTTGGTCGGGGACGCGTCGGGCTACGTCGACGCCCTGACCGGCGAGGGCATCGCGCTCGGGCTGGCCCAGGCCCGGGCCGCTGTGGAGGCCGTGCGCCGCGACGACCCCACGTCGTACGAGTGGGCGTGGCGGCGGCTCGGGTGGCGGCACGACCTGCTGACCCGCGGGCTGCTCGCGGCCTCCGGCCGGCCCGGCGTACGCCGTCGGATCGTGCCGGCCGCCGCCGCCCTCCCCCGGGTGTTCGGCGCGGCCGTCAACCAGCTGGCGAGGCCGGCGTGAGCGCGACGACCGTCGAGCAGGTGGTGCTCCTCGACGAGGAGGGTCGTGCGATCGGCGCGGCCGACAAGGCGACCGTGCACCACCGCGAGACCCCGCTGCACCTGGCGTTCTCCTGCTACCTCTTCGACGACGAGGGCCGGCTCCTGCTGACCCGCCGCGCGCTGCACAAGGTGACCTGGCCCGGCGTCTGGACGAACTCCTGCTGCGGCCACCCCGGCCCGGGCGAGCCGCTCACCGCCGCCGTGCACCGACGCGTGCGCGAGGAGCTGGGCGTCGGCATCGACGACCTGCGCCTGCTGCTGCCGACATTCCGCTACCGCGCCGAGATGGGCGACGGCGTCGTGGAGAACGAGATGTGCCCGGTGTACGTCGGCCGCGTGCGCGGACCCCTCGCGCCGGACCCCGACGAGGTCGACGACGTGAGCTGGGTGTCGTGGACCGGCCTGCGGACCGACGTGCGGGACGGCGCGCGGCCGCTCAGCCCGTGGGCGCTGGAGCAGCTCGCGGGCCTGCCCGAGGACCCGTTCGCGGCTCCGGCGCGGGCCGAGGACGAGATGCCGGTGGCGGCGCGGGGCTGAGGCCCCGCTCCCCCGAGCCGGCAGCCGGACGGGCACCACCGTGGTGTCGGTGGTGCCCGTCCGGCTCTGGTCCTGCTGGGTGTCTCAGCCTCCCGGCGTGAAGCCGGCGGCGTCCTTGCCCTCGTAGAGGTCGCTGACGGACTTGGCACCTCCAGGCACGTCCGCGGCCTGGAAGATGTAGCTCTTCAGGCTGGGCGACTTGCCGGTCTCGAACTTCAGCGGGACCGCGAGGCCACCGGTGTCGACCTCGCCGACCTCGTCCTTGGCCTTGCTGACTCCCTCGGGGGTGAGGTCACCGTCCTCGCAGGCCTTGTCCAGGATCTTGTTCATCACCGTGGCCGCAGCGGTGCCGAAGACCACGCCGAGCGTCGGGTTGCCCGGGTGCTTGGCCGTGTAGGTCTTGAGCAGCTCGGCGTTCTTGTCGAACGGCGAGATCGGGGAGGCGACGTACAGGTTCTTCTTCAACGCCGGTCCGGCGGGCCCGTCGAGCAGGGCCGGGGCGAAGACCGGGTTGTTGCCCGCGATCGGCACGTCGAGACCCTGCGACGCCGCCACGGCGGCGGCCGAGGCGGTCTGCCCCGGAGCCACCGTGAGGGCAAGGGCGTCGATGCCCTTGGCCTTGAGCTTGGTGATCGAGGCGGTCATGTCGGTGTCGGTCGACTTGATCTGCGCCTCGACCACCTTCATGCCGTGCTTGCTCGCGAAGTACTTGGAGCCGGCCAGGCCGCCCTCGCCGTACTCACCCTCGAAGTAGAGGTGACCGATGGTGTCGCCCTCCTTGATCTTCCCCTGCTCCAGCAGGTAGTCGAGCACGTTGATCATCTCGATCTCGTAGGTGGCGCCGACGATGGCGTTGTCCTTGTTCTCCGTCAGCGACTGGGCCCAGGCGGCCGGGATGTTGACCATGTGGTCGGCCTCCAGCTGGGACGCCAGGGCCGTGTTGATCGGCGATCCGATCGTCTGCTCGATGGCCAGGACGTCGTTGTGGATCGCGCTGTAGAGCGAGACCCCCTGCTGGACGTCGTAGCCGTGGTCCTTGACCTCGAGCTTGACCTTGTACTTCCCGCAGACCTTGGACCCGGCGTTCTGCTTCTCCCAGTAGATGGCCTGGGCGTTGGTGATGTCCTTGCCCAGGGCGGCGAAGACACCGGTGAGGTCGGTGAGGGATCCGAGGGTGATCGTGTCCCCGCTCACGCCGCGACTCGTCTTCACCCCGCTGTCGCTGGTGCTGGTGCCCGCGCCTCCCTTGGTGCCGCATCCGGCACCGAGGAGGCACATGCTCGCGACCGTCAGCACGACGACTGGACGTTTGAGGTTCTTCATGGGTGGGATTCCTCCTGAGTTGGTGCGTTGCCGGTCTTGGGGGTGTGGTCCGGGGTGTCTCGGGGGGCTCGGGTGAGCCCCTGGCGCACGCGGGAGATCAGCCCGGCGATCCCGCCGGGCTCGAACTGCACCACGAGCACGACGGCGAGGCCGTAGAGGAAGGCGGCGGCCTGACTGGCCACGATCCCCGGGGAGCCGGGCTCGGCGATGAAGGGCAGCGAGCCGGCGTACTGCTGGAACACGAGCGGCAGCGCGCTGACGAAGGCGGCCCCCGCTGCAGCGCCCCAGACCGAGCCCAGGCCGCCGAGCACGATCATGGCCAGGAACTCCACCGACAGCACCAGCGAGAAGCTCTCCGGCGCCACCGAACCGATGGACAAGGCGTAGAGCACACCCGCGAGCCCGCCGTACATGGAGGAGACCATGAAGATGCGGGCCTTGTAGCCCTGCACGTTGACCCCCATCACCGAGGCGGCGACCTCGCTGTCGCGCAGGGTCTGCAGCGCGCGTCCCGGGCGGCTGCGCAGCAGGTTGAGGGCGAACCAGATCGCACCCGCGGCGAGGACCAGCCCGAGGTACCAGAGTCGTTCGGCCGAGCCGAAGGGCACGTTCAGGATGACCAGGTCCGGATCGGTGGAGCCGAAGTGGAAGCCGAAGATCGAGAGCTCGGGGACGCTGCGGCCGTTGAACCCGCCGGTCACCGAGGTCCAGGTGTTCAACAGGTGCTGCCCGATGAAGACCAGGCCCAGGGAGGCGACGCCGAGGTAGATCCCGCGCAGGCGTGCCGCGATGGGGCTGAAGATCAGCCCGCACAGCCCCGCCATCAGCACGCCGAGGACCATCGCGAGCAGTGGCGGCAGGCCCAGGCCGCTGACCTTGGTCGCCGTGCCCCCGGGCTCGCCCGAGGCGTAGACGTAGGTGATCGCGCCGACGGCCAGGAAGAACGCGTGCCCGAGGGAGAGCTGCCCGGTCGTGCCCACCAGCAGGTTCAGGCCGACCGCGCCGACGACGGCCCCGGTGACCGCGAAGCCGGTGCGCAACCAGAACTCGTCGATGAACAGCGGCAGCACCAGCAGGCCGACCAGGACCGCCAGCAGGACCACGGCCCGCACGGCTCGGGCCAGGGGGGATCGACGGGGACCCTCCGCGCGGTCCTGGGTGACTGCGGGAGCCGGGGAGCTGGGGGCGGTGGTCTCAGACACGGGTCAGCTCCCTGGTGCCGAACAGGCCGGACGGGCGGACGAGGAGGACGAGGACCATCACGACGTAGGGGACGACGTCACCGAACCCGCGCCCCAGGAACAGGATCTGGTCCTGGTAGCCGGCGGCGAACGACTCCGCGAGACCCACGACGAGGCCACCGACCACGGCGCCGCCGGTGGAGTCGAGGCCGCCGAGGATGGCTGCGGGGAACGCTCGCAGGGCGACGGCGGCGACGCCGGGCGTCACGCCGGGGGTCGGGGACCCGGTCAGGAAGACTCCTGCGACGGCGGCCAGGACCCCGGCCACCACCCAGGCGATCATCGAGACCCGGCCGAGCCGGATCCCCATCAGGGCGGCGGCCTCGGTGTCCTCGGCCGACGCCCGCATGGCCACGCCCCAGCCGCTGAACTTGAAGAAGGCGAAGAACACACCCATCAGCACCGCCGCGACGACGACCGCGAGCGCACGGTTGGTGGTGATGCCGACGCCGCCGAGGTGCATGGTCTGCCCACTCCACGGGTGCGCCAGGTTGAGGATGTCGGAGCCGATCCGCCGGGTGAGCTCGGTCAGCAAGATGATGTCGACCCCGATGGTCAGGATCGCCAGGCTGATCACGGGCGCTCCTCGGAGCCGTCGGATCAGGACCCGCTCGACGAACAGCGCGGCCAGGGTGGTCCCGACGATGCCGAGGAGCAGGGCGGGCCAGAAGCCCAGGGAGTTGTCGTAGCGCCCGACGAGGTAGGCGCCGAGCAGGATCAGCGATCCGTGCATGAAGCTGACCACCTCGCTGGCCTTGAAGATGATCACGAAGCCGAGGGCGATCAGGGCGTAGACCGCCCCGAGGCTGATCCCGTTGATGAGCAGGGACAGGAACTGGTTCACGAGGGGGTCTCCTCCTGGGTCGCGTCGGCCGGGGCGTTCTCGTCGCCGGAGCCCAGGTAGGCCCGGATCACCTCGGGGTCGGCCTGCACCTCCGCGGGGGTGCCGTCGGCGATCCGGGCGCCGAAGTCGAGCACGGTGATCCGGTCGGCCACCCCCATCACCATGCCCATGTCGTGCTCCACGAGCACCACGGAGATGCCGAGCGCGGACCGGATCTCGAGGATCGCGGTGGCCATCCGGTCGGTCTCCTCGGCGTTCATGCCGGCGACCGGCTCGTCGAGGAGCAGCAGCCGCGGCTCGGTGCACAGCGCCCGGGCGACCTCGACCCGCTTCTGGTCGCCGTAGGACAGCACCCCCACCGGGGTGTGCAGCATGTCGCCGAGGTCCATGAACTCGGCGATCTCGCGGACCCGGGCCCCGTGCAGCCGACCCTCGGCCGTGGCACGCGGCAGCCGGAGCCCCGAGCTCAGGAACCCCGCCTTCGTCAGCGAGTGCCGGCCGAGCATCAGGTTCTCGGCCACCGACTGGCCCGCGGAGAGCGCGATGTTCTGGAAGGCCCGGGCCACCCGCAGGTGGGCGATCTGGTGCGGTCGGAGGTCGGTGAGGACGTGGTCGCCGAACCGGACCTCGCCGGACGTGGCCCGGTAGACCCCGGAGAGGACGTTGAACATGGTCGACTTGCCGGCGCCGTTGGGCCCGATGACCGCGTGCACGGTCTCGGGCTCGACGGTGAACGAGACGTCGTCGAGGGCGATGATCGCTCCGAACCTGACGGTCACGCCGCGCACCTCCAAGGGGGGTACGTCGCTCGTGGTGTCGAGGGCGTGGCTGGTCACGCGCCCCACCTCGAGAGGGTCTTGCCGGCGGCGGAGCCGCGGGTGCGCGCGTCGGTGCCCTCGCTGTCGTCGCCATGACCGAGGTAGAGCCGCTGGACCTCGCCGCTCCTGGCCAGCTCCGCGGACGGACCCGAGAGCGACACCCGGCCGACGTCGAGGACGAAGGCGTGGTCGGCCACGTCCAGGGCCATGGTGGCGTTCTGCTCGACCAGCAGCACCGAGATGCCCTGCCGGTGGATCTCGCGCACCACCTCGCCGATCTGCCCGATGATCCGGGGTGCCAGCCCCAGGGAGGGCTCGTCGAGCAGCAGCAGGGTCGGCTGCGACATCAGCCCGCGACCGATGGCCAACATCTGCTGCTCGCCCCCCGAGAGGAGCCCGGCACGCTGGTGGCGGCGCTCGGCGAGGACGGGGAAGAGCTCGTAGGCACGGGCCTGCGCGGCGGCGACCCCGGCACGGTCCTTGCTCGCCAGCCCACCGGCGCGCAGGTTCTCCTCCACGGTGAGCCGGGTGAAGATCCGCCGACCCTCCGGCACCTGCACCAGGCCGGCGGCGACGCAGCGGCTCGGATCGAGCCCCTTCAGGCTGGTGCCGCGGAAGGTCACCTCGCCGGACTCGACCCGGCCACGATGCAGGCCCAGGGTGCTGGAGAGCGTGCGCAGCAGGGTGGTCTTGCCGGCGCCGTTGCTGCCCAGCACCGCGACCACGCTGCCCTCGTCGACGCGCAGGCTCACCCCGCGGAGCGCACGCACCGCGCCGCCGTACGTGACGTCGAGATCGGTCACCTCGAGCAGGAGGGCACCGCTCTTGTCTGTGCTCATGGAAGTCCTCACCGAGGGGTGTGACGCGCGTCACGGGATCGACACAGTAACTGCGAGGCCGCCGGTTCTGCGCATCGGGAGAACACGATCGTGCAACGACTTCGTGATCCGGGCAGGCGCGGGTTCAGACCCCGGCCAACCGGCGCACGACCGCCAGCCCTGCGGGCGTGCCGGGCCAGTGGCGGTCCAGCGCCTCGGGGCCGGCGGATCGGACGACCGAGCGCAGCACCCAGGCGACGAGCAGCACGTCGTCGGCGTAGCCCGCGACCGGGATCACGTCGGGCACGAGGTCGATCGGCAGGGCGAGGTAGGCCAGCAGGGCGAGCAGGCGCCAGCGCAGCGACCGCGGGAGGGTGCGGTCGGCGGCGAGCCGGCGCAGCAGCCGCACGACGTCGGGCAGCATCCGCAGCGCCTCGCGCAGGGTGACCGGGGAGCCGGTGCGACGGCCGGCGACGTACAGCACGACGACGAGCAGGGCCCAGACCGCGGCCAGCGAGCCCGCCACGAGGAGCAGCACCCGCCATGCGTCAGCCGACACGGTCCGCCTCCATCCGTCGGCCCGTCGGGCCGGGCAGCCCCCGCATCCACCCGCGCACCGGCTCCTCGAAGAAGCGGTGGAGCGCCCAGGCGACGACCACCATCACCGGGATGAACGCCAGCTCGGCGTAGTAGCGCGGCAAGGGGTCGAGGTAGAGCACGCCGGTGTAGCGGGTGACGTCGCGGAAGAGGTAGAGCAGGGGGCTGTGCACGAGGTACAGCGCGTAGGACAGACCGCCGCCGAGCACGAGGGCGCGGGTGGAGAGCAGGTCGTGCAGCGGGCCGGTGCCGATCGCGAGGCACGCGACGAGGGGCACGAACAGCAGCACGACGTACGTCGAGACCCAGCCCTCGAAGCGCGGCGCCCGGACGGCGTAGAGGAAGGCCACGACGGCCAGCACCGACAGCACCGCGCCCCAGCCCGCCAGGCGGCGCGCGCGGTCGGTCAGGTCGAGGCGGGCGACCGCCGCCCACAGCAGCATCCCGGCGGTGAACTCACACAGGATGCGCAGCACCCAGACCGGCCCACCCATGCTGTGGTGGACGGTGATGCCCACCAGCAGCGGCACCATCACAGCGACGGCGGCGGCGAGGAGCGCGGCCGTCGGGAGCCGTCGCTGCAGCCGCACCAGCGCGAGCACCAGGAGCGGGAACAGCAGGTAGGCGAGCCACTCGGCCGAGAGCGACCAGGCCGGACCGTCCCAGCTGGTCTGACCGCGCTCGGGCGGGAACCACTGGTGCACCAGCAGCACCTGCTTGAGCAGCATCGGCCAGGTCAGCTGGTCGACCGGGGCCGACTGCCACAGGTGGTGCCGCACGGCCTTCAGGACCCCGGCCCCCAGCACGACGAGCAGGAACAGGGGGTAGATCCGGGCCAGCCGCAGCCACAGGAAGCGCAGGGTGGCCCGCGGCTCGAAGCGGTCGCCCAGCCGGTCGGCGTAGTTCAGCGCCAGCACGAACCCCGACAGCACGAAGAAGACGTCCACGCCGCGGGTGCCGGCCGCGGCCAGCGGGAAGACGACGTGCAGCACCCCGTAGTGGTGCTCGACCAGCAGGTCGAAGTGGTGCCGCGTCGAGTGGTAGAGCACCACCCACAGCGCCGCGAAGAAGCGCAGCCCCGTCAGCGCCCGGAGGTGCTGGGGCCGCACCGGCTCAACCCAGGGCGGCGGGGAGGGTGGCGGTCCAGATCGCTCGGAGCTCGTCGACCGGCACCTCGAGCCGGCCCTCGAACCGACCCGTCACCGCGAGGGAGTCGCCGCGGGTGCGCCCCAGCGAGGTGAGGGGTACGCCGTGCTCGGCGGCGAGCTCGAAGAGCCGCTCCTCGTCCTCCGGCGCGACCGTGACCACGGCCCGGGCCACCGACTCGCTGAACAGGTCGAGGAAGGGGTCTCCGAGCAGCTCGACCTCGGCACCGACCCCGCGGCTCAGGCACGACTCGGCGAGCGTCTGGGCGAGACCGCCGTCGGAGACGTCGTGGGCCGAGGAGATCACCCCGGTCGCGGCGACGAGCAGCTCGCTGAGCGCGCGCTCGGCGGCCAGGTCGACCTTCGGCGGCAGGCCGCCGAGGTGGCTGTGCACGACGTGCGCCCACTCCGAGCCGGACAGCTCCTCGCGGGTCTCGCCGAGCAGGACGACCCGCTCGCCGGCCCGCTGGAAGCCGGTGGGCGTGCGCCGCGTGACGTCCTCGATCACGCCGAGGACGGCGACGACCGGGGTGGGCAGGATCGCGGTGTCGCCGGTCTGGTTGTAGAGGCTGACGTTGCCCCCGGTGACCGGTACGCCGAGCTCGAGGCACGCGTCCTTGAGACCGCGGCAGGCCTCGGCGAACTGCCACATCACGGCCGGGTCCTCCGGCGAGCCGAAGTTCAGGCAGTCGGAGATCGCGACCGGGGTGGCCCCGCCGGTCGAGACGTTGCGGTAGGACTCCGCGAGCGCCAGCTGCGCACCGGCGTACGGGTCGAGGCGGGCGAAGCGGCCGTTGCAGTCGGTGGCCAGGGCGACCCCGAGGTTGGTCTCGTCGTCGACGCGCACCATGCCGCTGTCGCTGGGCTGCGCGAGCACGGTGTTGCCCTGCACGTAGCGGTCGTACTGGTCGGTGACCCAGGACTTGTCGCACAGGTTGGGGCTGCCGAGCAGGCGCAGCAGGGTCGCGCGCAGCTCCTCGCCGCCCTCGGGCCGGGGCAGCCGCTCGGCCACGTCGGCCTGGAGCACGTCCTGGGAGTCGGGCCGGGCGTAGGGCCGCTCGTAGGTCGGACCGTCGTGGGCCACCGAACGCGGGGGGACGTCGACGACGCGCTCGCCGTGCCAGTCGATCTGCAGGTGGTCGCCGTCGGTGACCTCGCCGACCACCACGGCCTCGACGTCCCACTTGGCGCAGATCTCCAGGAAGCGCTCGACGTCGGCGGGCTCGACGACCGCCATCATCCGCTCCTGGCTCTCGCTCATCAGGATCTCCTCCGGCGCCAGCGAGGAGTCGCGCAGCGGCACCAGGTCGAGCTCGACGTGCATGCCACCGTCGCCCGCGCTGGCCAGCTCGCTGGTGGCGCACGAGAGCCCGGCGCCGCCGAGGTCCTGGATGCCGGCGACCACGCCGGCGTGGAAGAGCTCGAGCGTGCACTCGATCAGGAGCTTCTCCTGGAAGGGGTCGCCGACCTGGACGCTCGGACGCTTCGCCGGGCCGCCGCTCCCGTCGGACAGAGTCTCGAAGGTCTCCGAGGCGAGCACGCTGACGCCGCCGATGCCGTCGCCGCCGGTGCGGGCGCCGTACAGGATCACCTGGTTGCCGACCCCGCTGGCCTTGGCCAGGTGGAGGTCCTCGTGGCGGAGCACGCCGACGCAGAGCGCGTTCACCAGCGGGTTTCCGGCGTACGTCGCGTCGAAGACCACCTCGCCGCCGATGTTGGGCAGTCCGAGGCAGTTGCCGTAGCCGCCCACGCCGGCGACGATCCCGGGCAGCACGCGGTGGGTGTCGGGGTTGTCGAGCGGGCCGAAGCGGAGCGGGTCCATCACGGCGACGGGTCGGGCGCCCATCGCGAGGATGTCGCGCACGATGCCGCCGACGCCGGTCGCGGCGCCCTGGTAGGGCTCGACGTACGACGGGTGGTTGTGGCTCTCGACCTTGAAGGTCACGGCGTAGCCCTGGCCGATGTCGATGACGCCGGCGTTCTCGCCGATGCCGGCCAGCATCTTGCCCGCGCGGGTCTCCTGCGGGATCTCGGAGAACTGCTTGAGGTGCACCTTGGAGGACTTGTAGGAGCAGTGCTCGCTCCACATCACGCTGTACATCGCCAGCTCCGAGGAGGTCGGTCGGCGGCCGAGGATCTGACGGATCTCGGCGTACTCGTCGGGCTTCAGCCCCAGCTCCGCCCACGGCTGGTCGCGGTGCGGGTCCCCGGCGGCCACGGCCACGGTGTCGAGACCGGTGAGGGTCGGGCGGTCCAGCGCGTCAGGAGTCGTGTCGGGCACGGGCGTCAATCTACCGGCCGCGACGCTCAGGCCAGCATCCCGTCGGCGACGACCTCGAGCAGCGGGCGCACGGCGGACGCCTCCAGGTCTCCCTGGTCGGCCACCGCGGCGACTCCCCCGACCAGACGGCACATCTGGACGGCGTCGACACCGGGGCGCAGCGCCTCCTGCTCGCGCAGCAGCGCGACCACGCGGCCCGCGGCCTCGGCGAGCACCTGGCACTTGGTGCTGATCGGCGAGGCCGGGTCCCCCAGGGCGGCGGTGATCTTGGCCGGGCCGCCCTTGTGCAGGCTGATCAGCCCGACGTAGGTCTCGAACCAGGCGAGCAGCACCTCACGCGGCGGGCCCTCGTGCGCCAGCGACTTCTCGGTGCCCTCGTCGACCCGGTCGACCCAGCTCTGCATGATCGCGTCGAGCAGCGCGTCACGGGTCGGGAAGTGGCGGTAGAGGGTGCCGGCGCCGACCCCGGCGCGCTTGGCGACCAGGTCGAGCGAGGCGTCGTACCCCTGCTCGCGGAAGACCTCGCGGGCGACCTCGACGATGCGGTCGTAGTTGCGCTTGGCGTCAGCGCGCACCCGAACCCCCTTGCTAAACGGAGAGTGTCTCCGTATGGTTGTCGACGAACCGGAGTTCATCTCCGCATAGCCTACCTCGGCCCCTTCCTCCGGGCCAGAACAGGACCGCACCTCATGTCCTCTTCCACCACCGCTCCCCCCGCGTCCTCCCACGGCGCCCCGACCCACCCCGACACCGGCACCACGATCGACCCCACGGACCTCCCCCCGGACGCCGGTCGCGCCGCCGCCGGGATCGCGGTCGTGCTCGTGGCCCAGCTGATGCTGATCCTCGACGCCACCGTCGTGAACGTCGGCCTCCCGCGCATCGACGCGGACCTCTCCTTCGGCCCGGCCGGCCTCTCCTGGGTGCTGAACGCCTACACCCTCGCCTTCGGCGGCCTGCTCCTCCTCGGTGGTCGCCTCGGCGACGTGCTCGGCCGCCGCCGCATGTTCGAGATCGGCATCGCACTGTTCACGGTGGCCTCGGTCGCCGGCGGCGTGGCCCAGACCCCGTGGTGGCTGGTCGCCAGCCGCGCCGTCCAGGGCGTGGGCGCCGCGATGGCCGCCCCCGGCGTCCTGGCCCTGCTGACCACCAGCGCCCCCGACGAGCTCGCCCGCAACCGCGCCCTGGCGCTGTTCGGCGCGGTCACCTCGGGCGGGATGTCGATCGGCCTGCTGCTCGGCGGTGCCCTGACCGACGTCGGCTCGTGGCGCTGGACGCTGTTCATCAACGTGCCCATCGGCATCGCCGTGCTGTCCCTGACCCGCCGCTACGTCTCCGAGACCCCGGCCCGTCCCGGCCGGTTCGACCTCGTCGGCGCCGCCACCGCCACCCTGGGGGCCGGCTCCCTCGTCTGGTCGCTGATCGGTGCCCCCGAGCACGGCTGGTCGTCGCTGCGCACCGTCGGAGGCCTCGCCCTCGGCGCGCTGATGCTGGTCGCCCTGGCGATCACCGAGCGCCGCGTCGCCCACCCCATGCTGCAGCCGGTGCTGCTGCGCAGCCGTCGTCGGCTCGGTGGTCTGGGCATCATGATGCTCGTCGTCGGCGGCCAGTTCTCGGCGTTCTTCCTGCTGGTGCAGTACACCCAGCGCGTGCTCGGCTTCGGCCCGATGCTCTCCGGCCTGGCCTTCCTGCCGCTCACCCTCGGCATCTTCACGATGTCGCGGGTCACGCCCCGGCTGCTGGCCCGGTTCGGCGCCCGCCCGATGCTGGTGGTCGGCACGATCGGCCTGGCCACGAGCTTCGCGTGGATGGCGCTCGGCAGCACCACCCACGGCGGCGGCTCCTACTGGGTCACGCTGTTCGCCCCGATGCTGCTGAACGGCTTCTCGGCCGGCTTGTCCTTCATGCCGATCACCGCCACGGTGCTCGCCGACGTCGACCCGGTGCACGCCGGCTCGGCCTCGGGCCTGCTGCAGACCGCCCAACAGCTGGGCGGGGCGATCGGCCTGGCCGTGATCGCGTCGGTGTACGCCGCCGGCGCCGTGCCCGGGCAGTTCGTGCCCGGCCTGACCCCGGCCTTCCTGACCTCGGCCGGGATGCTGACCGGGGCCTGCCTGATCGCCGTGGTCGCCCTGCGACGTCGGACCGTCGTGCGCTGAGCCGAGGACGCACGCACTCCTGACCTCAGGCCGGTCGGTCCCCCTCGGGGGCCGGCCGGCCCTCTGCTGTTGCCAGACGGGCTTCCGCGAGGCGAGCCTGCAGGCGGTCGCGGACCTCCTCGGGGCTCAGGTTCGCCCGCTGACGACGGTCACGCGCGATGATGGCGCCCGTCGCGGCCACTCCTGCGACGCCGGCGAACCCCAGTGCCTTCCACAGCTTCACGTGCGTGCCCCACCTTCGCTCGACGAGAGGAACCCATGACCGGCCCCAGCATCCTCGATCTCGACCAGGCCGTCGACCTGACCCGCACGGGCGACCTCTGGCTGTTCCGTGGGCGGTCCGCCGCGGACCAGGCCATCCGGATGGTGACCAACGCACCGGTCAACCACGTCGGCATGGCCGTCGTGCTCGACGACATGCCCCCGTTGATGTGGCACGCCGAGCTCGGCAAGGGCCTGCGCGACGTGTGGACCAACAGCCACCACCGCGGCGTCCAGCTGCACGACCTGCGCGAGGCCGTCGTGCAGTGGTGCGGCCGCTACGAGCAACGCGCCTGGCTGCGCCAGCTCGACGCTCCGGTCACCCGCGGGCAGGAGAACGCCGTGCTGACCACGATCGCCCGGCTCGACGGCACGCCGTTCCCGCCGACGGCGGCGCTCGCGGCCCGCTGGGCGCGGGGCCGGGTTCACCACTCCGCGGGCGTGGAGACGACGTACTGCGCGGAGGTCGTCGCCTCGACGTACGCCGCGATGGGGCTGCTGGACCCCGACCGGCCGACGAACTACTACGACCCCGGCAACTTCTGGTCCGGCGACGGCCTCGAGCTGCTCGCCGGGGCCTGGCTGGGTGAGGAGATCAGGGTCCGCACCTGACCCGGACCGGCTAACCTGGTCGTGGTGGTTTGCCCAGGCACCGGACGGGGGAAACGGGTGTTCGTGGACAACTCCGTGCTGCGCAGCGAGATCAGGATGACCCGCCACGGCCTGGGCGACCCGGAGTCGTTGATGGCGGCGCTCCGGCACAGCGTGCTGCTGGTGCCGCGCTCCGGTGAGGACGGGCTGATGGCCGGCGACCGCGAGGGACTGCGCTGGATCCATGCGTTCAGCTCGCCCGAGCGTCTCGCCGACTTCTTCCTCGCCCGTGGAGAGGGCGACCGGCCGGTCCGCTACCTCACGGTGCGCGGCGACCGGCTGCTCGACGTCGCGCTGCCGCGCGCCGACGGCCCTGCCGGCCTGGCGGTCGACGTGGGGTCGGCCGAGCCCATGCTGTTCCCCGCGGCCGTCGGCGTCGTGCCGGTGGAGCGGGCGATCGACCGGGAGGTGGCGTGATGGGTGGCGGCTACGAGGTCGACCCCGAGTCGCTGGCGCAGGCGTCCAAGGGCATCAACGGCGTCATCGAGGAGCTCCGCGACCTCGGCGTCGTCGGCACCGGCGACGTCGGGCGGGGCTTCTCCCAGCTCGGCCTGTCGGGCATGGACGTCGGCCACGCGGGCCTCAAGGGGGCCTTCGACGAGTTCTGCACCCGCTGGTCCTGGGGCGTGCGCACGCTGGTGCAGGACGGCAACGAGATCGCCGTGCGGGTGGGCCTGAACGCCGGCAAGTACGCCCTGATGGAGCAGTACGGCCAGGACATGATGAAGCAGCTGTTCGTCGACGTCGCCGGGAACCCGCACATGACCGACGACCAGGCCACCCAGACCAGCTGGTCGGACCTGATGGCCCAGACCACCTCGACCGACTACAGCCCGCAGTCCTTCGAGGACGCGAGCGACCGCATGGGCGACTCGTGGAAGGACACCTGGGAGGACACCAAGGAGTCACGCAGCGACCCCGTCGGCACGACGATGAACGACCTCGACACCGCCTTCAACGGCGACGACTCCGGCGCCGGGGGGAAGTGACGCATGGGCTTCGGTGACTGGGTCAAGGACAAGGCCGGCGACGTCGGAGGGTTCGTCGAGGACAAGGTCGACGACGCCGGCGAGTGGCTCGAGGGCGCCTACGAGGACGGCAAGGAGACCGTCGGCGGCTGGGTCGACGACGGCTCCAGCGCGCTGGCCGACGTGCTCGACCACGTGGGGCTCGAGGGGGCGGCCGACTTCGTCGAGGACACGGGCGACGACATCGCCGACGCCCTCGGCGACGAGGTCTCCGAGCGCGAGCTGGGCGACAGCGACGACCCCAAGCAGCTGGTCCACGGCGAGGTCGAGAAGATCAACGAGGTCGCCACGCACCTGAGCAGCTTCGCGGGCTCGATGGCCAGCGCCTCCTCCGGGTTGGGCGGCATCGACGCCGGCGGCTGGACCGGATCCGCGGCGGACGGCTTCGACGTCAAGATGAGCGCCCAGCCCAAGAAGTGGAGCACCGCCGGCGACGCCTGCGGCGACGCGGCGAAGGCCTGGACGTCGTACGCCTCCACGGTGACCTGGGCCCAGGGGCAGGCCAAGAGCGCGATCCAGCAGTACGACCAGGGCAAGTCGGCCTCGGAGGCGGCGGTCAAGGCCCACAACGACAAGGTCGACACCTGGAACAAGGCGGTCGACGCCGGCACTCCGGCCGACCAGATGCCGGCGGACCCCGGCACCTTCACCGACCCGGGCAAGGCCGACATGGAGGCCGCCCAGCACACCCTCGACCAGGCCCGCAAGCAGCGCGACGAGGCCGCCGAGCGTGCCGCCAGCACGATCAGGTCGGCCACCGCGGGGGCCCCGCAGGAGCCCGACTTCACCGACCGCATGGGTGCCAACGCCTCCGACCTGATGCAGATGCGGGAGGTCTGGGGCGCGCACGTCACCGGCGGCGTGCTCAAGGGCACCGGCGGCCTGGTGAAGTTCGTGCGCGGCCTGAACCCCACCGACCCCTACAACATGCGCAACCCCGCGGCGTACCTCGAGGGCTTGTCGAACACCACGACCGGCCTGATCCACACCGCCAACCACCCGGTCGAGGCCGTCAGCGCGATCATCGGCTCCGGGTGGACCACCGACCCGGCCGAGGCGTTCGGCGAGCTGCTGCCCAACCTGGTCGGCACCGTGGGCACGGGCGGGGCGGGTGCCGCGGCGTCGATCGGCAGTCGGACGGCGGTGCGCACGCTCGAGGACATCCTGCAGCGCGGCGCGACCCGCACCGCCGACGACCTCGCCGAGCGCGGGGCGATGGGCGGCGCCGACGACCTGGCCTCCCGTGGGGCACGAGGGCTGGACGACCTGCCCACCGGCACGCACGGACCCGACTCCCTGGGCGACCCGGCGGACCTGAGCCGCGCCCTGGAGCGCAACGGCTGGGACCGCGACGACCTGATCGACATCATCAACGAGCGTCCCGGTGGCCTGTCGCCCGACGAGGTCGCCGACCTGAACCGCGTGCGCGACGCCGTGCCGGCACCCGACCCGGACACCGTGATGCAGAAGGTGATCACGCCCGAGCAGCGCTCCCGGTACCTCGGCGACGCTGCGGACAGCACCCGCCCGTTCGACCCGTCGCAGGTGCGCGGCTCGGTCACCCGGGCCGACGACACCGCCCATCTCGGCACTCCCGACGCCCTGCACGACGGCCTGCGCCTGGACTACCCCCGCACGACCTTCCACACCGGGGACGCCTCGTCCACCGTCATCCGCTTCAACACCCCCGACGGCTTCGAGATCCCCCGCACCACCGAGATGGGCGGCTCGGGGCACTACGACGGCTGGGACCACCCGTTCACCGGCAACGGCTTCACCAAGTCCCACGACGACGTCATCCCCGAGTGGCAGCCCGGCCCCAACGCCGAGGGCACCCGCGCCGCGACGATGGACGACGGCGCCGAGATGTGGTCGCTCGGCAAGAACGGCGAACAGCACCTCGACGCCGTCTTCAAGGACGGCGAGTGGGTGAAGGTCCGGTGAGCACTCGGTTGGAGAGCTCGGCCAACTACGCGACCTACCGGGGGCGCGACCTGCCGGTCGCCTTCCAGGGCCGCGACGAGGTCGCGCTGGGCGACGACGGCGGCGACTTCCCCGACGCCCTCGAGCGCGGCCACTCGCCGCGCACCGGGGCCTGGGTCAAGGTCCCTGGATCCGCGCTGGAGCGGATGTTCCGCCGCGGCGTGACCGCCCTGTGGCGGGGAGAGCGGGTCGCCATCGACCTGGTCGACGAGACCGCAGCCGTCGCGGGCTTCTGGTTCACCGGCGACCGAGCGTGGGCTCTCCAGAACGGCCTGCAGGGCTCCCAGCACGACGGCGGGTACGCCGGCACGGCTCCGGTCGGGGAGTTCACGGGCGTGACCGTCAACGAGGCCGACCGTGCCATCCCGGGAGCCGACCGGTGAGCCAGCCGGACCAGACCTCGACCGACACCGAGGCGCCCGAGCCTGCCCGCGAGGGCCGGGTGATGCAGAAGCTGCTCTGGCCCCGGCACGCCGACCAGATCGCCAGCAACGGCATCAGCCACGTCTTCGGCCCCGTCGTCGCCCGCTCCGACGTCGCCGAGATCACCGACCCGGCAGCCCTGCTGGAGGCCTACGGCCTGACCGAGATCGCGCCGTACGGTCCTGAGCCGACGCACGTCGACGTCCTGCGCTACCGCGCGGCCCCGCTGATGCGGCACGAGATCCCGGACCGCCAGCCGGTGCCGCGGCCGTGGCCGCAGTACGACCTGGGCTTCCTGCGCACCCGCCTCGCGGTCGTGCCGGTCTGGTCGCTGGACACGACCCGGGTGCCCGCGGGAACGCAGATGTGGCGCCTCTCCGGCGACGGCGAGCAGCTGCTGTCGGTGTTCCAGGGGCCGGCCGCCGGCTGGGCACGGGTGCCGTCGTGGAGCCCGCCGTTCGTGTACGCCGGGCCGCGTGCGGAGTGGCACGGCCGCGAGTGGGTCGCCGACTTCGGAGCCGAGGACCGCTCCTTCGTCGAGCTGGTCGCGTTCGGCGACGTGCCCGACGGCTTCACACCCGCGCGCCCCGGTGTCTCGCACCGGATGGTGCCGCGAGCGGAGTGCGACCGGCTGTTCACCGTCGACCTGCGACACCGGTGGCGCGGGGTGCCCGGTCGCCTGCTGCACGCCTGGGGCCAGACCGGGATCCTGCGGCTGGACGACGACGACCCCGAGACGGCGGTGCGTGTGGGTGCCTGGTCGCCCGAGCCCGGCGTCTTCGAGGTGCAGGTCGCCCTGGCCGACCTCCAGACGGGCACCGTGCCGTCGACGAGCTTCGAGCTGCCGGCGCCATGACTGCCGGGGCCGACTGGGTGGTCGACCCGTCGCACCTCCTGGAAGGCGCCAGCACCTGCGGCACCTCCCGCAGACGCACCGACCTGCTCGTCCTGGGGGCCCTGCCCCTGGAGATCACCCGCGTCCACCGCCAGGGCGCCACCGGGGGCGTCTTCGGACCCGGCTGGTGCTCGCTGCTCGACGTGCACCTCGAGGTCGACGGCGACGGGGTGCGCCTCGTCCGGGCCGACGGCTCGGTGCTCGTCTACGCCGACCCGGTGGTGGGACGCCCCGAGCTCCCCCGGGACGGCGACCCGTGGCCGCTGGTGCTGGCAGGCACGGGCGCCTACGTCGTGACCGACCCGGCCACGGGCCGCCGCCACCACTTCGACCGCGCCCACACCCGCGCGGTGCCCCTCGAAGCCGTCAGCGACGAGCGAGGGCACCGGTTCTCGCTCGTGCGCGACCTCGGTGGGCAGCTGCTGGAGCTGCGCCACACGGGCGGCGTGCGGGTGCTGGTCGCGACTGCCGACGACCGCGTGACCGGCCTCCGGCTGGCGCCGACCGAGTCGGGTCACCCTGACGAGCGGTGGCCCCGCGCGCCCGGTGACGAGCCCGATCAGGCGGAGGTCGGCGAGGAGGTCGTCCGCTACGCCTACGACGACCGGGGCCGGCTGGTCGGCCTCGGCACCCCGAGCGGGCCTGCCGTCCAGACCTGGACCTGGGACGACGCCGACCGGCTCGTCTCGTGGACCGACCGCACCGGCCACGAGGTGCGCCTCGACGACGGCGAGCCGCCGGTCACCGGCACGCCAGCTCGCGCCTGGGCCGTCACCTCCTCCTGGCAGCTCTCCCCGGACGGGCGCGAGGCCGTGCGCACCGACGCCACCGGGGCCCGCACCCGCGTCACGCTCGACCGGGCCGGGCGGCCCGTCCGGCTGGTCGGCCTCGACGGCGCGACTTGGTCGTGGACCTACGACCTGGGCGGACGACTGACCTCCGCGACCGACCCCGAGCGCGGCACCACCCGGCTGACCCGCTCGGCCGAGGGACTCCTCGAGGCGGTCGTGCTGCCGAGCGGGGCCACCGCCCGCTGGGTGCGCGACGCCGAGGGACGACCGGTCGAGCTGGTCGACCCCGACGGCGACGTGACCCGGGTCGAGTGCGACTCCCCGGCGCCGATCGCCGCCGGGACGGGTCCGGCCACCGTGGAGGAGCCCGTGGCGGACGTCGCCGTCGAGCTCGACGCCTGCGGTCGGGTGCTCGCGCGCACCCACCCCGACGGCCTGGTCGAGGAGTGGCAGCTCGACGCCGCCGGCCGTCCGGCCGGCCTCACCCTCACCCTCGACCGCGAGACCCGGCGCCTGACGCTCGCCCGCGACGCCTGCGGGCGAGAGGTCTCCCGGGTCCTGCCCGGCGGGCCCGTCCTGGAGCAGACGTGGGACACCGACGGGTGGCTGGTGGCCCAGACCCTGTCGCGACCCGACGCCGACGCCGCCCGGTCACGGCTCGAGTCCCGCCTCGCCGGTCTCGGGGCGAGCGGGCCGGCAGCGCCCGCGGCACCGCCGGAGGTCCTGCTCCAGCGACGGCTCGTCCGCTCACCCGCGGGCCGCGTGACCCGGGTGGAGGGTCCCGACGCCGAGCTGCGGCCGGCCCCACCGCCCCAGGGTCACCTCACCTGGGTCCAGCACGAGGGCCGACCCCTCGTCGCGGTCACCGACGGCCTGCGCGTCCTCAGCGCGCTCGACGGCCCCGACGGCCGACCCGAGGCCCTCCTGGACCCCGACGGCTTGGTCCTGGCCCTGCCGCCAGGCGTGCCGGGGGACCCCGCGACCCACGCCGGAGGGCTCGATCGACAGGTCGGCGCCCGGCTCGGTCTCGACGTCCTCACCGCGGGCACGCCGCCCGAGGTCGGGACCCACCGCTGAGGGCCTCCGACCGGGCGGGTCTCAGTCGGCGCGGCGGCGGAGCAGGGGGCGGAGCAGCAGGGCCAGCGCGGCCAGCCCGACCCCGCCGAGGGTCCACCAGACGGCTTCGCGGCGTACGCCGGTCATGGGGTCGGTGGTCTCGCTGGCCAGCTGCACGCCGGTCTCGGTCTTGGCCGCCTGCACCTTGGGCGCGCCGGGCATCGCCGGCCCGGGTCGTGAGGGGTCCGGGACGAGCGTGAGGGCGGCGTACGGCTGCACGAGGCCCCAGCCGGCGTTGTCGTCGCGGGCGCTCGGGCGGTCGCGCTTGGCCGTGGACATGATCCGCCACGCGATCATCGCGTTGGACTCGCGCGGGAACCGCTGCTTGAGCTGGGCGGCGAGACCGCTGACGAAACCCGCCGAGTAGCTGGTCTGCGGGGTGTCGCCTCCCAGGCAGTCGCCGTTGGCGTGGAAGGCCACCATGATCTGCTGGCCGGGCGCGATCACGTCCACGCCCGGGCTGTGCACGGAGTAGTCGTCGACCCGGCCCGAGGTGTTGGCCGCGGCCACGCCGATCACGCCGGGGAACGAAGCCGGGTAGCGGTCCTGGGTGACGGCGCCGATGTCGCTGTCGCCGCTCGAGGCCACGATCAGCGCGCCCTTGGCCTGGGCGTGGCGGACCGCGTCGCGCTGCTCGACCAGTCCCGGCGCGGAGGGGCCCGAGGAGATCGAGACGTTGATGACGTCGGCCCCGTGGTCGGCGGCCCAGCGGATGCCCTGGGCCACCCCCAGCGCGTTCAGCGGCTGCTGGGGCGGGGTGGCGTCGTTCTCCGAGTCGGGCAGGTCGTAGACGCGCACCGGCAGGATCGTGGCCTCGGGCGCCTGGCCCTCGAGCACCGACTGCGGGATCTTGCGGGCCGCGATCACCCCGGCCACGGCGGTGCCGTGGCCGAGCAGGTCGGTGCGGCCGTCGCCGTCGGGCAGCAGGCTGAACCCGGGCTTCACGTTGGCGGTGAGGTGCTGGTTCCCGACCTCGACGCCCGAGTCGACGACCGCGACCGTCACCCCCTTGCCGCGGGACAGCTGCCACGACTGGGGGGTGGAGATCATCGGCAGGGCGTTGGAGAGCGCGCGCTGGGCGATGAAGGCCGTGGTGCCGAGCTGGCAGTCGGCCGTGCCGGGGTCGGCCGCGGGGGCGACGGCGTGGGCCGCCACCGGCGCCGCCGACAGGGCGAGCCCGAGGGCGCACGCCACCGTCGCCGTGCGACGCAGGCTCACGAGGTGCCGCCGGTCGCCGGCTTGATCGCCTGCTCCGGGGCCAGGGCCGGGCCGTCGGTGAACAGCACCGTCCAGGCCTGGCTGACCGAGGGGGCCGCCACCGACCCGTAGCCGAGCCGACCCACGGCCTGCGGCGGGACGGTGAAGCGGGTGCCGGTGCTGTCGATGAGCACCGCGCCTCCCTGGTCGGAGCGGACCCCACCGCTGGTCTCCTGCACCAGGGCTCCGTGCCCCGGGCGCACCGTGACCGCCTGCGTCTTGGCGTCGGGCAGCCGGTCCGAGCCGGCCGTGGCCAGGCTGGTGGTGCGGAAGTCGCCGGACCCGTCGAGCACAAGGCACGGCGCGGACTGGCGGTAGGGCGTCGGTGCCTGCTGGGGCCACGTGGCGAGGAACTCCAGACCCTTGACGCGGCCGACGTTGGGCAGCTTGGCCAGCTCGGCGGCCGACGGCTTGGCCGGCTGCACCGTCGACCCGGCCTGGTAGACGGCGTAGGCGAAGTCGCTCAGGGGCAGCAGCCCCGGCTTGCCGGAGACCGTGACCAGGAGGTACTGCGAGCCGCCCTGGATGATCGGCGTGCCGACCCGGTCGACGCCCGGGATGCCGGTGTCGACGACCTGCCCCTGGCCCGGCACCTGGAACGGCTTGATCTCCGGGCCGAGCTCGAGCAGGTTGACCCAGCTGCCGGAGGCCTGGAAGGCGTTGGTCGGCAGGCCCAGCGTGCGCAGCGTGTTGTCGCCGTTGCGCCCGCTGATCGGGTAGCGCCGGCCACCGGCGACCAGGAAGCGCTCGCCCCCCTCGCCGACCGACTCCACGAGCAGCGCCTGGTCCTGGACGGCACGCGCCGGAGCCCGGTCGTCGACGCTGACCTTCAGCCCGCCGGAGCCGTTGACGCAGGCGGTCCACCCGGTCTGGATCAGGTCGGCGTCGGTGGGCAGGGCGTCGGGTGCCCCCGGGATGCCGATGGTGAAGGAGACGTCCATGTCACCGAGGAGCTTGTCGTCGACGGTGCTGATCTTCAGCCGGCCGCTGCTGTCCGCGGCGATCAGCCGGGCCGAGGTGGTGTTGATGATCGGGAACAGGGTGTTCTTCTGGGCGAAGAAGCGGGCTCCGCTGTCCTTCCCGATCACCAGCGCGTTCTGGTTCCACCCGTCCTGGAGCTTGGGCTTGATCAGCCCACCGACCGCGGCCCCGACGACCACGAGGGCCGCCAGGACCGCGCCGGCCACGAGGGCCCGCGCGTAGCGCACCGGCTCGACCTCGCGCCCGCCCGGCGCACCGCTGACGAAGGCGGTGACCAGGCGTCGGCGGTTGAAGGAGTGAGCCTCGACGAGGTCACGCTTGCTGGACACGATCGCGCTCCTCGGCGTACGACGGGCGGGGCGGGGTCAGGCGATGGAGCGGGCGCGTCGCGGCTGACCCAGGAGCACGAGGCCCAGGAGGATCAGCGAGAGCCCACCCACGACGAGCAGGGCGCTCTGGGCCGGGGCACCGGTGTTCGCGAGACCGTCGGCGGTGGAGGTGGTCGCGGTCGTGGGGGCGGCAGCCGCCTGGCAGACCGCGGCGTCGGAGCAGCCGGAGTTCAGCGGCACCGAGCTCGCGCCCGACTGGGGCACGACACCCTCGGGGCTGGTGTTCCCGTCGGTGTCGCCCGTGCCGTTGCCCGCACCGTTCCCGGTGCCGGTGCCGGTGCCGTTCCCGGTGCCGTTCCCGTTCCCGTTGCCGTTGCCGTTCCCGTTGCCGTTCCCGTTCCCGTTGCCGTTCCCGTTCGTCGGGCCGGAGGAGGGCTGCAGGGTGGGGCCGGTGGTGGGGTCGGCCGTCTCGCTGGGCTGCGGGTCGTCCGTCGGCTCCGGGTCGACGATGGTGGGGCCGTCGGTCGGCTCCGGGTCGTCGGTCGGGAGCGGGTCGTCGGTCGGGAGCGGGGGCAGCGTCGGCACCGGGACCGTCGGCACCGGGATCGTCGGCAGCGGGTCGGCGAGCGCCGCACCCGCGGCGATCTCACGAGCCGCCACCTGGGTGTCGGTCGCCTTCTTGTCCGCGGCCGCCTTGTCGGCAGCCGCCTCGTCCGCAGCAGCCTCGTCAGCGCTGGCCTTCTGCGCGGCGACCTTCTCGGACGCCGCCTTCTCGGACGCCGCCTTGTCCGCAGCCACCTCGGCAGCGGCGGCCCGGTCCTTGGCCTTCTCCTCCGCCACCACGCGCGCGATGTTCGTGCGGGCGGTGATCGTGCCCTCGCGCTTCGCCTTCTGCAGGCAGCCCAGCACGTCGTCCTTGGTGCGGCAGTCGTCGACCACCTTGTTCTCCTGCTGCGCCGTGACACCGGCGGCGGACGTGTCCGCCCCACCGGCGCCGACGGCCGCGATCGCGGGCACCGACACCATCATCAGTCCAGCGACGAGCGTGGTCGTCGCGGCGACCCTACGGCCGAGCTTCATCTGTTTTCCCCCTTCGGGTTTCCCCGTGTTGCACATCAACGTCCTGCGTACGTCGGGCGTGATCCGCCCCGAGCCCTTCTCATCCGCGCACGGCGGACACCACCCCGATCGCGAAGACGAGCAGCGGGACCATGGCCACGAGTGCCGTCATCTCCGCGACGTCACCGAGCCGGCCACGACGGACCGACGGGGTGCTGGGTGCCAAAGTCAACAACAGCAGGATACTTCCGGCCACCGCCAGTGTCAGACCAACTGCTGAACGCCAGCCCTCGTGCTCGAGCAGTGCCGACAGCGCGATCGAGCCCAGCGCGGTGACGCCGAGCCCCAGGCCGACGGCCACCTCCGAGCCCACGCGGTACTGCCGGGTGCGGAGCATCACGACGGCCGCCGCGCACACCCCGAGGAGGGCGCCGGTGACGCCGCGCTGGGTCACCAGGGGCGCCAGCAGGGTGACCAGGACACCGACGGTCGCCGCGACCGCGAGCAGCAGGCCGTGGGCCGAGCGGGCGTCCGCGCGCACGGTCTCCTCGTCGATCTCGTCCGGCTCGGCCGTGAGGTCGTCGTGGGTGTAGGCCTGCGGAACGTGCGAGCGGGTGGTGCCCAGCGTCAGCCGCGGCACGATGCTGCCGACCACGACCACGACCGCCATCACGACTCCGGCCACCTGGCCGGGCTCGAAGGTGCTGAGGTGGACGACGGTGGCCGCGATCGCCACGACCAGCCCGATCATCACGGCCGGGTAGACCAGGGCGCGTCCGCGCTTGAGCCCGAGGGCGGCCACGAGGCCGGCGGCGGCCGTGCCACCGCCCGCGACGGCCGCGGGGAGGCCGAGCTCGGCACCGCCCGAGGTCGCGGTGAAGCCGGACGCGGCGGCGTACACCGCCCCCAGCCAGGCGAGCGTGACCGAGGCGTCGTACTCGTCCTTGAGCTGGCTGAGCACGATCGCGGCGACGACGAGGAGCAGCGCGATCACGCCGGCGGCGGCCCCGGCGACCAGGCTGGGCCGCATCATCAGGAGTGCTCCGGCGCCGATGCCCATCAGCACGCTGGCGGCGGCGAGGGCCGTACGCCGGCTGGCCGCCGGCTTCCAGGGCGACATGTCGTCCTCGATGGCGTCCGACATGGCCTCGACGATGTCGTCGTACACGCGGGGCGGACGCTGGTCGGCGCCGGCGACGACCGTGAGCAGCGAGCCGTCGAGGACACCCTGCACGGTGAGGCCGGCGTCGTCGTTGAGCGGGCGGCCGTCGGAGCCGATGAGGGTGTAGCCGGCGTGCACGATCTGCGGGTCGAGCATCCCCAGGCTGCGGACGAGGTCGGGCAGCAGCTCGGCGACCGCGACGGATCCCGGCAGCGCGAGGTCGACGCGACGTTCGCCCGCGGTGACGGAGACGCGCACGAGCCCGCTGCCGGGCGTCTCGGCGGTTGCCTCCTCCGTGGAGATGGTCACGCGTGGCTCCTCTGGTGGTGCGGGCGGTCGAAGGGTCGGGCGGGGTGGATGCCAGGCGCGATCGCGCTCAGCGGATGACGCCGGGGTTGGTGTCGTCACCGTCGAGCCAGGCCTGCTCGTCCTCGAAGGCGAGGTGGTCGCGACCCTGGTCCTCGCGGACGCTGCGGCCGCCCCCACGACCGAAGAGTCCGCGCCGGGGCTTGGCGCCGCCGGGGCTGCCGCCGGTTGCGCCACCGCGCCCGGCCGCGGCCCGGCCCGTGGTGCCCTTGGCGGCGCCGGCGGACCCGTTCCAGGACGGCTGGGCGGCTTCGCACCCGCGCGGCCGGCGGCCGAGGAGGTCCGACCTGCGCCGCCGCCTTGGTCTCCGTCGCCTTGGCACCGGTGGCCTTGGCGCCGGTCGCACGGGTCACCGGTCGCCTTGGCGCCGGTCGCGCGCGTCGCGCCGGTCGCCTTCTCGCCGGTCTGGCGGGTGGCGCCGGTGGCCTTGGCGGTGCCGGTCCGGGCGGCGCCCGAGGCCTTCGCACCGGTGGCCCGGGACGCTTCCGTGGCCTTGGCACCCGTTGCCCGGGTCGCCCCGGTGGCCTTGGCACCCGTGGCACGCGTCGCGCCGGTGGCCTTCGCCCCGGTGGCGCGAGCGGCGCCGGTGGCCTTGGCGCCCGTCGCGCGTGCGGCGCCCGTCGCCTTGCCCGCGGCGGCGCCGGCGGCCCCGCGCGCGGCTGCCGGGTTGGCCCGGCCGAGGACGCTGCGCGCACCGGACCTGGCCGATGCGCCGAGCGTGGTGGGCTTGGCGGCCGCGCCGGCGGCCCGGCCGGCCAGGGCGCTGCGGAGGCGCCCGTGCCCTTGGCCAGCGCGGTGCCCCCGGCCAGGGCGGCGCGGGCGGTCGCGCCACCGCCCGCCTGCACGGGGTTGCCGAGCACGGAGCCCGAGGCGGTTCCTCCGGTGACCTGGTCGGTGCTGGCCGCCGGGACCGCGGTGCTCCCGGCGACCCGCCCCACCGCTCCGGTGGTGCCGGTCGGGCTCAGGTCCACCGTCGAGCCGGTGGTGTCGGTGCTGTAGCCGAT
>CAVVQW010000026.1:0-49162 GCA_963750435.1 uncultured Actinomycetota bacterium | reverse complement strand
ACGCACTCGATGTGCTGCGTCATCGGGAACAGGTCGAAGGAGCGCAGCGAGGCCAGCTCGTAGCCCTGCTCGGCGAAGTAGGCCAGGTCGCGGGCCAGGGCGGCCGGGTCGCAGGAGACGTAGGCGACCGCCCGCGGGGCCAGGGCGGCGACCTGGCGCACGACCTGGCGCTTGGCGCCCACCCGCGGAGGGTCCAGCACGACGAGGTCCGGCCGCTCCACGCCCCGGTGCAGCACGCGGTCCACGCGGCCGGCGACCGACGCGGCCCAGGGCAGGTCGGAGAGGTTGCGCCCCGACAGCGAGGACGCCGTCGGGTCGCCCTCGACGGCGAGCACCGAGCCCGTGGGCCCGACGGCCTCGCCGAGGAAGGCCGCGAACAGCCCGACCCCGGCGTAGAGGTCGAGCACCGACTCCCCCGGCCGCGGCGCCAGCGCCTCCATCACCGACTCCACCAGCACGCGGGGCGCTTCGACGTGGGGCTGCCAGAAGCCGTCGGCCGCGACCTCGAAGGAGCGGGTGCCGTGCGCGGTGCCGACGGTCTCCACGAGCGTGCCCTCGCCCGGCTCGCGGGCGTCGGGGGCGGCGATGCGGCAGTCGTCGACGACCACGACGTCGTGCGAGCGGTGCACCCGCAGGCCGCGCTGGTCGTCGGGCAGGGCGACGTACTGCATCCGCGACCGCCACCGCAGGCCGTCGTCGACCGCCAACGTCCGTCGCGGCGGCGTCTCGTCCGGCCCCGACGTCACGGCACCGGCTCGACGACGACCTCGCGGTCCAGGCCGGCGAGCCGCGACAGCTGCTCGCGGACGACCGCGGCCTTGAGCAGCCGCTGCTCGGCGAGGTCGACGTGCTGGAAGTCGCACCCGCCACAGGCGCCCGGGCCGGCGAACGGGCAGGGCGGGGTCACCCGGGCGGGCGAGGCCTCGTGGATCTCGACGGCGTCGCCCCGCAGGAACCGCCCGCTGTCCTCGGTGATCTCGACGGTGACGCGCTCGCCGGGCAGCGCGTGGCGCACGAACACCACGCGTCCCTCGTGACGGGCGACGAAGTGGCCGCCGTGGGCGACCGCCCCGACCTCGACCTCGAAGCGCTCGCCGGCGACGTCCTCGACGACCTCCTCGAAGGCCTCGGCAGGCTCGACCGGAGACTCCACGGGCTCCGGTGGGCCCGCTCACTTGGGGGCCTGCGTCCGGCCGCGCCGCACGTCGCCGGGGCGCAGTCGCTGCAGCTCCCAGTCGTCGCGGTCCTTGCCGAGCTCGGCGCCCCGCAGCTGGTAGGGCACCGAGGTGACCATCACGCCGGGGGTGAACAGCAGCCGGCCCTTGAGCCGCAGGGCGGTCTGGTTGTGCAGGATCTGCTCCCACCAGCGGCCCACGACGTACTCCGGGATGTAGACGGCGACGACCCCGCGCGGGTTGGACTCACGGATCTCGATGGCGTACTGCACGATCGGCCGGATCACCTCGCGGTAGGGCGAGTACAGCATCTTCAGGGGGACGTCGATGCCCTGGGCGTCCCACTCGTCGACCAGCTTGTTGGTGCGCCCGCCGTCGACGTCGACGAAGACCGCCTCGAGGATGTTGGGGCGCGAGGCCTTGGCGTAGGCCAGCGCGCGCATCGTCGGCTTGTGCAGCTTGGAGACCAGCACGATCGCGTGCACACGCGTCGGCAGCACCGGGTCGCTGTCCTTGATCGCGAGCTCGTCCTCGACCCGGTCGTAGTGCTTGCGGATCGACTTCAGGATCACGTAGAAGACGATCATCGCCAGGATCGCGATCCAGGCGCCGGCGAGGAACTTGGTCAGCAGCACCACGACGAACACCGACGCGGTCATCGCCAGGCCGAAGGCGTTGATCAGCCGCGAGCGGAACATCTTGCGGCGGGCGGCCGGGTCGGTCTCGGTCTTCAGGTGCCGGGTCCAGTGCCGGATCATCCCGAGCTGGCTGAGGTTGAAGGAGACGAAGACGCCGACGATGTAGAGCTGGATCAGCTTGGTGGTCTCGGCGTTGAAGGCGAGGATCAGCACCATCGCGAAGCCGGCCAGGATCAGGATGCCGTTGCTGTAGGCCAGCCGGTCGCCGCGCGATCCGAGCTGGCGGGGCGCGAAGCCGTCCTTGGCCAGGATCGAGCCCAGCACCGGGAAGCCGTTGAAGGCGGTGTTGGCGGCCAGGATCAAGATGATGCCGGTCGTGGCGACCACGAAGTAGAAGCCGGGCGGGAAGTCGCTGAACACCGCGCGGGCGATCTGCGCGATCACCGTGTGCTGGTCGAAGCCGGCGACGTCGGACATCTTGGTGCCGTCGGGCTGGGTCAGCCGGTCGAGGTCGTTGGGATCGACGTACTTCAGCCCCATGTTGCGCGCGAGGATGATGATGCTGAGCATCATCGTGATCGCCAGGGCGCCCAGGAGGAACAGCGTGGTGGCGGCGTTCTTGCTCTTCGGCTTGCGGAAGGCGGGCACGCCGTTGGAGATCGCCTCGACCCCGGTCAGCGCCGCGCAGCCGGAGGAGAAGGCCCGCGCGAGCAGGAAGATCATCGCGACCTGCGAGATCTCCCCGCCGTACCCCGGGGCCGGCGCGATCGTCAGGTTGGCGCTCTCGACCCCGGGCAGCGTGCCCTGGGCCCCCCGGATCGCCCCGTAGGCGGCCATCCCGATCACGCCGGCCATGAAGCCGTACGTCGGGATCGCGAAGAAGGCGCCCGACTCGCGGACGCCGCGCAGGTTCAGCGCGGCCAGCACCATCACCAGGGCACAGGCGACCAGCGCCTCGTGGCCGGAGATCAGCGGGATCGCCGAGGCGGCGTTCTGCACGCCCGAGGAGACCGACACCGCCACGGTGAGCACGTAGTCGACCAGCAGCGCCGAGGCGACCGTGACGCCCGCCGTCTGGCCCAGGTTGACGCTGGCGACCTCGTAGTCGCCGCCGCCGCTGGGGTAGGCGTGCACGTTCTGCCGGTACGACGCCACCACGGTGAGCATCACGACGGCGACGGCGATCGCGATCTTCCAGCTGAAGGCGTACGCCGAGACTCCCGCGACCGAGAGCATGATGAACACCTCGTCGGGCGCGTAGGCGACCGAGGAGAGCGCGTCGCTGGCGAAGACCGGCAGGGCGATGCGCTTGGGCAGCAGCGTCTCCCCCAGCTGGCTGCTGCGCAGCTTGCGACCCAGGAGGATCCGCTTCGAGACATTTCCGAGGCCCACAGCGTTGAGGCTAGGGCACGGAGGACCGCGGCGGACGCGCACCGTCTAGTGTTCGTCCCGTGCACGTCGTGATCATGGGCTGCGGCCGCGTCGGTTCGACGCTCGCCCGCTCCCTCGAGGACCGCAACCACACCGTGAGCGTCATCGACAGCAACCCCGACGCCTTCCGGCGTCTCGGCCCGTCGTTCAACGGCACCAAGGTGACCGGCTACGGCTTCGACCAGGCCGTCCTGACCGAGGCCGGCATCGAGCGGGCCGACGCCTTCGCCGCCGTCAGCAGCGGTGACAACTCCAACATCATCGCCGCGCGGGTGGCCCGCGAGAGCTTCGGGATCCAGCAGGTCGTGGCCCGGATCTACGACCCCGGCCGCGCCGAGGTCTACCAGCGGCTCGGCATCACCACGGTCGCCACGGTCAAGTGGACCGCCGACCAGGTGCTGCGCCGGATCCTGCCGGCCGGCGCCGAGCCCGACTTCCGCGACCCCTCCGGCACCATCCGGGTCGACCAGATCCAGGTCAGCGAGCCGTGGGTCGGCGGGCGCACCATCCACTTCCAGGAGCAGTCCGCCAGCCGGATCGCCTGGATCGACCGCCTCGGCGAGGGCATGCTGCCCACCCGCGAGACCGTGCTCCAGGAGGGCGACATCCTGCACCTGGTGATGCGCGAGGAGAACGCCGGCCGCGTCTACGACGTACTCAAGAAGGGTCCCGAGGCAGACTGATGAGGGTCGCTATCGCTGGAGCAGGGGCCGTGGGTCGCTCGATCGCCCGCGAGCTGATCGGCAACGGCCACGAGGTGCTGCTGATCGACAAGGAGCCCGGCTCGATCAAGCCCGACCGGGTGCCCGACGCCGAGTGGCTGCTCGCGGACTCCTGCGAGTTGTCCTCGCTGGAGGAGGCCCGGCTCGAGGAGTGCGACGTCGTGATCGCCGCCACCGGTGACGACAAGGCCAACCTGGTCACCTCGCTGCTGGCCAAGACCGAGTTCGGCGTGCCGCGCACGGTCGGGCGGGTCAACCACCCCAACAACGAGTGGCTGTTCACCGAGGCCTGGGGGGTCGACGTCAACGTCTCCACCCCGCGGATCATGTCGGCGCTGGTCGAGGAGGCCGTCACCGTCGGCGACCTGGTGCGACTGTTCACCTTCCGCCAGGGCGGCGCCAACCTGGTCGAGATGACGCTGCCGGTCGACTCGCCGTACGTCGGGAAGCCCTCGGGCCTGATCCCCTTCCCCGACAACTGCGCGCTGGTCACGATCCTGCGCGACGGCCAGGTCTACGTGCCGTCGGCCGAGCAGCCGGTGGAGGCGGGTGACGAGCTGCTGTTCGTGGTCCCCGCCGAGCTGGAGGACCGGCTCGAGTCGCTGCTGGCCCCCGAGGAGCACCGGTCCGTCGACGGCTGAGCGCCGTCGACGGCTGAGCGCTTCGGGGCTCAGCTCCCGTCGGGCTGTGTCGCCGTCAGTGGCGGGGGGTCAGGCGTGGTGGTGCAGGTCGGGCTCGGCCTCGCCCGCCGGCAGCGGCGTGCTGTTGCGGGTGAGCACCCAGACCATCGCGCCGAGCGCGGCCACCTGGAGCGGCCAGCCCATCGTCAGCTTGGCCACCCCGAGGGCCGCGACCGCCGAGTCGGTCGACCACCAGCCGTTGCGACCGGCGAGGTAGATCGGCCCCTGGACGACCACGCGCACCAGGCACGGCAGCGCGAGCAGCCAGGTCAGCTTGCTGCACAGGCGCACGACGTGCGGGTCGGCGTGCCAGGCCGTGGGGTCACCGGCCACGCTGCCGACGATGAAGCCCACGATGGGCCAGCGCACCACGATGGTCACGATCATCACGGCGCCGTAGACCAGGTTGTAGAGCAGGCCGGGCAGGAAGTACGCCAGGGCCTGCTCGCCCGCGTCGCCCCCGCCGCGAGCGGCGCGCCAGGCGAAGAGGGCCCCGATGCCGATGCCGACCAGGGCGTTGAGCACGAACTGCGGGGACGTGCGCTGGGCGAGGCGCACCGCGAGCAGGACGCCGGCGGCGGCGACGCTGACGATGATCGCCAGCCGCAGGTCGTGCACGGTGAGGAACAGGATCGTGAAGGCGACGGTCGGCAGGGCCGCCTCGAGCATCCCGCGCACGCCACCGAGGGCGTCGGAGAGCTGCTTGCGGACCACCTGCTCGACGGTGTGCGTCGTGGGCGGGGCAGCTGCGGTGCCGGACGCGCCCTCGGCGGGCACCTCGGCCCCGTCGGCCACCTCGGAGTCGGGCCGGTCGGTGGCGCTCACGCGCCCACCGGTCGCAGGGCGTAGCGGGGGTTGTACATCACCCGGGTGTCGTCCTGGAGCCCGATGCGGCCCTCGACGCGGATGCCGGTGCCGGGGGCGATGCCGCCGATCCGGCGGCGGCCCAGCCAGACCAGGTTGATCGAGCCGGTGCCGTCGTACAGCTCGGCCTCCAGCGCGGGTACGCCGCCGCGGGGACGCAGCGTCACGGTCTTCAGGGTGCCCTGGACGACGACCTTCTCGCGGTTGGGCGCGTCACCGATGCACACCAGCCCGGCCTTGCGCGTGACCTTGCGCAGCTCGCTGGCCTCGACGCGGTCCTGGTTGGCCCACCGGCTGATGGACGACCGCAGGCGGCTCTTGTGCTCGGACATGGGCCCAGCGTAGTCAGTCGACGCGACGGGCCTCGGCGGGCAGCGTCAGCGGCAGGGGCATGCCCGGCGCCATCGCCTCGCGCCCCCGTCGTACGACGGTCTGGCGGATGGTCTCCTCCCAGGGCCCGGCCTCGTCGGGCTCGACGGCGGGCTGGCCCATCAGGGTCGCCCGCAGCAGCCAGTTGCGGCCCTCGTGGGCCACGACGCGGTTGGCCTGCGTGGCCTGCTCGCCCTCGGGGGTCTGCACGGGCACCAGGCACAGCAGCTCGGCCCCGAAGGTGCCCTCCTGCTCGGTCACCTGTCCGCCCATGCGCTCGGTCTCCTCGACGATCCGGGGACGCAGCTCGTCCCAGGCGCCGCCGCCGCGCGAGGCCGCGAAGGCCCGCAGCTCCAGCGCGCCCTGGTCGCCCACGAGGACCGCGGCGATCACGTCGCCGGACTCCTCGTCGACCTGCAGGCGCATCTCGACGTCGCCGACCGGCGTCACCAGGAGGCTGCCGAGGTCGATGCACTCGCGGTCCTCGAGGTCCGCGACGTCGGCGGCGTCGAACGGGCCGACCGGGCCGTTCGTCGCGTCGTCCGAGGCGGTCCCCGACGCGACGCCGGTGGCGTCGTCCTCGGTGCCTGACTTGCGGCGGAACCTCACGATGCTGTGCCTCCCGTGGCGACCTGGGTGAAACCTCCGGTGGAACCGTAGCCCCCGTCGCCCCGCACGGAGTCCGGCAGGTCCTCGGCCTCCACGAACGAGGCGGTCTCGACCTGCTGGACCACCAGCTGGGCGATCCGGTCGCCGCGGCGCACGACGAAGGACTCACGGCGGTCGGTGTTGACCAGGCAGACCTTGATCTCGCCGCGGTAGCCCGCGTCGATCGTGCCCGGCGCGTTGACGACCGAGATGCCGTGCCTCGCCGCGAGGCCGGAGCGGGGGTGGACCAGGCCGACGTACCCCTCGGGCAGCGCGAGCGCGAGGCCGGTCGGCACCAGGGCCCTCTCGCCGGGCTCGAGGGTGAGGTCGGTCGCTGCGTGCAGGTCGGCGCCCGCGTCGCCGGGGTGGGCGTAGGCGGGCAGCGGCAGCCCGGGGTCGAGCCGCTTCACGGAGATCTGGACCATGGCCCGCGACCCTACCCGCGCACGGGCGACGGGGAGGTGACAGGCTTTGCCCGTGCCCTCCACCGCCCCGGGAAGCAGTCCCGCCGCCTACAGCGAGCGGCTGACGGTCCCCCTGCGCTGGTGGGTGCAGACCACGATGCTGCTGGCGACGCTGTGGCTGGCCTTCGTCGTGGCGATGCCGGTCTGGGCCGCCTCGTTGTTCGCCGGCCTGCTCCTGGTCGGGGTGGGTGCGTTCTTCGTGCGCCTGGGCAGCGCCCGGGTCGCGGTCCGCGACGGCGAGCTGCACGCCGGGCGGGCCCGCATCCCCACCCGCCTCGTGGGCGCGGCCGAGCAGCTCGACGCCGAGGGCACCCGCCGGGTGCACGGCGTCGACGCCGATGCCCGGGCCTACCTGCTCACCCGGCCCTACCTCAAGCGCTCGGTGCGGATCCCGGTGCACGACCCGGCCGACCCCACGCCGTACTGGCTGGTCTCGACCCGGCACCCCGGCGACCTGGCTGCCGCGCTGGCCCGCTCCGCCGCCGGTTCTGACTAGGGTGATCGGGGTACGAGCACTCGTGCCGCACCGACGGCACCCCTGACACACGTCCACGCGATCCGCGCAGGACCCACCGACAGCTCCACCGAGAGGCAGACATGGCCAAGGGAAACAAGGACAGCTCGAAGGTCTGGTCGATCTTCTCGCTCGTCGCGGCGATCGGCGGCGCCACCGTCGCCCGCAAGACGCTGACGAAGTCGTGGCAGAAGGCGACCGGCAAGAACCCGCCCGCCAACCCGGCCGACCCCGACGTCGACTTCGCCGAGGCCCTGATGTGGGCGGCGGTCAGCGGCACCGTCGTCCAGATCGCCCGGATGCTCGCCACCCGCAAGGCGGCCGGCTACTACGCCAAGTCCACCGGTCACCTGCCCCCCGGGCTGCAGAAGGACGACCAGGACGCGGGCAAGTCGCCCACCCCGACCCAGTAGTCCACGTACGACGAAGGGCCGTCCCCCACCGGGGACGGCCCTTCGTCGTTCGTGCGTGCCGGCTGCTCAGATGCAGTCGCGGCAGATCAGCTTCTTCTCGTCGGCGAGCTGGCTGCGGTGGTGCACCAGGAAGCAGCTCATGCAGGTGAACTCGTCCAGCTGCTTGGGCTTGACCTCGACGGCCAGCTCCTCGTGCGACAGGTCGGCCCCGGGGAGCTCGAAGGACTCGGCCGCTTCGGCCTCGTCCTCGTCGACCTTCCCGGAGTTCTTGTCGTGACGGCGCGCCTTGAGCTCTTCGAGGCTGTCTTCGTTCTGCTCTTCCTCGGTCTTGCGAGGTGCGTCGTAGTCGGTTGCCATGTGCTTCTCTCCTGCTCCCAAGTCCCAGTGGTCCCGGGTGTCCTGCCGGTCGTGTCGACCGGATCGGGCCCCGGTGCCCGTCGCTGCTGTGCGACCCCGGTGACGGGCGCGATTGTGCACTAGTCAGCGGCATTGTGCACACCCGAGGCCCCGGGTGGCGTCTGCGGGTGGCAGACCTCACGAGAACGCACGCCCCCGGCCGGTTGTTCCCGGCCCCGGCCCTCACCTTCGCGGGCGTGACGCAGACCTCGCGGATCGCCTGCGTGCAGGCGTGATCAGCCCACGAAACCGCAGTCGCGGACCAGCCGGGAGAAGTCCGCCCAGGCCTCGTCGGGGGCCGCGACCACGACCTCGCTGCCGAAGGTCGTGGTCCAGACCTCGACGGTCGCTCCGGCCTCGCCGGCCACCAGTCCGCCGGCCGCGTGGTCCCACAGGTGGGGGCCCTCCTCGACGTACCCGTCGAGCCGGCCGGCGGCCAGCGCGCACAGGTCGAGGGCGCAGGACCCGAGCCGGCGTACGTCGCGCACCTGCGGGAGCAGCCGGGCCACGGCCTGGCCCTGACGGGTGCGCATGTCGGCCTGGTAGCCGAAGCCCGTGGCCACCAGCGACTCCGCCAGCGGCGGCCTGGGTCGTACGCCGAGGGGCCGGCCACCCAGGGTCGCTCCCCCGCCCAGCGTGGCGGCGTACTCCTCGCCCAGCGCCGGGGCGAGCACCACCCCGGCGACCACCCGGTCGTCGCGGGCCGCCGCGATCGAGACCGACCAGTGCGGCAGCCCGTAGAGGTAGTTCACGGTGCCGTCGATCGGGTCGACGATCCACCGCACCCCGGAGGTGCCGGCGTGGTCGTCCCCCTCCTCGCCGTGGACGGCGTCGTCGGGACGGGCGGCCAGCAGCCGCCGGCGCACGAGCTCCTCGCAGGCCCGGTCGGCGGCGGTGACGACGTCGATCGGGCTGGACTTGGTGGCGGCGACGTCGACGCCCTCGGCCCGCATCGCGGTGACCAGCGCGCCGGCCTCGCGGGCGACCTCGAGCGCCAGGTCGAGCAGCTCGTCGTGGTCGCCCACGACGTCAGTCCTGCCCGCAGATCGCCGGCTTCGGGCCGCGGGGGTTGGCGCAGCACCCGGGGGCGCAGACGTCCCACAGGGCCTCGGAGCCGGTCGCCGCCCGCTCGACGTGCTCGCCCCGCTCGACCGCGGCCCGCTCGAGCAGCAGGTCGCGGACCATCGCCACGAACCGCGGGTCCACCCCGGCCGTGGCGGCCCGGGCGAAGGGCAGGCCGATCTCCTCGGCGGTCTCGCGGGCCTCGGTGTCGAGGTCGTAGATGACCTCCATGTGGTCGGAGACGAAGCCGATCGGCACCACGACGACGCCGGGCACCTCGCGGTCGGAGAGCCCGCGCAGGTGGTCGTTGACGTCGGGCTCCAGCCACGGCACCTGCGGCGGGCCGGAGCGGGAGCAGAACACCAGCTCGGAGGGGTAGCGGTGACCGGTCTCCTCGCGCACCCGCTCCACGATCTCGGCGGCCAGCAGCCGGTGCTGCGCCACGTAGGCACCACCCCGGGGGCCGCTGGCGTCGTTCATGGTGGTCGGGATCGAGTGCGTGACGAAGACCAGGTGGCCACCGCGGCGGGCGTCCTCGGGCAGGTCGGCCAGCGCGGCGAGGGTGGCGTCGACCATCGACTCCACGAAGCCCGGGTGGTTGAAGTAGTGCCGCAGCTTGTCGATGCGGGGGGCGCCGGGCACCTCGGCCACGGCGCCCGCGAGGTCCTCGCGGTACTGGCGGCAGCCGCTGTAGGAGGAGTAGGCGCTGGTCACCAGCGCGGCCGCCCGCTGGATGCCGTCGGCCTCCATCTGCTCGAGCGCGTCGCGCAGGAACGGGTCCCAGTTGCGGTTGCCCCAGTAGACGGGCAGGTCGATGCCGCTGGCGGCGAGGTCGGCCTGCACGGCCGCGATCAGGGCGCGGTTCTGGTCGTTGATCGGGCTGCGGCCGCCGAAGGAGAAGTAGTGCTCGCCGACCTCCTCCAGGCGCGCGTCGGGGATGTTCTTGCCGGCTGTGACGTTGCGCAGGAACGGCACCACGTCGTCGGGCTTCTCCGGGCCGCCGAAGGACACGAGGAGCAGGGCGTCGTAGGGCCCGTGGTCGGGCCTCGGGTCGGTGGCGTCCTGGCGGACGGCGCTGGTGTCGGAGACGGGCTCGGGAGGCATGGGGACAGCCTAGGAGCCCCCTAGAATCGGGCCGGTGCTCGCCTCCTACCGCCGGGTCTTCGCCCACCCCGGGGCAGCGGCCTTCTCCCTGACCGGGCTGGTGGCCCGGCTGCCGATCTCGATGATGACGCTCGGCATCGTGCTGCTCGTCAGCGCGCTCACCGGCTCCTACGCGCTGGCCGGCCAGGTCTCCGCGGCGTACGTCGTGGGGAACGCGGCGTTCGCGGTCCTCCACGGCCGGCTGGCCGACCGCTTCGGCCAGACCCGCGTGCTGTACGCCGACACCGTGGCCTTCGTGGCCGCCACGACGGTGATGCTGACCGCGGTGCTGCGCGACTGGGCCCTGCCGTGGCCGCACCTGGCCGCGGCGGCCGCCGGCACGGCCATCCCGCAGGTCGGGGCGATGGTCCGGGCCCGCTGGGCGCACCTGCTGACCGACCCCCGCGAGCGGCACACCGCCTTCGCCTTCGAGGGCGTGGCCGACGAGGTCGTCTTCGTCACCGGCCCGGCGCTGGTGACCTTCCTGTCGACCTCGTTCGCGCCGCAGACCGGGCTGCTGGTCGCGCTCGGGGTCGGCACCGTGGGCTCCCTGGCGCTTGGCCGGGCAACGCCGCACCGCGCCCCCGCCGCGTCCGGCCGCGCACGTCGAGGCCCGGCCGCCGATGCCGTGGGGGCTGCTCGCCCTGCTCGGCGTCGGCTTCGTCGCCCTCGGCAGCCTGTTCGGGGCCCTGGAGGTGGCGACCGTGGCCTTCGCCGAGGACGCCGGCCACAAGGCCTTCTCCGGCGTGATGCTCGGCGCCTTCTCCTTCGGGAGCCTGGTCGCCGGTGTGGTCACCGGCGCCGTCGTCGTCCGCCGTCCGGCGCTGCAGCGGGCCCGGGTCGGGCTCGGCCTGCTGGCGGTCGGCACGGTGCTGCTGCCGTTCCTGCCGGGCCTGGCCCCGATGACGGTGGCCCTGCTCGTCACCGGCCTGGCGCTGGCCCCGACCCTGGTGGCGCTGTTCTCCCTGATCGAGACCTCGGTGCCGCCGGGTCGGCTGACCGAGGCGATGGGCCTCGTGCAGACCGGCGTCAGCGGCGGCATCGCCCCCGGCGCCTGGGTCGCCGGGCTGGTGGCCGACCAGGCGGGCGGCTCGACGGCGTACGCCGTCTGCACGGTGTCGGCGGTCCTCGCCGCGCTCGCCGGGTTCCTCGTGCGGGGTCGGCGGGTGAGCGCCTCCGCACGCCCGCCGGTGGACCTCGCAGCGCCGTCGGCCTGACGGGCTACGCTCCCCCGCATGGCGAGGTGGACCAGCTGGTCGGGGCTGAGCAGCGCCGACCCCGTCGAGGAGCGCACCCCCCACGACGTCTCCGAGGTCGTCGACGCGGTGCTCGACGCGCGCCGGCAGGGCCGGCGGGTGAAGATGCCCGGCCACGGCCACTCCTTCACCGACATCGCCGTCACCGACGGCCTGCTGCTCCACCCGGGCAGCCTGCGCGGCATCGTCGGGGTCGACCGCGACGCGATGACGGTCACGGTCCTGGCCGGCACGCCCCTGCGCGAGCTGAACGACGGCCTGGTGCGGCTCGGCCTGAGCCTGCACAACATGGGCGACGTCGACGTGCAGACCGTCGCCGGGGCGGTCTCGACCGGCACCCACGGCACCGGCGGCCGGGTCGCCTCGCTGAGCTCCCAGGTCTCCGCCCTCGAGCTGGTCACCGGCGAGGGCGAGCTGCTCACCGCCTCCCGCCAGCAGCACCCCGAGGTCCTCGACACCGCCCGGGTCGGCCTCGGCGCCCTCGGGATCCTGACCTCGATCACCTTCGACGTCGAGCCGCTGGGCACCCTGGCGGCGCACGAGGTCCCGATGCGGTGGGACGAGGCGCTCGGCGACTTCGACGAGCTGGCCCGGACGCACGACCACGTGGAGATGTACTGGTTCCCCCACACCGACCGGCTGCTGACCAAGCGCAACGACCGCACCACCGACGAGGCCCAGCCGCTGAGCCGGTCCCGGGCCTGGTTCGAGGACGAGTTCCTCGGCAACCGGGTCTTCGGCTGGGCCAACCGGCTCGGCGACGCGCGGCCCGGCCTGGTGCCCCGCATCAACCGGGCCTGCGGCCGCGCGCTGGGCGAGCGGCGCTACAGCGACGTGCCCCACCGGGTCTTCACCTCGCCGCGGCGCGTGGTCTTCCGCGAGATGGAGTACGCCCTCCCCCGCGCCGTCGGCCTCGACGCGCTGCGCGAGGTCCGGGCGCTCGTCGACCGGTCCGACTGGCACATCGGCTTCCCGGTCGAGGTGCGCACCGCCCCCGCCGACGACGTGCCGCTCTCCCCGGCGACGGGCCGCGACTCGCTCTACCTGGCCTTCCACACCAACGCCCGCACCGACCACCGCGCCTACTTCGGCGCCGTCGAGGCCGTGATGCGGGCCCACGGCGGGCGACCCCACTGGGGCAAGCTGCACACCCGCACCGCGGAGGACCTCGCCCCGGCGTACCCCCGGTTCGGTGAGTTCCTGGCCCTGCGCGACCGGCTCGACCCCGACCGGCTGTTCGCCAACACCTACCTCGACCGGGTGCTCGGCGCCTGAGCGCACCGCCACGGCCCGATGTCGACCGGGGCCGGGCCTCAGACGCTGGCGGACCCGCTCGGCAGCGGCGCCCGCCAGCCCCGGCGCAGGGCGAGCAGCCGCAGGCCGAAGCAGAGCACCACGCCGGGCAGCGTCACCGCCGCCTCGTCGAGCCCCCATCCCGCGGCCAGCACGGCCCAGGTGGCGCCCAGCAGGGCGGGGGTGGCGTAGAGCTCGCTGGAGAAGATCACCGGCACCCGGCTGGCCAGCAGGTCGCGGGCGATGCCGCCGCCGATGCCGGTGACCATCCCCATCAGCGCCGCCGGCACCGGCCCGAGGCCGTGGTCGAGGGCCTTCAGCGCCCCGGTGACGCAGAACAGGCCGAGCCCGGCGGCGTCGAGCACCGTGACGACGCGCTCCAGCCGCCCGACGGCCGGGTGGAAGACGAAGGTGAGCAGGCCGGCGACGACCGGCACGATCAGGTAGCGCCAGTCGGCCAGGGCCGCCGGCGGCGTGGCGTCGATCAGCACGTCGCGGAGGAAGCCGCCGCCGAGGCCGGTGGTGCCGGCCAGCACCAGCACCCCGAAGACGTCGAGCCGCTTGCGCACGGCCACCAGGGCCCCGGTCACCGCGAAGACGAAGATGCCGCTCAGGTCGAGCACCAGCAGCAGCACGCTCTGACCGCCCATGGGCGCAGCGTAGGACACCGGCGGGTCGCCCTGCCCGATCGGCGGTGTCGCTGAAGTAGGCTCCTGCACCAAGGCTGGAGGCGAGGGGGCGACGGATGCAGCACCTCACCCTGGTGGGGCTGAGCAAGGACGGGAAGCAGCTGGTCCTGGTCAGTGCCTCCGGTGAGGAGTACGCCGTCACCGCCGATGCCCGGCTCCGCGCAGCACTGCGTCACGAGGACGCCCGACATGGCCCGTTGGAGATGAAGATGGACAGCGCCCTGCGCCCCCGAGACATCCAGGCCCGCATCCGTGCGGGCGAGACTCCCGAGGACGTCGCGACCGCCGCGCAGACCACGGTCGACGGGATCATGGCCTTCGCCGGCCCGGTCCTCGCCGAGCGTGCCCACGTGGCCCAGACCGCCCAGCGCGCGTCGGTGCGCCGGCGCAGCGGCGAGGCCGGTGCCCGCACGCTGGGCGAGACCTCCGAGCTGTTCTTCGCCGAGCACCGCCTGCACGACGAGGACGTCGAGTGGGACGCCTGGCGTCGCCCCGACGGCCGCTGGGCCCTGGTCGCGACGTACGCCGTGCAGGGCAGCCCCGCCCGCGCCGAGTTCTCCTTCGACCTCCCGGGCCGCTACGTCGTCGCCGACAACGACGACGCCCGCTTCCTGACCGGTGAGCTGCGTCCCCAGGGCGCGGCGGCCGGCACCTCCGTGCCCGCACGGCGCCTGTCCACCGTGCGACCCGACCACGAGCTGCCGCTGGGTGACGACGCGATCGAGCTGGTCCGCGACCGGGACGACGCCGACCTCACCGACCCGGCCGACCCGAACGACGCGACCGACGCGACCGACGCGACCGACCAGGACCTCGAGGCCACCCAGCCGGTCGAAGAGCCGGTCGAGCGGCCCGCCGCCGAGGCCGACGACGCTGCCGCCGCAGGGCGCGCCCCCGTCGCGCCGCACGGCATGGACCCGCTGCCCTTCGACCCCTCGGCCGACACCGCCGACGCCGACTGGCTCGTGGCCGAGGACACCGCGCTGGTCGAGCGGCCCGGCGCGGCCGCCCGCGAGGCCGGCCAGGAGACCGCTACCGAGAGCGAGCACGACGCCGGGCAGGAGAGCCCCGCCGCCGACCCCGAGGGCAGCACGGACACCGACGAGCCCGCCCTGCCGCTGGACCCGCCGCCGGTGAAGGCGCCCGAGCCCGCCCCGGAGTCCAAGGACTCGAAGGAGTCCAGGGCCGAGTCGCGCCGCAAGGGCCGGTCCTCGGTGCCGTCGTGGGACGAGATCATGTTCGGCGGCGGCAAGTCCGAGTGACCGGTCGCACCGCTCGGTCTGGCCCCTCAGGTTACTGACCAGTAGTCTCAGGCAGCGCGTGACCTGACCACGCGTGGGGAGTTCAATGACCTGGACGACCCCCGACCCGAGAGCGGTGCACTCACCATGTCCTACTTCGTGACCGGCGCGACGGGCTTCATCGGTCGTTACCTCGTGCAGGAGCTCGTGGACCACCGCGAGGGCGAGATCTTCGTGCTCTGCCGCGAGGGGTCCCGCGGCCGCATGGACGCGCTGGTCGAGCAGTGGGGCACCGACCGGGTGACCGCGGTCATCGGCGACCTCTCCGAGCCCGACCTCGGGGTCGACCCGGCCTGGATCAAGGCCCACGTCGGCGACGTCGAGCACTTCTTCCACCTCGCGGCGATCTACGACATGACCGCCAGCGACGAGATGAACGAGCAGATGAACGTCGGCGGCACCCGCAACGCGGTGCAGCTCGCGGGCCGGCTCGAGGCCGGGTGCTTCCACCAGGTGTCCTCGATCGCGGCCGCCGGCGACTTCAAGGGCGTCTTCGACGAGTCCATGTTCGACGAGGGGCAGCGCCTGCCCTCGCCGTACCACCGCACCAAGTTCGAGTCCGAGAAGATCGTGCGCGAGGAGGCCGAGGTGCCGTGGCGCGTCTACCGCCCCGCGGTCGTGGTCGGTGACTCCGAGACCGGCGCGATGGACAAGATCGACGGGCCCTACTACTTCTTCAGCCTGCTCAAGCGCATGCGCGACAACCTGCCCGGCTGGGTGCCGCTGGTCGGGATCGACCTCGGTGACACCAACGTGGTGCCGGTCGACTACGTCGCCCAGGCGATGGACCACCTGGCCCACCAGCCGGGCCTCGACGGCCAGGCCTTCCACCTGGTCAACCCCGAGCCGCAGAGCACCGTCGGCCTGATCAACACCTTCGCCGCCGCGGCCAAGGCGCCGCAGTTCGCGGTGCCGATCGACCGCAGCGTGACCTCCCTGCTGCCCACCGAGCTGCTGCCGCACGCCGTGCGGCCCATGACGCTGCTGACGCGCGCCCTGCGGACGGCACCGGTGCACGCCGCGCTGAGCCAGACCATCGGCCGGCTGGGGATCCCCCCGGAGGTGCTCGAGCACGTCTCCTTCCCGACCGTCTACGCCTCCCGCACCACCGAGAAGGCGCTGTCGGGCTCCGGCATCTCGGTGCCCGACCTCGACTCCTACGCCTCGACCCTGTGGTCGTGGTGGGAGGAGATGCTCGACGACTCGATCAAGAACGACACCGCGGCCGTCCGCGCCCTGGCCGGCAAGACGGTGGTGATCACCGGTGCCTCGTCGGGCATCGGGCTGGTCACCGCGGTGCAGATCGCCAAGGCCGGCGGCGTGCCGATCCTGGTCGCCCGCGGCCGGGACAAGCTCGAGGCCACCCGCCGCCTGATCGAGAGCCAGGGCGGCACGGCGTACTCCTACCCCTGCGACCTGTCCGACCTCGACGCGATCGACACCCTGACCAAGCAGCTCAGCGAGGACTTCGAGCACATCGACTTCGTGGTCAACAACGCCGGGCGCTCGATCCGGCGCTCACTGAAGCTGAGCGAGGACCGCTTCCACGACTTCGAGCGCACGATGCAGCTGAACTACTTCGGCGCGATCCGGCTCGTGATGGGCCTGCTGCCGTCGATGCGGACGCAGAAGTCCGGCCACGTCGTCAACATCTCCTCGATCGGCGTGCTCACCAGCCCGCCGCGGTTCTCGGCGTACGTCGCCTCCAAGGCCGCGCTCGACGCCTGGTCCAACGTGGTCTCCAGCGAGGTGATCGGCGACGGCATCTCGTTCACCAGCATCCACATGCCGCTCGTGCGCACGCCGATGATCGCCCCGACGAAGATGTACGACAAGTTCCCGGCGATCACCCCGGGCCAGGCGGCGAGCAAGGTGATCCGGGCCCTGGTCGACCGGCCGCACGAGATCAACACCAAGACCGGCAACCTCGGCTCGCTCGCGCACACGTTGGCCCCGCGCGTCGCCTTCCGGGTCCTGCACGTCGCCTACCAGGTGTTCCCCGACTCCACCGCCGCCCGAGGGGACGGTGCAGCCGCCGAGAAGGTCAGCATCCAACGCGCGCTCGCCCGGGCGTTCCAGGGCGTGCACTGGTGACCGCCTGAGACGATGCCGGCATGCGGATCTTCCACGTCGCCAGCGTCGCCGACTGGGCGCAGGCACAGCACTCCGGCAGCTACACCACCTCCACGCTGGGCGTGAGCCTGGCCGAGGAGGGGTTCCTGCACGCCGCTCGGGCCGACCAGGTGAACGGGGTCTTCGAGCGCTACTACGCCGGCGTCACCGAGCCGCTGGTGATGCTCACCATCGAGACCGACCTGCTCGACGTGCCCTGGCGCGAGGACCCGGTCGGTGACGACACCTTCCCCCACGTCTACGGGCCCCTGTCGCCCGTCGCCGTGGTCCGCACCGACCTGCTGGCCGCCGACGGGCGCCCGGTCATGTCCCCGCGACCAGGCTGACCACGACCACCAGCGCGATGCCGATCGCGGCCAGGAACGGCGTGCGGCCCCGGGCCCTGAGCGCCACCCCGGCGAGGGCGACGCACACGACCAGGCCGCCCCACGTCCAGGCGGCGGCCGGCCGGTCCGTGCCTGGTGCGGTGTCCAGCCACGGCCCGAGCAGGGCCGCCAGGGCGCCGGCGAGCAGCACCAGCGGCGCGAGCACGCGCACCCGGCGCTCCCCCAGCCGGTGCGGCAGCCCGCGCACGCCGGTGCGAGCATCGTCGGCGAGGTCGGGCAGCACGTTCAGCAGGTGCGCCCCGACGCCCAGCAGCGCTCCGGCGAGCGGCGCCCAGGCCGGTGGCCACGTGCCGGGCTCCCCCGCCGTCGAGACCACGGCCGGCAGCGACCCGAAGGCGAGCGCGTAGGGCACCGCCGACCAGACGGTGCGCTTCAGGACCAGGTTGTAGGCCCAGCCCGACCCGGCCCCGAGCAGCACGTTCAGCGCCGCGGAGGCCGGACCGCAGGCCAGCGAGAGCACCACGCAGAGCGCGAGCGTGCCGGCCACGGCCCGGCGTACGACGGCCTCGGAGACCTCGCCCCCGGCCACCGGCTTGTCCGTGCGCCCCACCTGCCGGTCGCGGTCGGCGTCCAGCAGGTCGTTGGTCCAGCCGATGGTGAGCTGGCCGGTGCCGACGGCAGCGGTCACCAGGAGCGCGCGGCCGGGCCCCAGCCCGGAGCCGGCGGCCAGGAGCGCCGTCAGCACCGTCACCGCGGCGGCCGGCACCGGGTGCGCCGCCCGCAGGAGCGCGCCGGTGGTGCCCCGACCCGTGGGCCGGGGGGCTGCGTGGTCGCTCACGAGGGGCCGGTCGCGACCGGGCGCGAGGGGTCCCGCACCCACTCGCTCCACGAGCCCGGGTAGAGCGTGCCCTCGATCCCGGCGACGGCCATCGCCAGCAGGTCGTGGGCGGCGGTGACGCCGGAGCCGCAGTAGGCGCCGACCTCCTCGACCGGGCGGCCGAGCGCCGCGGCGTACACCTCGCGCAGCTCCGCTGCCGGGCGGAAGCGGCCGTCGGGCGCCAGGTTCGACCCGGTCGGCACGTTGACGGCGCCGGGCACGTGCCCCGCCACGGGGTCGACCGGCTCGGTCTCGCCCCGGAAGCGCTCCGGGTCGCGGGCGTCGACCAGGACGCCCCGCTCGGCCAGCGCCAGGACGTCGGCGGGCCCGAGGACGGGCAGGCTGCCCGGCCGCACCGTGACGTCGCCCGGCTCCGGCAGCACCTCGTCGGCGGAGGTGTCCAGGTCGGCGGCCAGCCAGGCCGACCAGCCGCCGTCGAGCACGCGCACGTCGCGGTGCCCGGCCCAGCGCAGCAGCCACCAGCAGCGGGCGGCGGCGCGGCCCTGCCAGTCGTCGTAGACCACGACCGGCCGGTCGTCGTCCACCCCGGCCGCCCGCAGCGCCGCCTGCAGCACCTCGGGGTCGGGCAGGGGGTGCCGCCCGCCCTCCCCGGGCGCGGAGGCGAGCGCCGCGTCCAGGTCGACGTACGCCGCGCCCGGGACGTGGCCGGCGGCGAAGGCCACCCGGCCGGGCGGGCCGCCCATCCGGTAGCGGACGTCGAGGACGGTGGTCCCGACGAGGTCGGCGGCGAGCTCGTGGACGTCGATCAGCGGGTGCACGCGGCCCATTCTGCTCGTGACCCCCCGATTCCCCCGGGAGGCCTCCCCCGGCCCACCCTGTGACAGGATCCGTGCCGATGGCTGAACTCCAATTCTTCACCGGCACCATGGACTCCGGGAAGAGCACGCTCGCGCTGCAGACGAACCACAACCACGCAGCGCGTGGGCGCGCCGGGCGGATCTTCACCACCCACGACCGGGCCGGGCAGGCGCTGATCTCCTCGCGGCTGGGGCTGACCCACGACGCCATCGAGGTCGACTCCGAGTTCGACTTCTGGCGCTACGTCGTCGGCCAGCTCACGCAGGGCGCGCGCATCGACTACCTGATCTGCGACGAGGCCCAGTTCTACACCGGCCGCCAGGTCGAGGAGATGGCCAAGATCGTCGACGAGCTCCAGATCGACGTCTTCGCCTTCGGGATCCTCTCCGACTTCCGCACCGCGCTCTTCGAGGGGTCGCGGCGCCTGGTGGAGCTGGCCGACCGGATGCACGTGCTGCAGGTGGAGGCGCTCTGCTGGTGCGGCAAGCGGGCCACCCACAACGCCCGCACGGTCGACGGCGAGATGGTCGTCGAGGGCGAGCAGGTCGTGGTGGGCGACGTCGAGGCGCACGTGCCCGCCGAGGTGGCCTACGAGGTGCTCTGCCGCGCGCACCACCGGCGCCGGATGACCTCGGCGCGCGCCCGCGCGATCTCGATGGTCGCCGAGCCGTTGCCCTTCGCCTGAGGCTGCCGCTCGGACGTCGGGCGCAGGGGCCGGTCTCAGCAGACCAGGACGGGGATGTGCATCTCCCGGGGGGTCAGCGAGCCGTGCAGGCCCACCAGCGTCATCTCGTAGGCGAAGTCGACCGAGCTCATCAGCGCCCACGAGTCGTGGGCGGCCACGACGACCTCGCCCAGCCGACGGCGTACGCCGGGGTCCACGTCGCCGAACCAGCCGCGCTCGACCGCCGCCTCGCGGGTGAGCACGGTCGCCCGGTCGCCGAGCACCTCGGTCCAGGTCGCCACGACGTCGTCGACGGCGCCGTGGTGGCAGTAGACGTGCCGGAACCGCGCCTCGCCCCCGAGCAGGGTCACGCCGTCGCGCAGCCCGGGCAGGCGGTCGACGTCGAGGTGGGTCTCGGGCGTGGAGTCGACCATGCCGTGGTCGGCGACCACCACCAGCCGCACGTCGTCGGGCAGCGACTCGCGCAGCTCCTGCACGTCCTCGTCGATCTCGCGCAGCTGGCCGCGCCACCGCTGGGAGTCCACGCCCGCGCGGTGCCCGTGCCAGTCGAGGTCGCCGTCGTAGACGTAGGTCAGCGAGGGTCTCCGGCCGGCGGCCGCCACCGCGGCCCCGATGCGCTCGTCGACGTCGTCGGCCCCGACGTACGCCGCCCCGCGCTGCCCGCAGCGGGTCAGCCCGGAGCCTGCGAACTCGCGCTTGCTGACCACGCTGGTGTGCACGCCTGCGGCCTCGAGCCGGGCGAAGGCGGTCGCGTGCGGCTGCCACTGCAGCGGGTCGACCGGCTGGTCCCAGAACAGCGAGTTCAGCAGCGCGCCGCTCTCGGGCACCCGCGAGGTGAAGCCGACCAGGCCGTGCTGGCCCGGGGTGAGGGCGGTGCCGAGCGAGGTCAGCGAGGTCGCCGTCGTGCTGGGCACGCCACAGGTGGCGGCGGGCAGCGCGGAGCCCTGGCTGAGCAGCTCGTGGAGGTACGGCGCCTGCGCGCGGTGCTCGGCCAGGAGGTCGTAGCCGAGACCGTCGACCAGCATCACGACGTACGCCGGCGCGGGCGGGAGCACGAGGGTGGTGTCGTGGAAGCCCACGGGCACCCCGAGGGCACTGGCGACGGCGGGCAGCACGTCACCGAGGGTCGGCGTGCCGGCGCCGGAGTAGTCGGGCTCGACGAAGCCCGCGGGCCCGACGGGCACGCCTCAGCCCTGGGTGCGGGAGGAGAGCGACTCGGCGAAGGTCAGCAGGTCGTCGACGGCGACCTGGCCGTCGGCGGCGGAGCTGACCCGCAGCGAGAAGTCGTCGGAGGCCAGCACCCCGGTGTAGCCGTGGTCGGCGTCGCACTCGGGGTCGGCGCAGGCGGCCGGCTCGAGGTCGATGCGGTTGATCCCGCCCCAGCCGACGGTCAGCACGGCCTCGCTGGGCACCGGGTCGCCACCGCCGCCGAAGGACGCCGGGTTGGCCACCATGCGGTTGACCACCACCGAGCGCACCGACGACAGCGCGATGGCCTCGGTCGAGGTCGAGGTGTAGGGCTCGGGCAGCAGGTCGTCCGGGGCGTGCTCGTCGGTGTGGCAGAGGATCATCCGGCCCGACGTCAGCACGACCACGGTGATGTGGCGCCGCACCTCGTCGCGGTCGATCGTCGGCTCGTGGTGCACCAGGTAGGACGTGACGGGCTCACCGGCCACCGCGGCCCGGACCCCGGCGGAGACGACCTCGGGGTAGTAGCCGGTCTTCTCGATCGCGGCCACGAGGTCGTGGAACCGGTCGCGGGAGGTGTCTCGAGACGTGACGGGACGCATGCGGGGCAGTCTGTCACGTGACCTAGCCGGGCAGCGTGTCGCCCGCGGGGGCCGTGAGGCGGCGTACGAGCAGGTCGGAGCGCGCGTCGGCCACCGGCGCGACCCGGCCCGCCGCGTGCAGCACGCTGACCCCGGCCGCCGAGGCGTGCACGAGCATCAGGTCGATCTGCGCCACCTGCGGCAGGTCGATCTTGAGCTGCGCCACCCGACGCAGCAGGTCCTCGACGGCGGCCACGTCGACCTGCTCGCTGCCGCGGTAGCCGAACAGCAGCGGCGCCGCCTTGATCGCCCGCACCGTCTCGGTGGCGTCCAGCGCGCTGATCGGCGGGATCCGGTAGGCCCGGTCACCGACCAGGTCGGTCAGCGCCCCGGAGATGCCGAAGGACACCGCGGGGCCGAACAGCGGGTCCTCGAGACCCGCGATCGCGATCGGGACCCCGGGGGCGGCGGTGCGCTGCACCACGAACTCGGCGTCGGCGGCCCCGCTGATCGTCACCTGGAGGGAGTCCCAGGCGTCGGCCATGTCGTCCTCGTCGTCGATGTTGCGCCAGACGTGGGCGAGGTCGGGCCGCTGCCGGAGCCGCTCGGCGGTCGCCTTGAGGACGACGTCCCAGCCCAGCTCGCGGCCGGCGGCGATCGCGCCCTCGAGGTCGGAGACGGGGATCCGGCTCCACAGGTCGATGCCGTAGTGGCCGAGCAGCTCCTGCAGCTCGGCGTCGGTCAGGTCGCGCCCTTGCGGCGCCTCGCGCAGCACCTCGGTGACCTTGCGGGCGGCGGCGTCGAGGTCGATGCCCTCGAGCACGTGAGGGGCGTCGTCGTGCCGCTTGAGCCAGGCGGCGTACTCCACGACGCGGGCCAGCGCACGGACGGCGGCCTCGACGGCGGGGTACGACGGCACCGACCCGCGGCCGGCGGTGTGCCCGGCCAGGTCGGGCACGCGCAGCAGCTCGGGCACGCCCTCGCGGCCGAGGAAGGTCGAGACCAGCGGCTTGTCGGACTGCTCCCCCACGGCGGCCAGCACGTTGGCGACCTCCTCGCCGCCGGCGTCCAGCGGCGGGATGTAGACCGCGACCACCGCGTCGACGTGGTCGTCGTCGATGGCCGCGTCGAGGGCGTCCTCGAAGTCCTCGGCGCTCGCGTCGGCGCCCAGCGCGGTCGCGCTGGTGACCGTCAGGCCGCTCGCGACCGCGGCGTCGACGGCGAGCAGGCCCAGCGCGTCGGAGTTGCCGACGATGGCCACCCGCGACCCGCTCGGCAGCGGCTGGTGGGCCAGCAGCTGGGCGACGTCGAACATCTCCTCCAGCGTGTCGACCTGGATGATCCCGGCCTGCCGGAACATCGCGTCGACGGCCTCGGGCGGGGCCGCGATGTGGCGCACGGCGTGACCCATCGGCACGCCCTGGGTGGTGCGCCCGGACCGGACCGCGACCACGGGCTTGACCCGCGAGACGCGGCGGGCGATGCGCGAGAACTTGCGCGGGTTACCGATCGACTCCAGGTAGAGCAGGATCACCTCGGTCGCGTCGTCCTCCTCCCAGTACTGCAGGAGGTCGTTGCCCGAGACGTCGGCGCGGTTGCCGGCGCTGACGAAGGTCGACAGGCCCAGGCCACGGCCGCGCACCTTCTCCAGGATCGCGGTGCCGAGCGCGCCCGACTGGCAGAAGAAGCCGGCCCGCCCGCGCGGGGGCATCGTGGGCGCCAGGGAGGCGTTCAGCGAGACCTCGCGGGCGGTGTTGATCACGCCCAGGCAGTTGGGCCCGATCAGCCGCAGGCCGTAGGAGCGGGCGAGGCCGACCAGCTTGCGCTGGCGCTTGCGGCCCTCCTCGCCGGTCTCGGCGAAGCCGCTGGAGATCACGATCAGGCCGTGCACGCCCTTGGCGGCGCAGTCCAGGACGACGTCCTGGACCGCCTCGGCCGGCACCGCGACGATGGCGACGTCCACGTCGCCGGGGATGTCGCCCACCGTGGCGTACGCCGGCATCCCGGCCACCGCGTCGGCCGCCGGGTTCACGACGTACACGCGGCCGGCGTAGTCGCCCAGGACGAGGTTGCGCACGAGCACCGCGCCGATCGTGTCGCTGCGCCGGGACGCACCGATGACCGCGACGCTCCTGGCGTTCAGGAAGGCGGCGATCGAGGCGGCCTCGGAGCGGTGCTCGCGGGCGGTCAGCACGCCCATCGAGGTCTCGGTCGGGTCGATGTCGAACTCGAGGTGCATCACCCCGTCGTCCCAGCCACCCTTGACGACGTACCCCTGCTCGCGGAAGACCTGGATCATCCGGCGGTTGTCGGGGAGGATCTCGGCCACGAAGCGGTCGACGCCGCGCTCGCGGCCCGCCTGGGCGAGGTGCTCCAGCAGCAGCTGACCCGCGCCCCGGCCCTGGTGGGCGTCCTGCACCAGGAACGCCACCTCGGCTTGACCCGCCTGCACGACGTCGTAGCGCCCGACGGCGATGATCTTGCGCGCGACGGTCAGCACGAACGCCACCCGCTCGCGGTAGTCGACGTTGGTGAACCGGGTGACGTCGCGCTGCGACAGCTGCGGCATCGGGGCGAAGAAGCGGAGGTACTTCGACTGGTCGGAGACCTGGGCGTAGAACTCGACCAGGCCGTCGGCGTCCTCGGGGACGATCGGCCTCAGGTGGGCGGTCCTCCCGTCACGGAGGAGGACGTCGGCCTCCCAGTGCTCGGGGTAGTCGCGGGGGGAGGGACCGGCATCGGTGTCCTGAACGGTCACGACTGAAATGTACCGTCCGGCGGCGAACGGCGTGCCCGTGGCGCGATCGCGCGTCGCGTTGGGGACAATCGCGCCCATGGCCCGTCGCAGCGCAGCTCCGCCCCCCGAGGACTTCGAGGAACACATCGTCGACATCGACGTCGGTGACGAGATGCGCACCAGCTTCCTCGAGTACGCCTACTCGGTGATCTACTCCCGGGCCCTGCCCGACGCCCGCGACGGCCTCAAGCCGGTGCAGCGCCGCATCCTCTACGCGATGCACGACATGAACCTGCGCCCCGACCGCGGGCACGTGAAGTCCTCCCGCGTGGTCGGCGAGGTGATGGGCCGCTTCCACCCCCACGGCGACGGGGCGATCTACGACGCGCTCGTGCGGATGTCGCAGAGCTTCTCGATGCGGCTGCCCACGGTCGACGGCCACGGCAACTTCGGCTCGCCCGACGACCCGCCCGCCGCCATGCGCTACACCGAGGCCCGGATGGCGCCCGCGGCGGTCGCGATGACCGCCAGCATCGACGAGGACACCGTCGACTTCCGCGCCAACTACGACGGGCGGGAGAGGGAGCCGGGCGTGCTGCCCGCGGCCATCCCCCACCTCGTCGTCAACGGGGCGGCCGGCATCGCCGTCGGCATGGCCACCAACATCGCCCCCCACAACCTGGTCGAGGTGATCCAGGCCCTGCGGCACCTCGTGGGGACGCCGAAGGCGGACCTCGACGCCCTGATGCGGTTCATCCCGGGCCCCGACCTGCCCGGCGGCGGCAAGATCATCGGCCTCGACGGCATCCGCGACGCCTACGAGACCGGCCGCGGCAGCTTCCGGATGCGCGCGACCACCCGCATCGAGAACGTCACTCCGCGCCGCAAGGGCATCGTGGTGACCGAGCTGCCGTACGGCGTCGGCACCGAGCGCGTGATCGCGGCGATCAAGAAGCTCGTGCAGGCCAAGAAGATGCAGGGCATCTCCGACGTCAAGGACCTCACCGACCGCGAGAAGGGCCTGCGCCTGGTGATCGAGGTCAAGAACGGGTTCCACCCCGAGGCCCTGCTGGAGCAATTGTTCAAGAGCACGCCCATGGAGGAGTCCTTCGGCATCAACGCCGTGGCCCTGGTCGACGGCCAGCCGCGCACGCTGGGCCTGAAGGAGATGCTCGAGGTCTTCCTGGCCCACCGGTTCGAGGTCGTGCGCCGCCGATCGACGTACCGCCGCAACAAGGCCGCCGACCGCTTGCACCTCGTGCAGGGGCTGCTCACCGCGATCCTGGACATCGACGAGGTCATCCAGCTGATCCGCTCGAGCGACAACGCCGATCAGGCCCGCACCCGCCTGATCGAGGTCTTCGACCTGACCGAGGTGCAGGCGAACTACATCCTGGACATGCCCCTGCGGCGGCTGACGAAGTTCTCCAAGCTCGAGCTGGACAAGGAGGCCGACGAGCTCCGGGCGATCATCGAGGCGCTCGACGAGATCCTCGGCGACGACGCCAAGCTGCGCGCGGTGGTCTCCGAGGAGCTGGCCGACGTCGCCAAGACCTACGGCACGCCCCGGCGCACGGTCCTGTTGGAGTCGTCGGGCCAGACCGCCAGCGCGTCGGCCACGCCGCTCGAGGTCGCCGACGACCCCTGCTACGTCTTCCTCTCCTCCTCGGGCCTGCTGGCCCGCACGACCTCCCTGGAGGCGCCCGGCGACGGCGGCGGGCGCGCCCGGCACGACGTCGTGGTCTCGGCCGTGGCCACCACGGCCCGCGGCGAGATCGGCGTGCTCACCTCGGCCGGCCGGGTGGTCAAGCTCGGGGTGCTCGACCTGCCCACGCTGCCCAGCACCGCCAACCACCCGCACCTGCAGGGCGGCGCCCCCGTCGGGGAGTTCCTGACCCTCGACGGTGAGCGCGTCCTCGGGCTGACCGGCCTCGCGCCGGACTCCCCCGGCCTCGCGCTCGGCACCCGCCAGGGCGTGGTGAAGCGGGTCGTCCCCGAGCTGCTGAACCGCGACGACTGGGAGGTGATCACCCTCAAGGACGGCGACGAGGTCGTCGGGGCCGTCGAGCTGCGCACGGGTGAGGAGAACCTCTGCTTCGTGAGCTCCGACGGCCAGCTGCTGCACTTCGCCGCGTCCGGCGTACGCCCCCAGGGACGGTCGGGCGGCGGCATCGCCGGCATCAAGCTCGCCGCCCGGGCGCGGGTGGTGTCCTTCACCGCCGTGACGCCGGAGCAGTCGGTGCTGGTCTCGGTCTCGGGCGCGAGCTCGGCGCTGCCGGGCACCGAGCCCGGCTCGGTCAAGGTGACGCCGTTCTCGGAGTACCCCGCCAAGGGCCGCGCGACCGGCGGGGTGCGCTGCCACCGCTTCCTCAAGGGCGAGGACGAGCTGGTCTTCGCGTGGGCCGGCACGGCCCCGGCCCAGGCCGCCGCCGACAGCGGCGCCCCGGTCGAGCTGCCCGAGCCCGTGCTCCGGCGCGACGGGTCCGGCAGCCCCGGCAGCCAGCCGCTGGCCGCCTGCGCGGGCCCGGTCTCCACGGCGCTCCCGCCGGTCCCCGGGACACCCGCCTCGGGCGCGGCCGACGTCACCCCCGACGTGGCAGGCTGACGCCATGCCCCCCGCCCCTCACGGCCGCCCGCGCCACCTGGCCCTGCTGTCCCTGCTGCTCGTCCCCCTCCTGCTGCTCGCCGGGTGCGGCGGCGGTGGTGGTGAGAAGAAGGCGGAGAAGTCCCCGGCCCAGGTGATGGCGACGGCGAAGAAGAGCTTCGACGACGCCGCGAGCGTGGCGATCGCGCTCTCGACGACCTCGGTGCCCACGTCGGGCAACGGCGTGCTCGGGGCGACCGGCACGGTGACCCACGCGCCGGCGTACGAAGGGGACGTCAAGGTCGTCATCAGCGGGCTGACCGCGACCGTCCCGGTGACCTCGGTGGGCGGCAAGGTCTACGCCAAGCTGCCGCTGCAGACGAAGTACACCGTGATCGACCCCAGCGAGTACGGCGCCCCCGACCCGGCCGACTTCGGCGACCCGACCACCGGGCTGTCGTCGCTGCTGACCCAGGTCGACGGCCTGAAGAAGGGCAAGGAGACCCGGAGCGCCGACGCCATCTTGACGTCGTACTCCGGGACGCTGCCCGGTGCCGCGGTCAAGAAGGTCATCCCGAGCGCGGACGCCAAGAAGAGCTACGACACGGTGATCGGGGTCGACGACACCGGCCACGCCACGACCGTCAAGATCACCGGGCCGTTCTTCGCCGGCGGCGACGACGTCACCTACGACGTGAAGCTGAGCGGGTACGGCAAGAAGGTCACCATCGCGCAGCCCGCGGCCTGACCGGTCGTGACCAGCCCGCCGACCCCGCTCTCGACCGGCCGGTCGCCGTCCGGCACGCCTGACCGGGCGGCCCGGGTGCTGCTGTCGCTGGCGGCCGTGGCGGTGGCGTTCGCCGCCGCCGACACCTACGTCGTGGTGCTCTCGCTGCCCGACATGATGGCCTCGGTCGGCCTCAGCGTCGACGAGCTGCAGCGGGCGGCGCCGATCGTCAGCGGGTTCCTCCTCGGCTACGTCGCGATGCTGCCGCTGATCGGGCGCATCGCCGACCTGCGCGGGCGCACCCCGGTGCTGGTCGCGGCGCTGGTGGTCTTCGCCCTGGGGTCGCTGGTGACGGCCGCGGCGTACGACCTGGGCTCGCTGGTCGCCGGAAGGTTCCTGCAGGGCGTCGGCGGCGGCGGGCTGGTGCCGGTCACGCTCGCGCTGGTGGCCGACCTCTACCCGGCCGAGCGCCGCGGTGTGCCGCTCGGCGTCGTGGGCGCGGTGCAGGAGCTCGGCAGCGTCCTCGGGCCGCTGTACGGCGCCGTCGTGCTGGCCTTCGGCACCTGGCGCGACATCTTCTGGATCAACCTGGCGGTCGGCCTCGTCCTCGCCGCCGCCGTCACCGCGCTCACCCGGCGCACGGCGGTCGACGGCCCCGCGCCGGCACCACGTCGTCACCCGGACTGGGGCGGGATGCTCCTGCTGGCGCTCGCCCTCGCGGCCTCCTTGCTGGTGATGCGCCAGCCGCAGGGCCTGGTCACGTCGGTGTCGCTCGGCGGGCCGTTCGTGCCGTTCACCCGGGGCGGCTCGATCTGGCTCTCCCCCGTCGGCGTGGTCGCGGTCGTGCTCTGGCTGCTCCTGCTCGCCTGGCTGCTGTTCGCCCCGCGCCGGCTCGCCCCCCGCCCGCTCGTCGACCTGCGCGACTGGGGGCGCTCGGTCCGCGAGGCCGACCTCGTCGGCGCCGGGCTGCTCTCGCTGGCCCTGGCCGGGGTGATCCTCGCCTTCGCCACCGCCGACCCCGAGGTGCAGGTCTTCTCCGACGCAGGCCCGTGGTACCTCGGCCTGGCCGCGGTGGCCACCGCGCTCTTCGCCTGGCACAACCGTCGCTCGGCCGCGCCGCTGGTGCCCCACGGCGCGTTCGCGCGCCGACCGGCCTGGGGCGCGGTGCTGGTCAGCTTCTTCGTGGGTGCGGCCCTGATCGCGGCGCTGGTCGACATCCCGATCTTCGCCCGGATCACGATCGCCGACGGCTCCCAGCTCAAGGCCGCCCTCGTGCTCGTGGAGTTCCTGGTCGCCCTGCCGGTCGGCGCCCTGGTCGGCGGCGCGCTCGTGCGTCGGGTCCCGGCCGGCGCCATCGCCGCCACCGGGATGCTGCTCGCGGCGCTCGGGTTCTGGCTGATGGCCGGCTGGGAGTTCGACTCGCTCACCCACCTCTCCTCCTCGGGCGTGCTCGCGGCGACCGGCCTCGGCTTCGGCCTGGCGCTCGCGCCGGTCAACGCGGCCCTGCTGGCCAGCACCGACGACGCGGTCCACGGCGTGACCAGCGCGCTGCTCGTGGTGTCTCGGATGGTCGGCATGCTCGTCGGCATCTCGGCGCTGACCACGATCGGGCTGCGCCGCTACTACGCCGTCCAGTCCGACATCCCCTCGCCGACCTCGGTGTGCGGCGGCGCCCGCACGCGCTGCGCGGCGTACACCCGGATGATCGAGGCGGCCGGCATCGAGCAGCTGCAGGCGATCTTCCTCGGGGCCGCGGTCTGCGCCGTGGTCGCGGCCCTCGCGGCGCTGCTGTGCTTCCGGGGGGCCCGCACCCGCGACGCCGCCCACGGCGGCGCCCTGCTGGTCGGCTGAGCCGACCCCCGGCGGCACCCACCAACCCACGTCGCGCACCGAGCCGCCGAGGCCCTAGATTTGGCCCGTGGCCCACGACTTCGACGACCTGCTGGCGGCGAACGAGAGTTTCGCCGAGAACTTCGACCTCGCCGGGTTCGACGGCGTGGCCCATGCGGGCATCGCCCTGGTGACCTGCATGGACTCCCGCATCGACCCCCTGCGCATGCTCGGGCTCAAGCCCGGCGACGCCAAGATCTTCCGCAACCCCGGTGGCCGGGTGACGCCCCAGGCCCTCGAGGCGCTCGTGCTCGGCGTGCACCTGCTGCGCGTCGAGCGCATCCTGGTCGTGCCGCACACCCGCTGCGCGATGGCCTCCTCCACCTTCGACGAGCTGCGCGAGCGGGTCTCGGAGTCGGCGGGCATGGACGCCTCGTGGCAGCCCTTCGGCGTGGTCACCGACCAGGACGGCGCCCTGCTCGACGACGTGCGCAAGGTGCGGGCCCACCCGCTGATCCCGGAGACGGTGGCGGTCGGCGGCTTCATCTACGACGTCGACACCGGTCTGCTCGACCAGCGCATCTGAGCCCCTCCCCACGGTGGCGGTGCTCGCACCCGGCGGCCTCCCCGGTCTCGGGGGTGATACGCCCACGACCACGCCGACCACGGCGGCGGACGTCCGGCGGCGACGTTCCTGCGGACTCGGCTCCAGGTCTCGGTCATGGGCTGAGTCTCCCGAGCGAGCATGGGGAGCACCGGTGCGGCCGCTGTGCACCACCTGTGGACCCGCCGCCGACGAGCGCGACACTGGCGGCATGGACATCGAGCAGGCGCGCGACTTCGTGCGCACCCACCACCGGGCCGTCCTGGCGACCCGCACGCCCACCGGCCTCCAGCAGAGCCCGGTGCTGGTCGGCGTCGACGACGCCGGACGGCTGACCGTGAGCAGCCGCGAGACGGCGTACAAGACCCGGAACCTGCGGGCCGACCCTGGGCCCAGCTCTGCGTCTTCCCGGACGCGTTCTTCGGCGCCTGGGTGTACGTCGAGGGCCGTGCCGAGGTGGTCTCGCTGCCCGAGGCGATGGACCCGCTGGTGGAGTACTTCCGCGGCATCAGCGGCGAGGCCGAGGACTGGGACGACTACCGCGCCGGGATGGAGCGCGAGCGCCGGGTGATCATCCAGATCACCCCGACCCGCGCCGGCCCGGACCGCCAGGGCTGAGGGCCCCTGCTTGGCGAGGGTTGTGGACGCTCGGGGCAGCGGACGCCCCAGCGTCCAGCCGATTACAAGCGCCGTCCAGGGCCGGCCGCGGCTGGCGCCTCAGGCGTCGATGGCGTCGGCGTCGACCTCGTAGGCGCCGGCGACGATGAAGTCCTTGCGGGGAGCGACCTCGGAGCCCATCAGCAGCTCGAAGACGTCGGCCGCCTGGGCGGCGTCGTCGGCCGTGATCCGGCGCAGCGTGCGCTGGCGGGGGTCCATCGTGGTCTCGGCCAGCTGGTCGGCGTCCATCTCGCCGAGGCCCTTGTAGCGCTGCACGGGGTCCTTCCAGCGCACGCCCTTCTTGGTCAGCTCGGCCAGCTTCCGCTGCAGCTCGGGGTCGGAGTAGGTGTAGACGTACTTCTCCATGCCCCGCTTGGGGTTGGTCAGCTCGATCCGGTGCAGCGGGGGCACGGCGGTGAAGAGCCGGCCGGCGGTGACCAGCTCGGGCATGTACTTGAAGAACAGCGTCGCCAGCAGGCAGCGGATGTGCGCGCCGTCGGAGTCGGCGTCGGCCATGAAGATGATCCGGCCGTAGCGGGCCTGCTCGAGGTCGAAGGTGCGCCCCGAGCCGGCGCCGACCACCTGGATGATCGAGGCGCACTCGGTGTTCTTGAGCATGTCGGCCACGGTGGCCTTCTGCACGTTCAGGATCTTGCCGCGGATCGGCAGCAGCGCCTGGAACTCGGAGTCGCGGGCGAGCTTGGCGGTGCCGAGCGCGGAGTCACCCTCGACGATGAACAGCTCGGAGCGGTCGACGTCGTTGGAGCGGCAGTCGGCCAGCTTGGCCGGCAGCGCCGAGGACTCCAGGGCGTTCTTGCGCCGCTGGGTCTCGCGGTGGGCCCGGGCGGCCAGGCGGGTCTTGGCGGCGCCGGCCACCTTGTCCATCACCAGCTTGGCCTGGGCCTTCTCGGCGCGCTTGGTCGAGGTCAGGAACTCCTTGAGCTCGGCGGCCACCACCTTGCGCACCACCGAGCGCGCGGCCGGGGTGCCGAGCACCTCCTTGGTCTGGCCCTCGAACTGCGGCTCGGCCAGCCGCACGGTGACCACCGACGGTCAGCCCCTCGAGCACGTCGTCCTTGATCACGTCGGCGTCGTTGACCTTCAGCACGCGAGCGGCCTTCATCGCGTCGTTGAAGGTCTTGGTCAGCGCCGCCTCGAAGCCGGCGACGTGGGTGCCGCCCTTGGGGGTGGAGATGACGTTGACGAACGACCGCATCTCGGTCTCGTAGCCCATCCCCCAGCGCACGGCGACGTCGACGAGCAGCTCGCGCTCGACGTCCTGCGGGGTCATGTGCCCCTTCTCGTCGAGCAGCGGGACGGTCTCGGTGAAGACGTCGGAGCCCTGGAGGCGGAGCACGTCGGTGACCGGCTCGTCGTGGGCCAGGAAGGTGCAGAACTCGGTGATGCCGCCGTCGTGGCGGAACGACTCGGTGCGCTCCTCCTCGCCGCGGCGGTCGACCAGGGTCAGCTCGAGGCCGGGGACGATGAAGCTGGTCTGGCGGGCCCGGGTGACCAGCTCGTCCCAGGTGAACGCGGCGTCCTTGGTGAAGATCTGCCGGTCGGGCCAGAACCGCACGCGGGTGCCGGTGACGCCCTTCTTGACCCGCGCCCCCTTGTGCAGCCCGGAGGCCGCCTCGAAGTCGCCGCCGGGGCCGGCCTCGGCGAAGACACCGGGGAAGCCGCGCTGGAAGGACATCACCTGGGTGGCCGGCGAGCGGTCGACCTCGACGTCCAGCCGCGACGACAGCGCGTTGACCACCGAGGCGCCCACGCCGTGCAGGCCGCCGGTGGCGGCGTACGAGCCCCCGCCGAACTTGCCGCCCGCGTGCAGCTTGGTGAAGACCACCTCGACGCCGGAGAGCCCGGTCTTGGGCTCCTTGTCGACCGGGATGCCGCGGCCGTTGTCGTGCACCTCCGCCGACCCGTCGGGGTGCAGCACGACCTGCACGCGGTCGCAGAAGCCACCGAGCGCCTCGTCGACGGCGTTGTCGATGACCTCCCACAGGCAGTGCATGAGCCCACGGGTGTCCGTCGAGCCGATGTACATGCCCGGGCGCTTGCGGACGGCCTCGAGGCCCTCCAGCACGAGCAGGTGCTGGGCGTTGTAGGTGTTGTCGGCGATGGTCGTGACCTCTGCTGGCGTGCGGGTGGACCGGGGGTCGCCCCGGTGCGTCGTGTCCGAATCTAATCGACCGACGGCGCCGATCCGGGAGGTGCCACCCTGCGTTTCGACCGCGCCCGGCTTGGGCCGTGTGCTGCACTGGGGTCCTGGGTACTCCCTGGGAGAGTTCTTCTGTTTCGTCACCTTGATCCTCGGCGGCACGGCAGACTCGACGTACGACGTGAGCAGGACCACTCGATCTCATCGGGGGGACACCGCAGACCGGGAAGCATCCAGCGTGGTTGACTGTTGTGACTGGCGAGACGAAGCAACAACTGGGGAACCATCCCCGGTGTCGCTCGTTGAACCAGTCACCCAACGAGAGTGAGGCCCGACGTGACTACTGCGACAGCCCCCAGCGCCGCACCGCTCACCGCGGTCGACCGGTGTGACCGATGCGGCGCCCAGGCTTACCTCCGGGTCCAGCTCAAGAGCGGTGGCGAGCTCCTCTTCTGCGCCCACCACGCCCGGGAGCACAGCGACAAGCTCCGCGAGGTCGCCGAGCACGTGCAGGACGAGACCGGCAAGCTCGCCGACCGTCCCTCGACCGCGGGCGACGACGACTGAGGTTCCACACCGACTTCCAGCACGACGCGAAGACCCCGGTCCGGTGGACCGGGGTCTTCGGCTTCCCTGACACCAGGAGGATGGCTTGACCGGTCTCGAGGTCGTGGTCGCGCTGGTGATCGCCGTGGGCGTGGTCGGCGTCGTCGTGCCGCTGCTGCCCGGCAGCCTGCTCGTCCTGGGCGCGGTGCTCGTCTGGGCGATCGACCTCGGCACCGGCACCGCCTGGACGGTGTTCGCGGTGGCCACCGGCTTCGTCGCGCTCGGCGCCGTCGTGAAGTACGTCGTGCCGGGTCGCCGCCTGAAGGACAACGGCATCCCCGCCTCGACCCTCCTGCTGGGGGGCCTCCTCGGGGTGGTCGGGTTCTTCGTCCTGCCCGTGGTCGGCCTGCTCGTGGGCTTCGTGCTGGGCGTCTACCTCGCCGAGCTGCGCCGGGTGGGCAGCGCCCGGGCCTGGCCCGCCACCAAGCACGCGCTGAAGGCGGTGGGGTTCTCGCTGCTGATCGAGCTCGCGGCCGCGCTCCTCGCGGCGGCGACGTGGGCGACCGGCGTGGTGCTCACCTGATGCTGGGCGTGCTCCTCGCGCTCGGAGCCGCGCTGGCCTACGGCCTCTCGGACTTCGCCGGCGGCGTCGCGTCCCGGCGTACGTCGGTCTGGCCGGTCGCCTTCACCGCCTGCCTGGGCGCCGCCCTGGCCACCGTCGTCCTGGCGCTGGCCCTCCCCGGCGACCCCCGGGGCTCGGACCTCCTGTGGGGCGCGCTCGGCGGCATCGGCAGCGGCGCCGGCACCGCGTTCCTCTACCGCGGCTTCACCCGGGGGCGCATGGGCGTCGTGGGCCCGGTCTCCGCCGTCGGCGCCGCCCTGCTGCCGGCCGCGGTCGGCGTCCTGTCCGACGAGCGACCGTCCCTGCTCGTCTGGGCGGGCATGGTCGTCGCCCTGCCCGGGATCTGGCTGGTCTCGCAGGAGCCGCTCGAGGAAGGTGCCGTGCGGGGCCGGGCCGGGCTGGCCGGTGGGTTGACTGACGGCGTGGTCGCGGGGCTCGGCTTCGGCCTGCTCTTCGCCGCCCTGGGTCAGGTGCCCGAGGGCGCGGGGTACTGGCCGCTGACGGTCACCCAGCTGGTCTCGCTGGTCGCCGTCGTCGCGGTCCGCGCTCGCGCTGGGCGGCGACCCGGTGCCGCGCGTCGCCGGCCACTGGCTCGGCCTGGGGTCGGGCGTCGCCGCGACGATCGCCGTCCTGGGCTTCCTGCTGGCCCGCCACCAGGGGCTGCTCAGCGTCTCGGCGGTGCTCACCTCGCTCTACCCGGCCGCCACGGTGCTCCTGGCCACCGTCTTCCTGCACGAGCGGTTGCACCGGGTCCAGTCCCTCGGCCTGGCCCTGTGCGGGGTCAGCGTCGTCTGCGTCGCCCTGGGCTGAGCGGGCACACGCGCCGTCTCGGCGGACACGCGCGCCGTCTCGGCGGGCTTGGGGCGGGGGCTAGCTCGGGACGGACAGGCTGAGGGCGAAGTCGCCGGCCGGGTCGGTCCACCACTCGCACGAGCTCGAGGCCGGCGGCGGCGAGCTCGGCGGTGACGCCCTCGCGCCGGAACTTCGAGGAGATCTCGGTGCGCACCTGCTCGCCGGCGGCGAGCTCGATCTCGAGGTCGATGCCACGCAGGTGCACCCGCTGGTCGCGCAGCGACTCCAGCCGCATCTCGATGCGCTCGTGCTCCTCGACCCAGACCGACCGGTGCGCGAAGGCGTCGAGGTCGAAGTCGGCGTCGAGGTCGCGGTTGAGCACGGTCAGCACGTTCTTGTCGAAGGCGGCCGTCACCCCCTGCGCGTCGTCGTACGCCGCCACCAGCCGCGCGGTGTCCTTGACCAGGTCGGTGCCGAGCAGGAACGTGTCGCCCGGTCGCCATGGTGCTTCGTACGCCGGTGAGGAACCGCGCGCGCTCGCCCGGGTCGAGGTTGCCGATCGTCGAGCCCAGGAACGCGATCAGCCGCCGCGGGTGGCGCGGCAGCTCGGTGAGGTGGTGGTCGAAGTCGCCGACGACGGGCTCGACCTCCAGGGCGGGGAACTCCTCGGCCACCGCAGCGCTGGCGTCCTTGAGGATCGCCGGGTCGACGTCGAAGGGCACGAACCGCTCGAGCGTGCCGGCGTCGGTCAGCGCCTGGAGCAGCAGCCGGGTCTTCTCCGAGGTGCCGCTGCCGAGCTCGACCAGCGTGCGTGCGCCGCTGGCGACGGCGATGTCGGCCGCCTGGTCGAGCAGGATCCGACGCTCGGCCCGGGTGGGGTAGTACTCCGGCAGCCGGGTGATCTCGTCGAAGAGCCGGCTGCCGTGGGCGTCGTAGAGATACTTCGGCGAGAGCGTGCGCGGCCGGGACGTCAGCCCCTCGCGCACGTCGACGCCGAGCTGCGCCGCGAGCGCATCCGGGTCGAGGTGCACCTGCGCGTCGATGATGGCCATCAGTCCTCCAAGGGGGTCACGGTGACCTCCGAGCGGGTCACCTCCAGCAGGTGGTGGTCGGGCACGTCGACCCAGCGGGGGTCGTCGTCGTAGGGCTCGCTGGCGACGACCACGCCGTCGTCCTCCACGAGGTAGCTCAGCGGGTCGCCCCAGGTGGTCGCCAGGACCCGGCTGCCGTCGGTGAGCAGCAGGCTCAGCCGGGCGGCCGGGTCCAGGCCCGCGACGTCGAGGACGGTGCGACCGACCGTGTCCGGGCCCTGGGCGAAGACGTGGGCGGCCAGCAGGGCGGAGTCGCACACCGACTCGGCCAGCGGCGCCGGCGGCAGGACCGCGCGGTCGACGCGGCCGTTGTGCGACAGCAGCCAGCGACCGTCGGTGAAGGGGGCGGCGGCGGCCTCGTCGGTGGGCATCCCCTCGGTGGCCGAGCGCACGGCCGCGAGCACGCACCCGGCCTTCAGCACCGGCGCGACCGAGGCGAACGACGCGTCGCTCCACAGCGGTCGGGCCGAGCGCCACCGCACCGGCTCGGCGCGGTCGGGCGCCAGCAGCCCGACGCCCCAGCCGTCGGCGTTCATGGTGCCGTGCGACTGCCGTCGTGGGGCGTAGCTCTGCTGGAGGAGGCCGTGGTCGCGCTCGAGCACCAGCGACGCGACCGTGCGCGGCTCACCGAGCCAGGCCAGGTGGCGGCACACTCAGGCGTCCCAGGCCAGGCGCAGGCCGCTGAAGACCTGGCGGCGGATCGGCAGGTCCCAGTTGCGGAAGGTCGGGCGCACGGCGTCGGCGCCGACGGCCCACGAGCCCCCGCGCAGCACCCGGAAGTCGCCGCCCAGGAACGGCGCGCTGTAGTCGGCGTACAGCATCGGCGCGAAGCCCGGCCACGGGTCGAAGCCCGAGGAGGTCCACTCCCAGACCTCCCCCATCAGCTGCTCCACGCCGTACGCCGACGCGCCGGCCTCGAAGGCCCCCACCGGCGCCGGGCGCAGCGCCTCGCCGCCGAGGTTGGCCAGGGCGGGGGTCCAGGCCGAGTCGCCCCACGGCCAGCGGCGCTTGCGGCCGGCGACGGGGTCCCAGGTCGCGGCCTTCTCCCACTCCTGCTCGGTGGGCAGCCGGGCGCCGGCCCAGGCGGCGTACGCCTCGGCCTCGTGGAAGCAGACGTGCTGCACCGGCTCGTCGGCCGGGATCTCCTCGACGTGGCCGAAGCGGCGGCGGGAGCCGTCGCCGGCCCAGAAGAGCGGGGCCCGCAGGTCGGCCCGCACGCGGTGCTCCCACCCGCGGTCGGACCACCAGGCGCGGTCGTCGTAGCCACCGGCGTCGATGAACCCCTGCCACTCGGCGTTGGTCACCGGCACCCGTGCGATCCGGTACGCCGGGAGGTCGACGGTGTGGGCCGGGCGCTCGTTGTCCAGCGACCAGGGCTCGGTGTCGCCGTCGGTGCCGAGGGTGAACGGACCTGCCGGGACGAGCACGGCGTCGTGGGGCACCGGGCGACCCGGCGGCAGCGGGGCGCCGACACCGAGGACCGGCTCGCCCCGTCGGAGCTGGTGGGTGGCCAGCATCGTCTCGACGTGCTGCTGCTCGTGCTGCTCGACCATGGCGAACGGGAACAGGCCCTCCGAGGTGTCCTCGGGCACCCGCTCCAGGCGGTCGAGGACGCGGCCGCGCACGTCGGCCAGGTAGCCGCGCGCCTCGCGCGGCGAGAGCAGCGGCAGGTCGACCCGGGTGGCGCGCGGGTGCTCGAAGGCGTCGTACAGCTTCTCGACCTGGCACGAGAGCACACCCTGGGCGGCGGAGTCGCCACCGCGCAGCAGCCAGAGGTCCTCCTGCTGCCCGATGTGGGCGAGGTCCCAGACCAGCGGGCTCATCAGCGCGCTGTGCTGCGCGGTCAGCAGCGGTTCGTCGAGGTCGGTCAGGCCGAGCGTGCGGACGCGGGCCGCCTCGAGCCCGGCCGCGGCGAGGTCACGGGTGTGGTCAGGCAACGGACTCCTCCTGGAGCGTGGCGAGCGGGCCGACGGCCTCGACCCGGCGGCGGAGCTCCTGGCTCGGGCTGCTGCCCGAGGCGACCAGCTCGACGAAGGCCTCCACCTCGGCCCGCAGCCCGTCGGGGCAGCGGTCGGCAGCGAGCTCGAGGCAGCCGCGGACCGCCGTCGCGATGGCGGGGTCGGCGAGACCGTGGTGGGCGGCGAGGTGCCAGGCCCCCTCGACCGGCGCGCACAGCTCGGCGGCGCGGTCGGCGGCGACGGGGTCGTCGAGCAGCGTCACGGTGATCGCGGTCATCGCCGGCCACCAGCGGTCGGGCAGCGCGTCGATGCAGCGGATCTCGAGGTATCCGCGCGGCCGCACCGGCGGGAACAGGGTGGTCAGGTGGTAGTCGAGGTCACCCACGCCCGGGGGTCGCTCGACCGGGCCCTCGCCGCGCAGCCAGTCGCCGAAGGTGACGCGGTCGGTCACGGGCGAGAACCCGTCCTCGTCGCGCACGAGCATGAGCGGGGCGTCCAGGGCGTACGCCGCCCACGCCTCCGTCGGCTCGCCCGCGCCGATCGGGTCGCTGCGCCCGTGGTCGATGCCGTCCCAGCAGCCCTGCCGCATCGAGTGCCACCCGGACGACCCACCGGCGAGGTAGGGCGAGCTGGCGGACGCCGCCACCAGCATCGGCACCATCGACCGCACCAGCGACAGCCGGTCCTGCCAGCCCGGCTCGGGGCCGGCGTCGACGTTGACCTGCAGGGCGGCGGTGGCCGACATCATCGCCTCGCCGGAGCCGGCCTGGCCCAGCGCGTCGAAGTGCTGCTCCATCGCCAGGTAGCGGGCGTGCGGGTTCACCCGGCGCACGGGCCGGGCGAGGTCGGTGCCCAGCGGCGCCGCCCCGAAGCCCTGCTCGCGCAGCCGCCCGCGCAGCGCGCCCTGGTCGGCGCGCAGGGCGGCCACGGAGGACACGACGTCGTCGGTGGGCGGCGTCGAGAGCTCGATCTGGCCACCGGGCTCGAGGGTCACCGCGCTGCCCGACGGCAACGGTCCGATCGAGGCCGCCAGGCGCTGCACGGTCGCCCACTCGGGGCGCCGTGCGGGGAGCCGCAGGTCGACGAGGTGGTACTCCATCTCCAGGCCCACGCGACCGCCGGGCGAGGCGGTCAGGGCCGAGCCGGCGACGTGCGCGCGCGCCGCCTCGACGGGGTCACCGGCCTCCAGCAACGGATCGGTGCCGAGGCCGGCGCTCCCCCACGGCTGCGGGACGGGTGTGGTGTGCGTGTGCTGAGCGGTCATTCCGCCCCCTCCAGGTCCGGACCAGCCAGGATCGGCTGCGGGTCGGTGCGGGGGCGACCACAGTGCTCGGGCCGTCCTCGTAGTACGCCCACCAATCTGGCACACGCCACTGACACAACCAAGGACGGGGCCCGGTCCGGGGGTCCCGGTGCGTCGGTCTCAGCCGCCTCGGAGCGCCCTCGACAGCCGTTCCAGGTCCGCGTCGGAGAGGTCGACGTGCGGGCTGAGCCGCAGGCTGGGGCCGGTCGCGGCCATGTCGAGCGGCGCCCGCCACGGCAGGCACACGGTGGTCACCACCCGGTGCTCGTGCAGCAGCCGTTCGCGGGTCGCGGTGACGTCCTGGCCCTCGGTCGGCACGATCGAGGTGGTGGCACCGGCCGGGGCGCTGCCCTGCACGACCGCCCAGCCCGGCAGGTCGTCGATCGCCGCCCGTGTGCGCGCCCCGACCTCGGCCAGCCGGGCGAAGACCCGGTCGGGTCCCCGCGTCAGCAGCTCGGTGAGGGCCACGCCGAGCCCGACGCGGCCGGCGACGTGCGCCTCGTCGGACTCCAGCCGGCGTACGACGGGGAGACCGGCGTGCTTGGCCAGGCGACGCACCCGCAGATGGTCGCGGTGCCCGGGCGCGACCGCGAGCATCCCCACGCCCCGGGGTCCGGCCAGCCACTTGCGGCTCGTCGCGAACACCGCGTCGGCCCCGGTCACGGCGTCGACGTGGCCGATCGACTGGGCGGCGTCGACCCACACCGGAACGCCGTGGTCGCGGGCGACCCGCGACGACCGCCGCGGCCGGCTGGACGAGCCCGCGGTGGGCGGCCACCTGGTCGACGAGCAGGACGTCGGGTGGCCGCGTGGCCAGCTCCCGCGCCAGGGCGTCGAGGTCGAGGACGCCCGTGACCGTCGACCGGCAGGAGCGTCGGCTCGAGGCCGCGGAACCGCAGCGTCTCGACGTTCGGCTCCCACGACGACGCTGCGACCCCGACCCGGGCCCCGGGTGGCAGCGGCCAGACGTCGAGCAGCGCGTCGAGCGCGCGGGAGGCGCTCTCGACGAAGGCGACCCCCTCGGCGTCGATGCCGAGCAGGTCACCGACGTCGGCCCGCGCCTGCTCCACGGCGGCGGCGTGCTGGTCCTGCGCGACGTACCCGCCTGCCGTCGCCTCCAGCAGCGCGTGCGCCGCGACCGCCTCCAGCGTGGCGGTCGAGGCGCGACCGGCCGAGGCGGCATCGAGGTGGAGGTACGTCGTCGGCGGTCGCCCGGCCGCCCAGCTGTCCGGCCAGCTGTCCGGCCAGGTCGTGGCGAGGTCAGGATCGGTCACGATCCCCACCCCACCACACCTCGGCGGCAGGCGGCTCGAGGCGCTACTTCGCGGAGGCGAAGGAGCTGACGCACGCACCCTGGTTCTTGTACGTCGGCATGGTGCTGGTCGCCCAGCCGCCGTTCTTGCACTGCTCCTTGGAGGTGAGCTTCACGTCCTTGGCGAAGGTGTAGCGGGTGCCGGCGAAGTCGATCGCGTTGATCGTCGCCGTCGCCCTTGACGCCGGAGCCGAGCGAGAAGCCGAAGGCCTTCACGCTCGCGTTGGGGAACGCCGTCCGCCACTGGGCGAGCGTGCCGTGGTTGGCGCTTCCGGAGCCGCGCCGTGTGCGAGGGGGCCCGGTCCTTGACGAACTGCTTCGCTCCGTTGTTCACCCACCAGTCGTTGCCGTAGTAGCCCGGCTCGCCGACCAGGATCCCGTCGTCGGTTCCGTCGGCGTCGAAGTCGACGACCAGCTGGAAGCCGGGGACCCCGCCGCCGGAGGTGTTGGTGAACTCCAGGCTGGGCTCACCGGTCGAGGCCAGCGGGGTGGCCGTGTCGACGTACTCCGCCACCTTGTCGGTGCCGGTGGCGCCCTCGGTCTAGACGTGCAGCCCGGTGCCGACGACCTCGTAGTGGCCGGTCGCACGGGTGTCGGACCGCGCCGTGTCGAAGTCGCTCGGCACGTGGATGGTCCCCGTGCCGGCCGCGAGCGCGGGGCCGGAGAGGGCGAGGACGGAGGCGGTCAGGCCGGCGGCGACGAGGCCGAGACGGGTGGAGCGTGCGCGCATGGAGGTTCCCCCAGGGTGAGGCACCGGGCCGGTGCCGGGCGGTGCTCCCGGACGGGTGTCGTACCGGACTCTTCGTCCGGCGGGAGCCCGTGCAGCATGGCGCGCTGGTTGTCCGAAGCAACGGTCTCGCGAGGACCCGTGTCGGGGAGTGGGACGGCGGCCCCTCCGGGGTCTAGACCGCGCTCGGCGGGTGGCCGCCAGCCGCCTCGACGAGGGCCCGGAAGATGCCGGCGTCCTCGGCCACCTCGGGGTGCCACTGCACGGCGAGCACGAACCGGTCGCCGGGCCGCTCGATGGCCTCCAGGCTGCCGTCGGCGGCGCGCGCCACCGCCGTCCAGCCGGGGTGCTCGCGCACCGACTGGTGGTGGTGGCAGCCGACCGGCAGCCTGCCGCCCTCGGGCATCCCGAGCACGTCGGCCAGCCGGCTGCCGCGGGCGACGCCCGACCTCCACCTCACCGAAGGCGTCGCCGCCCGGGTCGTGCGCGGTGCTGCCCAGCTCGTCGGGCACGTGCTGCACCAGCGAGCCACCGGACGCCACGGCCATCACCTGCATGCCGCGGCACACCCCCAGCGTGGGCAGGGGGTGCGCCTCGGCGGCCGCCAGCAGCGCGAGCTCCCAGTCGTCGCGGTCGGCCCGCGGTGCCCCCGTCGCCGGGTGCGGCTGCTCGCCGTACCTCCCGGGGGCGACGTCGGCGCCGCCCGAGATCACCAGCCCGTCGAGCCGGGCGACCACGGCCGCCGCGGCGTCGGCGTACGGCGTGGTCGGCGGCAGCAGCACCGGCACTCCCCCGGCGCGCTCGATCGAGAGGGCGTACGACGTGGGCAGCAGGTCGGCGGTCTGGTCCCACACCCCCCAGCGCGCCTGCTCGCGGTAGGTGCTCAGGCCGATCAGCGGACGCGCCGACATCGCTCCTGCCCTACAGCGGGGTGACGTAGGCGCCGGAGATGCCGCCGTCGACCAGGAACGTCGAGGCGGTCATGAAGCTGGACTCGTCGGAGGCCAGGAAGAGCACCGCGTTGGCCATCTCCTCGGGCTCGCCGAAGCGGCCCATCGGCACGTGCACGAGGCGGCGCGCCGCGCGCTCCTCGTCGGAGGCGAACAGCTCCTTCAGCAGCGGGGTGTTCACCGGCCCGGGGCACAGCGCGTTGACCCGCACGCCCTGGCGCGCGAACTGCACGCCGAGCTCGCGCGACATCGACAGCACGCCGCCCTTGGAGGCGGAGTAGGAGATCTGCGAGGTCGCGGCCCCCATCACCGCGACGAACGACGCGGTGTTGATGATCGAGCCCTTGCCCTGCTCGATCATGTAGGGCAGGGCGGCCTTGCAGCAGAGGTAGACGCTGGTCAGGTTGACCTCCTGCACCCGCCGCCACGCCTCGAGCTCGGTGTCGAGGATCGAGTCGTCGTCGGGCGGGGAGATGCCGGCGTTGTTGAACGCCACGTCGACCGAGCCGTAGGTGTCCTTGGCCGTCTTGAACAGGGCGTCGACCTGCTCCTTGTCGGTCACGTCGACGTGGACGTACGTCGCGACCGACTCGCCGCCCAGCTGGCCGACGAGCTGGTGACCACGCGCGTCGTCGATGTCACCGATGACGACCTTGGCGCCCTCCTCGGTGAAGCGCTGGACCGTGGCGAGGCCGATCCCCGAGCAGCCCCCGGTGACGACGGCGACCTTGCCGTCGAGGCGTCCTGACATGGTGATGAGTCCCTTCGTGGTGGATGGGTGGTGCGGGCGGCGGTCGAGGCTCCGCCGGTCGAGGTCCGGCCGGACCTAGTCGTGGGCGATGAAGACGTTCTTCTCCTCGGTGAACGCGTTGGGCGCGTCCGGGCCGAGCTCGCGGCCGAGGCCGGACTGCTTGAACCCGCCGAACGGCGTCCAGTAGCGGACCGCCGAGTGGCTGTTGACCGAGAGGTTGCCCGACTCCACGCGGCGCGCCACGCGCAGGGCCCGGCCGACGTCGCGGGTGAAGATCGAGCCGGAGAGACCGTACTCCGTGTCGTTGGCGAGGCGCACGGCGTCCTCCTCGTCGTCGAACGGCATCACCGCGACGACGGGGCCGAACACCTCCTCGCGCCAGATCGGGGCGGCCGGGTCGTCGGCGAGCACGACGGTCGGCGGCATCCAGAAGCCCTCGAGGTCGGGCGTCGAGCCCGTGAAGGCGACGTCGACCCCGTCGAGGTAGCCCGCGACCCGCGCGTGCTGCTGCGCGGAGATGAGCGGCCCCATCTCGCTGTCGGGGTCGGCCGTCGGGTCGGTCACGCGCATCCCGGCCACGGACTGCTCGAGGCGGCCGAGGAACTCGTCGTACGCCGAGCGCTGGACGAGGATCCGCGAGCGGGCGCAGCAGTCCTGGCCGGCGTTGTCGAACACGGCGTACGGCGCGGTGGCCGCGGCCTTCGCGACGTCGGCGTCGGCGAAGACGATGTTGGCGCTCTTGCCGCCGAGCTCGAGGGTCACCCGCTTCACCTGGTCGGCGCAGCCCCGCATGATCTGCTGCCCGACGGCGGTGGAGCCGGTGAAGGCGACCTTGCGCACGAGCGGGTGGGTGACGAAGCGCTGGCCCACGACCGACCCGGCGCCGGGGATGACCGTGAGCACGCCCTCGGGCAGGCCGGCCTCCAGGGCGAGCTCGCCCAGCCGGATCGCGGTGAGCGGGGTGAGCTCGGCGGGCTTGAGCACGACGGTGTTGCCGGCGGCCAGCGCGGGCGCGAAGCCCCAGCCGGCGATCGGCATCGGGAAGTTCCAGGGGACGATGATGCCGACGACGCCCAGCGGCTCGCGGAAGGTGACGTCGAGGCCGCCGGCGACCGGGATCTGGCGGCCGAAGAGCCGCTCGGGGGTGGCGGAGTAGTAGTTCAGGCAGTCGCGGACGTTGCCGGCCTCCCACCGGGCGTTGCCCAGGGTGTGGCCGGCGTTGAGCACCTCGAGCTGGGCGAGCTCCTCGACGTGGGCGTCGACGACGGCGGCGAAGGCCCGCAGCAGGCGCGCGCGCTCGCCGGGGGCCAGGTCGCGCCAGGCCGGGAAGGCGGCCTGGGCGCGCTCGATGGCGGCGTCGGTCTGGGCGACGTCGGCCAGCTCGACGTCGCGCACGGGCTGCGCGGTCGAGGGGTTCACGACGGTGTAGGTGGACACGGGGCTCCTCCGGGGTGAGGTGGGTGAGGGTGCGGGGTCACATGCGCTCGAAGCTGCGGCGCCGCTCCCAGTCGGTGACCGAGGACTCGAACGCGGCCAGCTCGACGTCGGCCATGTTGGTGTAGTGGTCCACGACCTCCTCGCCCAGGGTGCGCCGGGCGAGCTCGGAGGAGGCGAAGGCGTCGCGGGCGGCCCGCAGCGTGCGCGGCACGGTGGGCAGGCCCTGGCTGTAGGCGTTGCCCTCGGTGGCGGGCCCGAGCTCGAGGCCGCGCTCGACGCCGTCGAGGCCGGCCGCCAGCATCGCGGCGATCGCGAGGTAGGGGTTGACGTCGCCGCCGGGCACCCGGTTCTCCATCCGCGCCCCCGCGCCGTGACCGACGAGGCGCACGGCGCAGGTGCGGTTGTCCTCGCCCCACGCGATCGCCGTGGGGGCGAAGGACCCGTCGGCGAAGCGCTTGTAGGAGTTCACGTTGGGGGCGAACAGCAGGGTGAAGTCGGCCATGGCGTCGAGCACGCCGGCGACGAACGAGTCGTAGAGCGGCGTACGCCGACCGGCCTCGTCGTCCCAGAAGACGATCTCGCCGTCCTTCCCGCGCAGCGACAGGTGGATGTGGCAGGAGTTGCCCTCGCGCTCGTCCCACTTGGCCATGAAGGTCAGCGACTGGCCGTGCAGGCTCGCGATCTCCTTGGCGACGGTCTTGTAGACCGCGTGGTCGTCGGCGGTCTTGACCACGTCGGCGTACAGGAACCCGATCTCGTGCTGGCCGAGGTTGCACTCCCCCTTGGCGCCCTCGACGTCCAGGCCGGCGGCGTACATCGTGTTGCGGATGTCGCGCAGCAGCGGCTCGACGCGGGTGGTGCCGAGGATCGAGTAGTCGACGTTGTACTGGTTGGCCGGCGTCAGGCCGGTGTAGTTCGCGGTGCGCGCGGCCTCGTAGGTGTCCTCGAACAGGATGAACTCCAGCTCGGTGCCGGCGACGGCCTGGAACCCCATGCCGGCGGCCTTCTCGACCTGGGCGGCCAGGATCGAGCGCGGCGACTGCACGACCGGCGAGCCGTCGGGCCAGGTCAGGTCGCACTGCACCATCGCGGTGGCGGGCAGGTGGGTCAGCAGCCGGATGGTGTCGAGGTCGAGCACGAACTCCATGTCGCCGTAGCCGCGCTCCCAGGAGGTGATCGCGTAGCCCTCCACGGTGTTCATCTCCACGTCGACCCCGAGCAGGTAGTTGCAGCCCTCGGTGCCGTGGCCCGAGCACCTCGTCGCGGAAGTAGGCGCCGTGCAGGCGCTTGCCCTGCAGCCGCCCCTGCATGTCGGTGAAGGCGACGACGACCGTGTCGACCTCGCCGGAGTCGATCCTGGTCACGAGCTCCTCGGTGCTGAGGTGCCGGGCGTTGCGCGTCATGAAAGTCTCCGTCGGTCGGTGGTCGCGGTGCGGTCGATCGTCTTCGTGCTGGTCGAGCCTGTCCTCGTCGGTCGAGCCTGTCCTCGTCGGTCGAGCCTGTCGAGACTCAGCCGAGCAGCCCCCGCAGGAGGGCGGCGGTGTCGTCGCAGTGCTGCTCCATGGCGCGGCGTGCCCGGCTCGCGTCACCGGCGAGCACCGCCTCGACCAGCACCGCGTGCTGGTGGTCGGAGTGGGCGATGTTGGCCTCCAGCACCGGGATCGCGCGCAGCATCTCGTCCAGGCTGGCCTGCACCGAGGTCACCGCCTCGACCACGCGGTCCGAGCCGGTGAGGGTCGCCAGGGTCAGGTGCAGACGCGAGTCGGCCTGCCGGTGGGCGCCCGGCTGGTGCGAGGCCGCGACCGCCTCGTGCGCCGCCTGGAGGGCGTGCACGTCGGCGGTGGTGAGGCTGCGGGACGCCGCGAGGGCGCACGCACCCGGCTCGACGATGCGCCGGAAGGCCAGCGCGTCCAGCCACTCGGTACGCCGCGCCCCCTGCTGCCGCTGGGACAACCGGGAGGTGAGCACGGGTCGCTTGGTGACCACCGTGCCGCCGCCACGACCGCGGGTGGTCTCGACCAGTCCGGCCTGCCGCAGCGCCGCCATCGCCTCGCGCAGCGTGGCCCGGGAGACCCCCATGCGCTCGGCCAGCTCACGCTCGGGCGGCAGCACGCTGCCGCGCGGGTAGGCGCCCAGCCGGATCGCGGTGGCCAGCTGCTCCACGCACGCCTCGAAGGCGTGGTGGCCGCGCACCGGCCGCAGCACGGCCTCCCCCAGGCTGGCGCCCCGGGCCGCCGCCGCAGGGGCGTCGGGGAGGTCGGAGGCGGCGGAGGTCACGGCGGTCAGTCTCCCACCACGGGCCCGGCTGTCAATGGTCTGAGTTCAAACCTTTTCCGCACGGGCTATGGACGGCTCGTTCTCGGCGGGTCTAGCCTCCACGCAACTCGCGCACCGTTGAAGCCTGCGCCCTACTGCCCCCAGGAGACGCACATGAGCGACACGTCCCACCTGTCCGAGGACGAGCAGGAGCTCGCACGCCTCGGCTACAAGCAGGAGCTCGACCGCTCGTGGTCGGGCTTCAGCAACTTCGCCATCTCGTTCTCGATCATCTCGATCCTGGCGGGCTGCTTCACGACCTTCTACCAGGCCTGGCAGAACGGCGGCCCGGTCGCGATCAGCTGGGGCTGGCCCATCGTCTCCCTGCTGATCCTGATCATCGGGTTCACGATGAGCGAGCTGGTCTCGGCGTACCCCACCTCCGGCGGGATCTACTGGTGGGCCTCGAAGATGGGCGGCCCCGCGGCCGGCTTCTTCACCGGTTGGCTGAACCTGATCGGGCTCCTGGCGGTGACCGCCTCCGTCGGCTACGGTGCCGCGACCTTCCTCGACCTCACCCTGGGCACGCTGTCCTCCGGCTGGGCCGACGGCGCCGGCCTGACCCGCACCTACCTGCTGTTCCTGCTGCTGATGGTGCTCGCCGTCCTGGCCAACGTCTTCGGCGGCCACCTGCTCGCGATCATCAACAACATCTCGGTGTGGTGGCACGTCGCCGGCGCCGCCCTGGTGATCCTGATCCTGATCCTCGTGCCGGACACCCACCAGTCGCTGCACTGGGTGTTCACCGAGAAGATCAACAACTCCGGCTTCGACGGCGGCGCGGTCAGCGACTTCAAGTACTGGTTCCTCGTGCTGCCGCTGGGCCTCCTCCTGACGCAGTACACGATCACCGGGTACGACGCCTCGGCCCACCTCTCCGAGGAGACGGCGGCCGCCTCGAAGGCAGCGGCCCAGGGCATCTGGCGCTCGATCGCCTACTCCGCCATCGGCGGCTACATCCTGCTGATGGCGTTCCTCTTCGCGGTGCAGGACCCCCAGGGCGTCAGTGACTCGTTCGGCTCGGTCGACGCGATCTTCGGCCAGGCCCTGCCCTCGGGCTGGCACTTCCTGATCCTGCTGATCTCCACCGGCGGCCAGCTGTTCTGCCTGACCGCCTGCATGACCAGCTGCTCCCGGATGACCTTCGCCTTCAGCCGCGACGGCGCGATCCCCGGCTCCAAGCACTTCGCCAAGGTCAACCCGCGCACCAAGGTCCCGGTCAACGCCGTGCTGCTGTGCTTCGCCGTCGGCGTCATCATCACCGCCCCCGCGCTGTACGGCGTCGGCGGCGTGCCCGTCGCGTTCCTGGCGGTCGTCTCGGTCGCGGTGATCGGGCTCTACCTCGCCTTCGCCGTGCCGATCTTCCTGCGGTGGCGCATGGGCGACGCCTTCGAGCCCGGCTCGTGGACGCTGGGCAAGAAGTACAAGTGGATGAACCTGATCGCGGTCGTCGAGATCGCCGTGGTCTCGATCTACTTCGTGCTGCCCTTCACCCCCGCCGGCACCCCCGGCAACAAGGACTTCGCCTGGTCCTCGGTGAACTACGCACCGGTGCTCACCTTCGGCACCCTGATCGTGCTCGCGATCTGGTGGAACCTCTCGGCGAAGAAGTGGTTCACCGGACCCAAGCACACCTTCGACGAGGACGTCGTCTCCGCGTTCGACGACTGACCCGACGGCCCGCACGGCGTACGACGACGGCCCCCTCGAGAGATCACTCTCGAGGGGGCCGTCGTCGTGTGCCTGCAGGGCGCCGGAGGGCGCCTACTTGCTGAAGATGCTCACACCGCCGGGGCCGACGAGCAGGCCGACGACGATGAGCACGATCCCGAAGAGCGTCTGCCCACGGAAGATGGTGACGATGCCGGCGATGACGAGCACGACGGCGATGAGCCAGAGAATGGTGGCCATGTTGGTGTCCCTCCCAGAACGTTGATGTGCCAGAACGTTGATGTGCCAGAACGTTGTTGCTCGGTGCGCGTACCCGAATATCTGGGGTCCACCCGTCGTACGACGCGAGGCGCGCCGTACGACGCGTCATGACGGGTGGGGCGGACGGGGCTGGAGGGGTTGCGCAGGGCGCCGGCACTGACCGTCCCCGGGTCGCTCGCGGGTGATCGGGTACTACCGAGGCATGACCACTGCACCCCTCGAACCCGTGACCGATCCCGGCGCCCACCCCGACCCCGCCCCCGGCAGCGTCCCCGAGACGCCTCCCGACCTCGACCCCGTCGCCCCCGGCGAGGACCCGGGCGCCACCCCCCAGAGCGACCCCGAGGTGGTGCCCTCCTCCCCGGACCCAGAGCCCGCAACCGGCCTGATCCGGACGCACGACGGCCCCGCTCCCGGATCGGGGGCGGGGCCGTCGTCGAAGCGGACGAGGCAGGTCA
>CAVVQW010000025.1:0-298001 GCA_963750435.1 uncultured Actinomycetota bacterium | reverse complement strand
GGCCGCGCCATCCGCCGCGGTCGCGCGCGCCGACGCCGACGTCAAGGGCCAGGCCAGCGACCCGGCGTACGCGCTGGAGAAGATGGTGCTCGACGTGGTCGGGCGCGACCCCGACCAGCTGAGCGAGGCAGCACAAAGGCGCCGTACCCGGAGGTACGACGCCCTCGGCGGTGAAGGCTACGCTCAGAGAGCGGCGGCCTGCTTGCTGGATCGACGACTTGCGGTTCGCCGCCTGGTTCTTGTGGATGACGCCCTTGGAGGCAGCCTTGTCGAGCTGCTGCGGTTCGCGTCGGCGGCGACGGCCTTGGCCTCGTCGGCGTTGCCGGCGTCGACGGCCTCGCGGAACTTCGGACGGCGGTCTTCAGCGCCGACTTCACGGCCTTGTTGCGCTCGTGCGCAGCGCTCGTTCTGCCGGTTGCGCTTGATCTGGGACTTGATGTTCGCCACGACGGCTCGCCTCGCATGCTTTCGAGGACTGGTCAGTGGCGTGGTGAAGCAGTTCGTGGGGTCCAGACACCACGTCCAGACCAAGAAGGGAAACGATATCAGCGGCGTGCGCAGGCGGCCAAATGGTCCGCCGCCTCAGGCCGCGCTGGCCCAGCGGGCGATCGCGCGGGACGCGACCTCGGTGCCCGCTCTCCTCGGAGGGCGCGCGGTGACCATCGCCCGTGGCCATGTCCTCGGCCGCGTTGGCCGGTAGCGGCCGAGCACCGGCGCCAGCGCGCGCATCGTGATCAACCCCACCTGCTCGCCGGGCCGTCGACTCCTCACGCTCCCCGTCGATGGTCGAAGGGCGGAAAGCCACGGTGTCGGCGATGCCCACGCGCGGCCACGTCGCGCTCGGCCTCGCCCTTGACGCGGTTGTAGAACACCCGCGAGCCGGCGTCGGCGCCCATGCGCGGTCACGTGCAGGAAGCCCGCTGCGCGCCGCGCCGCGCGGCGCCGCGGCCAGGGCGACCACGGCGTCGTGGTCGACCGCGCGGAAGGCCTCCTGGCTGCCGGCCTTCTTGATCGTCGTGCCCAGGGCGCAGAAGACGTCGTCCACGGGCGGCAGGTCGCCGATCTCGGGCAGTACGGCGATCCGCTGCTCGAGCCCGGGATCGCGCACGTCGACCTCTCGTCGACCGATGCTGACCACCCGGTCCCAGGTGTCGTCGGCCAGGAGCAGTCGCAGCAGGTGTCCGCCGACCAGCCCGGTGGCTCCGGCGATGAGGGCGGTGGGCACAGCGCCAGCCTAGACGGGCTGGGTACTGGTGCGGCGACACGAGGAGATCGATGACCACCGTCGCAGAGCTGCTGATCGAGTCCCTCGCCGAACACGGCGTCACCACCGTCTGGGGCGTGGTCGGCGACGCCCTCAACCCGGTCACCGACGCGATCCGCCGCGAGGACCGGATCGAGTGGATCGGCGTGCGCCACGAGGAGGCCGGCGCGTTCGCCGCCGGCGCGCAGGCCCAGCTGACCGGCCGGCTCGGCGGTCTGCATGGGCACCGTCGGGCCGGGCGCGGTCCACCTGCTCAACGGGCTCTACGACGCCAAGAAGTCGCACGCGCCCGTGCTCGCGATCTGCGGCCAGGTGCCGCGCGAGGAGATCGGCAGCGACTTCTTCCAGGAGGTCGACAACGACGCGCTGTTCGCCGACGTCGCGGTCTTCAACCGCGACCGTCACCAACGTCGACCAGCTGCCCGCCCTGATCGAGCAGGCCGGCAACGCCGCGCTCGCGGAGCGGGGCGTCGCGGTGCTGACCCTGCCCGGCGACGTCGGCGGCCTCGACCTGCCCAAGGGCACCGCCGCTGCCGCGTTCGTCGACCGCAGCCGCGCGGCGCGCCCGCCCCCGACGCCGTCGCGCAGGCCGCCGCGCTGCTCAACGCCGCCGACAAGGTGACCCTGCTCGTCGGCCAGGGCGCGCGGCACGCCCGCGACGAGGTGCTCGCGCTGGCCGAGCGGCTGGCGGCGCCGATGGTGCTGACGCTCAAGGCCAAGGAGGGCTTCGAGCGACGACAACGCCTACGAGGTCGGCCAGTCCGGGCTGCTCGGCAACCACGCCACCGCGCTGGCCTTCGACGCGCTGCGACGTGCTGTTCCTGGTCGGCACCGACTTCCCCTACCGCGACTTCCTGCCCGACGGGCAAGACCGTCGTCCAGCTCGACGTGCGCGGCGCGCACATCGGGCGTCGTACGCCGGTCGACCTCGCCGCTCGTCGGCGACGCCGCGGCTCGGCCTGCAGGCGCTGCTGCCGCTGCTCGACCCGAAGGCCGACCGCGGCCACCTCGACGCGCGCCCGGGAGGCCTACGCGGCGTGGCGCGAGCGGCCAGGCAGCGCTTCGCCGACCCGGGCTACGACCGCAAGCCGCAGGGGCTGCTGCGCCGCAAGGTCGACAACCCCGAGGCGCAGGATCCGCCCCGAGCTGCTGGCCGCGGCGCTCGACCGGCACGCCGACGACGACGCGGTCTTCACCACCGACACCGGCATGGCGACGGTCTGGCTCTCCCGGTTCGTCCGGATGACGCGGCACCCGGCGGCTGATCGGCTCCTACAACCTCGGCTCGATGGCCAACGCGATGCCGCAGGCGCTGGGCGCCGCCGCGCTCGACCGCGACCGCCAGGTGGTCGCCTTCTGCGGCGACGGCGGGCTGTCGATGCTGATGGGCGACCTGATCACCGCGGTCAGCCACGACCTGCCGGTCAAGCTGGTGGTCTTCGACAACGGCCGGCTCGGGATGGTGAAGCTGGAGATGGAGCAGGTCGGGCTGCCGGAGTACGGCACCGTGCTGCACAACCCCGACTTCGCCGCGGGTCGCCGAGGCGATCGGCCTGCACGGCATCCGGGTCGAGCGACCCCGACGACGTCGACGCGCGCGGTGCGCGAGGCGCTGGCCCACCCCGGCCCGGTGCTGCTCGACGTGCGTCACCAACCCCGACGAGATCGCGATCCCGCCGAAGCCGACCCTCGAGCAGGGCTGGGGCTTCGCGATCGCCAAGACCAAGGAGTTCCTCGACAGCCCGGAGTGAGCCGACGGCACGCGGCGTCGCCGCCGGCGCATGGGAGGATGCGGTCCGCACGTCGAGAGAGCCTCGTGCCCGTCCGCGCCGCCGCTCCGCAGCCGGGTCAGACCGACCCCGCGATCATCCGCAACTTCTGCATCATCGCGCACATCGACCACGGCAAGTCCACGCTGGCCGACCGCATGCTGCAGCTCACCGGGGTGGTCGACGCGCGGGCGGCGCGGGCGCAGTACCTCGACCGCATGGACATCGAGCGCGAGCGCGGCATCACCATCAAGAGCCAGGCCGTGCGGATGCCCTGGACGGTGCAGCCGGACAACGACGCGATCGCCGAGCCGGGCACCTACGTGCTGAACATGATCGACACCCCGGGTCACGTCGACTTCACCTACGAGGTCTCCCGCTCGCTCGAGGCGTGCGAGGCGGCGGTGCTGCTCGTCGACGCCGCGCAGGGCATCGAGGCCCAGACGCTGGCCAACCTCTACCTCGCGCTCGGCGCCGACCTGCACGTCATCCCGGTGCTGAACAAGATCGACCTGCCCAACGCCCAGCCCGAGAAGTACGCCGCGGAGATCGCCGGCATCATCGGCTGCAACGTCTCCGACGTCCTCCAGGTCAGCGCCAAGACCGGCATGGGCGTGGAGCACCTGCTCAACGAGATCGTCCACCAGACGCCCGCGCCGGTCGGTGACCCCGACGCCCCGCCGCGCGCGCTGATCTTCGACTCGGTCTACGACACCTACCGCGGCGTGGTCACCTACGTCCGCGTGGTCGACGGCAAGCTCAGCCACCGCGACCGGATCAAGATGATGTCCAACGGCGTCGTGCACGAGATGCTCGAGGTCGGCGTGATCAGCCCCGAGCCGGTCAAGGCCGGCGACCTCGGCGTCGGCGAGGTGGGCTACCTGATCACCGGTGTGAAGGACGTGCGCCAGTCGCGGGTCGGTGACACCGTGACCAGCCAGCACCACGGCGCCACCCAGCCGCTCGGCGGCTACAAGCACCCCAACCCGATGGTCTACTCGGGCCTCTACCCGATCGACGGCGACGACTACCCGACGCTGCGCGACGCCCTCGAGCGCCTCCAGCTCAACGACGCCGCCCTGGCCTACGAGCCGGAGACCTCGGGCGCGCTGGGCTTCGGCTTCCGCTGCGGCTTCCTGGGCCTGCTGCACATGGAGATCGTGCGCGAGCGGCTCGAGCGCGAGTTCAACCTCGACCTGATCTCGACCGCCCCCAACGTGGTCTACGGCCTGCTCATGGAGGACGGCAGCGAGCGGGTCGTCACCAACCCGAGCGAGTACCCCAACGACGGCAAGATCGCCGAGGTGCGCGAGCCCGTCGTCAAGGCGACGATCCTCTCGCCGAGCGACTACATCGGCGTGATCATGGAGCTGTGCCAGTCCAAGCGCGGCTCGCTCGACGGGATGGACTACATCTCCGAGGACCGCGTCGAGATGCGCTACACCCTGCCCATGGGCGAGATCGTCTTCGACTTCTTCGACCAGCTGAAGTCCAAGACCAAGGGCTACGCCTCGCTCGACTACGAGCCCACCGGCGAGCAGGCGGCCGACCTGGTCAAGGTGGACATCCTGCTGCAGGGCGAGACCGTCGACGCCTTCAGCGCGATCGTGCACCGCGACGCGGCGTACGGCTACGGCGTGATGCTGGCCGGCAAGCTGCGCGAGCTGATCCCGCGCCAGCAGTTCGAGGTGCCGATCCAGGCCGCCATCGGCGCGCGCGTGATCGCCCGCGAGACGATCCGCGCGATCCGCAAGGACGTGCTGGCCAAGTGCTACGGCGGCGACATCACCCGCAAGCGCAAGCTGCTGGAGAAGCAGAAGGAGGGCAAGAAGCGGATGAAGATGGTCGGCCGCGTCGAGGTCCCCCAGGAGGCGTTCATCGCCGCCCTCTCCACCAGCGGCCCGGCCGGGGACAAGGCCAAGAAGTAGGCCATGGACCTCGGCGGGTGGGTGGCCTCGCTCGAGCGGTCCTGGGACCGGTCCCGGCACGCCCGCGCCGCCTCCCGCCCGCCGACCCGTTTCCGGATCGAGCCGTACGTCGGGCACGGCGGCGCGCACGGCGTGGTCGTCCGCGGTCGGGTGCTGGACGACCCGCACCCCTCGGAGGCCGTCGAGGACGAGGGACTGCTCCCCGCCGTACGCCGGACGCTGCGGGGCTTCGCGACCCACGAGCTGCCCGGCGTACCTCTGCGGGTGGGCGTGGCCGGCGCCTCCGCCCTGACCCGCACCGACGACGAGGGCTACTTCGACGTGCTCCTCGAGCCCGACCCCGCGGCGCTGACCAGCCCGTGGTCGCACGCCACGGTGGAGCTCGAGGGCGACTACCGCGGCCTGGTCGGTGACCACCGCGCCGACGTGCTCGTGCGGGTGCCTGGCCCCGACGCCCGGTTCGGCGTCCTGTCCGACATCGACGACACGATCCTGGAGACCGGCGTGCAGCGCGCCGCGCGGATGGTGCGGCAGACGATCGCCGGCTCGGCCCTGACCAGGAGCCCGTTCCCCGGCGCGCCCGAGCTCTACCGCGACCTGGCGGGGGACCACAACCCGGTCTTCTACGTCTCCTCCAGCCCGTGGAACCTGCACGCCTTCCTGCTCGCGTTCCTGCGCCACCGCGACTTCCCGCTCGGCCCGGTCCTGCTGCGCGACCTGCTCGGCACCGCCGCCGGCCGTGAGCAGAAGGCCGTGCGGATCCACCGCGTGCTCGACCTGCACCCCGACCTGCGCTTCGTGCTGATCGGCGACTCGGGGGAGCGCGACCCCGAGATCTACGCCGACGTCGTGCGCACCCACCCCGGCCGGATCCTCGCCGTCTACATCCGCGAGGTGCGCCTGGACCCCGGCGACGGCCGGGTGGAGGCGGTCTCCAGCGCCTGGGACGACGAGGTCCCCTTCGTCCTCGCCCCCGACTCCGACGCCGTACGCCGCCACGCGGCCGGCCTGGGGTTGCTGTAGGTCGCCGCTTCTGGGCGGTCCAGCAGGGCGTCCGGCCGCACTTCGGTCGAGCAGGGCGTCGGGCGGCACGTCGGTTGATGCAGGGCCGGAGGCCCGTCGTCGAAACCGAGCTGCCCGAGGTTCGGGTTTCGACGACGGGCGCGGGGCGCCCTGCTCAACCAGCGAGGCTGGGCGTCGGGCCGTACGTCGGTTGATGCAGGGCCGGAGGCCCGTCGTCGAGACCAGAGGCGCCCGAGGTCAGGTTTCGACGACGGGCGCGGGGCGCCCTGCTCAACCAGCGAGGCAGGGCGTCGGGCCGTACGTCGGTTGAGCAGGGCCGGAGGCCCGTCGTCGAAACCGAGCTGCCCGAGGTTCGGGTTTCGACGACGGGCGCGGGGCGCCCTGCTCAACCAGCGAGGCTGGGCGTCGGGCCGTACGTCGGTTGATGCAGGGCCGGAGGCCCGTCGTCGAGACCAGAGGCGCCCGAGGTCAGGTTTCGACGACGGGCGCCGGGCGCCCTGCTCGACCGACGGACGTGGTGGGCGAGCCTCAGTCGCGGCAGGTGCCGTCCGTGCAGCCGGCGCGGCCGCGGGAGAGGGTGGCGGCGAGGCCGAGGGCCCAGCAGGTGGGGCAGCCGCGCCAGGCGACGACGGCAGGGACGGCGAGCAGCAGGGCCCACGGGTGGGAGCCGGCCCAGGCGAGGGCCATCACGACGAGGACCAGGCCGAGCACGCCGCGGACCAGGTGCTCGGCGACCGAGCGGCTGGCGAAGACGCGCGTGACGGCGTCCTCCTCCACGCGAGGTGCTGCCGCGGGGCGGACGGGGGTGGTCGTGGCCATGGGGCGACGCTACCCAGCGGCTGGGCGGCAGAAGGCCGAGAGGGCGTTCTCAGACGAGGGACGCGAGCAGGAACAGGTCGGCGTCGCTGCCGGGGCGGCCCATCAGCATCGCCCCGACGGGCGGGCCCTCGACGGGCGCGGGGACCGAGAGGGCGGGCAGGCCGGCGAGGTTGGCCACGACGGTCCAGCAGTCGGTGTACGGCGCGGACATCGGGTCGGCCAGCTCCTCCGGGGTGATCTCGCCGGCGAGGAGCGGCGCGGGGGTCGGCATCGTGGGGGAGAGCAGCACGTCGACGTCACGCAGCGCGGCGCCGACCTGGGCGCGCAGCCGGTCGCGCACGCCCGAGGCGTGGGTCACGGCCGCAGGGTCGCGGTCACGTACGGCGAGGCCGAGCTCGTAGCGGCGTACGACCTCCTCGCCGGCCAGGCCGGTCGCGACCCGTGGCGCCAGCCAGTCGACGGAGGCCACCGAGGTCAGGGTCATGTACGCCGCCAGGGCGGCGGGCGCGTCCGGCACCGACACCCGCACCACCTCCACGTCGAGCCCCCGCAGCCCGGCGACCCAGGCCTCGAAGGCGCGCAGGACCTCGGGCCGGTTCCGGGGGCCGGCGAGCTCCTCGACCACGGCGAGGCGTCGGGGCAGACGGCCGGTGAGCGGTCGGCCGCTCATCGCGCCGAGGGCGAGGGCGGCGTCGGCCACGGTGCGGGTGAGCGGGCCGACCCGGTCCAGGTCGGAGGCGAACGGCACCACGCCGGCGAGCGGCACCAGGCCGGGGCTGGGCGCCATCCCGACGACGCCGCACTGCGACGCGGGCTCGCGGATCGAGCCGCCGGTGTCGCTGCCGACGGCCAGGGGCGCGAAGCCGGCGGCCACCGCTGCGGCCGACCCGCCGGAGCTGCCGCCGGGGCTGCGGCGCCGGTCGACGGGGTTGCGGGTGGGGCCGTGGGCGGAGGTCTGGGTGGAGGCGCCCATCGCCAGCTCGTCCATGTTGGTGCGGCCGAGGAGGACGGCGCCCTGCTCCCGGAGGCGGCGTACGACGGGGGCATCGGTCAGCGCGACCGCGCCGCCGTGGGCGCGCGAGCCGCAGGCGGTCACCTGGCCGCGCACGTCGACGTTGTCCTTGACCACGAACGGCACCCCGAGCAGCGTGCCGCCGTGCTCGCGGCGACGCACGGCCTCGTCGACCGCGCGGGCCTGGGCCAGGGCATGGTCGGCGTCGACGTGCACGACCGCGTTCAGGTCGTGGTCGAGCCGGGCCACCCGGCCGAGGTGCTCCTCGACGACGTCGACAGCGCTCACCCGGCCGCTGCGCACGAGGCGCGCGAGCACGACCGCGGAGAGCTCGGTCAGCCCGCCCGGAATGGCGGAGCGGGGGTCGGCCTCGGACATGGGAGAAGCCTGCCAGCGTCGTGTTGCGCAGATGTGACGCGACAGGCCGACCGACGGGTCAGGCGGTCGCGAACCGGCCCAGCACCTGGTCGGCCCTGATCCCGCCGAGGTGGGCGGCGAAGAGCCGCTGGTAGCCCAGCTCCTCGCGGGTGCGCGCCGGCGGCAGGCCCTCGATGCGCTCGAGGGCCCAGTCGTCCTCGACCACGAGCCGGGCGGCCTGGCGGGCCATCACGTCGGCCGTGCCCGAGCCGTCGCCGAACTGCTCCTTGCGCCGCCAGAGGATCTCCTCGGGCAGCCAGCCGGCGAACGCCTCGCGCAGCAGCGCCTTCTCCTGCGCCTGCGCCTGGCCGTCCTCGCCGAGCAGCTTCCAGCCCATCGGGACGCGACTGGCGACCGCGAGCAAGTCGCGGGACAGGAACGGCACCCGCGCCTCGAGGCCGAAGGCCATCGTCACCCGGTCGCAGCGCTGCAGGTTGAGGTGGTGCAGCGTGTCCACGCCGTCGGCCAGCGCCTCGCGCAGGGCGTCGGCGTCCAGCTCGCGGAAGTGGTGGTAGCCCGCGAACAGCTCGTCGGCGCCCTCCCCGGTCAGCACCACCTTGAGGTGCCGGGCGGCCAGCTCGGAGAGCAGGTAGTTCGGCACCGCACTGCGCACCAGCGACGGCTCGTAGCTCTCGATCGAGCGCACCACCTCCGGCAGCACCCGTACGACGTCGTCGTCGGTGTAGACGCGCTCGTGGTGCTCCAGGCCCAGGTGCTCCGCGACCACGCGGGCGGCGGCGAGGTCGGAGCTGCCGGCGGTGCCGGCGGCGAAGGAGCGTACGACGGAGCCGGGCTCGGCGAGGCGCGCCAGGATCGCGGCGACGATGCTCGAGTCGAGGCCGCCGGAGAGGAAGACCCCGACGGGCACGTCGGCCATCATCCGCTCGCGCACGGCCGCCACCAACGTCTCGCGCACGGCGACCCGGGCCTCCTCGCGATCGGTGTACGCCGGCGCCGGCGGCGCGTCGAGGCCCAGCGGGTCGGTGCGCAGGTCGACGAACGGGACCAGCCCGCGGGCGGGCGTCCAGTGGTGCCCGGGCGGGAACTCTTCGACCAGCGGGCGCAGCGACTCCGGGAACGCGACCAGCTCCGAGGCCGCGAGCACCCGGTCGTCGTGCCGGGCCCAGTAGAGCGGCTTCACCCCGAGCGGGTCGCGTGCGAGCACCAGGTCGCCGGCACGGGTGGCGACGCCGACGGCGTACATCCCGCGCATGTCGTGCAGGCCGTCGGTGCCGAGCCGGTCGACGACGTGCAGCGCGATCTCGGAGTCCGAGCCGGTGGCGAAGGGACCACCGAGGCGGTCGCGCAGCTCGGCGTGGTTGTAGATCTCGCCGTTGGCCACCACCCAGCGCTCCCCGTCGGCACTGCGCAGCGGCTGCTCGCCGCCGTCGAGGTCGACGATCGCCAGCCGGGTGTGGCCCAGCCAGGTCGGCCCGACCTGGCGGGTGCCGGACCCGTCGGGGCCGCGGTGGTGCAGCCGCGAGAGCAGGTCCTCGCCGAGAGCGCGCGTCACGCGCAGGCGGTCGGGGTCGGCGGCGGAGGGGGAGAGGTCGTGGACCACGGCGATGCCGCACACAGGTGCTCCTCGGTGGGGTGTTGCCCACCCTACGAGTGGGGGAGGAACGTGGGGCCATGGGACACCTCCACCACACCATCGACTACGTCGAGCTGGGCGTCACCGACCTCGCCGCCGCCCGGGCGTTCTACGCCGCAGCGTTCGGCTGGCGGTTCAACGACCACGGCCCGGCGTACGCCGGCATCCGCTGGCTCGACGGCGACGAGGAGGTCGGCGGCCTGAACGCGGAGAGCGCCCCGGGCCGCGGCGGGCCCCTGGTGCTGCTCTGGTCCGACGACCTCGACGCCACAGTGGACGCCGTCCAGCGGGCCGGCGGCGAGGTGGTGACCGCGCCGTACGCCTTCCCCGGCGGACGCCGGTTCCACTTCACCGACCCCAGCGGCAACGAGCTGGCGGTCTGGTCGTCCTCCTGACGGCTCGGCGACCGGTCACGAGCGCAGGCCGAACTCCCGGGCCAGGGTGCGACGCAGGTCCTCGATCAGCTCCGACATGCCGGCGTGCTTCTCGATGTAGGCGTGCGCCCCCATCTGCGCCGTGCGCTCGGCGGCCCCGCTCACGTCGGTGAAGGCCGAGAACACCACGACGATGGACCCGGGTGACTCCTCGCGGATCAGGGTCAGGGCCTGCAGCCCGTCCATGACCGGCATCGCGATGTCGAGCAGCACCAGGTGCGGGGTGTGGGCCGACACCGCGGCCACGCCGGCGGCACCGTCGCCGGCCTCGGCGACCACCTCGAAGTCCGGCTGGCGGTCCAGGGCGTACCGCAGCAGCGCGCGGATCTCCTCGGAGTCGTCGACCAGCACGGTCCTGATCGGAGGGGTCATGGGCTACGGGTCCTGCCTCTGCTGCGGCGAAAATGCGAGGCACACGCTAGCCGGGGCCGGATGCCGGACGAGGCAGAATCGCCGGTTCGACTTCGGTGCGCTGTCAGCGTAGGAAGGGGGGCGGCCCACCACGACGGCCCCCCGACCCACGAAGAAGAGGACCCCATGGACGAGACCCGTGCACGCGACCTGCTGGCCACCGAGCGTCAGGAGGTCGAGCAGCTGCTCGCCGACGTCACCCGGTCCGGAGGCCAGGACCGCGAGAACGAGAGCGAGCACGGCGACTTCGGCGACGACGCCCAGCCCCTGGAGTCCGAAGGCGTCGACGACGCCGTCGAGAGCAGCCTCCGCGAGCGTCTGGCGGCCATCGAGCGGGCCGAGAAGCGCCTGGAGGAGGGCACCTTCGGGGTCTCGGTGCGCAGCGGCGACCCGATCCCCGACGCCCGGCTCGAGGTCGCCCCGACGGCCGAGCTGACCGTCGAGGAGGCCGCTCAGGACTCGAACGACCGCTGAGGCTCAGCGCCAGGCGTAGCGGCGCTCGGGCCGACCGACCTCGCCGTACCTCAGGCTCACCTCGACCCGACCGCGGTCGCTGAGGTGCTCGAGGTAGCGGCGCGCGCTGACCCGTGAGATCCCGAGCAGCTCCGCGGTCTCGGCGGCCGAGAGGTCGCCGTCGGCCGGGTCGCGGTGGCGGAGCGTGTCCTCGACCAGCTTCAGGGTCTCGGCGCTGAAGCCCTTCGGCAGCGACTGCTTGCCGGTCGCCGAGGCGATGTTGAAGACCCGGTCGACGTCGGCCTGGTCGGTGGTCTCACCGGCCATGCCGGCGTACGCCTGCTGGTAGTGCTCCAGGCGCAGCCGCAGGTCGTCGTAGGAGAACGGCTTCATCAGGTAGTGCACGATCCCGCCGCGCAGCGCCCGGCGCACGGTCTCCGCCTCGCGGGCGGCCGAGATCACCAGCACGTCGACCTCGGGGGCCGCCTCGCGCAGGTCGCCCAGCAGGTCCAGGCCGCTGACGTCGGGCAGGTAGACGTCGAGCAGCACCAGGTCGGGCTGCAGGCGCGCGGCCGCCTCCAGCGCCTCGGCGCCCGTGCGGGCCGTGCCGCTGACGGTGAACCCGGGCGTGCGCTCGACGAACCCGGTGTGGATGCGGGCGACCATGAAGTCGTCGTCGACGACCAGCACCTCGATCACCGACCCACCTCCCGGAACGACGCCGCCCTCTCGGACCTCTCGTGCCCCTGCGACTGCTCGAGCCCGGCCTCGGCGGCGTCCGCGGCACCGAGCGGCAGCGTCGCAGTGAACACCGCGCCGCCGTCGTTGCGCAACGTCACGTCGCCACCGCGGCGGCGGCAGACCAGCCGCACGAGCGCCAGGCCGAAGCCGCGACCGCCGTCGCCGGGGATCGACTTGGTCGACCAGCCCTGGCGGAAGACCTCGTCGCCGTCGGGCACGCCGGGGCCGCTGTCGCCGACCTGCACGACCACCCGGTCGTCGTTCCCGTCGACCAGCACCTCGACGTGCGGCGTGCGGCCCTCCGGGGTCTGTGCGGCCGCGTCGAGGGCGTTGTCGACCAGGTTGCCGACGACGGTGGCGAGGTCGCGCGAGAGCACGCCGTAGACCTTGGGCAGCGACGACTCGGGCCGTAGCCGCAGCTCGACCCCCCGCTCGCCGGCCAGGCTGGCCTTGGCGATCAGCAGGGCCGCGACCGTGGCGTCGGCGATCCGCGAGGTGACCTCGTCGTACAGCGACGTCCGGCTGAGGCGTACGCCGTCGACGAACCGCACGACCTCGTCGTACTCCTCGAGGTGCAGCAGGCCCGAGATGGTGTGCAGCTGGTTGGCGAACTCGTGGGTCTGCGCGCGCAGCGTGTTGCTGGTCGCGCGGGTGGTGCCGAGCTCGCGCTCCAGGGCCGAGAGCTCGGTGCGGTCGCGCAGCGTGGTCACCGAGCCGATCACCGTGCCGTGCGAGCGCATCGGCCGGCGGTTCAGCGCGAGCACACGGTCACCGACCAGCACCAGACGGTCCGAGCCGGCCTGGCGGCTGCTGAGCACCTCGACCAGCTGCGGGTCGAGGTCGAGGTCCTCCAGGCGTCGGCCGACGGCGCCGTGGGGGAGTCGGAGGAGCTCGCGGGCACTGTCGTTGGCCACGGTCACCCGGCCCTCGCGGTCGAGCGCGAGCACGCCCTCCTTGACGCCGTGCACGAGCGCCTCGCGGTGCTCGACCAGCCCGACGATCTCGGCGGGCTCCATCCCGAGCGTCTGCCGCTTGACCCGGCGCGAGAGCAGCAGCGAGCCGCCGAGCCCCAGGACGCTGGCGACGCCGAGGTAGACGAGCAGGTTGGGCGCCACGTCGCCGAGGCGGGTCCACACCGAGGGCACGTCGCGCTCCACCGAGGCGACGCCGACGACCGTGCCGGACAGGTCGTAGACGGGCACCTGGGCCACCACGACCGGCTGTCCCTCCTGCTCCTGCGTGCCCGTCCAGGACGCGCCGGCCAGGACGCGGTCGCTGCCGAGCGCCACCGTGCGGCCGACCAGCGTCGGGTCGGAGGAGACCAGCACGGTGCGGCCGGTGTCGGTCAGGAGGACCCCGGAGGAGCCGGAGACCGTGCGCACCGACTCCGCCACCGACGCCAGGCCCGAGCCCTCGCCGGGCTCGGCGCCGCTGAGCCGCTGGCGCACGAACGGGTTGGCGGCGAGGTTCTCCGCCGCGCTCCGGGCCGGTCGCAGCTCCTGCCGCTCGAAGGACCGGGCCGCCTGGGCGATCGAGATCGCCCCGACGGCGACGAGGACGGCCAGCACGACGAGGGCCTGCAGCAGGAAGAACTGCCGGGCCAGGGTCATGCCGTGCCGGTCGCCCGGTCGGTCGCCCGGTCGATCGCTGGGTCGGGTGGAGGTGCGGGGTGCCACCCCTGAAGGATCGCACTGCGCGGACCCGATGTGACTGTGACCACAATGACCACAACGTGCACTGCGACCGCAATGGTGACCGCGATCACCTCGGCGGGTGAGGGTCGGGCCACCAGAACCGGAGTCCTGCCCCCAGGACGCAGAGAGGAACCACCATGCGCTCCACCTCACCGAAGTCCCGGATGCTGCGGGTCGCCGCCGGCGTCCTCGGCGTCTCCCTCGCCCTCTCCGCGTGCGGCGGCGTGACCAGCAAGTCCGCCGACGCCGGCGACAGCAGCAAGCCGCTCAGCGACCTGCGGATCATGGTCCCCAACTCCGCCGGCGGCGGCTACGACATCACCGCGCGCACCGCGGCCAAGGTGATGGAGGACGACAAGATCACCAACGGCACCGAGGTCTTCAACCTCGAGGGCGCCGGCGGCACCGTCGGCCTGGCCCGCACGGTCAACGAGAAGGGCAACGCCGACCTCACCATGCTGATGGGCCTCGGCGTCGTCGGGGCGTCGTACACCAACAAGTCCAAGGCCACCCTGACCGACACCACCCCGATCGCGAAGCTGATCGAGGAGTACGGCGCGGTGATGGTGCCCAAGGACTCCCCGTTCAAGGACATCAACGACCTGGTCGCCGCCTGGAAGAAGAACCCCCGCTCGCTCAGCGTCGGCGGCGGCTCCTCGCCCGGTGGTCCCGACCACCTGTTCCCGATGCAGCTGGCCCAGGCCGAGGGCATCGACCCCAAGCAGGTGCGGTTCGTGTCCTACGACGGCGGCGGCGACCTGCTCCCGGCCCTGCTCGGTGACAAGATCGACTTCGCGACCTCCGGTGTCGGTGAGTTCAAGGACCAGATCGCCAACGGCGACATCCGCGTGCTGGCCACCAGCGGCGAGAAGGCGGTCGACGGCGTCGACGCCCCGTCGCTGACCGAGGCCGGTATCGACCTGGTCTTCACCAACTGGCGCGGCGTCGTGGCCCCTCCCGGCATCACCGACGCGCAGCGTGACCGCCTGATCGCCGCCTTCGAGAAGCTGCACGCCACCCCGGGGTGGAAGCAGGCGATGAAGGACAACAGCTGGGCCGACGCCTTCGAGACCGGCGACGACTTCAAGACGTTCCTCGACGAGCAGGACAAGCGCGTCGCCGACACGCTGGGTGAGCTGGGTCTGGCATGAGTGCCCCCGCCCCCACGACCGGCTCGGAGGAGGTGACCCCGGCCCGTCGCGCCGACAAGGCCGAGCTCGGGGTCGCCGTCCTCCTGGCCGTGGTCGGAGTGGTGGTGGTCGTCGACGCCCTGGGCCTCGACGTGCCCTACTCCCAGTCCGACCCGGTCGGGCCCCGCACGGTGCCCTACCTCGTCGGCGCCCTGCTCCTCGTCTGCTCGGTGCTGCTCGCCGTGAACGTCCTGCGGGGCGGTCACGGCGAGGCCGAGGAGGGGGAGGACGTCGACCTCTCGGCCCCGACCGAGTGGCGCGTCGTCGTCCCGCTCGTGCTGGCCTTCCTGGCCAACGTGCTGCTCATCGACCTGCTGGGCTGGGTGATCTCCGGGACCCTGCTGTTCTTCTGCTCCTCGTGGGCCCTGGGCAGCCGGCACCTGGTGCGTGACATCGCGATCTCGGTCGCCCTGGCCCTGGTCACCTTCTACGGCTTCTACGTCGGCCTCGGCGTGCTCCTGCCCGCGGGCCTCCTGGAAGGGATCCTCTGATGGACGTCTGGTCCTCCCTGATGGACGGGTTCGCCACGGCGCTGACGCCGATGAACCTGCTCTACGCCCTGATCGGCGTGCTGCTCGGCACCGCCGTCGGCGTGCTCCCGGGCCTCGGCCCGGCCATGACCGTGGCGCTGCTGCTGCCGGTCACCTTCGCCCTCGAGCCCGCCAGCGCGTTCATCATGTTCGCCGGCATCTACTACGGCGGCATGTACGGCGGCTCCACCACCTCGATCCTGCTGAACACCCCGGGGGAGTCCTCCTCGGTGGTGACCGCGATCGAGGGCCACAAGATGGCCAAGGCCGGCCGGGCCTCCCAGGCGCTGGCCACCGCGGCCATCGGGTCCTTCATCGCCGGCACCATCGGCACCGTCCTGCTGGTCGTCCTGGCCCCGATCGTGGTCAAGTTCGCGATCAGCCTCGGCGACCCGAGCTACCTCGCGATCATGGTGCTCGCCCTGCTGGCGGTCACCGCGGTCCTCGGCAAGTCGCGGCTGCGTGGCTTCAGCGCGCTGGGCCTCGGCCTCGCGATCGGCCTGGTCGGCGCCGACAAGATCACCGGCCAGCAGCGGCTCACCTTCGGCCAGCCGCTGCTCGTCGACGGCATCGACATCGTCGTGGTCGCCGTGGCCATCTTCGCGGTCGGCGAGGCCCTCTGGGTCGCGGCCCACCTGCGTCGTACGGCGGCCCACGTGATCCCGGTCGGCCAGCCCTGGATGGGCAAGAGCGACTGGAAGCGCTCGTGGAAGCCGTGGCTGCGCGGCACGGCCTTCGGCTTCCCGTTCGGTGCGCTGCCCGCCGGTGGCGCCGAGATCCCGACGTTCCTGTCCTACGTCACCGAGAAGAAGCTGTCGAAGCACCCCGAGGAGTTCGGGCACGGTGCCATCGAGGGCGTCGCGGGTCCCGAGGCGGCCAACAACGCCTCGGCCGCCGGCACCCTGGTGCCGATGCTCTCGCTCGGCCTGCCGACCAACGCCACGGCGGCGGTCATGCTGGCCGCGTTCACGCAGTACGGCATCACGCCCGGCCCGCTGCTGTTCGAGAAGGAGCCCGAGCTGGTCTGGGGCCTGATCGCCTCGCTGTTCATCGGCAACTTCCTGCTGCTCGCGATCAACCTGCCGCTCGCCCCGGCGTGGGCCAAGCTGCTGCAGATCCCGCGGCCCTACCTGTACGCCGGCATCGTGTTCTTCGCGACGCTGGGCGCCTACTCGGTCAACCTGCAGGCCTTCGACCTCGGGCTGCTGCTCGTGCTCGGCCTGCTCGGCTTCGGGATGCGGCGCTTCGGGCTGCCGGTGCTGCCGCTGATCCTCGGGGTCATCCTCGGGCCCCGCCTGGAGGAGGAGCTGCGCAAGTCGCTGCAGCTCAGCGACGGGCAGCTCTCCGGGCTGTTCAACGAGCCGGTCGCGGTCGTGGTCTACCTGATCGGCGTGGTCGTGCTGGCCTGGCCCCTGGTGGCCCGGCTCGCCCGGCGCTCGCCCGCGGTGGCCAAGGCCGTCGACGGCCTGCACGACGACGCCAGCGACCACAGCGACGAGAAGCAGGAGGTGGGTCACCGATGAGCGACCGGACGACCGTGGTGGTCGGCTACGTGCCCAACCAGGAGGGCGAGGCGGCGCTGAGCCACGCGGTCGCCGAGGCCCGCACGCGCGACGCCCGCCTGCTGGTGGTGAACACCTCGCGCGGCGACGCGCTGGTCGATGAGCGGTACGCCGACGACGACCAGGTCGGCGCCCTGCGCACCCGCCTGCAGGACGCCGGGGTCGACCACGAGCTGGTGCGTGCGATCCGGGGTCGCGAGGCCCACGAGGAGATCCTCGCGGTCGCCGCGGAGCGTCGTGCGGACCTCGTCGTGATCGGCCTGCGTCGTCGTACGCCGGTCGGCAAGCTGCTGATGGGCTCCACCGCCCAGCGGGTGCTGCTCGAGGCCACGTGTCCGGTGCTGGCCGTGAAGAGCCCCCGCTGAGCGGTGCGCGTCAGCGCTGCACCAGCTCCCGCGGGAAGCGGGCGAGCGTGACCGCCCCCACCGGGCGCAGCGGGTGGAGCGGGTCGGGTTCGGCCGATCCGGTCGGCCCGCCGAGCTCGGTGTGGGCGATCGCGCTCATCGCCACGTAGGCGTCCATCGGGTCCCACCCGTGGGCCGTGAGGTGGCCGAAGAGGGCCTCGTAGGCCGCCTGCACGGAGTCCTGCACGGGGTCGCCCAGGCCGACGAAGACGACCTCGTCGTCGGTCTCCAGCCACGGCAGGCCGGTGCCGCCGGCCTGCGCCGCCGGCACCACGTCGAGGCTGACCGTGACGGTGCCGGCGGTCTCGATGGCCACGAAGGACGACTCGCCGCGGCTCATCACCGCGTGCACGTCGCCGAGGGAGAACAGCGCCCCCTCGACCTGCACGGGCAGGTAGACCGTCGTCCCGGGCCCGACCTCGGTGAGGTCCATGTTGCCGCCCGTGGGGTACGACGGCATCACCGTCGAGGCGCTCCCCGCCGCGGGAGCCACGCCCAGGCAGCCGACCATCGGCCTGGCCGGCACGACCAGGCCACCGCCGAGGTGCACGCCGTCGGCGTCGACCGGCACCCGGCGCACGAGCATCTGCTCGCCCATCACCGGTGACAGCGCGCCGGCGCCGGGCAGGTAGACCGACCAGCCGAACTCCGCCAGGGCGATGTCGTGCACGGTCACCGCCAGCAGGTCGCCCGGGTGCGCGCCGTCGACGTGCACCGGCCCGGTGATCGGGTTCAGCGGCGCGGTGAGACGGGCCAGGTCGAGGACCTGCTCCATCTCGGCGTACGCCGCGTCGTCGGTCTCGAAGGAGACCCGCTCCCCGGACCCGGCCCGCACCCGCAGCCGGGGCTCGTGCTCGGTGGAGAAGCCGGTGGTGGCGAGGTCCTTGGTCAGGTGGTGCACGGTCGGGTCAGACATCGGCGTGCTCCCGGCCCGTCGCGGCGTGCCCCTCGCGGATGCCGATGCCCTTCGAGCGGTAGTAGGCGAGCACGACCACACCGATGACCAGCCAGACGAGGCCGCCGATCTTGGCGTTGGCGTCGGCGTTCCACAAGACGTAGGCGATGACCGCGAAGCCGAGGATCGGCGAGACCAGGTGCAGGAAGTAGTTCTTGCTGCCGTTGCGGCCGACGTACCAGACCACGACAGAGACGTGCAGCAGCAGGAAGGCCGTCAGGGCCCCGAAGTTGACCAGCGAGGAGATCACCGCGATCTGGCCGACGAAGAACAGGCCGAGCACCAGCGTCAGGGCGCCGACCAGCAGGATCGCGCGCTCGGGCACCTTGGTGCGGGTGTTGACGTAGGACAAGAAGCCGGGCAGGCGACCGTCACGGCTCATCGAGAACAGCAGCCGGGAGGTGGCGCTCTGGGCGGCCACCGCGTTGGCCAGGCCGACCGCCAGGGCGTTCATCAGCAGGAACGCGATCTGCCAGCCGTGGTTGCTGACGCCCTCGACGATGCCGAAGAACGCGTTGTTGACCTCGGCGTCGGAGAAGCTCTTCTTGTCGGTGACCAGCATGGCCGCCAGCCACGTCTGGGTGATGAAGAACAGCGCGACGAGCAGCAGCGCCGAGACCATCGCGATGCCGGCCGAACGGCGGCCGCCCTTGGCCTCCTCCGAGAGGGTGGCGATGCCGTCGAAGCCGAGGAAGCTGAGCACCGCGATCGAGAGCGCGGTGCCGATCAGGCCGGGGGAGAACTGGTCGGCGTCGAAGAGCGGCTTGGTGCTGAACTCGGCGCCGTTGGTGCCGTGCACGATCGCGATCACGGCCATCACGATGAAGATCGCGACGAATATGAGCTCGGCGACCAGGAACAGCCGGTTGACGATCGCGGTGAACGAGATGCCGATGTAGTTGATGGCGGTGTTGAGCAGCAGGAAGACCACGATCCAGACCTGCTTGGGCACGTCGGGGAAGACCCCGGCCATCGACTCGGCCGCGAAGACGTAGAGCAGCGTCGGCACCAGCAGGTAGTCGAGCAGGATCGTCCAGCCGGCCAGGAAGCCCAGGTTGGGGTGGATGCTGCGCCCGACGTAGGAGTAGACCGACCCCGCGATCGGGAAGGCCTTGGCCATCTGGGCGTAGGACAGCGCGGTGAAGATCATCGCGACCAGCCCGATCACGTAGACGAGCGGCACCATGCCGCCGGCGGCGTTGTAGACCACGCCGAAGATCGCCCACGGGGCGATCGGGACCATGAAGACCAGGCCGTAGACGACGAGGTCGGTCGTGGACAGGCGACGGTCCAGCTCCTGCTTGTAGCCGAACTCGGCGAGGTCGCCGTCGGCCTGGGATGACTGGCTCATGCGGGGGTTCCTTCGGGGGTGGGGGAGGGAGGGGCGGGGTCGAGCGGGGGTCAGGACGGGTCGTGCTGGGTGAGGAAGCCGCCGACGACCTCGAGGAAGGCCTCGGGCTCCTCGACGTGCGGCATGTGGCTGGACGCGGGGAAGACGTGGCTGCGGGCGCCGGCGATACCCTCGAGGAAGGGCTCCCAGACCAGCGGCATCGCCTCGTCGTACGCCCCGGAGACGACCAGGGTCGGGGTGGTGATGCCGGGCAGCCGGTCGATGACCGTCCAGTCCTTCAACGAGCCGACGACGTGGAACTCGCTCGGCCCGTTCATGGTGTGGTAGACGGTCGGCTCGGCCTCGATCTGGGCGAAGGAGGCGCTGACCTCGGGCGGGTTCGGGACCACCCGGCACACGTGCCGGTCGTAGAAGGCCTCCATCGCGGCGGCGTACTCCGGGTGGTCGGTGGTGCCGGCCTGCTCGTGGGTCAGCAGCGCCTGCTGCACCTCGGCGGGCAGCTGCTCGCGCAACGTGGCGGCGGCCTCCAGCCACAGCGCCATCGACGCCGGGGAGTCGCAGATGCTCAGCGTGCGCACGCCCTGGGGGTGGGCCAGGACGTACTCCGGTCCGAGCATGCCGCCCCACGACTGCCCGAGCAGGTGGAAGTCGTCGGCGATGCCGAGGTGGTCGACCAGCGCGGCCAGCTCCTCGACGAACAGCTCGACGGTCCACATCGCGGGGTGGGCGTCGGGCAGGTGGCTGCTGCGCCCGCAGCCGAGCTGGTCGTAGTGCACGACGGCCCGACCGGTCGCCGCGGCCAGGTTGGCCATCGACAGGCAGTAGTCGTGGGCGGCGCCAGGACCACCGTGCAGGACGACCAGCGGGGGGCGGGTGCGGCCCTCGAGGTCGCCGGTGACGCGGTACCACGTCGAGTGGCCGCGGAAGGGCATCTCGCCGACGGTGGTGGGTTCGGGGATCGTGTACACAGGTGGTCCTCGCAAGGGTCCGACAGACTGGGGTGATGAGTCGGTCGGAGCGAACCACGGAAAAGGTCTGGTGACAATACCTTTGAGCGACGACACGCGAGTCTTCACCTCGGTGAAACGTTCCACGGCGGTCGACGCCGTCCACGACCGGCTGCTGACGGCGATCGCGGTGGGTGCCTACTCACCCGGCGACGCGCTGCCCTCGGAGCGTGACCTGGCCCCGATGCTCGAGGTCAGCCGCGCCACCTTGAGGCAGGCGATCGAGCGCCTGGTCGAGCAGGGCCTGCTGGAGTCACGCCGCGGTCGCGGCGGGGGCACCTTCGTCACCGAGCGGTCCTGGCGCGAGGTCGAGACCGAGGCCGTGCGACGCACCCTGCACGAGCAGCTGCCGGCCCTGGCCGAGGTCTTCGACGAGCGCTGCCTGGTGGAGGGCATGATCGCCGGCGCGGCGGCGGAGCGGCGTACGCCGGAGCAGGCCGAGCGCCTGCTCGCGCTGGTGGCCGAGTTCGAGGGCGCGGGCGAGGACATGCCGGCCGCGCGCCTGCTCGACGAGCGGCTGCACCACCTGGTCGTGGAGTGCGCGGGCAACGCGCGGCTCGGAGCGCTCAGCCGGGGGCTCACGGCCGAGGCCACCCTGGGCTTCGCCAGCGAGCCCTACACCCGGGAGTTCTACGCCCTGGCCGCGCCGGAGCACCGCGCCCTGGCCGAGGCGGTCGTCGCCGGCGACGCCGACGCCGCCCGCGTGGTCGCGCGCACCCACTTCCGGATCACCGCCCTGACGATGGAGGCGGTGCTGGGCGACTGACCCGACCGGGGTGGCAGCATCGGGGGCGATGACCTCCCCTCGTGGCCTCCCCGGTACGCCCGCCCTGCCCGCCGGGGTCCTGCGGATGGCCGGTCGCGGGCCGGCCTGGGCCACCTGGGTCGACGGGCTGCCCGCCCTGCTGGCGGGGCTGCTCGAGGAGTGGCAGCTGGTCGTCGACGGGGGCGCGACGCACGGGTTCGTGGCCGTCGTCGTCCCCGTGCGCACACCGGGCGGCCGCCCGGCGGTGCTCAAGGTCGGGTTCCCCGACGCGGGGACCGAGCACGAGCACCTGGCGCTGCGGTCCTGGAACGGTCGCGGTGCCGTCCAGCTGCTGCGGGCCGACCCGCACCGGGGCGCCCTGCTGCTGGAGCGGCTGCACCCCGAGGGGCTGGAGGACCTCTTGGACCTCGAGGCCTGCGAGGTCGTGGCCGGGCTCTACGCGCGCCTGCACGTGCCCGCCACGCCCCAGCTGCGCACGCTCCCGTCGTACGTCGAGGAGGGCGCGGCGGGTCTCGCCGCTCTCCCGCGCAACGCCCCGCTGCCGCGCCGGCTGGTGGAGCAGGCGCTGTCGCTCGCCCGCGACCTCGTCGTCGACGACGCCAGCACGGGCACGCTGGTCCACGGCGACCTGCACTACGGCAACGTCCTGGCCGGCGACCGCGAGCCCTGGCTGGCGATCGACCCGCGGCCGCTGAACGGCGACCCGCACTACGAGCTCGCCCCGATGCTGTGGACCCGGTTCGCGGAGCTGACCGCCTCGCCCGCCGGGCTGAGCCTGCGCGAGGGGGTCCGCCAGCGCTTCCTGACCCTGGTCGACTCAGCGGGGCTCGACGAGCACCGGGCGCGCGACTGGGTCGTCGTGCGGATGCTCGAGCTGGCCCGCCTGCGGCTCGAGGACCCGCCCGGGACCCGGCGCCTCACCTCGACGGCCGACCACCTGACCATGTGCATCGCGGTGGCCAAGGCCGTCCAGGACTGACCCGCCGGGAGGTCCTCCAGGTCGTGCGGCTGTCCCAGATGGGGCGTGAGCGGGATCACCGGACTTGACGGTGGCCCGCTGCGGCGACCAAGGTCCTGGGGTTGCACCACGCAACCAAAATCCTTCCAGACCCCGATCCGACCCCATCCGATCCCCAGGAGGCGTGCCCGGCGTGGCCGTACTGACACCGCAGGAACCCACGAGGAGCTGGACCGCCGACGAGGTGGTCGTCACCGAGGCCCCGGTCGTGCGCCGGGCCATCGGCGCAGCCGCGATCGGCAACATCACCGAGTGGTACGACTTCGGCGTCTACGCCTACTTCGAGCCGACCATCAAGGAGGTCTTCTTCTCCGACCTCGGTGACACCGCGGGCACGCTCGCGACCTTCGGCCTCTTCGCCGTCGCCTTCCTGGTCCGCCCCTTCGGCGGCATGTTCTTCGGCCCGCTGGCCGACCGGATCGGGCGCAACAAGGTGCTGGCCACCACGATGATCCTGATGGCGCTGGGCACCTTCGCGATCGGCTGCATCCCCAGCAAGGAGTCCATCGGCATCGTCGCCCCGCTGCTGCTCCTGCTGGCCCGCCTGCTCCAGGGCTTCTCGACCGGTGGTGAGTACGGCAACGCGATGACGTTCATCGCGGAGTACGCCCCCGACCGCCGGCGCGGCTTCCTCGGCAGCTTCCTGGAGTTCGGCACCTTCACCGGCTACCTGATGGGCGCCATCGTGGTCACCGTCGCCGGCGCCACCCTCAGCGACGACCAGCTGCTGTCGTGGGGCTGGCGGATCCCGTTCTTCGTCGCCCTGCCGCTCGGCCTGGTGGGCGTCTACCTGCGCACCCGCCTCGCCGACACCCCGGCGTACGCCGCGCTGGAGCAGGAGGCCGACGACCGCGAGAAGGAGCACCGCGCCTCCGGCGAGGCCCGGAAGCTGGCCCACCTGTGGCCGTTCGTGCTGGTCTGCATGGGGCTCGTGCTGGCCTGGAACGTCACGAACTACATGCTCACCTCCTACATGCCGACGTACGTCACCGACACCATGCCCGCCGAGCAGGGCGGCGACGGGATCTCGGCGACCACCTCGCAGCTGCTGCAGATCGTGGTGATGGTGATCGCGCTGGTCACCATCCCACTGCTGGGCCGGCTCTCCGACGGCATCGGCCGCAAGCCGATCGCCTGGACCGGCGCCATCGGGCTGGTCGTCCTCGGGCTGCCGATGATCCTTTTGATCCGCGCCCAGACGGGCGTCTCGATCTTCCTCGGCCTGATGATCATGGGGCTGCTGCTGATCTGCTTCAGCGCCACCATGCCCTCGACCCTGCCGACGCTGTTCCCGACCCAGGTGCGGGGCGCGGGGCTCTCGATCGCCTTCAACGTCTCGGTCTCGCTGTTCGCCGGCACCACCTCGGTGGTCGTGGGCGCGCTGGTCGGTGCCACCGGTGACCTGAACTGGCCCGGCTACTACCTCGTCGCCGCCGGGGTGATCGGGTGCGTCTCGCTGTGGTTCCTCGCCGAGCCCAACGGCCGCAAGATGTGGGGCTCCGCCCCCGCGGCCGGCTCCCCCGAGGAGGCGCGCGAGGTGGCCTCGGCCCAGTCGCAGAGCTGAGACCGGCCGCACGATGCTCCCGGGCTTGAGAGGATCACCTCATGGCGCAGGTGATCTCGATCAACGTCGGCATGCCCCGGGAGCAGGGGTGGGCCGGCATCGGACGCACGTCGATCGACAAGCAGGCGGTCGCGGGGGCCGTGCGGGCCGAGCGCCTGGGCCTCGCGGGCGACCAGGTCTCCGACGTCAAGCACCACGGTGGCCCCGACCAGGCGGTGTACGCCTTCGCCCGTGAGGACCTCGACTGGTGGGAGCGCGAGCTCGGCCGGGAGATCCGTGACGGCCAGTTCGGCGAGAACCTCACGACACGCGGGCTCGACGTCAACGAGGCCGAGGTGGGGGAGCGCTGGCAGGTCGGAACCGCGCTGTTCGAGGTGAGCAGCATCCGCATCCCGTGCAACGACTTCAAGAACTGGCAGCGGGTCAACGGCTTCGACGACCGTGCCTGGGTCAAGCGCTTCGCCCAGCAGGCTCGTCCAGGGCCCTACCTGCGCGTGCTCGTCCCCGGCGAGCTCACCGCGGGCGACGAGCTGCGCGTGGTGCACCAGCCCGGCCACGGCGTCACGGTCTCGATGATGTTCCGCGCCCTCACCACCGAGCACGCCCTGCTCCCCGAGCTGCTGAAGGTCGAGGACCTCGTCCTGGAGGCGCGACGCAAGGCCGAGGAGTACGCCGGCCTCCGCACCCGCTGATCGCGCACCCCGCCGGCCGGACTCGGTGGTCGAGCAGGGCGGCCCGGCCGGACTCGGTGGTTGAGCAGGGCGGCCCGGCCGGACTCGGTGGTTGAGCAGGGCGGCCCGGCCGGACTCGGTGGTTGAGCAGGGCGCTCTGGCGCCCGTCGTCGAAACCAGAGCCAGTTCAGGCAGTGACGTGCCGAGGAGCAGGTTCCACGGCATAGGTGTGCCCGGTGGGACTGGCCCACTCGTGTCGCCCGTCGGGAAGGCGCTGGTAGTCCCAGCCGGTGAAGGTCTTGATCCGGTGGTGCAGCCGGCAGAGCGGGGCCAGGTTGGAGAGGTTCGTCTGCTCGGGCGGGCCGCCCTCGTCGGGTGGGAGCCAAGCCTCGATGTGGTCGAGGTCGCAGCCGCGTGAGTCGCGTCGGCAGCCGGGGAAGACGCAGGTCGCGTCGCGGAGGAAGACGACCTCCCGCATCGCGGGGCTGGGGTCGTGGCCGTCGCGCGGGGCCAGCGGCCCGGTGAGTGGGGCGGTGGTGCCGGAGCCCCTGTGGTGAGAGAGGTCGAGGACCGGGCGGACGGTGAACGTCCGTCCCGCGAGCCAGGTCTCGACCAGCTCCAGGCTGGTGGCACCGATGCGTTCGACGACCGCGGTGCCGGTGCCGGCCTCGAGGTGTTCACCGAGGTCGTCGGGGGTGAGGTGCAGGTAGATCACCGCTGATCCGCCGCCGGTCGGTGCGGTGCCGTCGACCGCGCCGGAGTAGCTCTTCGGTCCGACCCCGGCGACGGCCTCTCGGGCCGCGGTGAACGGGTCGCTGCGGTCGGCGACGGGCCGGGCGAGGAGTTCCAGGGTGTGCTGAGGGTCGGCCAGGATCCCGACCGCGCGTGCCCGTCGGAGGTCGAGCCCGTCGTCGTCACCCAGCGCGGACAGCGTGGCGGCGATGGTGGCGATCGTGTGGTCGAAGCGTTGGGCGTCGGCGCGGTCGAGCATCAGGTGGATCCCCTGCGTGGCCGGGCACTTGGACCGGGACAGGGTCACGTGCCGTTCGGCCAGCGCCTGCCGTTCGTCTTCCTGGGCGCGGTCGGGGTCGTGGTAGAGCCGGGCCTCGTCGATCAGCCGACGGGCCCGGACCTGCCCGATCTTGACCGGGACCGCGCAGATCAGCCTGTCGGCGTGGGCGACGGCGATCTCGGAGAGGTCGTGGGTCTCCCGGGCGATCGACCGGCCCAGCCACACCGGGACCTTTCCCGCGTGGACCAGCGACCACATGGTCGGCAGCCGGTAGGTCAGCTCCAAGGCGTCGGCCAGCAGCTGACGCCCGGCGTTGAAGGAGACGCCGAGGGCAGCCGCCAGGTCAGCGGGTGCGAATTCCGCCACCAGTGGTGCCCCCGGTCCAGCAAGAGGAGTCACCTGCTCGTGGAACAGCCGGCCCTCACCCCAGGAGGCGGGGGTGGCGTCCTCGGGGCAGGGGTGCAGCAGGGCCCAGTCGACGGCGAGCTCGATCTCGCGCACCTCGGCCCGGTGAGCGGCCGCGCGCTGCTGGTGGAGCTCGTCGATGACCTGGTCGGCAGTCTGCAGCAGGCGCGGTGTCGCCGCGGGGGTGGAGGCTGCTGGGCGCCGGCTCATGAGCCGAGTGTACTCCGATCTACCTCAGGAAACAAACAGGTGTTCGAACACCGCTCACGGCGAAGCTCGCCGGCCCCAACGGCTGTGGGTCACTCGCTCGACCCCTCTTCGGGCGGCCGGGGGGCGCTCTGCCGCGGATCCGAGTCACCGCGTGGCACAGATGCGCGGCAGTCGTCGGGGCGGGTCTTGGCGACGGCCGCCACGGCGCCGCTCGCCCTGTCTTCCTCCGTGGGGGCTGGGCCAGAGTGAACACGCGCGCCGTCTCGGCGTACACACACGCCGTCTCGGCGTACGGTCGGCTTCCCTATGCAGACAATCTCGATAGACTTAGACGCATGAGTCGTCGACCCCCTGACTTCTTCCTGATCGGTGCGCCGAAGGCAGGCACGAGCGCGCTGCACGCGGCGCTCGCCGCGCACCCCCACCTGTTCCTGAGCCAGGTGAAGGAGCCGAAGTACTACATGTGCGGCGACTCGCCGCCGCCGACGTACAAGGGGCCGGGCGACGCCCACAGCAACCAGGAGTGGATCTGGCAGCGCGAGCGCTACCTCGACCTGTTCGACGGGGCGGGGGAGGACCAGCTGCGGGGGGAGAGCACGCCGTTCTACCTCTACCACCGCGACGCCCGCCGGCGGATCGCGGTGGACCGCCCCGACGCCAAGCTGATCGCGGTGCTGCGTGACCCGGTCGACCGCGCCTACTCCAACTGGATGCACCTGTGGATGGACGGCTTGGAGCCGCGGGCCGACATCGTGGAGGCCGTACGCCGGGAGCAGAGGAGGATCGACGACGGCTGGGCGCCGTTCTGGCACTACCAGTCGATGGGGATGTACGGCCGCCAGGTGCAGGACCTCTTCGACCACTTCCCGCGCGAGCAGGTCCTCCTGCTGCGCTACCGGTCGCTGATCGAGGAGCCCGACCAGGTGCTGAACCGGGTCTTCGAGTTCCTCGGCGTGCAGACCCAGGAGATCGCGCAGATCCCGTCGGACAACACCCGACCGTTCGTGCGGGACGGCCTGCGGGTGCGCACCGTCGGGCCGGTGATCCGGGCCGGGGCCGCGGTGGGTCAGTTCCTGCCGCCGCAGGTGTGGCGCACGGTCAGCAAGCCCCTGGTCAACCAGCTGCACAAGGGTGGGGAGACCGGGCGACCGAAGCTCACGCCCGAGCAGCGCACCCTGCTGCAGCAGCCGCACCTCGAGGACATCGCCCTGCTCGAGGAGCTGACGGGGGAGTCCTTCGAGCAGTGGAAGGCCTACCGCGAGGGGGACTCCTTCGCGAGCCGCCGCGGCGCGGGACGGGTGGTCGGCGGCGCCGACCGCGACGACGAGATCAGGCGCGACTCAGTGTCGTGACCAGGTCGTGCGCGCCGTCCGGGCGGGCCCGCTCGAAGTAGAACCGGGTCGACCCGTCGGGCTGCGCCACCGCGGCGGCGTAGCGCATCGCGCCGTCGGAGTCCGTCGACCGCAGCACGGGGGCGTCGGGGTCGGCGTGCAGCTGCCCGGTCGCGTCGCCGCGGGCCACCGAGGTGACCTCGTGCCAGTTGTCCTCGGCCGTGGGGCGGCCGTCGTACAGCACCACCAGCGGGTCGTGCGACAGCACCGTGGTCACCCGGGTGCCGCGCGCGTCCCAGGAGCCGGGGGTGGGGGAGAGCACGGTGCCGTGGCGGGTCCAGGCCAGGCCGTCGTCGCTGGTGAGGTACGCCGTGGTCATCCGGTCCTCGTGACCGGGGTCGGTCAGCGGGTGCTCGCACAGCCACATCTCCCAGAGGCCGTCGCGCACGGTGACGACCGGGTCCTTGACCGCGACGCCGTCGTCACCGGGCAGCACCACCGTGCGGGTGCCGGTGGGCAGGTCCTCGGGCCGGTCGGCGTCGAGGGCCTCGATCCACCAGTGCTTGGAGCCGGGGGTCGCGCAGGAGAGGTACAGCCGCCAGCCCCCGTCGGGGCGCTGCAGCACGACGGGGCGCTCGAACGACTCGGCCCCGAAGTCGTCGCGGTGGACCTCGCACACCGGCGTGAAGACCACGCCGTCGATGGAGCTCGCCACCACGGTCGCGACCCCGCGTCCCTCCACGAGCGGGCGGCGCACGCGGTAGGTCAGGTAGGTGACGCCGTCGACGAGCACCGCGGAGGCGGCGCCGGACCAGTTGCCCGGACCGGAGCCGGGGGCGGGGACGACGACCTGGGGCAGGTCCGTCGTCGGGAGGGGGGTGTGGACGAGTTCCATGGCTTTAGTCTACTGAAGAAGTTGATTATGAGGTGCGATGACGCCACGCACCCCTACCGGTGAGTACGCCGACACGGCCGCTGGGACCGGTCGGGGGTGCCAGGGCTTGGCCTGTGATCTAGGTTACCTACCACCGCCGCCCCTGGAGGCCTGTTCCCCACCAGTCGCGGCGGCCGCCCCAGCAGCCCGCACGCCTCCTAGGGAGACCTCCATGTCGACGGCCACCACCGACCTCTCCTTGATCGACGACCGGGCGCCCAACGTCGCCGTGCAGTTCCGCGACCGGGTGCACGCCTCACCCGACGGCGAGGCCTACCGCTACCCGCTCGCCGACGGCGAGCCCTGGGCCTCGCTGACCTGGAAGGAGACCGGCGACCGGGTCGAGAAGCTGGCTGCGGGCCTGCTCGCGCTGGGCCTGGAGACCGAGCAGCGGGTCGGCATCGCCGCCGGCACGCGCGTCGAGTGGATCCTGGCCGACCTCGCGGTGATGTGCGCCGGCGGCGCCACGACCACCGTCTACCCCTCCACCATGGCCGCCGACGTGGCCTACATCGTCGCCGACTCCGAGTGCCGGGTGGTGGTCGCGGAGGACGCCGCCCAGGTGGCCAAGCTGCGCGAGCACCGCTCCGAGCTCCCGCACCTGAAGCAGGTGGTCGTGATCGATCCCGCCGGTGACGTCGTCGACGGCGACTGGGTGATCGGGTTCGAGGACCTCGCCGCGCTGGGCGAGAAGCACCTCGCCGAGAACCCGCAGGCCGTCACCGAGGCGATCGACGCGATCCGGCCCGACCAGCTCGCGACCCTGATCTACACCTCGGGCACCACCGGCAAGCCCAAGGGCGTGCGGCTGCGGCACTCGTCGTGGACCTACGAGGGCGCCGCGATCCAGGCCCAGCAGATCCTCGACGAGACCGACCTGCAGTTCCTGTGGCTGCCGATGGCCCACTCCTTCGGCAAGGTGCTGCTCTCGACCCAGCTGGCCTGCGGGTTCGCCACGGCCGTCGACGGCCGGGTCGAGCGCATCATCGACAACCTGGCCGTGGTCCGGCCCACCTTCATGGGCGCCGCGCCCCGCATCTTCGAGAAGGCGCACGCCCGCATCGTCACCATGCAGGCCGCCGAGGGCGGGGCCAAGGAGAAGATCTTCAAGCAGGCCTTCCACGTCGGCCAGCAGGTCGTCCAGCTCAAGCGCGAGGGCAAGTCCGTCCCGCTGCCGCTGAAGGCCCAGCAGGCGCTGTTCGACAAGATCGTCTTCGCCAAGGTGCGCGAGCGCTTCGGCGGACGCGTGCGCTTCTTCATCTCCGGCTCCGCGGCGCTCAACCGCGAGATCGCCGAGTGGTTCAACGCCGCCGGCATCCTCATCCTCGAGGGCTACGGCATGACCGAGAACGCCGCCGGCGCCGCGGTCAACCACCCCGACGCCTACAAGATGGGCACCGTCGGGCCGGCCATCCCCGGCTCGGAGGTCCGCATCGGCGAGAACGACGAGGTCCAGCTCAAGGGCCCCCACGTCATGGAGGGCTACCACAACCTGCCCGACGCGACCGCCGAGGCGTTCACCGCCGACGGCTGGCTGCGCACCGGCGACAAGGGGTCGCTGGACACCGAGGGCTTCCTGACCATCACGGGCCGGATCAAGGAGCTCTTCAAGACCTCCGGCGGCAAGTACATCGCCCCGCCCGCGATCGAGGCGAAGTTCAAGGCCACCTGCCCCTACGCCAGCCAGTTCCTGGTCTTCGGCAACCAGCGCAACTACTGCGTCGCGCTGGTGACCCTGGACCCCGACGCGATCGCCGGCTGGGCCACGGACAACGGCGTCTCGGGCGACTACACGGCGATCGTCAACGACCCCAAGACCCGCGAGATGGTCAGCGGGTACGTCGACCAGCTCAACGCCCAGCTGAACCGCTGGGAGACGATCAAGAAGTTCGAGCTGCTCGACCACGACCTCTCGGTGGAGTCCGGCGAGCTGACCCCGTCGATGAAGGTCAAGCGCGGCGTCGTCGAGGACAACTACGCCGACGTCATCGACAAGCTCTACGCCTAGCACAGCAGCCGCACAGGCTGGCTGCCTAGCGTCGGGGTCATGAGCCAGCGCACCCCTGACGCCCCGGACCACGCCCACCCGGTCGAGGACCACGACCTCGGTCTGTCGCACGACCTGCCCCGCCTCGTGCGGCGCCACCCCGCGGGCGGCGGGATGGGTCGCCGCGGCCTGTTCACGCTGTTCGGCGGGGTCGGCGCCGCGGCCGTCGTCGCGGGCTGCGGCAGCGACTCCACCACCTCCTCGGGCGCCTCCTCGACCGGCTCCGGCACCACCTCGTCGGCAGGAGGGGGCGGCACCAGCACCACGGTGGCGGAGGGCGAGATCCCCGAGGAGACCGCCGGTCCGTTCCCCGGCGACGGCAGCAACGGGCCCGACGCGCTGACCGCGAGCGGCGTGGTGCGCAGCGACATCACCTCGAGCTTCGGTGACGCCTCCGGCACCGCCGAGGGCGTGCCCCTCACGATCCGTCTCAAGGTCTACGACCTGAACGGCGACGACGCGACGGTCCTGCCCGGTGCCGCCGTCTACGTCTGGCACGCCGACCGCCAGGGCCGCTACTCGATGTACGACCAGGAGATCGCCGACCAGAACTACCTCCGCGGCGTCCAGGAGACCGACGCGCGGGGGTACGTCGAGTTCACCAGCATCTACCCCGCCTGCTACGACGGCCGGTGGCCGCACGTGCACTTCGAGGTCTACGAGAGCCTCGCCGCCGCCACCAGCGCCGGCGACAAGCTGCGCACCTCGCAGCTCGCCCTCCCCCAGGACGTCTGCGAGACGGTGTACGCCGAGGACGGCTACGAGGACAGCGTGGCCAACCTGGCGCGGGTGTCGCTGGCCGACGACATGGTCTTCGGCGACGGCAACTCCCTGCAGATGGCCAAGGTGACGGGCAGCGTCGCCGACGGCTACGTCGCCACGCTCAACGTGCCGGTCTGACCGGGTCCCTCGGTCGACCCCCTCAGTCCACGAGCCGGGTGACCCAGTACTCCGTCGTCGGCGTCGGGGGCGTGCTGAAGCGCGCGTTCGGCAGGTAGAGCGCGTCGCGGTAGCGCGCCACCGTCGTCGGCACGTCGAAGTCCGGCGACGTGAGCGTGCGCACGAGGCGGGCGGACCGCCCGTCGCGCGACAGCCGCAGCTGCGCGACCTGGTTGAGCCGGTTCTGCACGGCCAGCAGGGTGCGGCCCTCGCGGGTGAGGCCGTCGCCGTTGGTCAGCACGGCCCCGCCGAGGTCGACCTCGGTCGCGCGCCCGGTGGCGGGGTCGACGCGGTAGAGCAGGCCGTTGCTGGAGTTCACCACGAGCAGCGCCCGGCCGTCGGGCGTGGTCTCGATGCCGTTGGCGTTGTTCACCCCGGGCGTCTGGGTCCACGCACCGGTCAGCGGGACGCGGGTGACCAAGCCGTCGCGCACCCGGAACAGCGCCGCCTGGAGGGAGTCGGTGACCCAGGCCGTGCGGCCGGTGACGACGACGTCGTTGACGAAGCTCTCGCCCGGCGCTGGGTCCGCGACGAGCGGGTAGGTGGCCCGCACCCGGCCCGTGCGGGTGTCGACCACCTTCACGTCGCCGTCGGCGCCGCCGGCGGCCCAGAGGTCGCGGCCACGGCCGAGCTCGATGCCGACGGCGGGCGTGCCGTCGCCCTGGCTGAGCACCCGGCCGCGCCCGGTGCGCAGGTCGGCGGCGTAGATGTCCCCGTCGGCCCGGGAGCCGAGGTACGCCGTGGGGCCGCGGGTGTCGATGCCCTCGGGCTGGAACCCGTCCGGGAGGTCGATGCGTGCGGGCAGTGCGGCGCCGGGGCCACCGTGGCCGTGGCCGCGGGAGGCCTCGGCGGGGGCGACGAGCGAGGTGGCGAGGAGGGCGGCGCCGGCGACCGGGGCGGCGAGGGTGAGGAGTGAACGGGTGAGACGGCTCATGGAGGGATCCCTTCGTTCCGTCCCACCGTAGGCGGGGGCTGGTGGCCGACCCGCCGGGTGTGAGACTGGGGCGTGCCCGACCAGCCCGCCGTCCCTCTCGGGATCTACGTCCACGTGCCGTTCTGCGCCGTGCGCTGCGGCTACTGCGACTTCAACACCTACACCGCCACCGAGCTCGGCGGCGGTGGCTCCCAGGCGGAGTACGCCGGCCGCGCGGTCGCCGAGGTCGAGCTCGCCGCCCGGACGCTCGGCCCGGACCGGCCCGAGGTCGCCACGGTGTTCTTCGGGGGCGGCACGCCGACCCTGCTTCCCGCCGACGACCTGGTGCTGCTGCTGGGCGCGGTGCGGTCGGCCTTCGGGCTGGCCGACGGCGCCGAGGTGACCACCGAGGCCAACCCCGACAGCGTCACCCTCGAGGGCCTCGAGCGGCTGCGCGCCGCCGGGTTCACCCGGGTCTCGTTCGGGATGCAGTCGGCGGTGACCCACGTGCTGCAGGTGCTCGAGCGCACCCACGACCCGGCGAACGTCGCGCGCGCCGTCGGGTGGGCCCGGGAGGCGGGGTTCGAGCAGGTCAGCCTCGACCTGATCTACGGCACCCCCGGCGAGAGCGTCGCGGACTGGCGCACGTCGGTCGACGCGGCGCTCGCGAACCGGCCGGACCACGTGTCGGCGTACAGCCTGATCGTGGAGGAGGGCACCCGCCTGGCCCGTCAGGTGCGCACCGGGGTGATCCCGATGCCCGACGAGGACGACCTGGCCGAGAAGTACGTCCTGGCCGACGAGGCCATGGAGGCCGCCGGGCTGGGGTGGTACGAGGTCTCCAACTGGGCGCGCGACGAGGCGGCCCGCTGCCGGCACAACGAGCTGTACTGGACCAGCGCCGACTGGTGGGGGATCGGGCCCGGCGCGCACTCCCACGTCGCGGGGGAGCGGTGGTGGAACGTCAAGCACCCCAGCGCGTACGCCGCCCGACTGGCCGAGGGCGCGTCGCCCCGCCAGGACGGCGAGACGCTGGACCCGGCCACGCAGGCCCTCGAGCGGGTGCTGCTGGAGGTGCGGCTGCGCGACGGGTTGCCGCTCGACGCGCTCGGGGACCCCGGTCGGGTCGACGCCGTCGTCGCCGACGGTCTCGGGGTGGTCACCGACGGACGGCTGGTGCTCACCCGGCGTGGCCGGCTGCTCGCCGACGCCGTGGTGCGCCAGCTCGTCGACTGAGCCCGGTCGAGGGTCGGCGCGGGGTCAGCGCCCCGGCGCGGTGACCGTGACGAAGTCGATCAGCTCCTCGACCCGGCCGAGCAGCTCGGGCTCGAGGTCCTGGAAGCCACGCACGCCGCCGAGGATGTGCTTCCAGGCGCGGGCGATGTCGGCCTGCTCGCGGTGCGGCCAGCCGAACTGCTGGCACACGCCGTGCTTCCACTCGATGTTCCGCGGGACCTGGGGCCACGCCTTCTTGCCCAGGCGCTCGGGCTTGACCGCGGCCCAGATGTCGATGAACGGGTGGCCCACGATCAGCACGTGCTTCCCGACCGGGGACGTGCGCACCGACTGCGCGATCCGGCTCTCCTTCGAGCCCGGCACGAGGTGGTCGACCAAGACCCCCGCACGGCGCTCGGGCCCGGGGTCGAAGGCGCGCAGCAGCTCGTGCAGGTCGTCGACGCCCTCGAGGTACTCCACGACCACGCCCTCGATGCGCAGGTCGTCGCCCCACACCTTCTCGACGAGCTCGGCGTCGTGGCGCCCCTCGACGAAGATCCGGCTGGCGCGGGCGACCCGGGCCTTGGTGCCGTGCACCGCGATCGACCCCGAGGCCGTGCGCGTGGCCGCGACGGGCCCCTGACGGGTCGGCGCGACCAGCACGACCGGGCGGCCCTCGAGCAGGAAGCCGGGCCCCAGCGGGAAGGTACGCCGCTTCAGGCGGCGGTCCTCGAGGGTCAGCGTGCCGAGGTCGCGCTCGACCTTGACGATCTCGCCGACCCAGTCGGTGCCCACCTCCTCGACGACCAGGCCGAGGTCGGCGTCGATCTCGACGGCGCGCCCCCTCTTCGGGACCCGCCAGTCGGTGGCGAGGACGTCGGCTCCGTAGCGGTCGCCGAAGGTGGGGGAGGGCACCGTCGCACGCTACGGCGCCAGCGGTGCCGATCGGCGTACCGGCGCGCGGTGGGGAGTGGCCCTTGCGGGAAGAACAGTTGCGATATATCGTTGATGCATCGAGACAGTGTCGGTGACAACAGCCCGACACAGACCTGAGAGGAGCTCTCGACATGAGACACACCATGTGGACAGAAGCATTCGAACCGGCCCGCCGCCAGCGCGGTGGGCGTGGACGCGGCCCCGGTGGCCCGGGTGGCCACGGTGGCCACGGCGGTCCCGGGGGGTGGGGCGGCCCGATGGGCGGCCCTCCGCCCTGGGTCGCCCAGATGTTCGGCCCGGACTTCGGCGGCGGCCCCGGCCGCGGCGGTCGGCGCCCGAGGGTGCGACGGGGCGACGTGCGCTCCGCGATCCTCGACGTGCTGGCCACGTCGACCGAGCCGATCAACGGCTACCAGGTGATCCAGCAGATCGCCGAGCGCACCGACGGCGTGTGGAAGCCGAGCCCCGGCTCGGTCTACCCGACGATCGCGCAGCTGCAGGACGAGGGGCTCGTCGAGGACGCGCCCACCGGACGCAAGGCCATCCGGCTCACCGAGGACGGCCGCACCTACGTCGCGGACCACGGCGAGGAGATGGCGGCGGTGTGGGCCCCCTTCGAGGAGCAGCCCGACGACGTCGAGGCCGTCAACTTCAAGCAGGTGATCGGGCAGACCGTGGGCGCCATCGTCCAGGTCGTCAGCACCGGCACGCCGGACCAGCGCGAGAAGGCGCTGGAGATCCTCGCCGACACCCGTCGGCGGATGTACGGCCTGCTCGCCGAGGGACCCGACCCGGTCACCGACGACGAGGACGAGACCGACCCCTCCGGGGAGCGGTGATGGACGAGCTGCGCATCGGTGACGCCGAGCGCGGCTCGGCCGTGGAGGCCCTGGGCGAGCACTTCGCCCAGGGCCGCCTGTCCCAGGAGGAGTACGACGAGCGCAGCGACGTCGTCTGGGCCGCCCGCACCCGGCGCGACCTCGCGCCGGTCTTCGCCGACCTGCCCGGGCCGGAGGTCCTGCCCGCCACGCCGCCCGCTGCGCGTCGGGGCCCGCAGCGTGCCGGACCCGGCTTCCCCCGCGGGCTGCTGGGCCCGGTGGTGGTGGCACTCGTGCTGCTGACGGTGCTGACGCACCTGCCCTTCGTGCTGCTCGGGCTGGGCGGGTGGTTCCTGCTCTCCCGGCGGTACGCCGTGGCGCGGCCGCCCTGGGCGGGCCACCGGCACCCGTGACCCCCGACGTCGCACCCGGCCTCCGTGACACCAGCGGGGTGCGGCCCTAGGTTGTGAGGTCCTGTTCCCGGACCGAGGGGTTCCCATGGCCAGCTCAGCCGCGGCGCCGTCCGACACCCGAGGACCGGGGGAGTCGCAGGAACGCGGCCTCGCCCGGTTCGCCCAACGCATCGCCGGCTGGACCGAGAAGTGGTTCCCCGACGCCTACGTCTTCGCGCTGATCGGCGTCGTCGTGGTCACCGCGGCGGCGCTGCTCAACGGCTCCAGCCCCAGGACCGTGGCCGGTGCGTTCGGCGACGGGTTCTGGGACCTGACCGCGTTCACGCTGCAGATGGCGATGGTGGTGCTCACCGGCTACATCGTGGCCACCTCGCCGCCCGTGGCGAAGCTGATCGAACGGATCGCGGGCGTGCCCTCCTCGGCGAAGGGCGCGGTCGCGTTCGTCGCGCTCGTGGCCTGCCTGGTCTCGTTGCTGAACTGGGGCCTGAGCCTGGTCTTCGGGGGGCTGCTGGCCCGGGCCGTCGCCCGGCGCCCCGACCTCCGGGCCGACTACCGCGCGCTGGGCGCCGCGGCGTACATGGGGCTCGGGGCGGTCTGGGCCCTGGGCCTGTCGTCCTCCGCGGCGCAGCTCCAGGCGACGCCCGAGTCGCTGACGCCCGAGGTGCTCAAGGTCACCGGCGTGCTCGACTTCGGCGACACCATCCTCACCTGGCAGTCGCTGACCCTGGCCGTGGTGCTGATCGTGCTCACGGTGACGGTGTCGTGGTTCTCCGCGCCCCAGGGGGGCTCGATCAAGACGGCGGCCGACCTCGGCGTCGACCTCGACGACACCATCGCCCAGCAGCCGCCGCACACCCGACCCGGGGAGTACCTCGAGCGCTCGGTCGTGCTGCCCGCCTTCGTCGGCCTGGTCGCGGCGGTCTGGCTGGTCTACGAGCTCGTCGACAACCCGTTCCTGTCGGTGATCAGCAACTTGAACACCTACCTGCTGGTCTTCGTCGTGCTCGGCCTGGTGCTGCACGGCACGCCGCGCCGCTTCCTCGACGCCACCACCAAGGCCGTGCCCTCGACCGCCGGCGTGCTGGTGCAGTACCCGCTCTACGCCGCCATGGCCGCCGTGCTCACCCGCGCCACCGGTCGCGGCGGGCTCTCGGTGTCGGAGCACCTCGCGAACCTGTTCACCGACCTCGGGGGCGGGGGGGCCTTCGCGGTGGTGATCGCGATCTACACCGCCATCCTGGGCCTGCTCGTGCCCTCGGGCGGGGGCAAGTGGCTGGTCGAGGCGCCGTACGTCATGCAGTCGGCCAGCGACGTGCAGATGAACCTCGGCTGGACCGTGCAGATCTACAACGCCGCCGAGGCGCTGCCCAACCTGGTCAACCCGTTCTTCATGCTGCCGCTGCTGGCGGTGCTGGGCCTGCGTGCCCGTGACCTGGTCGGCTTCACGTTCCTGCAGTTCCTGTTCCACCTGCCGGTGGTGCTGCTGGGGCTGTGGCTGCTGGGGATGACCTTCGACTACGTCGCGCCGGTGCAGCCGTAGGCGAGCACCTCCCGAGGGAGATCAGGCCATCGGCAGCTGGCGGCCGCCCGGGGGCAGCTGGGCGTAGCCCCGGCGTACGGCGTGGACCAGCTGCTCGGCCGGGTAGGGCCAGGACTCCGCGGCCAGCGCGTCCTCCGGGGGTACGCCGCGCGCGGCCAGGTCGCGGACGGTCGAGGCCACGATGCCGATCGAGGACCGCTGCTCCTGCAGGAAGTCCAGGCCGACCGGCGAGCCGTGGCCGGGGACGACCACGGTGGACGGACCGACCAGCTGCTGCATCACGTCGAGCGACCACGGCCACTCCAGCGGCCAGCAGTCCTCGCCCCAGGCGGGGGTGCCGGACTCCTCGACCAGGTCGCCGGCCAGCAGCACGTCGGCGTCGCCGACGCGCACGACCAGGTCGCCCGAGGTGTGCCCGCGGCCGGGGTGGACCAGCTCGACGACACGGTCGCCGAGGTCGATCGCGGCCACCGACGAGAAGGTGCGGTCCGCGACGACCACCCGGGCCTCGGCGACCTCGCGCATGCGCGGGTCGGCGTCGGCGAGCGCGGCGGCCTGCACCTGCGCGGCGTGCGCGGGCAGGGCAGCGGCGGCCTCGTCGTGCGAGGTCACCGGTGCGGCGCCCAGCTCGTCGAGCAGGGTCGCGGTGCCCAGGGTGTGGTCGAAGTGCACGTGCGTCTGCACGATCCCGGCCAGCGGTCGCGCGCTGAGCCGGCGTACGTCGGCGGCGACCTGGCGGGCCGCGGCGGGAGAGGCGTGGGTGTCCACGACGAGCAGCCCGGCCTCGCCCTCGACCACGGACACGTTGACGTCGAACCACTCGTAGCGCGCGACCCAGACCCGGTCGCCGACCTCTGTGAACCCCGCTGTGAACCCGGACATGTCCGCGAGGCTAGCCGTCGACGTCGCCCGGCCTTGTATCCTTGGCACTCGGGGCCCGCGAGTGCCAGTCCCCGACCCCGACCCCGACCCCGACCCAGACCCGACGACCAGCGCAGGAGGCGAGATGCAGGAGGAACGCCGGCTCGCCGTGCTGCGCGCGATCGTCGAGGACTACGTCACCACCCGCGAGCCCGTCGGCAGCAAGGCGCTCGTGGAGCGGCACGGGCTCGGCGTCTCCCCGGCCACCGTGCGCAACGACATGGCCGCGCTGGAGGAGGAGGGGCTGATCGCCCAGCCGCACACCAGCGCGGGGCGGATCCCGACCGACAAGGGCTACCGCTTCTTCGTCGACCGCCTGACCCAGATCAAGCCGATGACCGCCGCCGAGCGCCGGGCGATCTCCAGCTTCCTCGAGGGCGCCCACGACCTCGACGACGTGGTCCAGCGCTCCGTGCGGCTGCTCGCGCAGCTCACCCAGCAGGTCGCGATCGTGCAGTACCCCACGCTCGCGCGGTCCACGGTGCGTCACGTCGAGCTGGTCCAGCTCAACGCCGGCCGTGTGCTGCTCGTGGTGATCCTGTCCACCGGGCGGGTCGAGCAGCGCGTCATCGAGCTGCCGGGCGAGGTGGACCCCGAGTCCCTCGCCGACCTGCGCTCGCGGGTGCTGCGGGCCGCGGTGGGCGAGCCGATCACCAGCGCCGCCACTGCGCTCGGCGACGTGACCGAGCAGGTGGCCCCCGAGCGCCGCACCCACGCCGCCCTGGTGGCGACCGCGCTGGTCGAGGCGATGTCCAACGAGCGCCAGACCGAGCGGGTCGTGGTCGGCGGCACCGCCAACCTGGCGCGCTTCGGAGACGGCTTCGACCGCTCCATCAAGCCCATGCTCGAGGCGCTCGAGGAGCACGTCGTGCTGCTCAAGCTGCTCGGCGAGGCGACCTCCCCCGACTCGATCACCGTGCGCATCGGCCACGAGGGCCCCTACCAGGAGCTCTCGTCGACCTCGGTGGTCGCGACCGGGTACGGCCCGGGTGAGGAGGCCGTGGGGTCGCTTGGCATCGTGGGACCCACCCGCATGGACTACCCCGGGTCGATGGCCGCCGTGCGCGCCGTCGCCCGCTACGTCTCCACGATCCTCGACCAGGCGTGACCACGCACCGCCGTTCCACCCCCGCACTGATCCCGACGAAAGACGACACGTGAGCCAGGACCCCTACGCGATCCTCGGCGTCTCCCAGGACGCCGAGGCCGACGAGATCAAGAAGGCCTACCGGCGCCTCGCCCGCCAGCTGCACCCCGACGTCAACCCCGACCCGGAGACGCAGGAGCGGTTCAAGGAGGTCTCGGCGGCCTACGAGGTGCTCTCGGACCCGGAGAAGCGCCGGATGTACGACCTCGGCGGCGACCCCTTCGGTCGCGGTGGTGGCGGGGGAGCCGGCCAGGGCGCGGGCTTCTCCTTCACCGACATCATGGACGCGTTCTTCGGCGGCCAGGCCGGGGGCGCCGCCCAGGGCGGTGGCCGCGGACCGCGTCCGCGCACCCGTCGCGGGCAGGACGCCCTCGTGCGGCTCGAGGTCGAGCTCGCCGAGGCCGGGTTCGGCGTCACCCGTGAGCTCAAGGTCGACACGGCCGTCGTCTGCACGGTCTGCCAGGGCAGCGGCGCCGCCGCGGGCTCGCGCCCGGTCGTCTGCGAGACCTGCCACGGCCACGGCGAGGTGCAGCAGGTGCAGCGCTCGTTCCTCGGCGAGATCCGCACCCTGCGACCCTGCGCCGCCTGCCGCGGCTACGGCGAGATCATCCCCGAGCCCTGCCGCGAGTGCTCCGGCGACGGCCGCGTGCGGTCCCGCCGCTCGATCACGGTCAAGATCCCCGCCGGCGTCGACACCGGCACCCGGGTGCAGCTGGCCCACGAGGGCGAGGTCGGGCCGGGCGGTGGCCCCGCCGGCGACCTGTACGTCGAGATCCACGTGGCGCCGCACGACACCTTCCACCGCGAGGGCACCGACCTGCGCGCCCACGTGACCGTGCCGATGACCGCCGCCGCGCTGGGCACCACGATCCAGCTGCCGACCCTGGAGGCCGACGTGGCCGAGCCCGACTCCGACGTCGAGCTGTGGCTCGACGTCGAGATCCGGCCCGGCACGCAGTCCGGCACCGAGCAGGTGCTGCGCGGTCGCGGCATCCCGCACCTCCGCTCCCAGGTGCGCGGCGACCTGGTGGTGACGATCGACGTGGAGACCCCCGGCCGTCTCGACGGGCGCCAGGAGGAGCTGCTGCGCGAGCTCGCCGAGCTCCGTCACGAGGAGTCGCCCGACGGCCGCATCCAGACCCCGCACAAGGGAGTCTTCGGCCGCCTGCGCAACGCCTTCAAGTGAGCCTGCCGGTCTTCCTCGGGCCCGTGACCGACGTCGCCGCGGGCGACACGGTGCTGCTCGAGGGTGACGAGGCCCGCCACGCCGTCGTGGTGCGCCGCACCGCCGCCGGCGAGCGGGTCGTGCTCGCCGACGGCGCTGGCACGGCCGCGACCTGCGTCGTCTCGGCGACGACCAAGTCGACGCTCACCGCGACGGTGGAGTCCGTGCGGCACGAGCCGCGCCCGACCCCGTCGGTCACGGTCGTGCAGGCGATCCCCAAGGGCGAGCGGGCCGAGCTGGCGGTCGAGGTGCTCACCGAGATCGGCACCGACCGCATCGTGCCCTGGGCCGCGGCGCGCTGCGTCGGCGTCTGGCGCGGGGAGCGGGCCCCCAAGTCACTGGCCAAGTGGCGCGCCACCGCGCGCGAGTCGGGCAAGCAGTCGCGCCGCGCGTGGCTGCCCGAGGTCACCGCGATGGCCTCGACCGCCGACGTGGTCGCGATGATCGGCGAGGTGGACCTCGCCGTGGTGCTGCACGAGGACGCGACCGCCTCCCTCGCCGCGCTGCCGGTCGAGTCGGCCGCCTCGATCCTGGTCGTGGTCGGCCCCGAGGGCGGGCTCACCGACGAGGAGCTGGCCGCGTTCGACGCCGCCCACGTGGTGCGGCTGGGGCGACCGGTGCTGCGCACCTCGACGGCCGGGGTCGCCGCGGTCGCCGCGCTGCTGGCGCGCACCTCACGCTGGGGCTGAGACCTCCGCGGGCGGCTCCTCCTCGGCCGCCGCCTCCTCCGCTGCCTGGGTGTCGAGGGGCTGGTCGTCGAGCGGCTGGGCGTCGCGCAGGAACGCGAGCACCCGCTCGGCCGGCATCTCGCACGGCTTGAGCACCGCTCCCTCGACGAGGCGGTAGAGGTTGGCGCTGACGACGCCCAGCCCGCCGAGCCGCTCGGCGTACACGTTCTCGGTGCGGCCGCCCGCCTGCACGCTGCGCGTCACGCCCCAGCGGTGGCCGGCGTACGTCATCAGCGACCAGCCGGGGGGCAGCCGCTCGAACAGCTCCTCGAGGTCGGGCACGGCTAGAAGCCGGTGCGGAGGCTGACGTCGCGGGTGTCTTGAGTGACGCCGACGCCCTCCCCGTCGGACTCGTCGGTGTCGTGCACGACCAGGGTGTAGTCGCCGGGGGTGGCGGTCACGTCGAAGGCGTACGGCGACTGCACGAACGCCTCCCGGGTCGTGGTGCTCCCCGAGCGCACGACGGTGGAGCCGCGCTTGAGCTCCCACACCACGTTGCCCTCGTACGCCGACGCCTGCCCGGTGACGTGGAAGGTGGTCGGCAGCCTCGCGCCCTGGGCGGGGGTGGTGATCGAGACCGGCGAGAGCACCGAGTCGGCGCTCTCCCGCCCCACCGGCTCGGAGGTGTCGACGCCCAGCACCTCGGCGACCGGTTGCCCGTCGGCGAGGAAGCGCACGGGCAGGTCGGAGGAGGTCGCGGTGTCGGCGGTCCACACCAGCGCCTGGAGGTAGGTCTCGGCGTCGCGGCCGCTCACCGAGGCGCCGGTGTCCTGGAGCCCGGCGAGGTCGATCGTGATCTCGTCAGCCTGTACCTCGGTCGTCACCCTCAGCCCGGAGACCTTCGCCCACGGGTCGTAGTCGGGGTCCTGCGGCGCCTGCGTCAGCGCCTCCTCCACGGCCGCCTGCACCGTGGTCCGGCCCTTGGTCCCCACCACGCGCTGCTCCTGGAACAGCCGGCGCCCCTGGGCCGTGCGCCCGGCGTAGAAGACCGCGACCTGCTCGACGTCGTCGGGGGCGGTCCTGGTGGTGGCCTGCCGCGTCGGGTCGGGCCGGCTCGGACCGACGGCGGTGGGGCCGTCGTCTCGTCCGCCCAGCCAGGCGGTGCCCCCGATGACGAGCACCGTCGCCACCGCTGCGGCCACGGTGATCGGCAGCCAGCCCCGGGCGCCGTGGTGCCGCCGGGCGCGGGCCCGGACGTCGCCGGTGCCGCCGCGGGGGTGCACGTCGGCCACGGCGTCGTGGAGCAGGGCGTCCAGGTCGTGGTGGGGGTCGTGGTGGCGGTCGTCGTTCACGGGGTCTCCTCCATCAGGGTGGTCAGGTGACGGCGCAGGGCGGCCGAGCCGCGCGAGGCGTGGCTCTTGACCGCGCCCTGGCTGATGCCGAGGGTCGCGGCGATCTCCCGCTCCGAGAGGTCGAGGTAGTGGCGCAGGGCCAGCACCTCGCGCTGGCGCCGGGGCAGCCGGCCGAGCGCCTCGAGCACGGCCCGGCGCCGGTCGTCGCGCAGCACGGCGTCGTCGGCCCCGGGGGCGTCCATGGGGGGGCGCGGTGCGTGCCGGTCGACGACGCGGAGGTGCCGCAGGGTGGAGCGGGAGCGGTTGACCACCGTCTGCCGGAGGTACGCCGGGACGTCGTCCACGCCGGACGGGCCGAGCCGCTCGAGGCGCTGGTAGACGGCCACGAACGCGTCCTGCACGACCTCCTCGGCGCGGCCGGCGTCCCCGAGCAGCAGCACCGAGAGCCGCACCAGCCGCACGTAGTGCTCGTCGTAGAGCTGCTCCAGCGTGGAGTCGGCGTCGATGGGCACCCCCTCGCCGGGTCGGCACCCGAGCGGTGGCCCGGGTGGTGGTGGGGACGTGAGCGCGTCGATGGTCACGTTAGTGGGACGCCGGGTGGGCCCCGCTGGTTTACACGCCGGTGGAGCCGATCGGGCATGCTGGTGCCATGAGCCACGTCGAGCCGTCCGGGGACTGCCTGTTCTGCGCGATCGTCGCGGGGGACATCCCCTCCGACGTGGTGCACGAGTCCCCGACGACGTTCGCCTTCCGTGACGTGGACCCGCAGGCCCCGACCCACGTGCTGGTCGTCCCGCGCACGCACGTCCCGAACGCCGTGGCGCTGGCCGAGACCGAGCCCGAGACGGTGGTGCACCTGCTCGAGGCCGCCCGCGAGATCGCCGCGGCCGAGGGGCTCGACGGGCCCGAGGGCGGCTACCGGCTCGTGTTCAACACCGGGGCCGCGGCGCACCAGACCGTCTTCCACGCCCACCTGCACGTGCTCGGCGGTCGCTCGATGACCTGGCCCCCCGGATGAGCCGGGGATGAGCGGGTCATGAGGACGGCCGGGCGGTTCCGGGCGGCGTACGCCATGGCGCTGGTGGCCGCCGGCAGCCTGCTGCTGAGCGCCTGTGGAGCGAGCACCGCCACACCCGTGGCCGACGAGGGCCCGCGCACGTCCGCGACCCCGAGCCCGGCCGCTGACCCCGACCCGAGCGCCACCGCACCCGCGGCCGGCCACCACGGCACCCCCGCGAAGGCCGTCCCCGTGCGGCACCGGCCGCTTCGGCCCGGCGAGCGCCGGGTCGAGGTGCGGATGCCGGCGACCTACACGCCGTCGGCACCCACCGGCGTCGGCACCGACGACTACCGCTGCTTCCTGCTGGACCCGCGCCTGGTGCGCGACCAGATGATCACCGGCTTCAACGTGCTGCCGGGCAACCCCGACGTCGTGCACCACGTGATCCTGTTCCGCGTCGCCCCCGACCAGGTCGCGGAGGCCGAGCAGAAGGACGACGCGACCGACGGCCAGGGGTGGACCTGCTTCGGCGACAGCGGCCTGACCGGTGGCGTCGGCCCGGGAGAGGGGCTCGACGACGCCCCCTGGCTCGGGGCCTGGGCGCCGGGCGGCAGCGAGCAGGTCTACAGCCGCGGCTTCGGGGAGCGGCTCGACCGCGGCTCCCGGATCGTGATGCAGGTGCACTACAACCTGCTGGCGGGCCGCGAGCCCGACCGCAGCGCCGCCGAGCTCCGACTGGCCCCGGCCGGCCGCGGCGTGCGCGAGCTGCAGACCCAGCTGATGCCGGCGCCCGTCGAGCTGCCCTGCCGCCCGCAGCACGCCGACGGTCCACTGTGCGAGCGCCCCGCCGCCCTGGCCGACGTGAAGCAGAGGTTCGGCGAGGGCCCGGGCTCCACCGCCGACCTGCTGCACCTGCTCTGCGGGCCGGTGGAGGCCGGCCCGGTGCAGACCTGCACCCGCACGGTGGGGCGCACCGAGACGATCCGCGGCGTCGCCGGCCACATGCACCTGCTCGGGCGCTCCTTCAAGGTCGAGGTCAACCCCGGCACGCCGCGGGCCAGGACGCTGCTCGACATCGCTACCTGGGACTTCGACAACCAGGGGAGCCGGCCGATCAGGCCGGTGACGCTGCAGCCCTTCGACACCATCAAGGTCACCTGCCGGCACAGCCAGGAGCTGCGCGACCGGCTGCCGTCGTTCCAGGGCCAGCCCGACAAGTACGTCGTGTGGGGCGAGGGCACCACCGACGAGATGTGCCTCGGGATCCTGCTCGTCACCCGACCGTAGGTCCCCCGATGGGCGTAGCCGCTCTCGCCCCGCCGCAGGAGGCGGCGATCCCCGGCCGTCCTCCACGCTGGACGCCATGGTGGCTCCTCGTGTTCCCGCGTGGGTGACCGGCCTCGGTCACGCCGGCCTGCGCATCGACGTCCCCGACCAGGGCCTGCGGATCCTGGCCGACCCGTGGTTCAGCCGTGACGGTGCCTTCCTCGGGTCCTGGTTCCCGTTCCCGGACAACTCGCACCTCGACGGGCCCGACCTGCGCGAGGCCGACGTCGTGGTGGTGTCGCACGAGCACCTCGACCACCTCGACCTCGACCTCGTCGCCGCCCTGCCGCCCGAGGTGCCGGTCGTGGTGCCCCGCTACCCCTCCACGATCGTCGAGCGCCGGATCCGCGCGGCCGGCCACGACCACGTCGTCGTGCTCGACGCGTGGCAGCGGTTCCCGCTGGGGGCTGACGACGACTGGCTCTGCGTGATCCCGGAGCAGTGCCCGATGAGCCACGACGCCGCCGTGCTGTTCCAGGTGGCCGGGCGCAGCGTCCTGCACACGAACGACGCCCGACTCTCCCTGGCCCAGACCCGCCGGGCCGCTGCTGAGGTGGGGGCGCCGATCGACCTGATGGGGCTGCAGATGTCCGGCGCCAGCTGGCACCCTGTGTGCTACGAGTACGACGACGTCGACCGGGAGCGGATCAGCGAGTCCAAGCGGCTGGGCAAGTTCGCCGCCGTACGCCGCCTGGTGCGCGGGGTCGCGCCACGGATGGTGATGCCGTACGCCGGCCCACCGGTCTTCCTCGACCCCGACCTGTTCGAGCACAGCACGGGGCTCCACGGACCCGGCATCTTCCCCGACCAGCACGAGGCCCTCACCTGGCTGCTCGAGCGACTGCCCCAGCAGCGAGGGACCTTCCTCCTGCCCGGCGACACCCTCGACCTCGAGACGCTCGAGGTCACCCGCGACGCGGAGTGGACCGGCTTCTCCCTGACCGCCGGTGCCGCCCAGCGTCGCGCCTACCTCGAGTCGTACGCAGAGCGCCGCCGCCCCGCCATCGAGGCCGTGTGGGCCGCCCATCCGGTGCCCGAGGACGGCCCCGGTCTCGGGGAGGCGTTCCGCGAGCACCTCGAGTCGTTGGGGACGCTGTCGTCGTACTTCCTGGCGAGGGTCGGGCTCCTGCTCCGCCTCGAGGTGACCGGCCCCGGAGGCGGCACGTGGGATGCCCACCTCGGTCCCGACCACGTCCGCGTCGACCTCGAGGGCGGGGCGGGGCACGCCGACTACCGCCTGCGCCTGGAGTCGCGCTGGCTGGCGGGCGTCGTCAGCGGCCGCACCAGGTGGGAGGAGCTGCTGCTGTCCCTGCGCTTCAGCGCCCGTCGGGAGCCCGACCACTACAACGACTACCTGGTGGGTCTGCTCAAGCACGCCGACCTCGCGGCGCTCCGCGCGGTCGAGCACTACGAGCAGTCCCGCGACCCCCAGGACGTCACCGTCGTCGAGGTCGGGCCCGAGCGCCGGACGGTGAGCCGCTACTGCCCCCACGCGGGTGAGGACCTCTCCGAGACCGGGGTGGTCGTCGAGCGTGCCACCGGGCCGGCCCTGCGCTGCTTGGGTCACAACTTCGAGTTCGACCTGCAGACCGGGGAGTGCCTCAACGCTCGGTGCGACCCCCTCGTGGTGGGAGCCGCGGAGCAGACTCCGGCCGTCTGAGCCGCGTCGCCCGGCTCAGGACGCGGAGCCGCCGCGCGCCCCCGGGGCGGGAGGGCGGTCCACCGGCGGCTCGGAGAGGTCCTTGACCCCGGTCACGAACAGCCCGGTCGCCACGAGGTACCGCAACGTCTCGCGCACCGAGGCACGCCCCAGGAACTCCAGGTCGGCCCGCACCCGCAGCGGGACCAGCACCTCGAGGTACCAGCGCTCCACGTCCCACCCTGGTGGCGGGGTGGCCGAGCGCTCGCGGTAGCGCAGCTGTGCCGGACCGGTGAGACCCGGACGCTCGAGGAGCACGGGGCGGCAGGGAACGGGGTACCGGGCTGCGAGCTCGGCACTCTCGGGTCGAGGGCCCACCAGCGTCATCCGGCCGAGGACCACGCACCACAGCTGGGGAAGCTCGTCGATGCTCAGCCTGCGCAGCACCCGGCCCAGGGGGGTAATCCGCGCATCGCCCGCCGCGGTGACCCCGGGCCCGGACGGACCTCGGCGCATGGTGCGCAGCTTGGGCACGGCGAACGGGCGCCCCCCCTCCCCGACGCGCACCGCGCGGTGGAGGAGGGGGCGGCCGTCGAGGAGCAGGATCGCGGCCGCCGCGACCAGCAGCACGGGCAGTGCGAGCAGGAGCGCGCTGCCCCCGAGCACCACGTCGAGGGACCGGCGGGCGAGCGAGACGGGGTGGGGTCCGCGGGGGAGGACGTCGGTGGACACGGTCATCCCGTCCCGGCCGCGACGAACACGTCGGTGAACAGCCGCGCCGCGAGCCTGCACTCGCCGGCCAGCTCCGCGGGGGCGGTCGGCAGCGCCGACGGGGTCATGTGCGTGAACAGGGACACGCCGCGGTCGTGCTCGGCCGCCAAGGCCGGCCACAGCGGGTTGGCCGTGGGGTTGCTGCCGAACAGCGAGACGGTCTGGTCCTTGTACCGCTGCCGCCAGGTCCAGATGTCGGTCGCTCTCGCTCCGTGGCGACGTGGGGTGTCGACGAAGACCCTTGTGTCCCGGGTCGCAGATCCCGTGTAGCCGCCGGGCCCGGCCAGCGCCTTGCGAGACTGGAGCCTGGTCAGGCGCGGCCACGCCCCGGCGGCGACGTAGGTCCAGGCCATGTCCTGGGCCGCGGTGAGGTCCTCGTCGGGGTAGACAGCGGGCTCGCCGAGCCCGGTGCTCAGGTCGAGCCGGTCGATCAGGCCCGCCCGCAGGTAGGTGGTGATCGCGCTGATCGTCGAGGCCGGTGCGGTGCGGCGCGCGCGGCTCTCGCACTCGGCGTTGCCCGCCACCCGTGGCAGGCAGCCCAGCTCGAGGACGACGGCGTCGACCAGGATCGGACGGCCCGGGGCCACGCGGTGCAGGGCCGCCCGGGCGTCCCGCAAGAAGCTCAGGGCCTGCGCCGGCGACTCCAGGCCGTCGTAGTAGCCGATCTCGTCGGCGATCTTGAACCCGGCCGTCCCTCGTGTGCGGGCCAGTGCGCCGAGGCGGCGTACGGCGGCCGCGAAGCTCCGCGGGCCCTCGAGCCACCGCGCCACGAGGTCGCTCTCCCACCAGACGCGGACCCCGTGCGCGTCCAGCAGCCTGGCGACACGTCGGTAGGGGTCCTTCGTGCGCAGCAGGCGAGCCTCCCGCGCGGTGGGGGCGAGCAGAGCGAGCGACCCGAGGGCCGGGGGGGTCGACCCGGAGGCCCGGGGGATGGCCATCCGGGCCGACGCTGAGGGGCTGATCACTTCCCGGTTCGCCTGTCGGCAGGCGACGACCAGCACCGAGGACAGCAGCAGTGCCAGCGCGGCCGAGACGACGACGCGGGGCCGGATCACGGCGAGACCTCCGCTGCAGGACCGGCGATGGTGGCGGGGGAGCCGGAGGCGGCCTCACGGCGCCGGGCGGCGCGGCCCATCCGCAGGAGGACGACGACGAGGAGGCCGTCGCTGGCCAGGTAGGCGACCGCCGAGGCGGTCGCCGCCCCCAGGGCGCCGTGGCGAGGGATCAGGAGCAGGTCGAGCACGACGGTGACGGCGAGGCCCAGCGCGAGCACCGCGGAGTTCAGCCCCGGGCGCCCACGGCCGTACAGGTAGCCGCTGGCGGCTCCGGCGCCCCCCGAGAGCACCATCCCGACGACGATCACCTGGGCCGGCCGCACGGCCGACTCGAAGCCCGAGCCGTAGAGAAGCCGGGTGACCGGGCCTGCGAGCAGCAGGACCGGCACGGCGGCGAGGCCCACGGCCAGCAGCGCCGGCCGGGCCATCGCGGTGGCCCGACGCGCGGCGGTCGCGGCGTCGAGCCGCGCCAGGCGGGGGTAGGAGATCCAGGTGAGGGCCAGGGACGGCAGCCGCAGCAGCTCGGCGTACTTCGAGGCCACGGCGTAGCTGCCCAGGACGGCCGGACCCGCCCACGCCCCGAGGATGGCGAAGTCGAGCCGGGTGTTCAGCAGGGTGAGCAGCCCCCCGACCTGGCCGCGGAGACCGTAGGAGAGCACCTCCCGGGCCAGGCCCCGGTCGGGGCGTCCGACGACGCCGCCGAGTGCCGGGGCCAGTCCCCGGCGACGCCAACCCAACACCTGGGCCACCCGGCGCCAGGCCCACAGCCCCACCACGAGGTCGGCGATGCCGAGTGCCCACACCACGGCGGCGCTCCCGGGACCGAGGACGACCAGGGCCAGGGCGTAGACCGGGACGAAGGAGAGCTCCTCCGCGGCGATCACCGCGTCGGCCCGGCGGCGCTCCTCGAGCCCCTGGAGGGCGGTCTTCCCCAGGGTCATCACCAGCTGCGTCGACACCGTGAGCCCCGCCGCCGCGACCAGCACGGTCGTGTCGTCGCGGAAGAAGGCGTCTGCGAGCAGCGGGGTGGCGGCCCACCACACCACCGTGCCGAGCAGACCGCCCGCGACCGCGATCGCCGCCAGGGTGGGCCACAGGCGGTCGCGGTCGCGGCGTGCGGGGGAGAGGAAGAACGCCAGGGCGCCGGGAAGACCCGCCACCGCGAGCACGCCCACCAGGCCCGGGAGCATCCTCAGCAGCGCGTAGGACCCCACGGCGCCGGCCCCGCCGGAGCGGGCGACCATGACGGTGGCCACGGTCAGGCCGACGAGGGCGAGGGCCCGGGCCGAGACGTTGCCGGCCACCAGGCGCCACAGTGGCGCCGACCGGTCCTCCGCCCGGGTCACGAGGACTCCTCCCCACGACGCCTCGTCGACTGCCGGGAGAGCGCGAGGGCGGCGACCACGCCCAGCCAGGTCCAGAGGTGGCGGAAGTGCAGGGTCTCGTAGAACCCGGCGGCCACGGCCGTCACCGGGGCGACCACCACCAGTGCCCAGGCGCGCGGGACCGCTCGCTGCCAGGCACCGGTGAGCGGGGTGACCAGCAGACGACGCAGGTAGGTGCCGGTCGTCAGGCCGAGCATCAGCAGCCCCAGCACGCCGACGGGGCCCCGCTCGAGCAGCGTGGCGAGGTAGTCGTTGTGGGCCTCCTTGACGTACGGCGCCTGGAACGCGAGCAGGGTCGCCTTGGTGCGCGCGGGGCCGTAGCCGGTGCCCTGCCCGGCGAACCAGAGCCGCGTGCCCTCGCTCAGCAGCGCCTCGCGCTCGTTGGCCGAGCCGTCGCTGCGCCCCACGGAGTCACGGACGAGGGGGACCGACTGCGCCGCGGCGATCCGCACGCTGGTCAGGTCGACGCGCGGGGCGACATAGACCGCGGCGCCCACGGTCGCCGCGCCGCACAGGCTCAGGGTGACCAGGGCGGCGGTCGGCCCCTGACGCCGCAGGACGGTCAGGATCACCAGGCCCGAGCCCGCCAGCATCAGGCTCAGCATCCCGCCGTTGCTGCCGGTCATCACGAGCGCGGTCACGACCACGGCGTACGACGCCCACCGCAGCCGCGTGCTCACCGGTCGGCGGCAGGCGAACATCACGAGCAGGCTCAGCACGAGGTAGTTGCCGGCCATGTTCGGGTCGCCGAAGGTGTACGACGCCCGCGCACCGTCCTTGTCCGTCACGCCCGACAGCGGCGCGAAGCCGACGAGGTAGGCCACCACCCCGAGGGCGGCCAGGACCGGCGCGGTCCGGCACCAGGCCCGGGTGACCACCTCGACCAGGCGCACGTCCTCGCGTCCCATGGCCACCACGGCGCACCACAGCAGGAGCATCACGTCCTGGGCGATCACCAGCACGACGTGGGCGGGCGCCCCGGCGACGATGGCCGCCATCAGGCCGCCGACCACCAGCAGCGTCACCGCCGACGAGTAGGGCAGGCGCACCACCGTGCGGGTGCCGCTCAGGGCGACGGCGGCCAGCACCACCGACACCGCCACGAAGAGGTCGGCCGCAGCGGTGTTGCCCGGCCCCGGGGGCACCAGGATCGGGGTGAGCACCACCGTCAGACCGACCGCGAGGGTCAACGGGGTCGAGCGCGAGCCCAGATCGGGCCGGGTGCGCACGGCGGCCAGCGGGATCGGCTCCACCGCCGCCTCCGACGTCATCGCGTCCTCCGGCCGGCGCGCCGAGGACGGTGCGGCAGCCCCAGCAGGAGCTGCAGGTGGTCGCGTCCGAACTCGTCCTCGTTGGCCGTGGCGGCGACCTCGGCGATGGCGGTGAGGGCGACGTCGTACCACAGGTGCGGGGGCAGGCCGAGCTCGCGCAACGCCCCGCCCAGCCGCGCGCGGACCTCGCGGGGGTACCAGCCCTGACCCAGGAGACCGTGGACCACGCCACCGCCGTTGCCCTCCCGCCGCAGGCCGCGGTGCCCGGGCACGGGGCGACCGGGCCGGGTGTGCCGGTCGAGGTAGAGGCTGTAGCTGAGCAGGAACCTCGCGACGTCCCGCAGGGGCCAACCCCGGGCCTCGCCGGCCTCCCAGTCGACGACCCCGCTGACGGCGCCGTCCGCCACCAGCACGTTGCCGAACCAGAAGTCCCCGTGCACGGTCGTCCGCGGGCAGCACTCCAGGACCATCGAGGCGTGCGCCGACGCGAGACGCTCCAGCGCGGGGGCCAGCAGGTCGCTGCCGTCCCAGCGGCGGGTCAGGTCCGCGCCGACCTCAGCGGCCCAGGTGAGGGGCTCGGGCGCGGTGCGGGTCTCGGCCCACAACGACGTCAACCAGCCGAGCGCCAGGTCGAGGTCGGCCGTCACCGGACCGCGTCGCGAGGTGTGCCGCCAGCGGTGGTAGCCGTGGCTCATCGGCCGGCCCGGCAACTGCGTCGAGACCAGCATCTCCACCGGCGCCTCGCGGCCGGGGGCGCCCAGCGGCGGTCGCGAGGAGACGTAGCGAGGGATCGTCGGCGCCAGCCGGCCCAGCGACATCCGGCGCAGCTCGACCAGCGCCTGCGCCTCACGGCGTACGGCGACCCGGGCGGCCTCGGTGGTGGGGATCTTGCAGACCAGCCCGGCGCCCGGGCTGCCCGGTGTCGGCGAGGTCAGCAGGAAGGTCACCTTCGCGTCGGGGTCGCGGCTGGCGGACAGCAGCACCCCGCGCGTCGTCGGGTCTCCCAGGGTGTCGTGGAGGGGGAGGCGGTCGGTCACCGGCGTACCCCGATCAGCACGCGCCCGGGAGCCAGGGCCCCGGTCCACCTCCAGGGGAGCCGGGCGGCCACGGCCAGCACGACCGTCGCCGGGGCCGTCACCCACCCGGGCGCGGGCGGGATCACCGCGACCGCCGTCCAGAAGCGGCCGACGCTGAGCGGGTCGTCGTCGAGGAGGACGAGAGGACGACGGGCCGAGGGGAGGGCCACCAGCTCGCGGTCGACCCGGACGCCCGACGCCTCGCACAGGTGCCGCAGGGACCGGCGTGACCCCGGTCGGTCGCTCACCACGGCCACGTGGCTGCCCGAGGGCAGGGCAGCCAAGGCCGAGCGCGCTCGCCTGCCACCGGGGACGGTCACCGTCCCCCGTGGACACAGGACCGCCCAGGGCGCCGTCCCCTCGGCAGGCTGGGGGCTCATCTCCTCCTGCGGCCGAGGTCCGCGTAGCAGCATCGTCATCTCGTCACCTTCCTCATCCCGCCTCATCCCGCCTCATCCCGCCTCATCCCGCCATCGCGACCAGGCTCGATCGCAGAGCCCGGGTGTACTCCTCGTCGAGGGTCGCGCCGAGGCGCTCCTCGTCGTACGCGTCGGCCGCGCGCAGGCGGCCCCGGGCGGCCATGGTGGCCGCCCAGTCGGGCTCCGCCAGGACCCTGGCCAGCGCCCCTGCGAGCTCGCGTGGACGACCCGGAGGGACCAGGACACCCGTCTCACCCGGCAGCACCAGGTCGGGCACCGAGTTCACCGCCGTCACCACCACGGGGATCCCGCACCGCATGGCCTCGACGACCGCGCAGGGCAGACCCTCGTAGCGGCTGGCCATCGCGAAGACGTCCAACGCCGGCAGCAGGTCGGCCACGTCGCGCCGCTCGCCCGCCAGCACGAGGTGGCGCTCGAGACCGAGGCTCCTGACCTGGTCGCGGACCTCCTCGAGCCGGGGTCCGGAGCCGATCCACACGCCGTACGCGTCGTCCCGTTGCGACCGCAGCCGGGCGATCGCCTCCACGAAGTGCTCGGGCGCCTTCTGGTAGTCCAGCCGGCCGACCGTCCCCACCACGACCGCGTCCTCGGGCAGTCCGAGGGCGTGTCGTGCCGCCCGCCGCGTGACCGCGGTGGCCGGGACCACGCGCGACTCGACGACCGGTGTGATGGTCCGCAGGCTCGCCCCGCCGGCCAGCCCCCGGCGCAGCGCCTCGGTCGCCACCCCGGCGCCGATGCACAGCACGACGTCCGTCAGTCGTGCCAGCCGCCGCTCCACGGCCACGTAGGCCTGGCGGCGCACGGGGCTCTGGAACTCGTGGAAAGGGAAGCCGTGGTAGGAGTGCACGATCACCGGGACCCGACACCGATGGGCCGCGACCCGGCCCACGGCCCCCGCCTTCGCGCTGTGGGTGTGCACCACGTCGAACTGCCGGCTGCCGAAGAGGTCGGTCAGGCGGGCGAGGGCGAGGAGGTCCTCGCGCGGGGAGATCGGGGCCACCAGCGAGGGCTCGATGAGCACGTCCATCCCGGCGTCCTCGGCCTCCCGCGCCAGGGGGCCGTCCTCACCGGTCACGAAGCTGACGTGGTAGCGGTTCGGGTCCAGCGCCCGGGCGCCACGCAGGGCCACGCCCCCCGCGCCGGCGATCATCCGGGTGACCACGGTGGCCACCTCGATGCGTGGAGTCATCACGACCGCCCCCGCGGTCGAGACGGCACCGTCTCGGCGTCGTCACCCGGAACGTCGCCGGGCAGCACCGGGCCCAGCAGGGCGGCGAGCCGACCGGAGGGGCCGGGCGAGCGTGGCTCGGGACGCCCGAGGGTCAGCTCGAGGCAGGGGAGCCGGTCGGTGAGCCGGGTGGCGGCCTCGACCACGGGTGGTTGGACCGGGCCGAGCCCGGCCAGGGCCAGGTGCGCCACGAGCGGCCAGAAGCGCTGCAGCTCGCCGGCGGCGTAGGTGCCGGCGACCAGCGCCCGGGCCGCCTGCTCGCCCGTCAGCGGCGCGAGCCGCGTCCGGCCGTGGTCGTCCCGGCGCACCACCACCACCAGGGCGGGGTCCAGGGCGGCCACCCGCCCGGCGAAGGTGTGCTCCCGGCGACCGTGCGCCGCCCTCGACCCCGACGACCGCGGGTCCCCGACGCCCGCCGGCAGCCGCAGGGGCTCCACGAGGCCGTGGACGGTGCGGCCGTCGGTGACGCCCAGGTTGTCGCAGGCGGCACGGGCGCCGTGCGCGAGCGCGTCCGCGACCAGGGAGGACTTGCCCACACCGCCGGGGCCGGCCAGCAGCACCGGCACCCCCAGGACCTCGACGACGCTGACGTGCAAGGGGACCATCCCGCGGAGCGCGAGGCTGGACCACAGCACCGGGTGGTGCAGCAGCACCTGCGAACGCAGCGCGCGGTGGCGCTGCCGCAGCCCCTGGGCGGCGGTGGCCTCCGCCAGGGAGGGTGCCCACGCGGAGGACACCCGCAGCGGGTCGGGGTCCCAGCGCTGGACGAATCCCGAGCCGCCCACGCTGCGCAGCAGCACCCCGTCGGGTCCGCCCCAGACGCCGCGCGTGAGCGGCGCGAGCCCGTGCGTGGCGGGTTGCCGGCCGCCGCTGTCCAGCAGCAGGTCGGGGGGGCCGTCGAGCGGGGTGAGCGGCTCGCCGGTCGCCGCCTCGACGGCGAGACGCAGGGACCGCCCCCCGCCCTCACCGACGGCGACCCGAAGCCCGGCGGTGACCAGGCCGGTGGGTGTCATGACTCCTCCTCCACGGCCGACCAGACATCGGGCCGGTCAGCGGTCCACGTGGAGCCGGCGTCCATCACGCCGATCAGGGGCCAGCGGGTGGCCCGCAGCACGTCGTGCAACGCCTCGACGTGCTCGTGGGCCACCGGCCCGGCGCAGACCACGGCGACGCCTGCGGAGACCTCCTGCTGGTGCTTGAGGGATCCCAGGTCGACGAAGCTCGTGCCCCACTCGCCGTCCCCGCTGACGCCGTCGCCGTCGGCCACGGCACCGGGGCGCGCCGCGGCCCCGCGGTCGGTCATCACCCGGTCGAGGTAGCGGCTCCGGTCCGGGCTCATCCGGGTGAGGGCACGCGCCAGGGCCGACGCCGAGGCCTGCTGCGCCGGATCGGCGGCCACGATGACCACGGTGTCCAGCCCGTTGCGCCGGGCGACCAGGGCGAGGGCCGGGGCGAGGTTCGACGCCGACTGCTTGGTGGTCGCGAGCATCGGTGCGTCCAGGATCCGGGCGAGGCCCCGGGCATCGGGCACCTTGGGCCGCAGGGTCTCGATCGCGGCCGCGGTGGCGATCCCGAGGCAGACGCCCAGCACCAGGGCCAGGGCCGCCCGTGGGCCGAGGGAGGACGGTTCGCGCAGCACGGTCGGCTGGCTCCCGTCGACGAGCACGGCCCGGCCGCGGGAGATGTCGGCCATGATCAGGCTGGCGCGCTGGGAGGAGAGCTCCTGGGCCACCTGACTGGCCTCGGTGGCCAGGTCCTTGAGCCGGTCGCGGGCGTCGCCGGGGGGCGTCTGCGAGATCCGCCCGGCGAGCCGGTCGCGCTGGTCGCGGCTGTCGGCCAGCCGCCGGTTGACGTCCTCCACCGCGGTCTCGAACCGGCCGCGATCGGCGGTGTTCATGAACGTCAGGACACCGAGGCTGAGCTTCTGGACCAGCGCCTTCGCGTGCGGTCCGGTGGTGTCGGTCACCGTCAGCTCCACGACGGGCGACTCACCGAGCCGCTGGGCGGCGATGTGCTTCTCCGACACGGTCACCGCGTCGCCCTTGAGGTCCGCCTCGCTCAGGGCCTCGCGCACCACGCTCGGCGTCGTCGCGATCGCCAGCACCCGCGAGCTGAGGGCCTCGGCCTCGGTGGAGCTGGTGGGCACCGCCGAGGTCGTCTGGATCCGCACGCTGGCCCGCCACTCGCGGGGCTGGACCAGACCCACCGCGAGCACCAGGCCCACGGGCAACAGCGCGATGACGACGATCACGGCGAAGTGCGACCGGATCACGCGGGTGAAGAGCTCGTCGAGGGTCATGGGGCGCTCGCAATCGTGGTCGGGGCAGGAGCCCCGTGGTCGTGGTGGAGGGGGTGGTGCGCCGACCGGAGCCGGCCGTGAGGGGCGCTCACGGGAGGTACTCCCGCGCTCCGAGATCGGCGTACGCCGGTGAGCCGGTGCCGGTGTCGGGGGTGAGCGGGTCGTCGAAGGGCGCGACACCGGCCTGGTCGGTGGCCCGCCACCCGGCCACCCCGGCCTGCGCGGCATCGATGGCGGGTGAGCCGGCCGTCAGCCGGAAGTCCTGGGCCGACCGGTCGGCGAACCGGGGTTCACCGGTGCGGCCGGTGGGTTCCTGCCCCGTCGCGGCGGTGAACGCGGCCAGGGTCGGGTAGGACTTTCCCGCCCACTCGAACACGGTGCCCGGAGCGGACTTCCAGATCAGGTCGCGGTCCACCGTGGTGCCCGGCACCGAGGCCGTGTCGACCCGGATCTCGCCGACCGTGCGGGTGCTGCCCACGGCGTTGTCGACGGTCACGTTGTCGCGCACGGTGCCGCCCGACGAACCGCCCTCCAGGTTGATCCCGGCGGTCGCGTTGCCCACGACGGTGTTGGAGACGATGAGCGTGCCGGGGGCTCGGTAGTCGTCGATCCCGTGGTCGCCGTTCGACCAGGTGAGGTTCCGGCGGATGACGGTCCGGACGGCGTCGGTGTAGGCCTCGATGCCGGAGTCCTGGTTGCCCCAGGTCTGGTTGTCCTCCACGAGCGTGTCGACCGAGCCGGCGCTGACGTCGATGCCGGTGGCCGACCGGGTCGACGGGCGGGAGTTGGCGTACGCCGTGACGCCGCGCACCGTCACCCGTGTGCTCGCCTGCACGCTGACCCCGTGGAAGGCGTTGTCGTGAGCCTGGCTCGCGCTCAGCACGGTGTCGCTGTCGTCGAGGAGGCGGACACCGGTCGACCCGTTGTGGTGGGCCTCGACCCCGGTGACGGTCGTCGCCGACGCGTGGTCGACGCTGATCCCGTAGGCCGTGTTGCCCGAGGACTCCACGTCGCGGAGGGTGGTGCCGGAGACCCGGTCGATGAGCACGCCGGTGACCGCGCCGCGGACCGTGAAGCCGCGCACCGTCAGGTCGGACACGCCGCGCACCAGGAACCCGTAGCTGCGCGCTCCGGCCGCGCCGGAGGAGGTGTCGGCCCCGCTGACCACGGCGCCGGGGTCGCCGACCACCGTGATCGGCGCGCCCGACTCGCCGCTGTTGAGCAGGTTGACCTGCTCGGGGTAGATGCCCGCCGCGACGCTGACGGTGTCCCCTGCGACCGCGCGACGGGCACCGGCCGCGAGGCTGCACAGGGGCTGGGCCGCGGTGCCCGGCCCGGCGTCGGCGCAGGCGGCGCTGCCCCGGTCGACGCGGTAGGTGACCGGGGGCCTCGCCGCCACGACCTCGGAGGCGGTGGCGGTGGAGGCGGCGCCCGCGACGTCGGTGACGGTGACGGTGACGGTGTAGGTGCCGGGCGTGGCGTAGACGTGCGTGGCCACGGGGCCGGTCTGCGGGCCGGTCGTGGTGCCGTCCCCGAAGTCGAAGGCGTAGGTCGCGATCGGGTAGGCGTCGGCGTCGGAGGAGCCCGAGGCGTCTGCGGTCACCGTCGCCGACGGCGGCACGGCGACCTTGGCCGGGTTGAGGAACATCGCCGCGTGCGGCGGGTGGTTGCCGCTCTGGCTGGGGTTGAACTCGCGGGCGCCGCGGTCGGCGTACGGCGGGTTCCCGGCGCCTCGGTCGGGCACCTGCGTGTCGTCGACAGGCGTCCAGGGATCGGTGCCGACGAAGCCCGCGACCCCGGCGTCGGCGGAGTCGAGCGCCGGCGAGCTCTCGGACAGGCCCAGGTCGCCACCAGGCACGTCGGCGAGGCCGGGATCGACCGCGAGCGCGTGCGCCTCCTGGGTGCCGGCCGCCGCGTAGTCGCGCACGCTGCGGTACACCGTCCCGCCCACCTTGAGCGCGTTGCGCGGGGTGGGGTTCCACACCAGGTCGTAGTCGGCCACCAGCCCGGTGACCGAGCTGCTGTCGACGAGCAGGTCGTACTCCGAGGTGGCGGCCCCGTTGTCGGTGAGCACGTTGTTCGCGAGGCGGGCGGCGGTGGAGCCGCTCTCCAGGGCGATGCCGTCCCGTCGGTTCTGCACCGAGGTGTTGTTGAGCAGGGTCACGCCCGTGGCGCCGAGCACGTGCACCCCGTGGTCGCCGTTGTGGTGGGTGACGTTGCGCGCCACCACGGCGCGGCTGGCGCCGGAGCCGAGCTGGACACCGGTGTCCTGGTTGCCCCAGGTCGTGTTGCCGACGATGCGTGCGTCGGTCGAGCCGCTGAGGTCGATCCCCGCCGCGGTGGCGGTTCCCGTCACCGCCTGGTTGTCGTGGCTGGTGTTGCCGGTGACGACGGCCTGCGGCGAGCCGCTGATCGAGATGCCGTGCAACCCGTTGTGGTCGGTGGCGCCGTCCTTGACGGTCACCTGGGCGGAGCCGCTGACCTTGATGCCGGTCGAGGCCGCGCCCGTGGCGATCACCCCCGCGAGCGTGACCGCGCTGCTGCTCGCCTCGACGAGGGCGCCGTTCGTCCCGGCCCGGTCGACCAGCATCGTCGAGACCTCGACGGCGGTGGACCCGCTGACGCGGACGCCGGCGTAGTTGGCTCCCCGGGCGTCGATCCCGCGGACCCGGACGTCGTGGCGGCCGACCACGTTGACGCCGTAGGACTGGGCTCCTGCCTCGAGCGCCTGCCCGGACGGCGAGGGTCCGCCGAGATCGACGGTGAGCACCTTGGCGGAGGCGTCGTAGTACCAGCCCCCCGAGGCCAGGGTGGTCGTCCCCGAGGCCTGGGTCAACCGGGTGCCGGCGAGGAACACCTGGCGGGGGGCCGAGGGCGGCGCGTAGGACGTCTGCCAGGAGGACACCGGGGCGGGGGCGGACCCCGGTGTCCACGTGGCGCCCCCGAGATCGCGGGTGCCGAGCACGACGACCCCGGGTCCGGTGGCCTCCAGGGTCAGGGGGCTGCCGGTCGCCCCCGACCCCGCCACCGTCACCTGCTCGCGGTAGCCGGCCGGGGCGATCCGGACGGTGTCGCCCGGTGCCGTCGCGACGCGCGTCGCCGCGCCGATGGTGCAGAAGGGACGGGCGCTGGTCCCGGTGCCGCTGTCCGAGCACGCGCTGGACGCGCCGTCGACGGCGTACGTCGTGCCCGCCGCCGTCGCAGGGGCGGCGACCAGCCCCGCCGGCGCGGACGCCGCGACGACCAGGGCCACGGTCGCCAGTGATGCTCGGATCTTCACGGGAGCCGCCTCAGTTCAGGACCGCGAGGGGGCGCATCCGGGCGACCGGACGCACCAGGCCGTTGCGTCGGAGGACGTCGAGCGCCGCGTTCACGCCGTTGTCGTCGTAGTGGGTGACCGTGGCTGGCGCCGCGTCGGAGTAGCGGTAGTGCTGCGTGCTGCGCCCCTGCGGGTCCTCGGCCGACAGCCCGCGCCGGACCAGGTCCGAGATCACGGTGCCCGCGCCGTGGCACGCCGAGTACAGGCTGGCCCGGGCGTCGTCCCCGGCGACGGCCAGGAAGCTCGAGGTCCGGTTGGTGCCCGGGAGCAGCACGGCTTGGCCGGTGTCGGCGAAGGTGGTGCCGGGGGCCATCATGTCGGCCGTCCACGCCCGGCAGGAGTTGTGCCGGTGGACGACGCCGGTCCCGTCGCCGACCGGTTCCTCGTAGATGCTGTTGTGGGGTGAGTCGACGACCAGCCGCCCGGTGGCCCCGCCGAAGCACTCGGCGGCGAGCCGTCGCAGCGAGGCGTAGGTGGAGACGCGGAACGCGAAGCCGTAGTTCATCGCGGCCGCGTTGGCCAGCATCAGCCTCCGGCCCTCGTCGCTGTCGAGGGCGATCGGCGGGCAGCCGTCGGTGAAGTAGAGGCTGAGCCGTTCGCGAAGCTGGTGCCAGGAGCGTGCCGTCCTCAGGTGGAAGAGCGGCTTCAGGGCCAGGTTGACCGCCTTGATCTCGCGCGGGTAGTCCTTGCGCCGGGTGAACATCCGGCCGATCTCGCCGGCGAGCACGCCGCCGCCGCCGTGGTACTGCACCGTGAGCTGTCCCTCTCGCACGCCGAGCCGACCGGCGGTCTCGGGGTCCAGCACCTCCTCGACCCGCTGGATCTCCACGAAGTGGTTGCTCGGGCCCACGGTCCCGAAGCGGAACCGCGCGAGCTGGACGGCCAGGCCGGGCAGCTCGGCACGGAGGCGCCCCATCCCGCCGTACCGCTCGAGGTCGAGCCGTCCGCCCTCCTCGATGCGCTCGAGGTCGTCGGCGGGTGTGCCCCACCGGTCGGTGGCGAACTCGGCGCCGTGCTCGGCGGCCTGGAGCACCTCGCGCCCCGTGAGCTCCTTGCCGCCCCGGGTGGGGTAGGGGTAGCGCTCACGCACGCCGCGCATGAACCGGTCGACGGCCCGCGGGTCGGCGTCGTCGGAGTCGAGCGCGATCAGGGCCATCCCGCAGTTCACGGACGACCCGGTGAGGTCCGGCCGCACCGTGCCCCGGGTCGCCACCGCGACGCTCGAGGGCAGCTCCATCTTGGACTTGTGGTGGAAGTCCGGCAGGACCACGGGGGGTGCGGCCAGGTCGGCGCCGGCGACCCGGGAGCGCACGGAGGCCAGGGCCTGCGGGTCGGCCGCCAGCAGGGCCTCGTCCTCGAACACCGTGGCGGTGCTCGCGATCAGCCGGGTCGGTCCCGCGCTCGGGTCCATCTCGATCGTCATCTGGGTCGCTTCTCTGTGCGGGGCCGGGTGGCCGGGGGGAGGTGCCTGAGGTCGGTGGTGGGCTGCCGGTCAGTAGTCGTCGGGGTACGGCGCGACCGTCACCGGCTGCCGGGCCTGCGAGGGGGCGTACTCCGGGACCAGGGCGCGCAGGTGGTGGCGCACCTCGTCGGGGCGGTTGTGCTCGGCCGCGTCGTAGAGGTCGAGCAGCCGGGCGCGGAACCAGCCGGAGGTCTTCGGGGGGCGTGACCTGGCGATCCGCGTGTGGCTGGTGGGCACGACGTCCTCACGGGCGCCGAACAGCTCCTCGTGCAGCTTCTCCCCGGTGCGCAGGCCGGTGAACTCGATCTGGGGTGGCCGCGCGTTGAGCATGAGGGCGAACCGCTCGACGACGTCGACGATCCGGACGGGCTCGCCCATGTCCAGCACGAAGGTCCCGGCACCGTCGGCCATCCGGGCTGCCTCGATCACCAGGCCGACCGCCTCCTCCACGGTCATGAAGTAGCGGGTGACGTCCGGGTGGGTGACCGTGATGGGCCGGCCCGACGCCAGCTGCTGCTTGATCACGTGGAGGAGGGAGCCACGTGACCCCAGGACGTTGCCGAAGCGGACCGACGCGAGGGACGTGCATTCCGTGCGGTGGTCGCTCAGCACCATCTCGGCGAGGCGCTTGGTCGCCCCCAGCACCGACGTCGGGTCGGCGGCCTTGTCGGTGGAGATGAGCACCAGCTTCTCCACGCGGTGCGCGATCGCGGCGTCCACCAGGTGGTTGGTGCCGAGGACGTTGGACTTCACCCCCTCGCAGGGGTGCCGCTCCAGCACCGGCAGGTGCTTGAGGGCAGCGGCGTGGAAGACCACCTGCGGCCGGTGCTCGCGGAAGACCTGGTGGATCCGACCGCGGTCACGGATGTCGGCGACGACGGTCGCGTCGGTGTCCAGGAGACCCTGGCCGGTGACCTCGAGCTCGAGCCGGTGCAAGTTCGACTCGTCGTGGTCGAGCATCACCAGGCTCTCGGGAGAGAACCCCTGCAGCTGGCGGCACAGCTCGCTGCCGATCGAACCTCCGGCGCCGGTGACCAGCACCCGCTTGCCGGTGATCGCCCGGGCCGCGTCCCGGCTGACGACGTGCACCTCCGCGCGGCCGATCAGCGGCCGGATCTGCAGGGCGCGCATGTCGGTGCCTGCCACCTCGCGCTGGAGAGCGGACAGGAACGGCGGCAGGTGCCGCACCGCGACCCCGCACGCCATCGCGCGCGCCCCGATCTCCTGGATCTCGCCGGGGGAGAGGGAGGGGATCGCGATCACCAGCACCTCGGCGTGGGTGTCGTCCAGCACGCGTTCGAGCTCGTCGAGCGTCCCCAGCACGCGCCGACGTGCCACCTGGGTGCCCTGCAGCTCAGGCTCGTCGTCGAGGAAACCGACCGGGTCGAGCCCGAACGAGCTGACCCGGATCAGGTCGCGCGCCAGGGCACGCCCCGCCGAGCCGGCCCCGACCACGAGCGTGGTCAGCCCCGGGCGCGGGCGCGAGCGCTGACGCTGACGGGGGACCTGGACGATCGGCGGGTCGGCGGTCACGTGGGACATGGGGCGTTCCTCTCGGTGGTGGCCGTGCGACGTCCGTTCCCGGACGCCTCGTGCACGGCCTCGATGACGGTCAGGACCTGGGAGTCGCTGAGCTGGGGGTGCATCGGCAGGGACAGCACCTGGTCGGCCAGCACGTCCGCACCCGGGAGCGGACGTGGGGGGCCGTAGGCGCCGTCCCGGCCGGCACTGAAGTGGTGCACGGGGATGAAGTGCACCGACGTGCCGATCCCGCGCGCGGCCAGGGCCTCGGCGAGGTCGTCGCGCGTCAGCCCGGCCTCACGGCGCACCCGGACGGCGTACAGGTGCCAGGCGTGCACGCCTTCGGTCGCCGCCGGCCGGTGCGGGAGCCCGATCCCGGGCACCCTGGCCAGCCCCTCGTCGTACGCCGCGGCGATCTCGGCCCGGCGCCGCTGCCAGGGCCGCAGGTGGGCCAGCTGGGCGCGGCCGATGGCCGCCTGCAGGTCGGACATGTTCGCCTTCAGGCCGGGCTCCTCGACGTCGTAGCGCCAGGAGCCGCCGGGCTGGTAGCGACGCCAGGCATCACGCGACATGCCGTGCAGCCGGTGGCCGTGCCACCAGCGGGCGAGCTCGTCGTCGTCGGTGGTGATCATCCCGCCCTCCCCGATCGGGAGGTTCTTCGTGGCGTAGAAGCTGAAGCAGGCGGCGGCGGAGCCGGCACCGACGGGGCCCTCGGCAGTGCGGGTCCCGACCGCGTGCGCGGCGTCCTCGACCACCTGGGCTCGCGTCAGGTCCGCGGCGGCCGCGAGCGCGGCTACGTCGGCGGGGTCCCCGGCCCAGTGCACGACGACCATCGCCCCCGGCGTGCGCCCCCGGCCCCGGGCCCACTCCGCGGCCTGCGCCGTGGTGCGGGGGGAGGGCATCCCGGTGACGGGGTCCACGTCGACGAGCACCGGCTGGAGGCCGGCGTGCAGGATCGCGTGCACCGCTCCGCAGAAGGTGTTGGCCGAGGTGAGGACGGCCGTTCCGGCGGGCAGGCTGAGCGAGCGCAGGGCTAGCTCGATGCCCACCGTGCAGGAGGTCACCGCGACGGCGTGGCGTGCCCCGACGTGATCGGCGAACTCCCGCTCGAACGCGGCGACCTCGGCCCCGGTGGTCACCCACCCCGAGGCGAGGACCCGGGCCGCGGCCTCGCGCGCGGACGGCGAGATCAAGCAGTCCGCGAAGGGCACCGGCTCGGTGTCCTCGCCCGCGTCTCCGGGTCGCGCGGCGTCGATGCTGCTGGTCATGGGTCCTCCCGTCGTCGCGTTCGACGCTAGGTCCTGGAGGCGGTGTGGAGCCTCGCGCGAGGGGGTGATCGGGAGTACGTCGAACAGACGAACAGCAGGTGTCCCGCAGGTGAACTGGCGCTCAGCGGAGCTGCTCGTCCGAGCCCGTCACGCCGAGCTCGCGCGCCGCTGCGATCAGCGCGAGCGTGCTGTGCAGCCCGGCCTGCTTGAGCAGGTTGCGCACGTGCGTCCGCACCGTGTTGGGGGAGATGAACAGCTGCTGGGCAACCTCCTGGCGGGTCATGCCCGCGACCAGGCAGTCGAGCACCTCGCGCTCGCGGGTCGAGATCCGGTCCAGGAGGGTCTCCTCCTGGGTGCGCCGTCCGGACTCGACGAGCAGCTGGTCGAGGACGGGCCCGACCAGCTGCGGGGCGATGTAGGTGCGCCCGGCGAAGGCCGCGTCGACGGCGACCAGCACCTCCTCGAAGGGGGTGCCCTTGGACACCCAGCCGTCGGCTCGGGCCAGCCCGTTGATGACCTCGCCGGGCTCGACCCCGGCGGCGAGGATCAGCGTCACCGGGTGGGGGACGACCTCGTCGAGCACCGGGAACAGGTCCAGCCCGTCGTCCTGACCGAGATGGAGGTCGAGGAGCACCACGTCGGGCAGGAACTTGTTCAAGGCCGCGCGCGCCATCGCCAGGGAGTACGCCGTGAGGACCGGGCCGAAGGTACGTCCCTGGGTGTTGGACAGCAGCCGCAGCCGCAGCGCGTCGGCCACCATGCGGTGGTCGTCGACGATCAGCACCGACGTCAGCGGGTGGGTCGACGCGATGCCCGGCTCCACGGGTCAGGCGTCCCGGCGCTCGGGGGTCACCGGGACTCCACGAGTCCGCGGACGACGGCGACCTGCGTGGCCTTGGCCCGGGTGGTGACGTCGAGCTTGCGCAGGACGTGGCCGACGTGGGTGCGCACCGTGTGCAGCGAGATGCGGAGGTCGGCGGCCATGTCCTCGGTCGAGGCGCCCCGGACGAGCAGGTGGAGCACCTCGCGCTCGCGCTCGGTCAACGTCTCGCCCTCGACGACGGCGGCCCGCTGGACCGGGACCCGGTCCCAGCCGGTGACCGGGCGGCGGCCGCTGGGCAGTGCCCGGAGAGCCTCCCCGAGGCTGTGGCAGTCGACGGTCTTGTTGACCACGGCCCCGACGATCTCGGCGTCGTAGGCGGCCCAGACGGAGTAGTCGGCGTGGCCGGTCAGGATCACGATCGCCGTTCCCGGGGTCTGCACCCGCATCACCGCCGCGACCTCGGGACCCGAGGCATCGGGGAAGTGCGCGTCGAGCACGCAGACGTCGGGCTGGTGGAACCGCACCAGGCCGAGCACGGCCTCGGGATCCGTGGTCGAGGCCACCACCGAGACCCCCAGGGCCTCGAGGGCCAGGGAGAGGGCCTCCAGCACCATGTCCTCGTCGTCGCACAGGACGGCCCGCAAGCGCGTCATGCTCCGGCCCGGGGCAGCTGCAGCCGCACGAGGGTCCCCGGCTCGGGGCCGCTGCGGATCTCCAGCGAGCCCCCGAACGTGCCCAGTGCCTCGGCGACCGACACCATGCCCAGGCCGCGGCCCGACGCGAGCCGGCCGAACCCGACACCGGTGTCCCGCACGTCGATCTGCACGTGCTCCGGGGTCTCCGAGACTCGCACGACCACACGCTGGTCCTCCCGGACCGCCCGCAGGGCGTTGTCCAGCACGTTGTTGACGGCACGACGCAGGGCGACGTGGTCGCCGGTCGCGGTGGCGCACGGTGTCTCGAGGAGGAGGTCGACGGGGATGGACGGGCCATGGGCACCGACGCACTCACGCACCAGCTCGACCACGTTGGCCGAGGAGGCGGCGTCCGGGCCGTCGAGCCAGTCCTGCAGCACCGTGTGCATCTGGGACAGCTGTCGCTGGATGAGCTCGAACCGATGCCGTGTCAGCGGGTCGTCGCCCGGCTGGTCCGGCATCGTGGCGACCAAGGTCGCCGCGGTCACGTACTGCATGAGGTCGTGACACAGGGCCCGGTGGCCCGTCAACTTGTTGCTCTCACCGCTCAGAGCGGACGCTGAAACCATGGATCGCTCCCCCAAACCCCGGTGCCGGCGGGCGGGATCCGTCGCACGCGGCAACTCTCTGGGCACGAGGTGCCCCGCCCTGGCTGAACGGTCGTGCCCGGCAACGAAGTTACGTCAACGGTGACGAGCGAGACACCCGCTGCCGGACGTCGACGAACGCATCATGAGACGATGCGCCGCTTTCGGACTCGAAATCCGATTCGCCCCCGGCCTCCTCTCTAGACCGCTACCCGGATGCGCCGTTCCCGGCGGCTGCGTAGCATTGGCGTGCCGACGACTCCCGACAGAAGGGCCGCCCCCCGCGGGCATCCATGACTGAGACCAGCAAGGCCGACCTCCCCGTCACCGCTCCCGAGACCCAGCACGTGGTCGTCGTCCCCACCAGCATCAACATGGTGTCCCTGCTCGGCCCGGGCGACGCACACCTCACGCTCATGGAGAAGGCCTTCGGCGCCGACGTGCACGTCCGCGGCAACGAGATCACGCTCAGGGGCCAGCCGGCCGAGATCGCCCTCGCCGAGCGCATGCTCGACGAGCTCGTGACCATCATCCGCACCGGCCAGGGCGTCAGCGCCGAGACCGTCGAGCGCGTGATCGGCATGCTCAAGGCCGAGACCGCCGAGCGCCCCGCCGACGTGCTGTCGCTGAACATCCTGTCCAACCGCGGTCGCACGATCCGCCCCAAGACGCTGAACCAGAAGCGCTACGTCGATGCCATCGACAAGCACACCATCGTCTTCGGCATCGGCCCGGCCGGCACCGGCAAGACCTACCTCGCGATGGCCAAGGCCGTGCAGGCGCTCCAGGCCAAGAAGGTCAACCGGATCATCCTGACCCGCCCGGCCGTCGAGGCCGGCGAGCGCCTCGGCTTCCTGCCCGGCACGCTGAGCGAGAAGATCGACCCCTACCTGCGGCCGCTGTACGACGCCCTGCACGACATGCTCGACCCCGAGACCGTGCCCAAGCTGCTCGCCTCGAACACGATCGAGGTCGCCCCGCTGGCCTACATGCGCGGGCGCACCCTCAACGACGCGTTCATCATCCTCGACGAGGCGCAGAACACCTCGCCCGAGCAGATGAAGATGTTCCTCACCCGCCTCGGCTTCGGCTCCAAGATCGTGGTCACCGGCGACGTCACCCAGGTCGACCTGCCCGGCGGCACCAAGAGCGGGCTGCGGGTCGTCGAGGGCATCCTCGACGGCATCGAGGACGTCTCCTTCAACCGGCTCACCGCCCACGACGTGGTCCGGCACCGCCTGGTCGGCAAGATCGTCGCGGCGTACGACGAGTTCGACGCGCGCTCCGAGCACCCCCAGGCCCGGTGAGCCGCCCGTGAGCATCGAGATCCAGAACGAGTCCGACGTCGAGCTCGACGAGCGCCGCACCCAGCGGCTCGCCCGCTTCACGATGGACCGCATGCGCGTCCACCCGCTGGCCGAGCTGTGCGTGACCGCCGTCGACAGGGCCACGATCGCCGCGCTGAACGCGAAGTGGATGGAGAAGGAGGGGCCGACCGACGTGCTCGCCTTCCCGATGGACGAGCTGCGTCCGGGGCTGGTCAACGAGGAGCCCGAGGAGGGCATCCTGGGCGATCTCGTGCTCTGCCCCGAGGTGGCCGCGGAACAGGCCGAGACCGCGGGGCACCCGATGCTCGACGAGCTCGACCTGCTGACCGTGCACGGCATCCTGCACCTCCTCGGCTACGACCACGCCGAGCCCGAGGAGCACCGCGAGATGTTCGGCCTGCAGGCGCAGCTGCTCGAGGAGTGGCGCACCCACGAGGCCGAGCGTGCCGCCGACGAGCCCCGGTGACCCCCGGGTCGGTCGATCGTGAGCGGTGACAGTCCGGGCCTGGTGCTCCTCGTCGTCCTGCTGGTGGCGCTGGCCGCCGGTCTGACCACCCTCGAGGCGGCACTGTCGTCGTTCTCGCGTGCCCGCGCCGAGCAGCTGGCCCACGAGCAGCGGCCCGGCGCCGTGCGCCTGCTGCGGCTGCTCGACGACCCGCCGCGCCACCTCAACGCGCTGCTGTTCGTGCGCATGCTGGCCGAGACCGCCGCGGTCGTGCTGGCCACCGCGATGCTGCTCGACCTGCTCGGCCCCGACGAGTGGTCCTCGATCCTGGTCGCCGTCCTGGTGATGTTCGTGGTGCTGTTCGTGCTGGTCGGGGTCGGCCCGCGCACGGTGGGGCGCCAGCACAGCGAGGCGGTCGCGCTCGGCTCGGCCGGGGTCGTGCTCGGGGCCTCCCGCGTGCTGGGCCCGCTGCCGCAGCTGCTGATCATGGTCGGCAACGTGCTCACCCCCGGCAAGGGCTTCTCCGAGGGGCCGTTCTCCTCCGAGGCCGAGCTCCGCGAGATGGTCGACCTGGCCGAGGCCTCCAGCCTGATCGAGTCGGGCGAGAGCAAGATGATCCACTCGGTCTTCGAGCTCGGCGACACCTCCGTGCGCGAGGTGATGGTGCCGCGCACCGACGTCGTCTACATCGAGCAGGGGAAGACCCTGCGCCAGGCGATGTCGCTGTTCCTGCGCAGCGGCTACTCCCGCGTGCCGGTGGCGGGGGAGGGGCTGGACGACATCCTCGGCTTCGCCTACCTCAAGGACATCAGCCGGCGGGTCTTCGACCGCCAGGCCGCCGAGACCACCGAGCTGGTCGAGTCGATGATGCGCCCGGTGATCCACGTGCCCGACTCCAAGCCGGTCGACGACCTGCTGCGCGAGATGCAGGTGCAGCGCCGCCACATCGCGGTGGTCGTCGACGAGTACGGCGGCACCGCGGGCATCGTCACCATCGAGGACATCCTGGAGGAGATCGTCGGTGAGATCGCCGACGAGTTCGACGTCGAGGAGGTGCCGGTGCAGGTGCTGCCCGACGGCTCCACCCGGGTCTCGGCGCGGTTCCCGGTCGACGACCTCGGCGAGACCGTCGGGGTGGAGGTCGAGGACGACGAGGTGGACTCCGTCGGCGGGCTGATGGCCAAGCACCTCGGCAAGGTGCCGATCCCGGGCTCGCGGGTCGAGGTCGAGGGCCTGCTGCTCGTGGCCGAGGAGGCCAAGGGGCGGCGCAAGAAGGTCGGCACGGTGCTGATCAGCCGTGTCGGTGACGGGGCCTAGGATCGGGCCCGTGGAAGCCGAGGACAAGAAGCTGGTCGTGCTCGCCAAGGCCACCCGTGCCCGCACCGGCGCGACCCAGGGGGCCGCGCTGCGCGACCTCGACGGCCGCACCTACGCCGGCGCCACCGTCGACCTGCCCTCGCTGCAGGTCTCGGCCGTCGGCGTCGTCGTGGCGATGGCGGTGGCCAGCGGCGCGCAGGGGGTCGAGGCCGTCGTCGTGCTCGGCGCCCCGGGCGCGAGCGAGGCCGACCTGGGGGCCGTGCGCGACCTGGGCGGACCCGGCATACCCGTGCATCTCGGCACCCCGGCCGGGGTTGTGGAGGACATCACCACTTCCTGACGCCGTTCGGCCACGACAGACTGGTTGGATCGGGAATGCAGGAACTGACACCCTGGTTGCCCCTGGCAACCAACACGTCGGAGGTGGATCACCGTCAGCGCAGCACAGCAGCAGCACGAGGAAGCGGTCCGTCGGCTGCGGGCGTCGTACGACGCCATCGCGCCGGGGACGACCGTGCGCCTCGCCAAGAAGACCTCGAACCTGTTCCGACCCCGTGAGTCCTCGGCCGCCGGCCTCGACGTCTCCGGGCTGACCGGCGTCATCAGCATCGACACCGACCCCGTGACCGGCGCCCGGACCGCCGACGTGCAGGGCATGTGCACCTACGAGGACCTCGTCGACGCCACCCTGCCGCACGGGCTGATCCCGCTGGTCGTGCCGCAGCTGCGCACGATCACCCTCGGTGGTGCCGTCACCGGTCTCGGCATCGAGTCGACCTCGTTCCGCAACGGGCTGCCGCACGAGTCGGTCGTGGAGATGGACGTCTTCACGGGGTCCGGCGAGATCGTCACCGCGACGCCCACCAACGAGCACGCCGACCTGTTCGCGACCTTCCCGAACTCCTACGGGTCCCTCGGCTACGCCACCCGCCTGCGCATCGAGCTGGAGGAGGTCGGCACGCACGTCGCCCTGCGGCACGTGCGGTTCACCGACACCTTCGCCCTGCAGGAGGCGATCGCCGAGATCACCGAGACCGGCGTGTGGGCCGGCGAGCGGGTCGACGGCCTGGACGGCACGGCCTTCGAGCCGGGCTCCTCCACCCTGACGCTGGCCCGCTGGACCTCCTCGCCCGAGGAACGGCCCTCGGACTACACCGGCCAGCAGGTCTACTGGCGCTCGGTGCAGACCCGCGAGACCGACCTGCTCACCACCTACGACTACCTCTGGCGCTGGGACACCGACTGGTTCTGGTGCTCCCAGGCCTTCGGCGCCCAGCACCCCGTCGTGCGCCGGCTCTGGCCGCGGCGGCTGCGTCGCTCCGACACCTACCACCGCCTGGTCGGCCTCGACCAGCGCTTCGACGTCGTCAACCGGCTCGACCGCCGGGCCGGCCGCCCGCAGCGCGAGCGGGTCGTGCAGGACATCGAGGTGCCCGTCGAGCGGCTCGGGGAGTTCCTCGAGTGGTTCGACAAGGAGGTCGGCATGCGGCCGGTGTGGCTGTGCCCGCTGCGGGTGCGCCCCGGTGTGGTCCCGTCGTACGCCGCCTCGACCCGCGACCGGCCCTGGCCGTCGTACCCCCTGGCCTCGGACCGCACCTACGTCAACGTCGGCTTCTGGGGCGCCGTCCCCGTCGGTCCCGAGGCCCCCGAGGCCCCGCTGAACCGGGCGATCGAAGCACGGGTCGCCGACCTCGAGGGGCACAAGTCGCTCTACTCCGAGTCCTTCTACGACGTCGAGACCTTCGACCGGCTCTACGACGGACCCAACCTGGCACTGGTCAAGGGGCGCTACGACCCCGACGACCGACTCTCCACTCTCTACGACAAGGCGGTGCGCTCACGATGACCCTGACCGACAGCTTCACCGGCACCCGGCTGAGCCTGGCCGAGGTGTTCGAGACCCTGCTCCTGCGCCCGGCGCCGGTGCGCTTCACGGCGTACGACGGGAGCTCCTACGGCCCCGAGGACGCCCCCGTCGGGCTGAACCTGAAGAACGAGCGCGGCCTGGCCTACCTGGTCACCGCGCCCGGCGACCTCGGCCTGGCCCGCGCCTACGTCTCCGGCGACCTCGACGTGGTCGGCGTGCACCCGGGGGACCCCTACGAGGCCATGGTGCTGCTGCTGCGCGCGATGCGCTTCCGCCGCCCCACCCCCGCGCAGGTGGTCCAGCTGCTGCGCTCGATCGGGCTGCCCCAGATGCTGCCCCCGCCCCCGCCGCCGCAGGAGCACCTGCCGCGGTGGCGCCGGCTGGTCGAGGGCTTCCGGCACAGCCCGGAGCGCGACGGCAAGGTGATCGAGCACCACTACGACGTCTCGAACCGGTTCTACGAGCTGGTGCTGGGCCCCTCGATGACCTACACCTGCGCGGTCTACCCGACCGGTCAGGAGACCCTCGAGGAGGCGCAGTTCGCGAAGTACGACCTGGTCGCGCGCAAGCTCGACCTCCAGGAGGGGCAGCGGCTGCTCGACGTCGGCTGCGGCTGGGGCGGCATGGTCCGCCACGCGGCCCGTGAGCACGGCGTCAAGGCGCTGGGCGTCACGCTGTCGCGCGAGCAGGCCGAGTGGGCCCAGGCCGCGATCAAGGAGGAGGGGCTCGACCACCTCGCCGAGGTGCGCCACCTCGACTACCGCGCGGTGACCGAGACCGCCTTCGACGCGGTCAGCTCGATCGGTCTGACCGAGCACATCGGCGTGGACAACTACGCGTCGTACTTCGAGTTCCTCAAGAGCAGGCTCCGTCCGGGCGGCCGGCTGCTGAACCACTCGATCACCCGGCCCGACAACAAGCCCACGGCGACGGGGGCGTTCATCGACCGTTACGTCTTCCCCGACGGCGAGCTGACCGGCTCGGGACGGATGATCACCGAGATGCAGGACGCCGGCCTCGAGGTGCAGCACGAGGAGAACCTGCGCGTGCACTACGCCCACACCCTCGCCGGGTGGGGCGCCAACCTGGAGGCGCACTGGGACGAGGCCGTCGCCGAGGTGGGCGAGGGCACGGCCCGGGTGTGGGGCCTCTACATGGCCGGCTCGCGGATGGGCTTCGAGCGCAACGAGATCCAGCTGCACCAGGTGCTGGCCACCAAGACCGAGGACGACGGCACCAGCCACTTCCCGCTCAGGCCCGACTGGGTCTGAGCGGGACGGCGGCTCCGGGGCGCCTCGTCGACCTCAGTGGCCGGCGAGGCGCTTGTTCACCGCACGGGTGAGCCAGGCGGGGGAGAAGCGGGCACCGAGGGTCATCGCGCTGGTCTGGAAGCCGACCGGGTAGTGCACCTGGTGCAGCGCCCGCCGCAGCCGCGGCTGCTCGACGGCCTCGAGGATCTTGTCGGCGACGTCCTGGGGGCGCAGGCGGATGCCGAGCGAGTCCGTCGTGCCCGTGCGGATGTCGGCGGTCATCGCGGTCTCGACGAACAGCGGCCAGATCGCGACCACCCGGATGCCGTGCCGCTTCCACTCGATGTCGAGGGCCTCGGTCAGGCCGCGCACGAAGAACTTGGTGGCGCTGTAGTTCGCCAGGTCGGCCTGGCCGTAGATCGCCGAGGCGGAGGCCAGGTTGACCACCACCGAGCCGGGGGTCCGGTCCAGGTGGGGGAAGCCCGCGTGGACGCCGTTGACCAGGCCCTTGACGTTGATGTCGATCTCGCGGTGGTGGTCGGCGGCCGCGTGGTCCTCGAACGGGCCCGCCAGCAGGATGCCGGCGTTGTTGACCAGCACGTCGAGGCGGTCGTCGGCCTCGGCGACGAACGAGGTCACGGCGGCCGCGAACGCCTCGGCGTCGGTGACGTCGAGCCGGTCGGTGACCAGCGAGCCGGCCAGCGGGCGCACCTCCTCGGCGAGCGAGGCCAGCCCGGCCTCGTCGATGTCGTAGGCGCCGACGGTCCACCCCCGCTCGGCGAAGCTCAGCGCCGTACGCCGGCCGATGCCGGCAGCGGCGCCCGAGATGAAGACCGAACGTGTGCTCATCGAGAACTCTCCTAGGTCGTGGTGCTGGGTCAAACGTGCTGGTCGGGGCGTCGTTACGCCGGTGTGAGCCGGGTCTCGCCCGGTCCGGAGGCTCGGCCGGTCGCACAGGTGTTCGAACAAGTGCCATCATGGGCAGATGCGCGGAGGCTACGGGAGCGGTGACCACGGGACGCTGGCGGACCGCATCGCGCGCCAGAACGCGACCGCGGCCCCGACCCCCCAGCCCCAGCCCCAGGGGCAGCCCGCACCGTCGGCCGCGGTGCCGGCCGGCCCGGCCCGGCACTGCCGCGTCGCCGGCGAGCCCAGCCTGCTCGTCGAGTGGTGCCGCACCGAGCGGGGCTGGGAGGGGCGCGTGGTCTCGGTGGTGTGGATCGACGCGGTCGGGTGGGCCACGGTGGCCCGCTGGCTGCCGGCGGCCGACATCGAGCCGGTGGGCTGAGGGCAGGCGATTCCGCCGCTGACCGTCGGGCACGTAACCTTGCCCCTTGTGGCAGCCACCGACTTCGACTCCGAGATCAAGCAGCTCCAGGCGACGATGAAGACCATCGGGTCCGTCCTCGACATCGCGGGCATGCACCGCGAGATCGCCGACCTCGGCGACGCCGTAGCGGCCCCCGACCTGTGGGACGACCAGGCCAACGCCCAGAAGGTCACCGGCAAGCTCAGCCACCTGCAGGGCACCGTCGACCGCTTCGAGGGCCTGGAGGGCCGGCTCGAGGACCTCGGCGTCCTGGTCGAGCTCGCGCAAGAGGAGGGCGACGCCGACTCGATGGCCGAGGCCGAGGCCGAGCTGTCCAAGCTGCACAAGTCCGTGGAGAACCTCGAGGTCCGCACGCTGCTGAACGGGGAGTACGACGCCCGCGAGGCCCTGATCAGCTTGCGCGCCGGCGCCGGCGGGGTCGACGCGGCGGACTTCACCGAGACCCTGATGCGGATGTACGTCCGCTGGGCCGAGCAGCACGACTACAAGGTCGAGGTCTTCGAGACCTCCTACGCCGAGGAGGCGGGCCTGAAGTCGGCGACGTTCGCGATCCACGCGCCGTACGCCTACGGCACGCTGAGCGTCGAGTCCGGCACCCACCGGCTCGTGCGGATCAGCCCGTTCGACAACCAGGGCCGCCGCCAGACCAGCTTCGCGGCCGTCGAGGTCGTCCCGGTGCTCGAGCAGACCGACGAGATCGAGATCCCCGACGAGGAGATCCGCACCGACGTCTACCGCTCCGGCGGCCCGGGCGGCCAGTCGGTGAACACCACCGACTCGGCAGTGCGCCTGACCCACCTGCCGACCGGCACGGTCGTGTCCTGCCAGAACGAGAAGTCGCAGCTGCAGAACAAGGCCAGCGCCATGGTGGTGCTCAAGGCCAAGCTGCTGGCCCGCAAGAAGGCCGAGGAGAAGGCGCACCTCGACGAGATGCGCGGCGACGTGCAGGCCTCGTGGGGCGACCAGATGCGCAACTACGTGCTGAACCCCTACCAGGTCGTCAAGGACCTGCGCACCGGCTTCGAGGTCGGCAACCCGAGCTCGGTCTTCGACGGCGACATCGACGGCTTCCTCGAGGCCGGCATCCGCTGGCGCCGCGGCGCCGACGCGGCCGAGGCGGCGGCGAACAGCTAGCAGCCGGCCGGCTGGGACCGGTTGGGATCGGGTCAGTCGTCGACGGCCTTCTCCAGCTCGGCCTTGGTCATCGTCGAGCGGCCCTCGACGTTCTTCTTGCGCGCCTCGGCGTACAGCTGGGCCTTCGTGCGTCCGCCGGCGCCCCGGTGCGAGCGCAGGCCACCCCGACGGCCGGACGACAGGTCCTCGGTCGACGTCGCGCTCGCCTCCTCGGACTCCCCGGCCCGGGCACGCTCCTTGTTCACCGTGCGGGCGGCGATCTCGGAGGCGGTGTCCTCGTCGCGCCCCTGGTCCTCCAGGCCGTCCTTGATGTGCTCGTACTGACGCTCGCGCTTGTCGTTCCAGGCCTTCGGCATCAGGCCGCTCCTCTCGTCGGGTTGCCGACGGAGTACCCACATCCGCCGAGACGGCGCGGGTGTACGCCGAGACGGCGCGGGTGTACGCCGAGACGGCGCGGGGGTACGCCGAGACGGCGCGGGGGTACGCAGGCGTGCGGTCTCGCCGGACATGCGCGCCGTCTCGCTGTACACACGCGCCGTGTCACCGGACGCACGCGCCGTGTCGCCGGACATGCGCGCCGTCTCACCGGACACACGCGCCGTGTCGCCGGACACGCGCGCCGTGTCGCCGTACACACGCGCCGTGTCGCCGGACATGCGCGCCGTGTCGCCGGACATGCGCGCCGTCTCGGCGTACGGGCTGCCTTCCTGCCCTGCCCTGCCCCTCCGCCCTCTCAGGGGCGGGGGTGCAGCCACCAGTCGAAGCGGCGGGTCATCCACGGAAGGAGGCCGTAGGTCATGATCGGGGTCGCGACCAGCGTGGTGATCAGGGTGCGGACGACGATGTTCACGTGCCAGCCGGTGAGGAGAAGCAGCGAGCCCAGGACCAGGCTGAGCGGGAAGAAGGTCAGCCAGATCACCGTGGCCTGCTTCCACCGCGGGGGAGCGGCGGCCTGGGGGCGGAGGTCCTCGACGTCGACCTCGAGGGGCTCGTCGAACCACCCCTCGATGCCCGTACGCCGCTCCACGCGCGACTCGCCGACGAGCCCCTGCGCCGAGCCGAGCCACCACTCCCGCTGCGCCGAGGACTCCCAGCGGTCCAGCGACGCGTGGTCGGTGAACCGGTAGAGCATGTGCCACTCGTCGGACTCCGGCCGCGGGCGCACCCAGCCGGTGCCGAGGAACCCGTCGAACCGCTCGGCCAGCGACGACCCGGCGCGCACCCAGGCCAGCATCTGGTGGGCGTGGTCCGGGGCGACGTGGCGCACGATCGAGACCGTCACCGGCCCCGAGCCCGAGGCGGGGGCGGGGGCCTGGGTCACCGGGTCGGGTCCTCGGAGACCTGCACGAGCAGCTTGCCGAAGTTGCGTCCCGCCAGCAGCCCGCGGAACGCCTCGGGGGCGGCCTCGAGCCCCTGGACGACGTCCTCGCGGTAGCTCACCTTGCCCTCGGCGACCCAGGCCGACATGTCGCGCACGAAGTCGCGGCCGTGCGAGGCGGTGAACTCGTTCTGGATGAACCCCCGCACCTGCAGGCTCTTGCGCAGCACCAGGCCCATGAAGCCGGGCAGGCGGTCGGGGCCCTCGGGGGCGGAGGTGCGGTTGTAGTCCGCGACCAGGCCGCACACGGGCACCCGGGCGTGCAGGTTGACGTGCTTGAACACCTCGCGGGCGACCGATGCGCCGACGTTCTCGAAGTAGACGTCGATGCCGTCGGGCACGGCGTCGGCCAGGTCGGCGGCGAACGTGGGGGAGCGGTGGTCCAGGGCGACGTCGAAGCCGAACTCGTCGAGCAGGGCCTGCCGCTTGGTCTCGCCGCCGGCGATGCCGACCGAGCGGGCGCCCTTGACCTGGGCGATCTGGCCGACGGCCGAGCCCACGGGGCCGGTCGCCGCGGCGACGACCACGGTCTCGCCCGGCTGCGGCTTGCCGATCTCCAGCAACCCGGCGTACGCCGTGAAGCCGGGCATGCCGAGCACGCCCACGGCGGTGGAGATCGGGGCACGGGTGGGGTCGAGCCGGCGCAGGCCGGTGCCGTCGCTGACCGCGCGGCTCTGCCAGCCGGAGTAGGACAGCGCGGCGTCGCCGACCTGCCACTCGGGGTGGCGCGACTCCTCGACCACGCACACGGTGGCACCCTCCATCACCGCGCCGACCTCGACGGGGGCGGCGTACGACGGGGCGTCGCTCATGCGGCCGCGCATGTAGGGGTCGAGGGAGAGGTAGACGACCCGCAGCAGCAGCTGGCCCTCCTCGAGGGCGGGCAGCTCGTGCTCCTCGAAGGAGTACGTCGCGTCGTCGGGCTCGCCGACGGGTCGCCGGGCGAGCCGGACCTGGGTGGACGTGGCCATGGGGAGCTCCTCGGGGTCGGCGAAATGCGGCTACCAGCATGCCTCGCGCGAGGAGCGCCCCCGTCGGCGGGGGCCGCGGTGTCAGCGGCTGCCGAAGACCGCCTTCTCCGCGTCGACGAGGCCGTAGCCGTCGACCGGGCTGAACCCGGCGCCCAGGCGGTTGGCCAGTCGGCCGCGGACCAGCCTGCCGTCGGTGCGGGTGGCCACGAAGGACAGGCCCTCGGGAGCCACGGTGCCCGACGGGAGGAAGGTGGCGCCGCCGAGCTCGTCGGCGCCGTTGCCCTCGTCGGAGCCGCCGAAGCCGGAGACCGCGAGGTCGCGATCCACCCCGAACTTCACGCCCTGGCCCCGGCGCAGGCCGGAGCCGAAGCGCACCGTCATCCGGCGGTACTGCCCCTGGGCTGAGTCACCGCCGGCCGGCACCGAGAAGCTGGCCGCCACCTGGGTGGCGCGGAGCCCGCCGAACACCTGACCGATCGTGAACGGGAAGCCGCCCTCGAAGAAGTCGGGCGAGGCCGCCAGCGGCCGCGGGTCGAACACGATGCCGTCGGAGGCCGGCGGCTCGCGGACGCCGAGGGCGGTGGGGCTCGCGGTCTCGCCGTAGAAGGTGATCTGCTTCAGCGGGACCTTGCCGGTGTAGCTGACCCGGAAGAACCGCGGGTCGTCGATCGACCCCGGCATCGAGGACCCCTCGTTGCCCTGGTCGCCACGGGCCTGGACCAGCAGCCCCTGGGAGGAGCCACGGGCGAGCGTGGGGTCGAGGTCGTGGGCGAAGGTGGAGGCCTTCAGCCGGTCGCGCAGCCTCGTGGGGCTCAACGCCCGACCGCCGCCGGCCTTCTGCAGCACCAGGGCCGCCACGGCGGCGGCGTGCGGCGCGGCCGCGCTGGTGCCGCCGAAGTTGGGCTGGGCGTCGGGGTCGCGGGCGGTGTCGTTGCCGAAGAAGGTCGTGTTGACCGCGTCGGTGGCCGCGACCTGCGGCACCCGCCGCACCTGGGGCTTGGCGTAGCGCTGGCCGGCGGCGTCGAAGTAGACGGGCAGGTCGCCGCCTGGCGAGGTGTAGGGCTCGGGCAGGTAGGACCGGAACGGGTCGTACGCCGCGACGCCGGTCGCGCCCCCGGCGACCGCGTGGCCGAAGGTGGCCGGCGCCAGCGGGTCGGCGTACTCCTTGAAGTGGAGGTCGTCGAAGAGCACGTTGCGCAGCCGGGTCGCCCCGACAGGGCCGGTGCCCGCGCGGGCCACGACGAGCTGCACCTGGGAGACCCCGCCGACCGGCCCGATCTCCGACGGGCGGCCGCTGAGCCGGTTGTCGTCGGCGTACGAGCCGAGGAAGGCGCCGTCGGCGTCGAAGGCCAGTACGTTGAAGTCGGTGGTGACCTTCGAGGGCGCCAGGATCGGGCGGGCCAGGACCGAGAACGGGCCCGTGGCGGCGCCGCTCTCGTCCTCGAAGCCGGTGACGGTCACCGTGTAGCGGCCCGCCTGCCGGACCGTCGTGGTCAGGGTCTCGGGCGAGACGCCCTGGTCGACGGTGCCGAGGTCGGTGCCGTCGGGCGCGGTGACCGACAGCACGACGTCGGTGCTGCCGGAGGGGATGCCGTCGGCGCGGAACTCGACCTGCCGCCCGACCAGGCCGGCGGGCACCTGCACCGGGAAGGTGCGGCTGGGGTTCGCGGTGGTCAGCTCGCTGTCCTGCGACAGCAGCGGGTCGCCGTACGTCGCGCCGTCGACGTCGACCGGGTCGTCCCACTGCAGGTCGAAGATGCCGCCGTCGGGGCCGACGGTGACGTCCTGCGCCACGTCGGTGCCGGCACCGGGGTCGAGGTCCTGGAAGCCGCCGCTGTAGAGCGCGGGGTCGACGTCGGAGAGGTCGAGGTTGGTGCCACGCACGCCCTGACGGGCGGGGACGAGGCGCACGGCGGAGTCCCAGCCCTGCCGACGCCCGTTGTTGCCGATGGCGCTGAAGTAGTGCACGCCGCGGCGCGCGACGTCGTCGACGGCCTCGGCGACCGGACCGTCGGAGAACATCGGCTCGTCGAAGTAGACGATGTCGTCGACGACCACGTCGGCCCGGCAGCGGCCCTTCGGGTCGGCGACGCGGCGGATGTTGTCGGCGAAGCCGAGCACGCCGTTGTTGGCGGTCGCGAAGCAGAGCTTGCTCGCCGGGGCGACGTCGTGGGCGATCTGGAGCATCGCGCGCCCCTCGTCGGTGGGGGCGTCCTCGCTGTCCTCGAGCACCACGACCGGGGTGGGGTACGCCGCGTTGCCGCGGCCTGGCAGGTCGCCCGAGCGCACGTCGTCGCGCGCGTGCACCGTCAGCGGCTGCCCGGTGAGGGTCTGGGTAGCGGTGTCGTAGGTGTCGGAGATCGCGCCGATCGTCACGCCGCGCCCGTCGACGCCGCGGCGCTGGACCCGGTCGGCCCGCTGCAGCGCCACACCCTGGCTCTCCGCCGAGCCGGCCCTGGTCTGCGGCCGCAGCGACTGCGCCAGGGTGCCGGTGTCGGGCAGCGCGGCCAGGTCGGTCACCCGGTCGAGGGGGACGAAGCCCTCGAGCATGCCGGTGGTGTCGTCGGTGTTCTGGACGACCAGACCCAGGCGCTCGGCGGTGGCCCGGAAGGCCGCGCGGTCGACACCGGCGTGCGGGGTCAGCTGCACGAGCACCCGCCCGGCGGCGTCACGGACGGCGAGCGAGGCCTGGTCGGCGAGGAAGCCGGCGCTGCGCCGGCGGCCGGACTGCTCGGACTGCGCGACGAGGCGGCCCAGACCGTTGCCGAGGTGGGCGGCGGGGGCGCGGTCGCCGGAGACGTCGGGCGGTGGTGCGGCCGTCGTGGGGGCGCTCAGGCCGGCCAGCGAGGTGGTCGTGGCCAGCGTGAGCGCGCCGGCGAGGAGGGCAGCGGAGCGGCGGTGCGACATGGGAGGTGGTTCCCTCTCGAGCGGGGGCCCGCGGGTGGGCCCGTAGCCGCACGCTAGTGGTCAGCGCGCCGTGTCGAGGGCGTTGGCGACCTGGACGCACCAGGTGTCGGCCCGCGCGCGCAGGTCGGCGACGGGGGGTCCCTGGAGCTCGCAGGTCAGCCAGGTCTGCCCGAACAGGCCGGCGTGCCGCACCCGCTGGGTGCGCCCGGCGGCCCCGCGGAGCGAGCACACCTGCGTCGTCGTCGGGGCGCCGTACGCCGCTCCCTGCACCGCTCGGCAGCCCCGGACCCCGCGGTTCGCGGCCACCACGCTGCGGGCGTACGCCGCCTCGACCGGCCGCGCGAAGACCCAGGCACGGGCGGTGGTGGCGGGTCCGGTGCCGTCGGCCGCGCCGGTCCAGGAGCAGCCGAGCTCGTGGACCACGTCGGTGCCGACCCCCGGCAGGGCCTGCTCGTCACCGTTGCCCCAGGCGTCCTTCGACGCTGGCTTCCCGCCGACCGCGTCGTCGACGGCCGAGCCGGGGACCAGGGAGCAGAACTCGATCCGCGGCACCTGCATCGAGGTGGTGTTCAGCCGGGCCAGCGGGGTGGGGGAGGCGCTGGGCGCGGCCTTCGGCGGCTGGTCGGAGCCGCCGCACGCCGAGGCGGTCAGCAGCACCGCGACGGCCACGGCCACGAGCGGCCAGGGAGACCGGGACGGGCGACGGGCCGACGAAACGCGCATGCGCCCAACCGTAGAGCCGCTCACCTATGCTCGACCAGCCGTCGGACGAGCACGTCACACCAGCACCACCAGCCCCACCAACGTCCTGTTCCCGAGCCCGGCCGCACCCCCTCCCGTGATCAGATTCGAGAACGTCTCCTCGACCTACGTCGGGCACCCACGACCCGCCCTGCGGGACGTGAGCGCCGAGATCGCCGCGGGCGAGTTCGTCTTCCTCGTCGGCGAGTCCGGCTCGGGCAAGTCGACCTTCCTGCGCCTGGTCCTGCGCGAGCTGCGGGCGACCCGGGGGCAGGTCTTCGTCGACGACCGCGACCTGAACAAGCTCCGCGGCTGGCGCGTGCCCGGCCTGCGCCGCCAGATCGGCACCGTCTTCCAGGACTTCCGGCTGCTGCCGAACAAGACCGTGGCGCAGAACGTCGCGTTCGCCCTCCAGGTCATCGGCAAGCCGCGGTCGCACATCAACCAGGTGGTCCCCGAGACCCTCGAGCTGGTCGGCCTCCAGGGCAAGGGCCGCCGGATGCCCGACGAGCTCTCGGGCGGCGAGCAGCAGCGGGTCGCCATCGCGCGGGCGTTCGTCAACCGGCCCAAGATCCTGATCGCCGACGAGCCCACCGGCAACCTCGACCCGAGCACCAGCATCGGCATCATGAAGCTGCTCGACCGGATCAACCGCACCGGCACCACCGTGGTGATGGCCACCCACGACTCCGGCATCGTCGACCAGATGCGCAAGCGCGTCATCGAGCTCGCCGACGGCAGCGTCGTCCGCGACCAGGCCCGCGGCGTCTACGGCTACCAGCACTGAGAGGAGCTCCTTCCCCATGCAGCTCAGGTACGTCTTCTCCGAGACCCGCACCGGCCTGCGACGCAACGTCTCCATGTCGGTGGCGCTGATCGTGACCATCTTCATCTCCCTGACCCTGGTCGGGATGGCCCTGCTCCTGAACTCCCAGGCCGACAAGGCCGAGCGGTTCTGGGGCAGCAAGCTCCAGATCACGGTGTTCATGTGCAACGCCAACTCCAAGACCCCCAACTGCGCCGGCGGGGAGGTGACCGCCCCGCAGCGCGCGGCGATCAAGCAGGTCATCGACGCCCACCCGGAGGTCTCCTCGGAGTACTTCCAGGGCAAGGACCAGGCGTTCAAGACCTGGAAGCGCGTCTACCTGACCCAGGACAAGGCGCAGCAGGAGGTCTACTCGACGGTCAAGGCCTCGGACATGCAGCAGTCCTACTGGGTCAGGCTCAAGGACCCCAACGAGTTCCGCGGCGTCGAGCAGCAGCTGTCCTCCATGCCCGGCGTGGCGGCGGTGCGCGACCTGCGGCAGGTGCTGAAGCCGATCTACTTCTGGATGACGGTGATGAAGTGGGGAGCGGTCGCGGTGGCGGCGTTCCTGCTGGTCGCGGCCATCCTCCAGGTCGGCAACACCATCCGGATGGCGGCGTACGCCCGTCGCAAGGAGATCGGCATCATGAAGCTGGTCGGCGCCTCCAACCTCTACATCTCGTTGCCGTTCCTGATGGAGACGCTGATCGCGGCGCTGGTCGGCGTGGCCCTGGCGGCGGGCGCGGTGCTCGCCTTCATGTACGTCGTCATCTACGGCCGCCTGCGACCGACCTCCACGATCGTGGAGTGGGTCGACTGGAACGACTCCTACGCCGCCATCGCCGGCATCGGCATCCTCGGGGTGCTGCTCACCCTGCTGCCGACACTCGTGATGACCCGCAAATACCTCAAAGTGTGATCGTCGCGGGTTAGCGTCGCAGCGTTCACTTCTTCCCCAGATGAACGGCTTTCCTGTGCGCACCTTCCCCTCGCGCGTCGTCGCCGCGTCCCTCGCGGCGCTGGTGCTCGGCGCCCCGCTGCTCTCCGCGCCGGCCTCGGCCCAGGACGGGCTCCGCGACCGGCAGCACCAGGTGCAGGGCCGGGTGAAGAACGCCCAGGGCGACCTCGAGGAGTCCAGCAAGGCCCTCGCCGCGGCCGGTCGACGCCTGGTCGCCGCCCGCACCGCGCTCGCCGGCGCGCAGCGACGGCTGGAGGCCACCCAGCGCGGGCTGCAGGCCGCCGCTCTCGCCGACGCGCTCGCCCAGGGACGTCTCCAGGTGGCCGAGCGCCGCCTCGCCGCCGCCCGCGTCGCCCTGGACGCCGCCCGCGACCGCGTGGTCGAGGGGCGCGCCGCGATCGGCCGCCTGGCCGCCAGCAACTACGCCGCCGGCGACCCGGCCCTGATGGGGCTCTCGGTGATGCTGAACTCCCAGGACCCCGCCGAGGTCACCAGCCAGCTGAACACCGTCGACTCGTTGATGAGCCGCCAGACCACCGAGCTCGCCGCGCTCAAGGCGGCCCGGGCCGCGATGGTGGCCGAGGAGGCGAGCGTCGAGAAGGCCAAGGGCGTCGTCGCCGGCCAACGCCGAGCGGCGGCCGCCCAGCTGGTCACCAAGCAGGCCCTCGAGCGCACCGCCGTCGCGTCGCGGGCCGAGGTGGTTCGCCTGGTCGCGGGCCGCCGGTCCGCCGAGGCCCAGGCCGCCGGGGCACGGCGCGCCGACGCCGTGCAGCTGCGCACGCTGAAGGGCCAGGAGAGCCGCATCCGGACGCTGATCATGGCCCGGGCAGCCCGCCAGAGGGGCGGCTACCGCGGTGACTCCGGCGGCGTCCTGCTGGCGCCCGTGCCGGGCTACGTCACCTCGGCGTACGGCTGGCGCAAGCACCCGATCTACGGCTACTGGGGCCTGCACGACGGCACCGACTTCCACGCTCCCTGCGGGACCGCCAACCGGGCCTCGCGGGCCGGCACCGTGATCTCCGAGCAGTGGTCCGACGTCTACGGCCACCGCCTCTACCTCGACGTCGGCCAGGTCAACGGCAAGAACATGACCGTGGTCTACAACCACCTCACCTCCTACGCCGTCGGCAGCGGCGCGAAGGTCTCCCGCGGCCAGACCGTCGGGTACGCCGGCACGACCGGCTGGTCCACCGGCTGCCACCTGCACTTCACCGTGCTGCTCGACGGCCAGCCGGTGAACCCGATGTCCTACATCGGCTGAGCCCTCCCAGCGGTTGCCGCGTGGCCGCGGCTGAGAGGATGGGCCCATGGTCAAGGAGAAGGGTCAGAAGCTCGTCGCGCAGAACCGCAAGGCGCGCTACGACTTCCACATCGACGACACCCTCGAGGCGGGGCTCGTGCTCGTCGGCACCGAGGTGAAGTCGCTGCGGGCCGGGCGGGCGACGCTGGTCGACGGCTTCGCCGAGATCCACGAGGGGCAGGCCTACCTGCACGGCGTGCACATCCCGGAGTACACCCAGGGCACCTGGACCAACCACGAGCCGCGCCGCGTGCGCAAGCTGCTGCTCAACCGGGCCGAGATCAACCGGCTGGAGAGCAAGGTCAACGAGCGCGGCGCCACCCTGATCCCGCTGTCGCTGTACTTCAAGGACGGCCGCGCCAAGGTCGAGATCGCGCTGGCGCGCGGCAAGAAGACCTACGACAAGCGGCACGCGCTGGCCGAGAAGCAGGCCAACCGCGAGAAGCAGATGGCGCTGGGGCGGCAGCTCAAGGGCGTCGAGTGACCCTGGGGACGACGGCCGGCGGCGAGCCGGTCGCGGAGACCGTCGCCTTCTGGCGCGACCTCGGCCTCCCGGGGATCTTCGACGTCCACGTGCACTTCCTGCCGCCCAACATCCAGGCCAAGGTGTGGGCGCAGTTCGACCAGGCCGGGCCGAAGATCGGGCGCGAGTGGCCGATCCGCTACCGCGGCAGCCACGACGAGCGGGTGGAGCAGCTGCGCTCCTTCGGCGTACGCCGGTTCTCGGCGCTGCCCTACGCCCACAAGCCGGGTATCGCCGGCTACCTCAACGACTGGGCGCGCGACTTCGCCGCCGGTCTCGCGGACTGCCTGTGGAGCGCCACCTTCTACCCCGAGCCCGAGGCCGCGGCGTACGTCCCGGAGCTGGTCGCCGCGGGTGTGCAGGTCTTCAAGCTGCACACCCAGGTGGGGGAGTTCCGGCTCGACGACCCGCTGCTCGACGCACCCTTCGGGGCGCTCGAGGATGCCGGCACCCCGGTCGTGATCCACGTCGGCTCGGGCCCGATCGGCAACGACTTCACCGGCCCGGAGCACCTGGCGCGGCTGCTGCGACGGCACCCGCGGCTCGCCGTGGTGGTGGCCCACATGGGTGCCCCGGAGTACGCCGAGTTCCTCACCCTGGCCGAGACCCACGACCACGTGCGGCTCGACACCACCATGGTGTTCACCGAGTTCTTCGACGGGGACTCACCCTTCCCCGACGCGCTGCTGCCCCGGCTGGTCGACGCCGGCCCCAAGGTGCTCTTCGGCAGCGACTTCCCGACGATCCCCTACGCCTACCTGGAGGCGCTGGAGGGGCTGGCCCGGCTGTGCGAGCGCCACCCGGGCCTGGACGACGACTGGCTGCGCGGGGTGCTGTGGCACAACGGCGTCGGCCTCTTCGGCCTGCCCGAGCCGGGCTGACCCAGCGGGTCCAAGCGGCTCAGCACCAGCGGTGGACGCCGCCGGGGGTGAGCCCGAGGTCGCGCAGCTCGACCGGCAGGCCGCGGGAGTAGTGCGCGCAGGTCCAGCGGAAGTCGGCGAGGCGGTACTCGATCGCGAGCACCCGGCGGCCGTAGTGCCGGACGTAGTCGACGCACTCGCGGTAGCGCCCGCACTCCTCGGCGATCGCGAAGTCGAAGCCGACGCGGCGCCCGTCCCAGCTCGCGAGGTTCTTCTGCCCGACGGCGAGGCCGACGGCGTGCGCCTGCGCGACGATCGTCCGGGCGTAGGCGATGGTCTGGGCCGCGGTCAGCAGGCCGCGGCTGCGGGTGAACGAGTCGAGGTTGTCGAACTCGACGGCGGCGTACCCCCGCTCGGCGCAGAGCCGGGTCCAGGCGCCGACGACGTCGGCCAGGGCGGCCCGCTTGGCCGGCGTACGCAGGTCGAGCAGCCACTCCCCCCACGCGCTGTCCTCGACGGGTCGCCCGCCGCTGCGCAGCACCAGCTCGGGGTGGCGGCGCCAGTAGGCGGCCTCGTCGGGCTGGGTCTGGAAGGCGTTGACGTAGCAGACGTCGTAGCGCCCCGCGAGCGGCTGCGCCTTGCGGTCCCGGACGACGATCCCGACGGTGGCGGGCACGTCCCGCGTCCCACCCAGCTGGTAGTCCACGTGGGTGCCGACGGGCAGGGGAGCGACCACCGGGTCGGCGGCGCGCGCCGGTGCCCCGGCCGCGAGCAGCAGCAGGGGCACCAGGACGGTGAGCAGACGACGCCTCATGGCGTCAGCGTAGGCGGGCTCAGTGCTCCGCGCGGGCCTTGCGGGGGAGCAGCCAGCCGAGGGCCCAGGCGACGGCGATCACGAGCAGCACCACGAGCAGGGTGTCCTCGGTCGCGCTCAGGTGACGGCCCGCGGCCACGGCGGCCCGTGGGCCGCCCTGCTCCAGGGCCAGCCCGTCGAAGACGAGAGGTACGCCCGAGCGGTGGGGAAGGGGAGTGCGGCGTAGGGCAGGCCTCTGGCTGGGGGCGGGGTGTGGGGGTGGGGGCTGTGGGTGGGGGCTGTGGGTGGGGCGGGGCTGGGATGCGCTGCGAATGTGCAGGCGGCGCCCCGCGAGCGTCCCGTCAGCTCCAGGAGCGACATTCGCAGTCTGTCGTGCGGGGCGGGGCCCAGGGAGGGAATCCTCGTACACCGACGTGCGAATGTTGCGCCGGCGACGTCACGGCGTCCCGTCAGCCCCACGGGTGACATTCGCAAGCCGGTGTACGGCGGTGGCCGCCGAGGTCGGCGCTGAGGTGGCACTCCGTCGTGCGAATGTTGCGCCGGCGTCACGGGAACGCCCGTGCAACCCCGGGGGCCACATTCGCAGTCCGGAGCAAGCGCGTTCGCCCCCGCAGCACGAGAACGGGAATGATCCCTGGCCCGGAACCGGTTAGACTCCACGGAGAACAACTCAAGAGGGGCTGATTGGTTTCGACTGGGGACGTTAGTCCCAGGAGAAGCGGGTCGAGAAGCCAGCGTCAACTCGTTAATGTCCGCTGGAAAACACAAGTGCCGACTCTAAGCGCACTGACTTCGCTCTCGCTGCCTGAGCAGTGACCGAAGCGTCAGACCGGGCATCCGTCCTCGTCCCGGACCCTGGCGTCATCTAGAGGACTTGCTGATCAACTCCTGTCTGGAGGGTTGATCGGGACTTTTTCCTGACTGAGCCCGTCGGCGAGCTGTTCGTGGCAGCGCCGGGGCCGAGAAAAGCGACCATCACGAACTGCACCCGGAGAAGACCTGGCACGGCGCCACAGGACGCGGGTTCGATTCCCGCCAGCTCCACCAGAAGGGGCTTCGCACGATCGAGAAGACTCCTTCGCAACACCAGCCGGGCCGGTGGGGACACCGGCTCCAGCCCTCTTGAACCAGAGCCTCCCCGGCGTACCGGGGAGGCTCTGGTGCGTCAGCCCAGGTGTCGGACGAAGAAGCGACCTGCGTCCTCCGCGGCGTGCGGCGGGATGCCGGTGTGGCCGCCCAGGTTGGCCTGGAGGGTCTTCTCCTCGGAGCCGAAGGCGTCGAAGAGGTCCAGGGCCATCTGCCGGTCGTTGCCGCGGTCGTCCCACTGGAGCAGCACGTGGAGCGGGATCGTGACGCCACGTGCCTCCTCCATCGTGGAGCGAGGGAGGTAGCTGCCGGCGAAGAGGCCGGCGGCGGCGATGCGGGGCTCCACCAGGGCCAGTCGGACGCCGATCGCGGTGATCCCGCCGGAGATGCCGGCCGGTCCGCGGAGCTCGGGGAGGGCGAGGAGGTCGTCGAGGACCGCACGCAGCTCCGGGACGGCCCGCTCCACCAGGGGGAGGACGAGCCGGTCGACGAGGTCGTCGTCCGGCGGCTCTCCCGCCCGGATCGCCTGGCGCAGGTCGGCGCGGGCCTGTTCGACGCCGGCGATGCGCGGCCGTCCCCCGCTGCCGGGGAGCTCGACGGCCGCCGTGGCGAAGCCCAGCGCGGCCGAGTGCCGGGCTCGGGCCTCCAGGCGGGGGCGCATCGTGGAGAGGCCACCGGGGTGGCCCAGGAGGATCAGCGGGGTCGGTGCCGCCGACCTCGTGGGCGAGGGCGTCCAGAGGATGCCCGGGACCTCGTCGAGGAGGAAGTGGCGCTCGAGGACGTAGCCGTCGAGGTCGTGCTCGGAGGTGAGGTGCATGGTCGTGCCTTTCGGGAGTGCCGCGGTGGCGCTCCCGGACGTCTACCGTCCGGCCGTGACCCAAAAGGAGAGCGCCCGTGTGGATGCGTTCACGGTCACCACCTCCTCGTCCCTCGGTCCGGCCTCCGCAAGCTACCAAGGATCCTCCGGCGTGCCCACGGGTTTTGACGCCCGACCAGCGCTCCACGGGACCAGCCGTCGACGGGAGCCGCCCCCGCTCAGCCCTTCAGCTGTGCCGGGAGCTCGGCGTACCCCCGCAGGATCCTGGTCGTACGCCGGCGTGCCCCGGGCTCCAGGGCCAGGTCGGGGAAGCGGTCGAAGATCGCGCGCAGGCCGACCTCGCCCTCCATGCGGGCGAGGGCCGCGCCGAGGCAGTAGTGCCGGCCCGAGGAGAACGACACGTGGTCGGCGGCGTTGGCGCGTGCGACGTCGAAGCGGTCGGGGTCGGCGAAGACCTCGGGGTCGCGGTTGGCGCCGGCGAGCAGCGTGGTCACGACGGCGCCGCGGGAGACGCGTACGCCGGCGAACTCAGCGTCGCGGACCACCGTGCGGCCGGTCAGCAGGACGGGCGGGTCCAGCCGCAGCACCTCGTCGACGGCGTTGGCCCAGAGGTCGGGCTGCTCGCGCAGGCGCGCCAGCTGGTCGGGGTGCCGGTCGAGCAGGGCGATGCCGTTGCCGAGCAGGTTGACCGTGGTCTCGAAGCCGGCGGCGAGCACCAGCCCGGCGGTGGACCGGAGCTCGGCGTCGGTGAGGCCGCCGCCCTGGTCGTCGCGGGCGGCGACCAGCTGGCTGAGCAGGTCGTCGCCGGGGTGCCGGCGTACCTCCTCGATGTGCCGGCCGAGCCACTGGTCGAACTCGGCCAGGTTGGCCTCGACGCGGCGGAACTCACCGAGACCCAGGCCGAGGTCGAGGCTGGGGGCGGCGCCGGTGCCGAAGCGCAGCACGCGGTCGCGCTCGTGGGAAGGGACGCCCAGGATCTCGGCGATCACGGTCACCGGCAGCTGGGCGCAGTAGCGGCTGACCAGCTCGACCGGGTGGGCCGCGTCGGCGGCGAGGTCGTCCAGCAGGCCGGCCGCGATCTCCTCGGTGCGCGCCCGCAGCCCCTGCACGGCCCGGACGCTGAAGACGCGGGTCACCAGCTTGCGGTAGCGGGTGTGGTCCGGCGGCTCGGTGACCAGCAGCGAGGGCGGGGTGAGCGGCCCGAGCGGCGCCTTGCGGGCGGCCCAGGAGGTGAGCCGGCCGAGCGGTCCGCTGCCGGTGCCCAGCTCGACGCCGGCCCGCACGTCGCCGCTGGTCAGCACCTCCTTGACCACGGCCTGCGAGGCGGTGACGTAGGCGTACTTCGCGCGGTGCAGGGGGCCCTGCTCGCGGATCTGTCGGAACAGCGCGAGCGGCGCCTCGTCGCTCTCGGCGGTGTCCATCACCAGCCGGCCGTGCAGGTCACCCTTGCGGGCCGACCCGGCGATGGCCGCCTTGGGCAGGGCGTGCCCGAAGCCCCAGCGCACCGTCTGCGCGATCCGGTCCTCGACCTGTGCCTGGAGCAACATCTGCATGGTTCCCCGCTTCCGGGTCCGATGGATACTGAACGGTATCCAATACCTTTCGGTATCCTAGGTCGCGATGTCAACCGTGAGCCAGTCCCAGGTGGGACAACGTCGGCGGCCCCCGCGCGAGGAGGTGCGGCGCGCTCTGCTCGACGCCGCGGCGCGCGTGTTCGCCCGGCAGGGGATCGACGCCGCCAGCGTGGATGACGTGGCCACGGCCGCGGGGTTCACGAAGGGCGCGGTCTACTCCAACTTCGGCAGCAAGGACGACCTGGTCGCCGCGCTGGTCCAGGACCGGGTCTCGGCGTACCTCGACCTGGGCCTGGAGGCCGTCAGCGACACCGGCACCAGCCTGGAGGACCGCGCCCGCGCGCTCGGCGACCGGCTGACCGTCGCCGCCGACGAGCAGCGCGACTGGCACCTGCTCTTCCTCGAGCTGTGGCAGCGGGCGGTCCGCAGCGGCAGCCGGGAGGGTGCCTTCCTGGACCGCCGCCGTGAGCTGCACACCGCCGTCACCGCGGCGATCACGGGCCACCTCGCGCAGTCGGGCGTCACGCCGTCGATGCCGCCCGAGGAGCTGGCCACGCTGCTGATGGCGCTGGCCAACGGCCTGGCCCTCGAGCGGCACATCGACCCGGCCGGCGTGCCCGACGACCTCTTCGGCCGGGTGCTCGCACTGCTGCTCACCGACGCCCCCTGAGCCTGGCGCCCGGGCTCGGCACCGAGCCTGGACACCCGCCCGGGTCGGGCGGCACCCTGGAGACATGCGCGGGCGATCGGCGGGGATGTGGTGGGGCATGGCCGTCGAGGCGCCCGACCCGGCCGCGCTGGCGCGGTTCTACTCCGGCCTCCTCGGCTGGCCGATCGGCCACGAGGAGCCGGGGACGACGGTGCTCGCGGCGCCCGGCGGGTCGACGTACGTCGTGTTCCAGCAGGCCGACGACTACGAGCCGCCGGTCTGGCCGCCCGAGCCCGGACGGCAGCGGCCGATGCTGCACCTCGACTTCGAGGTCGGTGACCTCGACGCGGCCGTCGAGGACGCGCTGCGACGGGGCGCGACCCTGGCCGAGCACCAGCCGCAGGAGCACGTGCGGGTGCTGAGGGACCCGGCGGGCCACCCCTTCTGCCTCTGCCTGGACGGCGACTGAGCGCCACGTACGGCGGATTGGCCCCGCGGTGGGGTGCGAGCGGTAAGGTGGAGCGCAGCACCCGTCACCGAGCCCCCGCTCGTCGAGCGTCCGGGCCCCCGGTGCACAGGTGACGCGACACCGGCCTCGTGGTCGGTGGGACCACGGCGGCGGTTGACGGTGAACCCGTCGTCGCAGGCGTGGCCCCTCCCGTCGCTGGACTGGTGGCGGTCGATCGGGGCCGTCACGGGCACCGCGCCCGCGCGCTGGTCGCGCTGCGTGGTCACAGACATGGTTCGTCCCCGCCTCGGGCGGGGACTGCTCCGGAGGAGGAGCCCCTTGGCTCGACGCGAACGGCGCCGCAGCGGCGGTGCCGCCACCCGCACGCCAGCCCGCAACCACCGTCGCGGGCGCGACCTGGACAACGAGGGGCTGATCCCGGTCCTGGCGCGTGCGGTGCGCGAGGTCGAGGCGATCGCCCAGCGCGGGCCGGTCAAGCACGTGGCCCGGGTGAAGTTCCAGGTGGTCGCGCTGCTGATGCGTGAGGAGCGGGCGCGGCTCAAGGCCGACACCGAGCTCTCGGAGTCCTCCCGCACCGAGCAGCTCAAGCGGCTCGACGGCATCGCCACGATCCTCGCCAAGACGACCGCCCGGGACACCTCGCTGCTGGCGCTGCTCGCCGAGGACGCGACCGTCGGCGACGCCGCCAAGACGATGAAGCGCGAGATGACCGCGGCCGCCGGCCTGGAGGCCGCGCCCGAGCCCGTCGTCGTGGAGGACCCCGACGCCGTGGTCGTCCCCGACCGCCAGGTGCTGCCGCAGTCGGTGGTCTCCCGCCAGCTGGCCAACCCGTTCCTGGTCCCGGACTTCTCCAACGTGACCCGCGAGGTGCAGCCCCGCCTGCTGGCCACCTGGGAGCTCCTCGGCCCGCTCTTCCGCTCCTTCGAGGAGGTCACCAGCGGCGCCACCTCCTGCATGGAGCTGCCCGAGCCGGTCTCGCTCCGGGCGCCCGGCACCCACGAGCTGATGCGCCACCAGGCGCAGGTCGTGGAGGCGGCCCGCGAGGGTCACCGCACCTTCCTGCTGGCCGACGAGCCCGGCCTCGGCAAGACCGCCCAGGCGCTGCTGGCCGCGCAGGCCGCGCACGCCTACCCCCTGCTGGTCGTGGTGCCCAACGTGGTGAAGACCAACTGGGCCCGCGAGGCCGGCATCTGGACGCCCCGTCGGCCCGCGACCGTGATCAACGGCGACGGCCTGAACATCGACGGCTTCGCCGACATCGTGATCGTCAACTACGAGGTGCTCGACCGGCACGTCGGCTGGCTCGGCGACCTCGGCTTCCGCGGCATGGTGGTCGACGAGGCGCACTTCATCAAGAACAAGACCTCGCAGCGCTCCCAGCACGTGCTGCAGCTGGCCGACCGCATCCGGGCCCGCATCGGCAGCCCGCTGCTGATGGCCCTGACCGGCACGCCCCTGATCAACGACATCGAGGACTTCCGCGCCATCTGGCAGTTCCTCGGCTGGATCGACGAGAAGAAGCCGCGCGCCGAGCTGATGGAGTCCCTGGAGGACAACGGCCTGACCCCGGCGGACCGCGGGTTCTACAAGGCGGCCCGCGAGAGCGTGATCGACCTCGGCATCGTGCGTCGTCGCAAGGTCGACGTCGCCGCCGACATCCCGGCCCGCCGCGTCGCCGACATCCCGGTGGAGCTCGACGACGACGTCGCGCGCTCGATCCGCGACGCCGAGCGCGAGCTGGCCCGCCGCATGGTGCAGCGCTACGAGAGCGCGCTGGCCACCCGCACCTCCGGCGTCACCGTCGAGGGCATCGACCACGAGCTCGTACGCCGGGTGGCGACCTGGGAGCGCGAGGACGGCTCGGGCCCCAACAGCGACGAGAACGTGTTCTCGATGATGCGTCGGATCGGCCAGGCCAAGTCGGGGCTCGCTGCCGACTACGCCGCCCAGCTGGCCCGCAACGTCGGCAAGGTGGTCTTCTTCGCCAAGCACGTCGACGTCATGGACGTGGCCGAGCGCACGTTCGCCAAGCGCGGCCTGCGCTACTCCTCGATCCGTGGCGACCAGACCCCCAAGGTGCGCGAGGCCAACATCCAGGCCTTCGTGCACGACCCCGAGGTCGCCGTCGTGGTCTGCTCGCTGACCGCCGCCGGGGTGGGACTGAACCTCCAGGTCGCCTCCAACGTGGTGCTCGCCGAGCTGTCGTGGACCGACGCCGAGCAGACCCAGGCGATCGACCGGATCCACCGCATCGGCCAGGAGCAGCCGGTCACCGCGTGGCGCATCATCGCCGCCCAGACGATCGACACCAAGATCGCCGAGCTGATCGACAGCAAGGCCGCGCTCGCCGCCCGGGCCCTCGACGGCTCCGACGCGGAGGTCTCGTCCTCGGCCGACATCCAGCTCGAGGCCCTGGTGGCCCTGCTGACCGAGGCGCTCACCGAGGCCCAGGCCGACCCGCTGGCCGACGCGCTGGCGCAGGCCGGTGGCGAGGCCGAGGTCGACGCGCTGGACGGCACCGGCCCCGACGCGCTGGACGACGCGCTCGTCGACGCCGCGTCCCAGCCGCTGGTCGACCCGCTGGTCGACCCGCTGGCCGACCCGATGGCGCTCCAGGGGTAGACGGCCCGGCTAGCTCCGCACCCTCACCGCCCGGCGTCTCCCCGGCCCGGCCCCCTGACGGGTCCCTGGGCGGATTCCTGGGCGGATTCCTGGGCGGTCAGGTGGTCACGCAGGACCCGCAGCGGGGACCACCCGTCGCGGCCGCGACGGGTCACGGCGTACGCCGTGAGGACGACGGGCGGGTCCACCAGCGGCAGCACGCGGGCGCCGGGTCCCGTGGCGCGGTCCAGGGGCAGCAGCCCGACGCCGAGGCCGGCCACGACGAGCTCCTCGACCAGGTCGAGGCTGTCGATGGAGTGCGCGATCCGCGGCGTGAAGCCGGCCAGGGAGGCCAGGGTGTGCACGGCGTCCTCGTCGGCGGTGTTGCGCGAGTTCACGATCCAGGGGCGCGTGCCCCAGCGGGTCAGGTCCGCGGGACGCCCCGCGGGCCCGGCCTCCGCCGACGGCACGCCGAGCCCCCAGGGCACGCTCCACAGGGCGACCGGGTCCAGCAGCGGCCCCAGCCGCGCGGGGGCGAGGTTGTAGTCGTAGGTCAGGGCCAGGTCGAGGTCGTCGGCGGCCAGGAGGCGGAAGGCCTCGAGCGGCTCGTACTCGCTGACCACCACCTCCAGGCCCGGGTGGGCCTCCCGCAGCGCGGCGACGGCCGGCAGCAGCGAGCGCTGCACGGCGGTGGCGAAGCCGCCGACCCGCACGGTGCCGGTCGGCTCGGCGTCCGGGTCCAGGTCGCGCTCGGCCGCCTCGACGGCGGCGAGCACCGTGACCGCGTGGTCGGCCAGGCGTCGCCCGGCCGGGGTGAGCCGCACGCGGCGCCCGTCGGGCTCGACCAAGGCGGTGCCGGAGTCGCGCGCGAGGGCGGCGATCTGCTGGGAGACCGTCGAGGTGGTCAGGCCGTGGGTGTGCGCCACCTCGCGCATCGAGCCGAGGCGGGAGAGCTCGAGGAGGAGGTGCAGGCGTCGGGTGTCCACCCGGCCATTGTGCAGGAATCATGAACGGTAGGTCACTGGTTCTCACGTGGACGCAGACGGTCGTGATCGCGTTCCATGGGTCCATGAGCACCTCCAGGTCCGCGCCGCGGGCTCTCACCCCCACCCGTCAGGGCCTCGGTCTCGCCGTCACCTCGATGCTCTGCGTGCAGCTCGGCATCGGGCTCTCGGTCGGCTTGTTCGACCGCCTCGGCCCCGAGGGCACCGGGTGGCTGCGGCTGGTCTGGGCCGGCGTGCTGATGGCGGCGCTCGGGCGCCCGTGGCGGCTCCGGCTGGCGCGGTCGGCGTGGATCGCCTGCATGGCGCTCGGGGTCGGGATCGCCGGGCTCAGCCTGCTGTTCATGGCCGCCGCTGCGCGGATCCCGCTGGGCACCGCCAGCGCGGTGGAGTTCCTCGGCCCGCTCGCCGTCGCCGTGGCCCGGGGCCACGGGCGGCACCGCTTCACCTGGCCGGCGCTCGCCCTGGCGGGGGTCCTGCTGCTGACCCGTCCCTGGGCCGGCGGGGCCGACCCGGTGGGGATCGCGTTCGCCCTGGCGGCGGCCTGCTGCTGGGCGGCGTACATCCTGCTCGCGCAGCGCGTCGGGGACGAGGTCACCGGTGTGCGCGGGCTCTCGATCTCGATGCCGGTGGCCGCGCTCGTGGCCACCGTGGTGGTCGGCCCGCAGTCGTGGGGCCGGGTCACCCCCGACCTGCTGCTCGTGTGCCTCGGCCTGGCCGTGCTGATGCCGGTCGTGCCCTTCGCCCTGGAGATGCTGGCCCTGCAGCGGCTCAGCACCGCCGCCTTCGGCACCCTGATGAGCCTGGAGCCGGCCATCGCCCTGGTGATCGGGCTGCTGATGCTCGGCCAGGTGCCCGGTCTGGCCGCCCTCGCCGGCATGGCCTGCGTGGTCGCCGCGGGCGTCGGGGCCGAGCGCTCGGGAGGCCGCGAGCACGAGCCGCACGCCCTGGACCACCCGGCCGACCCGGTCGAGGTGGCCCGGGCCTGCTGAGGGGCCGCCGGTTTCCCAGGTGATGAACCCGTCCTGCCTCTTCACACACGACGCATGGTGTGTGAGGAGGGGGTTTCGGTTCATCACCTGGGAAACCGGATCGCCTGTTGAGGGCTCGCTCAGGGGCGCTCGGGGCCCAGGTGGTCGCGGGACCACAGGGCGGCGCTGGTGCGGTCGGCGACGCCGATCTGGCGGAACACCCGGCCCAGGTGGGCCTTCACGGTGCGCTCGGTGATGCCGAGCGAGCGGGCGATCTGCTTGTTGGCCAGGCCCTGGGCGACCAGGCGCAGCACCTCGATCTCGCGGGGGCTGAGCAGGTCCTGCGGGCGGGACCCCGTCGGCTGCGGCAGCAGGATCCGGGCCACGCGCGGGTCGATCGGCACGTGCCCGGCCGCGGCAGCGCGCACGGCGGCCAGGAGCTCGGCCGGCTCGCAGTCCTTGAGCTGGTAGCCGACGGCCCCCGCCGCGAGCGCGTCGCTGACCCGGTCGCGGTCGGAGAACGAGGTGAGCACGACGATCCGCAGGTCGGGGTCCTCGGCCACCATCCGGCGGGTGGCCTCGACCCCGTCGACGCCGGGCATCGACAGGTCCATCAGGACCACGTCGGGACGGGTCTCGGCCCGCATCAGCACCGCCTTCTCCCCGTCGGCGGCCTGGCCGGCGACCTCGAGGTCCTCGGTCGAGGCGAGCAGGGCGGCGATGCCGGCGCGGACCATCGCGTGGTCGTCGACGAGCAGCACGCGGGTCACGGCCGCACCCGCCTCTGGTCGGCGTACGCCGTGGGCAGGCGCAGCCGCCAGCGGGTGCCCTCGCCCGGGGCGGTGGCGACCTCCAGGGTCGCGCCCTCCTGGCCGGCGAGCTCGCCGAGCACGCGCAGGCCGAAGTGGCCGGCCGCCGGGCGGTCCAGCACACGGGGCGCGTCGAAGCCCGGCCCGTCGTCGGTCACGTCGAGGACCACCAGGTCGGGCCCGCGGTCGGAGCCGGCGGGCTGGCGCGTCACCGAGACGCGCACGGTGCAGGGCGCCGCGTGCGTCGCGGCGTTGCGCAGCACCTCCTGGGCGACCCGGTAGACCAGCCGCTCACCGGCCTCGTCGAGCCCCAGCGCGGCGTCGTCGACGGGCTCCACCCGGATCTCCAGGCCGGGGGCGCGCACGGTCTGGGCCAGGTCGGTCAGGGCGACGGCCAGCCCCGCGCGGGCGAGGCTCGGGGGGTAGATGTCGACCAGCAGCGACCGCAGCGCGCGGATGCTCGTGCGCACCGAGCCGGCGGCGGTGCGCAGCTCCTCGACGAGGTCGCCGCGGCCCTCGGCCTCGGCGTGGGCGGTCGCGCCGGCGATCACGAACGAGGTCGCGGCGAGGTCCTGGACAGGGCCGTCGTGCAGCGAGGCGGCGATCCGACGGCGCTCGCCGTCCTGGGCGTCGATGGTGCGCTCGAGGAGCTCCTCGCGCTGCCGCTGGGCGGTGCGGGCGCGCGAGAGCAGGTGCCACACCAACGGGGCGAGCAGCACCAGGAAGAGCAGCAGGCTGGTCAGGGTGACCCCCGCGAAGCCGCGCCAGAGCTGGCCGGTGCGGGCGCTGACCTGGTCGTACGGCGTGTAGATCTCGAACAGCGCCTCCTGGCCCGTCGGCGTCCACACCGGGCGGTAGACCTCGACGAGCTTGTCCCCGACGGCCCGGTCGAGCGCGTTCTCGGGGCGGCTCAGGTCGGAGATCTCGGCGACGGTGCGGGGGCTGGCCAGCACCTCCTTCTCCTCGGGGTCCAGCCCGAAGGTGCGGCCCACGAGATCGGCCTGGTCGGCGTACAGCACGGTCCCGTCGGTGCTCCAGATCTTCACCCGCACGACGGTCTCGCCGAGGACGCGGGAGCGGACCAGGTCGTCGAAGGTGGCGCGCGCGGCGGCGTCGCCCTCGACCAGCCGGTCGGTCAGGGCGGGCTGCACCAGCGTCTCGGCCAGCACGTCGGCGGTGTTCGCCGCGTCGTTGACGGCCTCCCGCTCGGCCAGGCGCCGGGCGGCGAGCGAGCCGCCGACGGTGATCGCCACCAGGATCAGCGCGATCCCGACGACGAGCTGCACCACGATCCGCCGCGAGCTCGTCGGGGCCCCGACGGGCGCGGTCGATCGGGGACCGCCGACGGTCAGCCACGCGGGCGTGGGCTCCCCGGCCGGAGCGGCCGGGGAGCCCTGACGAGCCGCGGGCGCGGGTCCCGTCGTCGAGGGGGAGGCGACGACGCGGATCGGCTGCGTGTGCTCGTCGGGATCAGTCGTCGGACCCGTGGCCACCCGAACCTCCCTCTCCGCCGGACCCGTGGCCGGACCTGTGCCCGGAGCCGCTGCCGCCGCCGCTGTGGTCGGAGCCGCTGCGGCCCGACCTGTCGCCACCATGATCATCCCCGACATCGTGGCCGGCGGAGGTGGATGGGCCCCTGTCCGTGCCGCCGGTCGTGGCGGGGGAGTCGTCGGCGCCGCGGCCACCGTGACGTCGGCCGCGGTCGTCGCCGGGCTCGGTCGCCGAGCCGCTCGCGGTGGTGGCGTCGTCCTCGGGGTGGTCGCGTCCGCGGCCGCCGTGGTGGTCCTCGTTCGCCGCGGCCGTCGGGTGCGCGGTGGGCCGTGGCGTGGGGGAGCGGGTGGCCTCGACCTGCCGGTCGTCGGACCGTACGCCGGCCGGCACACGGACGGGCACGTCCTGGGAGAAGGAGGCGTTGCCCCAGAGGCCGAGCACCGCCGGGACGACCGCCACGGCGATGGCCGCGAGGTAGAGCTGCACGCGTCGCACGTCGACCGCCTCAGCCCGTGAAGGTCAGCGAGCCGACGCAGCGCTCGCCGGTGCGGAGGTTGCGGGCGACCGCGACGATCCGGTCGCCGCCGGCGCGGTTCGCGAGCCGGCGCTCGACCGAGAACGAGCCGCTGGGTGCCCGGGTGGTGCGGCGGCCGGTGAAGACGCGGACGCCGTTGTCGTTGACGGCCACGGTCCAGACGTGGCCGTTGCGGTTCGAGTCGACCTCGTACTCGGTCTGGATCCGGCCGTCGTCGGTCTTGGCCTTCAGCTTCCAGACCGTCGACGACGAGCAGTGGCCCGCGGTGCGGACCTCGGGACGGCCGCCCTGGGCGTGGGTCTGGGCCTGGGCGGCGGTGGCACCGGCACCGAGGAGGGCGAGGGAGAGCAGGGCGGCGCCTGCGGCGCGGGGAGCGGTGGGCAACATGGGAGGGGTCCTTCCGGGGGAAGTCGTCGGGGTTCCGGCGATGACCCCACGCTCCCGCGACCGGTGGAGGAGCCGCCATCGGGCGATGGTCGTAGTACCGCCGCGATTGCCGGCGGCACGGCCGGGTACAAAGGGCGCATGGCCCTCCGACACACCGCACCCCGCGACGACATCGACGAGAACGACCTCGAGGTCGGACCCCCCAAGCACTACGCCGCCGGCATCCCCGCCGTGGCCGTGGCGATGAAGCGCGGCCTGGAGAGCATGGGCGTGACCCGCACCGCCCGCACGCTGCTCAGGCTCAACCAGGTCGACGGCTTCGACTGCCAGGGCTGCGCGTGGCCCGACCCCGCCCCGGGCCACCGCCACCCGGCCGAGTTCTGCGAGAACGGCGCCAAGGCCGTGGCCGAGGAGGCCACCACCACCCACATCGGGCCCGGCTTCTTCGAGCAGAACAGCCTCGAGGACCTCCAGAAGCGCACCGACTACTGGCTCGGCCAGCAGGGGCGCCTGGTGCACCCCGTCGTGCGCCGCCGTGACGGCACGCACTACGAGCCGATCAGCTGGGACGAGGCCTTCGCGCTGATCGGGGAGTCCCTGCGCGGGCTGTCCAGCCCCGACGAGGCGGTGTTCTACACCTCCGGCAAGGTCTCCAACGAGGCCGCCTTCACCTACCAGCTCTTCTCCCGTGCCTTCGGCACCAACAACCTGCCGGACTGCTCGAACATGTGCCACGAGTCGACCTCGGTCGCCCTCGCGGAGAACATCGGCATCGGCAAGGGCTCGGTCAGCCTCGAGGACGTGCACGAGGCCAAGCTGATCGTGATCAGCGGCCAGAACCCGGGCACCAACCACCCGCGGATGCTGTCCGCGCTGGAGATCGCCAAGCAGAACGGCGCCAAGATCCTCTCGATCAACCCGCTCTTCGAGGCCGGGCTGCAGAAGTTCAAGAACCCGCAGACCCCCCGGGGCGTGATCGCCGGCACCGGCTTGTCCGACCTGCACCTGCCGATCAAGATCAACGGCGACCTGGCCCTCTGGCAGGCCATCGGCCTGCTGATCCTCGAGGCGGAGGAGGCGGCGGGCAACGACGGGTCGGTGCTCGACCGCGAGTTCATCGAGCGGCACACGACCGGCTTCGAGGAGTGGGCCCGCGAGATCAAGGACCTCGACTGGGCGGCCGTGGAGAGCGCCACCGGCCTCACCCGCGCCCAGATCGGCGAGGCGGCCGACATGCTGCTGGCCTCCGACGCCACGGTGCACTGCTGGGCGATGGGCATCACCCAGCACCGCAACGCCGTCGCCACGATCAAGGAGTTCATCAACGTCGCCTTCCTGCAGGGCAACATCGGCAAGCCCGGCGCCGGCCTGTGCCCGGTGCGCGGCCACTCCAACGTGCAGGGCGACCGCACGATGGGCATCTGGGAGAAGGTCCCCGACCACTTCCTCGACGCGCTGCGCGACGAGTACGGCTTCGAGCCCCCGCGCGAGCACGGCCTGGACACCGTCGACTCGATCCGCGCCTTCCGCGACGGCGTCGCCAAGGTCTTCGTCGGCATGGGCGGCAACTTCGTCTCGGCCGCGCCGGACACCGTGGTGACCGAGGCCGCCATGGAGAACGCCGAGCTGACCGTCCAGGTCTCCACCAAGCTGAACCGCTCGCACGTGCGCTGCGGCCGCACGGCGCTGATCCTGCCCGCCCTGGGCCGCAGCGAGCAGGACCACACCGGCGGCACCGACCAGCGGGTCACCGTCGAGGACTCGATGTCGGCGGTGCACGCCTCGCGCGGCCCGCTGAAGCCGGCGAGCGAGTTCCTCCGCTCCGAGGTCGACATCATCTGCAGCATGGCCGAGGCCACGCTGGGCACCTCCGGCGACGTCCCGTGGTCGGCGTACCGCTCGGACTACGCGACGATCCGCAAGGCGATCTCGCACGTCGTCCCCGGCTGCGAGGCCTACGACGAGAAGGTGAACCAGCCCGGCGGCTTCGTGCTGCCGCACCCGCCCCGCGACTCCCGCACCTTCCCGACCAAGGTCGACAAGGGCATCTTCACCGCGAGCCCGCTCGAGGTCCTCTCGGTGCCCGAGGGCAGGCTGGTGCTGCAGAGCATGCGCAGCCACGACCAGTTCAACACCACGATCTACGGCCTCAGCGACCGCTACCGCGGGATCTCCGGCGGGCGTCGGGTGGTCTTCATGCACGATGACGACATCAGCGCCCTCGGCTTCGCCGACGGCGACCTCGTCGACCTGGTCAGCGAGTGGACCGACGGCACCGAGCGCGCCGTGCCGTCGTTCCGGATCGTCTCCTACGACACCCCGCGCGGCTGCGCAGCGGCGTACTACCCCGAGGTGAACCCGCTGACGCCGCTCGACGCCACCGCGACGGGCAGCAACCAGCCGAGCTACAAGTCGATCATCATCCGGGTCGAGAAGGCCACGCGTCACGTCGCCGGGTCCGACGGCGCGGGCAACGCGATCGGCTCCGACCTCGCGCACAAGTCCGACGTGCAGCCCGACATCATGAGCTGACCGGTGCCGCCCGGCTGCCTGTTCTGCAGGATCGCGTCGGGGGAGGCCGAGGCCTCGGTCGCCTGGAGCGACCCCGACCTCGTGGCCTTCCTCGACACCCGCCCGCTGTTCAAGGGGCACGTGCTGCTGGTGCCGCGCGCCCACGTGGTGACGTTGCCCGAGCTGCCGGCCGGGCTGCGCGACCCGTTCCTGGCCGCCGCGCAGCGGCTGTCCCAGGCGATGGTCGACGGGCTGGGGGCCGAGGGGTCGTTCGTGGCGATGAACAACACCGTCTCCCAGTCGGTGCCGCACCTGCACTGCCACGTGGTGCCGCGCACCAAGGGCGACGGGCTGCGCGGGTTCTTCTGGCCGCGCACGACGTACGCCGACGCCGCGGAGCGGGACTCCTGGGCGGAGCGGATCGCCGCCGCACTACAGTGACCGGCGAGTAACCACAGCTTTCGAGCAACCGACAAGGCTTCGAGGAAGGACTGACCTGATGGGTCGTTTCGACGGACGAGTAGCAATCGTGACGGGTTCCGCGCGGGGGATCGGCGCTGCCATCGCCAAGCGCTTCGCCGACGAGGGGGCCGCGGTCGCGGTGCTCGACCTCGACGAGGAGCTCGCCTCCGCCACGGCCGCCGGCCTCGGCGGTGACGCCAAGGCCATCGGCGTGGGCTGCAACGTCAGCGACGGCGCCTCGGTCGAGGCAGCGGTCGCGCGCGTCATCGAGGAGCTCGGCGGCGTGCACATCCTGGTCAACAACGCCGGGATCACCCGCGACAACCTGCTCTTCAAGATGTCCGAGGACGACTGGGACTCCGTCATGGGCGTGCACCTCAAGGGCGCGTTCCTGATGACCAAGGCCGTCCAGAAGACCTTCGTGGACCAGAAGTACGGCAAGATCGTCGGGCTCTCCAGCGTCTCGGCCAACGGCAACCGCGGCCAGGCCAACTACTCCGCCGCCAAGGCGGGCGTGCAGGGCTTCACCCGCACCCTGGCCCTGGAGCTCGGCAAGTTCGGCGTCAACGCCAACGCGATCGCGCCCGGCTTCATCGCCACCGAGATGACCGACGAGACCGCCCGCCGCGTCGGCATGAGCGTGGAGGACTTCCGCGCCGCCGCCGCCGACCGCAACCCGGTCAAGCGCGTCGGGTTCCCCGAGGACATCGCGGCCGCCGCGGCGTTCCTGTGCAGCGACGAGGCGTCGTACATCACCGGTCAGACGCTCTACGTCGACGGTGGCGCCAAGATCTGATTCTGCAGTGAATTAGTCGTCAACAACGGCGGGCCCTGCCGCGAAGGCAGGGCCCGCTTTGTCATGCTGTCGGCCATGGACGCCCGCCTCCCGGCCCGCGGATCGAGCCCACGGTCCGCACGCTTCGTCGTCGTGCTGCTCACGAGCGCACTCTGTCTGGCGCTCGCCGCGTGCGGCGGCCAGGGCGCCGCCGCCGAGAAGCCGGACTCCCAGCCCATCGAGGGCGGCGCCAAGCTGGCCGCGCTGTGGCCCCTGACCGGTGAGCCCGTCCAGGGCGCCACGCCCGATCGGCCGGTGCTGGTGACCAAGATCGACAACACCGCGAGCAGCGCCCCCCAGCTCGGCCTCAAGCAGGCCGACCTGATCACCGAGGAGCTCGTCGAGGGCGGCCTGACCCGGCTGGCGGTCTTCTTCTACCGCCAGCTGCCCCCGGTCGCGGGGCCCGTGCGCTCGATGCGGGCCTCGGACATCGGCATCGTCAAGCCGGCCCACGCCGTCGTCGTGGCCAGCGGGGCCGCGCCGCCCACGCTGGCGCGGCTGAAGGCGGCCAAGGTGCCGTTCTTCGACGAGGACAACGGCGGCAGCTCCTACTACCGCGACTCCGCTCGCCGCTCGCCGTACAACCTGATGGCCAAGCTGCCCGAGCTCGCGGTCAAGGCCAAGGACGAGGCCGTGGTGCCCGCGAGCTACCTGCCGTGGGGGACTGCGAAGGACTTCCCGGGCGGGTCGAGGGCGACCGGCATCGACGCGGTCTTCAGCCGTGACCACACGACGTCGTGGAGGTACGCCGGCGGCCGCTACGTCAACGACAACAGCTTCGCTGCCGAGGGTCAGCGCTTCCAGCCCGACAGCGTGCTGGTCGTGCGGGTGCGCGAGGGCGACGCGGGCTACCTCGACCCCGCCGGCAACAAGGTGCCCGAGACGCTCTACACCGGCCAGGGCACGATGATGCTCTTCCACCGCGGCCAGGTCGTGCGCGGCACGTGGACCAAGCGCTCGAAGGCGGCGCCGGTGAGCTTCCGCACCGCCTCGGGTGCCCTGACCGTGCCCACCGGGCACGTCTGGGTCGAGCTGGTGCCGGTCGACCAGGCCGGTGGCCGGGTCGTGGTCACGCGGTAGGACCGCTCAGGCGTCGTCGGCGTCCCCGCCGGGAGCGGGGTCGGGAGCGGGGTCGGTCAGCCGGACGCCCTGGTCGGACAGCGTGCGCAGGCCCAGCAGGATGAAGCCGATGGCCGCCTCGATGCGGGCCACGGCCTGGCCGGGGTCCTCGGCCGTCGAGACGCTCTCGCCCGCGGCCGACATCGCCCCGAAGAAGATCCGGCTGAAGGTCTGCTTCATCGGCTCGTCCAGGACGTCGGTGGAGGCCTCGAGCACGGCCCCGACGATCTCCAGCACCAGGCCGTACGCCGAGCGCTCCTCCTGCTCGCGGAACCGCTCGTAGCCCAGGATCGCCGGTCCGTCCTGCACCACGACCCGCTGGTAGGTCGGCTCCTGCACGACGGCCAGGAACGCGCCCAGCCCGGCGAGCGCCTTCTCCCACGGGTCCGGCACGCCGCGGATCGCCTCCCGGATCGTGGTGGCCGCCTCGTCCTCGACGCGGGCGAAGACGGCCTCGAAGACCGCCTGCTTGCCGCTGTAGTGGTGGTAGAGCGCCCCCTTGGTCACCTCGGCGCCGGAGACGATCGCGTCCAGGCTGGTGCCGGCGTACCCGTGCTCGGAGAACTGCGCGGTGGCCACGTCGAGGAGCGCGCCCTTGGTGGCCGCGGAGTAGCGCGCCCGGCGGCCGCCCGGGACCTTGGAGAGCCCCGGCAGGAGCTTCTCGGCGTGCGCGCGACTGACCACCTCAGCACTGTAGTGCCGGACGTCACAGGCCTGTGGGTGACGTCACGCGCGTCGGGGTTGGGTACGTCGGGTCGTTCACATACTCTGAGTACGTACCGCAAGTATGTGAACCGTCAAGAACGTGTCGTCGAACCACGACTTCCCCGAGGAGCAGCAGATGACCCACGACGAGAACACCACCGCCACCGAGCCCGCCACCACGACGGACGCTCCCGCCGAGGCCGACAAGGCCGAGGAGGCGACCACTCCCGAGGTGCGCCACAGCACCGTCAACGCCGCCTTCGTGGCGCGGCTGAAGGCGGCCCTCGCCGCCTGACCCCTGTCCGACGTGACCCCAGGCCTCGGTGGTGCGGCCTCCCTCCGCACTCCCCTCCCTCCCACCGGAGCCTGGGGTTTCGTCCTGTCCGGACGGCTCGCCGAGCACCCGGTGCGTACGTCGGGGGGCTGTCACCGGAGCGTTAGGATGCTCGTCGTGAGCAGTCAGAAGCCGGCAGGATTCGGCACCGGTGTCCTGGAGGACACCCGGGTCGAGGAGCGCACCCAGCCCACGGACAACGGCGATCACGAGCGTCTCTCGCACTACGTGCCGAAGGACAAGCTCATGGACGCCATGATCAACGGCACCCCGGTGGTGGCGCTCTGCGGCAAGGTGTGGATCCCCAGCCGCGACCCCCAGAAGTTCCCGGTGTGCCCGGAGTGCAAGCAGATCTGGGACGACATGCAGTCCGGGGAACCCGACGCGTGACGTTGCTCCGCCGCCTCGTCGTCGTCCTGACGGCGACCACCCTCCTCGGCGCGCCCGCGGCCGCCCAGGCCCGGACGCCCACCGACGCGACGCCGTCCGTGGCGGCCTCCGGCCTCTCGGTGGCCGGTGCGTCGGCCTCCGTGGTGGCCCCCTGCCTCAGCGTCCTCGCCCCCGCCGGCCGGGGAGCGGGCTCCGGCGCTGGTGGCGCGCGTGAGGTGCCGACCGAGCGGGTGACGCCCCACTGGCGCTCGGGCGGCGACACCACCGACGTCACCGCCGCCGACCTGGCCGCCCTCCCGGCGATCGAGACCACCCCCGACGTCGTACGCCGTGAGGTCGCCCCGCGCCTGCCCGGTCGGGTGCAGGTGCCGGTCTACGTGCACGTCATCAAGGGCACCCACCGCGGCGAGGCCAACAGGCTCGGGCCGCGCAAGTTGCGCTACCTGGTCGCGGTGCTGAACGCCGGGTTCACGGCCCGGCAGAGCTCGCAGAGCACGACCACGCGCTACCGCTTCGTGCTGCGCGGCACCGACTACACCAAGCGCGACGGGTGGTACCACGCCTACAACAACGGCCCCCGCGACCAGCGCGCCAAGCGCCGGCTGCACCGCGGTGGTGCCGGGTCGCTGAACATCTACGTCAACGGGGGAGGCCCCAGCGGCTACCCGATGCTCGGCTGGTCACGGTTCCCCTGGCAGTACGCCGGCGCCCCGCGCCTGGACAACGTCAGCGTGAACGTGGCCGCCCTGCCTGGCGGACGTGCCAGTGGCTACGACCTGGGCGACACCGTGATCCACGAGACCGGTCACTGGCTGGGTCTGTTCCACACCTTTGAGGGCGGTTGCGGCAGCCGGGGCGACCTGGTGGCCGACACCGCCGCCGAGGGCGAGCCCAGCTACTACTGCGAGACCACGCGCGACACCTGCCCGGCGCCCGGCACCGACCCGGTGCGCAACTTCATGGACTACTCCCTGGACCGCTGCATGAGCCTCTTCACGCCCGGCCAGGTCGGTCGCATGGACGCCGCCTACGAGAAGTGGCGGTCCTAGCCCCCTTGTCCGACGGACTCCTGCCCCCCGAGCCCATCCCCGAGCCGACCCCCGCACTCCCTCCTGCCTATCCCGACCGTGCCGCCTGGGGCACCGCCACCAAGCTGCGCGCCTGGCAGCAGGCGGCGCTCACGGCGTACTTCGCCGACGAGCCGCGCGACTTCCTCGCCGTCGCGACCCCGGGCGCGGGCAAGACCACCTTCGCGCTGACCGTGGCCAGCGAGCTGCTCTCGCGGCGCCAGATCGACCGGATCACGGTGATCGCGCCGACCGAGCACCTCAAGACGCAGTGGGCCGAGGCGGCCGCCAAGGTCGGGATCCCGCTCGACCCGAACTACTCCGCCAAGGGCCGCAGCAGCGGCGACTTCGTCGGCGTCGCCATGACGTACGCCGGCGTGGCCGCGAACCCGCTGGCGCACCGCATCCGCACCGAGCGCTACAAGACGCTGGTCATCCTCGACGAGGTGCACCACGCGGGTGACGCCCTGTCGTGGGGCGAGGCCGTGCGCGAGGCGTTCGAGCCGGCCCGGCGTCGCCTGGCCCTGACCGGCACGCCGTTCCGCTCCGACATCAACCCGATCCCGTTCGTCACCTACGCCCCCGACACCGACGGGGTGCCGCGCTCGGCCGCGGACTTCACCTACGGCTACGCCCACGCGCTGGCCGACCACGTCGTGCGGCCGGTGCTGTTCATGGCCTACAGCGGCGAGATGCAGTGGCGCACCCGCGCCGGCGACGAGATCGCCGCCCGTCTCGGCGAGCCGCTGACCAAGGACATGACCGCCCAGGCGCTGCGCACCGCGCTCGACGCCAAGGGCGCCTGGATCCCGTCGGTGCTCCAGGCGGCCGACCGCCGGCTGTCCGAGGTGAGGCGGCACGTGCCCGACGCCGGCGGCCTGGTGATCGCCACCGACCAGGACTCCGCCCGCGCCTACGCCAAGGTGCTGGCCACGATCTCGGGGGAGAAGCCGACCGTGGTGCTCTCCGACGAGAAGTCCGGCTCCAAGAAGATCGCCGCCTTCACCGAGGACGGCTCGCGCTGGATGGTCGCGGTGCGGATGGTCTCCGAGGGCGTCGACGTGCCCCGGCTGGCGGTCGGCGTCTACGCCACCACCATCTCCACGCCGCTGTTCTTCGCCCAGGCGGTGGGCCGCTTCGTGCGGGCCCGCAAGCGCGGCGAGACCGCGTCGATCTTCGTGCCCTCGGTGCCGATGCTGCTGGCGCACGCCTCGCAGATGGAGGTCGAGCGCGACCACGTGCTGGGCCGCAAGGTGACCGACGAGGGCGACCTGTTCGCCCCCGAGGACGCCCTGGTCGCGCAGGCGCAGCAGGCCGAGAACGCCTCCGGCGACCAGGACCTGCTGCCCTGGGAGGCGCTCGGCTCGGCCGCGACCTTCGACCGGGTGCTCTACGACGGCGCCGAGTTCGGCCACGAGGGAGAGGTGCACGTCGGGTCGGAGGAGGAGATGGACTTCCTCGGCATCCCCGGCCTCCTCGAGGCCGACCAGGTGCGTGACCTGCTGCGCCACCGCCAGAGCGAGCGCGCCCGGCGTCGCGCGCCGGTCGCCGAGGAGGTCGGCACCCCCGTGCGCGAGGCCTCCACCCACGAGCAGCTCTCGGCGATGCGGCGCGAGCTCAACGGCCTCGTCGCGGCGTGGTACCACCGCACCGGCCAGCCCCACGGCGTCACCCACGCCGCCCTGCGCAAGGAGTGCGGCGGCCCCGCGGCGGCCGCCGCCACCGCCGTGCAGCTCACGAAGCGGATCGACCTGATCCGCGACTGGGCCTCCCGGCGTACGGGCTGAGCACGAGGCCCTGGCAGTTTCACTAGGGCCCTAGTGAAACTGCCACTGGTGACACGAAACTTCACGTCACCAGCGTGAGGATCACTAGGGCCCTAGTGAAACTTCACCGCGGGAGAACGCCTACTCGAAGACCCCCGCGTAGGCGTTCAGCGCCGGCTGCCCGCCGAGGTGGGCGTAGAGCACGGTCGAGTCGCGGGGGATCTCGCCGCTGGTGATGAGGTCGACGAGGCCGGCCATCGACTTGCCCTCGTAGACGGGGTCGATGATCATCGCCTCGAGCCGACCGCTGAGGCGGATCGCCTCGATCGTCGACTCCACGGGTACGCCGTACAGGTCGCCGGCCCAGCCCTCCAGCACGGTGATCTCGTCGTCGCGCAGGTCGCGGCCGAGCTCGATCAGCGCGGCGGTGCTGCGAGCGATCCGGGCCACCTGGTCACGGGTCTTGTCCAGCGTGGCCGAGGCGTCGATGCCGAGCACGCGGCGCGGGCGGCCGGTGAGGTCCTCCAGGGCGGCGAAGCCGGCGATCATGCCCGCGTGGGTGGAGCCGGTCACGGTGCAGACCACGACCGTGTCGAAGCAGACGCCGAGGCGCTCCTCCTGCTCGGCGACCTCGAAGGCCCAGTTGGCGAAGCCCAGGCCGCCGAGCGGGTGCTCCGAGGCGCCGGCCGGGATGGCGTACGGCGTGCCGCCCGCGGCCTCCACCTCGGCGATGGCGTCCTCCCACGAGGGCCGGATGCCGATGTCGAAGCCGCTGGCGTCCAGGCGCACGTCGGCGCCCATGATCCGCGAGAGCAGGATGTTGCCGACGCGGGCGTTGCCCGGGTCGTCCCACTCCACCCACTTCTCCTGCACCAGCCGGCACTTCAGGCCGAGGTGCGCCGCGACGGCCGCGACCTGCCGGGTGTGGTTGGACTGGAAGCCGCCGATCGAGACCAGGGTGTCGGCGCCTCGGGCCAGCACGTCGGGGACGATGTACTCCAGCTTGCGGGTCTTGTTGCCGCCGAAGGCGAGCCCGCTGTTCACGTCCTCGCGCTTGGCCCAGACGGCCGCGCCGCCGAGGTGGGCGGTCAGCCGGTCGAGGCGGTGCACCGGGCTCGGCCCGAAGGTGAGCGGGTGGCGGGGGAACTCGTGCAGCTTCACGAGGGGGCTCCTTCGGGGTGGGGGTCGAGGTGGATCAGGTGTCCGAGCGTCTGCCAGGTCTCGAGCTCGACCGCCGCGGCGGCCTCGGTGTCGCCGGCGGTGCAGTGGGTGACCAGGTGGTCGTGCAGGGCGAGCGAGCCGCGTCCGGCGAGCGAGCCGAAGCGCAGCCGCTCGAGCCGGCGTACGACGGGGGTGTACTGCTCCAGGACGGCGGCGAGCGCGCGGTTGCCCGAGGCCCGCACGGGCACGCCGTGCAGCCGGTCGTCCGCGGCCAGTGCCGCTTCGACGTCGCCCGCCGTGACCGCCTCGGCGAAGTCGACGGCAGCGAGGCGCATCTCGGCCAGGTCGTCGGCGCCGAGCAGGGGAGTGCCCTCGCGGACGGCGAGCGCGTGCATCGCCGCGACCACCGACTGGGCCTCGGCGACGGCGCGTGACTCGAGCGTCGCCACCACCGTGGACCGGCCCGGCACGGAGGTGACCAGGTGGGCCTGCTCGAGGCGCAGCAGCGCCTCGCGCACGGGCGTGCGGCTGACCCCGAGCCAGGCCGCCAGCTCCTGGTCGCGCAGCTGGGCGCCGGGGGCCAGGGTGCCCTCGACGATCGCGTCGCGCAGCCGGTCGTGCACGTCGTCACGCAGCAGCCGACGGGCCAGGGGAGGGCGAACGGGCAGGTCCATGCATGCAATATATTGCATGCAGGTTCAATCGGCCACCACCGTCGCGAGCAGTGGCAGCACCCGGTGCGGCACCTGGGTGGCCAGTGCGATCACCGTGCTCGACCGCACGATGCCGTCGTCGGCGAGCACCGCGTCGATCACCCGCTGCAGGTCGGTGTTCGACCGAGCGACCACCCGGCACCACATGTCGCCGGCCCCGGTGATCGTGTAGGCCTCGATCACCTCGGGGATCCCGGCCAGGTGCCGCGCCACCCCGCCGTGCCCGCGGCCCTGGCGGATCTCCAGGGTCAGGAACGCCGTCACCGGGAAGCCGAGGGCGGCGGGCTCGAGGTCCGGGCCCCAGCCGGAGACCACCCCCGAGGCCTGCAGGCGGTCCAGCCGGGCCTGCACGGTGCCCCGGGCGACCCCGAGCCGTCGGGACGCCTCCAGCACCCCGACGCGTGGCTCGGCGGCGAACAATTCGATCAGGTTGCGGTCGAGCAGGTCCATGTCGGGGCTCCCGGGTAGGCAAGTTGTGCAGCGTGTCGGACGCGCGTTGCGCAGTTTGTCGCGCGCGACCATCCTAGGCCGCATGAGCATGCTGACCCCCGAAGAGATCCGTGCCGACCTCACCCTCGACCAGCTGCAGCAGCTGGTGGGCCTCGTGGAGTACGACGAGGACCGCGACGTCTTCCCGGTCACCGGCTGGGACTCCATCGTGTTCGTGGTCGGCAACGCGACCCAGACCGCGCACTACTACCAGTCGGCGTGGGGGATGGAGCTCGAGGCCTACTCCGGCCCGGAGAACGGCAACCGCGACCACGTGTCCTTCGTGCTGCGCTCGGGCTCGATCCGCTTCGTGGTCAACGGGGCCGTCGACCCCGACAGCACCCTGGCCGACCACCACCGTCGCCACGGCGACGGCGTCGTCGACATCGCCCTCGAGGTGCCCGACGTCGACCGGTGCATCGCCCAGGCCCGCAAGGCCGGCGCGACCGTCGTCCGCGAGCCCGAGGACCTGACCGACGAGCACGGCACCGTCCGCGTCGCGGCCATCGCGACGTACGGCGAGACCCGGCACACCCTCGTCGACCGGTCGGCGTACGACGGGCCCTACCTGCCCGGCTACACCGCCCGCACCAGCACGTTCGTCAAGCCCGCCGGCCAGCCGCGGCGGTTGTTCCAGGCGCTCGACCACATCGTCGGCAACGTCGAGCTCGGGCACATGGACGAGTGGGTGAGCTTTTACAACAAGGTCATGGGCTTCACGAACATGGCGGAGTTCATCGGCGACGACATCGCCACCGACTACTCCGCGCTGATGAGCAAGGTCGTCGCCAACGGCAACCACCGCGTGAAGTTCCCCCTCAACGAGCCCGCGATCGCCAAGAAGCGCTCCCAGATCGACGAGTACCTCGACTTCTACCGCGGCGCCGGCGCCCAGCACCTCGCCGTCGCGACCGGCGACATCCTGGCCTCGGTCGACGCGCTGCGCGCCAACGGCGTGGAGTTCCTGGCCACCCCCGACTCCTACTACGAGGACCCCGCGCTGCGCGAGCGCATCGGCCACGTGCGGGTGCCGATCGAGGAGCTGCAGTCGCGCGGCATCCTGGTCGACCGCGACGAGGACGGCTACCTCCTGCAGATCTTCACCAAGCCACTGGGCGACCGGCCCACGGTGTTCTTCGAGCTGATCGAGCGCCACGGCTCGCTGGGCTTCGGCAAGGGCAACTTCAAGGCCCTCTTCCAGGCCATCGAGCGCGAGCAGGACGCCCGCGGCAACCTCTGAGCCTTCCCCCGCGCACGTGCGGGTGCCCGGCCCGCGCGAGCAACGCCGGATGGTCCGGGACGACGTCGTCCCGGACCACCCGGCCCGCCCGGCCCCGCACCCGGCCGGCCGCCGGCCGAGGGGCTACCTGACCTCGACCGTCGAGCCCGGAGGCAGTGCCTCCACCAGCCGCTGGCGGGCCAGCGCCGGGTGCTCGTCCAGCAGCCGCGCGGCGTTGGCCAGCGACCGCAGGGCTGCGGTCTCGGCGCGCGCCGCCTCCAGCCGGGCCTGCCCGCGGGTGCGGGCGGTGACCAGCTCGGCGTACGCCGCGCGCAGGTCGGCCGGCAGGACGACGTCCTTGACCACGACCTGGCGCACGTCGAGGCCGAGCCCCGCCCCGACCTCACGAGCACGCTCGGTGAGCTCCGGACCGAGCGAGGTGCGGGCCTCGCGGACGGCCCCCTCCACGTCGACGGTCGCCACGGCGTCGCGCAGGGCGACCTGCACGGCGAGGTAGACGACCTCGGCGGGATCGGCGGCGCCCTCGACGAACTGCCGGGGGTCGGCGACGGCCCACCGGATCGCGGCGGACACCTTGATGGTGACGCCGTCGGCGGTCAGGACCTCCTGCGGCGCCACGGCCTGGATCCGCTCGGGGACCCAGACGTGGTGGTACTCCGCGTGCCGCCGGCGACGGTGGCGACCCGGACCGATGACGCGGGTGAACCGGCCGTCGACGTGCTCGAGGACGCGGGTGTCGGACGCGACGCGCAGGGTGCGGAACAGGGACGTGCGGAACAGGGTCATGGTGGGCCTCCTTCCGAGGCGGTTGGTGCGGTGGGGTGGGGCGGGCTGGTGGTGCGGGCGGGCTGGTGGTGCGGGGGGCTGGTGAAGCGGGTGGGTGGTGACGCGGGGGCGTCGCGGGGCGTCGTCCATCGTGCCGACCGGACGGGCCGCGGGCGTCGCCCCGCCGTGCCACCACCCACCCGCCCTGGGGTGGAGGGGAGTCGAACCCCGGCGCGGTAGCGCTTGCCTGACAGGGCCATGGGGAGGTACGACGCGCAGGACCGGCTCCGAGGACTCCCGACCGGCTGCTGATCTCCCCGCCGTGGACGAGGGTAGGCGTCGGCGGCCGGCGGCCGCCACGGGTTTTCGGCGGCGTGGTCCGCCTGGTGGACGGTCGCGATCCGTTGGGGTTGTCGGCACCGAAGCACCCGCATGACCCACCGTCGCACCGCTCGCAAGAGGCTGGCCCTCGTCGCCGCCACCGCCCTGCTCGCCGCCCCGCTGTCGGCCTGCTCCTCGCCCTTCGGTGGCGGGTCCCCGGAGCCGGTTGCCTCGGTGCCCAACGTCACCGGGCGGACGACGGCGATCAAGCTCGACGCCGGCTTCGCCAAGGCGCTCAAGCAGCTCAAGCTGACCCCCGGCACGGTCGGCAAGGGCCGGCTCGCCGGCGGCTCGCTGATCTTCCCGATCACCGGCGGCAACCTGACGGTCTTCAAGCCGGGCGAGGTCTCGCCGTACGTCATCGGCCAGCTGCAGCACGACACCTCCGGCTTCTCGCTCTCCGCGGGCGGCACCAAGGTCACGCTGCGCAACTTCAACGTGGACCCCGGCGCCTCGCGCGTCTACGGCGACGTGCTGGTCAACGGCAAGCAGGCCGCCACCAACGCCTACCTGTTCACCCTGGACGGCCGCACGCTGAAGCCGCTGCGGACCCAGGGCAACCGCGCGGTCCTGACCGGCACCAAGGTGGAGATCTCGCCCGTGGCTGCCCCGCTGCTGAACAAGACGTTCGGGACCAAGGCCGTGAAGTCCGGCCTGCTCGTCGGCATCGCCACGATCACCGTCAAGGTCAAGTAGCCCCACGCACGCACGAACGGCCGGCCCCCGCATCGGGGGCCGGCCGTTTGTCGTGTCGTGCCGGAGGTCAGTCGAGGTCGCCGACCAGGACGGCCTCGAGCTCGTCCTCCTGCGTCTCCTCGTGGTGGGTGGTGCGGGCCACGGTGCGGGCGCCGACGGCCAGGACGACCACGCCGATCGCGACCATCACCGCGCCGAACACGAACGGTGCGTGCACGTGCGGGGCGGCCTCGGAGCCGAACAGCTTCAGCGCGACGTACGGGCCGACGGCACCGCCGGTGAAGCGCACGAAGGAGTACGCCGCCGACGCGACCGGCCGCTCGACGGGAGCAGCGCCCATCACGGCCTCGGTGATCAGGGTGTTGTTGCAGCCGATGAAGGCGCCCGAGACGATGATCCCGATCGTCACCACGGTGGGGTCGTCGGCGAAGAGGCCCATGACCGCGAGGTCGGCGGTGAACAGCACCAGCGTGGCCAGGATCGCCGGCACGGTGCCGATGGCGCGCTGCACGACGGGAGCGACGACCACGGACACGAAGGCGACCAGCAGGCCCCAGCCGAAGTAGATCCAGCCGATCTCGATGATCCCGGCCTCGGGCAGCGCGAACGGCCCGGCGGCGAGGATCGTGAAGAAGCCGATGTTGTAGAAGATCGCGGTCAGGGCGATCAGCAGCAGCGGCTTGTGGGTCAGTGCCTTGAACGGGTCGGCCAAGGAGGTGCGCCGACCGGTCGGGGGAGTGCTGGGCAGGAAGATCGTGGTGGCGACCAGGGCGATCACCATCAGCACCGAGACGCCGAAGAAGGGCGCGCGCCAGGACTGCTCGCCGAGCACGCCGCCGATGAGGGGCCCGGACGCGATGCCGATGCCCAGGGCGGCCTCGAACAGGATGATGGCCTGCCCGGTCGAGCCCTTGGCCGACATCACGATGGTCGCCAGGGCGGTGGCGACGAAGAGCGCGTTGCCCAGGCCCCAGCCGGCGCGGAAGGCGACGATGGCGCTGACGGAGTTCGAGGCTCCGGCGAGCGCGGCGAAGACGATGATCAGCACGAGTCCGGAGAGCAGGGTGCGCTTGGCGCCGATGCGGCTGGAGACCACGCCGGTGACGAGCATCGCGATGCCCATGATCGCCATGTAGCTGGTGAACATCAGCGAGACCTGGCTGGGGGTCGCGTCGAGCTGCGAGGCGATCGACTTCAGGATCGGGTCCACGAGCCCGATGCCCATGAACGCGATGACGCAGGCGAACGCGACGGCCCACACGGCACGAGGTTGCTTGAGCATGACTTCCTTCTCTGCGGGGGATCTGGTGGTGGTGGAGCGAGGCTCAGGTGGCGGGCACCAGGTGCTCGTCGACGCTGAGCAGGTCGGACAGGACGGCCACCGCGGTGGCGAGGTCGGCGGGGGAGCGGCCCGAGCGCTCAATCCGTCCCGCGACCAGGGCGGCGTTGGTGCGGCGTACGGACGACAGCACCCTCGAGCCCTCGTCGGTCATCGTGACCAGCGACGAGCGGGCGTCGTCGGGGTGCGGCGTGCGCCGTACCCAGCCCTTCTCGGCCAGGCCGTTGACCAGCCCGGTCATCGTCGGCTGGCTGCACCGGTCGGCCTGCGCGAGCGCGCCGACCGTGCTCGGGCCGAGCTCGTCGAGCAGGCTCATCAGGCGGGTGCTGGCGGCGGGCACGTCGGTGTTGTTGCGGCGTACCTCGCGCACGAGGCGGGCGACGAGCACGACGAGGTCGTTGCTGAGCTCCTGCACGCGTTGGTTGTCCACGTCCACCAATATTACATAGGCAACCTATGTACGTCGACCCGCCCACAGTGGGGTAGTCCGAGACATCACGGCGGTCCGCCGGCGTTCATGAGGGACCACGACCTGCTGCCGGAGCACCAGGGGAAGGTCTGGCGCGGCTCGCTGCTGATGGGGCACACCCGCTGACATACCTGTTTGGGCGACATGTCCCTGATGAGCGATATTTCGGCACGCGCGCACCGTCCCGGACCTCGCAAACCCTGACAGGCTGGCCTCGTCGCCGACGACACGGCGAGGAACGAGGGAACCGTGCCGGAGCAGGCCCGCACCTACGGCTACCGCTGGGTGACGCTGGCCGCCTTCATGGCGGTGAACCTGACCATCCAGGTGCTGTGGATCAGCTACGCACCGGTCTCGCGCGAGGCCCAGGGCTACTTCGGCGTCTCGTCGTCGGCCGTGGGCGCCCTCGCGATGTCGTTCATGGTGGTCTACCTCCCGGTCTCGTTCCTGGCCTCGCACCTCCTGGCCCGTCGCGGCCTGCGGGTGGCCGCCGGGGTCGGGGCGCTGCTGGCGGGGGTCTGCGGCGTGCTCCGTGGGGTGGCCGGGCCGCACTACGGCTGGGTGCTGCTGGCCACGGTCGGTGCGGCCGTCGCCCAGCCCTTCCTGCTGAACGCCTGGACCACGATGTCGACCGACTGGTTCCCGCCGTCCCAGCGGGCCACCGCCGTCAGCCTGATCACGCTCGCCAACCTGGTGGGTGCCGGTGTCGGGATGGCGGTGACCCCGGTGCTCTCGGCCCGGGCCTCGCTGGGCACCGTGCAGCTCGGGTACGGCGTCGCCGCGCTCGTCGCCGGCCTCGTCTTCGTGGTGGTCGCGCGCGACCACCCGCCCACCCCGTCGGACACCCTGGTGCGGCCGGAGCCGACCGCGACCCTGGTCGGCGTACGCCGGGCGCTGGGGGTGACGCCGTTCGTGGTCTTCCTCGGGGTCGCCTTCGTGGCGATGGGGGTCTTCAACGGGCTCTCGACCTGGGTCGAGGAGATCGTCGGCCCGCGCGGATTCAGCTCGGTCGACGCCGGCAACCTGGGCGCCCTGCTGCTGCTCGGCGGCGTCGTCGGCGCGGTCGTCGTCTCGGCGCTGTCGGACCGCGCCCGCAAGCGGATCCCGTTCCTGACGGCGTCGCTGCTCGTCGCCGGCCCGGCCCTGCTCTGGCTCACCTTCGCCGGCTCGCTCGCGGCGCTGGACGCCGCCGCCTTCGTGCTCGGGTTCTTCCTGACCAGCGCGCTGCCCGTCGGGATGCAGTACGCCGCGGAGATCACCGCGCCGACGCCCGAGGGCACCTCCAACGGGCTGATCCAGCTCGCCGGCCAGGCCTCCGTGGTCGTGGTCTACCTGATGGCGCTCACCCGCACACCGTCGGGCTCGTTCGTCCCGTCGCTGGGCGTGCTGGCGGCGCTCCTGGTGCTCAGCGCGCTCGCGGTCTCCCGGCTGCCGGAGCCCGCGACCTTGCTGGTCACCGCGCCGGTGCCGGTCGCCGTCGCCCCGGCTCCCGCTCCAGCCCTCGCGCTGCCCCGGCAGCGCACCGAGGACGAGATCGTGCCGGCCTCCACCCGGCGCCGTGCCCCGACCGCGCCCGAGCGCACGGACGCAGAGGGCACGGGCCAGCGGCCGCTACGACGTCGGTGAGGTCGGCCAGGTGCTGGGTCGCCCCAGCGTGCGGGTCTCGCCGGTGAGCAGGATCGGGAGGACGGCCAGGGCCAGCACCACGACGCCGACCACCGTGGCGGTGGTGCCGCCGAGGTCGGCGAGCAGCACGCCCGCGAGCAGCGGGGCGGCGGGCGCGGCGCCGTTGGCCACGACGCCCGCGGCCGCGAACATCCGGCCCTGCAGCCGTTCGGGCACGATCGCGGTGCTGTAGCCGCTGATGCCGGAGTTGGTCGCGGGGAACAGCAGCGCCGTGGCGGCGTACCCGAGCCCGATCAGCACGACGTCGGTCGTGAACGCCGTGCCCAGCAGCGCCACGGAGGCGACCAGCCCGGTCGTGACCGTCAGCAGCCCGGTCGGGAACCGGCGGACCAGCGCGGGCGCGAGCACCGCACCGATCAGCCCGGCGACGGCGGCCATGGTGCTGATGGCGCCGATGGCGGCGGGTGCCACCCCCGCCTGCACCAGCCGCAGGGTGATCAGGACCCCGAGGTAGGTGCCGGCCAGGTTGTTCAGCGCCGCCCAGCCCATCATCGCGCGCATCACCCGGCTCTCCCACAGGAAGCGCAGGCCCTCGAGGAGGCTGCGCGCCATCGGGGGCCGCTCGACCTGCTCGACCGGCGCCGGGAGCGGGTGCCGCACCCGGGTCACCGCCACGGCCGCGACGAGGAAGGTGAGCGCGTCGACGACGAAGGGCAGTGGACGGGCGAGGGAGTAGAGCGCGCCCCCGAGCGGCGGCCCGGCGAGCTCCGCGGCGTGGTGCCGCGCCTGGCTCTGGGCGAGCGCCTCCGGCAGCTCCTCGCGGGGTACGACGGCCCGGGTCGCCGCCCCGTTGGCCGGCCCCACGAACGCGTCGGCCGCGCCGGAGACCGCCCCCAGGAGGACCATCGCGGTGATGGTCAGGGTGTCGGTCAGGGCGAGCGCGGCCAGCACCGCGAAGCTCGCCGCGCCGGCGAGGTTGGCCACGACCAGCACCCGGCGTCGAGAGGTGCGGTCGACCACGACCCCGGCCGGCAGCGCCGCGAGCAGGCTGCCGACCAGGACACCGGTGGTGGCCAGGCCCGCGACCCGGGTGGAGCCGGAGAGGGCGTAGCCGAGCAGGGGGAAGACCAGGAGGCTCATCGAGCTGCCCAGCTCGGAGGCGGCCTGGCCCGACCACAGGAACATGAAGTCGCGGTTCCTGCGCATCGGCAGGACCCACGAGACACCACGCACCCGGCGATGCTAGGGCCAGCGGTGGGGTCGCGTGGTCACACCTCGGCCCGTCCGCGCGTCAGGAGGGTGTGGGCGACGAGGATGGAAGGGTGGAGGCCGTGGAGCTGAGCGAGGAGTTCGAGGCGGAGCGGCCGCGCCTGGTCGGGATCGCGACCCGGGTGCTCGGCGACCACGCCGAGGCCGAGGACGTCGTGCAGCAGGCGTGGCTGCGGCTGCACCGCGCCACGACCCGGGCCGGCACCGGGAGTGCGACGGAGATCGAGAGCCTCCCGGCCTGGCTGACCACCGTGACCACGCGGCTGTGCCTGGACCGCCTGCGGTCGCGGACCCCGGTGCCCGTCGAGGACCTCGACCTCGAGCAGGACGACGAGGTCGGTGACGATCCCGCCGACGAGGTCGCGCTGGCCGACACCGTGGGCCTCGCGCTCAGCGTGGTGCTCGACCGGCTGTCCCCGCGCGAGCGGGTCGCCTTCGTGCTCCACGACAGCTTCGGCTTCGAGTTCCCCACCATCGCCGCGGTGCTCGGCACGACGTCGGTCGCCGCCCGCAAGCTGTCCTCCCGGGCGCGGGCCAAGATCGCGCAGCCGCGGTCCGAGGACCTGCTCGCCGACTGGGAGGTGGTCGACGCGTTCATGGCGGCCGCCCGGAACGGCGAGTTCGACCGCCTGCTGCGCCTGCTCGCACCCGACGCCACGGTCGGCGCCGACTCCGCGGCGGTCAGCGCCGGGACCCCGCAGCACCTCGAGGGCCGGGACGAGGTGGCGACGTTCTTCAACGGCAGCGCGCGGTCGGCCCTGCCGGTCTTCGTGCAGGACCGCGCGGCCAGCGCCTGGTTCCACCTCGGCCGGGCCCGGGTCGTCTTCGACTTCACCGTCGCCGACGGCCTGGTGCGCGCCATCACCTTCCGGGCCGCGCCCGAGGTCCTGGCCGCCGTCGTACGCCGTGACGGCGCGACGCCGCGCCCCTGAGCCCGGTCACACCCGGGCCCGCCCGATCGTCAGCAGAGCACCCGACCCCAGGAGGAACGATGAAGACCATGACCTGCCGAGACCTCGGCGGCCCCTGCGAGCTCGCGCACCACGGCGAGCGCGCCGACGACGTCATCAACGCCCAGGACCGCCACCTCAAGGAGGCCGAGCAGGCCGGCGACGTCACGCACCAGGAGGCGCGTGACGCCATGAAGGGCCGCTGGCGCCACCCGAAGCGCTCGATGGGTTGGTACAACGACACCAAGCGGGCCTTCGCCGCCCTGCCCGAGGACTGACCGGCCTCAGAGGATCGGGGGCCGGTCGCCGCGGCGGAGCAGGAACTCCACGCGGTAGACGCCGACGTTGTCCTCGAACTTGTGGTCCCAGGGCGCGATGATCAGGTCCCCGTCCCCGTCCAGCATCCGCGGCTGGCGGTCGCGCTGCAGGAAGAAGGCCGAGAACACGTGGGCCGGGCGGTGGTCGTCGTGCCGGTCGTGGGACGACGTGATCCACCGGTCCTGGTGGTCGGAGTCACCGCTCTCGAAGATCCCGAGGGCGTCCGGCCCGCAGACGATCAGCCCGCCCTCGGCCCGGGCGAAGTCGCTGCTGCCGGCGATCTGGCCGAACACGTCGCGCGGCTTGGCGCTGTGCTGCTGCTCGGGGAACTGCTGGGCCAGCGCGGCGCCCGCGCCGTTGATCAGCGGCGCCAGCTCGGGAGCACCGAAGGCCGCGGCCGTGAGCGAGGCCCCGGCGGCGACGATGGTGATCAGGCCGCTGATCCCGGCGTTGTCGGTCTCCTGGTCGAAGGTCGCGTTGCCGACCGCGTTCACCAGCTCGAAGGTGTCGCCGTCGGTGACACCGGAGACGCCGACGCCGAAGGGCTGCGACGCGGTCACGAAGGCCACGACGGCGAGGTCCTCGTCGCCCACCCACGAGATCACCTGGCCGAACCCCGGCGGCTGCCCGGGGACGGCGTCGACGGTGGACCGCTGGACCGGGGCGACCGCGGTGAGCTCCGGTCCGCTGCCGTCCGCCAGGCCGTCGCGCAGGTGGCCGGCGGTCACCCGGCTCCTGGCCCACGTCGGCGTGGCGGCCGGCGTACGCCGGTGGTCGCGGACCACGGGCCCCGGTCCGCCGGTCGGCACGGTCCCCGACCCAGACCCCGAGCCCGACCCCGCCACGAGCTGCAGCACGCTGGGGGTCGCGGTCGGCATCGGCAGCCCGAGCGCGGTGCTGCGGGTGCGGGCGTAGGTGCCTCGCGGGACCTGGATGTCGGCCCGCCTGCGGTGGTCGCGCACTGTCGTCATGGTGTTCTCCTCGTGCCTCACGTCGGTGACGTGGGCCGCGGCGTGCCCGCGGCTCGACGACGAGGAGGGCCGTGGGCCGAGCTTGATACCTAGGAGGACGGGTCGGGCTCGATCGGCAGTCCGAGGGCCTGGTGCAGGCGGGCGGCCCGGCGGGTCAGGTGGTCGCGCTCGGCGAGGTTGCCCGCGAGCCGTGCGGCCTCGGCGTACGTCCGGGCGGCGGCGGTGAGGTCACCCGCCCGCTCCTGGAGGTACGCCGTCGCCGCGGCGTGGCGGGGGAGTGAGGCGTCCACCTCGGCCAGGGCGGCCAGCCCGGCCCGCGGACCGTCGGCGTGACCCACGGCCACGGCCCGGTTGAGCCGGACGACGGGGTTGTCGGTGAGCCGGGCCAGCTCGTCGTACCACTCGACGACCTGCAGCCAGTCGGTCTCCTCGGTGCTGGGCGCGTCGGCGTGCAGGGCGGCGATGGCCGCCTGGGCCTGGAGCTCCCCCAGCCGGTCGCGGGCCAGGGCCGACTGCAGGATCGTGACCCCCTCGGCGATCGCCTCGGTGTCCCACAGCTGCCGGTCCTGGTCGGCGAGCGGCACCAGCCGGCCCTCGGGGGAGGTCCGCGCGGCGCGGCGGGCGTGGGTCAGCAGCATCAGGGCCAGGAGGCCGGCCACCTCCGGGTGGTCGATCTGCGCGGCCAGCCGGCGGGTCAGCCGGACCGCCTCGGCGGCGAGGTCGACGTCGCCGGAGTAGCCCTCGTTGAAGACCAGGTAGAGCACCCGCAGCACGGTCGCGACGTCGCCGGGCGCGTCCAGCCGCTGGTCGGCGATGGTGCGCTTGGCCCGGCCGATCCGCTGCGCCATCGTCGCCTCGGGCACGAGATAGGCCTCGGCGACCTGCCGGGTGGTGAGTCCACCCACCGCCCGCAGGGTCAGGGCGACCGCCGACGACGGGGTCAGCGAGGGGTGGGCGCAGAGGAAGTACAGCTGCAGGGTGTCGTCGCTCGCGGGCGCCGTCCCGGGCGTGGGCTCCTCGACGCTGGACTCCTCCCGGCGCCTCCGGGCGCTCTCGGACCGGGTCGCGTCGAGGAACCGGCGCCACGCCACCGTGACCAACCAGGCCTTGGGGTCGCGCGGAGGGTCCGTCGGCCAGACCCGGACCGACTCGACCAGGGCGTCCTGGACGGCGTCCTCGGCCGCCGCGAAGGAGGCTCCGCGGCGGACGAGGACGCCGATCACGCTCGGGACCAGGCTCCGGAGCAGGAGGTCGTCCACGGGTGGGTCACTCCGTGAACGTCGGCGCCGAAGTGAGGAACGGCCGCACCTCGAGCCACTCGTGGATCGGCCGACCGCCCGCCCCGGGGGCCGCCGACAGCTCGCCGGCCAGCTCGAGCGCACGCTCGTAGGTGTCGACGTCGATCACCATCCAGCCGGCGATCAGGTCCTTGGTCTCCGCGAACGGTCCGTCGGTCACCGGCGGGCGACCCTCCCCGTCGTACCGGACGAAGGTGCCCTCGGGGGCCAGCGCCTGCCCGTCGACGAACTCGCCGTTCGCCTCGGCCCGGTCGGCGAAGTCCTGCATGTAGCGCATGTGGGCCGAGATCTCCTCGGGCGTCCAGCGGTCCATGGGGACGTCGTTCACGGGGGTGGGGGCGCCTCGGTAGTGCTTGAGCAGCAGGTACTTGGCCATGGTGTTCTCCTCGGTGCGGTGCGGCCCATTGTGGCCGCGCTCGCACCAGGGACGGAGCGGTCGACGGGTTCTCGACATCGTCAGCGACCTTCTTCGGAGTGCTTCTCGGCCCGCGGCGCCGTTGGGTTGACCAGGACACCAGTAACGATGCCCTCATATGACACCGAGGCGTGTGAACCGGTCGTTACCGTGGGCACCGAGGCCGACGAGGGGAGGAGTTCCATCGTGTCCGAGCCATCCGACGTCGCCGACCTCTGGCGCCTGACGGTGCAGCACTCGCCGATCGGGATGGCGCTGGTCGACCTCGACGGTCGGCTGCTCACGGTCAACCGCGCGTTCTGCACCATGCTCGGCCGCTCGGCCGAGAGCCTGCTGCGCCTGAGCTTCGCGGACCTGACCCACCCCGACGACATCGACGGGGACCTCGGCGTGTTCGGCCGCGCCGCCGCCGGGGAGATCGACACCTTCCGGCTGCGCAAGCGCTACCTGCACGCCGACGGCCACATCGTCTGGGGCGACCTGTCGGTGGCCCTGGTGCGCGACCAGGACGGTGGACCGCGACACCTGATCTCGCAGATCCTCGACGTCACCTCGCAGCGCGACCGGGAGGAGCGCCTCGAGGCGGCGCGGCGGGAGCTCGAGCAGGAGCACCGCACGCTCGAGGCGGTCTTCGAGGCGGTGAGCGTGGGGCTGCTGCTGATCAACGTCGACGGGCACTACGAGCGGATGAACCGGCGCCATGCCGAGACGATGGCGCTGCCCTTCCCCGACGGCCACGACGGGGAGGCGGGTCAGCTCGGGGCCGTCTACCTCGCGGACGGCAAGACCTTGATGGGCAAGGAGGAGATGCCGTCGTACCGCGCGGTCCAGGGCGAGGAGTTCGACGACTACACCTACTGGGTCGGTGACGACCCGCGCACCCGCGCAGCGTTCTCCACCTCGGCCCGCCAGGTGCTCGGACCCACGGGGGAGCGGCTGGGCGCGGCGTTGGCCTACCAGGAGATCACCGACCTGATGAGGGCGATGCAGGTGCAGGACGAGTTCGTGTCCTCGGTCTCCCACGAGCTGCGCACACCGCTGACCTCCATGCTCGGCTACCTCGAGCTGCTCTGCGAGCACGAGGAGCTGCCCGGCGACGTGATCGACCAGCTGCGAGTGGTGCGCCGCAACGCGCTGCGGCTCCAGGCCCTGCTCACCGACCTGCTGCACGTCGGTCAGGCGGGGGAGGACGGCCTCCAGCTGCAGCGCGCCTCCGCCGACGTCGCCGCGACGGTGCGGCAGGCGGTCGAGGCCGTGCGCCCCGGGGCGCACCACCGCGGCATCGGCGTCGAGATCCAGGCGCCGGCCCACCTCACCGCCGTCGTCGACGAGCGGCGGGTGCGCCAGGTGGTGGACAACCTGCTGTCCAACGCCGTCAAGTACGGCGATGCCGACGGCACCATCAGGATCGTCCTGCGGCGCGGCCGCGACGGGGTCGAGCTCACGGTCAGCGACACCGGGATCGGCCTCACCGACCACGAGGTGGAGCACGTCTTCGAACGCTTCTACCGGGGCGGTCGGGCGCTGGAGGAGCACATCGCTGGCACCGGGCTCGGCCTCAACATCGTGAGCTCGATCGTCGCGGCGCACGGCGGCACCGTGTCCGTGGACAGCGTCGTGGGGCGGGGCACCACGTTCCGGGTCACGCTGCCCGAGCCGACCGAGCCGACCGAGCCGACCGAGCCGACCGAGCCGACCGAGCCGACCGAGCCGACCGAGCCGACCGAGCCGACCGAGCCGACCGAGCCGACCGAGCCGACCGAGCCGACCGAGCCGACCGAGCCGACCGAGGGGTCGGCGGCGGCTGCCGGGCCCGCGGCGGCCGGCTAGGCCCGGCGTACGGCCAGGGCGACGGTGACCACGTCGTCGAGCTCGACGCGAGCCGCCTTGCGGACGGCGACCTTGAGGGGGAGCAGGTAGACCCCGTCCTTGGGGAAGAGGGCGGTCACGAACTCGTGGTCGTGGATCCGGGCGACGACCGGCACCTGACCCCAGTACTCGATGCCACGCGCGGCCGCCTTGAGGTCGTCGCTCTCCTCCTCCGGGATCCGCACGAAGTACCACGGCGCCGGCCCGCGCCACTCCACGACCGGGCCCTCGAACTCGACGTCGACCTCGTGCATGGGAGGGAGTATGCCGGTCCGGGTGTGCGTGCCCCCCCGTCCAGCGAATGTGGCCTGGGCGGCTCAGGAGCACCTCGCCGACCTCCGGCGCCACTTTCGCAGTCGAGTTCGGGCCCGCGGGCCGACAGGCACGTCGTCGGACTTGCCCATGTCACGGGTGGGACGGAAGTGACGTCTCCGCGTCCCCCTCGCCACATTCGCACGTCGCTGTACGCCGCCGCCGGTCTCGACCGCTCCGACAGACCCACCGGCCACGGAGCACGCCCAACCGCGAGACCGGGCGACGAGACCCACCGCACGACACCCGCCGTACGACGCAGGGCCCGGCCCGACCTCCTCCCCGGAGGAAGAAGTTCGTGGGCCGGGCCCTGCGTGACGCGAGGCTCGGGGCCGAGGTCAGTCGGCCTTGCGCTCCTGCTTCTTGGTCTCGGTCAGCTCCTCGAGACGCTCGGCGTCGGCGCGGGCCTCGTCGGCGGCCTTCTTGCTCTCGCGGGCGTCCTCGATCTCCGCCTTGGCCTTCTCGGTCGCGGCCTTCTTCTCCGCCTCAGCGGCGGCGTCGGCCTTCGCCTTGCGCTCCTCGGCGGCCGCGGCGCGGTCGGCGGCACGCTTGTCGGCGGCCTTCTTCTTGGCGGCAGCGGTCTTGGCGGCGGCGGCCTTGGCCTCCTGCTTGGCCTTCTTCTCGGCAGCGTCGGCCTCGGCGAGGCCGGCCTCGGCGCGGTCCTGGGCCTCCTGCCGCTTCTTCGTGGCCGTACGCCGACCGGTGGCGGCCGTCTTCGCGGCCTGCGCGCGTCGGGTCCCGGCCTCCTGCTCGAGCCGCTCGGCGGTGAGCAGCTTCTCCGAGCGCTCGAGGCGGGCGGTGCCGCTCTCGGCCAGCTCGCGGTTGCCGAGCAGGGTCCCGGCCAGCCGGTCGGAGGAGCCGAGGACGCGGTCGAGCCCGACACGGGTCGACGAGGTCTCGGACCAACGGCGCGCGAGGCTCCGGTCGACGACGGTCAGGGGGAGTCGGGCGGCCTTGTAGGGCAGGGCGATGAGCGTGCTGATCATGGTGGTCCTCACTTCTCGGTCTGGGCGCGCAGCTGCGCGGCCCGGGTCTCGGCGGTGGCGGCCTCGCGCTCGAGGCGGGCCTGCTCGGTGGCGGCCTGCTCCTCGGTGCGGTCGGCGTCGGCGGCGACGGCCTCCGCGTCGCGCAGGCGCGTCTCGGCGACGGCCTCGGCGCGCTTCTCGGCGGACTCGCGTCCGGCCTGCTCCTGCTGGGCGGCCTCGCGCGCGGCGACGTCGTGCTCGGCGTCGCGCTGGCGCTGCGCCGCGGCCTCCTCCTGGTCGGCGCGGGTGCGGGCCTCGCCCTTCTGCTCGGCGGTCTCGCGGCTGGTCTCGCGGAGCTCCTGGGTGGCCTCCTCGCGCTTGGCGTCGGCGATCGCCTCGTCGGCGACGGCGGCCTTGCGGTTTCGGGCCTCCTCCTGCTGGAGCTGGCCCTCCTCGACCAGGTGGTCCTTGCCGGTCACGGCACCGGCGACCTCCTTGGCCTTGCCGGCCACGCTGTCGAGGAGCCCCTCACGGGCCTGTGCTGCCTTGTCGTTGCTCATGGGTGTCCAGTGCCCTGTGCGGGGGAGGCCGAGACCGGATCGGGCTGTGACCTGTGTCGCGTACGCCGTCACAAGGGCCCCACGCGCCGTCTCGACCCCCACCGGCGCCGGGAGGGCGTGCACGCGCGCCGTCTCGCCGGACACGCGCGCCGTCTCGCGGGGCACGCGCGCCGTCTCGCGGGGCACGCGCGCCGTCTCGGCGGGCACGCGCGCCGTCTCGCCGGGCACGCGCGCCGTCTCGCCGGGCACGCGCGCCGTCTCGGCGTGCACACGCGCCGTCTCGCCGGACACGCGCGCCGTCTCGGCGGGCTACTCCCGCAGGCCGCGGTCGATCTCGGCGAGGGCGTCGGTCAGCGGCACCTGCGGGGCCCAGCCCCAGGCGTGGGCCCGGTCGGAGGAGAAGCGGCCGGTCCAGGCGGGACCGTCGGCCCACACCGGCTCGACGCCCAGGGCGCCGGCGACGGTGCCGAAGTAGTCCCCGATCGTCGCAGGCCCGCCCGCGACGTTGAGCGGGGTGCAGCCGCCCTCGACCGGTCCCTGCTCGGGGTCGGTGGCGGTGGCGATCCGGCCGGTGGCCACGTCGGCGGCGATGGTCGCGAGGTCGTCGACGTGCACCCACGGGAAGGTCTGGTCGGGCACGCCCAGGGGCGAGGACGGGTCCTGGCGCACCCCGGCCGGGCGCAGCGTGTTCCAGACCGAGGTCTCGCCCGCACCGAGGATGGCCGGCGGCCGCAGGAGCACCCGGGTGAGTCCGTCGACCTCGCCGAGCGCGACGTCGGTCGCGAGCTTGGTGGCGGCGTAGTCGTCGGCGCCCTCGCCCACCACCGGCGACGACTCGTCGACGTCGCCGGCCTCGGGGGAGCGGTCGTAGACCGCGGCGGTCGAGACGTGCACGAGCCGGGCCACGCCGGCGTCGCGGGCGGCCCGCGCGAGCACGGGGGTGCCCTGCACCGCGATGCGCTCCTGGGTCTCCCGGTCCGACCCCATCGGGTGCACGGTGGTGACGACGGCGTCGGCCCCGGCGACGACCGTGGCCGCCAGCTCGGGGTCGTGGAACTCGCCGACGTGCTCCTCGACGCCGTCGAGGGCGGGCGCGGTGCCGGCGCGGCGTACGACGGCCCGCACGGTCGCGCCGCGCTCGACCAGCGCCTCGACGGTGCGGGCGCCGACCAGGCCGTTGGCACCGGTGACGACGACGACGACGGGGGACGGGGTGGCTGTGGTCTCGGTCATGCCGTCCACCCTGGCACGTCGGTGTCAGCGGGCAGGACGGTGCCGGTCACCTCGCCCAGCGCGAGGCGTCCGCCCAGCGCGCCGGGAGCGGTCACCCGCAGCGTGACGGTGTCGCCGTCCTCGAGGAACGTGCGCTCGCGCCCGCCTGCCGAGAAGGGCTCCCGGCCGCCCCAGCTCAGCTCCAGCAGCGACCCCCGCTGGTCGCGGCCGTCGCCCGAGACCGTGCCGCTGCCGAAGAGGTCGCCCGTGCGCAGCGAGGCCCCGTTGACGGTCATGTGGGCGAGCATCTGGGCCGGTGACCAGTAGGTCGCGGCGTACGGCGGCCGGCTGACCACCTCGCCGTCCAGCTCCACCTCGAAGGCCAGGTCGAGCCCGGCGGGCTCGGTGACGCGGAGGTACTCCAACGGCTCCGGATCCTGGCCGGGCAGCGGCACCCGGGCCGCCTCCAGGGCCTGCAGCGGCGTGATCCACGGGCTGATCGAGGTGGCGAACGACTTGCCGAGGAACGGGCCCAGGGGGACGTACTCCCAGGCCTGGATGTCCCGGGCCGACCAGTCGTTGAGCGGCGTCACGCCGAAGACGTGGTCGGCGAACGCCGTGGTGGGCACGGTGGTGCCCTGGACGCTCGGGGTGCCGACGACGAACCCGAGCTCGGCCTCGAGGTCGAGGCGGCGGGTGGGTCCGAAGGTGGGCGGTCCCTCGCTGCTGCGCCGCTGCCCGCAGGGTCGGCGCACGTCGGTGCCGGAGATGACGACCGTGCCGGCACGGCCGTGGTAGCCGACGGGCAGGTGCCGCCAGCTGGGGGAGAGCGCCTCGCCGTCGGGCCGGAAGATGCGGCCCACGTTGGTCGCGTGCTGCAGCGAGCAGTAGAAGTCGACGTAGTCCGCGACCGCGAACGGCGGGTGCATCGTGACGTCGGCGACCGGCACCAGGGCCGGCTCGACCAGGCGACGGTGCTCGACGTCGGTCAGCAGGGCGACCAGCCAGGCCCGGGTGCTCTCCCAGGTCGCGCGGCCCAGCGCCATCAGACCCTCCAGCCCGCCCTGCGCCAGCGCGGGCGCCTCGCCGACGGCCGAGGCGTCGAGCACGTGGTCGCCGACGCGCACGCCCACGCGGGGCTGCGTGCCGGGCGTCGAGAAGACGCCGTACGGCAGGTTGTCCACGTCGTACGCCGAGCCGGCCGCGCCCGGCACCCAGGAGGAGAGCGCCGTGCTCATGCCGACCGCCCCTCGGTCCATTCCCCGGGCAGGGAGTCGAGGTCGTGCAGCAACGCCTCGACGTCGTCGCAGGCGACCGAGGTGCACCACCGGCGTGCCCGCCCCAGGTCGTCGGGCGTCGTGCGCGCCAGCAGGGCGGCGACGTCGGTCTCGGCCAGGGCCCCGGCCGGGTCGGACCCGCCCTCGAAGAGCAGCTGGGTGGCGACCAGCAGGTTCAGCGCGCCGTGCGCGCCCGCGGTGGGCAGCGCCCGGGCGAGCCCCAGCACCGTGAACGGGGTCTCGCGGTCCAGGGCCGCGTCGACCATGGCCAGCGCAGTGTCCCGCGGGACACGGTCCCCGCCCGGCCCCCCGCCCGGCCCCGCGCCCAGCCGTAGAGCCAGGCCGAGCCCGGCCGCGGCGAGCTCGTCGGCCGCGGCCAGCCAGCCAGCCGAGACCCCGCTGCCGCTGACCGGCACCTCGACGGCCACGTGCACGGCCTCGTCGAGCGAGCCGGCGGCGCGGGCGTCGTCCACGGCGGCGACGACGCGACGCGCGTTGCCCGGCAGGTCGTCGGGGTCGCGCAGCGCGACGTGCAGCCGGGCGAGGTCGAGCCCGAGCCGGCCGCAGAGCCCGGCCGGGCCGGCGACCTGGCCGGCACCTCCGGTCACCACGACCGCGAGCCGGCCGCCGAAGCCGCGCACGAGCGGCAGGTCGGTGTCACGGAGGAGGAACGCCCCGTGGCGCGCGTCGGAGCGGGCGCCGTGCACCGCCGTCGCCTCGTGCAGGCCCACGGGGGCGTCGGGGAGCAGGGCGGTCGCGTCGTCGACGAGCAGCTCGAAGGGGCTCACGTTTGCCACGCTAGAGCAAGGGGAGAGAGGGTGAGGCGTGGCTTACTACCGATCTGTGGGTGAGGTCCCGCGCACGCGGCACACCGCCTTCCGCGACCCCGCCGGCAACCTGCGCTACGAGGAGCTGATGGGGGAGGAGGGCTTCTCCTCCGACTCCTCGCTGCTCTACCACGCGGGCGTCCCGTCGGCGGTCGTCGACAGCCGCGTGTGGGAGCTGCCCGACCTCACCACCACCCCGAACCACCCGCTCAAGCCCCGGCACCTGAAGCTGCACGACCTGCCCGCGGGGGGAGACCCCGTGACCGGGCGGCGGCTGGTGATGGGCAACGCCGACGTGCGGATCTCCTACGTCGTGGCCGACGCGCCGTCGCCGTACTACCGCAACGCCGTCGGCGACGAGTGCGTCTTCGTCGAGGACGGCACCGGCACCGTCGAGACCGTCTTCGGCGAGCTGTCCTACCGGCCCGGCGACTACGTCGTGGTGCCGCGGGCGACGACCCACCGGTGGGTCCCCTCAGACGTCGACGGGGAGCTGTCCCGGCTCTACGCGATCGAGGCCAACAGCCACGTCGCGCCGCCGAAGCGCTACCTCTCGAAGTACGGCCAGCTGCTGGAGCACGCGCCGTACTGCGAGCGCGACCTGCACGGGCCCGCCGAGCCGCTGGTGCAGCAGGGCACCGACGTCGAGGTCCTGGTCAAGCACCGCACCTCGGCCGGCATCGTCGGCACCCGGCTGACCTACGCCACCCACCCGCTCGACGTCGTCGGCTGGGACGGCTGCCTCTACCCCTACACGTTCAACGTGGAGGACTTCATGCCGATCACCGGCAAGGTGCACCAGCCGCCGCCGGTGCACCAGGTGTTCGAGGGCGCGAACTTCGTGATCTGCAACTTCTGTCCCCGAAAAGTCGACTACCACCCCCAGTCGATCCCGGTGCCGTACTACCACTCCAACGTCGACTCCGACGAGGTGATGTTCTACGTCGGCGGCGACTACGAGGCCCGCAAGGGCTCGGGCATCGGCATCGGCTCGATCTCGATCCACCCCGGTGGCCACGCGCACGGCCCGCAGCCCAGCGCGATCGAGGCCTCGATCGGGGCGGAGTACTTCGACGAGCTCGCCGTCATGGTCGACACCTTCCGTCCGCTCGAGCTCGGCGAGGCCGGGCTCGCGGTGGAGGACCCGGCGTACGCCTGGACGTGGGCGGGCCGCGGCCCCGACGCCGGGTCGGAGGGCACGGGTCCGGACGACGACGGGCCGGCGGTGTTCAGCAACAGCTGAGCACCACCGGCCCGCAGGCAGGTCAGGCGACCGGCGCGAGCGACCGCGCCGCCGGCGGGGTGGCGGGGGTCGTGCGCCACACCCGCGCCCTGGTCAGGAGCACCGTCGCGAGCAGGGCGGCGCCGGCGAAGGTCGCCAGACCGCTCTCCCCGGCCACGTAGGCCAGGTCGGTCTGGGAAGCGACCACCGCCCCGGCCCCCCAGGTGAACGCGTTGTTGATCATGCCGTGCGCCATGGCCACGGGCCACGTGCTGCCGGTCCGGTCCCACAGGTAGGCGTAGAAGACGCCCCCCAGGGTCAGCGTGGCCACCACCATCGGCGCGACGAACCAGCGGCTGCCGAACTCGTCGTAGGTCGTCGCGATCAGGATCAGGGGCAGGTGGAAGCACCCGTGGGTGAACCCCGTGACGAGAGCGGCCCGGCGGCGGCTGGTGAGCTGCTGCACGCGGGGCAGCATGTAGCCCCGCCAGCCGATCTCCTCGCCGAGGAAGATCACGGTCATGGTGGCCACCGAGGTCACGACGTTCAAGGTCCACCACACGGCTCCGTGGGTGCTCCCGTCCCGCAGCTCGGCCACGCCCAGGACGACGGCCGCTCCGTAGGCGAGCCCCGCGAGGAGCACCGGGACGAGGAGGGCGTACCCCCAGACCCGGAGGCCGGACCGCCGGAGACCGAAGCCCGCCCACAGCTCACGACGTCGTCCGCGCGGCGTGGTCGCGAACGTGATCACCAGCACCGCCGTGAGCGGCAGCATGGCGCTGATCAGGACGCCGACACCGGCGTGGGGGAGCGCGATCACGACGGCGATCGCGAGGGAGAAGGCGATCGCGAGGTAGGTGGTGACCTCGCGCAGTGGACGGGACATGGGGACCTCCGTGGGTGGACGACCGGCTGGTCGTGCTCCCAACCTGTCGTCTCCGGCGCAGCGTCACATCTGGCCGAGGTCTCGTCCCGGTGAGACCTCCGAGGGAGGTCGGCGGCGCCCCGGGACGGCGAGGCCCGACTCGTAGGCAGCCATCACCAGCTGGGCCCGGTCACGGCACTCCAGCTTGGTGAGCAGGTGGCCCACGTGGGTCTTCACGGTGCCGTAGCCCATGTGCAGGCGGTCGGCGACCTCCTGGTTGGACAACCCCTCGGAGACCGCCACCAGCACCTGGCGCTCGCGGTCGGTCAGGCCGTGGTCGCCGGGGTCCGGAGCCGGGCCGGGCAGTGCGGCGAACCGCTCGATCAGACGCCGGGTGATCGAGGGCGCGATCAGCGCATCGCCCGCGGCCACGACCGCGATCGCCTCCAGCAGCGCGACGGGGCGGGTGTCCTTGAGCAGGAAGCCACTGGCGCCGGCACGCAGCGCCTGGTGGACCAGCTCGTCCTCGTCGAAGGTGGTCAGCACGAGCACGTGCGTGCCTGCGCACTGCGGGTCGGAGAGGATCCGTCGGGTCGCCTCGAGCCCGTCCATCGTGGGCATCCGGATGTCCATCAGCACGACGTCCGGAGACGTACGCCGGCACAGCTCCCAGGCCTGGCGTCCATCACCTGCTTCACCGACCACCTCGATGTCCGGGCTGGAACCGAGCAGCACCACGAACCCCGAACGCACCAGCTCCTGGTCGTCGACCACCGCGACGCGGATCACTGAGCCACCCGCGCCCTCGAGGGCAGGTGCGCGCGGACACGGAAGCCCCCGTCGTGGGAGGGCCCGAAGTCCAGACTGCCTCCGAGCAGCCGAGATCGCTCCTGCAGCCCGACGAGCCCGTGGCCACCGGAGAGAACGGCGGCCTCGGGACTCGCGCGGCGACCGTTCCCGTCATCGGTGACCTCGATGTCGACGGCGTCCTCGACGTAGGCCAGGCCGACGTGCGCCGCTGCCGCCCCGGAGTGCTTGAGCACGTTGGTCAACGACTCCTGGACGACGCGGTAGGCGGTGAGCTCGACGCCGGGTGCGAGCTCCCGCCGGGCACCGGCGATCTCGAGGTCCACGCTCAGGCCGGCCTGACGCAGGTCCTCGACCAGGGTGTCCAGGTCCTCGATCGTCTGCACCGGCGGAGCGCTCGGATCGGTGTCCTGCTCGCGCAGCAGTCCGAGCATCGATCGTGTCTGGGTGAGCGCCCGCCGGCTCGTCTCGGCGATGATCTCCAGGGCCCGCTCGGCCGCGTCGACATCGGTGTGGATGACGTGCCCGCCCACCCCCGCCTGGACCGCGATCAGGGACATGCTGTGCGCCACCACGTCGTGCAGCTCGCGGGCGATCCGCAGCCGCTCCTCGATGATGCCGCGGGCCGCCAGCTCCTGCGCGGCCGCTGCCTCCCGTCGTGCTGCGCTCAACCGGGACGCCTGCTGCGAGCGACGGGAACGGATCGCGTCGCCGAGTGCCCAGGCGGTCACCAGCAGCCCCCAGGCCTGCAGCAGGTCGGAGGTGCGCAGGTCGGGGGCGTTCAGCAGCGCGGCCCCGACGAAGATGCCGATGCAGAGCACCAGCCCGAGCACGCCGTCGCGGCGGCGCCCGTGCGCCGCCAGTGAGTAGAGGCTGAACAGGAGCAGCACTGAGAGCAACCCGATGTAGTGGAACGTCACCGTCACGACCAGGCACCCGGTGACGAAGACCCCGAACGAGCCGACGGGTCGGGTGCGGCGCCACACCAGTGACAGGCCGGCGACAGCCGTCGCCACCACCGACAGCGGGTCGGCCGGCTCGAGCCGGGCGTCGATCTGGGCCACGTCGTTGCCCAGGAGCGCGGCGACGGCGAACCCTGCCGCGGTCAGCCCCAGGGCCAGGTCGAGGTACGGCGAGAATCGTCGGGACAACGACGCCCAGGCGCCGGTGTCGTACGACGGGTCGACCGCCGGGCCTGTCATCCCCGCAGGGTACGCCTCGGCCGGCCGGTGCACCGGCCGCGACGGAGGCGGCACAATGACGCCGTGCCCACCTACATCGCCTTCCTGCGCGCGGTCAACGTCGGCAAGCGCGCCTACCCGATGGCCGAGCTGCGGGCCGCGCTGACGGCCGCGGGCTTCGAGGACGTCGAGACCCACATCCAGACCGGCAACGTGCGGTTCCGCACGTCGGTGCGGTCCCGCGTCAAGGTGGTCGAGCAGCTCGAGGCGGCCATGCTCGCCGACCGGGGCTTCGAGGTGCCCGTGGTGCTGATGACCCCGGCCGAGCTGGTCGAGGTGCGCGAGGAGGCGCTCGAGCTGGAGCAGGGCCGTGAGCTCACCGGTCACCACCTCGTGCTGCTGGCGCGGCCGGCGTACGCCAAGGGGATCGCGGCGCTCGAGGCGAGGTCCACCGAGGGGGAGGAGGTGCACGTCGGCGAGCGCGCCGTGCACCTGCTGCTGACCGGCAAGAAGTTCCACGAGGCCCGCACCGGAAACGCCGAGGTGGAGCGGCACGCCGGCACCGCCACGACCCGTAGCCTGACCGTGATCACGAAGCTGACCGAGAAGTGGAGCCCATGAGCCAGAACCAGCAGTGGTGGCGTGACGCCGTCATCTACCAGATCTACCCGCGCTCCTGGGCGGACGGCGACGGCGACGGCATGGGGGACCTCCCCGGCATCACCTCGCGGCTCCCGCACCTCGCCGAGCTCGGCGTCGACGCCGTCTGGCTCTCCCCCTTCTACACCTCGCCGCAGCACGACGCGGGCTACGACGTCGCCGACTACCGCGACGTCGACCCCCGCTTCGGCACCCTCGCCGACGCGGACGCGCTGATCGCGCGGGCGCACGACCTCGACCTCCGGGTGATCGTCGACCTGGTGCCCAACCACTCCTCCAGCGAGCACCCGTGGTTCCAGGCGGCGCTGGCCGCCGAGCCCGGGAGCCCGGAGCGGGCGCGCTACATGTTCCGCGAGGGCAAGGGCCCCGACGGCACCGAGCCGCCGAACAACTGGCTGAGCAACTTCGGTGGCCCGGCGTGGACCCGCGTGACGGAGTCCGACGGGTCGCCGGGGCAGTGGTACCTCCACCTGTTCGACGTCACCCAGCCCGACTTCGACTGGACCAACCCCGACGTCGGCGACGAGATGGAGTCGGTGCTGCGGTTCTGGCTCGACCGTGGCGCCGACGGCTTCCGCATCGACGTCGCCCACGGCCTGGTCAAGGTCGAGGGTCTGCCCGACGCCACGGTGCTGCGCCACGAGCTGGCGGGCCGCACCTCCGACCAGCCGATGTGGGACCAGCCCGGCGTGCACGACATCTACCGCCGCTGGCGCACGGTCACCGACTCCTACGCCGTCGAGGGCGAGGACGCCGACCGGATCCTGTGCGCCGAGGCCTGGGTGACCCCGCTGGAGTCGCTCGCGCTCTACAACCGGCCCGACGAGCTGCACCAGTCGTTCAACTTCCCGTTCCTGGTCAGCCCCTGGATCGCCTCGGAGCTGCGCTCGACGATCACCGAGTCCCTCGCCGCCGTCGAGGAGCACGCCGCCCCGCAGACCTGGGTGCTGTCCAACCACGACGTGGTGCGGCACGCCTCGAGGCTCGGGTTCGAGCCGAAGCCCGGCCCGCTCCAGATGGACGGCATCGGCGCGCAGGACGCCCAGCCCGACGCCGAGCTCGGGCTGCGCCGGGCCCGTGCGGCCACGACGCTGATGCTGGCGCTGCCCGGGTCGGCGTACCTCTACCAGGGCGAGGAGCTCGGCCTCCCCGAGTCCACCGCCCTGCCCGACGAGCTGCGACAGGACCCGACGTACGAGAAGACCGGCGGCGAGCGCACCGGCCGCGACGGCTGCCGGGTCCCGATGCCCTGGGAGGGCGACGCGCCCGGCTTCGGCTTCGGCCCGGACGGCGAGCCCTGGCTGCCCCAGCCGGAGGTGTACGGCGAGCTCGCCGTCGACCGCCAGACCGGTGTCCAGGGCTCGACGCTGGAGCTCTACCGCGAGCTCCTGCGCCTGCGTCGCGAGCTGCGTCTCGGGCGCGGTCGGCTGACCTGGGTCGACCTCGGCGAGGACGTCGTCGCCTTCGACGTCGCCTCCGTCGGGGAACGGTCCGACGAGGGTGTGCTGCGGGTGATCGTCAACGTGGGTGGGCAATTCGTGCGTCTGCCCGCCGACGCGCAGGTGCTGGTCTCCAGCGCGGAGCTCGACACCGACGAGGGCGTGCCTACCGACACCGCCGTGTGGGTCAAGGTGTCGTAACGCTTGGGGTGTTGCGCCTTGCGGTGCGTGTGACGGCGGGTCTAAGTTCCTAGCAGTTGTGACACGCGTCACGACCCAAGGACCGGTCCGGGTCGGAGGAGACAACACCGTGAACGCACGTTCATCTCGAGGGTTCCGTCGGGGTGTGGCACTGGCCGGGGCAGCTCTCCTGGCCAGCGCGACGCTCACCGCCTGTGGCGGCGACAGCGGCGGCACCCCGGTCATCAACCTGTACGGCGGCGCCTCGGCCGCCGGCTTCGACAAGATCATCGCCGACTGCAACAAGCAGGCCGGCGGGAAGTACAAGATCGTCGGCAACCTGCTCCCCAGCGACGCCGACGGCCAACGCGAGCAGCTCGTCCGGCGCCTCGCCGCCAAGGACGACTCGATGGACCTGATCGGCATGGACGTCACCTGGACGGCCGAGTTCGCCGAGGCGGGATGGATCCGCGAGATCACCGGCGCCGACAAGGACGCAGCCACCAAGGACACCCTCCAGCCGACCATCGACACGGCGGTCTGGAAGGACAAGCTCTACGCCATCCCGAAGCACACCAACGTCCAGCTGCTGTGGTACCGCAAGTCGCTCGTGCCGACCGCACCCAAGACCTGGGACGACGTGATCGCGGCCAGCAAGAAGCTGAAGTCCGAGGGCAAGCCCTACGTCATCGGGATCACCGCGGCGCAGTACGAAGGCTACGTCGTGGGCTTCAACACGATCCTGGCCTCGGTCGGCGGCACGCTCGTGAACGACACCAGCACCAAGGTGACCGTCAACGACAAGACCGTCGACGCGCTGAAGATCATCAAGGCCCTCGCCAGCGACGGTCTGGCCAGCAAGTCGCTGTCGAACAGCCAGGAGCCCGAGGTCTTCGCGCAGATGCAGAACGGCGAGGCCGCGTTCATCATGAACTGGCCCTACGTGCTCTCGGCGATGAAGGCCGCGGACAAGAAGGTGGCCGACGACCTCGGCTTCACCAAGCTCCCGACCTTCGCCGACGGTGAGCCGTCGCGCGCCACGCTCGGCGGCATGGACTACGCGATCAGCAGCTTCTCCAAGCACCCGAAGCAGACCCTCGCCGCTGCCATGTGCCTGCGCACCCCGGAGCACCAGCTGCAGACCTCGCTCGAGGCCGGAGACCCGCCGGTGGCGCCCAGCGTCTACGAGCAGGCCGAGTTCAAGAAGGCCTACCCGATGGGTCCGGACATGCTCGACGAGCTGAAGACCGCCGTCCCGCGCCCGATCACGCCGCTGTACCAGAACATCAGCACCATCGTGTCCTCCACCCTGTCGCCGCCGCGCTCGATCGACCCCGAGGCGACGGCCAACGAGCTCAAGGACTCGATCCAGCAGGCCATCGATGGAAAGGGGATCCTGCCGTGAGCACTGCCACCGTGCAGCAGGAGGACGGCGTCGAGATCGCCAAGAAGCGGGCGAGCGAGGGCAAGAGGGCTGAACGCAAGCTGGGGATGCTGCTCTGCGCCCCGGCGGTCTTCGTGATGCTGATCGTCACGGCCTACCCGATCGTGTACGCGTTCTACCTCTCGCTGTTCCGCGCTGACCTCAGGACGCCGGACGCCAACGAGTTCATCGGACTCAGCAACTACGTCACGGTGCTGAGCAGCTCGATCTGGTGGAACGCCTTCGGGATCACGATGTTCCTCACGGTGGTCGGAGCCGCTCTCGAGCTGGCCCTGGGGATGGTGCTCGCGATCGTGATGCACCGCACGATCATTGGTCGCGGCCTGGTGCGGACCTCGGCGTTGGTTCCGTACGCCATCGTCACCGTCGTGGCGGCGTTCTCCTGGCGCTTCGCCTGGACCCAGGGCCTGGGCTGGCTGGCCGGGGACGGCGCACCGCTGACCGAGAAGTGGCCCTCGATCTGGATCATCATCCTGGCCGAGGTCTGGAAGACCGTGCCGTTCATGGCGCTGCTGCTGATGGCCGGTCTGGCGCTGGTCCCGGAGGACCTGCTCAAGGCCGCCTCGATGGACGGCGCCACCGCCTGGCAGCGGTTCTGGAAGATCACGGTGCCGTTGATCAAGCCCTCGATCCTGGTGGCGCTGCTCTTCCGCACGCTCGACGCCTTCCGGGTCTTCGACAACATCTTCGTGCTCACCAGCGGGGCCAACGACACCTCCTCGGTCTCGGTGGTGGCCTACAACAACCTGATCCGAGGGCTCAACCTCGGCATCGGATCCACGATGGCGGTCCTGATCTTCATCACGATCGCGATCATCGCCTTCGTCTTCGTCAAGCTCTTCGGTGCCGCGGCACCGGGACAGGAGTAGTCCCGATGGCAGCCATCACCGAGACGCCGGCTCGCAAGGCCGGATGGGCAGCGGCGGACGTGCTCGTCCTGCTCTATGCCTTCATCCCGGTCATCTGGATCATCTCGCTCTCGCTCAAGGGCGGCGACACCCTCAACGACGGCAAGTTCCTCCCGTCGAAGCCGACGACCGAGGCCTACACGACGATCTTCAAGAACGACGACTTCATCCGGGCGCTGATCAACTCGATCGGCATCTGCCTGATCTCGACCTTCGTCGCGCTGGTGCTCGGCACCATGGCGGCGTACGCCATCGCCCGGCTGGACTTCCCGGGCAAGAAGGCGATCGTCGCGATGTCGCTGCTGATCTCGATGTTCCCGCAGATCGCTCTGGTGACCCCTCTGTTCAAGATCGAGACCGCGGTCGGGATCTTCGACACCTGGCTCGGCCTGATCCTGCCGTACATCACCTTCGCGCTCCCGCTGGGCATCTACACCCTGTCCGCCTTCTTCCGGGAGATCCCGTGGGAGCTGGAGAAGGCCGCCAAGATGGACGGCGCGACGCCGTTCCAGGCCTTCCGCAAGGTGATCGCGCCGCTCGCCATGCCCGGCGTCTTCACCACGGCCATCCTGGTCTTCATCGCGTGCTGGAACGACTTCCTGTTCGCCCTCTCGCTGACCTCGACCAACAGCGCCCGCACAGTTCCGGCGGCGATGTCCTACTTCACCGGCGCCACCACGTTCGAGAAGCCCGTGGCCGCCGTGGCGGCTGCCGCGGTGATCATCACGATCCCCATCGTCATCTTCATCCTGTTCTTCCAGCGCCGCATCGTCGCTGGCCTCACGTCGGGTGCGGTCAAGGGCTGAGGCCCTCGACCACTAGCTAAGGAGAAACTCGTGGCAGAAATCGTCTTGGACCACGTCGTCAAGCGCTACCCCGACGGGGCCCTCGCAGTCGATGACTTCAACCTGCACATCGCCGACGGGGAGTTCATCATCCTCGTCGGGCCCTCGGGCTGCGGGAAGTCGACCACCCTCAACATGGTCGCCGGACTGGAGGACATCACCCAGGGCGAGCTCAAGATCGACGGCAAGGTCGTCAACGAGAAGGCACCCAAGGACCGCGACATCGCGATGGTGTTCCAGTCCTACGCGCTCTACCCGCACATGACGGTCGGCGAGAACATGGCCTTCCCGCTCGTGCTGGCCGGCGTCGACAAGTCGGTCATCAAGACCAAGATCGACGAGGCCGCCGAGATGCTGGAGCTCACCCAGCACCTCGACCGCAAGCCGGCCAACCTCTCCGGTGGCCAGCGCCAGCGGGTGGCGATGGGTCGCGCGATCGTGCGCAGCCCCAAGGCGTTCCTGATGGACGAGCCGCTGTCGAACCTCGACGCCAAGCTGCGCGTGCAGATGCGCACGCAGGTCGCTCGGATCCAGAAGACCCTGGGCACCACCACCCTCTACGTCACCCACGACCAGACCGAGGCGATGACCCTCGGTGACCGGGTCGTGGTGATGAAGGGCGGCATCGTGCAGCAGGTCGGCTCGCCGACCGAGCTCTACCAGCACCCGAAGAACCTGTTCGTGGCCGGCTTCATCGGCAGCCCGTCGATGAACTTCCTGCCCGCGTCGGTCGAGGGCGAGACCCTCAACAGCGGTCTGGGCAACATCCCGATGCCCGACCGGGTCCGTCGCGCCGTGGGAGCGGCGAAGAGCAAGGACGTCATCATCGGCATCCGCCCCGAGCACTTCGAGGACGCCGCGCTCGTGGGCGACGCCCCCGGCGCGCTCGTCACGGTCCCGGTCGACCTGGTGGAGTCGATGGGCTCCGACGTCTACGCCTACTTCACCGTGCGCGGTGGCGCGGCCGCCTCCGGCGACCTCGACGAGCTCGCCAAGGACACCGGTCAGGACATGCACGGGGAGGGCACGCAGATCAACGCCCGCCTCGACGCCGCGGCCAACGTGCAGGCGGGCAAGGAGGCCCGGCTGTGGATCGACACCGAGAAGATGCAGGTCTTCGACGGCGAGACCGGCGCGAACCTCACCACCGAGGACTTCGGGGCGCACGCCCGGGCGTGAGCACCGGCTGACCAGCAAGGTCCGCGGAAGGGCCGTTCACCGTCGTCTCGGTGGGCGGCCCTTCTGAGCGATCCGGTCCATGACGTCGCGGTTCCACTCGTGCTCGCGGATCAGCCGGTAGCGCTCGCCGGCCACGCGCAGGTAGGCGTCGGCGCCGGACTCGCCCTGACCGCGCACCCCCGCGTCGTCGATCATCGCGAGCACCGGGACGTACTCCTCGTCGTACCACCGGCGCGCCATCGTGGCCTTGTCGAAGTAGGCCTCCTCGTGGTGCATCAGCCGGCACGCCCAGGCCTCGACCATCTCGGCGAGCCGGTGGTAGCTCTCCGGGTCGGTGCAGTTCACCTCGGCCCGCCGCTGCCCGGTCAGGGGGACCCGCTTGAGGAACTTCAGGCCCCAGTTCTTGCCGTCGAGGTCCCGGCGGCCGCCGATGCCCTCGGTGTCGACCACGGTGTCGATCTCGGTCACGTAGGCCTCGATCGAGGTGGTCCCGAGCGCGCGGGCGACCGAGACGCGGTGGTGACCGTCGCGCACGAAGTACAGGTTGCCGAGCTTGTAGACGTCGATCGGCGGCAGGTAGCCGCCGGAGCGGCTCTTGATCGCCATGGACTCCCACCGCTGGCGGCTCTTCCCCGAGGTGGGCCGGAACCGGCGGTCGAAGTCGCGCACCTTGTCGACCGAGCCGACGATGGCGTCCAGCGGGATCACGCGCACGCCGAGGGAGCGTTCGCCGCGACGGCCGAGCGCGTCGACGACCTCGGTGAAGGACAGCGTCTCGTTGCTGTCGGCAGCGTCCTGCCGGACCCAGCCGGCGAGGGAGGAGAGCACCTGGTGCCGGCGGGCACGCAGGAAGTCGCTCTCGGCGTCGGCGCGGGGGGATCCGGTGTCTCTCACCATGAGCCCATTGTCCCGCTTCCCACCTGCTCCTCGCCCCGGTCCAGGGCACCTCGGGGGGTGACCTCCAGCACCTTCCACGGGATCACGTTGCGCAACGTGGTGGGGCCCACATGACGGTCCGGCATCTTCTGGCCGTAGGGGTGGATGTGGCCGTGCAGGTGCCAGGTCGGCGTCAGTCGCTCGAGCACCGGGTGCAGAGCCTCGATGCCGACGTGCGGGCCGTCCTCGCCGTCGCCCAGCCCGAGCGGCGGGGCGTGGGTGAGCAGGACGTCGACCGGCGGCCCCTTGCGGGCCCGGCGCAGGAGTCGCTTGGCGCGGCGGTGGTACTCCCGCTGGGTGAACTGGTTCGGGCCCGGCCGGTAGCGCACGCAGCCGCCGAGCCCGGCGATCCGCAGACCGGCCACGTCGAGCACCTGCTGGTCGACGTTGACCGCACCGCGGGGTCGAGGGGCGTCGCACGGGATCCCGCTGGCGGTGTAGGTGCCGTTGCGGCCCAGCCGGGCCTTCTCGATCTCGGGGTCGTGGTTGCCCGGCACGAAGACGACGGGAACGTCGACCGACGAGGCGACGTACTCGAGGTAGTCCCACGGCAGGTCGCCGGCCGAGAGCACCAGGTCGGGCGCGATCTGGCGCAGGGTGTGGACCTGGAGGTGGGGGGCGACCTCGTCGGCGATGACCAGGACCTTGACCATCAGCCGAGCCTAGCCCTCACTGCGGCGGCTGGCACCCGACCTTGACAGTGACGGTGTCAGCATCGTCCGATGGGCGACATGCGTGCGGGAGACGACCTCGAGGTCCGGCTGGACGACGGCGCCCTGTGGGTGCGGTTCGCGCGTCCCGAGGCCTACAACGCCCTCACCGGGGAGATGGTCGCGACCACCGCCCGCGAGCTGCGCGAGGCGACCTCGCGCGACGAGGTGCGGGTGATCGTGCTCACCGGCACCGGGCGTGCCTTCTGCGCAGGAGCCGACCTGGGCGGCGTGGACGCCCAGGACAGGTACGACGGCGGCTCGGTCGACGGCGCCAACCTGCTGGTGCGGGCGATCACCGACCTCGACAAGCCCGTGGTGTGCGCGCTGAACGGCGTGGCTGCCGGGGTCGGCCTGTCGGTCGCGCTGGCCTGCGACCTGGTGGTCGCAACCGCCTCGGCGTCCCTGACGCTGGCCTTCACCCGGATCGGCCTGATGCCCGACGGCGGCGCCACGGCACTCGTCGCCGCCTCGGTCGGGCGCGCCCGCGCCATGAGCCTGGCCCTGCTCTCGGACCGGCTCTCCGCCCAGGAGGCCCACGACGCTGGCCTGGTGACCCACGTCTTCCCCGACGAGCAGTGGGGCAAGGAGAGCGAGCGCGTCGTACGCCGCCTCGCCGCTGGCGCCCCGCTCGCCCTCGCGGCCACCAAGCGGGCCGTCAACGCGGCCACCCTCGGCGGGCTCGAGGAGGCCTTCGCCCGCGAGCGCTCCGGCCAGTCGCTGCTGCTGCGCACCGCCGACGCGGCCGAGGGCATGCGCGCCTTCGCCGAGAAGCGCCCCCCGGAGTTCCGCGGCCACTGAGGACCCCCGGGCCTCCCGCCGAGACGGCGCGTGTGTCCGCCGAGACGGCGCGTGTGTTCGCCGAGACGGCGCGTGTGTTCGCCGAGACGGCGCGTGTGTACCTGGCCGCCGTACACGAGCGCCGTGTCGCTGAACATTGACGCCGTGTCAGCGTGCACGAGCGCCGTGTCGGCGTGCACGAGCGCCGTGTCGGCGTGCACGAGCGCCGTGTCGGCGTACACGAGCGCCGTGTCGGCGGGCTACGCCAGCTCGGCGCCGGCGGCGGTCATCTCGGCGAGGGCGGCCTCGGTGGTGGCGGGGGCGACTCCTGCGCAGAGGTCGGTCAGCAGGCGGGTGCGGAAGCCCTCGCGCACGGCGTCGAGCACCGTGGCGCGCACGCAGTGGTCGGTGGCGATGCCGCACACGTCGACCTGCTCGACCTCGTGGGCGCGCAGCCAGTCCGCCAGGGGCGTGCCGTCGTCGTCGCTGCCCTCGAACCCGCTGTACGCCGCCACGTGCTCGCCCTTGAGGAAGATCGCGTCGAAGGGCTGGGGGTCCAGGTTGGGGTGGAAGGCCTCGCCCTCGGTGCCGACCCGGCAGTGGATCGGCCAGGTGTCGCGGAAGTCGGGCTCGTGCGACCAGTGCGCGCCCGGGTCGACGTGGTGGTCCTTGGTCGCCACCACCACGGCGTACGCCGGCGACTGGGCGTCGGTCTGGGCGTCGCGTCGGCTCCAGCGGTGCAGCAGCGCCGAGATGTCGCTGGCGACGCGGGCGCCCCCGGTGACGGGCAGCGACCCGCCCTCGCAGAAGTCGTTCTGCACGTCGACGACGATCAGGGCCTGCTTCACGGCGCCCTCGCGGGTGGGGGAGGTCATGGGGGAGAGGCTACCGAGCCGGGGACGCGGAGGGGGAGGCCCGGGAGTGGGCCTACTGCTCGTGGTTCTCGTGGATCGTCTCGATCACGGCCTCGCCCTTGGACAGCTGCCGGGCCACCAGCGGCAGCTCGACGCGCGAGCGCAGGTGACGGGCGCGTGCGTCGTCGAGCGACTCCCGGCCGACGACCTCGCCCTGCTGCACGAGGGGCACGAGCAGGGAGCGGTCGTCGCCGTCGTTCTCGGCCGGCTGGCCGATGCCGATCACCTCGGCCTGGGCGATGCCGTCGCCGCTGCGGCGCCGCAGGGCGTACTTCCGGCCGCCGATCGAGGTCTTGTCGGTGCTCTTCTTCGCGACCCCGACCAGCGTCCCGGTGTCGTCCTCGCGCGCCACGAGCTTGTAGACGAAGCCGCAGGTCGGGTGCCCGCTGCCCACCACGAGCTCGGTGCCGACGCCGTAGCCGTCGACCGGGGCCGAGGCCAGCCCGGCGATCGCGAACTCGTCGAGGTCGGAGGTGACGATGATGCGGGTGTCGTGCGCGCCGAGGTCGTCGAGCTGGGCGCGCACCCGGTGGGCGAGGACGCCGAGGTCGCCGGAGTCGATGCGGACGGCGCCGAGCTCGGCGCCCGCGACCTCGACCCCGAGGCGCACGGCCTCCTCGATGTCGTAGGTGTCGACCAGCAGCGTGGTCGAGCGGCCCAGCGAGTCGACCTGGGCGCGGAACGCGTCGGCCTCGGTGTCGTGCAGCAGGGTGAAGGAGTGCGCGCTCGTGCCGGTGGACGGTACGCCGTACTGGCGGCGCGCCTGGAGGTTCGACGTGGCGGTGAAGCCGGCGACGTACGCCGCGCGGGCGCTGGCCACCGCCGCCCCCTCGTGGGTGCGCCGGGAGCCCATCTCGATGCAGGGCCGGTCACCGGCCGCCCACGTCATCCGCGAGGCGGCGGAGGCGATCGCCGAGTCGTGGTTGTAGATCGAGAGCAGCACGGTCTCGAGCAGCACCGCCTCGGCGAAGGTGGACTCCACGACCATCAGGGGGGAGTAGGGGAAGTAGGTCTCGCCCTCGGCGTACCCCCAGATGTTGCCGCGGAAGCGGTAGTCGGCCAGGTAGGCCAGCGTCGCCTCGTCGACCACCTCCTCCTCGCGCAGCATCGCGAGCTCCTCCGGCCCGAACCGGAAGGCCTCGATGGCGTCCAGCGCCCGGCCGACCCCGGCCACCACGCCGTAGCGGCGGCCCGAGGGCAGCCGGCGGGGGAACAGTTCGAAGAACGAGCGTCGGTGGGCCGCGCCCGAGCCGATCGCCGCCTGGAGCATCGTCAGCTCGTAGTGGTCGGTCAACAACGCGGTGGAGGTGCTCACGCGAGCAGCCTAGTGACGCGCGAACCGGCCGCGCCTCCGACCACCCGCTGCCCGATGTGCACAATGAGGGCGTGTCCACGTCACCGGTCGAGCTCGACGAGCCCGAGGTCGCCGAGCTGCAGCAGCTGCAGACGCCGTGGGTGACGATCGTGTGGAACGACCCCGTGAACCTGATGTCCTACGTGACCTTCGTCTTCCGCACCCACTTCGGCTACTCCAAGTCCAAGGCGGAGAAGCTGATGATGGAGGTCCACGAGGACGGCCGCTCGGTGGTCTCCACCGGCACCCGCGAGGAGATGGAGCGCGACGTCCAGGCCATGCACGAGTACGGCCTGTGGGCGACGATGCAGCGGGCGGACCAATCGTGAGGGGCCCGTCGTGAGCGGCTTCCGGCGGCACCGCCGCAGCGGCGCCAGCCTGGCCACCTTCACCGCCTACGAGGCCGACCTGCTGCGGTCGCTGGCCTCGCAGCTGATCGAGCTGCTGCGCAACGAGTCGGCCACGGCCACGACCGGCCGCGACCCGCTCGAGGAGCTGCTCGACTTCTCCGGGCCGACGACGGCGCCGGAGGACCCGGTCCTGGCGCGGCTGTTCCCGACGGCGTACCCCGACGACGAGGAGGCGGCCGGCGACTTCCGCCGGTTCACCGAGAACACGCTGCGCGACGGCAAGGCGGGGGCCGCCGGCACGATCATCGACGACCTCGAGGAGGCCGGTCTGCCGACCGAGCCCGAGGACGGCGTCTTCATCGACGTCGAGCTCGACGAGGCGCACGCGATGACCTGGATGCGGTCGTTCACCGACATGCGCCTGGCGATCGCGACCCGGCTCGGGGTGGAGGACGGCGACGAGGAGTACTGGTACGCCCTGCCCGACGACGACCCCCGCGCGCAGGTGCACGACATCTACGACTGGCTGGGCTTCCTGCAGGAGACGCTCGTCCAGTCCGTGCACTGACCTCGTACGCCGGCCCGAGGCCCGCTCACCTAGTCTGGAGGGTGTGCTGACGCTCACCGCCTCGATCCGCGATGCCATCGTGGCCCACGCCAAGCGCGACCACCCTGACGAGGCCTGCGGCATCGTCGCGGGACCGGAGGGCAGCGACCGCGCCGAGCGGCTCGTGGAGATGGTCAACGCCGCGGGCAGCCCCACCTTCTACGAGTTCGACTCCTCCGAGCTGCTCGCGCTCTACCAGCAGATGTGGGCGCAGGACGAGGAGCCGGTCGTGGTCTACCACTCGCACACGGCCACCGAGGCCTACCCCAGCCGCACCGACATCGGCCTCGCGAGCGAGCCCGGCGCCCACTACGTGCTCGTCAGCACACGGGAGCACGGGAATAGTGAGGGCCCTGTGGAGTTCAGGTCCTACAGAATCATCGACGGCGAGGTGACCGAGGAGGACGTCCAGGTCACCGCCACCAACAGCGAGAGCGAGTGACGCAACCCATGGCCATCGAGGTCCGTATCCCCACCATCCTGCGCACCTACACCGGCGGCGAGAAGGCCGTCGACGCGTCCGGTGCGACGCTGGCCGACCTGATCGAGGACCTGGAGAGCAACCACCCCGGCCTCAAGGACCGCCTGGTGGAGCAGAAGGACGGCTCGACCGACCTGCGTCGCTTCGTCAACCTCTACGTCAACGACGAGGACGTCCGCTTCACCGGCGGCCTCGGCACCGAGCTCAAGGACGGCGACCAGGTCGTCGTGCTCCCGGCGGTCGCCGGCGGCGCCTGAGCCGTGACGCGCTTCGACAACCTCCTCGACTCGGTCGGCGGCACGCCGCTGATCGGGCTGCCGACGCTGTCCCCGTCGCCCGACGTGCGCCTCTGGGCCAAGCTCGAGGACCGCAACCCGACCGGCTCGATCAAGGACCGTCCGGCCCTGCGGATGATCGAGCAGGCCGAGAAGGACGGCACCCTGCGTCCCGGGTGCACGATCCTGGAGCCCACGTCGGGCAACACCGGCATCTCCCTGGCCATGGCGGCCAAGCTCAAGGGCTACCGCCTGGTCTGCGTGATGCCGGAGAACACCTCGGAGGAGCGTCGTCAGCTGCTGCGCATGTGGGGGGCCGAGATCGTCTCCTCGCCCGCCGCGGGTGGCTCCAACGAGGCCGTGCGCAAGGCCAAGCTGGTCGCCGCCGAGCACCCCGACTGGGTGATGCTCTACCAGTACGGCAACGCCGCCAACGCGCTCTCCCACGAGGAGGGCACCGGCCCCGAGATCCTCGCGGACCTGCCCGAGGTGACGCACTTCGTCGGCGGGCTGGGCACCACGGGCACGCTGATGGGGGTCAGCCGCTACTTCCGGGCCCACAAGCCCGACGTCAAGATCGTCGCCGCCGAGCCCCGCTACGGCGAGCTGGTCTACGGCCTCCGCAACCTCGACGAGGGCTTCGTCCCCGAGCTGTACGACGAGTCGCTGATCGACTCGCGGTTCTCGGTCGGCCCCCGGGACGCCGTACGCCGGGTCCGTGAGCTGCTCGAGGCCGAGGGCATCTTCGCCGGCATCTCGACCGGTGCGATCCTGCACGCGGCCCTGGGCCAGGCCGCCAAGGCCGTCCAGGCCGGCGAGCGCGCCGAGATCGTCTTCATCGTCTGCGACGGCGGCTGGAAGTACCTCTCCACCGGCGCCTACGAGGGCACCGTCGACGAGGCCGAGGACCGCCTCGAAGGGCAGCTCTGGGCGTGAGCGCCTTCGAGGTCGTCCAGGCGCTCGTGGGTCTCGGCTGCCTGGTCGGCGTGCTGTGGCTGGTCGTCCTGATCGTCCGCGACCGCACCCCGGGGCGCGCGCTGCTGAACCTGATGGCAGCGATCGAGGCGCTGCTGCTCGTGCACCTGGTGCTCGGCGTCGTGCGTGCCACCACCGACGCACCCTCGGGCCTGGCCACGTGGGAGTACGTCGGCTACCTGGTCGGCGCCGTCCTGCTGGTGCCGGTCGGCGTCGTGTGGTCCTCGGGCGAACGCACCCGCGGCGGCACGGCCGTGCTGCTGGTGGCGCTGCTGGTGGTGCCGTTCATGTTCCTCCGGCTGCACGACATCTGGGCGGTGGCCGGTGGCTGATCCCGGCGGTCCGACGGACGGGCCGACCGGACTGGCCCGTGGTCTGGGCCGCGTGCTGGTCTTCGTGTACGGCGTCTTCGCCCTCGCGGCGACCGGGCGCTCGGTGCTCCAGCTGAGCACCGAGTTCTCCCAGGCGCCGGTGCCCTACCTGCTGAGCGCGGTGGCGGCCGTGGTCTACGTGGTGGCCACCTTCGCGCTCGCCACGGGGCGCCGACGGCTCGCGCTGGTGACGGTCGGCATCGAGCTGGCCGGCGTGCTGCTGGTCGGACTGACCAGCCTGCTGCTGCCGCAGGACTACCCCGACCGCACCGTCTGGTCGGACTTCGGCGCCGGCTACGGCTTCGTCCCGCTGGTGCTGCCGGTCGTCGGGCTGTGGTGGATCGTGACACGACGCACGGGTGACCTGGCTCGCTAATGTCCCCCGACGTCGAGTGGGAGCACTAGCCTTGCGCGTTATGACCCACGCGCCGATCGGGATCTTCGACTCGGGCTTCGGAGGACTCACCGTCGCCCGGGCCGTGATGGACCAGCTGCCCCACGAGGCCGTGGTCTACCTCGGCGACACCGCCCGCCAGCCCTACGGCCCCAAGCCCATCGGTGAGGTCCGCGAGTACGCCCTGGAGTGCCTGGACCACCTCGTCGACCAGGGCGTGAAGGCGCTCGTCATCGCCTGCAACTCCGCCAGCGCCGCCATGCTCCGCGACGCCCGCGAGCGCTACGACGTGCCCGTGGTCGAGGTGATCCTGCCGGCCACCCGGCGGGCGGTCTCGGCGACCCGCAACGGTCGCATCGGTGTGATCTGCACCCGCGCCACGGCGGAGTCGATGGCCTACGACGACGCCTTCGCCGCCGCCCCCCAGATCACGCTGACCACGCGGGCGTGCCCGCGCTTCGTCGAGTTCGTCGAGCAGGGCGTGACCAGCGGCCCCGAGCTGCTGGCCGCCGCCCACGAGTACCTCGACCCGATGGTCGAGGCCGGCATCGACACCCTGATCCTGGGCTGCACTCACTACCCGCTCCTCACCGGCGTCATCTCGATGGTCGTCGGCGACGAGGTCACCCTGGTCAGCAGCGCCGAGGAGTGTGGCAAGGACGTCTACCGGATGCTCGTGCAGCACGACCTGGTGGAGAGCGAGGGCGAGCCGGTGCACCGGTTCCTGACCACCGGCCAGCCCGAGGAGTTCGCCACCACCGGCCGCCGCTTCCTCGGCCCCGAGCTCCAGCAGGCCGCGCAGTACGCCGGTGGCGGCTGGGTGATGTCGGCATGAGGGCGTGTCCGTGAGGCTCACCGTGATCGGCTGCTCGGGCTCCTACCCCGGCCCGCAGTCCTCCGCCAGCTGCTACCTGCTCGAGGCCGAGCACCTCGGCCGCACGTGGCGGGTCCTGCTCGACCTCGGCAACGGCGCGCTCGGCACGCTGCAGCAGCACGTCGACGCCAGCCAGGTCGACGGGGTCTTCCTGTCCCACCTGCACGCCGACCACTGCCTCGACCTCTGCGGCTACTACGTGATGCGCAAGTACCACCCCGACGGCGCGATGCCGCGGATCCCGGTCTGGGGGCCGGCCGACACCGCACGCCGGATGGCCAAGGCCTACGACCTCGACGAGGACCCCGGGATGACCGAGGAGTTCGACTTCCGGCCCTACGGCGCCACCGCGGTCGAGTTCGGCCCGTTCACCGTGACCGCGCGACGCGTGGTGCACCCGGTGACGGCGTACGCCCTGCGGATCGAGGTGGAGGGCCGCGTGCTGGCCTACTCCGGCGACACCGGGGTCTGCCACGGGCTCGACGACACCGCGCGCGACGCCGACCTGTTCCTGTGCGAGGCCTCGTTCCTGGAGGACGCGCCCAACCCGCCCGACCTGCACCTCACCGGCCGACAGGCCGGTGAGACGGCCGCGAAGGCGGCCTCGCGCAAGCTGGTGCTGACCCACATCCCGCCCTGGCACGACCCGCAGCAGGTGCTGCGCGAGGCGACCGAGGTCTTCGGCGGTCCGGTCGAGCTGGCCGGCGTCGGCACCGTCTACGACGTCTGACCCACCCCGGTCCCTGACGGGCGAGGAGACCTCAGACGTGGCCGCTGAGCTGGGCCAGCCGGGCGGCGAGGGCGTCGACCATGGCCGCGGCCTCCTTGGCCGGCACGGACGAGGAGCGGCCACCGCCCTGGCTGCACACCGGCAGCACGTCCACCGACAGCCGCGCGCCGCCGGCCAGCGCCCGCAGCTCGTCGATCCGGTCGGCGAACGGCGAGCCGCTGCCGGGGGAGTAGTAGGCCATCACCTCGTCGAGGTCCTCGGCGTACAGGTCGACCTTGGTCACCGCGATCACCAGCCACACCGGCCGGTCACGTCGCACGGCCATCGAGGCGATCCGGTGGGCGGTGATGGCCCAGTCCTCGAGCTCGGCGGCGAGCAGCTGCTCGCGGGTGGCGCTGGCGGCGCCGGTGGTGCCCGCCGTACGACGCGGGGTGGCGTGGCCGTTGGCGACCACGTGCACCACGCCGTCGACGGGCTCGTCGTGGAAGACCTCGTCGAGGGCGCCGAGCCGGGTGGCGGCGTTGTCGCCCGGGACGACCAGGAAGCGGAAGCCGTGCAGCCGGCGCGACCGGCGGGTGCGGCGCTCCATCACCGCGGACCCGACCTCGGCCACGCCGTCGGCCGAGGTACGACGTGCGAGGCGGTCCGCGAGCTGGGTCTTGCCCACGCCGGTCATGCCGGTGACGGCCACGGTGGGGTAGCGGCGCCGCAGGAGCCGGCCCACGCGGTCGGGAGCCTGGGCCAGCCCGGTCAGCACGCCCCCCGCGAGCGTCGCGCCGAGGGCGGTGCGGCCCGAGCCGGGCAGGATCGTGCGGGAGCGGGTGGTGGAGCGGGGCACAGGGGGCCTCCTCGGCCGATTGTTCGAGAATGGGCGTTCGGGAGCGGGCGTGCACGGGACGGTCGGTCACCGTCGAGCCTACGTTCCGGCGCAGGGAGGCCGTCGCGACGCCGTCCTGACGGCCTTCCGACGGGTACGCCGGGCGTGTGTCCGCCCTGCGAGACACCTCGCTCCGTCATGATGGCCCCATGATCTCGCTGCAGAACGTCACCAAGCGGTACGGATCGTTCACGGCGGTCGACGACGTCTCGTTCGTCGCCAAGCCGGGCCTGATCACCGGGTTCCTCGGCCCCAACGGCGCCGGCAAGTCCACCAGCATGCGGATCATGGTCGGGCTCACGCCGTCGGACTCCGGCACGGCCCTGGTCGGCGGTCACCGGTTCTCGGAGCTGCCGAACCCCGGCCGCCACGTCGGCGTGCTGCTCGACGCCTCGGCCCAGCACGCCGGCCGCACCGGCCGCGAGGTGCTGCGCCTGAGCGCCGACACGATGGGCCTCACCCCCGCACGGGTCGAGGAGATGCTCGCGCTGGTGGGGCTCGACGGCACCGAGGCCAAGCGCCGCGTGCGCGACTACTCCCTCGGCATGCGGCAGCGGCTCGGCATCGCCAACGCCCTGATGGGCGACCCCTCCATCCTGGTCCTGGACGAGCCGGTCAACGGCCTCGACCCGGCGGGCATCCACTGGATGCGCGGGCTGCTGCGCACCTTCGCGGGTCGTGGCGGCACCGTGCTGCTGTCCTCGCACCTGCTGCACGAGGTGGAGATGATCGCCGACGAGATGGTGCTGATCGGCCGGGGCCGCATCGTGGCCCAGGGCACCAAGGCCGAGCTCCTGCACACCCGCGGCACCTACGTGAAGGCGCTGGACGCCCAGGCGATGTCGGCGGCGCTCGCCTCGGCCGGCGTGGAGCACACGGCGTCCGGCGACGGCGGCCTGCGCGTCGAGGCCGAGCCGGTCGACGTGGGTCGCGCCGCCGCCTCCGCGGGGATCGTCCTGACCGAGCTCCGGCCGGCGGAAGGCGCCGGCCTGGAGGAGATGTTCCTGCAGCTCACCGCTGCCGACGCCCGCGAGCCCCTGACCACCGGAGGTCCCCGATGAGCACGACGCACCCCGCCGGCACGATCGACCTGACCGCCACCCCGCCGGTCTCCTTCGCCACCCTGGTCAAGGTCGAGCTGCGCAAGAGCTACGACACCCGCGCGGGCTTCTGGCTGCTGCTGGTGACGGCCGCGCTGGCCACGGTCGCGATGCTGCTGGTGTTCATCGTCGCGGCGGTGCAGGGCGTGGAGCTCTCGCTGGGCTCGTTCGTCGGGACGACGGCGTACACCTCGTCGTTCCTGCTGCCGGTGCTGGGCATCATGCTGATCACCAGCGAGTGGAGCCAGCGCACGGCCATGGTGACCTTCACCCTCGAGCCGAACCGCGGGCGCGTGGTCGCCGCCAAGCTCGTGGCCGGCCTCCTGCTGGCGCTCGCGGTGGCACTGATCGCCATCGTCGTGGCCCTGCTGGCCAACGCGCTCTACTCCCTCACCTCGGCCGGGTCGACCTGGTCGCTGGAGGAGCTGTCGGTGCCCGGGTTCTTCCTGACCCAGCTGTTCGCGATGCTCACCGGGTTCGCGCTGGCGACGCTGCTGCTCAACACCGCGGCCGCGATCGTCGTCTACTTCGCCTACAGCTTCGTGCTGCCGGTCGTGTTCGCCATCGGCGCCGGCTTCATCGGCTGGTTCGCCGACCTGCAGCCGTGGATCGACTTCTCCAACGCCCAGACGCCGCTGCTGGACGGCAGCATGGAGGCCAAGGACTGGGCCCAGCTGCTGGTCTCCGGCCTGATCTGGCTGGTGCTGCCGCTGACCCTGGGGCTCGTGCGGGTGCTGCGCGCCGAGCTGAAGTAGCCCCGGCCGCGCTGTCCGAGGATCTCGGTAGGGTCCTGGCATGACTTCCTCCCGCGCCGACGGCCGCGCCGACGACGAGCTCCGCCCGGTCACGATCACCCGCCACTGGCAGGACCACCCCGCAGGGTCGGTGCTGGTCGAGTTCGGCCGCACCCGCGTGCTGTGCGCCGCCTCGGCGTCCGAGGGCGTGCCGCGCTGGCGCAAGGGCTCCGGGCTGGGCTGGGTGACCGCGGAGTACGCCATGCTGCCCTCGGCGACCAACACCCGCTCGGACCGCGAGTCGGTCAAGGGCAAGATCGGCGGCCGCACCCACGAGATCTCCCGGCTGGTCGGCCGCTCGCTGCGCGCCGTCATCGACTACCAGGCCCTGGGTGAGAACACCATCGTGCTCGACTGCGACGTGCTCCAGGCCGACGGTGGCACCCGCACGGCCGCGATCACCGGCGCCTACGTCGCTCTGGCCGACGCCGTGGCGCACCTCAAGGGCCAGGGGGCCCTCAAGGGGGAGCCCCTGACCGGCTCGGTGGCGGCGATCTCGGTCGGCATCATCGACGGCGTCCCCCGCCTCGACCTGCCCTATGAGGAGGACGTGCGCGCCGAGACCGACATGAACGTCGTGATGGACGGCGCCGGTGCGTTCATCGAGGTGCAGGGCACCGCCGAGGGAGCGCCCTTCGACCGGGCCGAGCTCGACGCGCTGCTCGACCTCGCCGCCGGTGGCTGCGCCGACCTGACCCGACTGCAGGCCGGGGCGCTGGGTGGCTGACCCGACCGGCCCGACCTCCTCGAGCAGCGGCGGCACGGGTGGACCCTCCATCTTCCTGGCCTCGCGCAACGCCAAGAAGATCGAGGAGATGCGCCGCATCCTGGCCGACCACGTGCCGGGCGTCGTGGTGCTCGGCCTCGACGACGTCGCGGCGTACGCCGAGCCCGTGGAGGACCAGCCGACCTTCGAGGGCAACGCGCTGCTGAAGGCCCGTGCCGGCGTGCGCGCCACCGGGCTGCCGTCGGTGGCCGACGACAGCGGCCTGTGCGTGGGCGCCCTCAACGGGATGCCGGGGGTGCTCTCGGCCCGGTGGTCCGGGGTGGCCAAGGACGACGCCGCCAACAACCGACTCCTGCTCGAGCAGCTGGCCGACGTGCCCGACGAGCGTCGCGACGCCGAGTTCCGCTGCGCCGTGGCGTTCTGCCTGCCCGACGGCGCCGTGCGCGTCGTCCCCGGCGCGATGGCCGGCCGCGTGGTGCGCGAGCAGCGAGGATCGGGCGGGTTCGGCTACGACGTGCTCTTCGTGCCCGAGGACCAGGACGGCGACCTCACGGCGGCCGAGCTCACGCCGGAGGCGAAGGACGCGATCTCGCACCGGGGGCGCGCGCTGCGCGCGATCGCTCCCGAGATCGCCGACCTGCTCGGGTCCTGACGCCTCGGGTGGGGGCGAAGCGCGTTCAGGCGGCCTCGAGGTCGAAGAAGAGGAAGCACATGAACCGCCCGCTCTTCTTCATGGCCGGCGGCAGGAGCTCCGGCGGTGTGCCTGCGGCCGGCGGCGGCTCGCTCATGCCGGAGATGCGGAACCCCGCGGTTGCAAAGGCGTCCGCCATCGCGTGCAGGGGTCGGTGCCAGAAGGTGAGCCACACCGTCTCCCCGTTCATCAGGTAGTCCTCGGAGTACCTCGTGAGGGCGAAGTAGTCGTCCCCGGGGTGCACGATCGCGTAGGCGGCGGGATGGTTCACCGACACGAGGAGGCGACCGCCGGGCTTCAGCACGCGGCTCAGGTCGGCGAGGGGGTCGGATCAGTCCTCCAGGTAGTGCAGCACGAGCGATGCCACGACGACGTCGAACTCGGCGTCGGCGAACGGCAGCGGCGCGGCCAGGTCCGCGACGTGCAGGTCGGCGTCGTGCCCCAACCTGCGGTGAGCCAGGTCGACCATGGCTGCGCTCTTGTCGAAGCCGGTGACCGTGGCACCGTCGGCGCGCAGCGCGGCCGACAGTGGCCCGGACCCGCAGCCCGCGTCGAGGACGCGGCGGCCCGCGACGTCGCCGGCGAGGCGGAGCATCTCTGGTCGCTCGTAGTGGGCGTTGAAGAAGCCGGTCTCGTTCTCCGCCGTGTAGGCGTTCGCGAAGCGGTCGTAGTCGGTCGCTACCAGCGTGTCGTCGTTGTCCGAGAAGTACATGGCAGCCTTACTACCGGCCCTCCGTGCGGCGGCCACGGCGACGCGCCCGGCCGCACCCCACCCTCGGGCCGCCCCCTTCTCCGGTCGCCTCAGATCCGGACGACGACCTTGCCGTGCGGGCGGCCGGTCTCGGAGTGCCGGTGCGCGTCGGCGACCTGGTCGAGGTCGAAGGTGCGGTCGATCCGCACCGTGAGCCGGCCCTGCTCGGTCAGGTCGACGAGGGCCTGCAGGTTGGCCCGGTCGGGACGCGCGAAGACGTAGTGGCCGCCGAGCCCCTGCACGGTCTCGGCGTCGATCACGGAGGCGATCCGGGAGGGGTCGTGCACCTGGTGGGGCGCGTCGGCCAGCGCGTCGCCGCCGACGAGGTCGACCACGGCGTCGACCTTGCCGCCGACGGCGTGCAGCTGGGCGCTGATCGGCCCCGCGGAGTGGTCGAGCATCTCGTCGGCGCCGAGGGCGCACAGCCACGCGTGCCCGTGCGGGCTGGCGGTGCCGATGACGTGCGCGCCGAGCGCCTTGGCGATCTGGACGGCGAGGTGGCCCACCCCGCCGGAGGCGGCGTGCACCAGCACCCGGTCGCCGGGGCGCACCTCCAGCGCCTCGACGAGGCACTGGTAGGCGGTGAGCCCGGCCAGCGGCAGCCCCGCGGCCTGGTCGACGTCGAGACCGGCCGGCTTGCGGACCAGCGTGCGCTCGGGGGCCGCCACCAGCTCGGCCGTGGTGCCCAGGGCGACGTCGTCACGGCGTACGTAGCCCAGCACCTCGTCGCCGACGACCAGGCCGGTGCGCACGGCCGGGCCGACGGCCTCGACGACGCCGGCGAGGTCCCAGCCCGGCACGATCGGCAGGTGGTGGGGGAGGGCTCCGGCGAGGTAGCCCTCACGCACCTTCCAGTCCACCGGGTTCACGCTCGTGGCCCGCGCTCGCACGAGCACGGTGTCGGGGCCCACGGGCGGGTCGTCGACCTCGCGCACCTCGAGCACCTCGGCCCCACCGAACCGGTCGTAGATCGCTGCGCGCATGTCGTGCCTCTCGTCGTGAACAGGGTCCACCTGTCCCAACGGGCGGGGCCGGGGCCTATTCCGGTGCGCCCGGCGAGAGTCGAACTCGCACTGTCCAGGACCTAAACCTGGTGCCTCTGCCTGTTGGGCTACGGGCGCGCGCCGGCCAGTCTAGGAGTCGCTCACGCGACGGGGTCGAGGCCGAGGTCCTTGCGGAGCTTGGCGACGTGGCCGGTCGCCTTGACGTTGTACTGCGCGACCTCGACGCGGCCGTCCTCGCCGACCACGACGGTCGAGCGGATGACGCCCTGGACGACCTTGCCGTAGAGCTTCTTCTCCCCGAAGGCGCCGTACGCCGTCATCACCGAGCGGTCCGCGTCGGAGGCCAGGGTGATCGTCAGGCCGTCGCGCTCGCGGAACTTCGCCAGCTTGGCGGGCTTGTCGGGGGAGATGCCGACGACCTCGAAGCCCTGCGCGCGCAGGGAGTCCAGCGAGTCGGTGAAGTCGCACGCCTGCTTGGTGCACCCGGGGGTCATCGCCGCGGGGTAGAAGTAGACGATCACCTTGCGCCCGCGCAGGGCCGACAGCGACACCTCCTCGCCGGTGTCGGTCGGCAGGGTGAAGTCGGGGGCCTCGTCGCCGGGGGACAGGCGGGCGGGGGCGGTGTTCTCGGTCAAGGCGGGGTCGCTTCCTGTCCGTTCGGAGGGTTGTTGCGAAGGATTTGCAATAGCGTAGTGTGCACGACATGCACGTTCCCGACGGCTTCCTCGACGCGCCGACCTCGATCGCCACGGGCGCGGTCGCCGTTGGCGGCCTGGCGCTCGCGCTGCGGGGAGCCCGTCGCGAGCTCGACGACCGTACCGCCCCCATGGCGGGCCTGGTGGCCACCTTCGTGTTCGCCGGCCAGATGATGAACTTCCCGGTCGCCGCCGGCACCAGCGGGCACCTCCTCGGGGGAGCCCTGGCCGCGGTGCTCGTCGGGCCGTGGACCGCGGTGCTCTGCCTGAGCACGGTGCTGCTGGTGCAGGCGCTGTTCATGGCCGACGGCGGCATCACGGCGCTGGGCACGAACATCACCCTGATGGGGCTGGTCGGGGTCGGCGTGGGCTGGCTGGTCTTCGTCGCCGTGCGCCGGGTGCTGCCGCGCCGACTCAGCATGGTCGCGCCGGCCTCCGCGGTCGCGGCGGTGGTCAGCGTGCCCGTGGCCGCCGTGGTCTTCTCGCTGCTGTTCGCGGTCGGCGGCACCGCCCCGGTCTCCACCGAGCGGGTGCTCGCCGCGATGGTCACCTGGCACGTCCTGATCGGCATCGGCGAGGCCTTCATCACCGGGCTGGTGGTGGCGTCCGTGGTCGGCGTACGGCCCGACCTGGTCTACGGCGCGCGCACGGCCCTGGAGGCGCGCACCCTCGAGGTGAGGGACACCGTCGTGACCACGCCGGGAGCGGCCCAGCGGCCCGCCGGCACGGAAGGGGTGTCGTGAGCGCCCCCCGCCGCAGCAACCGCGGCTTCTTCGCCGCCCTGCTCCTGGTCACGCTCCTGGTCGCCGGGTTCGGCAGCTACTACGCCAGCAACCACCCCGACGGGCTCAACTTCGTGGCCCAGAAGACCGGCTTCATCGACCAGGAGAAGAAGTCCGCCGCCGCGAAGGGCCCGTTCGCGGGCTACGCCACCAGGGGCGTCGACGACCAGCGCCTCAGCGGGGGCATCGCCGGCGTCGCGGGCTGCCTGCTCGTGCTCACCATCGGCGGCTCGCTGTTCTGGGTCCTGCGCCGCCGTACCCCCGGTGACAGTGCCCCCGACACCGCCCGGCACAGCGACGCTCCGGACACCACTCAGCACAGCGGGGCCTGAGTGGGCGCGGGGCACGGCCACCGCCTGCACTACCACGGCCACAGCCCGGTCCACCGGGCCCCGGCGCACCTCAAGCTGGTCGGCCTGGTCGTGTTCATGCTCGTGGTGGTGGCGACGCCGCGACAGTGGCCGCTGGTGTTCCTGGCCTACCTCGCGGTGGTGCTGGCCGTGATCGGTCTGAGCCGCGTGCCCTACCTCTACATCGGCAAGCGGATGGTGGTGGAGACCCCGTTCGTGGTCTTCGCCCTGCTCGTGCCGGTGATCTCCGAGGGCCCCCGCACCGAGGTGCTGGGCCTCTCGCTCTCCGAGCCCGGGCTCTGGGCGGCGTTCGGGCTGCTCGTCAAGGGCACGCTCGGCGTGATGGCCTCGCTCACCCTGGCCGCCACCACCGACCCCCAGGACGTGCTGGCCGGGCTGCGTCGGCTGCGGATGCCCGACCTGATCGTGCAGATCATGGGCTTCATGCTGCGCTACCTCGAGGTCGTGTCCGGCGAGATGGGGCGGATGCACACCGCCATGCGCTCCCGCGGCTGCGACCCGCGCTCGCCGCGGCACTGGCCGGTGCTGGCGCGCTCGCTGGGCGCGCTGTTCATCCGCTCCTACGAGCGTGGTGAGCGGGTGCACCTCGCGATGCTCGCGCGCGGGTACGACGGCACCCTGCCCGACCTGGAGCGTGCCCGGTGACCGATCCCGTCCTCGACGTACGCCGTCTGGCCCATGCCTACCCCGACGGCCACCAGGCCCTCTTCGGGGTCGACCTGCACGTCCACCGCGGCGAGCGGGTGGCCCTGCTGGGGCCCAACGGGGCCGGCAAGACCACGCTGGTCCTGCACCTCAACGGCATCCTGACCGCCGGCTCGGGCAGCGTGCACGTCTCCGGGCTGCCGGTGCAGAAGTCCACGCTGCAGGAGGTCCGGCGACGGGTCGGGGTGGTCTTCCAGGACCCCGACGACCAGCTGTTCATGAGCACGGTGTGGCAGGACGTCGCGTTCGGCCCGGCCAACAACGGCGTGCGCGGCGCCGAGCTGGAGACCCGGGTGCGCGAGGCTCTCGAGCAGGTCGGGATGGCGGCGTACGCCGACCGGCCGCCGCACCACCTCTCCTTCGGGCAGCGGCGCCGGGTGGCGGTGGCCACCGTGCTGGCGATGAAGCCCGAGATCCTGGTGCTGGACGAGCCGTCGTCGAACCTCGACCCGGCCTCGCGCCGCGAGCTGGCCGACATCATGCGCTCGCTCGACGTGACCGTGCTGATGGTCACCCACGACCTGCCCTACGCCCTCGAGCTGTGCCCGCGGTCGGTGATCCTGCACGACGGGCAGGTGGTCGCCGACGGGTCGACGTACGACCTGCTGACCGACCACGAGCTGATGCGGCGGCACCGCCTGGAGCTGCCGTTCGGGTTCGATCCGGCGCGCATCCCGGGCATTGGTAGCCTCCTGCCTGACGCCGGAGCCACCCCGGGCCCCGGCGGTCTGCACGCGTCGACCGACCACGCGTGACCGAGAAGGAGCCAAGGACTGTGTCCGACCAGGTGTCATCCCTCGAGCACGACATCGAGCAGACCCGCGAGCGTCTCGCCGCCACCATCGACCAGCTCGTCCACCGCAGCAGTCCCAAGACGATCGCGCGTCGTCAGGTGGCCGACGTCAAGGCCTACTTCGTCGACCCCACCGGGGCCACCCGCACCGACAACGTGCTGAAGGTGGCCGGCGGCGTCGCCGGCTTCGTGGCGCTGTTCGTGCTGGTGCGCAAGTTCGCGTCGTAGCCCGACCGGCACGACCGGCCACGCCGTGACGGGCACCGCGGTCGGCTAGACCCGAGGCAGGACCGCCGGCGCGTCCACCTCGTCCTCGGGCAGCACCACGAGGCGCGAGGACCGCGCGAGGTCGGGGGTGCTGCTCCGCGGCACGACGAGGCGGAAGGTCGTGCCCTTCCCGGGCGCGGAGTCGAGGGTGACCTCGCCCCCGTGGGCCTCGGCGATGGCGCGCACGATGCTCAGGCCCAGGCCGGTGCCCTGGATGGCCCGCTCGGCGGCGAGGGCCGACCGGAAGAACCTCTGGAAGACCTGCCCCTGCTCCGCCGGGGGGATGCCCATGCCGGTGTCGGTGACGTGGAGCTGGGCCGTGTCGCCGTCGGTGGTCAGGCTGACGTGCACCTCGCCACCGGCGGGGGTGAACTTCACCGCGTTGTCGACCAGGTTCAGCACCAGCCGCTCGAGGTGGGCGAGGTCGCCGTCCACGCAGACCGGCTCGGAGGGCATCAACACCTCCAGCTGCACGCGCTCCTTGCGGGCGGCGTGCGAGGCGTCGTCGGTGGCCACGCGCACGGCGTCGCGGAGGTCGACCCGCGTGCGCTCCAGGTCGAAGCTCCCGTCCTCCACGCGCGCGAGCGTGAGCAGGTCCTCGACCAGCGCCAGGAGCCGCTCGCCGTTGCGCTCGACCCGCTCGACGAGCTGGCGCTGCATCGGGGTCAGGTTCTCCGACACCTCCTCGTCGCCGAGCAGCTCGGTGTAGCCCACGATGCTGGTCAGCGGCGTGCGCAGCTCGTGGCTGACCGAGGAGACGAACTCGGTCTTGGCGCGGTCCAGCTCGTGCATCCGCTGGTTGGTCTCGCGCTCCCGGTCGAGGGCGAAGACCAGGGCCTGCTCGGCGGCCCGCCGGTCGGTCACGTCGCGGACCACGCTCAGGAAGCTGACCGGGGCGCCGTCGTCGCCGCGGACGGCCGTGGCGCTGAGCGAGACGGTGACGCGTCTCCCGTCCTTGCGGACGTAGGTCCAGTCGCGGGTCTCGTGGTCGGCCCCCTGCTCGACGGGGGAGGTGACCACCCGGTAGTCGGGGGTGATGCCGAGCTCCTGGGCGCGCGCCAGGACCTCCCGGGACTCGTGGAACGGCATCGGGGTGGTGCGGCCGACGACGTCCTCGCTGCGGTAGCCGAGCAGCAGCTCGGCACCGGGGCTGAACCACGTGATCGTCCCGTCGAGGTCGGTGGCGATGAACGCCGTGCCGCTGGCCGAGTCCAGGAGCTGACCGAGCTGCACCTCGTGCTGGCGGATGGTGCGCAGGGAGTCGCGCAGGACGCTCATGGCGACCGTGAAGGACACCGAGGTGACGGCACTGACGGCGACGAAGGTCTGGGCGCTCGCGGCGATGTCGAGCAGGGACTGGTCGCCGGTCAGGTTCGCGAAGGGTCCCTCACCGCGGGCGGTCACCAGGGCGATCCCGAAGGCCACCACGAGCAGCTCGACGTCGGCCCAGCGCTGCGGGAAGCGGGCGGCGGCCCACACGAGCAGCGGGAGCAGCAGGAACGCGACCGGCTGACCGCTCCCGGCCGCCACGCAGGCCGCGGCCGCCAGTGCCGCCAGGACCAGGTGACCGGCGACCTCGAGCGCCGGCACCCGCACGTGGTGCCAGGGACGGGCCAGGGCCAGGGGGAGCACGACGGCCTGGGTCGCGACGTGGGTCAGCGCGACCCAGAGCAACGGCCGCCACAGCTCGCCCGAACCGGTGAGACCCAGGGTGGCGGCGGTCACGAGGCCTGCGGCGGCGCCTGCCGCGGTGATGCCGAAGAGCCAGCGGCGCAGCTCACGCCACGTGCGCAACCCGGGTCGCTCGATCTCGAAGCCGGTGAGGAACCACACCACGACCAGGCACTCGACGACGTTGGCCAGGGCGAAGCCGAACGCGAAGGTCGGCCCACGGCCCGCCAGCGACCCGGCCAGGACGAACAGTGCCCCGACGAGCGCCGTGAGGTGGGGGGTGAGGCGACGCGGGGCGACGAGCAGCATCACGGTCGCCAGGGCGGTGGCCACCCACCAGCGGGCGACCAGGTCCGGGTCCGGCGTGGCCATCAGGGAGCGACGGGCGACCAGCAGCGTGAGGAGCGCGAGGACCACGACGAGGAGGCCGGTGGTGCGCGAACGGAGCAACGGGCCACGTCCTCGAGTCGGCGGGGCACGGCCGCCCGGGCGTGGCGACCGCAGGCAACACGGTACGCAGTATGGGTGTGAATCGGGCGAAAAGCCGCGAAGTCCGAAGGTCACTCGTCCGGGTGACCGGGGCCGGACGCACGACGGCCGGGAGCCCCTCCGGGGGCTCCCGGCCGATGGTCAGGCGTGCCTGGTCTCACTGTCGGGTCTGGCTCCGGGGATCGCTGGACCAGCGAGCACCCGGACCGCCGTCAGAAGCGCTCGCCGCTCCCGCCGGGGGTGCGCGGGTCGCGAGCGTCCAGCGGCTCGCCCGTGCGCGGGTCCACCGGACCGGGGCCCTCGGGGCCGGTGACCGACTCCCGGTGCGTCTCGCTGTGCGTGCCGTCGGTGTCGCTGACGGTGTGCGCGCCCTCGTCGTGCGTCCCGAGGCGCGACTCGTCGTGCGTGCCGGGGTGGGTCCCGGTCACGCCCTCCGTGCGCGTCTCGTGGTCGGTGCCGCCGTCGGCGAGCCCGGGGGAGTAGCCGGGGTCGCGGTGGTCGACGTCGGGGTCGAGGCGGTCGGCCTCGCGGATACGGTCCTCCTGGTGGGCCAGCGTCTGGTCGTAGGCGGTGCGGTCCTGCTGGGCGCGAGCCTCGAGCTGGTCCGCCTCGGCGCGGGCGCGCTCGGCCTCGGCGGCGGTGGCCCGCGCCTGGGCCTCCTGCTCGCGGCGGGTCGTGTCGGAGACGGTGGCCTCGTGGCGGATCTCGCCGGCCCGCTCGCGAGCGACCTCCTGCTTCTTGCGCTTCGTCGATGCAGCGATCAGTCCGGCCAGCAACAGCACAGCCAGGACGATCACCACGATGATGACCCACTTCATGAGCTTCTCCCTCGTGTCGGCGGCGCGCGCACGGTACGCACGCCTGGTCCTTCTCCGTCTCGGTCCGTACCCGGCGCCGAACGCTCGAAACCGAGCGCCGGGCCGCGGGCGCTCGGCGCGGGTGCGGTGCAGGGGTGGACCCAGATCTGGGCTCTTGATACTAAATGTGCCGTTACATGTGCAAAACGGACATACCTCACCTAACGTTCAACGCGTCAGATCCGTTGTCCCCCGAAATGGATGTCATGATGCGTCTCCTCTTCCGCACCGTCGTCACCGCTGTCATCGCCGTGCTGCTGCTCGGCCTCTGCTCCGTCGCCTCCGAGGCCAAGACCCGCGTGCCACGCGTCTCGGGCCTCACCTACGGCGGCCAGAACTGGGACCAGGGCAAGATCCGGGTCAAGTGGCGTGCCGTCCCCGGCGCCCGCTACCAGATGCGGGTGGCCGCCTCCCCGGGCCTGCTCGGCCGTGCCCGCGTCGTCCGCACCCGTCACGCCGTCGCGTGGACCCGTTCGCTGAGCCGCACCCGGCCGTACTACGTGCAGGTGCGGGCGCTCAAGCGCCGCAAGGTCGGCGCCTGGTCGTCGTCCAGCCGCTACCACTTCGTGCGCCCGGCCTCGCAGCCCATCGAGTCGCCGGTCGAGACCCCGACAGTCCCGGCCACCCCGGTCCCGAACACCCGGACCGTCTACGGCATGAACGTCTCGCCCGGCACGTCCTGGACCAACGGCGTGCGTGAGTCCGCCGCCGACCAGGTCAACCGCGTGGTCGGCACCTACGGCTCGCTCGGCGTCGCCAAGATCTTCTACAGCGGCAACCTGCCCGCCACCTTCAACCACAACTACGAGGGCCTGGTGCCCGGCAAGACCGTCGCCGTCTGCTTCAAGCCCAACCAGTCCGCCCTCGCGAGCGGCCAGCTCGACGCCTCCATCCGCGGTTACATCAACTCGATCCCCGCGGGCTGGAAGGTCATGCTCGTCAACTGGCAGGAGCCGGACGACGAGATCTGGAAGGACAAGGTGTTCACCCCGGCCCAGCACCGCGCCGCGACCGAGCAGCTGATCGACGTGGCCCGGGCCAATCCGGCGTACGCCGCCGGCAAGGTCGAGGTCTGGGACGTCTTCATGGGCTTCTCGATCGACGTCGGTCGTTGGGCCGACTCCGCCGCGTCGCCCCGCCTGGACGGCATCGGCTGGGACTACTACTGGAACAAGCCCACCACCAACTGGGGCGCCGACCCGGCGGTCATGCTCAAGCGGATGGCCGACGTGAACCGTCGCATCGGGATCAAGAAGTGGGGCCTGTTCGAGACCGGCGACAACCCGCACGCCAACGACGCCGACGGCACCGGTCGTGCGGCCTTCTGGAACCGGGTCTACGTCGACGCCGCGAACGCCGGCTACTCCTACGTCATGTACTTCAACGCGATCGGGACCACCGGTGACCACCGGATCATCCCGAGCACCGGTTTCGGTGCCCCGGTCATGCGGGTGCTGCGCACCCACATGACCCGGTAGAGCCCACTGCCGCCGGTCCGCGGGGGATCCGGCGGCAGTGCTGACGAGGCGGAGCGAGCTGGTCTCGCTCCGCCTTCGTCGTCTTTCCCAGGGATCTTGGGAGAAACGCCTAAAACGGACATTGCGGACCTCTACAGTCGGAGTAGTTGTCCGAACTGTCCGAATTGAGTTCTCCATGATGCGCTGCCTCCCCCGCGTGCTCGTCACGGCACTGTGCACGCTCCTCCTGCTCGGTCTGTGCGTCGCCACCGCCGAGGCCCGGTCCACCAGCCGGGTCGTCGGCGTCTCCCGCGTCGCCCAGAGCTGGGACGCCGGCAAGCTGAAGATCAGCTGGCGCGCCGTCCCCGGCGCGCGCTACCAGATGCGCGTCGCGGCGACGGCGTCCGGCCTGCGCCACGCCCCGGTCGTCCGCTCCCGGACCGCGCACGGCACCTGGACCCGCCGGATCAGCCGCGCGACCAGCCACGTCGTGCAGGTCCGGGCGCTCAAGCGGCGCAGCACGGGCGCCTGGTCGGTGGCCCAGCGGGTCGCGTTCGTCCGGCCGACCCAGCTGCCCGTCGAGCTTCCCGTCCAGGTTCCGACCGAGCCCGTCCCGACCCCGGCGCCCGAGGTTCCCGTCGTGACGCCGACGCCGACCCCCACCCCGACGCCCACGCCCGAGGTCCCCGTGGTCACGCCGACCCCGACGCCCACCCCGACGCCGACGCCAATGCCGACGCCGACGCCGACGCCGACTCCGACGCCGACGCCCACGCCCACGCCGACGCCCACGCCCACGCCCACGCCCACGCCCACGCCCACGCCCACGCCGACGCCGACGCCGACCCCGACCCCGACCCCGACCCCGACCCCGACCCCGACGCCGACCCCGACCCCGACCCCGACGCCGACGCCCACCCCGACCCCGTCCACCTCGGGCACCGTCTTCGGGATGAACGTCTCGCCGGGCACGTCGTTCACCAATGGCGTGCGCGAGTCGGGGGCCGACCAGGTCAACCGCGTCGTCAAGACGTACGGCGGCCTCGGGGTCGCGAAGATCTTCTACAGCGGCAACCTGCCCGCCACCTTCAACAAGAGCTACGAGGGCCTCGTGCCCGGCAAGACCGTCGCGGTCTGCTTCAAGCCCAGCCAGGACGCGCTGGCCAACGGCTCCCTCGACGCCTTGATCAAGGGCTACGTCGACTCCATCCCGGCCGGGTGGAAGGTGATGCTGGTCAACTGGCAGGAGCCGGACGACGAGATCTGGAAGGACAGGATCTTCACCGTGGCCCAGCACCGCGCCGCGACGGAGCGCCTGATCGACGTGGCCCGCGCCAACCCGGCGTACGCCGCCGGCAAGGTCGAGGTCTGGGACGTCTACATGGGCTTCTCCATCGACGTCGGTCGCTGGCAGGACGAGGTGGCCTCGCCCCGCCTGGACGGCATCGGCTGGGACTACTACTGGAACAAGCCGACCACCGACTGGAACGCCAACCCCACCACCATGCTGAAGAAGCAGGCCGACGTCACCAAGCGCATCGGCATCAAGAAGTGGGGGCTGTTCGAGACAGGTGACAACCCGCACGACAACGACGTCGACGGCAGCGGTCGCGCCGCCTTCTGGACGAAGGTCTACCAGCAGACCCGGACGCAGGGGTACAGCTACGTCATGTACTTCAACGCCATCGGGACCACCGGCGACCACCGGATCATCCCGGAGACCGCGTTCGGCGGGCCGACCGCAGCCGCGCTGCGGACCTTCATGTCGGCCGGCTGAGCACGGGCCGACCACCCACGCCGACGACCCCCGGGAGCACCCTCCCGGGGGTCGTCGGCCCAAGGGCCAGGGCCAGGGCCCAGGGCCAGGGCTCAGTCCTCGAGGCCGCTGAGGTCCGTGGGCACGTCGACGGCGTGCTCGCGCAGCACCGGGAGCGGCACCAGCTCCAGCACGGCGCGGTGGGTCGAGGCCAGCACGACCGGCGCGGCCGCCCCGTCGAGGTGCGCGCGGGCCCAGTTGGTGGCCGTCACGCACCAGCGGTCACCGGGGACCAGCCCCGGGAAGCCGTACGCCGGCACCGGGGAGGACAGGTCGTTGCCGATGCTCCGCTGGTGGGCGAGGAACTCCGCGGTCACGACGGCGCAGATGGTGTGGCTGCCGAGGTCCTCCGGGCCGGTGCTGCAGCACCCGTCGCGGTAGAAGCCGGTCATCGGGTCCGTGCCGCAGGGCTGCAGCTCCTCGCCCAGGACGTTGCGCTCGGTCATGGCCCCAGTCTGGCCCGCGCGGCTCCGCCGCGGTCGAGCGGCCGGCCTCGGCCCCGGGGTGCGCGGCCTCTAGGCTCGCCCTCGTGGTCGGCATCGGCGGGTCCCCGTGACCTACGTCGCGCACGCGCCCGGCCGGGTCAACCTGATCGGCGAGCACCTGGACTACCTCGGCGGTCGTTGCCTGTCGCTGGCCCTGGAGCAGCGCACGACCGCGTCCGTGCGCCTGCGGGACGACACCCGGGTGCTCGTGGCCAGCGACGAGCTGCGCTGGGAGGGCGGGGTCGCCGACCTGCGGCCGGGTGCCGTCGACGGCTGGGCGGCGTACGTCGCCGGGGTGCTGTGGGCGCTCGGCGTCGACCGGGGTCTGGAGATCGTCGTGTCCAGCACGCTGCCGACGGCCTCGGGGCTCTCCAGCTCGGCCGCGCTGAGCTGCGCGGTGGCGACCGCCGTGGACCACGCGCTGGGCCTCGGTGGGAGCCCGGGCGACCTGGCCGAGGCGGCCTACCGCGCCGAGACCGAGATGGTGGGGGCGCCCACGGGACGGCTGGACCAGCTGGTGTCGATGGTGGGGCGTCCGGGCCAGGCGGTGCTGGCCGACTTCGGTGAGGGCAGGCCCACCTGGAGCCACCTGCCCTTCGAGCCCGAGGCCGACGGGGTCGCGGTGCTGGTCATCGACTCGCGCGTGCCGCACGACATGAGGGCGGGCGGGTACGGCCGCCGCAGGGCCGAGGGCGAGGAGGCGGCCCGCGTGCTCGGCCTCCCGGTGCTGGCGGGGGTGGGTGACCTGCCGCTGTCCCGCCTCGCCGGGCTGACCCCCCTGCTGCGTCGTAGGGCCGGCTTCGTGCGCGCCGAGCTGGAGCGTGTGGGACGGGCCGTGACGCACGTGCGCGAGCGGCGGTGGGACGCGTTGGGGGACGTGCTCCTCGAGGGGCACCGGGCCGCTCGCGACGACTTCGAGATCTCCTGTGAGGAGCTCGACCTCGCGGTGCGGGCGGCGTGCGACGGGGGTGCCCTGGGTGCCCGGATGACCGGCGGCGGCTTCGGTGGGTGTGCCGTCGCCCTGGTGCCGACCGAGGCCGTCGGGAGCGTGCGGACCGCGGTGACCGAGGCCTTCGCGCGTCGGCGCCTCGCACCGCCGGGGTTCCTGGTGGGGCGCGCCTCGGCCGGGGCCGGGACCGGGCCGGCTCCCACTGCCGGGTGAGGGCGGCCGCGCCCCGGAGCTCGCCGAGGCTGGGTCAGGCGTCGGCCGGACCCTGCTGCCGCAACAACGCGAGCCGGTCGAGCAGGTTCTCCAGCGCCTCCTCGAACTCCGTCGCCGAGTGGTCCTCGGACAGCGCACCCCGCAGGGACGCGACGCGGGGGTACTCCCCGACGGACCCCTCGTCGGTGTCGCTCGAGATCACGTCGAGCGGGCCGACATCGGCGCCCAGCGAGGCGACCTCGAGGAGCAGGTGGCCGAGCAGGAAGCTGGTGAAGGCCCGGTAGGCGAGCACGGCGGACTCCGGGGAGAAGCCCTCGGTGATGATGCCCTCGAGGAAGGTCTCGACCCACGAGAGGCTCCGCAGCGGCGGGCGCAGCCAGGGTGCCTCGGTCGGGCGCGAGACGATGAGCGGGAAGCAGACCGGGTGTGCCAACGCCAGCCGGCGTACGCCGTGGGCGAGCCGTTGCAGGAAGTCCTGCCAGCCGTTGTCGGGCGTCGCCGGCATGTCGGCGTCGTCACGCATGCCCTCCATCAGCGACTCCACGACCGCGTCGAGGAGGTCCTCCTTGCCGGGGACGTAGCGGTAGAGCGACATCGCCTCGACCCCGAGCTCCTGGCCCAGGCGGCGCATGGTCAACGAGGCCAGACCCTCCTCCTCGATGAAGGCCACGGCCGTGGTGACGATGCGACGGCGGTCCAGCGGCACACGAGCGGAGGGCGGCGCCTCGCCGGCCACGACCGCGGCGTCGGCGTCGGGAGGCTGGGGAGCGGTCACCTGCTCCACTCTAGGCGGGGGGTCCCGCCCGAGGTGTGGAAAAGGTGGGTGGGGGTACCGTGCGATCCTGGCGGCCGTGACGGTGCCGATCGGCGGCGAGCCGAGACGACGAAGGGCTCCTGACCACATGCAGCCGACGACGAGGGCCGACGGGCCGTCCCCGCCGGTGCCCGGAGCCGGGCCCAGCCCGGGGGCCGACGTCGCGGAGCTGGTGCTGCACCTGGCCACCGAGATCAACTCCCAGGCCGACCTTCCCTCGATCCTGCAGACGGTGACCGACACCGCCACCACCCTGGCCGGCGCGCGCTTCGGTGCCTTCTTCTACAACGCGGTCGACGACGAGGGTGACTCCTACGTCCTGCACGTCGTCTCCGGGCCCGACGCAAAGGCGTTCCGCCACCTTCCCGACCCCCGCATCACGGCACTGTTCGCGCCCACCTTCCTCGGCGAGGGCACGGTCCGGATCGACGACCTGCTGGAGGACGAGCGCTTCGCGGGCCTCCCCGTCGGGCACCTCCCGGTGCGCAGCTACCTCGCCACGCCCGTGATCACCCGCGACGGGGACGTCGTCGGGGCCGTGCTCCTGGGCCACCCGGACCCCGGCGTGTTCACCGACCGCGCCGAGAGCGCCGTACGCCTGGTGGCCGTGCACGCGGCGGTGGCGGTGCAGAACGCGCGCCTGTTCGCCGCCCAGCGCGAGGCCCTCGAGCTCGCCGAGGAGCGCACGCAGAGCCTGGTGCTGCTGCAGGACATCACCTCGCGGCTGGCCGGCATGTTCACCGTGGACGACGCGATCGACGGCCTGGTGGGCACGCTGTCCCGGCACCTGGGGATCAAGCGCGTCGGCGTCTACCGGCTGCAGGACGGTGAGCTGCGGGCCCTGCGCTCCCGGTCGACCGCGACCGCGACCACGGAGGCGGTGGCCGACAGCATCCCGGCCTGGGCCGAGGCCGTGGACCCCGTCAACGGTCCCGACCGGGGTCGACCGGCCCTGGGGCTGGGTGGCCAGGACCTGGCGCACTTCGCCTCGGTGCCGCTGGACGCGCCGACGCCCTCGGGCGACGCCCTGCGCCGGCACGAGCTGGTGTGCATCTCCGACCGCGAGACCCTCGTCGACCTCTACCCGGGGCTCGCGTCCGCGACCCCGGGCGTGCGCGCGGTGGCGGCGGTGCCCCTGCGGGTCTTCGATGCCGACTACGGCGTCCTGGCCCTGTCGTGGCCCCGGTCGATGGTGTTCGGGCGCGAGCGGCGCGAGCTGCTGGCGGCGGTCGGCGAGCAGCTGTCGGGCACGCTGGAGCGGATCGAGCTGTTCGCCTCCGCGGCGGAGGCCCGCTCGGACCTGCGGCGTCACGTCGAGGAGCTGACCGAGGCGTCCCAGACGCTGCAGCGCTCCCTGCTGCCGGCCGACCTGCCGCCCTCGGACTCCGTCGAGGTCGAGGTCCGCTACGCGCCCGGGGCGAAGAACGCCGAGGTCGGCGGCGACTGGTACGACATGGTCGTGACGCCGAGCGGACGGGTCACCCTGGTGATCGGCGACGTGCAGGGCCACAGCTTCTCCGCGGCCGCCGTGATGGGGCGGGTGAGCACGGCGCTGCACGCCTACCTGCTCGAGGGGCACGCGCTCGACGTGGCGCTGACCCGGGTCAACCCGATCGCGGAGCAGTCCGGCCTGCTGGTCACCTGCTGCCTGGTCTCGCTGGACCCGTTGACCGGCGAGGTGTCCACGGCGCGGGCGGGGCACCCGGTGCCGCTCTTCCGGCGCGGCCACCAGGTGGCTCAGATGACCGAGGAGGGGGGCGGCCCGCCGCTGGGGGTCTCCGGGGCGGACGCCCGCTGGGAGGTGCGCACGGGCTGGGCGCGGCCCGGTGACCGCCTCCTGCTGTTCACCGACGGCCTGATCGAGCGCAGCGACGTGGACATGGACACCCAGGTGCAGTCGCTGCTCGACCTGCTCGACGCGCAGGGGGACTTCTCGTTGCCGGAGGCCGCCGACACCATCCTGTCCGGCATGGACCCCGTGCGGGGCGACGACGTGGCGCTGCTGATCGCCGACTACCACGGCATGCCCGGGCCGCCGCCCCGCGCCAGCGCCGGCAGGTCGCTGCTCGTCGCCGACCTGGCCTCGGTCGCCGGGGCCAGGCGCTTCACCGAGGAGATGCTCCTCGACTGGGGGCTCGAGGCCGCCCGGGACACCGCGGTCCTGGTGGTCAGCGAGATGGTCACCAACGCCCTGCTGCACGCCGACGGACCGGCGACGCTCGAGCTGGTGCCGGCCGACGACCGGGTGCGCATCCAGGTCAGCGACCGGGTCGCCCAGGGCCCCGAGGCGCAGTCGGCCGACGTCGACGCCGAGCACGGACGAGGGATCCTCCTGATCGACACCCTGGCTCTCGACTGGGGCGTGGACCCGCACGGCTTCGGCAAGATGGTGTGGGCCGAGGTCGCCCTCGGCTGAGGGCCGGCCGCCTCCCTATCGGGTCGCCGAGATCGACGTCGCCCGGACACCTGGGCCGAGTAGCATCCGCGCGTGCACGAGACCTCGACCATCGCCTACTTCGCGGACGACCCCACCCGCACCTACCAGCTGGCCCAGTGGCTGCCGGTCCTGGAGATCCTCAACGGCACCGCCCCGGTGGGCATCGTGGTGCGCGACCCCGCCTCGGCCACGGTGCTGCGCACCCGCACGACGCTGCCGGTGCACTGCGCCCCGTCCTTCCCCGAGCTGACCGAGCTGTACGAGCAGCTCGACCCCAAGGTCGTCCTCTACTGCAACAACTCCGTCCTGAACTTCCAGTCGCTGATCAGCGGTCGGGTCCTGCACGTGCACGTGAACCATGGCGAGAGCGACAAGCAGAGCATGGCCAGCAACAACGCCAAGGCCTACGACCGGGTCTTCGTGGCCGGCGAGGCGGCCGTGCAGCGCCACCTGGCGGGTCTGCTGGAGTTCGACGTCACCCGCCTCGTGCGCATCGGCCGGCCCCAGCTCGACCTGCGCCCGGCCCCGCTGCTGGCGCCGACCACCCGCCGCACGGTCCTCTACGCGCCGACCTGGGAGGGCGACGCGGAGTACAACGACTACACCTCGGTCGACACCCTCGGCCGAGAGGTCGTGCGGGCGGTCCTGGACGTGCCCGACGTGCGACTGGTCTACAAGCCGCACCCCAAGGTCGTCACCAGCCGTACGCCGGCCGTCCGGGCCGCCCACCAGGACGTGCTCGCCCTCCTCGAGGCCGCGGCGTACGCCGACCCGGGCGCGGGGCACGTCGCTGTCACGGTGGGCGACATCCTCGCGGTCATGCCCGACTGCGACGCCATCGTCACCGACGTCTCCTCGGTCGGCCTCGACTGGCTCTACCTCCGCACCGACCGCCCGATCTTCCTCACCGACCGGCACCACGACGCCGAGCGGCTCCGCCAGGAGATCCCGGTGAGCCGGTGCGCCGACGTCCTGACCGAGGTGGTCCCCGCCGAGCTGACCCGGCTGATCGACGCCCGGCTCGCGCACGACGAGCACCACCTGGCGCGGGTGGCCATGCGGCACCACTACTTCGACGACCTGCAGGTGGGGGACAGCACCGTGCGCTTCCTCGAGGCCGTGACCGAGCTGGCTCAGCTGCGCGACCGCCTGCTCGGTGCGGACGGCGGCGGCGCCGCGATCACGGCCTGACCCGCTCGCGAGGCCCTCACAGCGAGCCGCTCTCGCGACCCGCCACGGGCACCTCGGCGAAGGGGTCCACCGTCGTCCGGCTCCGTGAGCGGGTGCTCAGCGGCCAGCGCTCCTCGGCCCAGATCGCGAGCGGTGCCGCGGTGAACATCGTGGAGCAGATCCCCACGGACAGGCCCAGCAGCAGGGCCACGGCGAAGTCCTGCAGCGAGTCGCCCCCGAGCACGGCCAGCGTCACCAGGATCAGCATCGCGCCCAGACCGGTGTTCAGGGTGCGGGGGACCGTCTGCAGGATCGCCTGGTCGACGGTCTCGCGGAGCCCTCCCGCGGTGTCGCGGACGCCCTCGCGGATGCGGTCGAAGACCACGATGGTGTCGTTGACGGCCAGGCCGATGATCGAGAGCACGGCCGCGAGGAAGACCCCGTCCACGGGCTTGCCCAGCCAGGCGAAGACGCCCACCACGGTGAGCACGACGTGGGCCATCGACAGCACGGCCGCCGCGGCGTACGTCCAGCGGAACCGGATGGCCAGGTAGGCCATCTGCGCGCCGACCGCGATCGCGAAGGCGATCAGCGCCTTGGTGCGCAGCTCCTGGCCGAGCGTGGGCCCGATCAGCTCGTCGCGCTCCTTGGTGACCGTGCCGACCTCGCGGTCCAGCGACTCCTGGATCGAGACGCTCTCCTCGTTGCTGATCTGGCCCGTGCGAACGGTGATGTTCTCGGCGTCGCCGGTGCCCGACGAGGTCTGCACGACGGCCTGGGCGAAGCCGGCATCGGCGACGGCCGCGCGGGCCCGGTCGACGCTCACGGTGCCGCTGGCGGAGTACTCCACGATCCGTCCGCCGGTGAACTCCACGCCGAGGTCGAGGCCGCGCGCGACGATGCCGGCGACGGCGACCACGCCGACGGCCACGGTCACCCCGATCCAGGCCCCCACCCGGCGCATCAGGAAGGGGCCACTCTCGGTCAGCCACCGACGCACGCGGCCGGTGGAGCCGATGCCGGAGAGCCGCGGCGAGACGAAGGAGCGGCGTACGGCCCAGTCGGTGAGCACCCGCGCCACGACCAGCGCGGAGACCATGGAGGCCACGACGCCGATGGACAGGGTGATCCCGAAGCCCTTGACCGGGCCCGAGGCGAAGAAGAACAGCAGCCCGGCCGCGAGCAGCGTGGTCACGTTGGAGTCCAGGATCGCCGACCAGGCCTTGCGGTAGCCGGTGTCGACCGCGGGCGCGAGGCCCTCGCCCCTGCGGGCGGCGTACTCCTCACGGGCGCGCTCGAAGACCAGCACGTTGGCGTCGATCGCCAGGCCGATGGCGAGCACGAAGCCGGCGAGGCCGGGCAGGGTCAGGGTCGCGCCGAGCCACACGAGCAGGCCGTGGGAGACCAGGGCGTACGCCGCCAGCGCTACGGTCGCGAGCAGTCCCATCAGCCGGTAGACCAGCACCACGAAGAGACCGGTCAGGGCGAGCCCGATCAGGCCGGCCTTGATGGAGGCGTCGATGGCCTCGTCACCGAGGGTCGCGCCGACGGTGCGCTGCTCGATCACCTCCACCGGCACCGGCAGAGCGCCGCCCTTGATCAGGATGGCGAGGTCCTCGGCCGACTGCTGGGTGAACTGCCCGGTGATCTGGGTGGCCCCGCCGGCACCGGAGCAGAGCTCGGGCTGGACGGCGGGGGAGGAGATCACGTCGCGGTCGAGCAGGATCGCGATCCGCTGTCCGCCGGCCTGCGTGGCGCACGCCTGCTGCACCAGGTCGCGCCACTGCGGGGCGCCGGTGCGGTTGAAGTCGACCGAGACCACCCAGGAGCCGACCCCCTCCCGGGGCAGCTCGGCGCGCGCGTCCTGCACGCCGTTGCCGTCCAGGACCAGGGGGCCGATCTGCAGCGGCCCGCCGTCCTCGTCCCGGGTCTCGGTGGTGCCCGCGGCCGGCTGGGCGACGGCCACGGCGGGCTGGGCCCCCCGCACGACGTGGAACCCCAGCTGGGCGGTGCGCCCGATCACCCGCGCCGCCTCGCGCGGGTCCTGCACCCCGGGCAGCTCCACGATGATGCGGCGCTCGCCGGCCCGGGCCAGCGTGGGCTCGGCCACGCCGAGGGCGTCGACCCGGCCGCGCAGCACCTCCAGGGCCCGGTCGGTGGACTCGCGGTCGGCCTTCGCCCGCGCGCTGTCCTGGGTCTCCAGCACGATCTGGGTGCCGCCCTCGAGGTCCAGCCCCAGTCGTGGGGAGAGGGTCAGGGCGGCCAGCAGGGCGAGCCCGACCACCACCAGGGAGGCGACGGCACGCCAGAAGGGGGCGCGCCCGCGGGGGCGGGCAGGCGGCCGAGCGCGTCGGTGGCGCGCGGGCGCGGACCGAGGAGGCCTGACGGACGGAGGGTCGCGTCAGGCGGGCGGGGCGCGGCCGTCGGCCGTGGAGCGGTGCCGGTCCGCGACGCCCACCCCGTCGGCGCCGACCGGAGGCGTGCGGGTCGACGACACCGGCGGCTCGACCCTCAGCGGGACGAGGGCGAGCGGCGCGCGGTCGGGCCGCGGGGGCTGGGGCGAGCGGTGCGCCGAGGACACGGCCACGGCGGCGTGCTCGGCGTCGGTGGCGCCCGAGGGGGCGTCGTCGGAGGTGCGCTCCGAGCTCGGACGGTCGCCGGCGGTGGTGCCCGACGAGGTGCCGGGGGTGGAGGCGCCCGCCGTCGGGGTCGGGGTCGTCGTCGGGACCCGGGCGTGGGCCAGGGGTGCTCCGAGGAGCAGCAGCAGCGCCGAGAGCACCGGGACGACGACGCCACGGAGCGCGACGTACCGGGTCGGCTGCTGCATCCGCCCGAGTGTAGGTGCCGTTCCCACGCACCGTCGTCGGTGGATACCCTGGGCGCGTGCAGGATCGACGGGTGCTGGACGCCTTGGAGCGGCTGGCGGCGGAGCATCGGGAGCCCCGCGAGCAGCGGGTGGCGGAGGAGCCCTCAGCCCTCGACCAGGCCCTCGTGCGCATCGACCAGCTCGAGGTGGCGCTCGAGCACCGCACGGTGATCAGCCAGGCCACCGGCCTGATGATGCAGCGCCACCGCCTGGACTCGGTGCGGGCGCTGGCGGTGCTGACGCGCTTCTCCCAGGACGAGAACCGCAAGCTGCACGAGGTGGCCCTCGACCTCGTGCACGCCTGGAACAACGAGGTCTGAGCGCCCGACCCCTGCCAGGCGGGCGATGGTCCCGGCCGCTGCTGGCTCAACGACCGGGACCTGGGCGGTCGAGCCGCTAGCAACCCACCCGCCTTGCACGACGGGTACCCGCCTCGCCGCGAACGATGCGGGTCCGCCGCGCACAGTGGTCCGGCGTGGACGGTGGTGGCGGGCAGGCGGTGGACTACCGTCGAGCAGCATGACGCCGGAGCCGCACGACGCCGACAGCCACGACCTGATCCGCGTGCACGGCGCGCGCGTCAACAACCTCAAGGACGTCAGCGTCGACCTGCCCAAGCGGCGGCTCACGGTGTTCACCGGCGTCTCGGGCTCGGGGAAGAGCTCGCTGGTCTTCGACACGGTGGCCGCAGAGTCCCAGCGCCTGATCAACGAGACCTACAGCGCCTTCCTCCAGGGGTTCATGCCCTCGCTGGCCCGGCCCGAGGTCGACCTGCTGGAGGGCCTGACGACGGCGATCATCGTCGACCAGGAGCGGATGGGCGCGAACCCCCGGTCGACGGTCGGCACGGCCACCGACGCCAACGCGATGCTGCGCATCCTGTTCAGCCGGGTGGGTCAGCCCTACGTCGGGCCGCAGACGGCGTTCTCCTTCAACGTCCCGACCCGCCGGGCCAGCGGCATGATGTCGACCGAGAGGGCCGGCCGCACCGAGCGCAGCGTGGTCCGCGACGCGGTCTACCTCGGTGGCATGTGCCCTCGCTGCGAGGGCACCGGCCACGTCTCCGACATCGACCTCACCGCGCTGTACGACGACTCGAAGTCGCTGAGCGAGGGGGCGCTGACCATCCCGGGCTACTCCATGGACGGGTGGTACGGCCGGCTGTTCGAGGGCGTCGGCCTGCCGATGGACAAGCCCATCGCCGCGTTCACCGCCAAGCAGCTCGACACGATGCTGTACGCCGGGCCCACCAAGATCAAGGTCGAGGGCATCAACCTGACCTTCGACGGGATCATCCCCAAGATCCAGAAGTCGATGCTGTCCAAGGACCCCGAGGCGATGCAGCCGCACGTACGCCGGTTCGTGGAGCGCGCGGTCACCTTCGCCACCTGCCCCGACTGCGGCGGGACCCGCCTGACCCAGGAGGTGCTGGCCTCGAAGATCGCCGGCAAGAACATCGCCGACCTGTGCGTGATGCAGATCAGCGACCTCGCCGCGTGGGTCCACGAGCTCGACGAGCCCTCGGTGGCGCCGCTGCTGGTCGGGTTGCGGCACCTGCTCGACTCGTTCACCGAGATCGGGCTCGGCTACCTCTCCCTCGACCGTCCGGCCGGCTCGCTGTCCGGCGGCGAGGCGCAGCGCACCAAGATGATCCGCCACCTGGGGTCGTCGCTGACCGACGTGACCTACGTCTTCGACGAGCCGACGATCGGGCTGCACCCGCACGACATCGAGCGGATGAACCAGCTGCTGCTCCAGCTGCGCGACAAGGGCAACACCGTGCTCGTGGTCGAGCACAAGCCCGAGACGATCGCGATCGCCGACCACGTCGTCGACCTCGGGCCCGGGGCCGGCACCGGGGGCGGCACGATCTGCTTCGAAGGCACCGTCGAGGGGCTGCGGGGGAGCGACACCACCACCGGCCGCCACCTCGACGACCGGGCCCGGCTGAAGGAGACGGTGCGCGCGCCGTCCGGGGTGATGGAGGTGCGCGGCGCGGCGACCCACAACCTGCGCGACGTCGACGTCGACCTGCCGCTGGGGGTCTTGTGCGTGCTGACCGGCGTGGCCGGCTCGGGGAAGAGCTCGCTCGTCACGGGCTCGGTGCTGGGCCGCGACGGGGTGGTCAGCGTCGACCAGGGGGCCATCAAGGGGTCGCGCCGCAGCAACCCCGCGACGTACACCGGGATGCTGGAGCCGATCCGCAAGGCCTTCGCCAAGGCCAACGGCGTGAAACCGGCGTTGTTCAGCTCGAACTCCGAGGGCGCCTGCTCGACCTGCAACGGCGCGGGCGTGATCTTCACCGAGCTCGGCGTGATGGCGACCGTGGAGTCGCCGTGCGAGGAGTGCGAGGGACGGCGCTTCCAGGCCTCGGTGCTGGAGTACGAGCTCGGCGACCCCGGCCGGTCCAAGGACATCAGCGAGGTGCTGGCGATGCCGGTCAGCGAGGCCACCGGATTCTTCGCGGAGGGCGCGGCCAAGGTGTCGGCCGCGCACAAGATCCTCGAGCGACTGACCGACGTCGGTCTGGGCTACCTCACCCTCGGCCAGCCGCTGACCACCCTGTCGGGCGGTGAGCGCCAGCGGCTCAAGCTGGCCACGCAGATGGCCGAGAAGGGCGACGTCTACGTCCTCGACGAGCCGACGACCGGCCTGCACCTGGCCGACGTGGAGCAGCTGCTGGGCCTGCTCGACCGACTGGTCGACTCCGGCCGCTCGGTGATCGTGATCGAGCACCACCAGGCCGTGATGGCCCACGCCGACTGGATCGTCGACCTGGGCCCCGGCGCCGGCCACGACGGCGGCACCATCGTCTTCGAGGGCACCCCGGCCGACCTCGTGGCCGACGGCTCGACGCTCACCGCCCAGCACCTGGCGGCGTACGTCGGGGGGTAGGGGTGGTCAGTCCAGGATCGCGTCGACCGTCTTCTTCAGCGCGCTGGGCTGCGAGGGGCGCGTCGGGGCGCCCTTGCGGGCCTCGATCATCGCGGCCCCCAGCTCCTGCAGCTGCTTGCGGCCCAGGCCCGCGCGCACCTTCGGGAACCACTCGTCCTCCTCCTCCGACATGTGGTGCTCCACGTTCTCGATGAGCACCGTGGTCTTGGCGGCGAAGCGCTCGGCGTCAGGCTTCATGGCGGCGAGCTCGACCACCAGGACGTCGGCGACGTGGTGCTCCTCGTAGGACTCCAGCACGTCGTCCTCGAGGTCGGGGAGGAGCTCGCGCACGCGGGGGTACATCACCTCGTTCTCGATGAACGTGTGCACCGTCAGGAGCTCGATGATGCGGTCGACGGCGTGACCCTGGGCGGCGTGGGCCCGCGGACCGGCCTTCTCGAAGTCGCGGAAGGCCTTGCGGATCTGCTTGTGCTCGTCCTTGAGCACGACGATGGCGTCAGTGGACACGGGGACTCCTAGGTGTGGGGGGGAGGGACCGGCGAATGCCGGGTGCAGCTGTCCTGTACCCGTCCCGGCGGGTCCCGTGCGGGTTGACCCGCCAGGGTCTGTGTGACCTGCCGCGCGCCGGCCCGCGCGGTGCGGCTCAGGCGGTCCAGCGCAGTGCGGCCACGCTGAGCCGTGCCGGCAGGCAGGCGTCCGCGATCTCGGGACGCCGCTGCCGCAGCTGGTCGAGGACGCGGAGGGAGGCCACGGCCCGCTCCTGGGCCCCGCCCTCGGGGCGGGAGACCTGCTGCGGCTCGGGGGTGTGGAGCGCGGACCCCGTCCAGGGCGGGGTGGGTCGGGACGATGGGGTGGGGGTGGATCGAGGTCGATCGACCTGCGTCGTGTGTGGGGCCGGGTCGGCCCGCTCCGGTGGTTGAGCAGGGCCGAAGGCCCGTCGTCGAAACCCCTCTCTGTGCGGGGGCAGGTAACCGTCAAGAAGTTGTCCACAGATCGTCGAACACCTGTTCTAATACCTGCTTTCAAGTGGGAGAATCAGGTCATGAGCCAGTCCACCCGCCGCACCCACCCGGTGCACGCGTTCACCCGACAGCTCATCGGGCGACTCGACGACCTCGGCACGACCCCGGTGTGGTCGATGCAGCCCGAGGAGCGCCGCGAGAGCCTGCTCGACCTGGCCCACGCCGAAGCCCAGCTCACCGCCCTGCGCCTCAGGGTCCTCGCCGAGGCCGACCGGGCCGGCGACACCGACGACACCGCCGCCTGCACCATCGCCGACTGGGTCGCCGTGGAGACCCGCCAGGTCCGCCGTCACGCCCGCTCCGACCTCAACCTCGCCCGGCGGGTCGAGCAGCACTCTCACCTCGCTGCAGCGATGGCCGCTGGAGGGGTGAATTCCGACCAGGCGCGGGTGATCGTCAGGTCCCTGGACCGGCTGCCGACGACGGGCGAGTTCGCGGTCACCGTCGAGCAGCAGGTCACAGCAGAGCAGCACCTGGTCGGCCTGGCTGCCGACCTACGACGCCACAGCGTTGGCTCGGCTCGGGATGCGCCTGTTCGAGGTGATCGCCCCCGAGGTCGCCGACCAGTTCGAGGGCAAGGTCCTGGCCGACCAAGAAGCCGCGGCGTTGAAGCGCACCTGGCTGACGATGCGCCACGACGACGAGGGCACCGTGCACGGCAGGTTCCGGATCCCGGCCCTGCACGGCGACATCCTCGGCAAAGCCATCCTCGCCATCGCCTCACCAGCGAGACCCGACCCCGATGGGCACCCCGCCCCCGAGCCGTCCGCCCAGGGTGAGCAGGTCTCCACCCCGGTCAAGCACGGCCTCGCCCTGTGCCAGCTCCTCGAAGCACTGCCCGCCGACGCGCTGCCCAGCCGCGGGCGGTGTCAGCGCCACCATCGTGGTCACGATGACCCTCGAGCAGCTGACGGCGTCCCTGAGCGAGCACGGCGTGTGCGCCCTCGACACCGGTGGTGTCCTCACTGCGGGCGAGGCCCGACGCCTGGCCTGCACCGCAGGGATCATCCCGATGGTCCTGGGCGGGAGGTCCGAGCCCCTCGATCTGGGGCGGAAGCGACGTCTGCACTCACCGGCGCAACGCCTGGCCATGGCCCACCGCGACGGCGGCTGCACCGCCGTGGGCTGCGACCGGCCGCCCTCGATGTGCCAGGCCCACCACGACACACCCTGGTCCCTCGGTGGCGGCACCACGGTCGAAGGAGGGCGACTTCCTGTGCGGGCACCACCACCGACGCGTCCACGACCCCCGCTACGAGCACCGGATCGAGCCCTCCGGGCGGATCAGCTTCCACCGACGGACCTAGACCGACGGCCGACCGACGACCGACGCGGCACTGTGCCGCGGATCCGAGTCACCAGATGGCTCGGAACCGCGGCACTCCCTGGAGGAACATCAGCCAACGACCAGGTTTCGACGACGGGCCTTCGGCCCTGCTCAACCGACGTCACGCGGTCCTGGTCGACCGACGTCACGCGGCCCTGCTCAACCGACGTGACGCGGCCCTGCTCAACCGACGTGACGCGGCCATCACGCGGCCCTGCTCAACCGACGTGACGCGGCCCTGCTCGACCGATGTCACGCGGTCCTGCTCGACCGACGTCACTCGGTCCTGCTCGATCGACGGTGTGCGGGTGGTTTCGACGACGGCCTTCGGCCCTCCTCACCGACGTGTCCGGGCCTGCCCACGAGGTCACCCGAGCCGTTCCGCTCCGCATGGTCGCGGATCCGGGCCGGCGCGGCCGTCGTGGTGGTCGTGGCACAGGACTCTTGCGATCAGGGTCTTCCTTTGCTACAAAAAACCTGTACCGAACGTTGCAGGTTCTGAGGCGGTCCCGAGACAGCTCCAGGAGGTGTGGGCGATGACGACCAGCGCAGGTGCGGAGGTCGTGGGGGCGACGACCTCCGGTCGCGGGGCGGCGCGCGTCGACCCGCGGTCCGCCTTCGTCGACCTGGTCCTCGCGGACGCCGAGCTGGTGGACCTGGAGTTCGAGGCGATCGTCGAGGCTGGTTGGGGAGGGGACGCGCTCCGGCCCCGGGTGCCGCGCGGGGGTGCGGACCGCGGCCAGGGGGCCGGGGGTGTCGTGCGTCCGTCGGGGCTCCGAGCTCAGAAGGACCTGGTGATCCAACGCAGCGTGCTGCCGCACGGGCGCGGACCGCCCTGAGCGCCACGCCGGGAGGCATCCCGGCTGTGTCGAGAACCCGTCGTACCCACCACGTGGTCCCAGGCGGAGCCACACCGCCCGGGACCCGCCATCACAGATCAGGAGGACACCATGCTGTTGCGCACCACCGACCCGTTCCGTGAGCTCGACCGACTCACGCAGCAGCTGTCAGGCACGACCAACCGTCCGGTCGTGATGCCGATGGACGCCTGGCGCGAGGGCGAACGCTTCGTCATCGAGTTCGACCTGCCCGGCGTCAACCAGGAGAGCATCGACCTCGACGTCGAACGCAACGTGCTCACGGTCAGTGCCGAGCGGGTCTCCCGCAACGGGGACTGGGAGATGCTGGCCTCCGAACGACCTCGTGGTCGGTTCAGCCGGCAGCTCGTGCTGGGGGACAACCTCGACCTCGAGCGCATCGAGGCCGCCTACGAGGGCGGCGTGCTCCGGCTGCTCGTGCCGGTCGCGGAGAAGGCCAAGCCGCGCAAGATCCCGATCGGCCGGTCCGCAGACCAGCGCACCTCGATCGAGGCCTGAGCGAGGGCACATCCACGGCGTGGGCCCGCACCCCGAAGACGGGGGTGCGGGCCCACGGTGCACGTGGGCCGGGGCATGTGGGCCGGGGCGTGTGGGCCGGGACCGGCGCCTTCGGAGCGCTGCTAGGCCCGGCGGCCGCGCAACCGCTTGTTGTCCACGCGCAGTCGCTGCACCTCGGCCTCCAGCGCCAGCACCTGGGCGATCCCGGCGAGGTTCAGCCCCTCGGCGAGCAGGTCGCGGATGCGCGCCAGGCGCACGACGTCGTCGGGGCTGTAGAGCCGGGTGCCGCCGGGCGTGCGGTCGGGCTCGAGCAGCCCGCGGCGCTCGTAGACACGAAGGTTCTGCACCTCCATCGAGACCATCTCCGCAGCCACGGAGATGGCGAAGACACCGGTGCTGGCCCGCATCGTCACCCCTCCTCAGACGTACGCCGCGCCGTCGGGGCGTCGGGCCAGGAACTGTATCCGAGGATGCAGGTCCGGCGCGACGTACCGACGACGCGACGTCGTGGGAGCGAGGGTGCAGCCGGGGTCAGGCGTCGATGACGACCGGGATGATCAGCGGGCGGCGGCGGAACTTCTTCAAGGCCCAGCGGGACACCTCGCGGGCGATCATCTGCTCGAGCTGGTGGGCCTCGCCGATGCCCTCGCTGGCGGCGTGGGCCAGGGCCTTCTTGACCACGGGGGCGGCGCTGTCGAAGGCGCCGGGGTCGTGGGCGAAGCCGCGGACCAGGAAGTCGGGCTCGTCGGCCAGCTCGCCGGTGTCGGCGTCGACGATGGCGAGGACGGTGACCACGCCCTCCTCGGCCAGGGTGCGACGGTCCTTGAGGATCGACTCGGTCAGGCCACCGACGGTCTGGGCGTCGACGTACACGTAGCCGGCCGGGACCTTGCCGGTGATGCGGGCGCGGCCCTGGACCAGGTCGACCACGACGCCGTCCTCGGCGATGACCACCTTGGCGGGGTCGATGCCGGTGCTGATGGCGAGGTCGGCGTTGGCCTTGAGGTGACGCCACTCGCCGTGCACGGGCATCACGTTGCGGGGGCGGATGATGTTGTAGCAGTAGATCAGCTCGCCGGCGCTGGCGTGGCCCGAGACGTGCACCTTGGCGTTGCCCTTGTGCACCACGTTGGCGCCCCAGCGGGTGAGCCCGTTGATCACGCCGGAGATGGAGTTCTCGTTGCCGGGGATGACCGAGCTGGCCATCAGCACGGTGTCGCCCTCGCCGATGCGGATGGTGTGGTCGCGGTTGGCCATCCGGGACAGGGCGGCCATCGGCTCGCCCTGCGAGCCCGTGCAGACCAGGGTCACCTTGTTGGCCGGCAGCTTCTCCAGGCGGTCGAGCGGCACGATCAGGCCGTCGGGGACGTTCAGGTAGCCGAGGTCGCCCGCGACGCCCATGTTGCGCACCATCGAGCGGCCGACGAAGGCCACCTTGCGACCGTGGCGGTGGGCGGCGTCCAGCACCTGCTGGATGCGGTGCACGTGGCTGGCGAAGCTGGAGACGATGATGCGCTTCGGGGCCGTGCGGAAGACCGTGTCGATGGCCGGGGCGAGGTCGCGCTCGGCGGTCGTGAAGCCCGGCACCTCGGCGTTGGTGGAGTCGGTCAGGAACAGGTCGACCCCCTCCTCGCCGAGCCGGGCGAAGCCGCGCAGGTCGGTGATCCGGCGGTCCAGCGGGAACTGGTCCATCTTGAAGTCACCGGTGTGCAGGACCATCCCGGCCTGGGTGCGGATCGCGACCGCCAGGCCGTCGGGGATGGAGTGGTTGACCGCGAGGAACTCGCAGTCGAAGGCGCCGAGGTCGATGCGGTCACCCTCGGCGACCTCGCGGAGCACGGGCGTGATCCGGTGCTCCTTCAGCTTCTCCTTGATCAGCGCCAGGGTCAGGCGCGAGCCGATCACGGGGATGTCGGGGCGCTCCTTGAGGAGGTAGGGGACACCGCCGATGTGGTCCTCGTGCCCGTGCGTCAGCACCAGGCCGGCGATCTTGTCGAGGCGGTCACGGATCCAGGTGAAGTCCGGCAGGATCACGTCGACGCCGGGCTGGTTCTCCTCGGGGAACAGCACGCCGCAGTCGACGATGAGCAGCGAGCCCTCGTGCTCGAAGACCGTCATGTTGCGGCCGATCTCACCGAGCCCGCCCAGGCCGACGACGCGCAGGCCGCCTGGGCGGAGCTTCGGGGGGTTCTGCAGTTCGGGGTGGGGGTGGCTCACGAGTGCTCCTGTTGGTTCGACGGCGTTCGGCGACCTGCTCGACGGTGGTGCTCCTGCCTGGGCGAGGTCACGCGCTCGCCCCAGCATGACAGCGTGCACCGACGCGGCCCAGGTGGGCGTGCAGGGTGATCGATCCCCGACAAGCAACAAGGTCAGGACCCGGGGAGGGTCCTGACCTTGGGTGTGGTGCGCCAGCAGGGACTTGAACCCCGAACCCGCTGATTAAGAGTCAGCTGCTCTGCCAATTGAGCTACTGGCGCGTGAAGCGAGTGGAACGTTATCAGCCCGACGGCCGGGGGTGAAATCGGGGCGGTGTGCCCTCCGCCACCCCGTCGGCAGGCTGCGTCACCGCCGCCTCACGCCACGTCGACGGGCCTCAACGGGTGGATCGCGGGCGGGGCCGCGAGCTGGTCGCCGACGGTGCCCAGGGCGTGCTGGACGTGCGGGGTCGCCAGGTGCTGGTCGAGGTCGGAGGGGTCGCTCCACTGCTCGATCGTGACGAAGGTGCCGGGCGCGGCGTCGGACTCGGAGAGGTCGTAGCTCAGGCAGCCCTCCTCCTCGCGGGTCGGCCCGACCAGCGCCTGGAGGGCCTCCCGGACGGCGTCCTCGGACCCGGGCTTGGCGGTGATGACGGCGACGACGTGCAGGCTCATGGGACCTCCGGTGGGTGAGTGGTACGTCGAACCTAGCGGCTCGCGAGCACCGCCTGGGCCGCGTTGTGCCCACCGAGCCCGCTGACGGCCCCGCCGCGGCGGGCGCCGGAGCCGCAGAGCAGCACGGAGTCGAGGTCGGTCGCGACGCCCCACTGCTGCGCCGGGGTGTCCAGGGCGGAGCGCTGGGGCGCCCAGGGCCACTCGAGGTCGCCGTGGAAGATGTGGCCGCCGGGCATGGCCAGGTCGTCCTCGACGTCCTGCGGCGCCTTGGCCTCGAGGCAGGGTCTGCCGTCGGGGCCGACCAGCACGCAGTCCATCAGCGGCTCGGCGAGGTGCACGTCGACCGCGGCGACGGCCCGGCGTACGGCCTCGTCGCGGGCAGCGGCGCGGTCGCCCTCGAACAAGCTGGTCGGCATGTCGAGCCCGAAGTAGGTCAGCGTGTGCACGCCCTGGTCGGCGAGGTCGCCGAGGATGGAGGGGTCGGTCAGCGAGTGGCAGTAGAACTCACCGGGCGGCGACGAGGGGATCTGCCCGGCAGCGGCCTCGGCGTACGACCGGGAGAGGGCGGAATACTCCTCGGCCACGTGGAAGGTGCCGGCGAACGCCTCGGCCGGGTCGTGCCCGCTGCGCAGCCGGGGCAGACGGGAGAGCAGGAAGTTGATCTTGAGCTGGGAGCCGGACGGCTTGGTCTGGCGGTCGGCCACCTCGCCGAGCAGGATCTTCAGCACCCACGGCGCCACGTTCGACAGCACGTGGCGGGCGGCGACGGTGTGGAGGCCGCCGGAGTCCTGCCAGGTCACCTCGGCGGAGTCCGAGCCCGCCCGGATCGCGCTGACGCCGGCGCCGGTCAGGACCTCCGCGCCGCGCAGGGTGGCCGTGCGGAGCAGGGCGGTGGTGACCGCACCCATGCCTCCGACGGGCACCTTCCACTCCCCGGTGCCGTTGCCGATCAGGTGGTAGAGGAAGCAGCGGTTCTGCACCAGTGACGGGTCGCCGAGGTCGGCGAAGGTGCCGATCAGGGCGTCGGTGGCGACCACGCCGCGCACCAGGTCGTCGGAGAAGCGGCGCTCCACGACCTCGCCCAGGGGCCGCTGCACGATCGCCTCCCAGGTCGCGGGGTCGACCCGGGCCGCCAGGTCGCCCTCGCGCTCGAGGGGGGCGGTCAGGCCGGGGGCGACCTCGCGGGCCAGCTCGGCGACGTCGGCGTAGAACGACCGCCAGGCGGCGTACTCCTCGTCGCCGCCGGTCAGGTCGCGGAACGACCTCCGGGTCGCCTCGCCCTCGTCGTGCTCGACGAGCAGGCCGACGTGGCGGCCGTCGCGGACGGTGGGGGAGTACGACGCCGTACGCCGCGACCGGAGGTCGAGCGGCAGCTCCAGCTCGCGCGCGACCTGCTCGGGCATCAGCGAGACCAGGTAGGAGTAGCGCGACAGCCGCGCGCCCACCCCCGTGACCAGCCCGGGGAACGCCTCGGTGCTGATCGCGGCGCCACCGGTGTGGCCGAGGCGCTCGAGCACCAGGACCGAGAGGCCGGCCCCGGAGAGGTAGGCGGCGGCGGTGAGGCCGTTGTGCCCACCGCCCACGATGACGACGTCGTACGACGAGCGGGCGGCAGGCATGCGCGCACCGTACCGGTCGGCCCGGACGGCCCGGTCGGCTCGGACCACCCGGGGGCGTCGTGCCACGAGGAAATATTGAAGGTTCAACTATCGTTCGGATGGAATGATCGACCCAGAGCGGATCGACCAGACCTCGGAGGTGTGCGATGCCCGCAGTGACCGTGGACGACCTGACCGTCCTGGACCGACTCACGACGCCTGGCCTGGGTGACACCGTGCGCCCGGTCAAGCAGCTGGTGGAGGGCCCCCGGGGCTACGAGGGCGAGGGCTTCCCGGTGCGCCGGGCGTTCGCCGGCGTCGACCTGCGCGACCTCGACCCGTTCGTGCACATGGACCAGATGGGCGAGGTGGAGTACGCACCCGGCGAGCCCAAGGGCACCCCGTGGCACCCGCACCGCGGCTTCGAGACCGTCACCTACATCATCGACGGCGTCTTCGACCACCACGACAGCCACGGCGGTGGCGGCACCATCACCAACGGCGACACCCAGTGGATGACCGCCGGGTCCGGGCTGCTGCACATCGAGACACCGCCGGAGTGGCTGGTGCAGAGCGGCGGGCTGTTCCACGGCGTGCAGCTGTGGGTGAACCTGCCCCGCGACGCCAAGTGGGCGCCCCCGGCGTACCAGGACATCCGCTCCGGCCAGGTCGGCCTGGCCACCTCCGCCGACGCCGGAGCGCTGGTGCGCGTGATCGCCGGCTCGGTCGGCGCCGTCCGGGGCCCGGGCACGACGTACACCCCGATGACGATGGTGCACGCCACCGTCGAGCCGGGCGCGCGCCTGGACCTACCGTGGAAGGCGGAGTACAACGCCCTCGCCTACGTGCTGTCGGGCCACGGCACCGTCGGCGACGAGCGCACCCCGGTGCACGCCGGCCAGCTGGCCGTCCTCGGCGCGGGCGACTTCGTGACCGCGACGGCCGCCGGCTCGCAGGACAGCCGTACGCCTGCCCTGGACCTGCTGGTCATCGGCGGACAGCCGATCCGCGAGCCGGTCGCCTGGGCGGGTCCGTTCGTGATGAACACCAAGGCCGAGGTGATGGCCGCCTACGAAGACTTCCAGAAGGGTCGCCTGGGCACCATCCCCACGTCGCTGGACGTGCACGGCGCGCCGACGACGCCGGTGAGCTCCGAGGACTGACCCCAGCGTCTGGGCGCAGGCCCGTGGTGCGCGTGCGGGGGGCGAGTGAGGGGCGCGGGTGAGGGGCCGGGGGCTGCAGACCACCCCCGACCCCTCGACCTGCCGGATCACGCGGGGGATGCGGTCCGACCGGCCGGGCACAGCGCGGCCTTGCCCGTGGACCGCCGCCCTGCTGGCGACGCTAACGGCTGGACCGCGTCCGTGGGCGACTTCACCCGAGAGGCCGCCCGCGGACTGGACCACCGCGGCACGTGTGGCCCGGATGATGCACAGCCGTTGACAGCCCGGCGAGGCGCGGAGGAGTGTCGCCGGCGAGCGGAGGGCCGACCCCGCCCCCTGCGGCCGCACTGGCGCGACGGCGACCGGCCACGGCCATCAGGTCGACGAGCCGGATGGACGGTCGGGCGCACACGCTGCGTCGCTGACCCACCGGTTGCAGGCGCACGGTGCGCTGACGCACGAGCACAGGCTGTCGGGTTGCTGGAGCCGGAAAACCTGTTGCCCGGCCGACGGTGGGTCGGCAGGGTGGGCTACGTCGTCACCGGTGCCCCACCCCGATGTGGGGTTCGGTGCCCGTCGAGAGGAGTTGACATGTCCATGACTGTCCTCGGCCTGTTCGCAGACCGATCCCTCTCGACCTCCTGGAGTCCCCACCGTGCCGTCCCAGTCTCCCCAGTCGTCCCAGCCTCTCCAGTCGTCCCAGGCTCCCCAGTGTTACCAGTCTTCCCAGGACCTGTTCTCCTCTCTTGACGCACCCACCGCACCACCCCTCGAGCCCGTCGACCCGCTGTTCGTCGTCGACTTCACCGCCTACGACGAGCTCGAGGACCCCGGTCGCCGGTGGTCCACGTGGCTCTCGGTCGACCCGCTGTGCCGGGGTCCGGAGCCCCGGCCCGACTGGGTCGTGACGTCGCAGGGCGCCGTCGACACCGACCTCGGCATCCTCAAGACCGGCAAGGAGGGCGACGTGTTCCTGCTCGAGCGGGCCGACCCGCACGAGCCGGAGCGCGCGGTGGTGATGGCGGCCAAGCGCTACCGCGGTGAGGAGCACCGCGACGTCCACCGCTCCGGCGACTACACCGCGGGCCGCCGCACCCGCAGCACGCGCGACGCCCGGGCGGTGGCCCGGAAGTCCGCGCACGGCCGGGCGGTCGCGGCCGGCCAGTGGGCCTGGGCCGAGTGGGAGGCGCTGGTGCGGCTGCACGGGCTCGGCCTCCCGGTGCCCTACCCGGTGCAGCTCGACGGCACGGAGATCCTGATGGAGTGGATCACCGTCGACGGGGAGACCGCACCTCGACTGGCCCAGACGCGACCGGACCCCGAGCTGCTGGGGTCGTACTACGACCAGCTCTCCGGCGTCGTGGCCGACCTGGCCCGCCACGGGCTCGTCCACGGCGACCTGTCGGCGTACAACGTGCTGGCGGCGGGGGAGCGGCTCGTCGTGATCGACCTGCCGCAGGTCGTCGACCTGGTGGCCAACCCCGCGGGCCCGGACTTCCTGTGGCGCGACTGCACCAACGTCTGCCGCTGGTTCCGCGCCCGCGGACTCGAGGTCGACGAGCAGGACCTGTTCGTCGAGGTGATGGCGCACGCCTTCTGAGGCGTGCGAGGGGCCGCGGGACTAAGCCCGCGGCTGGGCCGGTCCCGGTGGCCAGCGGGACCAGTCGGTGGAGGCCGGGGTGCCCAGCTGGGCGCGCAGGGCGGGGTCGTCGGCGCACAGGGCGATGACCCGCGCGAGCACCTCCGGGTGCACCGGCAGCTCGTCGACCGGGACGGCGAGCACGCCCTGGGGGGCGCTGGGGTACTTCGACCAGCCGGGCCAGCCCGGGCGCCGGGTGGGCGTGGCCGTGGTGTGCACCACCACGGCCAGCGGCTGTCCGGGCGTGCGGGGTGGCACGCTGCCGCTCACGTCGGACCAGGGCACCTGCCAGCGCCCGCCGAAGCGCTCGGCCGCGAGCCACTCGGGGGTCAGCTCGACCCGCGTGCTCCGCAGGCCGCGGCCGAGGGGGACCGCGAGGTAGCCGGCCGCGACGACGGCGACGACCAGGAGCACGACGCCCGTCGTCGGGTTCCCGGAGCCGAACGCGACCATGCCACCCGCGGCCGCGCACAGCGCCACCCAGGAGATGGCGGCGCAGGCGACGACCAGGGTGGTGGACCGGGCGGCGACCGAGAGCATCGCCGGACCGGCCGGGGACGCCGGGGTCGCGACCACGGCGTGTCCTGCCGTGGAGGCGCCGCCTCGCAGGAGCTGGCCCAGGGCGGAGCAGACGGCCAGCCCCAGCATCAGCACGCCGAGGACCACGAGGCCGGCCTCGCCGCCGGCGACGACCAGGGCGAGACCCACGAGGAGCAGCAGGGCGGCTCCCAGCAGGGGGAGGGCACGGGGGCGCCGCGTCGGGCGCGAGAGGTCGCTCATCTCAGTCGAAGAGTCCACCGATGGCGCTCCCCACCGACTCGACACCGTCCACGATCGCCCCGCCCGTGTCCTTGACCGCATCGACGCCGGCGGCCGCCGCGTCACCGAGGTCCCCGCCCTCGAAGAGGTTGTCGACCATCCCGCTGGTGAAGATGCCGACACCTGCGCCGACGACGGCACCGACCGCCGTCCCCAGGACCGGCACGGGGATCAACGTGCCGATGGCGGCACCGGCAGCGACCGAGGCGCCGAAGCCGAGGCCGCCCGAGACCGTGGCCTGCACGGGGTCCTTGCCGTTGTGGATGTCGTAGGCGATGCCGGCCACGGCGAGCGCGCCACCGAGCTTCAACGGCAGCGACTTGCTGGTGCCCTTGAGGTCGTCGGCGGACCTGACCAGGTCGTCCGCGCTCTGGCCCGCCTTGGTGGCGTCGTCGAGGTCGGCGTACCACTTGGTCTTGCCGACGACGCCCGGGTCGGCGTTGCGCGCCCACTCGAGGTGCTTCGCGCTGAGCTCGGAGAAGTACTGGCCGGTGCCGCGCAGCGACGAGGCCTTGAACTCCATCACCCCACCGGAGATGCCCCCGGCGATGTCGGAGGCGGTGAGCAGCCACTGCGCCCCCGAGAGGCCGCGGTACTTGTCGGTGATCGCCTTGCTGTGGCGTTCGTAGGCGTCCCGGATCTCCTTCGCGCGCTTGCAGGCCTTCTCGTAGGCCTCGACCAGGACCTGGTGGGCGTCGTAGGCCTCCAGGGCCGTGTTGTAGGCGTCCGCCTCGGCCACGGGCAGGCGCGTCCCGGGTGCGATGTACGCCGGCTTGGCCGGGCCGGCTCCCGGGTCGGTGATCTCGAACCCCGACACCGTCAGGCCGGCGCCGCGGGCGGTCCGACGCACGTCGCTCATGTCGTGCTGGGCCGTGCGCAGCTGGGACCCGAACGTGCTCAGGGCATGACCGGTGCTGGTGACCTGCCCGTGCAGCGTGGTGGTCTTGGTGGCCGAGGAGCGCATCGTGGCGGCGAACGCCACGCCTGCGGGGCCGTCCCAGTCGGCCTCGGCCTCCCTGCGGGCCTTCCCCAGCGCGTCGACCGACGAGTCGACCTCCGGAGCCAGGGTGGAGGTGAGCCAGGTGCCGGCGGTCTCGACGCTCGCGGGGTCGCCCTTGATCTCGGTGTCCAGGGACATCAGCGTGCGGCCCCCGGCGGCATCCGGAACCGGGACGCGGCGCTCTCGTCGGCGCGGCCGTAGCTGGTGGAGTTGTCGCCGACCTTCTGCCCGGCGGCGTGCATCCCCTCCGACAGGGACGCGGCCGAGTCGCTCAGTGCGCCGATCAGGGCCGAGATGGGTCCGGTCATGTCGCCGGCGTCGACCGAGCCGGGGCTCGAGTCGCCGGTGCCGGCGACGTCGCTGGCTGCGGTCGTCAGGGCGGTGCGTGCCCGGGACAGCGCGGCGTAGTCGACCTTGACGTGGTCCGAGGCCCCGGTGCTCACCGCGCCTCCTGGCCGGTGACGACGGGACGCTGGTCCACCAGGAGGAGGTCGAACGGCACGTCGGCGTGGGCGCGCTGCAGGTCAGCGATGGTGAGCAGCGCCCAGGGGGCGTCCGCGGCGTAGAACTCGGCGAGCCGGTCGAGGGCGGTGTAGGCGAACACCGCCAGGCGTCCGTCCGCCAGCGGGGTCATGGCGATGTGGGCGCGGCCGTCGGGCGCGAAGGGGCTGGTCGGCACGTAGAGCACCGGCGGCAGGTTGTCTGGCAGTGCGGACACAGGTCACCCTTTCCCGAGGTCGTCCAGGCGGAGTCTAGAGGGTGCCCCGGGGTCAGGGCTCGGAAACGATCGAGCCCCCGGCCGCATCGCTGCGGGCCGGGGGCTCGATCTACCTGGGGTGAGTAACGGGACTTGAACCCGCGACATCCGCCACCACAAGGCGGCGCTCTACCAGCTGAGCTATACCCACCAAGCGGGAGTGAGCATACCGGTCGTCTAGCGATGCTCCGAATCGGGTCGGTTGCCGGTCAGCGCGCCCTGGTGGGCGGCCGCGAACTGCTTGGCCGTGACCGAGTCGGGACCGGGGGAGGGCACGAAGACCGCCTCGCGGTAGTAGCGCAGCTCCTCGATGCTCTCCTGGATGTCGGCGAGCGCGCGGTGGTTGCCGCCCTTGGCGGGCGCGTTGTAGTAGGCGCGGGGGAACCAGCGGCGCGAGAGCTCCTTGATCGAGGAGACGTCGACGATCCGGTAGTGCAGGAACGACTCCAGCCCGGCCATGTCGCGGCTGATGAACGCGCGGTCGGTGGCCACGGTGTTGCCGGCCAGCGGCGGTCGGCCGTTCTCGCCGCACTGCTCCCTGACGTAGGTCAGGACCTCCTCCTCGGCGGCGGCCAGCGTCGTGCCGGCGTCCAGCTCCTCGAGCAGCCCGGAGGAGACGTGCATGTCGCGCACGAACTCCACCATCTGGTCGAGCGCCTCCTGGGGGGGCTTGATGACGACGTCCACGCCCTCCCCGAGCACGTTGAGGTCGAAGTCGGTCACGAGGGCGGCCACCTCGATGAGGGCGTCGGCCGTGAGGTCGAGGCCGGTCATCTCGCAGTCGATCCAGACGAGTCGGTCGGTCACAACCGCTCAGACTACCCATGGCGCGCTCTCAGCGGGCGGTCAGGAGCCCGCCCTAGGGTGGGCGGCATGCTGCGCTGGGCCGGACTGCTCGCCCGGCTCGTGGTCGGCGGGGTCTGGCTGTGGGCCGGGCTGCTGAAGATCGCCGACCCGGCCGCGAGCGTGACCGCGGTCCGTGGCTACCAGCTGCTCCCGGCCTCCGCGGCCGAGGTCGTGGGGCGCGTGCTGCCCACCGTCGAGGTGGCCCTCGGGGCGATGCTGCTCCTCGGGCTGCTGCACCGCGTGAGCGGGCTGCTCTCGGCGCTGCTCCAGCTGGCGTTCATCGCCGGCATCGCCTCGGTCTGGGCGCGCGGCATCGCGATCGACTGCGGCTGCTTCGGCGACGGCGGCCCGAACCCCGACGCCTTCTCGCAGTACCCCTGGGAGATCGCCCGCGACGTCGGTCTGCTGCTGGCCTCCCTGCTCGTCGTCCGGGTACGCCGCACCCCGCTGTCCCTCGACCAGCTGCTCGCCCCCGAACTCACCCCCCAGTCCCAGGAGGACCGCCGTGTCGAAGAAGTCGCGTGAGACCACCCGCACCGAGCGGGCCGCCGCCGTACGCCGGGAGCAGGCGTCGCGCGAGCGCAACCGCAAGGTCGCGGTGGTCGCGGCCGTCGTGGTCCTGCTCGCGGTGGTCGTGGGCGCCGGCGTCCTGTTCGGCCGCGGGGGCAGCGACTCCTCGGCCGCCGTCGCGACCGGTCTGCTGCCCCCCGCCAGCGCCAGCGGGCAGGCGCTCGTGGTGGGCGACAACGCGTCGGCCAAGGTGAAGGTGGTCGTCTACGAGGACTTCCTGTGCCCCTACTGCCGCCAGTTCGAGTCGGCCACCCGCACCTCCCTGCACCAGGCCGCCGACGCGGGCACGGTGCAGGTGGAGTACCGCCCCTTCCACCTGCTGCAGGACGACTACTCCACGCAGGCGCTGGCCGCGTGGTCGGCGGTGCTGCAGAAGGGCACGCCGAAGCAGGCGCTGCGCCTGCACGACCTGCTGTACGCCAAGCAGCCCTACGAGCAGTCCAGCAGCAAGCCGGGGCCGTCGGACTTCGTGACCTGGGCCAAGCAGTCCGGCGTGACCGACACCGCGGTGCTGGCGGCGGTCGAGAAGGCCTCCGACCCGACCTTCGTCGACGCGGCCGACGCCGCCGCCACCAAGGCGGGCGTGACCGGCACGCCGACGGTCTTCGTCAACGGCACGGAGCTGAAGGGGACCTCGGTGTCGGACACCGCCGCCCGGCTGGAGAAGATGATCTCCGACGCGTGACCGATCGCGCCGCCCGTGACGCAGGAGCAGGAGGAGCCGTGGACCACGACGCCGAGACTCCTGCCCGTGACCCGCGGCTGCTGATCGTGCTCGGCGTGCTCGCCGCGATCTCGGCGGTGGTCGCCGGCTTCGTGATCTTCTCCGACGGGCCGCAGGCGGCACCGCCGCCCGAGGCCACCGCGACCCTCACCGCGGCCGCCACCTCGTTGCAGATGGGTCCGGAGCGCGCCCCCAGCCAGGTCGTCGTCGTGGAGAACCTGGCCAGCCCGCAGTCGCGCTCCTTCGACATCGCGTCGCGCGACTTCCTGGAGATCGCCGCGGCCCAGGGGACCGTGCGGGTGACCTACCAGCTGGTCGGGCCCGAGGTAGGGGCCGGCGCGGAGGCGTCGGGCGCCTGGGCGACGCTCCTGCGCCAGGCCACACCTCGTCAGGTGCTCCGCTTCCAGCAGCGGGTGCTCGACGCCCAGCCCGACGCCCAGAACGGCTCCAGCCGCCTGATCGACCTCGCGCGACGGGCCGGGGTGGAGGACCCCGACGTCCTGGCCGCGGTGGGCGACGCCTCGGGTGCAGACGCGACGGCGGTGCTGCGGGCCGGGCTGAAGACCCGGCTCGGGGCCGGCGACGCCTCGTTGCCCGGGCCGACGCAGCAGCCGGTCGTGCTGCTGGACGGCTCCCGCCTGCGCGCGGCGACGCCCGTGGCCCTGGCCGACTCCCTGCAGCGCGCCCTGCTCGAGAAGGAGTCCTGACGTGGAGGTCGAACGCGTCCAGCGCTGGGTGATGTCGGGTGTCATCGCCACCGTCTGCCTGGTCTTCGCCACGGGGATCGCCCTGCTCAGCGCCACCTCGGTGCAGGCCGGCGCCCGCCCCGGACTGCTCGTGATGTCGGTGGTCGTCGGGATCGGCGGCCTCGTCGGCGTGCGGCTGATCAGCCAGAAGTCGCTGCTGACGCCCTGGCTCGTCCTGGGGCTGGTGCCCGCGGTCCTCGGGTGGTACCTCACCCGCTGACCGGCACCGGGAGGCTCCTGAGATGCTGGCGCGCATGTCGTCCACCCCCGGCTCCAGCAGCCCCCGCTCCGACCTCGGCGCGTTCGTGGCGCGCCTGCCGAAGGCCGAGCTGCACGTCCACCACGTCGGCTCGGCCTCGCCGCGCATCGTCAGCGAGCTCGCGGAGCGGCACCCCGGCGTCGTCCCGAGCGACCCCGAGCAGCTGCGGGAGTTCTTCGAGTTCCGCGACTTCGGGCACTTCATCGAGGTCTACCTGGCCGTCGTCGACCTGGTGCGCACGCCGGAGGACGTACGGCTGCTGACCTACGAGGTCGCCCGCGAGATGGCCCAGGGCCAGCAGGTGAGGTACGCCGAGCTGACCTGCACGCCGCACACCTCGGTGCTCGCCGGCGTCCCGATCGAGGCCTACACCGAGGCCATCGAGGACGCCCGGGTCGGCGCCGAGCGTGACTTCGGGATCGTGCTGCGCTGGATCTACGACATCCCCGGCGAGCTCGGGGTGCCCGGGGCCGACGCGACCCTGGGCTACGTGCTCGACCACGCCCCCGACTCGCTGATCGCCCTCGGGCTGGGCGGCCCCGAGATCGGGGTGCCGCGGCCGCAGTTCAAGCCGCACTTCGACGCCGCCCGTGCCGCCGGGTTCCTGAGCATCCCGCACGCGGGGGAGACCACCGGGCCGCAGACGGTCTGGGACGCCCTGCGCGACCTCGGCGCCGTGCGCATCGGGCACGGCACGTCGTCGGCCCAGGACCCCGAGCTGCTCGCGCACCTGGCCGAGCACCGGATCCCGCTGGAGGTGTGCCCGTCGTCCAACGTCGCCACCCGCGCGGTGCCCTCCCTCGAGGAGCACCCCCTGCGGGCGTTCCGCGACGCGGGCGTCGTGGTCACGATCAACAGCGACGACCCGCCGATGTTCGGCACCACCTTGAACCGGGAGTACGAGATCGCCGCCGACCTGCTCGACCTCGACGCCTCCGGGGTCGCCGACCTCGCGCGCACGGCGGTGCAGGTCTCCTACGCCCCCGACGAGGTGAGGGCCCGGATCCTGAGCGAGATCGACGAGGTCGCCGGCACGGCCTGAGCCGCCGGGGTCATCGTCTCGTGTCGGGGCCGGCGCCCGTCAGATCCAGCCGCGCCTGCGGAAGACGGCCCACAGCACGACGCTCACGGCCAGCATCATCACCAGCGCGAACGGGTAGCCGAGCTGCCAGTGCAGCTCGGGCATGTGGTCGAAGTTCATGCCGTAGACGGTGCCGATCAGGGTCGGCGCGAACAGGATCGCGGCCCACGCGGAGATCCGCTTGACCTCCTCGTTCTGGTCCAGGCTGGACTCCGTCAGCGCCTTCATCTCCTCGTTCTGCTGCTGGGCGACCAGCGTGGCGTTCACGGTCAGGATGTCGCGGAGCAGCTGGCGGAACCCGTCGACCTGCTCGATCACCTGGGTGAGGTGGTCGTCGGCGTCGCGGAGGTAGCGCTGCAGCTCCTCGTCGGTGCCGTACTTGTCGAAGCCGAGCGTCAGCCGGCGTACGACGGCGGCCAGCGGACGCGTGGCCCGCTGGAACTCGATCACCTCGCGGGTGAGCTCGTAGATGCGCCGCGAGACCTGCGGGTCGCCGCGGAAGACCTCGGTCTCGATCTCGTCGATGTCCTTCTCGATCCCGGCGACGACCGGCACGTAGCCGTCGACGACGCGGTCGATGATCGCGTAGAGGATTGCCTCGGGCCCCAGCCGCAGCAGGTCGGGGTTGCTCTCCAGGCGGCGGCGCACGGCGGACAGGTCGGGGGCCTCGCTGTGCCGCACGGTGATCACGAAGTCCTTGCCGACGAAGACGTGCACCTCGCCGAACTCGACCTCCTCGGTGTCGTCGACGTAGCGCGCCGCCAGCAGCACGACGAACAGCGTCTCGTCGTACCTCTCCAGCTTCGGCCGCTGGTGGGCGGTGATGGCGTCCTCGATCGAGAGCTCGTGCAGGTCGAACTCGTCGGCGAGCGAGGCCAGCTCGTGGTGGTCGGGGCGGTAGAGCCCGATCCAGCCGACGGCCGCCTCGTGGGTGTGCAGCGCGCGGTAGGTGTCGGCCAGGGTCTCCGGCGACTCGACGCGGTCGCCCTCGACGTAGACGGCGCTGTCGACGAGGCTGGCGCGCGCCCGGACCTCGGCGTACCTCTCGGCGGCCGTCGGCGGGCGTGGGTCGGCGCCGCGTGCGGGATGGCTCGCGGGACGCCGGACCTTGTCGGTCAGGGTGCGGATGGGCTTGAAGTTGCGGTCGGACATGGCGGTCCTCGGGGTGGCAGCAGGTGAGGTCGTCGCCCGTGGGTCCTGGGCGACGTGCCGATGAGGTCGGAGGGGAGGGGGCCGGCCCGCTCAGCGGGCCGTGGGCCTACTAGGAGGTTCGCCGGCCACGGCCACCACCTCCTGCTGCTCGGGCCCTCGGGCCGGTCGTCACGTCAGCGACCAGGGTACGCCGTCGCGCGTGAACGGCGGGCGTCCCGCGGTCGAAGTCCCGGGGGTCGGGGACCGGGGCCCCTAGGGTCGGGGCATGGAGCTCACCACCTCTGCCCGCCCTCCTGCCCTGGCCGCCTGGCACCGGATCGCGGAGTCGCGCGACCCCGCGGGCCTGGTCGACCTGCTCGCGCCCGGCTGCGTCTTCCGGTCACCGGCCGTGCACACGCCCCAGGAGGGGCGCGCGGTCACCACGGCGTACCTCTCGGCGGCGCTGGTGGTGCTCGGCCCGACGCTGACCTACGTCCACGAGTGGGTCGACGGCGGCTCCGCGGTGCTGGAGTTCACCGCCGACCTCGGCGGCGTGGCCGTGCACGGCATCGACCTGCTGCGCTGGGACGCCGAGGACCGGGTCACCGAGTTCACGGTGATGGTGCGGCCGTTCAAGGGGCTGACCGCGCTGATGGAGCAGATGGCCGCGGCGCTCGCTCCCTGATCGAGCGCCGGAGGCCGGTCGTGGAGCGGGCCGCGCTCCAGCTGCGGGTGCCGGCGACGTGTCGGAACCCCGGCGCGGGTGGCCTGGACCATCGCGTCGCGAGTCCGGTCCTGGGGACCCGGTGGGTCCGTCCCGTGGGACGACCCACCGAGATCAGCCTCAGCGCACGGCGACCCGGCGTACGACGGAACCGGAGCCGTTGAGGCTGGTCGACGCCGACACGGCCTTGAGGGTGTACGTCGTGGTCGCCCCGAAACGACGCTTGACCGACCAGCGGCCGCGCGAGTCGGCGCGGTCGTAGCCGAGGTAGGCGTACCCGCGGCTGGTGTTCTGGTAGAGCCGCACGACCTGGCCCGACAGGGCCGGGTAGACGGTGCCGGCGAGCACGTAGGTGCGGCGGGCGACACGGCGGGCGCCCATGGTGACGCGCGTGCGGACGACGACGCGCTGCGCCTCGTCGACCGTGCCGCCGATGGTGCGGGTGCGGTAGCTCGCGGTGCGGGTCACCGCGCCGGACCAGGCGTAGGTGCCACTGCCCGACGCCGTGACCGAGGACAGCACCGTGAAGCCGCGACCCGGCAGGGCGCGCTCCACGCGGACGGTGGAGCCGGGCTTGGACAGGCCCGAGACCCGGAGGGTCTGGCCCGCGACGAGGTCGTAGTCGGAGATCGTGAGGCTGGGGGCCGAGCCGAACACGCGGTAGGTGCCCGCGGCCGCCCCCTGGGGCCCGTTGCCGGCGGCGTTCACGGCCGAGACGGCGAAGGTGTAGTCGCCCGAGGGCAGGTCGGTCAGCGTGAAGCTCCGGGCGTCGGGGCCGACGGGGACGCCGTTGCCGGACTGACCGGTGCCGTAGCCCACGACGTAGCCGGTGATGTCACCGGGCGAGCCGGCGTCGGTGGGGGCCACCCACGTGACGTCCACCGAGCCGTCGCCGGCCACGGAGGCGGTGACGCCGGTCGGCTGCCCGGCCAGGCGGCCCTGCACGGTCAGGGTCGCCGCGTCGCTGGTCGCGTCGCCGGCGTCGTTGACCAGGACGACGCGGTACTGCCAGCCGCTCCGGTCCAGGGTCGGCGCGGTGACGGTGAAGGTGGGGGAGGTGGCGTCCTCGACGTCGGTCCAGTCGGCGTCGGGGTCGGTGGACAGCTCCTGCCACTGCAGCTGCGGCGCGGGGTCACCCGCCGTGTCGACGCTGAAGGTGGCGTCCTGGCCGGCCGCGACGGTCACGTCCTGCGGCTGGCTGGTCACCTCCGGCATCGACGAGGTGATCGTGAGGTAGCTGGCGTCGGAGTCGGTGGAGTCCGCGCCGCTGGTGAAGTGCGCCCGCACGACGGGGCTCACCGGCCCCGCGGCATACGCCGGCCCGACGAGCCCCGGTCCGACGAACCCGGTGCCGAGCAGGCCGACCGAGAGGACGGCCACGGCGAGCGCGCCGGAGCGCCGTCGGAGGAGAGGGTGCGGGCGTGGGGCGGCGTGCGGCACGGGGACCAGCTTTCGGACGGAGGCACCGGTTGTGCCGGCGACTGCCGGGCACGCCCGAGAGGGGAGCCCGAGGGGGCGCGCCGCGTGGGCGAATCCGCAACAACGGGCCGAGCGTGGGCGCCCCTGGCAGGAATCGAACCTGCGACCTAGAGATTAGAAGGCTCTTGCTCTATCCAGCTGAGCTACAGGGGCGGGCGGAAGACCGTCGGGCGCTGCGTCCGTCGACCGGCCTGGCCCGCGCACGAGTATGCCCGACGGTACGGCGCGGGCGTCGCTAGGAGGGGTCGGTCGCGGCCGGGGTCTGGACGTCGCCGGAGCGGGTGGTGCCGTCGTCGCCCCGGTCGTCGAGCGAGCGCTGCAGGGCCTCGGGCAGGGGCACCGAGCGGTAGTCGGCCGGCATCAGGTCGCGGTCGGCGTCGTCCTCTCCGCAGACCATGTCGTGGGAGAGGCTGTCGACCAGGGCCGTGACGGTGTTGCTGTCCATGCCCGTGATCAGCGAGGTGGCCCGGCCGGCGACCACGCGGGGGACGCCGGGGACGACGACGTGCGGACGGCGTACGCCGAGTGCCTGGGCCATGGCGCGCAGCAGCTCGGGGTAGGTGACGACGTCGTTGCCGCCGATGTCGTAGTGCCGGTTGCGGGGCTCGCCCTCCAGGGCGCCGGCGATGCAGACCACGACCTCCTCGATCGTGACCGGCTGCAGCTTGCTGCGCATCCACCTCGGGATCGGTGCGAACGGCATCCGCTGGGTGAGCCGCTTGAGGATCTCGAACGACGTCGAGCCGGCGCCGATCACCATGGCGGCGCGCAGCACGGTGGCCGGGACGGCGCCCTCGAGGAAGACCTCCTCGACCTGCAGCCGGGAGCGCAGGTGGTCCGACAGCTCGGCGTCGGGGATCAGCCCGGAGAGGTAGACGACGCGGCCCACCCCGGCCTCGGCGCAGGCGGTGGCGACGTGCTCGGCGGCCTCGCGGTCCTTGGCGACGAAGTCCTGGGAGTCCATCGAGTGGATCAGGTAGACGACGGCGTCCATGCCGTCGACGGCCGAGCGGATCAGGTCGGGCTCGGTGATGTCGAAGCGGCGCGGCGTGACGTCCTCGGCCCACGGAAACTTGTCGGCCGCCCCGTCACGGCGTACGGCGGCGAACACCTCGTGTCCGTGCTCGACCAGCTCGGGGACGAGACGGGAGCCGACATAACCGGTCGCACCGGTGACCAGGACCTTCACGTCCACCAACCTAGACGCGCGATGCTCGGGCGGTGTCGGCGGCCGGGGGTGTCAGCCGCGGAGGCGGGCCATCCAGTCCTGGATCTCGTCGGGATCCCGTGGGAGCGCCTCGGAGAGGTTCCGGGACCCGTCGGCGGTCACCACGAGGTCGTCCTCGATGCGGATGCCGATGCCGCGCAGCTCGGCGGGGACGAGCAGGTCGTCCTCCTGGAAGTACAGGCCCGGCTCGACGGTCAGCACCATGCCCTCGGCGAGGTCGCCGCCGGGGTAGGTGCCGGTGTCGGCCGCCGCGCAGTCGTGCACGTCGAGACCGAGCATGTGGCTGGTGCCGTGCAGGGTCCAGCGGGCGTAGACGCGGCTGTCGGGGGCCAGGGCCTCCTCGGCGGAGACCGGCAGCAGGCCCAGGTCGTCGAGGCCGTGGGCGATCACCGACATCGCGGCCTCGTGGGTGCCGCGGATCGGCGCCCCCGGGCGGATGGCGTCGATGCCGGCCTGCTGCGCCTCCAGCACCAGCTGGTAGAGCTCGCGCTGCAGGGCGGTGAAGGTGCCGTCGATCGGCAGCGTGCGGGTGACGTCGGCGGTGTAGAGCGAGGTGGACTCGGCGCCCATGTCGAGCAGCACGAGCTCGCCCGGCGTCATCGGCCCGGAGTTCTCGGTCCAGTGCAGCGTGGTCGCGTGGCGGCCGCCCCCGACGATCGAGTCGTAGCCCAGGTCGTTGCCCATCACCCGCGCGCGGCGGAAGAAGGTGCCCTCCACCCAGCGCTCGCCGTGCTCGAGCACGCGGTCCCACTCGCGGACGGAGTCCTCGAAGCCCAGCGTGGTGATGTCGCAGGCGCCCTGCAGCTCGTCGAGCTCCCACGCGTCCTTGACCAGGCGCAGCTCGGAGAGCACCCGCGCCAGGTCGGCGTCGCGGGCGTCGCCGCCGGGGAGCAGGGAGTCGACCCGGGGGTCGGCGCCGCGCAGCACGCGGGTCTTGGTGGTGCCCGACCCCGGGCCGGCCAGGCGCTCGTCGAGCTCGTCGAGGTGGCGCGTCTCGACCCCGAGGGAGTCCGAGATCTCCTTCAGCGAGGGACGTCGGCCGACCCACAGCTCGCCGTAGGCACGGTCGCGGAAGAACTCGTCGGTCTGGCGCGAGCTGCGCGGGCGGGCGTAGAGCACCGACTCGCCGCCCTCGACCACCAGCACGGCGTCGCTCGTCTGGTTGCCGCAGAGATAGGTGTGCGCGGTCTCGGGACGGAAGCGGTAGTCGGTGTCGTTGGAGCGCACCTTGAACCCGCCGGCGGGCACCACGAGGCGCTCCCCGGGGAACTCCGCGGCGAGCCGCTCGCGCCGCGTGGCGGCCCACGGGGTGATCGGGTGGGCGGGCAGGTCGAGCTCGCGCTCGCCCCAACCGGTGCGCATGAAGGCGGAGTAGGCCTCGGGCACGGGCGGGTCGTGACTCTCCACGTGGGCCTCGACCTGGGCCTGGACAGGGGCCTCGTCGGGACTCTCGACCAGGGGCTGCTGGGGGTTCGACACGTCGCTCACCGGTCCACCCTACGACCCGGTCGGGGCGTCGTCGCGGCGTCGTTACGCTACCCGCATGCAGAGACGCCGCAGCTATGCCGCCTTCTCCATCGTGGTGACGGTGGTGATGCTCCTGGGCGCCTGCGTGATGGCCGTGGTGCTCGTGCTCTCCGGTGCCCCCGGCGCCCTGGTCACCGGGCTGGTCCTCGCCGCCGTCCCCGTGGCCCCGCTGATCGCGACCTACATGTGGCTGGACCGCTACGAGCCCGAGCCCCGCTCGCTGCTCGTGCTCGGCCTCGGCTGGGGCGCCTTCGTGGCCACCTCGGGCGCGCTCCTGCTGCAGCTCTTCGACAGCGTCGTGTTCCAGAGCGACGACGCCTTCACCGCGACCGTCGTCGCGCCGATCACCGAGGAGGGCGCCAAGGGGCTGTTCATCCTGCTGCTGCTCGTCTTCCGGCGGCACGAGCTCGACGGCGTCCTCGACGGCCTGGTGTACGCCGGCATGGTCGGCATCGGCTTCGCCTTCACCGAGAACATCCTCTACCTGACCTCGGCGTACATGGGCTCGGACGGGCAGGGCGGCGGCCTCGGCGGCGCGGTCGGCCTGTTCATCGTGCGCTGCCTCTTCGGGCCGTTCGCGCACCCGTTCTTCACCGCCTTCACCGGCATCGGCATCGGCATCGCCGTGGGTGCGCGCAGCAAGGTGGTGCGGGTGCTGGCCCCGGTCGGCGGCTACCTGTGCGCGATCGCGGCGCACGCCGCCTGGAACGGGTCGCTGATGCTCGACGACGGCCGCAACGCGCTCACGACGTACGTCTTCTTGATGGTGCCGGCCTTCCTGCTGCTCGTCGGTTTCGCGGTCTGGGCCCGCCAGCGGGAGCGCTCGATCCTGACCGCCGCCCTCGACGACTGCGCCCGGCGCGGGTTCCTGGGAGCGGCCGAGGTGCCGTGGCTGGCCCGGATCTCCGCCCGCCGCTACGCCCGGAGGTACGCCGCCAGCGCCGGCGGCCCCGAGGCCCGGCGTCGCATGGTCGCCTACCAGAACGAGGCCATCGAGCTGGGCTTCCTGCACAGCCGCTACCTGCGGGGCGTGGCCCCGCCCGACTTCACCCTGCTCGGCCAGGAGCACGTCGAGGCCATGCGGGCCCTGCGGCCCTGGCTGCTGTGGCCGCAGCCCGTCGGTGGCCAGCGAGCTCCCCAGCTGCCACCGCAGCAGCTGCCGACGGTGCAGCAGCACGGTGCCGGCCTGCCCGGAGGCCACCGGTGAACGCCCCCGACCCGACCTCGCCCGAGCAGGCGTCAGCCGACTCCCCGTCCCCCGAGCACGTCGTCGTCGGGCACTCCTCCCACGACACCTCGCCCGGCGTGCGCGGCACGGAGGCCTCGGCCCGGATGCTGTCCACCCTGACGACGCTGCGCGAGGCGCTCGAGGGCGTGCGGCTGCCGCTCGAGGTGCCGGCGGTGGCCGAGAGCCGCGCGCGTCGCTCGGAGATGGTCGACCAGCTCGAGGACTACGTGCTCCCGCGGCTCGTGCAGATCGACGCGCCGTTGCTGACCGTCGTCGGCGGCTCCACCGGCGCCGGCAAGTCCACGCTGGTGAACTCCCTGGTGGGGGAGCGGGTCAGCGAGCCGGGCGTCCTGCGCCCCACGACCCGGTCGCCGGTGCTGGTGCACCACCCCGCCGACCTCGAGTGGTTCGAGGGCACGCGGATCCTGCCCGAGCTGGAGCGCACCACCCGGGCCACGCCCGACCCGGGCGCGCTGCAGCTCGTCGCCTCGACCGCGATCCCGCAGGGCCTCGCGCTGCTGGACGCCCCCGACATCGACTCGGTCGAGGAGCGCAACCGCAGCCTCGCCGCCCAGCTGCTGGCGGCGGCCGACCTGTGGCTGTTCGTCACCTCGGCGGCGCGCTACGCCGACCAGGTGCCGTGGGACTTCCTGCGCCAGGCCGCCGAGCGCAGCGCCGCCGTGGCGATCGTGCTGGACCGCACGGCGCCGGAGGCCGTCGAGGAGGTCAGCGCGCACCTGGCGCGGATGCTGACCCAGCGCGGGCTCAAGGACTCACCGCTGTTCACCGTGGCCGAGGCGCCGCTGGACGGCGACGGCCTGCTGCCGCCCGACTCCGTCGGCGACATCCGCGGCTGGCTGGCCGAGCTCGGCGAGGACGCCGAGGCCCGCAACGGCGTCGTCCGGCAGACCCTGGACGGCGCGGTCCGCGCGCTGGCGCGACGCACCTTCGACCTCGCCGACGCGACGCAGGAGCAGGTCGACGCCGAGGCCCGCCTGCGGCGCGACGTCGACGCGGCGTACGACCAGGCGCTCGGCGACATCGACAAGGGCTCCGCCGACGGCACCCTGCTGCGCGGCGAGGTGCTGGCCCGCTGGCAGGACTTCGTCGGCACCGGCGAGCTGCTGCGCAACCTGGAGTCCAAGGTCGGCTGGCTGCGCGACCGCGTCACCAACGCCGTCAAGGGCAAGCCCCAGCAGGCCGACCGGGTGACCGTGGCGGTCGAGTCGGGGCTGCAGACGCTGCTGATCGAGAACGCCGAGGCCGCTGCCGAGCGTGCCGACGGCTCGTGGCGCTCGACCGCCGCGGGCGCGCAGGTCCTCGAGACCGCCGGCACCGACCTGTCGCGCGCCTCGCGGGACTTCCGCGAGCGCTCGGAGCGGATGGTGCGCGACTGGCAGTCGGCCGTGCTCGACCTCGTGCGCTCCGAGGGCGCCGACAAGCGCAAGACGGCGCGGTTCCTGTCCTTCGGCTTCAACGGGCTCTCGGTCGCGCTGATGGTCGTCGTCTTCGCCTCCACCGGCGGGCTGACCGGTGCCGAGGTCGGCATCGCGGGCGGCTCCGCGGTGATCGGGCAGAAGCTGCTGGAGGCGGTCTTCGGCGACGACGCCGTACGCCGTCTGGCCACCGCCGCGCGCCGCGACCTGCAGACCCGCACCGACGGGCTGATGGAGCGCGAGCGCCGACGCTTCCTCGAGCGGCTCGACGCCCTCGAGCTGCCGGCAGCCACGCCGGCCCAGCTGCGGTCCCTCGCGCGCACGGTCGACGACCTGCGGCTGAGCGGCGACGGGGGCCCCGCATGAGCGGCCTGGTCGCCGGTGCCCGCAAGGTGTTCGGGCGCACCGCCCCGCTCGACGGTCGCGTGGCCGGCCTGGAGCAGGCCGTCGGTGCGGCCCGCGGCCGCCTCGACGACGACGTCGTCGACCAGGCGGCGGCGGTCTGCGAGCGCGCAGGCGCGCGGCTGCGCATCTCCGGCGAGCACACGGTCGTCGCCCTCGCCGGGGCCACCGGCTCGGGCAAGTCCTCGACCTTCAACGCCCTGACCGGGCTCGACCTGGCCGCGGTCGGCGTACGCCGTCCCACCACGTCGTACGCCACGGCCTGCATCTGGGGTGACGACCGCGCCGACGAGCTGCTCGACTGGCTGGCCATCCCCGAGCGGCACCGGGTCGCCCGCGAGTCGATGCTCGACCAGGACCTGCCCGCCGCCCGGGGTCGAGGCGACAAGCGCTCCTCCCTCGAGGGTCTCGTGCTGCTCGACCTGCCCGACCACGACTCCACCGAGGTCGGCCACCACCTCGAGATGCAGCGCCTGATCGCCATGACCGACCTGATGGTGTGGGTGCTGGACCCGCAGAAGTACGCCGACGCGGCGATCCACGAGCGCTTCCTGGCCCCGATGGCCACCCATTCCGACGTGATGCTGGTGGTGCTGAACCACATCGACCAGGTCGCCCCCGAGCGGCGCCAGGCGATGCTGGACGACGTACGCCGGCTGCTCACGGCCGACGGCCTGACCGGCGTACCCGTCCTGGCGACGTCGGCGCGCACCGGGGAGGGCGTCGAGGAGCTCCGCGAGGCCGTGGCCCGCCGGGTCGCCGACAAGGCCGCCACCCGGGCACGCCTGGGCGGCGACGTCTCGCAGGCGGCAGCCCGGATGAGCGCCCAGAGCGGCGACGGGGAGCCGCGCGAGCTCGGCGGCCGCGACAAGCGCCAGCTGGTCGAGTCGCTGACCACCGCCGCCGGCGTACCGATCGTGGTCGACGCCGTGCAGCGGGCCGCCACGGTCCGCTCGCGCCAGGCCACGGGCTGGCCGCTGACCGCCTGGGTCTCCAAGCTCAAGCCCGACCCGCTGCGCCGCCTGCACCTGGACCGGAAGACGACCGGCCGCGACCTGATCGCCGCGGCGCGCTCGTCGATGCCCACGACCGACGTGGTGCACCGCGCGCGCGTCGAGACCAGCGTCCGCGACCTGTGCGACGAGGCGTCGGCGGGGCTGGCCCAGCCCTGGACCCGCGCCGTGCGCCGGGCCTCGACCTCGCGGTTCGAGGACCTGGGCGACCGCCTCGACCGGGCCGTCACGACGACCGACCTGGGCGTGGCCGGCACCCCGCTGTGGTGCCGTGGGGTGCGCGTCCTGCAGTGGGTGCTGTTCCTGGCCGCGCTGGCCGGGGCCGCCTGGCTCGGGGTGATGGCCGCGCTGGCCTACCTGCAGCTTGCCGGCCTGTCCGCGCCGGACGTGCAGGGGATCCCGCTGCCCACGGGCCTGCTGATCGGGGGAGTCGCCCTCGGCATCCTGCTGGCGCTGGTCTCGCGGGTGTTCATCTCGGTCGGCGCGAAGGCCCGGGCCCGCAAGGCCGAGAAGCGGTTGCGCGCCGCGGTGGCCGAGGTCGCCGAGGAGCTCGTGGTCGTGCCCGTGGCCGCCGAGCTGGCCGCCCACCGGACCACCCACGAGGGGCTGCGCGCCGCCCGGGGCTGAGCCTCGATTCCAGGGCCCCGGATTCAGGGCCCACCCGTCAGGGCCTACCAGTTCGCCTGCACAGCCGCGTCCCGGGACCCCGTCGTCCACAGGCCGGGCGTCACCCTCACCGCGGTGGCGTCCCGGCGCGGTGGACTCCTCGGACACGAGCAACGAGGAGGCAACGAGATGAACGAGTCCTACGTGACGCTGCAGGGGTGGGTCGGCGCGGACGTCGACGTCCGCGAGGTGGGCGAGGCGCTCTGCGCCTCGTTCCGGGTGGGGTCCACGCCGCGCTACCTGCGCGCCGGCAGCTGGGTCAACGGCGAGACGTCGTGGTACACCGTCAACTGCTGGCGGGCCCTGGGCAAGAACGTCAGCGAGTCGATCAAGGGTGGTGACGCGGTGGTCGTCCACGGCCGGGTCCGGACCGACGTGTGGACCCGTGACGACGGCACCAAGGCCGTGGCGCTGGTGGTGGACGCCACCTTCGTCGGGCACGACCTGAACAAGGGCACGGCCGTGTTCACCAAGACCGCGCGCGCCCTGCCGGCCGACCCGCGCGAAGCCGAGGAGGTGCGCGAGGTGGTCCACTCCTACGGGGTGGACGGTCCGCAGCTCGACGCGGCCGGGGAGACCGTCTCGCCGGCCGCCTGACCCGTTTCGGTCGGGAAGGGGTCGGGCCCTTAGGCTGGTCGGACCATGGCTGACTACGTCTACACGCTGCACAACGTCCGCAAGGCCCACGGCGACAAGGTGGTGCTCGACAACGTCACGTTGTCGTTCCTGCCCGACGCCAAGATCGGTGTCGTCGGCCCGAACGGCACCGGCAAGTCCACCCTGCTCAAGATCATGGCGGGGCTGGAGAAGGCCAACAACGGTGACGCCCAGCTGGCCCCCGACGCCACGGTCGGCATGCTCCAGCAGGAGCCGCCGCTGACCGAGGGCGCGACGGTGCTGGCCAACGTCGAGGAGGCCGTCGGCGAGATCAAGGGCAAGCTCGACCGCTACAACGCGATCTCCGAGGAGCTCGCCGACCCCGAGGCCGACTACGACACGCTGCTCGCCGAGATGGGCGACCTGCAGACCGACCTCGACCACGCCAACGCGTGGGACCTCGACAGCCGGCTCGACCAGGCGATGGACGCGCTGCGCTGCCCGCCGCCGGACGCCATCGTGGACAACCTCTCCGGTGGCGAGCGCCGCCGGGTCGCGCTCTGCAAGCTGCTGCTCCAGCAGCCCGACCTGCTGCTGCTCGACGAGCCCACCAACCACCTCGACGCCGAGTCGGTGCAGTGGCTCGAGGGGCACCTCGCCAACTACCCGGGCGCCGTCCTGGCCGTGACCCACGACCGCTACTTCCTCGACAACGTCGCGACCTGGATCCTCGAGCTCGACCGGGGCCAGACCCACCCCTACGAGGGCAACTACACGACGTATCTCCAGACCAAGAAGGACCGCCTCAAGATCGAGGGGCAGAAGGACGTCAAGCGGGCCAAGATGCTCGAGCGCGAGCTCGAGTGGGTCCGGTCCAACGCCAAGGCCCGGCAGACCAAGAGCCGCTCGCGGCTGGCGCGCTACGAGGAGATGGCGGCCGAGGCCGACCGGATGCGCAAGATCGACACCTCCGAGATCAACATCCCCGCCGGCCCGCGCCTGGGCGACATCGTGCTCGAGGCCGACCACCTCAGCAAGGGCTTCGGCGACCGGGTCCTGATCGGCGACCTGTCCTTCTCGCTGCCACGTGCCGGCATCGTCGGCGTGATCGGCCCCAACGGCGTCGGCAAGACCACGCTGTTCAAGATGATCGTCGACCAGGAGCAGCCTGACAACGGTGACCTGACCGTCGGCAAGACGGTGAAGATCTCCTACGTCGACCAGAGCCGCGGTGGCCTCGACGCCACCAAGAACGTCTGGGAGGTCGTCTCCGACGGGCTCGACTTCATCAAGGTCGCGAACTTCGAGATGAACTCGCGCGCCTACGTCGCGTCGTTCGGCTTCAAGGGCCCCGACCAGCAGAAGAAGGCCAACGTGCTCTCCGGCGGTGAGCGCAACCGGCTGAACCTCGCGCTGACCCTGAAGATGGGCGGCAACATGCTGCTGCTCGACGAGCCCACCAACGACCTCGACGTGGAGACGCTGTCCTCGCTCGAGGACGCCCTGCTGGAGTTCCCCGGCTGCGCCGTGATCACCTCGCACGACCGGTGGTTCCTCGACCGCACCGCCACCCACATCCTGGCCTGGGAGGGCACCGCCGACGAGCCGGGCAGCTGGTTCTGGTTCGAGGGCAACTTCGCCTCCTACGAGGCGAACAAGATCGAGCGGCTCGGTATCGAGGCCGCGCGTCCGCACCGCGTCACGCACCGCCGCCTCACCCGCGACTGAGCAGGCACTCCCCGCCCGGGGAGGGCGTCGACGTCAGCGGATGTCGGCGTCCTCGGGCAGTCCGCGCAGCAGCCGGTCGCTCACCTCGTTGAAGATCCGGCCCAGCGCGTCGAAGTCGTCGCTGGAGGCGAGGTCGACGATGTGCTCGCGGACCCCGCGCACGTGGGTGACCGCAGCGATCTCGAGCAGGTCGCGGCCACGGTTGGTCATCACGGCCTCGACCCCGCGGCCGTCGGAGCGGGAGGCCTCGCGGCCGACGAGGCCGGCCTTCTCCATCCGGGCGATGGTGTGGGTGACTCGGCTGCGGGAGTGCGACATCGAGTCGGCCAGGATGGCCATCCGCAGGCGCCAGCCCTCGGCCTCGGACAGCCGCACGAGGATCTCGTACTCGCTGAACGAGATGTCGTGCTCCTCGCGCAGCTCACGGTCCAGCCGGTGCAGCAGCAGCTCGGTGCCCATGATGTAGGCGCGCCACGACCGCTGCTGCTCGCTACCGAGCCAGCGAACCTCTCCCCGAGTCCCCATGGCGGGAGTGTAGGTGCCCCGGGCCCCGATGGAGCGCTGCCGGGTGCTCTCGGGATGTCTGGTGCACAGTCGTACGCCGGGACGACCCGCAGATCGACCCGGCGTACGGATCAGATCAGGACAGGCGCTCCAGGATCATCGCCATGCCCTGGCCGCCGCCGACGCACATCGTGATCAGGCCGGTCTGCTTGTCGTGCCACTTCAGCGAGTTCAGCATCGTGTTCTGCAGGCGGGCGCCGGTCATGCCAAAGGGGTGCCCGACCGCGATCGCGCCGCCGTTGACGTTCAGGCGGTCGATGTCGATGCCCAGGTCCTGGTACGACGGGACGACCTGGGCCGCGAACGCCTCGTTGATCTCGACGAGGTCGATGTCGTCGATGCTCATGCCGGCGTGCTTGAGCGCCTGCTTGCTGGCCTCGACCGGGCCGAGGCCCATGATCTCGGGGGAGAGACCGGTGACGCCGGTGGAGACGATCCGCGCGAGCGGGGTCAGGCCCAGCTCGGCGGCCTTGGTGTCGGACATGATGATGACCGCCGCGGCGCCGTCGTTCAAGGCGCAGCAGTTGCCGGCGGTGACCACGCCGTCGGGGCGGAAGACCGGCTTCAGGCCGGCGATCGCGTCGTAGGTCACGCCGGCGCGCGGGCCGTCGTCGGTCGAGACCACGGCGCCGCCGGGGGTCGTGACCGGGGTGATCTCGTTGGCCCAGAAGCCGTCGTTGATCGCCTTCTCGGCGAGGTTCTGGCTGCGGACGCCGAACTCGTCGAGCTCCTTGCGGTCCAGGCCGCGCAGGCGGGCGACGTTCTCGGCCGTCTGGCCCATCGCGAGGTAGATGTCGGGCAGGTTGCCGTCCTCGCGGGGGTCGTGCCAGTCCTGGCCGCCCTTCGCGAGCTCGTCGGTGCGCGCCTCGGCGGCCTCGAAGAGCGGGTTGCGGGTGCCGGGGATGTGGTCGGAGGTGCCCTTGGAGAAGCGCGAGACGGTCTCGACGCCGGCGGAGATGAAGGCGTCGCCCTCGCCGGCCTTGATCGCGTGGAAGGCCATCCGCGAGGTCTGCACCGAGGAGGAGCAGTAGCGCGTGATCGTGGCGCCGGGGATCTCGTAGCCGAGCAGGGTCGAGACCACGCGGGCCATGTTGTTGCCGGACTCGCCGCCGGGCAGCCCGCAGCCGAGGATCAGGTCGTCGATCGTGGCGGGGTCCAGGTCGGGGATCTTGTCCAGCGCGGCCTTGATGATCAGGGCGCTGAGGTCGTCGGGACGGAACTCGGTGAGCGAGCCCTTGTTGGCGCGACCGATGGGGGAGCGTGCTGCCGACACGATGACTGCCTCGGGCATGGAATCTCCTGCACGTGTTGAGTGAGTGACGGGGGTCCGCCACCTGGGCCTCCGCCACCCTAGACGGGCGACCCAGGGTCGGGGGCAGAGGTCTCGTCCAGCAAGGCGTCCATCAGCAGCGCCAGGCTGGCGCGCAGCCCGGCGTCTCGCTCGTCGGGATGGCGGCTGAGGGCGCGGAGCAGGACGCCGTCGATCGAGGCGATCAGCGTGACGGCGCGCAGCCGGTGGTCGGGCAGCTCGCGCCAGCCGGGTGAGGGGCCGGGTGCGGCCGCGCGCTCGTGCCCCACCGAGTCGATCGCGTGCTCGACCACGTCCACCAGCTGCTGGGACTGCCGGGCGAAGATCTCGGCGACCGCCGGCTGCCGGGAGCCCTCGATGGCCAGCTCCATCCGCACGAGCAGGAGCTCCGGGGTGGCCAGCCAGCCGCGCAGCAGCCCCGCGGTCTCGCGGACGGCGTACCCGGGCTTGGCGGGGTGCTCCTCGATCCGGGCCACCAGCGCGGCGATCTCGTGCGCGAACTGCGCGGCGACGTACTCCGTCAGCCGGGTCAGCAGGGCCAGCCGCGTGCGGAGGTACGCCGAGCAGGTGCCCTGAGGCAGCCCGGCCTCCGCGTCCACCGCCCGGTGGGTCAGCCCGCGCAGCCCGGAGCTGGCCACCACGCGCACGGCCGCGGCCAGCAGGGTCTCCTGGCGGGGGCTGAAGGTCGTCTCGCTCACGGGCCCTGCACCTCCCCGGCGCCGATCGGGCCGTGACGCAGGACACTAGCGCCTGGCTGGGCCTGGCGCTTCTACAGGTGTAGTTTCTACAGGTGTAGAGACGTTTCGAGAGAGGAACCACCATGACCTTCACCCTGCTTCCCGGCCTCGCCCCCTTCGCGATCGCCCTCGTCGTCCTCGCCGCCCTGACCGTCGTCGTGGCGGGCTCGATGCTCGTCGCCGAGGTGTCCCGCAACCGGGTCGTGCGCGTGCGCCGTCACGAGACCGTGCGGCACTACTACGGTCACCTCGCCCTCGGTCACTGAGCCGGGCTCTGGGAGCATCGGCGCGTGCTGCACACCTACGCGTGCCCGATGCGCTGGTCCGACATGGACCAGCTCGGCCACGTCAACAACGTGACCTACCTGGAGTACGTCGCCGAGGCCCGGCACCGCGCTCTGGCCGGTGACGGCGTCGCGAGGGCGGGTGCGCCCGCGACCGTCGCCCGGCACCGCGTCGAGTTCGTGCGCCCGCTGGTCTACCGCCGTGAGCCGGTGCTGGTCGACACCTGGGTGGCTCGCGACGACGACGGCCTGCCGGCCCTCCAGCACGAGGTCCACGACGTCACCGCCGACGGCGAGCGCGTCGTCCACCTGCGGGTCAGCAGCGACCTCGAGCCCGACCCGACCGGCACCTGGGCCGAGTCGCTGGCCCGACTGGAGGACCCCAGGCCCGCCCACGTGTGGCGCCCGACGACCCCGGCCGGCGACCCGCGCCCGGGCGACGAGTTCCCGCTCGCGACGCGGCTCTCCGACCTCGACGGTCGTGGCCGGGCCAGCGACGTGCGGCTGGTGGAGTACTTCCAGGAGTCACGGATCCAGTACTTCGGTCAGCTGCACGAGCCCGGCCAGGAGTGGCCGCACCACGTCGTGGCCCGCACCGACGTGGACCTCCTCGGTCCGGTGCCGCACCGGACCGAGCCCTACCTCGTGCGCTCGTGGGTCGCCCACCTCGGTGACCGGTCCTTCACCGTCGCCAGCGAGCTGTCCGACGGGGAGCGTGCGCTCGCACGGGCCTCGGTGGTGATGGTGACCTTCGACCGCCAGACCCAGCGGACCCGGGCGATGCCGGCGTCGCAGCACGAGCGGCTCGCCCGCGAGCTCTCCCGCCGCTGACGGCCCGGGGCCCGGTTGCGTCAGGCCAGGGGCTCCATCGTGTTCACCATGAACTGGGCCGCGTGGGTCACGTAGTCCCAGAACTGCTGGTCCTGCTCCGGCGTCAGGTCGGCCTCGTCCAGCGCCGCCCGGAAGCAGCTCAGCCAGTGCTGGGCGGCGTCGGGCGTCACCGCGAACGGCGCGTGCCGCATGCGCAGCCGCGGGTGGCCGCGGAGGTCGGAGTACGTCGTGGGGCCGCCCCAGTACTGCTCGAGGAACATCGCGAACCGGTTCTCGGCGGGGCCGAGGTCCTCCTCGGGGTACATCGGGCGGAGCACCTCGTCGTCGGCCACGCCGGCGTAGAACCGGTGGACGATGCCGCGGATCGTGGGACTGCCGCCGATCTCCTCGTAGAAGGTGCTCACCGGGCCATTGTGCCGACCGCTGCTCAGCGCAGCGCGACCAGGTAGCGGCTGGCCCTCTCCAGGTCGCGTCGGCGCGCCTCCCAGGTGACGCCGACCAGGAGCAGGACGACCCCCACGCCGCCGAGGGAGACCCAGCGCGGGACGGCGTCGGCGTACGGCTCGAGGTGGCGCACGGCGAGCACCGCCGTGGCCAGTGCCCCCAGCGCGAAGGGGGCCACCAGGCGCTGCTGGACCCCGAGGGCCAGGAAGAGCACGGCGGCGGCGCCGACCAGGGCTCCCCGGAGCGACACCGGCTCGTCCAGGGCGAGCAGCAGGCTCGGCAGCAGCGCGAGGGTGACGCCGCTGCCCATCACGTCCAGGCTGCTGGCGTGCGGGTCGGTGCGCAGGCGCCACAGCCCGACGCCGACCAGGAGCAGGGCCGCCGGCAGGGTGTAGACCTCGGGGGCCCGCACGTCGGCGAGCACCCGGAGCACCGTGGCCGTGGCCAGCACGGCGGCCGCGGCCCAGCTCAGCAGCGAGCGGTCGCGCTGGGTGACCGCGACCACGGCGACCGCGCTGCCGGCGATCGTCAGCACCATCGCGAGCGCCGACAGGTCGGGGGCCGCTGCGGCGGCGACGAGGACCAGCAGGGCCGCGGTCGCCTCCACCCCCACCCGTGACGTCGTACGCCGGGTGGCCGGCGCCGCGAGGGCGCCCACCAGGCCGGCGTACGCCGCGAGGGCAGCGACGAAGGTGGTCGCCCCGAGGTCGGTCACCCCGGCCACCGCCCAGCCGGCCGTCGCGCCGGCGAGGACCGCCAGCACCACGGTCGCCAGCGCCTCGCCGGCCCCGTGGTCGCGGGTGCCGGGCTGCGTCACCGTGACGGGGGAGCGGTGCTCGACCCGCACGAAGAGCGCGGCCGCGGGCAGGGCCACGAGCAGGGCCGAGCCGGCCGAGACCCAGGTGGGCGTGCGGTCCAGGGCAATCGCCGCGACCGCGACGGCTGCCACGGCGAGCCCGCTGCCCAGCGTGGAGCGCTCGCCGGTCGGTCGAGCCTGTCGAGACCCGCGCGCCACGGCGACCCCGACCAGCAGCGCTGCCAGGGGCAGCACCCAGAGCTCGGGCTGGGTGTCGCGGAGGTCGAGCCGCGCCAGGGTGGAGGCCCCGGTGAGCGCGACGGCGAGCCATCCGATGAGCACCCGGTCGCGGTTCAGCACGGCGGTGAGCGCGGCGGAGGCGGCCAGGACGAGGAGGGACAGCGCGAGCACGCCCCGGCCGGCGAGGTCGCCGTCGGTGGCGTCGGCGAGGGCGACCAGCGCCAGCACCGCGGCCGCGGCCTCCTGGGCCAGCCGTGGGGCGGGCAGCCGGTGGAGGGGGGCGGCGAGCAGGGCGAGGAGACCGGCGTACGCCGCCAGCGCGACGGCGCGGACGCCGGGCTCCACCCCGGCGAGGGTGAGCCAGGCGACCAGGGCGGTCCCGCCGAGCGCGGCCCCGACCTCGATCAGCACCACCGTCGTCGCCTCGGCCCCGGCCCGCTCGCGTCGGGCCGCGGCGCCGGCGACGAGCAGGCCGAACAGGGTCGCGACGGCCCCCAGCAGCAGGTCGTCCACCGTGGCCAGCACCACGGTGAGCGCGGCGAGGTAGGCGGTGCCGGCCGCGCCGACGAGGCCGGGCAGCACCCGGTCGCGGGCCCACCACGCGCCGCCACCGGCGACGCAGGTGGCCAGGACGCCGGCCAGGACGCCGAGCCAGACGGGGGGCTGCACCCCCAGCACCAGCGCGAGGGCGGCCAGCGGCACGACGGCAGCGGCCAGGGTGGCCACGGCCGGCAGCGCCTCCGGACGCCCGGCAGCGGGCAGCAGCCGCACGAGGCCTGCGGCCGCCGCGACGACGGCGACGGCGAGCACGAGCAGCGTCCAGCCGGGAGCGCCGTCGGCGGCGGACGTCACCACCGCGTCGAGGCCGACCGTGCCGGCGGAGCCCACGGGGAGCAGCAGCGGCCACGGGGCCACGACCACCCAGAGGCCAGCGAGGCCACCCCCGAGGGCGGCCAGTGGAGCAGCACCCCAGGCCCAGGCACGCGGGCCGGTCCCGGCGACCAGGCCGAGGGCGGCGACGACCAGCGCGGCGGTGATCGCGAAGCGGGTGGCACCGGTGGACCCCAGCGGCCCGACGGTGAGCAGGGTGAGCGGCAGCAGGGCCGCGCCGGCCGCGAACGGGCGCACGAGGGCCGGCACGCGGGGCAGGTGCACGACGGCGGCCGCGGTGAGCGAGGCGACCAGCAGGGGCCAGCCGCGCAGCTCGGCCCACCAGGCCGAGGCGGGCACGTCCTCGGCGAGGCGGAGGACACCGCAGCCGAGGAGCTGCAGCCAGGCCAGGCCGGCGAGGGTGAGCAACCCGTACGCCGTCACGTCGAGCCGGCGCAGCAGCCCCACCGCGAGCACCCCCAGGACGGGTACGGCCACGGCGGCGGCGACCGCGGGGTCGGACGCGGCCCAGACGTCGGTGGCGGTCACGACCAGGCCCCCGACGAGGGCGATCACCTGCGGCCCGAGAAGCCGGCCCACGGCCTGGCTGCGGGCCCAGAGGCCGACGGCGACTCCGAGACCGGCCAGCGACCCGCCGACCAGGGCCCCCGTGCCGCGCCAGCCGAGCGAGTCGAGACCCGCGAGACCGGCCGACTGCGCACCGAGCAGGTCGAGGGTGAGCATCCCGGCGACCACCACCCAGAACGTCTCGGCGGCCACCCGCAGGCCCTTGCGCGTCAGCACCGCCGCCGCCACGGCGAGCAGCGCCGTGACCCCGACCAGCACCAGCGTGCGGCCGGTCAGGCCCAGCAGGCTCCAGGTGACCGCGACGAAGACGACGGCCGCGACGAGCAGGCACAGGCCGCCCAGCGAGAGCAGGACGACCGGGACCGAGGCGGCGGGCAGCCGGCGACGCGGGGCTGCGTGCGCCGGGGTCGGGGGCAGGGTCGGGGGCAGGTTCGGGGTCAGGGGCGGGACGCCCACGGGGGCGGACACCTGGCGCACCGGGTGGCGCACCGGGTGGCGCACCGGCGGCGCGGCCGGCACCGGCCGCGACAGCGCCCGCAGGCGCTCCACCAGCCCGTCGGCGTGCTGCATCGTCGTCCACAGCTCACCGGCCAGCGGGCCGTTGAGCGCCAGGCCGCAGTCGGTGCAGGTGCCGTACGGGTCCAGACGCGCGCGGCAGTCCGGGCACACGGTGACGTCGAGGAGTCGGCTCATGCTCCTGATGGTGCGGCCGGGAGGGGGTCCGGCGCAGCGGATGCGCCACTCAACCCCGGTGAGTAGGCCTACTCAGACGCTCGCGGCCACGGTGCCCCGTCTCCCGTCGCGAGGGCCGTCAGCCGTCCTTCTGGGCGGTCTCCTGGACCTCCGCGGCCGGTCCCGCGGCGGTGTCGTCGCGCCACACGACGCGCTGGGGGAGCAGCAACGGGATGCCCTCGTGGTCGAAGCGGGCCTTGATCCGCTGGCGCATCTCGCGCGCCACGGCCCACTGCTCGAGGGGAGCGGTCTTGAGGGTGACCCGCACCGCTACGCCCTCGGGGCCGAGGTTCTCCACGCCCCAGACCTCGGGCTCCTCGATCACCAGGCCCCGGAAGTCCTCGTCGTCCCACAGCCCGTGGGCGACCTCCTCCAGCACGCGGCGCACGCGCACGAGGTCCTCGGCGTACCCCACGGTGACGTCGAGGACGGTGCGCGCCCAGTTCTGGCTCTGGTTGCCGACGCGGAGGATCTCGCCGTTGCGGACGTACCAGACCGTGCCGTTGACGTCGCGCACCCGGGTGACGCGCAGGCCGACCGCCTCGACCGTGCCGACGGCCTCGCCCAGGTCGACCGCGTCGCCGACGCCGTACTGGTCCTCGACCATCATCATCACGCCGGCGAGGTAGTCCTTGACCAGGTTCTGGGCGCCGAAGCCGACCGCCAGGCCGAGGACGCCGGCGCTGGCCAGGATGGGGGCGACGTTGACGCCGACCTCGGAGAGCACCATCACGATCGCGATCCCGAAGACCACCGTCGTGGTGATGCTCTTCAGCAGCGTGCCGAGGCTCCGGGCCCGCTGCGCCCGCCGGGTGTGCACGCCCCGGCCGCCGGGGGCCGGGGCGACCTCGGCGCGCTTGACGACGCGGTCGATGGCCTTGGAGGCCAGCCAGCGCACGACGAAGGCGCCGATCAGGATGGCCAGCATCGCGAGCGGCTTGCCGATCAGCCAGGTGGCGCTGGTCGCGAGGGTCTCGTTGCCGGTCCACTCGTAGACCGCGGCGCACGAGATGCTCTCGCTCTGGTGGCACGCGCTGGGCATCTGGTCGAGCAGGCCGGACGGGGGTGGGATCTGGTGGAACATGTGAGGGAGGCTACGAGGGACGGAGGAGGCTCTCCAAGCCAAGCCTGGGTATCCTTGCTGTGTGATCACTCACGACCTTCCCCGCCACCTCCGCCGTGGGGCGCTCGCGTTGTCCGGGGCCACGTCCCTGGTGCTCGCCGCGGCGCTCACCGTGCCGGCCGCCGCCGACACCCCCCAGGGCTGGGAGGAGGTCCCCGACGTGTCGATGCTGGGCTTCCTGCTCGTCCTGCTGATCCTGCCGATCGGGGCCGCCGCCGTGATCACCCTGCTCGCGGTGCTGCCCTCGATGGCCAGCGACAAGGGCTACGAGCCCGGCCAGACCTGGCGCGGCCAGCCGGAGTGGTTCGGCGGCCCGACCAAGGGCCTGCGCACCTCCGACGAGGTCACCCCCGAGCAGCTCACCTCGAGCTCCCAGAGCACCGGGAGCGTCAGTGGCAGCTGGTGACTTCAACTCCGCCCAGGAGGCCGAGATCGACCGCGCCATCCGTGGCGCCGAGACGACCTGCCGGTTCGAGTTCTCGGTGTACGTCGGCACCGTCGACGGACCCTCGAAGCCGTTCGCGCAGCGTCTGCACACCTCGCTGAACTCACCCGACCGCAGCGTGCTGATCCTGGTCGACCCCTCGGCCCGACTGATCGAGGTCGTCACCGGGGCCGTCGTACGCCGCTCGCTGACCGACGACTCGGTGCGCCTGGGCATCGCCGGGATGCAGTCGGCCTTCGCGGCCGGCGACCTCGTCGGCGGGATCAAGCACGGTGTGAGCCAGCTGGCGCAGTCCGCCCGGCAGCCGGCCTCGCTGCACGAGCCCGCCGTCCGGGACCGCTGACCCCGCACCGACCAGCCGGTCCACCCGGCCGCACCACCCACCGACGCGCGAAGGGCCGACCCGATCATCGATCGGGTCGGCCCTTCGGCGTATGCGGTGTCGTCCTAGCGGCGGGCGTCGCGGTCCTGACCGGCGAGGAAGCGCTCCACGTCGGCCGCGCCCTCGCGGACGTAGCGCTTCGCGGCGGGGTTCGCCGGCGACTCGCGCAGCCACTCGCCCACGCGCTCGAGCAGCTCGCGGGAGGCCAGCGGCCGCGGGAAGATGTGCTCCAGGGCCGTCGAGGCGCGCTGGGTGCCCTTGTCCTCCCACAGCGTGTCGGCGACGGCGAGGTAGCGCTCGACGTACGGCCCGAGCACGTCGTCCTGGCCGTGCTGCATGAACGACAGCACCACGCTGCGCTGGGTCTCGTTGGCGACGTCGTCGCGCGAGACCGCGATCTCCCACGCCTCGGCCTTGGCCTCGGCGGTCGGGCGCGCGGCGCGGGCCGCGGCGGCACGCTCCTGGCCGGAGATGGTGTGGTCGGCACGCTCCTCGGCGTCGATGCGCGCGGCGTCGGCGCGCCCGCCGCGGGCCAGGGCCCCCAGCAGGGTCCAGCGCAGGTCGGTGTCGATGACCAGGCCCTCGAAGGACAGGGTGCCCTCGAGCAGCGCGTCGAGGGCGTCGAGGCCGGCCTCGCTGCGAGCGGCCGAGGCGTAGGACCGGGCGAAGGTGAGCTGGTGGTCGCTGCCCGGCTCGGCCTCCTCCAGCAGTCGGCGCACGCCGTTCTCCCAGGTCAGGGAGAGCTCGGCGCGGTGGGCCGGGGCCGAGAAGTTGTGCACGGCCTGGGCGGCGTACCCGGGGATGCGCGAGGAGCCGAAGGCGTCGGTCTCCGAGGCGATGTTGCGCAGCACCAGGTCGACGAAGTCGGTGGCCGCCATCTCGGCGTCGCGGGTCATGTCCCACGCGGCGCCCCAGCACAAGGCCCGCGCGAGCGAGTCGTCCAGGCGGCCGAGGCCGCCGACGACGGTGCTGAGCGAGCGGTCGTCGAGACGGATCTTGGCGTAGGTCAGGTCACCGTCGTTGAGCAGCAGCAGGTCGGGCTGACGCTCGCCGACGAGCTCGGCCAGCGCGGTCGTCTCGCCCTCCACGTCGACCTCGACGTGCGTGCGCTGCACCAGCCGGGACTCGCCGCGTTCGTTGGCCACCTCGTCGTACAGCCCGATGCCGAGGCGGTGCCGCCGCAGCGTCGAGTGCTCGACGGTGGCGCTCTGCAGCACCGAGAAGGAGGCGTAGGTGCCGTCGGCGGCCAGCTCGAACGACGGGGTCAGGGTGTTGACGCCGCTGGTCTGCAGCCACTCCTTGGCCCAGGAGTCCAGCTCGCGGCCCGAGGCCTGCTCGAGCGCGCTGAGCAGGTCGGAGAACTCGGAGTTCCCGAAGGCGTGCTTCTTGAAGTAGGCGCGCAGCCCGACCAGGAAGTTGTCCAGGCCCACCCAGGCCACGAGCTGCTTGAGCACCGAGGCGCCCTTGGCGTAGGTGATGCCGTCGAAGTTGACCTCGACGGCCTGGAGGTCGTGGTTGTCGGCCGCGATCGGGTGCGTGCTGGGCAGCTGGTCCTGGCGCAGCGCCCAGTTCTTGCGGGCGTTGGTGAAGCCGGTCCAGGACTCCCGGAACTCGGTGGCCTCCACGGCGGCGTGGTAGCAGGCCCACTCGGCGAAGGACTCGTTGAGCCAGAGGTCGTCCCACCACTTCATGGTGACCAGGTCGCCGAACCACATGTGCGCCATCTCGTGCAGGATCACCGAGGCGCGGAACTCGTAGAACGAGGCGTCCTGGCGGCTGCGGGGGAGGTACTCGTCGCGCAGCGTGACGGCGCCGGCGTTCTCCATCGCGCCCATGTTGTACTCCGGGACGTAGAGCTGGTCGTACTTGTGGAACGGGTAGGGGTAGCCGAACGCGTCCTCGAAGAACTCGAAGCCCTGGCTGGTCAGCTTGACCAGCTCGGCGGTGTCCATGTGCTCGACCAGCGACTGGCGGCAGTAGTGGCCCAGCGGGATCTCGCCGTGCGCGCCGCGGTAGACGTCGAACTCGGCGTGGTACTCACCGGCGATGATCGCGGTGATGTACGTCGACATCGGCTCGGTGCGCGGGAAGCGCCACACCGCCTTGCCCCCGCCCAGGACCTCGGGCTCGGGGGTGGCGGCGTTGGAGACCACGACCCAGGTCTCGGGCGCGGTCACCACGAAGCTGAAGACACCCTTGAGGTCGGGCTGCTCGAAGGTCGCGTAGACGCGGCGGGCGTCGGGCACCTCGAACTGGGTGTAGGTGTAGACGCGGTCGTCGACCGGGTCCACGAAGCGGTGCAGGCCCTCGCCGGTGCGGGAGTAGGGCAGGTCGGCGGTGACGACCAGCTCGTTGGTGGCCTGGAGGTCGGCCAGGGTGACCCGGTGGTCGGCGTACACCTCCGCGGGGTCGAGCACCGTGCCGTTCAGGCGGATCTCGCGGATCTCGGCGTTGACCAGGTCGGCGAACGTCTCGGCACCGGTCTCGGTGCTGGTGAAGACGATCGTGGTGGTCGAGGCGAAGGTGGTCTCGCTGGTGGTCAGGTCGAGCTCCACGGTGTAGGAGTCGACACCGATCAACCGGGCGCGGGTCTGCGCCTCGTCGCGGGTCAGGTTGGTTCCAGGCATGCCGAGAACTATGGCACTCGAGGCGCGTCGCGCCCAAGACAGCCGGGCGGGCGGTGCACGCGGGGGGAATGTTTCGGGCCCTCGCCCACGTTCCTTCTGCCATGAGCAAAGACCACGCCGACTTCTGGTTCGACCCCCGCTGCCCGTTCGCCTGGATCACCTCACGCTGGATCCTCGAGGTGGAGGAGGTCCGCGACATCGAGGTCCGGTGGCACGTGATGAGCCTGGCCTACCTGAACAAGGACAAGGACATCTCGGAGGAGTACCGCACGATGTTGGACACCGCCTGGGGTCCGGTGCGCGTCTGCATCAAGGCCGAGCAGGAGCACGGCAGCGAGGTGCTGCTGCCGCTCTACAGCGCCATGGGCCGCCGCATCCACGTCGAGGGCCAGGAGTTCGACCGCCAGATCGCCGTCGACGCGCTCGCCGAGGCCGGGCTTCCGGCCGAGCTGGTCGACGCCTGGGACGACACCTCCCTCGACGAGGCCGTCGCCAAGAGCCACCACGAGGGCATGGACGCCGTCGGTGACGACGTCGGCACCCCGACGATCCATGTCAACGACACCGCGTTCTTCGGCCCCGTCATCACCAAGGCGCCGCGCGGCGAGGAGGCCGGCCAGCTCTGGGACGGCGTCGTCGCGGTCGCGTCCTACCCGCTGTTCTTCGAGCTCAAGCGCAGCCGAAGCGCCGAGCTCGACTTCAGCTAGGCCCCGTTCGCCGAGACGGCGCGGGTGTCCGGCGAGACGGCGCGTGTGTCCGGCGAGACGGCGCGTGTGCACGGCGAGACGGCGCGTGTGCACGGCGAGACGGCGCGTGTGTACGGCGAGACGGCGCGTGTGTCCGGCGAGACGGCGCGTGTGTCCGGCGAGACGGCGCGGGTCAGTTCGAGCTCGTCGCTGCCGACGTCGTGGAGACCATGACGGCGGCGACGACGGCCGCTTGGGCGGCGGCCACGGCGTCCTTGACGCCCTTGACCGCCCAGTCGCCCTCGCCGATCAACTTCGCGCGCTTGCGCACCTCGCCCGACGACATCCCCTCGTGCTCGACCACCTTCGCGGCGAGATCGAGGGCCGAGAGCAGCGACACCAGGGCGGCCGTGCGGGGAGCGGGGTCGACGCCGCGGACGAGCGCGTCGGCCAGGGCCCGGCGTACGACGTCCTCGTGCTGGCGGTCGACCATCGGCCAGCGGGTGCGAGGGAAGAGGCCGAGGACCGTGTCGTCCTCGCGCCGCAGGACCCCGCGCTCGGCAAGCCGCTCCAGCAGCGGCTCGCGCCGGTGCTTGCTCAGCCGGGTGACCAGGTCCTGGGCCGACCGTGGCTTCTCGGTGATCACGGCCAGGGCGTCGGCGAGGACCGGGTCCGTCACCGCGGGCGCTCCCGGCACCGGCACGACGGTGGCGCGCGACCAGAACCCGCTGCCCTTGCGGACGTCGACCTGGCCCCCCATCGCCAGCTCGACCAGCAGCGCCCCGCCGATGCCGGCGTCCAGGTAGGTCGTGTGCCGCAGCTTCCCCGACTCGTCCTCGAGCAGGAGCAGCAGCAGGTCCTCCGCGATCAACGTCTCCATGCCCACGAGGCTAGGCAGCCGCGCAACCCCCAGCTCGCTGCCGAGACGGCGCGTGTGCACGCCGAGACGGCGCGTGTGTCCGCCGAGACGGCGCTTGTGTCCGCCGAGACGGCGCTTGTGTCCGCCGAGACGGCGCGTGTGCACGCCTTCGTGAACACGGGCGCCGTCTCGCCGTACATCCGCGCCGTCTCGCCGTACATGCGCGCCGTCTCGCTGGACATGCGCGCCGTGTCGCCGTACATCCGCGCCGTGTCGCTGGACACGGGCGCCGTCTCGACGGTGGCCGGACTGCTAGATGAAGAGGCCGGTGGTGCGGAGCAGCCAGTCGCGCTCGCGGTCGGCCTCGCCGACGACGTCGGGGTGGGGTACGACGTCCTGGGACGTGCGCAGGTCCTCGCGCCGGATCGGGGCCGGCAGGTGGGCGTACTTGTTCTCGGGCTCCTCGTGCGCCGGGGTGCGGGCACTGCCGCCTCCCGGTGCCGGGCTCGACCTGCGTGGCGTCATGACCCACCTCCTGCGGTTCCCTCGAGCGTACGCCGGGAACCGAGCGGTCAGCAGTCCCCGCAGGTCCCGAAGATCTCCAGGGTGTGGCTGACGTCGGAGTAGCCGTGCGCGTCCGCGACCGAGCGGGTCCACGACTCGACCGTCGGCCCCTCGACCTCGACCGTCGCCCCGCAGCTGCGGCAGACCAGGTGGTGGTGGTGCGTGGCGCTGCAGCGGCGGTAGATGCTCTCGCCGGTCTCCGTGCGCAGGGCGTCGATCTCGCCGGCGTCGGCGAGTGCCTGGAGGGTGCGGTAGACCGTCGAGAGCCCGACCTGGTGGCCGCGCTCGCTGAGCAGGGCGTGGATGTCCTGGGCGCTGCGGAAGTCCTCGAAGGTGTCCAGGGTCTCCGCGATCGCCCGGCGCTGCCGCGTGGGACGGGCGGTGGTGCTCTCAGTGCTCGTCATAGTGCTTCCCGTGGATGGCGTGGCGGTGGCCGTCGTGGACGTAGTCGAGGTGGTCGTTGTGCGGCACCGCGACGTGGCCGCAGGCCGGGCCGTGGTCGTGCGGGTGCTCGTCGGTCTCCTCGTGCGACTCCGGCTCCAGGGCCAGGAACGGCGCCCGCAGCCGGGCCCGGTGGCGCAGCCAGGCGCCGATCGGCCAGGTGGCCACGAAGCCGAGCAGCGAGAGCAGCACGATCGAGGGTCCCGGCGCGACGGTGGCGCGCTGAGAGGCGAACGCCGAGATCACCAGGCCGCCCACCGAGGCGACGGTGCCCAGCACCATCGCGGCGCCGAGCGTCGTCCGGAACGAGCGGGTCAGCTGCTGGGAGGTCGCGACCGGCACCACCATCAGGGCCGAGACCAGCAGCAGGCCCACGGTGCGCATCGCGACGGTCACGCTGACCGCGGCCAGCACGGCGATCAGCAGGTTGTAGCCCCGGACCCGCAGGCCCGCGACCCGGGCGAACTCCTGGTCGTGGGCCACCGCGAACAGCTGGGGGGACAGCCCCACGCAGGTCACGATCACGACCACCGCCAGCACCATCACGACCAGGACGTCGTCGATCGAGGTGGTGGTGATCGCGCCGAAGAGGTACTCCTGCAGCCGGGCGGCGCTCTGACCGCCGAGTCCGGTGATCAGCACGCCGCCCGCGAGGCCGCCGTAGAACAGCAGGGCCAGGGCGACGTCGCCGTTGGTGTGCCCGCGCTCGCGGATCACCTCGATCAGCACCGCGCCGAGGACGGCCACGCCGACCGCGGTCCAGGTGGGGGAGGCGCCGGTGAGGAGGCCGAGCGCGACACCGGTGACCGCGACGTGGCCGATGCCGTCGCCCATCAGCGCCATCCGGCGCTGCACGAGGTAGGTGCCGACGGCCGGCGCGGCCAGGCCGGTGAACAGCGCCGCCAGCAGGGCGCGCTGCATGAAGCCGTAGGTGAACAGGTCCATCAGCGGCGCTCCATCGGGGGCTCCAGGGGGGAGGCGACGTGCGGCGCGTGGTCGTGCCGGGTCGGGTGCTCGTGGTGCCCGCCGCGCTCGAGCCGGGGGTGGTGGTGGTGCGCGTGCGGCTCGCCGAACGCCGCGCCGTGCACCTCGTGGTCGGCCAGCGCCGGCCCGTCGTAGGCCTTGCGGCCGTCGCGCATCACCACGGCCCGGTCGACCAGCGGCGCCAGCGGCCCGAGCTCGTGGGCGACCAGCACGATGGTGGCGCCGTCGTCCTTGAGGTGGCGCAGGGTGTCGGCGAGGGCCTGCTGGTTGGGCAGGTCGACCCCGGCGGTGGGCTCGTCGAGGAAGAACAGGTCGGGCTCACCGGCGAGCGCGCGGGCGATCAGCGCCCGCTGCTGCTGGCCCCCCGACAGCTGGGCCACGCCCTCGCGCGCCTTGCCGGTCAGCCCCACGACCTCGATCGCCCGGGCGATCGCGGTCCGGTCGGCCCGGGAGAGCGGACGCAGCAGTCGCCGGCGGGTGAGCCGGCCCGAGGCGACCAGCTCCCACACCGAGGCCGGTACGCCGGACGTCGCCCCCGAGCGCTGCGGCACGAACCCCATGCGCTGCCAGTCCTCGAAGTCCTCCCGCGGGGTGCCGAACAGCTCCAGGGTGCCCGCCGAGAGGGGGAGCAGGCCGGTCAGCGCGCGCACGAGGGTCGACTTGCCGGAGCCGTTGGCGCCCATCAGCGCGACGAACTCACCGGGGCGCACCTGGAGGTCGATGCCGCGCAGGATCGGTCGCCCGCCGAGGGCGACGTTGCCGCCCGTCAGGGACAGGGGCAGGTCGCTGCGCGGGGGCGAGTTCACCGACATCCGTTGGCCTTCTCCAGCGCCGCCAGGTTGGCCCGCATCAGGGAGAGGTAGTCCTCGCCGGCGGTCTGGTCGCTCAGGCCCTCGATCGGGTCCAGGACCGCGGTGCGGACGCCGACGTCCTGGGCCAGGGACGCGCTCAGCCGCGGGCTGACCAGCCGCTCGGAGAACACGGTGGTGATGCCGTCGCTGCGGATGAGGTCCTCCAGCCGAGCCAGGTCGGCCGGTGTCGGCTCGGCCCCGGGGGAGAGGCCTGCGATCGGCTCCATGACCAGACCGTACGTGTCGAGGTACCCGAACGCGTCGTGGGAGACCACGACGGTGTCGCGGGCGCAGCTCCCCAGCCCCTTCTCGTACGCCGTGTGCAGCGACTCCAGGTCGGCCCGCAGCGAGGCGGCGTTGGCGGCGTACTCCGTGGCGTGGTCGGGGTCGACGGCCGAGAGCTTCTTCGCGAGGGCGTCGCCGAGCCTGGCCATCCGCAGCGGGTCCTGCCAGAAGTGCGGGTCGAGGGTCCGAGCCGTCGCCGTGGCCGCCCTCGGGCTCCGCCCCGGCGGAGTGGTCCTCGGCGCCGTGGTCGTGCCCGTCGTGGTCAGCGGCGACGAGCCCGACCACGGCCGCGGCGTCCAGGGTGGTGCCCTCGGCGTTCTGGGTGACCGCGTCGTCGACGGCCGGCTGGAAGCCCTGCTCGTAGACCACCAGGTCGGCGTCGACGATGTCGGCGGTCTCGCGCGGCGGGATCTCCAGGTCGTGCGGCTCGCCGCCCGGCTTGGTCAGGTTGGTGACGACGGCGCGGTCACCCGCGACGCGGGTCGCGGCGTACTGCAGGGGGTAGAAGGCGGTGACGACCGACAGCTTCCCTCCGGACGCGCGCGTCGAGGACCCCTCGTCGGAGAAGGCGGCGCAACCGCTCAGGGCGCTGGCCGCGAGCAGGGTGCCGGCGAGGAGGGGGACGAGCAGGGGGCGTCGCATGGGAATCATTCTCAGTTGGAATGAGAACCATTGTCAAACAGGTGGCGGGCGGTCCGCCGGGACGACCCGACGCCTAGGCTCGCGGGATGCTGGTCGTGAACAGGTTCCGGGTCCCCGAGGACGACGCCGCGGGATTCCGCGCCGACCTCGAACGCGCGCTGACGGTGCTCTCCGAGCGGGCGGGGTACGCCGACGGCCGGCTCGGGCGCAACGTCGACGACCAGACCCTGTGGACGATGGTGACCCGCTGGCGCGACGTCGGCAGCTACCGCCGGGCGCTGTCGTCGTACGACGTGAAGGTGGACGCCGTGCCGCTGCTGAGCCGCGCCATCGACGAGCCGTCGGCCTACGAGCCGCTCGACGGCGAGCTGAACGAGTGGCGCCCGCGCGATCTCGGGTGAGCCCCGACCGCGTCGCTCGGTAGGGTGACGGCTTCGCCCGATCCGCCAGATCCACCCGACCCCGCCCGCAACCCAGGAGCATCCTCCGTGGCCAAGCCGCCCCCGTCCACCGTCGACCACGTCGTCTCCCTCGCCAAGCGCCGGGGCTTCGTCTACCCGTGCGGCGAGATCTACGGCGGCACCAAGTCGGCGTGGGACTACGGCCCGCTCGGGGTGGAGCTGAAGGAGAACATCAAGCGCCAGTGGTGGCGCTCGATGGTGCAGTCCCGCGAGGACGTCGTCGGCCTGGACTCCAGCGTGATCCTGCCGCGCCAGACCTGGGAGGCCAGCGGCCACGTCGCGACCTTCTCCGACCCGCTCACCGAGTGCCAGTCGTGCCACAAGCGGTTCCGCGCCGACCACCTCCAGGAGGCGTACGCCGAGAAGAAGGGCCTCGAGGACCCCGACACCGTCGACCTCACCACCCTGGCGTGCCCGAACTGCGGCACCCGCGGCGCGTGGACCGAGCCGCGCCAGTTCTCCGGCCTGCTGAAGACCTACCTCGGCGTCATCGAGGACGAGTCCGGCCTGCACTACCTGCGGCCCGAGACCGCGCAGGGCATCTTCCTCAACTTCGCCAACGTCGTGACGTCGTCGCGCAAGAAGCCGCCGTTCGGCATCGCCCAGATCGGCAAGAGCTTCCGCAACGAGATCACGCCCGGCAACTTCATCTTCCGCACCCGCGAGTTCGAGCAGATGGAGATGGAGTTCTTCGTCAAGCCCGGCGAGGACGAGGACTGGCACCAGTACTGGATCGACGAGCGCACCCGGTGGTACACCGACCTCGGCATCGACCCGGACAACCTGCGCCACTTCGAGCACGCGCAGGAGAAGCTCAGCCACTACTCCAAGCGCACGGTCGACATCGAGTACCGCTTCAACTTCGCCGGCTCCGAGTGGGGCGAGCTCGAGGGCATCGCCAACCGCACCGACTTCGACCTCAAGACCCACTCCGAGCACTCGGGCACCGACCTGTCGTACTTCGACCAGGCCCACGACGAGCGCTACGTGCCCTACGTGATCGAGCCCGCGGCCGGTCTCTCCCGCAGCCTGATGACCTTCCTGGTCGACGCCTGGACCGAGGACGAGGCGCCGAACACCAAGGGCGGGGTCGACAAGCGCACCGTGCTCAAGCTCGACCCGCGCCTGGCCCCGGTCAAGGTCGCCGTGCTGCCGCTGAGCCGCAACGAGGCCCTGACCCCCAAGGCCAAGGCGCTGGCGGCGGAGCTGCGCGGCCTGTGGAACGTCGAGTTCGACGACGCCGGCGCGATCGGTCGCCGCTACCGACGCCAGGACGAGATCGGCACGCCGTACTGCGTCACCGTCGACTTCGACACCCTCGACGACGACGCGGTCACCGTGCGCGAGCGCGACTCGATGGCCCAGGAGCGGATCAGCCTGTCCGGCGTGCGCACCTGGTTCGCGGAGCGCCTGGTCGGCTGCTGAGCCGCCCCGACTCGCGGGCGCGCCCTGCCCGCAATCGCTCCCGCGGGGCACGCCCTGCGGGCATGATGTCGGCGTGAACCCACCGTCTGCCCGCCGTCGCGCCCGCACGGCCCTGCTCGTCGCGGCCCTCGCCCCCACCCTGGTGCTCGCGGGCTGCGGGGGCTCGGACGGCTCGACGGCGAAGAAGCCGGCGGCGGCGACGCCGTCGGTGGACCTGCCCACCGGGGACGTGAAGGTGCCGAGCGGGGTCACGCTGACCAAGGCGGGCTCCGAGCTGAGGTTCGGTCAGGTCGCCCTGGTGGCCTACGAGCCGAACACGAAGAAGAGCTCCGTGCTCTCGGTGCGCGTCGACTCGGTGCAGACCGGCTCCATCTCGGAGTTCTCCGGCTACCAGCTCGACGCGCGGGCCAAGCAGTCCCGGCCGTACTACGTGCGCTACACGGTCCGCAACGCCGGCACCGGCGACCTGGGGCGGGCGCCCGTGCCGCTGCTCGCGGTCGACGCGCGGAACACGCTGATCCAGCCGTCCAGCTTCAACAACTCCTTCGCCCGCTGCCCGTCGACCCCGCTGCCGGCCACGTTCGGCGCCGGCAAGGTGCTCCGCGGGTGCCTGGTGTTCCTGGTGGCGGGCAACGGCCGCCTGACCGAGATGAGCTACCGGCCGCTGCAGGCCTTCGAGCCGATCACCTGGAAGGGCACGATCGCGCCCGTGGCCAAGAAGTCGGGCGGGAAGTCGGGCGGGAAGTCGGGCGGGAAGAAGCCGGCCGCCAAGAGGAACGGCTGAGACCGGCCGCCCACCCGGCCGATTTGGGCCGTTCCGGCGGCGAGCCGCAGAATGGTGCCCATGTCCTCCGTCGCGACCTCCGTGCTGCCCGGGCCGCTGCGCCTCGGGGCGCTCGAGGTGGCGACCCCCGTGGTGCTCGCCCCCATGGCCGGCATCACCAACGCCGCCTACCGCCGTCTGTGCGGCGAGCAGGGCGCCGGGCTCTACGTCTGCGAGATGATCACCAGCCGTGGCCTGGTCGAGGGTGACGAGACCACCCGCAAGATGCTGGTCTTCGACGAGGCCGAGACGGTGCGCTCGGTCCAGCTCTACGGCACCGACCCGGCGTACGTCGGGAGGGCGACCGAGATCCTCTGCGCGGAGTACGGCGTGGCCCACGTCGACCTCAACTTCGGCTGCCCCGTCCCGAAGGTCACCCGCAAGGGCGGCGGGGCCGCGCTGCCGTGGAAGCGGGCCCTGCTCGGCCAGATCGTCTCCGCGGCGGTGACCGCTGCCGCGGCGTACGACGTGCCGGTGACGATGAAGACCCGCAAGGGCATCGACGACGACCACCTGACCTACCTCGACGCCGGCCGCATCGCCGAGGAGTCCGGGGCGGCCGCGATCGCGCTGCACGGGCGCACCGCCATCCAGGGGTACTCCGGCACGGCCGACTGGGAGGCCATCGGCCACCTGGTGGAGCACGTGGAGCATCCCCGTGCTCGGCAACGGCGACGTCTGGGAGGCCTCCGACGCCCTGCGCATGGTCGAGCAGACCGGCGCCGCCGGGGTCGTGGTGGGGCGTGGCTGCCTGGGACGTCCCTGGCTGTTCCGCGACCTCGCGGCGGCCTTCGCCGGCGAGGAGGTCTCCACCCTGCCGCGCCTCGGCGAGGTCGCGGTGATGATGCGGCGTCACGCCGAGCTGCTGAGCCGCCACATGGGGGAGGAGCGCGGCTGCAAGGAGTTCCGCAAGCACGTCGCGTGGTACCTCAAGGGCTTCCCCGCCGGCGGCGACCTGCGGCACGCCCTGGCGCTGGTCTCGAGCCTGGCCGACCTCGACGAGCTGCTCGTCCGGCTCGACCCCGAGGCCGCCTTCCCGGTCATCGAGCTCGGCACCCCGCGGGGCCGTCAGGGCAGCCCCCGCAAGTCCGTCGCGCTCCCCGAGGGGTGGCTGGACGACACCGACGGCACCACCGGGCTGGTCCGCGAGGACGCCTCGGAGACCACCGGCGGCTAGGGGGCCGGCGGACCCTCCCGACCGGCCCGGCACCGGGTCATCGGGGCCCCTGACGTGGGCGGTCTCACTCCACCGGGCGCCGGTCCGAGTTGGAACATGCGGGGTCGTTCGTGGTTCCATCGAGCGGTTGTCCTGCCCCCGACGATTGGATCCACCCGTGCCCCGAGGCATCCCCCGAGGCCGTTCCACCGGCAAGCACACCCAGCTCCGGCACCGCCGTACCGCCCTGGTCGCGGCCCCCGTCGTCACCGCTCTCGCCATCGGCGCGGGCGTGCTGACCAGCGGTTCCGCCGACCCCACGCGGGCCACCGCGGCCGACGCCGCGAGCAGCGTCTCGGCCGCCGCGAGCACCCCGGCCCCTGCCACGTCCGGTGGACCCACGTCGGTCCGCAGGACCGCCTTCTCCTCGGTCCACCCGTCCACCACCAAGGCCCGCACCCTGGGCACGTCGCGCTCGGTCGACCGCGTGCCCCTGGTGGACAACCGGGTGCCCAAGGCCGCCGGCAAGCTCTGGACGACCGAGGACCTCGACCTCCGCACGGCACCGGCGAAGAGCGCGCGCGCCGCCGGGCTGGTCAAGACGGGGCAGCACGTCACCGTCACCGGTCGGCGCTCGGGCGACTACGCCGAGGTGATCGTCGGCCCGCTGACCACCCGCTGGGTCACCGCCGACTACCTCGCCAAGAACAAGACCCCCGAGGTGGTGGGCCTCTCCGACGCCCCCTGTCCCGACGGCTCCTCGATCGAGAGCGCCCTGCAGCCCCAGTCGGTCAAGGTCTACCGCGCGGTCTGCGCCGCCTTCCCCGAGCTGTCGGCGTACGGCGGGCAGGACGGCCACGGCGAGCACGTCAACGGCGAGGCCATCGACTTCATGGTGCCGAGCTCGTCGGTCGGCGAGCGCGTCAAGGACTTCGTCTACGCCCACCACGCCGAGCTGGACCTGTTCGACATCATCTGGTCGCAGCACATCTGGACGATCGAGCGTTCCGGCGAGGGCTTCCGCTCCATGTCCGACCGCGGGTCGGCCACGGCCAACCACTTCGACCACGTGCACATCAAGATCAACTGATCGGCTGATCACGTGACCGGCGGGTGCCGGCCCGGCCGCTAGAGGCCGAGGTCGGCGCCGCGGACGGCCTGCACGTGGTCCTCGGGGCCCTCGAAGGTCAGCCCCCGCACCCGCTCGCGACCGAACAGCAGGAGCGTGAGCTCGGCCGGCGGCCCGGTGACGACCGCCGGGTCGTCACCCTTGCTCAGCACGGCGCTGCGACGGCGCTCGCCGTCGTGCCAGCGCACCTCGAGCGGCACCTCGAGCGACCGGGCCAGCCCGCGGCCGGCCGTGCCCAGCGCCTTCCACAGGACCTGCTGCTCCCGCTCGGTCAGCTCGCGCGGCTCCCAGCCGGGCTGGGCCCGACGGATGTCCTCGTGGTGCACGAAGTACTCCAGGGTGTTGGCCGCCCGGTCGACGGGCGGCAGCGCCAGCGGCGACCAGCGGGGAGGCCCGTTGCGCACGCGCTCGACGAGGGCGGTGAAGTCCTGGTGGGCCAGCCGGCGTGACGAGCGTTCGGTGAGGCCCTCCAGCCGGGGCACGAGGATGCCCGGGGCGCCGAGCGGGTCCCGCTCGCGGACCAGCAGGTGGATCACCAGGTCCTTGACCGACCAGCCCTCGCACAGGGTGGGGGCGTGCTCCCCGGTCTCGAGGGCGGTGTTGCACAGCGCAGCACGCTCCGAGCGCGACATCGGCTCCATGTCGCGATCCTAGGGTGCCCGTCGCGGGCCCGGCAGCGGGTGGGGCCGATCGATGCGAGGAATGTCAGACCCCCCACCTAGGGTTGCACCGTTGTGCCGACCCCCCCTCACCCCACCCCGTCACGCGCCCCACTGCGGCGATCGTCGAGCTCGTCGACCCTCGGCGCCGGCTTCCGCGTGCTGGGCGTGGCCATCCGGCGCGAGCCGTGGGTGTTCACGCTCTCGACCCTGGGCAGCGTGCTGTTCGGTGCGCTGACCGTGGCCGACGCCTGGGTGCTGGGCTGGTCGACCGACCACGTCGTGCTGCCGGCCTTCCGGTCGGGCGCGACCACGACCGGGGGCCTGGTGGCGATCCTCGCGCTGTTCCTGGGCGTCGCGCTCCTGCGGGCGGTGGGCATCGTGGCCCGGCGCCTCGGCGCCGGCATCATGCAGTACCGCATGCAGGCGGCCTACCGCCGCGAGGTCACCCGCCAGTACCTCACCCTGCCGATGGACTGGCACCAGCAGCACCCCACCGGCGAGCTGCTCTCCAACGCCAACTCCGACGTCGAGGCGGCCTGGTCCCCGATCGCACCGCTGCCGATGGCCGTCGGCACGCTGGCGATGATGGTGATCGCCATCGCCCAGATGCTGTTCACCGACCTCAGCATGGCCGTGGTCGGGCTCCTGGTGTTCCCGCTGGTGATGGTCGTCAACGTGGTCTTCCAGCGGCTGTCCTCGCCGATCTACACCCGCATCCAGGCGCTGCGGGCCGAGCTCAGCGAGATCGCCCACGAGTCCTTCGACGGGGCCATGGTGGTCAAGACCCTCGGGCGCGAGTCCGAGGAGACCGAGCGGTTCGGCGCCAAGGCGCGCGAGCTGCGCGACCAGGGCATCCGCGCGGGCCGCGTGCGCGCGGCCTTCGACCCCTTCCTGGAGAGCCTGCCCAACCTCGGGGTGCTCGCGGTGCTCGGCGTGGGCGTGTGGCGCGTGCGCTCCGGCGTCGCCGACCCCGGTGACGTCGTCACCGTCGCCTACCTGCTGACCATCGTGGCCTTCCCGATCCGCTCGATCGGCTGGATGCTCGGGGAGTTCCCGCGCTCCGTCGTGGGCTACGAGCGCGTGCACCGGGTCCTCGACACCGTCAACGAGACCACCCACGGCGCGGGTCGCCTCGCCGGCGGCGACACCGGCGCGGCGCTCGAGGTCCGCGACCTCGCCTACACCTACGACGCCGACCAGCGACTGCTCGACGGGGTCTCCTTCGCCGTCCCGGCCGGGCGCACGGTCGCCGTCGTCGGGGCCACCGCCTCGGGCAAGAGCACGCTGACCTCGCTCGTCACCCGCCTCGTCGACCCCCACCAGGGCTCGGTGCTCGTCGACGGGCACGACGTGCGCGACCTCGCCCCCGGCCAGCTGGCCGACCACGTCGCGCTGGTGCCGCAGAGCGCCTTCCTCTTCGACGACACCGTGCGCGGCAACGTGACGCTGGGCGCCGACGTCGCCGACGAGGAGGTCTGGGAGGCCCTGCGCACCGCCCAGGCCGACGGCTTCGTCGCCGGGCTGGCGCACGGCCTCGACAGCCGGCTGGGGGAGCGCGGCACCACGCTCTCCGGCGGTCAGCGGCAGCGGCTCAGCCTGGCCCGTGCCCTCGTGCGCCACCCGCGCCTGCTCGTCCTCGACGACGCCACCTCGGCCGTCGACCCCGAGGTCGAGGCCCGCATCCTGTCGGCCGTGCGACGTCGCGGCAGCGGCTCGACGCTGCTGCTGATCGCCTACCGCAAGGCCACCATCGGGCTCGCCGACGAGGTGCTCTTCCTCGACCAGGGCCGCATCGCCGACCGCGGCACCCACCAGGAGCTGCTGCGCCGCAACCCGGCGTACGCCACGCTCGTCAACGCCTACGAGTCCGAGGGGGTCAGCTCGTGACCGTCAACCTCGAGCCCGAGACCGACGACCTGACCGCCGACGGCACCCAGGTCGACAGCGGCGACGAGATCACCGCCCGCGAGACGCTCCGCCGCGGGCTGGCGTTCTCGCCCGAGCTGACCGAGGGCTTCCGCACCACGCTGCTCCTCGCGCTGGTCGGCACGGCCGGCCGGCTCGTGGTGCCGGTGTCGGTGCAGCAGACCCTCGACCGCGGCATCAACGGCCCGGGCGGGGTCGACCTCGCCTTCGTGGCCAAGATGGCCGTGGTGGCGGCACTGGCGATCCTGGCCACCGGTGTCTCGTCCTACTTCATGACCGCCCGGCTGTTCACCGCCTCCGAGCGCGGGCTGGCCACCCTGCGGATCAAGGCGTTCCGCCACGTCCACGACCTGCCGCTGCTGACCCAGAACACCGAGCGTCGCGGGGCCCTGGTCTCGCGCGTGACGAGCGACGTCGACCAGGTCTCGCAGTTCCTGGTCTTCGGCGGCGTCTTCGGCATCATCAGCGTCGGGCAGGTGCTGCTCGCCACCGTGGTGATGCTGTTCTACTCCTGGCAGCTGACGATCCTGGTCTGGGTCTGCTTCCTGCCGCTGTTCGTGTCGCTGCGCTACTTCCAGCGTCGCCTGTCCGCGGCGTACGGCGTGGTGCGCCGCTCGGTCGGGGCGATGCTCTCGGCCATCAGCGAGCCGGTCGTGGGCGCCGTCACCGTGCGCACCTACGCCATCGAGCAGCGCACCCAGGACCGCATCGACGAGGCCATCCGGGTCAACCAGGAGGCCTCGACCAAGGCCCAGGGTCTGACCGCCTTCTCCTTCAGCCTCGGCGGGGTCTCGGCCGGCCTGGCCAACGCCGGGGTGCTGATCCTCGGCATCTGGCTCGGGCTGGCCGGCGACATCACCTCGGGGCAGGTGCTCGCCTTCGCCTTCCTGGTCACGCTCTTCGTCGGGCCCGTGCAGATGGGCACCCAGGTGCTCACCGACGCCCAGAACGCGATCGCCGGCTGGCGCCGGGTGATCGGCATCCTGGACACCCCGGCCGACCTCGACGACCCGGGCCCCTCCGGCGCCTCGCTGCCGCGCGGGGCGATGGACGTCACCTTCAGCGACGTCTCCTTCGGCTACCCCGGTGGCCCGCTGGTCCTCCGCGACGTCGACGAGCACCTCACCTCCGGCAGCCGGGTCGCGGTCGTCGGCGAGACCGGGTCGGGCAAGACCACCTTCGCCAAGCTGCTCACCCGGCTGATGGACCCCACCGACGGCGCGGTGCTGCTCGACGGCGTCGACCTGCGCACGGTGGAGTTCGCCTCGCTGCGACGGCGGGTGGTGCTGGTGCCGCAGGAGGGCTTCCTCTTCGACTCCACGCTGCTGCACAACGTGCGCTACGGCGACCTCGACGCGACCCGCGAGCAGGTCGTCGCGGCCGCCGAGGAGCTCGGTCTCGGCGACTGGCTCGAGGGCCTCCCGCACGGGCTCGACACCCGCGTCGGCCAGCGCGGCGAGTCGCTGTCGGCCGGCGAGCGGCAGCTGGTGGCGCTCATCCGGGCCCACCTCGCCGACCCCGACCTGCTGGTGCTCGACGAGGCGACCAGCGCCGTCGACCCCGCGCTGGAGATGCGCATCGGGCGCGCCCTGGAGCGGTTGATGTCGGGCCGCACGAGCGTCACCATCGCCCACCGGCTCTCGACCGCGGAGAACGCCGACGAGGTGATCGTCTTCGACCAGGGCCGCGTCGTGCAGCGGGGTCCGCACGCCGCGCTCGTCGCCGAGGGTGGGGTCTACGGGCGGCTGCACGCCTCGTGGACGGCCCAGCAGTCGGTGTGAGCCACCCGTCGCGGATACTGGCCAGGTGAGCAGCACTCCTCTGGACCCGGCGATCGCCGCCCGCCTCAAGCGCACCAGCGACGGGCTGGTGCCTGCCGTGGTGCAGCAGCACGACACCGGTGAGGTGCTGATGCTGGGCTGGATGGACGACGAGGCGCTGCACCGCACCCTGACGACCGGGCGCGGCACCTTCTGGAGCCGGTCGCGGCAGCGCTACTGGGTCAAGGGCGAGACCTCCGGGCACACCCAGCGCGTGCTCGAGGTGCGGCTGGACTGCGACGGCGACACCCTGCTGGTCAGCGTCGACCAGACCGGCCCCGCCTGCCACACCGGAGCCCGCACCTGCTTCGACGAGGACCTGCTCGGCCGACCGGGCGACGCGGTCACCCGTGGCTGAGGCACCTGCGGCCCCGGAAGCCGTGACGCAGCGGCGCGAGCCCCGGCGTACCTTCGGGCCGACGGTGCTGCTCGGTCTCGGCTCGGCCGGGCTGGCCGCCATCGCGAGCGCCAAGCCCTGGATCGGTGGGGGCACGACCGGTGCCACCGACGCCCAGCTGTCGGCCATCGACACCGGCACCCGCTACCCGCTGGCCTCGGCGGTCAGCCTGGTGCTGCTCGCGTCGTGGGGCGTGCTGCTGGTGACCCGTGGCGTCGTACGCCGTGCCTTCGCGCTGCTCGTCGCCGTCGCGGCGGTCGGGCTCGTGGCCACCGTCGTCACGGGCTACCTCACCCTTCCCGACCAGGCGAGCACCGACGCCGGGGCGCTGCTGTCCGGCCGCACGCCCGACACCGGGTTCTCCGGCTGGTTCTGGACGGCGGCGGTCGCGGCCGTCGTGGCGCTGGTGCCCGCGGTGTCGGCGGTGCGCTTCGTGCGGCACTGGCCCGAGATGGGCGCGCGCTACGACGCCCCGGCGGTCAGCGCCGCGTCGGTCGCCGACCACGAGCCCGCCAGCGAGCAGGAGCTGTGGAAGGCGCTCGACCAGGGCCAGGACCCGACTGATCGTCCGTCGGCCTGACGCCCGGAGGGTCCGGCGCGGATCGTCGGCGGGCCCCACTAGGATGGCGCCCGACGCCCCACCCGAACACCGAGGAGATCCATGTCCGACAACCACGGCAACACCCCGGCGGCCTGGACGGCCGTGATCGTGGGCCTGCTGGCATTCGTGGTGGGTGGCATCGGTCTGATGATCGGCAGCATGGTGGTCTTCTGGATCGGCGTCGCGCTGGCACCGATCGCCATCGTCGTGGGCAAGATCCTCTCCCTGATGGGCCTGGGCAGCACCGCTCGCACCGGGCACCACTGAGCCGATGTGGCCCCCGGCCCCGCGACCGATCCCGACCGTCGGGAGCGCCACCGGCGCCCCGATGGCGGGACCGACAGCCAGCTCGCCGGCGCCCGTGGGGCCGGAGATGCCTGCCAGCCCCTGGCGACGGGTGCGCGCACCGCTGCTGGTCGGCGGAGCGGTGGCCGCGATGACGCTGGCCCTGCACCTGCGCGACCCGCACGCGCAGGGCAGCTGGGGCGAGTGCCCCTGGTTGGCCCTGACCGGGCTCTACTGCCCCGGCTGCGGCGGGCTGCGGGCCGTCAACGACCTGACCGACGGCGACGTGCTCGGCGCCCTGAGCAGCAACGTCGTCTTCGTGGCCCTGGTGCCGGTGCTCGTGCTCTGGTGGGCCCTGTGGACCCGCCGGGCCTGGGCGGGGGAGGAGGCACCCGCCGCTCCGCGCGGACGCGCCACCGTGCTGGTGGGTCTCGCGGTGCTGGTGACCGTGGTCTTCACGGTGCTGCGCAACACGCCCTTCGGGAGCTGGCTGGCCCCCTGAGGAGCCAGCCGCCCCGATGGTCCTGCGCGTGGTGAGGCCTGTCTACGGGCTGGTGCTGAAGTACATGTTCCCGTTGATGGCACCGGTGATGATCAGCACCCAGTAGACGAGGCCGATCAGGATGCCGACGGCGCCGAGGACGAGCCCCGCGATCGCCATGCCGTTGCCCTTGAGCTGCCCCTGCGACTCCTTGATCTGCTTGCGACCGATGAAGCCGGTGACGAGCGCGGCGATGGCCAGGACGAAGAGCGTGCTGCAGCAGATGCCCAGGATGCCGGTCACCAGCGACACGATCGCCAGCGGCGAGGTCTTGGGGGCGCCGAAGCCGGGACCGTAGCCACCCTGCCCGTACGGCGGGGGAGCGCCGTACTGCTGGCCGTACTGGCCCGGGGGCTGCTGGCCGTACGGCGGCTGGCCGTACTGCTCCTGGCCGTACTGGCCGGGCTGTCCCTGCTGACCACCCTGCTGGCCGCCGTACTGGGGCGGCTGACCGTAGGGGTCAGGCTGCTGGCCGTACGCCGGGGGCTGCTGGCCGTACGGCGCGGGCTGGTCGCCGTACGCCGGCTGGTCGCCGTAGGTCGGGGGCTCCTGGCCGGACGTCGAGCCCCCCTCGTGGGCGGGGTCCTGCGGGCCCTGTGCCGGATCCTGCCCGGACGGCGGGTACTCGTTGCTCATGTCTGGCCCTTCGTGGTCGACGGGCAACGTCCGGTGCCCGAGCGGCGTGCGATGGCGCCGAACCTACCGGTGGGGGCCGTGTGAGAACCTTGGAAGGGCCAGCGACGCGCCGCGTCGTCTCCCCGATCCGCACCTGTAGCCCCGTTCCGGAAGGCCCCTGCATGTCCGTGCTCGACGACATCGTCGCCGGTGTCCGCGAGGACCTCGCGACCCGGCAGGCCACGGTCGACGAGGCCGCCCTGCTGTCGGCGGTCCGCGACCTGCCCGCCCCGCTGGACCCGCTGCCGGCGTTCCGCGCCCCCGGGCTCTCGCTGATCGCCGAGGTCAAGCGCCGCTCGCCGAGCAAGGGCGACCTGGCCGACATCCCCGACCCGGCCGCGCTGGCCGCGGCCTACGCCGCCGGCGGCGCCGACGCGATCTCGGTGCTCACCGAGCAGCGCCGCTTCGGCGGCAGCCTGGACGACCTGCGCGCCGTGCGGGCCGCGGTGCCCACGCCGCTGCTGCGCAAGGACTTCGTGGTCACCGGCTACCAGCTGCTCGAGGCCCGCGCCGCGGGTGCCGACCTGGTGCTGCTGATCGTGGCCGCGCTCGACGACGCCCTGCTGCGCGACCTGCACCAGCAGGCCCGCGATCTCGGGCTGACGGTGCTGACCGAGGTGCACGACGAGGCCGAGATCGAGCGCGCCCTGGCCGTCGACGCCGACCTGGTCGGCGTGAACTCGCGCAACCTCAAGACCCTCGAGGTCCACCCCGACACCTTCGGCCGGCTCGCCCCGCTGCTGCCCGAGGGCGTCGTCCGGGTCGCGGAGTCCGGCGTGACCGGACCCGCCGACGCCGCCCGCTTCCTCGGCGAGGGCGCCGACGTGGTGCTGGTCGGCGAGGCCCTCGTCAAGGACGGCGACCCCCGGGCCGCCGTCGCCGCCATCCGGGCCGTCCAGGCGACGGCCCGCCCCCAGGAGGCCCAGCGATGACCGCTCCCACCCACCCCGGCTCGATCGAGCCCCAGCCCATCGAGCCCGAGCCCATCGAGCACCAGCCCATCGAGCCCCAGCCCGGCACCGCCGTGGTCGGTCACCCCCCGACCGGTGAGGACCTCGCGCGGGCCGTCGCGACCGACGCAGGTCCCGACGCGTCGGGCCGCTTCGGCGACTTCGGCGGCCGGTTCATGCCCGAGGCGCTGATGGCGGCCCTCGACGAGCTGACCGCCGCCTGGCACGAGGCGATGGCCGACACCGCCTTCACCGACGAGTTCCAGCGCATGCTCGTCGAGTACGCCGGCGTCCCGAGCCTGCTCTACGACGCCACCAAGCTGAGCGAGGTCGCCGGCGCCCGGATCCTGCTCAAGCGCGAGGACCTCAACCACACCGGCGCCCACAAGATCCGCAACGTGCTCGGCCAGGCCCTGCTGACCAAGCGCATGGGCAAGACCCGGGTGATCGCCGAGACCGGGGCCGGCCAGCACGGCGTCGCCACGGCCACGGCGGCGGCGTACCTCGGGCTGGACTGCACGGTCTACATGGGCGAGGTCGACACCCAGCGGCAGGCGCTCAACGTGGCCCGGATGCAGCTGCTCGGGGCCGAGGTCGTCCCGGTGACCTCGGGGTCGCGCACGCTCAAGGACGCCATCAACGAGGCCATCCGCGACTGGGTCGCCAGCGTCGACCACACGGCGTACTGCTTCGGGACGGCCGCCGGCCCGCACCCGTTCCCGGCCATGGTGCGCGACTTCTGCCGCGGCATCGGCGACGAGGCGCGCGAGCAGGTGCTCGCCCTGACCGGTGGGCTGCCCGACGCGGTGCTCGCCTGCGTCGGCGGCGGCTCCAACGCCATCGGCATCTTCACCGCCTTCCTCGACGACGCCGGCGTCGACCTGCTGGGCCTGGAGCCCGGTGGCGACGGCGTCGACACCCAGCGCCACGCCGCGACCATCTGGGCCGGCCAGGTCGGGGTGCTGCACGGCGCCCGCACCTACGTGCTCCAGGACGACGACGGCCAGACCGTGGAGTCGCACTCGATCTCCGCGGGCCTGGACTACCCGGGCGTGGGTCCGCAGCACGCCCACCTCGCGCACCTCGGCCGGGCGACGTACCGCCCGATCACCGACACCGCCGCCATGCAGGCGATGTCGCTGCTGTCGCGCACCGAGGGGATCATCCCGGCCATCGAGTCCGCCCACGCGATCGCGGGCGCGCTCGACCTCGCGAAGGAACGGCCGGGCTCGACGATCCTGGTCAACCTGTCGGGTCGCGGCGACAAGGACATGGGCACCGCCATCGAGTGGTTCGGCCTCGGCCAGGCCGCCGCCGACGGCACGCCCGAGCCCGCGAGCGAGCAGCAGATCGCCGAGGGCGCCAAGTGAACCCCCGCTCCACCGCCCACGCCTTCGAGCGCACCCGGGCCGAGGGCCGGGCCGCGCTGGTGGGCTACCTCCCCGCCGGGTTCCCCGACGTCGACGGGTCGATCGAGGCGATCAAGGTGATGGTCGAGCACGGCTGCGACATCATCGAGATCGGCCTGCCGTACAGCGACCCGGTGATGGACGGCCCCACCATCCAGGCCGCCGCCCAGCGGGCGCTGGAGCAGGGCACGCGCACGACCGACGTCATCCGCGTGGTCGAGGCGGTGGCCGCGACCGGCACCCCGACCGTGGTGATGACCTACTGGAACCCGATCGAGCAGTACGGCCGCCGCGACGCCGCCGCCGGCGAGGCCACGGGCGCCGACCGGTTCGCCCGCGACCTGGCCAACGCCGGGGGAGCGGGCCTGATCACGCCCGACCTGATCCCCGAGTCGGCCGACCGGTGGATCCCCGCCGCCGACGCCCACGACCTCGACAAGATCTTCCTGGTCGCGCCGTCCTCGACCGACGAGCGCCTGCGCTCCACCACCGAGGCCTGCCGCGGCTTCGTCTACGCCACCGCGGTCATGGGTGTCACCGGCACCCGCACGGCGACCTCCGACCTGGCCGGCCCGCTGGTCACCCGCACGCGCGCCGTGACCGACCTGCCGATCGGCGTGGGCCTGGGCGTCTCCAACGGCGACCAGGCGGCCGAGGTGGCGTCGTACGCCGATGCCGTGATCGTGGGCTCCGCCTTCGTGCGCGCCCTGCTCGACGCCGACGACCCGCAGGGTGGCCTGAAGGCCCTGGCCGCCCTGACCGACGACCTCGCCGACGGCGTGCGCCGTGGCTAGCGCCCGGCGGCGCGCGGCCGCCCTCGCGACCGCGGCGACCCTCGTGCTCGCCCCGCTGCTCGCCGGGTGCGGCTCCTCGGCCGGCGACGACGGCGGAGCCCCGGTCACCGGCATCACCACCTCCGACGACGACGGCTACCGCGGCATCAAGCTCGACACGGCGTACACCGTGCCGGCGGTGACGCTCACCGACACCGAGGGCCGACCCTTCGAGCTGGCGAAGCAGACCAAGCGCACGATCGTGTTCTTCGGCTACACCCAGTGCCCCGACATCTGCCAGGTCGTGATGAGCACGATCGCCTCGGCGGTGGCCCGGCTCAGCGACGCCGAGAAGAAGCAGCTCCAGGTCCTCTTCGTGACCACCGACCCCGCGCGCGACACCAAGCCGGTGCTGCGCCGCTACCTCGACCGCTACGACCCCTCCTTCGAGGGCGTCACCGGCCCGCTGGACCAGATCGACACCCTCGGCAAGCCGCTGGGCATCTTCATCAAGAAGGGCCAGAAGCTGCCGAGCGGCGGCTACGAGGTCGACCACACCACGACGGTCGTCGGGGTCCAGCAGGGCCGCGGCGACCTGGTCTGGACGGCGGCCACCTCGCCGTCCGACATGGCCTCGGACTTCAGCAAGATCCTGAAGGCGGACGCATGACCCCCTGGCTGCTGCTCCTGCCGGAGTCCATCCCCAGCCCCGCGCAGGGCGTGTGGCACCTCGGGCCGTTCCCGGTCCGGGCCTACGCGCTGTGCATCATCGCCGGCGTCTTCGCCGCGGTCTGGCTGGGCGACAGGCGCTGGGTGGCGCGTGGCGGCACCCAGGGCCAGATCGGCGACATCGCGATCTGGGCGGTGCCCGCGGGGCTGATCGGGGCCCGGCTCTACCACGTGGCCACCGACCACGCCCTCTACTTCCCCGGCGACCCGCTCGGCGCGCTGATGATCTGGAAGGGCGGCCTCGGCATCTGGGGCGCCATCGCCGGCGGCCTGGTGGGGGCCTGGCTCTACTGCCGACGCCACGGCGTCCGCGTCGCCCCGCTCGCCGACGCGCTCGCCCCCGGGCTGCTGCTGGCGCAGGTGATCGGCCGGTTCGGCAACTACTTCAACCAGGAGCTCTACGGTCGCCCCACGACGCTGCCGTGGGGGCTGGAGATCGACCCCCTGCACTTCCCGCAGGGCCTCTCGTTCCCGGCCGGCACGACCTTCCACCCGACCTTCCTCTACGAGGCGCTGTGGAACACCGTCGGGCTGCTCCTGCTGATCTGGCTGGACCGGCGCTTCCACCTCGGGTTCGGCCGGGTGTTCGCGCTCTACGTGATGATCTACACCTCGGGCCGCGGCTGGATCGAGACCTTCCGCATCGACACCATCGAGCTGAACAACGTGCTCGGCCTGCGGTGGGGGGTCTGGATGTCGATCGTGCTGTTCGTGCTCGCAGCGGCGTACTTCCTCGTGGTCGGCCGCCGGCACCCGCGACCCGACACCCGCGAGACCTCGCCGTACGTCGACGGCACCGATCCGCGGACCGGCACCGGTCGGAAGGCCGAGGCCGACGGTGCGAAGGCCGACACCGACACCGAGACGGACACTGAGAAGGGCGCCGAGAAGGGCGCCGAGAAGGGCGCCGAGAAGGGCGCCGACGCGGACGCCGGCGCCGACGAGCGCCGCTGACCGTGCCGTGGTGGCGCCGCCGGGTGCCCGTGGCACGGGCGGCCCTGGGGCCGGTGCTGGTCTCCTCCTTGCTCAGCCTGACCGGCCCCCTGGCCGAGGGGCGGTGGCTGCTGGCGACGGCCCTGGCCGGCCGGATCGGCGCCGAGGTGCTGGTGCTGGCCCTCCTGTGGGGCCGCCGGCAGGCGCCGCACGTCGTCGCGGTGGTGTTCCTGGTGGTGGTCCTGCTGACCGCGCTGCTGAACCGGCACTACGACGTCTGGCTGATCCTGGTCAGCGGCTCGGCCCTGGTGCTCACCGGGGTCGCGGTCGTGGTCGACCTGGTGTGGCAGCCCTGAGTCAGGGATTCGTCTCCTGAAACGGCGCCGGGGTGCCGGTCGTGGCTGCGGTAGGCTGAAATCTCCGCATGGGCCAATGTCGTCCCAGCACCAGCATGCTCACACCGACGCACTCACCGGGCCGGCTCATCAGGGTCGCTCTCGGGGTGCGCTGACCGACGACGGGAGAATGCCGATGCACGCATTCCCGCCGCCCCAGGGTTTGTACGACGGGGCTCACGAGCACGACGCCTGTGGGGTCGCCTTCGTGGCGACGATGACCGGCGAACCCAGCCACCAGATCGTCAGCCAGGCGCTGACGGCACTGCGCAACCTCGAGCACCGCGGAGCCGCGGGTGCCGAGGCCAACTCCGGCGACGGCGCCGGCATCCTGATGCAGGTGCCCGACCGGTTCCTCCGCGAGGTCGTCGACTTCGACCTCCCGGCCAAGTCGTCGTACGCCGTCGGCACCGCGTTCGTCCCCGGTGACGCCGAAGAGGTGAGCAAGACCCGCCGCCGCATCGAGGAGATCGCCGGCGAGGAGGGTCTGACGGTCCTCGGCTGGCGCGAGGTGCCCACCGACTCCTCGTCGCTGGGCCAGACCGCCATCGACTGCATGCCCGCCTTCGTGCAGCTGTTCGTGGCCGCCAAGGGCAGCCGCATCGTCGGCACCGGCCTGGAGCGCCTGGCCTACGTGCTGCGCAAGCGCGCCGAGCTCGAGACCGACGTCTACTTCCCCTCGCTGTCGAGCCGCACCATGGTCTACAAGGGCATGCTCACCACCGAGCAGCTCGACCACGTCTTCCCCGACCTCGTCGACGAGCGGGTGGAGTCCTCCATCGCGGTCGTGCACTCGCGGTTCTCGACCAACACCTTCCCGAGCTGGCCGCTCTCGCACCCGTTCCGCTACATCGCGCACAACGGCGAGATCAACACCGTCATGGGCAACCGCAACTGGATGCGGGCCCGCGAGGCGCTGCTGTCCTCGGACCTGATCCCCGGCGACCTCGACCGGATCTTCCCGATCTGCACCCCCGGCGCCAGCGACTCCGCGTCCTTCGACGAGGTGCTCGAGCTGCTCCACGTGGGCGGGCGCAGCCTGCCCCACGCCGTGCTGATGATGATCCCCGAGGCGTGGGAGAACCACGCCGAGATGGAGGCCAAGCGGCGGTCGTTCTACGAGTTCCACTCCGCCCTGATGGAGCCCTGGGACGGGCCCGCGTGCGTGGTGTTCACCGACGGCACCCAGGTCGGCGCCGTGCTCGACCGCAACGGTCTGCGGCCCTCGCGCTACTGGGTCACCGACGACGGCCTGGTCGTGCTCGCCAGCGAGGTCGGCGTCCTGGACATCCCGCAGGAGAAGGTCGTCCGCAAGGGCCGGCTCCAGCCCGGGAAGATGTTCCTCGTCGACACCGAGGAGCACCGGATCATCGAGGACGAGGAGATCAAGGACGAGCTCGCCTCGGAGCACCCGTACGACGAGTGGCTGCACGCCGGCCTGATCAAGCTGGCCGACATCGCCGACCGCGAGCACGTCATCCACTCCCACGCCTCGGTGACGCGGCGCCAGCAGATCTTCGGCTACACCGAGGAGGAGCTGCGTGTCATCCTCACGCCGATGGCCAACACCTCGGCCGAGCCGATCGGCTCGATGGGCACCGACACCCCGATCGCGGTCCTCAGCGACCGTCCCCGGATGCTGTTCGACTACTTCGCCCAGCTGTTCGCCCAGGTGACCAACCCGCCGCTCGACGCGATCCGCGAGGAGCTGGTGACCAGCCTCAACGGCACCATCGGCCCGGAGTCCAACCTGCTCGACCCGACGCCCGCGTCGTGCCGGCAGGTCGTGCTGCCGTTCCCGGTGATCACCAACGACGAGCTGGTCAAGATCCGGCACATCAACCGTGACGGCGACATGCCCGGCTTCGTCACCCACGTCTCCCGCGGCCTCTACGCGGTCGACGGCGGGGGCGAGGGCCTGGCCGCGCGCCTGGACGAGATCTGTGCCGAGGTCACCGAGGCCATCGAGAACGGCGCCCGCGTGATCGTGCTGTCCGACCGGCACGCCGACGCGACGTACGCCCCGATCCCGTCGCTGCTGATGACCGCCGCCGTGCACCACCACCTCGTGCGCGAGAAGAACCGCACCAAGGTGGGCGTGATCGTCGAGGCCGGCGACGTCCGCGAGGTGCACCACGTCGCCACCCTGATCGGGTACGGCGCCGCCGCGGTCAACCCCTACCTCGCCATGGAGACCGTCGAGGACCTCGCCCGCGACGGGTTCTACGTCAAGGTCGGGCCCGAGAAGGCCGTCGCCAACCTGGTCAAGAGCCTGGGCAAGGGCGTGCTGAAGGTGATGTCCAAGATGGGCGTCTCCACGGTCGCGTCCTACACCGGCGCCCAGATCTTCGAGGCCCTCGGCCTGTCCCAGGAGCTGGTCGACAAGTACTTCACCGGCACCACCTCCAAGCTCGGCGGCATCGGCCTGCCGGTGATCGCGGAGGAGGTCGCCAAGCGTCACCGGGTGGCCTACCCGGTCGGTGGCATCGCGCCCGCCCACCGTGAGCTCGAGGTGGGCGGTGAGTACCAGTGGCGTCGCGAGGGCGAGCTGCACCTGTTCGACCCGGAGTCGGTCTTCAAGCTGCAGCACTCCACGCGCGCCGGCAAGTTCGACGTGTTCCAGCAGTACACCGCCCGGGTCAACGACCAGTCGGAGCGGCTGATGACCCTGCGCGGGCTGTTCCGCTTCAAGGACGTCTCGGCGACCGGCCGCGAGCCGATCGACATCGAGGAGGTCGAGCCGATCTCCGCGATCGTCCAGCGGTTCTCCACCGGCGCGATGTCCTACGGGTCGATCTCGCAGGAGGCCCACGAGACGCTCGCGATCGCGATGAACCGCCTCGGCGGCAAGTCCAACACCGGCGAGGGCGGCGAGGACGTCGAGCGCCTGCACGACCCGGAGCGTCGCTCCTCGATCAAGCAGGTGGCCTCGGGTCGCTTCGGGGTGACCTCGGAGTACCTCACCAACGCCGACGACATCCAGATCAAGATGGCCCAGGGCGCCAAGCCCGGCGAGGGCGGTCAGCTGCCCGGCCACAAGGTCTACCCGTGGGTGGCCAAGACCCGGCACAGCACGCCCGGCGTGGGCCTGATCTCGCCGCCGCCGCACCACGACATCTACTCCATCGAGGACCTCGCCCAGCTGATCCACGACCTGAAGAACTCCAACCCCTCGGCCCGGGTGCACGTCAAGCTCGTCGCCGAGGTCGGGGTCGGCACGGTCGCGGCGGGCGTGTCCAAGGCGCACGCCGACGTGGTCCTGATCTCGGGCCACGACGGCGGCACCGGCGCCTCGCCGCTGACCTCGCTGAAGCACGCGGGCGGTCCGTGGGAGCTCGGCCTGGCCGAGACGCAGCAGACGCTGCTGCTCAACGGGCTCCGCGACCGGATCGTCGTGCAGACCGACGGCCAGCTCAAGACCGGCCGCGACGTCATCGTGGCGGCGCTGCTCGGGGCCGAGGAGTTCGGCTTCGCGACCGCCCCGCTCGTGGTCTCGGGCTGCATCATGATGCGCGTCTGCCACCTCGACACCTGCCCGGTCGGCGTCGCCACCCAGAACCCGGTCCTGCGGGAGCGGTTCTCGGGCAAGGCGGAGTACGTCGTCACCTTCTTCGAGTACATCGCCCAGGAGGTCCGCCAGCTGCTCGCCGAGCTCGGGTTCCGCTCGATCGAGGAGGCCATCGGCCGCGCCGACGTGCTCGACTCCACCGAGGCCGTGAACCACTGGAAGGCCGCCGGGCTGGACATCAGCCCGATCTTCCACGTGCCCGAGCGCCACGAGGACACCGCCCGGCACAACGTCACCACCCAGGACCACGGGCTCGACAAGGCGCTGGACAACGAGCTGATCGAGATCTGCCGCCCCGCTCTGGAGGACCGCGAGCCGGTCCGCGCGCAGGTCGCGATCCGCAACGTCAACCGCACCGTCGGCACGATGCTCGGCCACGAGGTGACCAAGCGCTACCGCGGCGAGGGCCTTCCGGCCGGCACCATCGACCTGACCCTGGTCGGGTCGGCGGGTCAGTCCTTCGGCGCGTTCCTGCCCCCGGGCGTGATCCTGCGGCTGGAGGGCGACGCCAACGACTACGTCGGCAAGGGCCTCTCCGGCGGCCGGATCGTGGTGCGCCCCGACCGGGCGGCCACGTTCCGCTCCCAGGAGCAGATCATCGCCGGCAACACCATCGCCTACGGCGCGACCTCGGGTGAGATCTTCATCCGCGGCGGCGTCGGCGAGCGGTTCGCCGTACGCAACTCGGGCGCGGCGGTGGTCACCGAGGGCGTCGGCGACCACGGGTGCGAGTACATGACCGGCGGCCGGGTCGCGGTGCTGGGCAAGACCGGCCGCAACTTCGCGGCGGGCATGTCCGGTGGCGTCGCCTGGGTGCTCGACCTCAAGGACTTCCGGGTGAACAAGGAGCTCGTCGAGCTCGGCCCGGTCGTTGAGGACGCCGCCGAGGAGCTGCACGACCTGGTGCGCACGTTCCACGAGGAGACCGGCTCGGAGGTCGCCGAGGAGCTGCTCGCCGACTGGGAGACGGCCCTGACCCGGTTCACCGAGGTGATCCCGCGGGACTTCCGCATCGTGATGGACGCCAAGGCCAAGGCCGAGGCCGACGGACTGTCGGAGAACGAGATCGCCACGGCGATGATGGAGGCGCTCCATGGCTGACCCCATCGCCCGTACAGGCAGGCATGCGGTGCGGACCGCGACGACGATGATGGAGGGCTGCGCGCATGGCTGACCCCAAGGGATTCCTGAAGAACGGCCGCGAGGTCGCGGCCCGTCGCCCCGTCGAGGAGCGCAAGGAGGACTGGAACGAGGTCTACCCCGGCGGCCCCGGTCGGGCGCTGCTGCCGATCATCAAGACCCAGGCCGGGCGCTGCATGGACTGCGGCATCCCGTTCTGCCACCAGGGCTGCCCGCTCGGCAACATCATCCCCGAGTGGAACGACCTGGTCTGGCGCGACGACTGGGACGCAGCGATCGAGCGGCTGCACGCGACCAACAACTTCCCGGAGTTCACCGGTCGGCTCTGCCCGGCCCCCTGCGAGACCGCCTGCGTGCTGGGCATCAACCAGGACCCCGTGACCATCAAGAACGTCGAGGTCACGATCATCGACCGCGCGTGGGAGTCCGGCGCCGTGCGTCCGCAGCCGCCCGAGTGGCTGACCGGCAAGACCGTCGCCGTCATCGGCTCCGGGCCGGCCGGCCTTGCCGTGGCCCAGCAGCTGACCCGGGCCGGCCACACCGTGGCCGTCTACGAGCGCGCCGACAAGATCGGCGGCCTGCTGCGCTTCGGCATCCCCGAGTTCAAGATGGAGAAGAAGGTCTTGGACCGGCGCCTGGACCAGATGCGCCGTGAGGGCACCGTCTTCCGGGCGGGCGTGAACGTGGGGGAGACCCTCACCGGTGAGCAGCTGCGCAACCGCTACGACGCCGTGGTCCTCGCCATGGGCGCCACCGAGGCGCGCGACCTGCCCGTCACGGGCCGCGAGCTGGGCGGCATCCACCAGGCGATGGAGTTCCTGCCGCAGTCCAACCGGGCCTCGCTCGGGGAGCCGCCGACCTCGGACGGCTCGGACCAGATCACGGCCACCGGCAAGCACGTCGTCATCATCGGCGGCGGCGACACCGGCGCCGACTGCCTGGGCACCTCGATCCGCCAGGGCGCCACCTCGATCACCCAGCTGGAGATCATGGACCAGCCGGGCCAGGAGCGCCCCAGCAGCCAGCCGTGGCCGACGTACCCGATGCTGTTCCGGGTGTCCTCGGCCCACGAGGAGGGCGGCGAGCGGATGTACTCCGTGTCCACCCAGGAGTTCCTCGGTGACGAGGACGGCAATGTCCGCGCCCTGCGTCTGGTCGACGTCGAGTTCGAGGACGGGAAGTTCAGCGAGGTCGAGGGCTCCGAGCGCGAGATCCCGGCCGAGCTGGTGCTCTTCGCGATGGGCTTCACCGGGCCGGAGAAGTCGGGCCTGATCGAGCAGCTGGGCGTCGAGCTCGACGGGCGCGGCAACGTGGCCCGCGACGCGGGCTACCTGTCCTCGGTCGACGGCGTCTTCGTCGCCGGCGACGTGGGCCGGGGCCAGTCCCTGATCGTCTGGGCGATCGCCGAGGGCCGCGCCGCTGCGGCCGCCGTCGACACCTGGCTCAGCGGCTCGACCAACCTGCCCGCCCCGATCCCCCCGACCGAGCGGCCCCTCACGGCGTAGAGGTCGTCGATCCGGTTTCCCAGGTGATGAACCCGTCCTGCCTCTTCACACACGTCGCGTCGTGTGCGGAGAGGCGGTTTCGGTTCATCACCTGGGAAACTGCCGGGGCCCGCGTTCGCGGTTCGGCGTTGGATCGTTCAAGTCCGGACCGCTAGGGTCGGAGCGTGCGAAGAGCAAAGATCGTCTGCACGCTCGGCCCGGCAACGGCGTCGGCCGAGCGCATCCGTGAGCTGGTCGATGCCGGCATGGACGTGGCGAGGCTGAACCTCAGCCACGGTGCGTACGCCGACCACGAGCAGATCTACCGCCACGTGCGGGAGGCCGCCGACGCGACGGGGCACGGGGTCGGCATCTTCGTCGACCTGCAGGGCCCCAAGATCCGTCTCGGCAAGTTCAAGGAGGGGTCGACCCGGATCGTCACCGGGCAGGCCTTCACCATCACCACGCGCGACGTGCCGGGCAACAACGAGATCGCCTCCACGACGTACGCCGGACTGCCCGGCGACGTCGCGGCCGGCGACCAGGTCCTGATCGACGACGGCAAGGTGCGCCTGCGGGTCACCGAGGTCGCGGGCGACGACGTGCACACCACCGTGGTCACCGGCGGTCGGATCAGCGACCACAAGGGCATCAACCTGCCCGGCGTCCCCGTGTCGGTGCCGGCGATGTCGGAGAAGGACATCGAGGACCTCCGCTGGGGCCTGCACCTGACCGTCGACTTCATCGCGCTGTCGTTCGTGCGCAGCGCCAAGGACGCCGACGACGTGCGGGCGATCATGGCCGAAGAGGGCATCTTCCTCCCCGTCATCGCCAAGATCGAGAAGCCGCAGGCCATCGAGAACCTCGACGAGATCGTCAAGACCTTCGACGGGATCATGGTCGCCCGCGGCGACCTGGGCGTCGAGTGCCCGCTGGAGGACGTGCCGTTCCTGCAGAAGCGGGTCGTGGAGAAGGCGCGGCGCAACGCCAAGCCGGTGATCGTGGCCACCCAGATGCTTGAGTCGATGATCAGCAGCCCCGCCCCGACGCGCGCCGAGGCCTCCGACGTGGCCAACGCGGTGCTCGACGGCGCCGACGCCGTGATGCTCTCGGGCGAGACCAGCGTGGGGGAGTACCCCATCGAGACGGTCCGCACGATGGCCCGCATCGTGGCCGCCACCGAGGACCACGAGCTGCACCACATGGCCGCCATCGACTGGCAGCCCCGCACCCGCGGCGGCGTCATCGCCAAGGCGGCGGCCGAGGTGGCCGAGCGCATCGGTGCGAAGTACCTCGTCGCCTTCACCCAGAGCGGCGACTCCGCCCGGCGCCTGGCCCGCTACCGCGGCGCCATCCCCGTGCTGGCGTTCACGCCCGAGGCGATCGTGCGCTCCCAGCTGTCGATGACCTGGGGCGTGGAGACCTTCAAGACCGCCCAGGTCGAGCACACCGACGAGATGGTCCGTCAGGTCGACGAGCAGCTGCTCGCCATCGGCCGGGTCAAGGAGGGCGACCTCGTCGTCATCATCGCCGGCAGCCCGCCCGGCATCCCCGGCTCGACCAACGCGCTGCGCATCCACCGCATCGGCGACGCCATCAACGAGCTGGCCCCGGCGTACCGCCGCGGCTGAGACACCCGTCCCGACGCAGAACGGCCGGTCCACCACGTGGTGGACCGGCCGTTCGACGTCGTACGCCGGGGGTCAGGCGTTGATCTCCTCGCCGAGGTACGCCGCCCGGATGCGGTCATCGGCGAGCAGGTCCTTGCCGGTGCCGGACAGGACGATCTCGCCGGTCTCCAGGACGTAGCCGCGGTTGGCCAGGGCGAGGGCCTGGGCGGCGTTCTGCTCCACGATCAGCACCGTGACGCCGGTCTGGTTGATCTCGCGGACGATGTCGAAGATCTGCTGCACGATCAGCGGGGCCAGCCCCATCGAGGGCTCGTCGAGCAGCAGCAGCCGTGGCTTGCCCATCAGCGCCCGGGCGATGGCCAGCATCTGCTGCTCGCCGCCGGAGAGGGTGCCGGCCAGCTGGGTCTTGCGCTCCAGCAGGCGGGGGAACAGCTCGTAGCAGCGCGCCAGCACCTGCTGGTCGGGCTTCTTGAACCGGAAGGCCCCCATCTCGAGGTTCTCCGCGACCGTCATCCGCGGGAACACCCGTCGGCCCTCGGGCACGTGGCAGATGCCGAGGTGGATCAGGTCGTGCGCCGCGAGCCCGTCGATGCGCACGCCGTCGTAGCGGATCTCGCCGAGCGAGGGCCGCATCATCCCGGAGACGGTCTTCTGGGTGGTGGTCTTGCCGGCACCGTTGGCTCCGAGCAGCGCGACCACCTCGCCCTCGCCGACCTCGAAGGAGACGCCCTTGAGGGCGCGGATGGCGCCGTAGCGCACCTCGATGTCGTCGACCTCGAGCAGGCTCATCGGTGGTCTCCCTCGGTGTCGGTGCGGGCGTGCTTGCCGGGCTCCGGTGTCGCCTCGGTGGGGGCGGGGTGGGCCGGCCGGGAACCCGACTCGTCCAGGACGCTCCCGTCGGTGTCGATGTGGTGGACCTCGAGACCCTCGGTCATCGCCGCGGCCTCGTCCTCGGAGGTGCCGAGGTAGGCCGCGATGACGGCGGGGTCCTTCTGGATCTGCTCGGGCGTGCCCTCGGCGATCTTCTGGCCGAAGTTCAGGACCACGAGGCGGTGGGCCACCGACATCACGAGCTTCATGTCGTGCTCGATCAGCAGCACCGAGATGTTGTCCTCGACGTTGATCTTCTGGATCAGCGCCGCGAGCTCCTGCTTCTCCACCGGGTTGGTGCCGGCGGCCGGCTCGTCGAGCAGGATCACGCCGGGCTCGGTGCCCAGCGCCCGGGCGATCTCGAGGCGGCGCTGCTCGCCGTACGCCAGGGAGCCGGCGAGCTCGTTGGCCCGCCGCGTCAGGCCGACGAAGCGCAGGAGCTCGTAGGCCTTGCGGGTCGACTCCTTCTCCTCGCGACGCTGCCACGGCATGCCCAGCATCGCCGAGATCGGGCCGGACTTCTGCCGCGTCTCCACGCCCACCTTGACGTTCTCGAGCGCGGTCAGCGCCGGGAACAGCCGGATGTTCTGGAAGGTGCGGGCCACCCCGAGCCGGTTGATCACGTGGGTCTTCTTGCCCAGCGCCGAGGTCGGCTCGTCGCCGACCCGGGCCGCCAGCATGATCGACCCCTCCTGCGGCGTGTAGACGCCGGTGAGGGAGTTGAACAGCGAGGTCTTGCCGGCGCCGTTCGGGCCGATGACGGCAAGGATCTCGCCCCGCCGCATCTGCAGGCTGATGTTGTTCAAAGAGGTGACGCCGCCGAAGCGGAGGGTCACGTCCTTGACGTCGTAGACCACCTCGCCGGGCGTGCCGGTGGTGTCCTTCTTCTCGGGTGCGGTCGCGGTCATGACCTCACATCCCTTCACCGGCGGGAACCGCCGTGGTCTCGGAGCTCGCGGGTCTGTCCAACCCGGAGAGCTCGGCCTTGCGACGCTTGGCGGGAACCAGGCCGGCGGGACGGAAGATCATCATCAGCAGGATGACCGCGCCGATCCACATCTGCCGGTCCTCGGCCGGCACCTGGTCCTTGAGGAACTCCGGGAGCCAGGTCAGCACCGCGGCGCCGGCCATGGCCCCGGGCAGGGAGCCCATGCCGCCGAAGACGACGTAGGCGACCACCAGGATCGAGTTGTTCAGCAGGAAGTTGTCCGGGCTGATCACGCCCACCTGGCTGGCGAAGAAGACGCCGGCCACACCCGAGGTCGAGGCGCCGATCGCGAAGGCGAGCAGCTTGACCCGGGTGGTGTTGATGCCGGTGGCCTGGGCCGCGACCTCGTCCTCGCGGATGGCCGCCCACGCCCGACCGATGCGGGAGTTCTCCAGGCGCGTGAACAGCAGCACGATCACCAGGACCAGCACCAGCAGGAGGTACCAGTAGGGGAGCGCGTCGAGGTCCCACTTGAAGGAGAAGAAGCCCAGGTCGATGCTCGGGTGCGGGATGTTGATGGCACCGCGGGGGCCGTTGGTGAAGCCGCCCGGGTTGTTGTTCGCGGCGATCCGGATGATCTCACCGAAGCCGAGCGTCACGATGGCGAGGTAGTCGCCCCGCAGCCGCAGGGTCGGTGCACCCAGCGTGACGCCCGCGAGCAGGCAGATCACGATCGCGAACGGGATCGCGGCCAGGGGCGGCAGGATCAGCCACTCCGGCGGCTTCACGGGGAGCACGCCGACCAGGAACGCGGTCGTGTAGGACCCGATGGCGTAGAAGGCGATGAAGCCCAGGTCGAGCAGGCCGGCCCAGCCGACGACGACGTTGAGTCCGATCGCGAGCAGGACGTAGATGCCGATCTGCGAGACCAGCACCGACTGCCAGAACGGCGTGGCCATCGGGGGGTAGAACAGCGCCGCCGCGATCACGACGAACAGCAGTGCCTTGCTGAAGTTGGCCGAGGTGGTCGCGAGGTGGTCGGAGTCCTTGTCGGGCGCCACCGTGTCGGCGGCCACCACGTCGTCCTCGCGGCGGTGGGTCGCCGCGATCCAGCCGGCACCGGCGAGCATCGTGAACACGGCACAGAGCAGCCAGCCACCCACACCGGTGTTCTTCCACGGCTTGGCCGCGCCGTCGAAGTTGACGGCCGCTCCGGCCGCGGTGAAGTCGTGGATGGCCACGAGGGTCAGCACGACCCCGACCACACCGAGCGCGAAGGCGGCCCAGCCCAGCTCACGACGGCGGAGGTACGTCGCCGCCCCGGCGAGCCCGAGGACCACGAGGAAGACCACCCAGACCAGCCAGCTGAGGTAGGCAGAGGTCAGGCCGGAGATGCCTTCGCCGGCGAACCGGCTCGAGAGCCCGAGCAGGGTGTCGTTCTTGTTGGTGGGGGAGAACCAGGTGGCGACCAGCAGCGAGATCAGGCCCGCGACGAGGCCGAGCACGACCAGCGGGAGGCCCGGGCGCCAGGAGAAGACCCGGTCGACGAAGCCCCGGGTGTCGGCCGTGTGGGCGGTGGAGCGCGCGACCGTCACGGCCGCGGCAGCGATCGCGAGGTAGCCGAGCAGCGCCACCAGCGCGCCCAGCGAGTGGTCGGGGGTGCCGAGCAGGTCGCTGACCGAGGAGTGGGCGAAGAAGCCCCAGAACCCGATGACCGTGGCCAGGGCGGCGACGCCCCAGGCGATCGGGGTGCTGTCGAGCACGATCGCGGCCGCGGCGAGGAGGACCGTCACGACCAGCAGGACGTACGGCGTGCCGGGGATCAGCGAGCCGAAGAACAGCCGGCTCAGGCCGTCGAGCGCTCCGGTGTCGGCCGCGGCACGCGCCAGCGTGGTCAGCTTGCCGCCGTCGACCTGGCCGCTGTCGGTCCACCGCAGCAGGGCGTTGGCCGCGAGCACCGAGATGGCGCCGACGGCGAGCGGGGTGACGCCGGGACGCTTGAGGTACGGCGCGATCCGCGGCTGGAAGGTGATCAGCAGGTAGACCAGGACGCCGATGCCGAGGAACAGGAAGATGCGGGGGCTGAAGACGGCCTGGCGGAAGGCGTAGCCGTAGTCGGTCTGGGTGCCCTCCTGCTTGCCGATCATCAGGGCGAGCACGAAGCCGAGGGCCAGGCACCCCCCCAGCCGCTTGAGCTGGATGCTGAGCTCTGACTCGCGCTTCATGCCGCCCTCCCGAGGCGCTCACCGAGGATGCCGGACGGACGGAAGACCAGGATCAGGACGAGGACCACGAAGGCCACCACGTCGGTCCACTCCAGGCCGATCCAGGACTGGCCACCACCCCAGGGGGCGGTGGGCACCAGGGCCTCGACCACGCCCAGCAGCAGACCACCGAGCATGGCGCCGCGGATGTTGCCGATGCCGCCGAGCACCGCGGCCGCGAAGGCCTTGACGCCGGGGATGAAGCCCATGGTGTTGAAGAACCCGAAGGCGGTGCCGAACAGGAAGCCGGCGGCCCCACCGAGGGCGCCACCGATGATGAAGGTGCGGGCGATCGTCTTGTCGATGTTGATGCCCATCAGGGCCGCGGTGGGCGCGTCCTCGGCCACGCCGCGGATGCTCCGGCCCAGCTTGGTCTGGGAGACCAGGCGGTCCAGGAACAGCATCATCAGCAGCGCGGAGACCACGATGATCGCCTGCAGCAGGGTGACGACGACGCCGTCGATCTCGATGATGCGCTTGTTCTGGTCGAAGTACTCGGGGAAGAAGTTGTTCTTCTGCCGGTTGAACAGCTTGCCGGCGAGCTGGCTCAGGAAGAACGACATCCCGATCGCGGAGATCAGGAAGGCCAGCTTCGGTGCTCCTCTCCGCCGGAGCGGGCGGTAGGCCACCCGTTCGAGCGCGAGGGCGACGATGGCACCGACGAGTGCGCCGGACAGCATGCCGCAGATCAGGACCCCGACCACGCCGTACCACGGCAGGATCTGGTTGCCGGCGATGGAGTTGACGACCAGGTAGCTCCCGAAAGCACCGGACATGAACACCTCGCTGTGCGCGAAGTTGATCAGCTGCAGGACGCCGTAGACCAGCGTGTATCCCAGCGCGATCAGCGCGTACATCGAGCCCCGGGTCAAGCCCAGGACGAGGAAGTTGAGGAAGTCTTGCATGCGCCGGAAGCCCTCCCAGGCTGCGTGTACGGACGTGGCGGGGGGTGTGTCGGGGTGGTGCGGTGCCCCATGCAGGAGCGGTGCGCCCGCCGGTCGGCGAGCGCACCGCTCCCTCAGTGGTCGATCACGAGTGACCCGAGGTCAGTTCTGGTCGCGGATGTCCCCGACGACCGAGATGGCGCCACTCTTCTGGAGGAACAGGTTGATCACCTGCGAGGCCTCCTCGAGCTCACCGTTGCTCTGGAACTTGATGGTGGTGGTGATGCCCTTGTAGTCCAGCCCGCCGATCGCCTTGGCGACCGACTCGCGGGTGACCGAGCCGTCCTGCTTGGCCGTCTTGATGGCCTCGATCATGGCGTTGGTCGCGTCGTACGCCTCGGGGGAGTACGTCGACGGGTCGGCCTTGAACGCGGCCTTGTAGGCGGTCGTGAAGTCCTTGGCGCCGGGAGCCGTGACGGCGTCGAGGCAACCGCAGGAGAAGTACCAGCCGTCACCGGCGGAGCCGGCACCCTGGCTGAAGACGGACGACTTCACGCCGTTGCCGCCCATGGCGATGCCCTTGTAGCTGGCCGCCTTGAGCGCCTTGGCCAGCTTGCCGGCCTGGGCGTCGTAGCCGCCGTAGAACATCGCGCCGGCACCGGACTGGGTGACCTGCTGGGCGATCGGGCCGTAGTCGTCGGTCTTGGCGTCGACGCCCTCGGAGTTGACCTGGACGCCGTCCTTCTTCAGCTGCGCGCGGACCACGTCGGCCGCACCCTTGCCGTACTCGCTGAGGTCGTCGATGACGAAGACCTTCTTGGACTTCTTGGCCAGCCAGTCGGCCGCCTGGACGCCCTCGATGTTGTCGGCGGGGACCACGCGGTGGAACGTCGCGAAGCCCTGCTTGGTCAGGTCGGGGTTGGTCGCCGAGGGGCTGATCAGGCCGACGTTGGCGTCGGCGTAGGTCTTCGCGACGGCCTTGGTCGGGCCGGAGAAGGCCGGGCCGACCACGCCGACGACGCTGCTGTCCTGCAGCACCTGGGCGGCGGCCGAGGGGGCCTTGGACTGGTCGCCGATGTCGTCGGCCTTGAGCAGCTTCAGCTTGAAGCCGAGGCCGCTGTCCTTGTTGGCCTGGTCGATGGCCAGCTGCGCACCGTTGACCTCGTTGATGCCGAGCTGCTGGTTGTCACCGGACAGCGGACCCTGGAAGGCGATCGTGTAGGTGTCGCTGCTGCTGCTGCCACCGCTGTCACCACCGCTGAGGCCACCGCCACTGCTGCTTTTGTCCGAGCTGCCGCAGCCGGTGAGCGCCATTGCGCCGATGAGACCGACTGCCGCCAGCTTCGCCATGGGGCGAGTGCGCATGCAAATCCTCCGTTGCCGGGGCCCGTTGCGGGCCACGCTTGTCCGGGCCTCGGGCGAGACCGCTGCTGAGAGATTGTGCGCGGCCCGAGGCAGAGTCAAGCGTCACGGCCGTTCGTGTCCGAGTCGAAACATGCCGTTCCGAACTGGTCTGGACAGGTGCGCGGCGGATGCGGGTCGACGGCGCCCACGCGGCCTAGGGTGTCCGGCTCGTCCGACGTTGTCATCCTCGCGGTCGTCCGCCGTTCACCCGCCGGCCGCCCCGGGGGCCGACGGGTCACCGCTTCGGGCCCACCAGGTCGTCGAGCCGGGCCACGTCGGCCTTGCGCGAGACCGAGATGGTGAACCGTCCCGACCGGCGCCACGCGACGCCGGTGAGGTCGAGCGCGTCGGTGCAGAACCCCAGGATGTCCTCGCTGTGGTTCACGAACTGCCAGCGCGGGTAGTAGTAGCGGCGCCGCTCACCCCCGACGGTGCTGGTCGCCCAGTTGCGCACCCGCGCCCCGTCGCTGTGGAAGAGCCCGCGCAGGAAGTCGCCCGGGTGCTCCTCGACGACCGCACGCTGCCAGTCGGCCAGCACCAGGTCACGCTCGTGCTTGCGGCCCGGCCCGTGCTGGGGGAACAGGCACGGCCAGTGCTTCCAGGACACGGTGGTCGCCAGGCACCCCCGCAGCAGGCGGGTGTGTGGCCGTGACCTCGGCTTGACCCGGCGCATCACATCCTGGATGTGGGCGTTGATGATGGGGTAGGTGAGGTCGTTGTAGACGTGCAGGTTGTAGACGCCTCGTCGCCCCGTGCTCAGGTAGCCGTCGCCGAGGTACCACCCCAGCAGCTCTGAGTACGCGGGACCATCGAGCGCTGCCCCGTCGCAGCGAGGGCACCGCGCCAGCAGGTGGTCCTGACCCCGGGGGCGCCCGCGACGTTGGTACTCCCTGCGCCAACGCCGGATGGTCTTGATCGCGACGCCGTGACGGCGCGCGTTCTCGGCGTCGCCGACACCGGCGTCGGAGGCAGCGAGGGCGCTGTCGACGACCTCTTGGGGTCGCACGTGCCGCATGCGACCGACGGTGGCAGGTGCCACCGACAGTCCCCCACGACGAGAAGGTGCCGGGTGTGGGACTTGAACCCACACGTCCTTTCGGACAATGGTTTTTGAGACCACCGCGTATGCCGATTCCGCCAACCCGGCCAGGGGTGCACCGCCAGGGCAGCGCGGCGATAGCCTATGCCCTTGTGACGCCCCCTGACAGCGCGCCCCCGCCGACCGACCAGCCCCATGGCGACGCCCGCCTCCGCGTCGTGATCGCCGAGGACGAGGCGCTGATCCGGCTGGACCTCGCGGAGATGCTCGAGGAGGAGGGGTACGCCGTGGTGGGGCAGGCCGAGGACGGCGAGAAGGCCGTCGCGCTCGCCACCGAGCTGCGTCCGGACCTGGTCATCCTCGACGTGCGGATGCCGCGCCTGGACGGCATCAGCGCCGCCCAGCAGATCGCCGCCCGCCGCATCGCGCCGGTCGTCATCCTGACGGCGTTCAGCCAGCGCGACCTGGTGGAGCGGGCCCGCGACGCCGGGGCGATGGCCTACCTGGTCAAGCCCTTCGACCACACCGACCTGGTGCCGGCGATCGAGATGGCGGTCAGCAGGTACGCCGAGCTGCGGCAGGTCGAGGCGGAGGTCGCCGACCTGGGGGAGCGGCTGGAGACCCGCAAGCTGGTCGACCGGGCCAAGGGTGCGCTCCAGCAGAGCCTGGGTCTCACCGAGCCGGAGTCGTTCCGCTGGATCCAGAAGACCGCGATGGACCTGCGGCTGTCGATGCGGCAGGTGGCCGAGGGCGTGCTGACGCACGGGCCCGGGATGGCCGGCGGCGCGGCCGAGGACGCTTCAGGCCAGGACGTCTCGGCCGACGTGCCCGATCAGTAGAGCTAGCGCAGCCGCACGACGAGCTCGGTGAGCAGGGGCGCGACGAGCAGCGCCGGCAGCAGGTCGGCCACCTTGACCTGCTTGAGGTCCAGCAGCCGCAGCGCGACGCCGATCAGCAGCAGGCCGCCGGTGGCGGTCAGCGCCGAGAGGTGCGCGTCGGGGACGAAGCTGCCCAGGCCGGCCCCGAGGGCGGTCAGGCTGCCCTGGATGGCGGCGAGCACCACCACGCTCGCGGCGACGCCCCAGCCGAACGAGGCCGCGAAGGCGATCGCGGCGAACCCGTCGAGCGCCGACTTCAGCAGCAGCTGGTCGGCGCCGTTGCCCAGGCCCTCGTTGATCGAGCCGAGGATGGTCAGGGGGCCGACGCAGAAGACCAGCGAGCTGACCACGAAGCCCTGGACGAACCGCTCGCGCGACTCGTGCCCGCCGCCGGCGCCGAGGCGGCGTACGGCGGCCCGCTGCAGGACGCCCCCGAAGCCCTCGAGACGGTCCTCGATGCGCAGCAGCGACCCGGCGATGCCGCCGATCAGCACCGAGCCGAGGACGATCAGCATCGGCGCCGAGGAGCCGACCGCGTCGCTCAGCGCCGCGTCGCCCACCGCGGCGGCCGAGGTGCCGGCGATCAGGAGGGTCACCAGGCCGAGCCCGTCGGTGACGACGTGGCGGGTGCGCTCGGGGAGGCGGTGCCCCACCAGCGCTCCGACGGTGCTGCCGATGAGGACGGTGACGACGTTCACGAGCGTGCCGATTCCCGGGAACACCGGATCTCCTTTACTGCTCCACCACTGCGGCGGTTAGTCTCTCATCCGACCGTGTTCGCATCTCGGCTTGGTGTTCAGGAGAGACCGATGGGACGTCCAGCCCCGCAGATCCGCGACGCGGGACCGCAGGATGCACCGGCGCTGCTGCAGCTGTGGGCCGACACCTCGCGCGGCACCGAGTCCTCGCCGCGTGCCCTGGAGGACGCCGAGCGTGCCCTGGCCGGCATCGCGGCCAGCCCCGACGAACGGCTGATCGTCGCCGAGGTCGAGGGGCGTCTGGTCGCTGCGCTCCAGCTCACCCGCGGCCCGATCTCGCCCCTCGTGCGCGACTCGGTGGTGCACACCTCCTTCCTGCTGGTGGATCCCGAGCACCGTCGGCACGGCTACGCCCACGCCCTGATGGAGGTCGCGGTGTCGTGGGCCGAGGAGAAGGGCGTCACCCAGGTGACCGCCTTCGCCGACAGCAACCGCGACACCAACCGGTTCCTGGCCCGGCTCGGCCTGGTCACCCTGGCCACCGTGCGCAGCACCTCCACCACGTCGCTGCGCAAGCACCTGTCGGCCGAGCGCAGCCGGGTCAGCGGCAGCAACCGCCACCTCGTCGAGGTGCTGGCCCAGCGCCGCTCGATGCGTCGCCGCCAGACCTCCGGCTGATCCCGACCGGCCGACCCCCGCCCGGCTGCTGCCTGGACGGTCGGCTGTCGGCGGGACCCGTTAGGGTCGAATCCGTGCCTGCCACCGCCCCCGCCACGACCTCGGCCGCCGGCCGCCCGCGACTGCTGCTGCTCGACGGGCACTCCTTGGCCTACCGCGCCTTCTTCGCGCTCCCCGTGGACAACTTCTCCACCTCGACGGGGCAGCACACCAACGCGGTCTACGGCTTCACCGCGATGCTGATCAACGTCCTGCGCGACGAGCAGCCCACGCACCTCGCGGTGGCCTTCGACGTCTCGCGGCAGACCTTCCGGTCGGCGGAGTACGTCGAGTACAAGGCCAACCGCTCGACCTCGCCCTCGGAGTTCGGTGGCCAGGTCTCCTTGATCAAGGAGGTCCTCGGGGCGCTGCGGGTGCCGTGGATGGAGAAGGACGGCTTCGAGGCCGACGACATCATCGGCACGCTGGCGACCCAGGCCAAGGCGGCCGGCTTCGACGTGCTGATCTGCTCCGGCGACCGCGACTCCTTCCAGCTGATCGACGACCACACCACGGTGATCTACCCGATGCGCGGCGTCTCGGAGATGAAGCGGATGACCCCGGCCGCCGTCGAGGAGAAGTACGGCGTGGGCCCGGCCCGCTACCCCGAGATCGCGGCGCTGGTCGGCGAGACCTCCGACAACCTGCCGGGCGTGCCCGGTGTCGGTCCGAAGACCGCGGCGAAGTGGATCACGACGTACGACGGCCTCGACAACGTCGTCAACCGGGCCGAGGAGATCAAGGGCAAGGCGGGGGAGAGCCTGCGCGACCACCTCGGCGACGTGATCCGCAACCGCCGGCTGAACGCGCTGGTCACCGACCTCGACCTGCCGATGGCCCCCGACGACCTGGCCACCCAGCCGTGGGACCGCCAGGAGGTGCACACGCTCTTCGACGGCCTGGAGTTCCGGGTGCTGCGCGACCGCCTCTTCGAGACCCTCGAGTCGGCCGAGGAGATCGACGACTCCGGGTTCGCCCTCGAGATGACCCGCCTCGCCCCCGGCGAGGTCGGGTCCTGGCTGGCCGACCAGGCGCACGACGGGGCCCGCGTGGGCCTGCACGTCGAGGGCTCCTGGGGGGCCGGCACCGGCGACGTCTCGTCCCTCGCCCTGGCGACCGGGGAGGGCACCGCCGCGCACCTGCCGGTGGCCGACCTCACCCCCGAGGACGACGCCGCCCTCGTCTCCTGGCTCGGCGACCCGGCCCAGCCGAAGGTGCTGCACGACGCCAAGGGCCCGATGCTGGCCCTGGCCGCCCGCGGCTGGACCCTCGCGGGCCTGGAGCGCGACACGGCGCTGTCGGCCTACCTCGCCCGGCCCGACCAGCGCTCCTACGACCTGGCCGACCTGACCGTCCGCTACCTCAAGCGCGAGCTCAAGCAGGGCGCCGCCGACGACGGCCAGCTCAGCCTGGACGGCCTCGACGGCGACGAGGGGGAGGAGGGCGCCGAGACCGCGATGCTGCACGCCAGCGCCGTGCTCGACCTGGCCGCCGCCCTCGACGACGAGCTCGAGGAGCGTGGCGGCACGGGCCTGCTCGCGCAGGTCGAGCTGCCGCTCATCGACGTGCTCGCGCGCATGGAGCAGGTCGGCATCGCCATCGACCACGACCTGCTCGACGAGCTCGAGGAGGGCTTCGCGGTCCGGGTCCGCGACGCGGCCGAGGCGGCGTACGCCGTGATCGGCAAGGAGGTGAACCTCGGCTCCCCGAAGCAGCTGCAGGCGATCCTGTTCGACGAGCTCGAGATGCCGAAGACCAAGCGCACGAAGACCGGGTACACCACCGACGCCGACGCCCTGCAGAGCCTCTACGAGAAGACCGGCCACGCCTTCCTCGAGCACCTGCTCGAGCACCGCGACGCGATCCGGCTGCGCCAGACCGTGCAGGGCCTGCTCAAGACGGTGGCCGAGGACGGCCGCATCCACACCACCTTCAACCAGCTGATCGCCGCGACCGGGCGCTTGTCCTCGACCGACCCCAACCTGCAGAACATCCCGGTCCGCACCGAGGCCGGGCGCCGCATCCGCGAGGGCTTCGTCGTGGGCCAGGGCGGCGCGGGGGCGGGCTGGTCGGAGCTGATGACGGCCGACTACAGCCAGATCGAGATGCGGATCATGGCCCACCTCTCCGAGGACGCGGCCCTGATCGAGGCGTTCCGCTCGGGCCACGACTTCCACTCCGTCACCGCGGCCCGGGTCTTCGGCGTGGAGCCGACCGAGGTCACCAGCGAGATGCGCGCCAAGATCAAGGCGATGAACTACGGCCTGGCCTACGGCCTGTCGGCGTTCGGGCTCTCCCAGCAGCTGCGCATCGACACCTCCGAGGCGCGCGGGCTGATGGAGGAGTACTTCGAGACCTTCGGCGGCATCCGCGACTACCTCGGCGGCATCGTCGAGGAGGCTCGACGCACCGGGTTCACCGAGACGATCATGGGTCGCCGCCGCTACCTGCCCGACCTGACCAGCGACAACCGCCAGCGCCGCGAGATGGCCGAGCGGATGGCGCTGAACGCCCCGATCCAGGGCTCCGCCGCCGACCTGATCAAGGTGGCGATGCTGAACGTCGACCGCGGCCTGCGCGAGGAGGGTCTGACCTCCCGGATGCTCCTGCAGGTGCACGACGAGCTCGTGCTCGAGGTGGCCGACGGCGAGCGCGAGCAGCTCGAGGCGCTGGTGCGCCGTGAGATGGCGGCGGCCGCCGTGCTGACGGTGCCCCTCGACGTCTCGGTCGGCACCGGCCCGAGCTGGCACGCCGCCGCCCACTGAGGCCCGGCCGGGGCCTCAGCCCGTGGTGGTGGGCGCGGCCGGCTCGGTGTCGTGGGAGCGCAGGCGGCGCAGGCTGGTGACGAGCAGCGCGAGCAGCAGGACGACGTCGACGGCCGCCACGCTGAGCACCATCGAGGAGGCGTCGTCGGCCTGGCGGGCGGCCACCAGCAGCGCCAGGAGCGCCGCCCAGATCAGGTAGACCGACCGCTTCGACTGGCGCGCCACGACGCTGTAGACCAGCAGCTGGATCACCGACAGCAGGGTGCCCAGGATCGCGAACAGCCACAGCTGCCCCTGGATCGCGGCGTACGCCGGGCCGCCGATGAAGACCAGGGCCAGCCCGCTGAGCAGCCAGGCGGCCAGCGTGCTGACCACCCCGAGGGCCACCACCAGCCCGATGCTGTTGACCAGGGCGTCGCGGCGGTCGCCCTGGGTGGACATCGACGGGAAGGCGATGATCACGACGAACTGCGGCAGGAAGAGCACGGCCTTCACCAGGATCAGCCCGCCGGCGTACAACCCGGACTCGTGGTTGCCCAGCACGTCGCGGGCGATGATCACGTCGGCGTTCGACAGGGCGAAGAAGGCCAGCAGCGCGTGGGAGTTGCGCACCGTCTCGGTGAAGATGCTGCGGGCCCCGTGGTCGCCGGAGTAGATCCGGCTGCGACCCGCCGAGGAGTGCCGCAGGGCCAGCCACCCGACGAGCACCGGTGCGAAGAAGGCGATCAGCACGCCCAGCACGGCCATCGCCTCGGTCGGCCGCCAGGCGAGCAGCGCGCCGCCGATCACCAGGCGCGGCACGCCGGCGGCGAGGTAGAGCAGGGACAGGGCGCCCCACCGGCGCTCGCCCTGGAGGATGCCGGCCTGGCCACCCATCAACGTCATCGGGAAGGCGGTCAGCCCGACCAGGAGCGCGGTGCCGAGGCTGCCCAGGTGCAGCACCGAGTCGATCAGCGGCGACAGGGCCAGGACGACGACCGAGAGCCCGACCGAGGCGACCAGCGAGACGCGGACCAGCGCGCGCTCGATCTCGGCGACGTTCTCCCCGTGGGCGGCGATCCGTCGGGCACCGGTGGCCTGCAGGCCCAGCTGCAGCACGCCGATCACGAGCAGGAGCCCCATCACCGCGGCGAACGCGCCGTAGCTGCGCGGGCCGAGGAGCCGAGCGGCGACGATCGTGTAGCCGTAGGTCGTCACGTTCATCACGCCCATGGCCACCGCGATGCCGGCACTGCCGCGCAGGAGGTCGCGCACGCGGCCGAGGGAGGACTTCACGGCGCCGAGCCTAGGACCCGGCGCACAGGAGCCGGGGGCCGGGACGCCGGCGTGGCTGCCTAGACTCCCGACATGGGTCTCGGGTCTGCGGTCTGGCGCACCGCGCGCCCGAAGCAGTGGACCAAGAACGTGCTGGTGCTCGCGGCCCCGCTGGCCGCCGCCCGGCTGCTGGACCCCGGTGTCCTCGTCGCCACCGCCCTGGCCTTCGTCGCGTTCTGCCTGATGTCGTCGGCGGTCTACCACCTCAACGACGTCGCCGACCGCGAGGCCGACCGGCTGCACCCGCGCAAGTGCCGGCGACCGGTCGCGGCGGAGGAGCTGTCGGTGCGGACCGCCTGCGTGGTCTCGGGCCTGCTCGCCCTCGTCGCGGTCGCCGTGGGGTGGCTGGCCGACCGGGACCTCGCGATCCTGCTCGTCGTGTACGCCGCCTCGCAGGTGCTGTACACCTTCTGGCTCAAGCACGAGCCGGTGCTCGACCTCGTCCTGGTCGCCCTCGGCTTCCTGATGCGGGCCGTCGCCGGCGGCCTGGCCGCCGACCTGCCGATCTCGCAGTGGTTCCTGCTGGTCGCCGGGTTCGGCTCGCTGTTCATGGTCGCGGGGAAGCGCTACTCCGAGCTGCGCCAACTGGGCAGCGACGTCGGCACCCGCCGCTCCCTGGTGCGCTACACCGACACCTACCTGCGGTTCGTGTGGGGCACGGCGGCCGCCGCCACGGTGATGTCCTACAGCCTGTGGGCCTTCGAGGCCTCCGACGGACGCTCCGAGCCCTGGCACATGATCTCGATCGGGGCGTTCGTCCTCGGCCTGCTGCGGTACGCCGTCGACATCGACGCCGGCACGGCGGCCGAGCCGGAGGACATCGTCCTGGGCGACCGGGTGCTCCAGGGCATCGGCGTCGTGTGGATCCTCCTCGTCGGGATGGGGATCCTCGGTGTTCCGTGACCTCGGAGGCGAGTGGACCGACCTCGTGGGCTGGGGTCGCACCGCGCCGACCCGTGCCCGCCTGGTCAGCTCGACGCCCGACGCGCTGCCCGCGCTGCTGCGCGACCTCGACCCCGCGGTGCGCGACCGCGGCGTCCTGGCCCGCGGGCTGGGCCGCTCCTACGGCGACGCCGCCCAGAACGCCGGCGGCACCGTGATCGCCCCGCTGCCGGGGCGCATCGAGCTCGACGAGTCGGCCGAGGGCGGGCCGGTCGTGCGGGTCTCGGCCGGCACCGACCTGCACGCGCTGATGCGGGCACTGCTGCCGACCGGCCACTTCGTGCCGGTCACGCCGGGCACGCGCTACGTCACGGTCGGTGGCGCGATCGCGGCCGACGTGCACGGCAAGAACCACCACCGCGACGGCAGCTTCGGCCAGCACGTCGCGTCCCTCGAGCTGCTCGTCGCCGACGGGTCCGTGCGCACCGTCGGCCCGTTGCCCGACCAGGACCCCGAGCTGTTCTGGGCCACAGTGGGCGGCATGGGCCTGACCGGCGTCGTGCTCAGCGCGGTGGTGCGGGTGCCGCGCGTCGAGACCGGGTGGATGTCGGTGCGCACCGAGCGCATCGAGGACCTCGAGACCCTGATGGGCCGGATGCGGGCGGCCGACCACGAGACCACGCACTCCGTCGCCTGGATCGACACCCTCGCCCGCGGCCGTCACCTCGGCCGCTCGGTGCTGACGCTGGGGGAGCACGCCCCGCTCGACGCCCTGCCGCCCGGGCGCGACCGCTGGCACCTGCCGGCGGCCCCCCTGGTCTCGGCCCCGCGGGCCGTGCCGCGCCACCTGATCTCGCGCCCGGCGATCCGGGCCTTCAACGAGCTCTGGTTCCGCAAGGCACCACGGCTGCGCGAGGGCGAGCTGCAGACCGTCGGCGCCTTCTTCCACCCCCTCGACATGGTCGCGGGCTGGAACCGGCTCTACGGCTCGCCGGGCCTGGTGCAGTACCAGTTCGTGCTGCCCGACTCCGCCGAGGCGGCCGTGCCGCGGCTGCTCGAGCGGATCGCCCACGCCGGGCACCCGTCGTTCCTCTCGGTCCTCAAGCGCTTCGGTCCCGCGAACCCGGGGTTCCTGTCCTTCCCGCTGCAGGGCTGGACGCTGGCCCTGGACGTGCCCACCGACCCCGGCCTGGTGCCGCTGCTCGGCGAGCTGGACCGCGAGGTGCTGCAGCACGGCGGCCGGCTCTACCTGGCCAAGGACTCACGGATGTCGGCGGAGACCTTCGCCGCGTCCTACCCGCGGCTCGAGGACTTCCGGGCCGTGCGGGCCCGCGTCGACCCCGACGGCGTGTTCGCCTCCGACCTGTCACGACGACTCCGGATCTAGCGCAAGGATGCCTCCATGGTGAACTCTCTCGGCCAGCCCCAGTCGGTGCTGCTCCTCGGCGGCACCAGCGACATCGCCCTGGCGGCCGCGCGGCACTGGGCCCGGCAGGGCTCGCCCCGGGTGACGCTGGCGGCGCGGCCCACGCCCCGGCGTACGACGGCCGCGGAGTCGTTGCGCGCCCTGGGCCTCACCGTCCGCGAGGTCGACTTCGAGGCCGAGGACACCGACAGCCACCCCCGCGTGCTGGAGGAGTGCTTCGCCGGCGGTGACGTCGACGTCGCGGTGGTCGCGTTCGGCGTCCTGGGCGACGAGGAGACCGCGTGGCAGCAGCACGCCAGCGCCGTCGAGCACGCCCGGGTCAACTACGTGGCACCCGTCAGCGTCGGGGTGCTGCTCGGCCAGGCGATGCGCCACCAGGGGCACGGCACGATCGTGGTGCTGTCCTCGGTCGCCGGTGAGCGCGTGCGTCGCTCGAACTTCGTCTACGGCTCCGGCAAGGCCGGCACCGACTCGTTCTACCTCGGGCTGGGGGAGGCCCTGCGCGAGCACGGCGTGCACGTCAGCGTCGTGCGCCCCGGATTCGTGCACTCCAAGATGACGGCCGGTCGCGAGGCCGCCCCGCTGGCGGTCACCGCCGACGAGGTGGGAGCGGCCGTGGTCGACGCGGTCGCCCGCGGCCGTGACCTGGTGTGGGTGCCGGCCGCGATGCGCCCGGTGATGTCGGGCCTGCGGCACGTCCCGCGGGCCCTGTTCCGCAAGCTGCCGCTCTGAGGGGGAGGCCGCCCGTGCGCAGGGACGGCGCCGGCCCCGAGCGGGGGGCGCGACCGTCCTGGCGGGCGGCCCTGCCCTGGGGCTGGTCCCTGCTGCTGGCACTGCTGCTCCTCGGCCCCGCCCTGGGCCCGGGTTACGTGCTCAGCTACGACATGGTGTGGGTGCCCGACCTGGCCCTGCGGTCGGACTTCTGGGGGCTGGGGTCGGGGCTGCCGCGCGCCGTGCCCTCCGACGCCGTGGTCGCGGTCCTGGACGAGGTGCTCGGCGGCGCGGTGCTGCAGAAGGTCGTCCTCCTCGGGTGCCTGGTCCTCGGCGGGGCGGGAGCCGCCCGCCTGACCGACCGGTCCTCGCTCGTCGCCCCGCTGGCGGCGGCCGGGTTCTACGTCTGGAACCCGTTCGTGGCCGAGCGCCTGCTGATCGGCCACTGGCCCGTCCTCGTCGGGTACGCCGCGCTGCCCTGGCTGGTGGGGCACGCCCGGTCCTGGCGGACCTCGGGCCGGGTGCCGGCGGCGCTGTGGTGGGTGCTGCCGCTCGGCAGCCTCAGCGCGAGCGCCGGCCTGGTCTCGGCGCTGGTGGTGGTCGCGTTCGCCGCGAGCCGGAGCCCCCGCCGGTGGCTGGCGCTCGCGGGCCTGGTCGCGGCCGCGAACGCGCCGTGGCTGGTGGCCGGTGCGCTGCACGCGGGCAGCGCCTTCACCGACCCCCTCGGGGCTCGGGTCTTCGCCCTGGCCGACGAGGGATCGGTCCCCGGCCCGCTCGCGGCCCTGGGCCTCGGCGGCATCTGGAACAGCGAGGTGGTGCCCGGCTCGCGCACCGGCGTGCTGGCCTGGGTGTCGCTGGTGCTGCTGCTCCTCCTGGTGGGCGTGGGCCTGCGGCGCTGGCGGGAGGCGGCCGGCGGCCGCGACGTCGCGGCGTACGCCGTGTGCTGGGGGGTGGGCTGGGGCCTGGCCGTCCTCACCTGGGCGAGCCCCGGGGTGACGGGCTGGGTGGGGGAGCACCTGCCGGGTGGGGGTCTGGTGCGCGACGGCGCGCGGCTGCTCGCCCTCTGCGCCCCGCTGCTGGCGGCGGTCGTCGGTCATGGCGCGGCGCGGGTGTCCGGAGCGCTCCCACGAGCGGCCCGGCCGACCGCGGTGCTCGCGCTGCTGCTCCTGCCCGTGGCGGTGCTGCCCGACGTGGCCCTCGGCTGGTCGGGTCGGCTGACGGCCGACCTCCTACCCCGCCGACTACGCGGCCGCGCGCGGGGCCGTGCGGGCCCAGACCGCCGCGGGCGCCACGGGCGACGTCCTCCTGCTGCCGCTGAGCAGCTACCGCCAGCCGGTCTGGAACGACGGCCACAAGGTCCTGGACCCGGTCGGGCGGTTCCTCACCCCCGACTACGTCGCCGCCGACGACCTGTTCGTGTCGGGGCGCCGGGTGGTCGGGGAGGACGCCCGGGTGCGTGCCGTGGCCGCTGCCCTCGGGGCCGGCGACGCGCAGGCCCGGGCGCGGGCGCTGGCCGACCTCGGGGTGGGGTTCGTGGTCACCGAGAAGGACGTGGGCCGGGCCTCGGACGACGTGCCGGACGTCGCCGGCACGCTGGTCCACGACGGGCCCGACCTGCGCGTACGACGGCTCGGGGCGGTGCGCGAGACGGGCGACCCCGACCTCGTGGACGGTCGCCGTGGCCGCCGGCTGGGCCGCGTTCGGTGGGCTGTTCCTGGTCGGCCTGGTCCTCGTCGCGCCACGCCTGGCGGGCGCGTCGTCGACCGCGGCGCGGCTGACCCGTCGATGCAGGAGATGTGGGGTCTCGCTGCTAGCATCTGCTCCGAGTCCAGGGAGGGCCATCAACTGTGGGTACCACGATTCTTGTCACCATCGGCAGCATCCTCGCGGGCGGCGCCGTCGCCGCCGTGTCCGTGATCGGGCTGGTCAGCTCGCAGACGAGCGCGCCGGGCACGTCCCCGACCGACATCTCGCAGCCGGTCAGCATCGACTACGGCAGCAACGGCTGACCTGACGCACCGCTGAGGCGCCCCGGTGAGCACGGCTCGCGGGGCGTTTTCGCACGTCCTGGCGCGGGCGCTCCCGGACGCGGGCCCAGGACTCACCGGTCCAGGTCGGAGTCCTGGCTCTCCGGGTCCTGGCTCTCGACCCGCCGCCCCTCGAGCACCTCGCCGACCACCAGGGCGAACGAGCTCTGCGCGTGCTGCCAGGTGAAGGCGTGGCTCTTCTCCTGGGCACCCGCCGCGAGCCGCGCCCGCAGGGCCTCCTCGCCCAGCACGCGGGCGAGCGCGGCGGTGAGCTCGGCCGGGGTGTCGACCAGCAGGCCGGAGACCCCGTCGTCGATCGACTCGCGGGTGCCGCCGGCGCTGCGGTAGGCGACCGCCGGGGTGGAGTGCATGCCGGCCTCGCCGACCACCAGGCCCCAGCCCTCCTTCAGCGAGGGCAGCGCCAGCACCCACGCTCGCTCGTAGAGCTCGTGCTTGCGCTCCTCCTCGACGTGGCCCTCGAAGACCACGCTGTCCCCGGCGCCGCGCTCGCGCGGCGTACGCGTGCAGCGCGGCCTCCCACCAGCCGCTGCCGACGACGTGCAGGCGCAGGTCCGGGAACTCGTCCGCGCAGCACGAGCGACGGCGTCGATGGCGTGCTCGACCTGCTTGTGCGGGACCAGCCGGCCGACGACGGCGACCATCGGGGTGCGGCGACTTGCCGGCGCTCGCGGGCGACGCGGGTCGGTGCCGTTGTGCACGACGGCGACCCGCGGCCCGCGTACGCCGAGCTCGCGCAGCTCGGCGCGGGTGGCGCGGGACACCGCGACGTACTGCGCAGCGGCGGTAGAGCCGGGGCGCGAGCCGGCGCTCGATCCACCAGCCGACCCGGCCGGTGAGCCCGGGGTAGACGACCGGCCACTGCTCGCGGTGGACGTGGTGGACCAGGACGACGACCGGCCGCCGGGTCACCAGGCGGGTGAAGAACGGCAGCCCGTTCTGGACGTCGACGACGACGTCGACCCGGCCGAGGTCGCCGCGGCGCAGCGCGCGCCATGCCGGCGGGGTAGACCGTGAGCTTGGAGCCGCGGCGCACGAAGCGGACGCCGTCGACCATCTCGTCGGGCGGGGCGGCGGCGTGGGCCGCGCAGAAGATCGTCACCCGGCAGCCGCGCTCGACCAGCCCCGCGCGCCATCTTCTCGAGGTAGCGCTCGGCGCCGCCGCCCTCGGGGTTGCGGGTGTCGCGCCAGCTCAGGAAGACGACGTGCCGGTGCCGGCGAGGTCGGTCGAGGGTGGTCACATCGCGGCACACCGCTACGTCTCGGGATATGGTCGCCCGCGTGCCCCACCGACCCGCTGTCGCCGAACCCCCGGTGGCGCGCCACCCTGCGGCGGTCGGTGCGGCTGCTGCGCGAGTTCCGGCACGAGCAGCCCGACCCCGACCGGTTCTACTCCGCGCTCGCCGACGACTCCGTCGGCCAGCTCGCGCACTACGTCGACCTGGCCGGGCGCCACGTGCTCGACGTCGGCGGCGGGCCCGGCTACTTCCGCGACGCCTTCGAGGCGGCCGGGGCGACGTACTTCGCCCTGGACGCCGACGTCGGCGAGCTCGCCGGGCTGGGCGAGATCGCGCCGCGGCACGGTCATCGGCAGCGGGATGCAGCTGCCGTTCCGCGACGACTGCCTCGACGTCTGCTACTCCTCCAACGTCCTCGAGCACGTGCCCGACCCGTGGCGGATGGCCGACGAGATGGTGCGGGTCACCCGCCCGGGCGGCATCGCTTCATCAGCTACACCGTCTGGTTCGGCCCCTGGGGCGGCCACGAGACCGCGCCCTGGCACTACCTGGGCGGCGGGCGGGCCCGCCGGCGCTACCGCCGCACGCACGGCCACGAGCCGAAGAACAGGTTCGGCGAGTCGCTGTTCGCGGTCACCGTCGCGGACGGGCTGCGCTGGGCGCGCTCGCAGGACGCGGGCCGACGTCGTCGCAGCTGTTCCCGCGCTACAACCCGCGGTGGTCCTGCTGGCTGCTGCGCGTGCCGGTGCGTGCGCGAGGTGGTGACGTGGAACCTCGTGCTCGTGCTGCGCAAGAAGCTGACCGCGCCGACCGCGCGACCCGGGTCCGGCTCCGCTCGCCGCGGCGTGCGTCGCTGCTGGTCGGGCTCGCCTTCGTCCAGGCGCCCGGGCTGCCTCGTCGCCGACACCAAGTTCGACCTGCTGTCGACCCGGTCGAGTTCCTCGGCCGCGCGCTGCACCTGTGGGACGACCGCGGCGCCTTCGGCCAGCTGCAGAACCAGGCCTACGGCTACCTGTGGCCGATGGGCCCGTTCTTCGCCTCGGCGCACGTGCTCGACCTCCCGGGCTGGGTGGTCCAGCGGCTGTGGCTGGCGCTGGTCCTCTGCGTCGCCTTCCTCGGCACCGCGCGGCTCGCCCGGGCGCTGGGCGTCGCGCTCCGACCTCGCCGTGCGTGGTCGGCGGGCTCGCCTTCGCGCTCTCGCCGCGGATGCTCACGCGTCCTGGGTCCGATCTCGATCGAGGCCTGGCCCAGCGCGCTCGCGCCGTGGGTGCTGCTCCCGCTGGTGCTGCGGCGCCGACGCGCGGCTCGCCGCGCCGGGCGGCCGCGCTCTCGGCCGCTGGCGGTGGCCATGGTCGGCGGCGTCAACGCCGCCGCGACGTTCGCCGTGCTGCCCCTGGGCGTGATCTGGCTGCTGACCCGCGACGCGCGGGCCCCGGCGTACGGCGCCTGATGGTGTGGTGGCCGCTCTTCACCCTGCTCGGCACCCTGTGGTGGCTGGTGCCGCTGTTCGTGATGGGCGCCTACAGCCCGCCCTTCCTCGACTTCATCGAGACCGCCACCGTCACCACGTTCCCGACGACCCTGTTCGACGCGCTGCGCGGCACCTCGGACTGGGTGCCCTACGTCGTCGGCCGACTCGCGCGCCGGCAACGACCTGCTGATCACCGGCTATCCTGGCGCTCAACAGCGGGCTCGTGCTGCTGGCTCGGGCTGGCCGGACTGCATCGACGCGGCGCAACCCGCACCGGCTGTTCCTGGTCGCTCGGCGTGCTGGTCGGGCTGCTGATGGTCACGGCCGGGCCACGTGGGCGCGGTCGCAGGGCTGGTTCGCCGGCCGAGCTGCGCGGCCTGCTCGACGGCGCCCTCGCCCCGCTGCGCAACGTGCACAAGTTCGACCCGGTCATCCGGCTGCCGCTGGTGCTCGGGCTGGCCTTCGTGCTCGACCGCGTCCTGGCCGCCCCGCCGAGGCGGCCGCGCCCGGCCGGGCCGGCGACCTCGCAGGCCCGGCTCGACCGCGTCAACCGGTCGGTGCTGGTCGGGCTGGTCGCTGCTCGGGGTGGTGGGTGCTGCGACTGCCCGCCGCTCGCTCGGCCGCTCGAGCCGGCGGCCCGGGTCACCGACGTGCCGGACTACTGGCCGAGGCCGCCGGCTGGCTGGACGACCACGACGGCGCCGGCACGCGCGCTGCTGGCGCCGGGCTCGGCGTTCGGCGACTACCTGTGGGGGACTCCGCGCGACGAGCCGCTGCAGTTCCTGGCCGGCTCCCCGTGGGCGGTGCGCAACGCCATCCCGCTGACCCCGCGGGCAACATCCGGATGCTCGACGCGATCGAGGACCGGTTCGCCCAGGGCGCAGGGCTCGGCCGGCCTGGCGGCCTTCCTGCGGCGCACCGGGGTGGGCTACCTCGTCGTGCGCAACGACCTGCGCCCGCGGCGGCGACGTGCCCGACCCGGTGCTGGTGCACCAGGCCCTGGCGGACTCGCCGGGGCTGACCCGCGCGGCCGACGTTCGGCCCGACGTGGGCGGCGACGCCCTCACGAAGCGGCGGCCTGCGCAGCGTGGTCAACGGCGGCTGGCAGGCGCGCTACCCCGCGATCGAGGTCTTCCGCGTCGCCCGGCGCCGGCGACGTCCTGGACCGGCGGGGCCCCGACGGTCGTGGCGGGCGGTCCCGAGGACCTCCTCGACCTCGACGACCTCGGCGTCATCGGCCCCGACCCGTCCGTGCTCGGCGACCGACGTGCAGCCCGGCGCCGGACGCCCGCCGGCAGGCGCGGGTTTGTGCTGACCGACGGCCTGCGCGAGCGCGAGCGCTCCTTCCCGCGGATCCACGACGGCTACTCGGCGGTGCTGACCCCGGGGGACCTGCTTCGCGACGACAGCCCGAGGCGCGACTACGTCGACCCCGGTGAGGACAGGTGGGCCACCCGCGCCGTGCTCGAGGGGGCCAGGTCGCTCTCGGCGTCGTCCTCCGCCTCGGACGCCGGACGCTGCCGGCGGCTCCCGACGTGGCGAGCTGCCCTACGCCGCGGTCGACGGCTCGCCGGCCACCAGCTGGGTCTCGGCGCCCGGCCAGGAGGGGAGGGCGTCGTGGCGGGTCGACCTCGAGGCCCCCACCGACGTACGCCGGGTGAGCGTGGTCGCAGGCGGGGAGTCCCAGGACAACCAGGTGCTGCGGGTCCGGACGGCCGCCGGGGTCAGCCGGGAACGGGCCCTCGACGCGGGGGAGCGCGTCGTGCTCGACGTCCCGGACGGGCCGACCACGTGGATCCAGGTCGAGTCCGCCTCGAGCTCGGTGCTGTCCCTGGCCGAGGTGGGCTGGCCCGGTCGCTCCGTCGTACGCCGGCTCGTGCTGCCCACCACCCCGCGCTCGTGGGGCGACCCCGCCGCCGTCGTCCTCCGGGCAGACCTCGACGCCCGCCGCGGCTGCGCCGTGGTCGACGGGGACGTGCGCTGCGCCCCGGGCCGCGAGCGGACGAGCGAGGAGGACGCCGGGTTCGACCGTCGATTCACGCTCGGGCGCGCGCAGGACCTGCTGCCGAGCCTGCGCGTGCGGCCTCGTGCGGGTGCGGCCCTCGACGCGCTCGTGCAGCGCGGCCAGCCGGTGAGCGTCACCGCCTCCTCGGTGGGCACCCTGGACCCGCGCGGCTCGCCGGTCGCCGCGATCGACGGAGACCCGACCACGACGTGGGTCGCGCGCAAGGGCGACTTCCGACCCACGCTGCGGCTGAACTGGATCGGCCAGCGCACCCTGACCGGCCTCACCCTCGCCACGTCCGACGAGACCGCCGCCCGACGTCCCAGCGAGGTGACCCTGGTGTGGCCGGGCGGCCGCCGTCAGGTGACCCTGGACGCCGACGGGCGCGCCACCTTCGCGCCGTTCCGTGCCTCCCAGCTCACCGTGCAGGTCGACGAGGCCCGGTTCGCGACCGGGCTGGACTTCGGGGCCCGGCAGACCCAGCTCGCCGTGGGCGTCACCGATCTCCGGCTGGCCGGGCTGCCGTACGTGCCCTCGGTCGTGTCCACCCGGGCGGTCGACCTCGGATGCGGGAGCGGCCCGGCGGTGACGGTGAACGGCGTCCTGCGGCAGACCGCCGTCACCGCCTGGCCGGCCCAGCTCGTCAGCGGGCGGCACCTGCCGGCGGCGGTCTGCCCGGGCGGCGCCGACTCCGTCGCACCGGTCGCGCAAGCCGAGGCAGGTGACGCGCCGATCGCCCTCCGCGCCGGCCCCAACGACGTCTCCCTGCGTGGGTCCAGCGCCTTCGACGCGGTGTCGCTGGTGCTCAGCGACCCGATGGCCCCGCCCGCCACGACCGTGGGGCAGGACGCCCCCACCGAGGTGACCAGTCCAGTACGCCGGGTCGTGGACCCCTCAGGCGGGGATGCGCGGGTGCTCGACCTGGGCCAGAACCAGAACCCGGGGTGGCGGGCCCAGCAGGACGGACGCCCCCTGCATGCCGTGGTGCTGAACGGCTGGCAGCAGGGCTGGTTCCTGCGGTCCTCGTCCACGCCCGTGCAGGCGACCTTCGCGCCCGACACCACCTACCGCGTCGGGCTCGGTGCAGGTCTGCTGTGCCTGTTCGTCCTGCTCGGTCTCGTGCTCGGCCCGCTGCGACGTAGGCGCGGGAGTGGGCCCGAGCCGGTCGGGGCCGCCAGTCTCGGCGCCCCGGCGGCGCTCGGCGCCGCCCTGGTCGCCGCCGTCCTCGTCGCCGGGTGGCCCGGCGGCGTGGTGGCCGTGGTCGCGACGGGTCTGGCACACGCCCTGCGGCGGCGTGCGCCCGACGTGGTGCCCTGGGTCTTCGGCGGGACCGCGGTCGTGGCCGCCGCTGCCTACGTCGTGCATCCGTGGGCGCACCCGACCGGGTGGGCCGGCGAGAGCGCGTGGCCGCACTACCTGGTGCTGGTGCCGGTGGTGGTCGCTGTGTCGCTGGCCGGCGACCGGCGCCGCAGGTCGGACAGGCGCACGTCGCGAAGGCGGAGCGCGGGGAGCTCGACCAGGCGGTAGGCCAGCTCGGCGGCCACCAGGCTGGTGACCAGGCCCACGAGCCAGATGGCCACGAAGCGGCCGTCGAAGAGCTGCCAGCCGGTCACCCACATCACGAGGTGCAGCACGGGCAGGTGCAGGCAGAAGAAGCCGAACGACACGAAGCCCAGATGCCGGGCGACCCGGTGGGACAGCACCCGTCGGAAGCGTCCGCCCTCCTGGGCGAACACGCCCGTGAGCACCACGAGCGTGCCGATGGCGGCGTACAGGACGTTCTTGGTCAGCACCTGCCCGGGCGTCGGAGCGGCCAGCATCGAGGGGCCGGCGATCGGGGTCGCGGCCACGAGGAGCAGACCGGCGGCCATCGCCCAGCACGCTCCTGGCTGCCGGGCGAGGGAGACGATGCGCGCGGTCACCGGGGTCCAGACGTCCCGCCGGTGCAGCAGCTCGACCAGGGCCAGGAAGAGGCCGATGCCGAACCAGCCGAGGTACGCCGGGAGCCACTGCCCCGGTTGGGAGGACGTCACCGCGCCCACCTCGGGCGCGCCCGACAGGATCCACCACCACGAGACGGCCGCCATCAGCACCACCACGGCCATCACGCGACGCGGGTCCAGACGCCTCCGACGGCCCACCGCAGCGAGCATCAGCAGCGGCAGCACCAGGTAGAACGTCACCTCGACGGCCAGGCTCCACATGTGGGTGAGGCCGTTGGGCAGGGTCGGGTCCACGAAGGTGTTGCCCATCAGCAGGGTGACCAGCCAGTCGCGCGGACCCAGGTCGTCGTTGCCCGTGATCAGCCACAGGGCGAGCACGGCGGTGACGACGTACAGGGGGAGGATCCGCAGGGCCCGCTTGAGGAAGTAGCGCCCGATCGGCGGTGACTCCTGGCGCAGCAGCGCCCGGGCGAGGAAGGGCCGCGAGAGCAGGAACCCGGAGAGCACGAAGAAGACGGCGACACCGACGTCGAGGCGGGCCAGCAGCGTGCCCCAGACCCCGTCACGGGTGTAGGCACCCGCCCAGAACGCGGCGTGGGTGGTGAACACCGCGAGGGCCCCCACGGCGCGCAGGCTGTCGAGCACCGGGAACTCGTGGCGCAGGAGCTCCTGCTCCATCGTCTGCTGGTCGCTCATCGTGGGTCCGAGGGTACGGCGTCCCCCACCTGGACGGTGTCCACGCAGAGCGTCGTGCCGGGGGAGAGCCCGTCGAATCGCACGGCCGAGAACGTGCCGTCGAGGCGGACGAAGAGACTGTGCAGTCCGGCCCGGACCTCGGTCGGGACGGTCACGTCACCCGCGCTCACCCGCACCGGGGAGGAGGCCGACGAGAGGTAGCCGACCCGGACCCACCAGGGGTAGTCGACGGCTCGGGCGTCCAGCGGGATCGTGAGGCCCTCGCCGCTGACCCGCCACCCGCAGCCCGGTTCGGGTCCCGGCGCGGACTGCAACGTCGAGCGGATCTGCGCGGGGCGCACGCCGTCCCGCGTCGTCGACGACGTTGAGGCCGGCCGTGGCCGTCGGGAACCTGGCCTGGTTCGGCAGCAGGGACACGAAGCGCTCCAGCTGGTTGGCCGGCGCGGCCAGGGGCTCGACGACTCCTCCCGGCACGGCCAGGTCGGCCAGGTCGACCGGTCCGCCGGCGCGGAGGTCGCCCTCCAGGTTGCGGGAGTACGCCGCACTGGTGTTGTTGCGGTGCCAGAACGACACGTAGCGCACCGAGCTCAGGACATCGGACGCGACGAGCACCACGACGAGGGCGAGGACGGCCACGCGGGGGAGCGGGCTGCGGAGCCACGGCTCGACGCGCTCCTCGCTCGACTCCCGGGCGCCGAGGAGGGGGAGAAACACCAGCCCGACCACCAGGGTGAAGACGCAGGCCGCGTCGGTGAGGAAGCGGAACTGCAGGCCCAGCCCGGAACCGTAGACCGCCACCCGGCTGGTGACGAGCAGTGCGAGCAGGGCGACGTCAAGTAGCCCAGCAGCAACGCCCAGGCACGCAGGGTGCGGCGGCGCCGCAGGGCGGCGTACAGCACCACCAGGCTGGACACGACCCAGGCCAGGTGGACCGCGACGTCGGGCGGGGCCGCACCCACGTTGGGCGCGGTCGGGGGGCTCCAGCGCCACGGGCCGCCCACGGCTGCGGTGACGAAGCCGGTGCCGACCATGGACGACGCCGTGCTCAGCACCTCGGTGGCGGAGACCGTGGTGAAGGGGGCGTCGACCGCGGTGACGTAGTAGGCCACGTAGGCCGCAGCCGCACCACCCAGGCACAGCGCCGCGGGCCAGCGGCGGCGTACGCCCTCCAGGACCCGCGCCCTCAGGCTGCCCGTGCAGAAGTAGGCCAGCAGCAGGAAGGCGAGGACCGGCAGGATCAGCAGCGCCTTGACGTCGAAGGCCAGCCCGAACGCCACCGCGACCACCGTCGTGAGCAACCACCGTCGTCGCCCGCCGCGCAGGTGGTGCACCCACGCCGCGACGGCCACGAAGAAGGCGGTCTGCATCGGCAGCTGGTTCAGGCTCGCCGCCCACCACATCAGGGCGGGCAGCGTGAGCGTCCCGAAGAGGTACAGCCCCAGAGGGGCGAGGACGCCCCACCGACGACCAAACAGCGTGACCAGCATCCACACCGCGGCCACGTCGGCCGCCGCCTGGAGCAGCAGCGTCGTCGTGGCCACCAGGCCCCAGTTCAGCGTCCCCGAGGACAGCACGAGCCAGGCGAGCAGCCGTCCCGCGGGCATCAGGTGACCGTTGTGCGGTGCCAGGAGCACATCGAGCCCCGGGCCCTGCTGGGCCCGCAGGAGCAGGAGGTAGTCGTCGAGGTAGAACCAGCTCGGGTACAGCGCCCAGGCACGAAGGGCCAGCTGGGCGAGCACGAGCAGCGCCGCGGAGCCGAGGACTAGACCGGCTTTCGACGGGGAGCTGCCGAGGGCCTCCACACGACGACCCAGTCGTGCCATGAGCTCTCGCACCCAGCCTCCTCTGCCGCCCGGAACTATGCCACAGGAACCACGGTGCCTACCGGTGAGTAGCCCGCGCCCGACCTGTGACCGATGTCTGTGAGGGGCGTCTCACTGGATGGACGTCAGGTGGGCTACAGTCCGGCGACCACGTTCTGGGAGGACAGTAGATGCGCAAGTTGGTTCCGGTGTTGTTCGGCCTCGGTGGGTTCTTGTTGGTGGCCGGTCTGGTGGCCGCCATCTGGGCTCCCGGGATGGTCAAGAAGACCCCCCTCGACGTCAACTCCACGACGCTGCTCAGCGGCCAGGCGGAGAAGCTCAACGTCGCGACGGGAGAGCTGGAGTCCAACCCGGTGAAGGCCTCGAGCATCACCAAGGCCGACTCGAAGGTCTCCGACGGCAAGGTCGTCGCGTTCACGAACTCCAGCTGCCTGGTGATCGACCGGGACGAGCCGGGCGAGTGCGTGGACGGCAAGGACCCCCGCCTGGTCTCGGCCTCCACCGACGTCTTCGCGACCGACCGCACCACCGCGATGGCGGTGAACACCAGCAAGTACCTCCCCTCCGACGCCACGAAGCACGAGGGCCTGCAGAACAAGTGGCCCTTCGACGCCGAGAAGAAGACCTACCCCTACTGGGACGGCACCGCGGGCAAGGCCGTCGACGCGAAGTTCGACCGCACCAGGACGATCGGTGGCCTGGAGACCTACGTCTACAAGATCGAGGTGGCCAAGGCCCCGATCGAGATCGCCGACGGCGTCAACGGCACCTACGACGACGTCAAGGAGATCTCGGTCGACCCGCGCACCGGCGCGATCATCAACCAGACCGACGACCAGCAGCGGGCGCTCGACAGCGGCCAGAAGGTCCTCGACCTGAAGCTGGACTTCACCGACGCGCAGGTCGCGGCCAACGTGAAGGACGCGAAGGCCAACATCAGCTCGCTGAACCTGATCACCCGCGTGGTGCCCCTGGTCGGCATCATCGGCGGCGTGCTGTGCCTGCTCGGCGCGGTCGCCCTGCTCGTCCTCGGCCGGGGACGCCGCCAGGCCTGATCCCGGCGCCTCCGGGCCGGTGGGTCCGCGTCAGCCCAGGTGGGCGACGTAGATCGCCGACCCGGGCGTGAGCATCCCGCGGGTGCGGCTCCACCCGCCCCAGGTGCGGTCGTGGTCGGCCGGCCACTCGGGCTCGTGCAGGTCGGTCAGCACGAACCCCTGCGCGGCCATCGCCGCGACCCAGTCGCCGAGGGTGCGGTGGTGCTCGACGTAGCGGGTCTCGCCGGTGACGTCGTCGACCTCGACGTACGGCGTCCGGTCCCAGTAGGACTGCGACGCGACCAGACCCTCCTCGCCGGGGTCGTCCTGGAACATCCACCGGGTCGGGTGGGTGACCGAGAAGGCGAAGGTGCCGCCCGGCCGGAGCACCCGGGCGACGTCGGCGACCAGCGCCGTCGCGTCGGCGACGAACTGCAGGGCGCCGAAGGCGGAGAAGACCACGTCGAAGCTGTCGTCGGCGAAGGGCAGGTCGGCGGCCGTCGCGAGCACGGTCGGCACGACGACCCCGTGCTCCTCGTCGATGCGACGACTGTGCTGCAGCTGGCGCATCGCGACGTCGATCCCGATCGGGCGGCCACCGCGCTCCAGCACCCAGCGCGAGCACTGCCCGGCGCCGCACCCGATCTCCAGGACGTCGCGTCCCTCGACCGGTCCGAGCGCTCCCAGGGTGTCCTCGCGGACCCCCTCGGGCCCCCACAGGAAGCCGGCGTCGCCGAGGAACTCGCCGTGGGTCGACTGGTACTCGTCGGCGTAGGCGTCCCAGTCGGCCGCGTTGGCCTTCAGGGACTCGGCCTCGCCGACAGGTCGCCTCTCGGGCCGCACACCGGTCACGCGTCGAGGCTAGCCCCCGCGGCGGACGTGGCAGGCTCCGGTGCCATGACCGAGCCCAGTGGTGAGCCCAGTGGTGAGCCCAGTGGTGAGCGCAGTGGTCAGCCCGATGGTGGGCTGATCGCGCAGGGCGAGGGCGTCTCCGCCCCCGAGGGGCTGCAGCCCCTGCCCGGGGGGTGGAGCGGCGAGACGTTCCTGGCCGACCTCACCGCGCTCGGGGGCGAGCGGACGGTGGTCCGGATCTACGGCGGCCGCTCGGTGTCCCGGGGGCCGCTCGCGCCTGAGATCGACGCGGCGCTGCTCGAGCTGGTGCGCGACCTGCTGCCGGTGCCCCGCGTCCTGGAGGTACGCCGCGGCGACCCGGTCGCGGGCGCCCCCGGGCTGCTCGTGACCGAGCACCTCCCGGGCGTGCGGCTCGAGCTGCTCCTCGAGGACCTGCCGGCCGACCGGCAGCGACGCGTGGGGGAGCGGCTCGGCGAGGTGGCGGCACGGCTCGGCCACATGGTCCAGGCGGCGCCGGGACTCTTCGAGGACCGCAGCCTGGTCCCGACCCCGCTGCCGGGCCACCTGCGCGACCTCGAGTCCTGGCTCGCGGCCCACGAGGAGCGGCTCGCCGTGGTGCTCGGGGCCGAGGTGACGACGCGGCTGGGCGGGGTGGCCGCCCGGGCCCAGGACCTGCTCGACGGCGTGCACCGCAGCTGCCTGGTCCACGGCGACCTCGACGCGAAGAACGTGCTGGTCGACCCGGACACCCTCGCGGTCACCGGGGTCCTGGACTGGGAGTTCGCCCACGCCGGCTCGCCGTACGCCGACCTGGGGCACCTGCTGCGCCGCGACCCGGGTGGCCCGACCCTCGGGGCGCTGGACGAGGGCGTGCTCGCGGCGTACCACGCCTTCATGCCGCCGTCCGCCCCCGGCGTCGATGAGCTGCGCGCGCTGGGCGCCGCCGCCGACCTCTACGCCCTGGTCGAGCTCGCCGCACGGTCGACCGACGTCGCGCCGGTCCTCGCCGCACGCCGGTGCCTGCTGGCGTCCGGGTAGCCGGGACGGGGCGGGACCGGACAGGGCGGGACCGGACACGGCCGCACCACCTGGGACGCCACGGCCCGGGATGCGTGACGCCGGGGTCCGGCGGGGCTACGTTTCACCTGGGTGACACCGGGCGGTAACCGCCGTGTCGGTCCGCCGCCCCCCGCTCACCGGAAGGTCCGCCCATGAAGCGTTCCCGCATCCTCGCCGCCACCGCCGTGGCCGCCCTCCTCACCGCCCCCCTGGCCGCCTGCTCCCCGCCCGCCAAGGAGAACTCCTCCGGCAGCACCGACTCGGGGGTCAAGGTCTCCGAGGCGACGTCCGCCGACGACTTCGGCGGCATGGACGCGCTGGTCAAGGCGGCCAAGAAGGAGGGCGAGCTGAACGTCATCGCGCTCCCGCCCACCTGGGCCAACTACGCCAACATCCTCAAGGCCTTCACCAGCAAGTACGGCATCAAGATCAACTCCCAGCTCCCCGACGGGGCCAGCCAGGACGAGATCAACGCCGCCAACCAGCAGAAGGGCAAGGACACCGCGCCCGACGTGTTCGACCTCGGGCAGTCCGTCGCCCTGGCCAACACCGCGATGTTCGCCCCCTACCAGGTCTCGACCTTCGACGAGATCCCGACGCAGTACAAGGACGCCGACGGCGCCTGGGTGAACGACTACGGCGGGTTCATGTCGATCGGCTACGACTCCAGCAAGGTCCCCGACATCACCAGCGTCGACGACCTGACCAAGTCCGACTACAAGGGCAAGGTCGCCCTCAACGGCGACCCGACGCAGGCCGGCGCCGCGTTCTCCGGCGTCGTCATGGTCGCCCTCGCGAAGGGCGGCTCGGCCGACGACGTGAAGCCGGGTGTGGACTTCTTCGCCGAGCTGAAGAAGGCCGGCAACTTCCTGCCGGTCGACCCCACCGCCGCCACGATCGAGTCGGGCCAGACCCCGGTCGTCATCGACTGGGACTACCTGAACGCCGCCGAGACCGCGAAGCTGAAGACCTGGAAGGTCGTCGTCCCCGGTGACAAGCCGGTCGCCGGCTACTACTTCCAGGCGATCAGCAAGGATGCCGTCCACCCGGCCGCCGCCCGCCTGTGGGAGGAGTTCCTCTACAGCGACGAGGGCCAGAACCTCTGGCTCGCCGGTGGTGCCCGTCCGGTGCGCGCCGACGCCATGGTCAAGGCCGGCACGATCGACAAGGCCGCCTACGACGCCCTGCCCCAGGTCGCCGGCGAGCCGGTGGTCGTGAGCGAGGACCAGAGCGCCAAGGCCACGAAGTACCTCGCGGCCAACTGGGCCAAGGCGATCGGCTGAGCTCGAGCGTGAGCATCGAGGGGGCGAGGGGCGGCGTCACGCGCAAGGTCCGCGAGGGCCTGCCGCTGCTGCCGTTCCTCGCCTTCGTGGTGATCTTCCTGGTCATCCCGACCGTCACGGTGGTCGTCGGCTCGGTCTACACCGACGGGGTGCTCTCGACCGGCCGCATCCGGGCGCTGTTCACCGGCACGGCACTCAGCGCCCTGCGCGACAGCGTCCTGCTGTCGGGGACCACCGCGGTCCTGGGTGCCGTGCTCGGCGCGGTGCTCAGCTGGGTCGTGGTGAGCAGCCCGCCCACGTCGCTGTTCCGCCGGTTCGTGCTCTCGGTGTGCAGCGTGCTCGCCCAGTTCGGCGGCGTCATGCTGGCCTTCGCCTTCCTGGCCACCATCGGCGGCAACGGCGTGATCACCGTCTGGGCGCAGTCCCACCTCGGCTTCAACCTGGCCGGCGACGGGTGGCTCTACGGCCTCAGCGGCCTGATCCTCGTCTACACCTACTTCCAGATCCCGCTGATGGTGATCGTGTTCGTGCCCGCCCTCGAGGGCCTGCGCGAGCAGTGGCGCGAGGCCGCGGTCAGCCTCGGGGCGACGACCTGGCAGTACTGGCGCCAGGTCGCGGTGCCACTGCTCACCCCGGCGTTCCTGGGCTCGATGCTGCTGCTGTTCGCCAACGCCTTCGCGGCCTACGCGACCGCGGCGGCGCTGGTCAGCCAGGGCAGCCCGATCCTGCCGCTGCTCATCCGGGCGGCGCTGACCAGCGAGGTCGTGCTGGGCCAGGCGGGCTTCGCCTACGCCCTGGCCCTGGAGATGATCGTGGTGGTCGCCGTGGTGATGGTCGCCTACAGCGCGCTCGTCCGGCGTACGTCGAGGTGGTTGCGGTGAGCGCCGTCGGCACCTCCCAGGGCCGCACCCGCCTCGTGCGCTGGTCGCTGCTCACGGTCTTCGGCCTCTTCTTCGCGGCGCCGCTGCTGGCGATGGCCGACTTCAGCACCCGTGACCTGCTCGGCGGCTCGGGGCGCACGCTCCAGGCCTGGCGCAACCTGATGCAGGACGACCAGCTGTTCTCCGCGATCACCATCTCGCTGCTCCTGGCCGCGGTGACCGTGGTCGTGATGCTCGCCGTGCTCGTGCCGACGATGATCTGGGTGCGGCTGCGCGCGCCGTGGGCCACGGGGCTGATCGAGTTCCTGTGCCTGCTGCCGCTGACCATCCCGGCCCTGGTGATCGCGGTGGGCCTCAAGGGCGTCTACGCCTGGGTCTACTACTTCCTGGGCGGCTCGACGCTCACCCTGGCCTTCGTCTACGTCGTGCTGGTGCTGCCGTACTCCTACCGCGCGATCGACGGCGCCCTGTCCTCGATCCCGCTGCACACCCTGGTCGAGGCCTCGCGCTCGTTGGGCGCCGGGTGGACGACCTCGATCCTGCGGGTGGTCGTGCCGAACATCTGGTCGGGCATCGTCTCGGCCGCGTTCGTGTCCATCACCGTGGTGCTGGGGGAGTACACCATCGCCTCGCTCAGCGGCTTCCAGAACCTGCAGGTCGTCGTGGTGCAGGTCGGCAAGACCGACGGCCCGACCGCCGTCGCCGCCTCCCTGGCCGTGCTGCTCCTGGGCTTCGTGCTCCTCGCCCTGCTCTCGGTGCTGACGCGAGGCCGCCAGGCCCGCCGCACCGACGGTGGCGCCCCTCCCGAGGTGGTGGCCTCGCCGGCCCCCACCACCGCCGATCCTTCCGCCCCTGCAGGAGCCGCCACCTCATGAGCACCCCCACCTCGGCCACCTCGAACGCCACCGACGACACCCGCGACCGCTCCGGCCTGACCGTCGAGCTGAACGAGCTCACCCGCGTCTACGGCACCGTCAAGGCACTCGACGGGCTGACCCTGCACCTCGAGCCGGGCGAGCTGGTCGCCCTGCTGGGGCCCTCGGGCTGCGGCAAGACCACGGCCCTGCGCATCCTGGCCGGCCTCGACGAGGCCACCTCGGGATCGGTGGCGGTCGGCGGCAAGGACCTCACCCGGGTCCCGGCCAACAAGCGCGACATGGGGATGGTCTTCCAGGCCTACAGCCTGTTCCCGCACCTGACGGTGATCGACAACGTGGCCTTCGGCCTGAAGCTGCGCGGCGAGAGCACCTCGGCCCGCCGCACGCGCGCCGGGGAGATGCTCGAGCTCGTGGGGCTCTCCACCCACGCGGAGAAGTACGCCAGCCAGCTCTCGGGCGGCCAGCAGCAGCGGGTCGCCCTGGCGCGCGCGCTGGCCATCCGACCCAGCGTGCTCCTGCTCGACGAGCCGCTCTCGGCGCTGGACGCCAAGGTGCGGGTGCAGCTGCGCGAGGAGATCCGCCGGGTGCAGCTCGAGGTCGGCACCACCACGTTGTTCGTGACCCACGACCAGGAGGAGGCGCTGGCGGTCGCCGACCGGGTCGGGGTGATGAACCAGGGGCACCTCGAGCAGCTCGCCACCCCCGTCGAGCTCTACGCCCGCCCGACCACGCCCTTCGTGGCGGAGTTCGTCGGCCTGAACAACCTGGTCGCCGCCGTGGTCGAGGGCGGGTCCGCCCGGGTGCTGGGCACCTCGGTGCCCACGCTCGAGGGCTCGATCGCCTCGGGCCCTGGCACCGCGATGGTGCGCCCCGAGGCCGTCACCGTGACCGACGCGCGCGACGGGTCGGCGTCCGGGGGAGCGGCGACCGTCACCTCGGTGGAGTTCCTCGGCCCGATCTCACGGGTGCACTGCACCCTCGACGACGCGACGCCGGTCAGCGCGCAGATGGGCAGTGCGGCTGCCCGCCACTTCAGCCCCGGTCAGCGGGTCAGCCTCGGCGCCGAGCCCTCCGGCGTGCTGGTGGTCCCGGCCGGGTGATGCGGTTGGACGCTCACCCACGTGGGCCGATAGACTGCTGGGGCGCCAGAAGTCTGCCTGAGTCTCAGACGTAGCAGCCTCTCGCTCGCTGTCTCCCCGCTCCGGGGCCCGAGAACACAACTCGTGATGGTGAACAAAGGTTTCTGCGCGTGTCCGCACGACCTACTCCACCCGAAGGTTCCTCTCTCCCTATGACCATCACCCCCACTCTCTCCGACGCTCCGCAGGTCGCCATCAACGACATCGGGTCGGAGGAGGACTTCCTCGCAGCCATCGACGCGACGATCAAGTACTTCAACGACGGCGACATCGTCGAGGGCACCATCGTCAAGGTCGACCGCGACGAGGTCCTGCTGGACATCGGCTACAAGACCGAGGGCGTCATCCCCTCGCGCGAGCTCTCGATCAAGCACGACGTCGACCCGAACGAGGTCGTCTCCGTCGGCGACCTGGTCGAGGCCCTCGTCCTCCAGAAGGAGGACAAGGAAGGCCGGCTGATCCTGTCCAAGAAGCGCGCCCAGTACGAGCGCGCCTGGGGCACCATCGAGCAGGTCAAGGAGGAGGACGGCGTCGTCGAGGGCACCGTCATCGAGGTCGTCAAGGGCGGCCTGATCCTCGACATCGGCCTGCGCGGCTTCCTGCCCGCGTCGCTGGTCGAGATGCGCCGCGTGCGCGACCTGCAGCCGTACGTCGGCCAGACGCTCGAGGCCAAGATCATCGAGCTGGACAAGAACCGCAACAACGTCGTGCTCTCGCGTCGTGCGTGGCTCGAGCAGACCCAGTCCGAGGTCCGTCACGGGTTCCTCACCCAGCTGCAGAAGGGCCAGATCCGCAAGGGTGTCGTGTCCTCGATCGTCAACTTCGGTGCCTTCGTGGACCTCGGTGGCGTCGACGGCCTCGTGCACGTCTCGGAGCTGTCCTGGAAGCACATCGACCACCCGTCCGAGGTCGTCACCGTCGGTGACGAGGTCACCGTCGAGGTCCTCGACGTGGACATGGACCGCGAGCGTGTCTCCCTGTCGCTGAAGGCGACGCAGGAGGACCCGTGGCAGCACTTCGCCCGCACCCACCAGATCGGTCAGATCGTGCCGGGCAAGGTCACCAAGCTGGTGCCCTTCGGTTCGTTCGTCCGTGTGGAGGAGGGCATCGAGGGCCTGGTGCACATCTCCGAGCTGGCCGAGCGCCACGTGGAGATCCCCGAGCAGGTCGTCCAGGTCAACGACGACGTCATGGTCAAGATCATCGACATCGACCTCGAGCGTCGCCGGATCTCGCTGTCGCTCAAGCAGGCCAACGAGACCGCTGCGGCCGTCGAGGGCGAGGACTTCGACCCGACGCTCTACGGCATGTCCGCGACCTACGACGAGCAGGGCAACTACATCTACCCCGAGGGCTTCGACGTCGACTCCGGCGAGTGGCTCGAGGGCTTCGACGAGCAGCGCAAGGTCTGGGAGGACCAGTACGCCAAGGCGCACGCTCGCTGGGAGGCGCACGTCAAGCAGCAGGCCGAGGCCAAGGTGGCCGAGGTCGAGGCCGGCCAGGCCACGTCGTACTCCAGCGGTGGCGACACCGAGACGGAGTCCGGCGAGACCGACGGCGGCTCGCTGGCTTCCGACGAGGCCCTGCAGGCGCTTCGCGAGAAGCTCACCGGCGGCGGCGCGTAGGTCCGACCAGCCCAGCTGGAACGACTCAGGCTGGAACGTCTCACCGGAGCCCGGTTCCCCTTCGGGGGAGCCGGGCTCCGGCGCGTTCCGGTGCGGGTGCGGGTCGGAGGATCTGCGTCGGGGATCGCGGGTCAGAGGAGGCCCGCGGCCCGCGCGGGACCGGCGTACGCCGTGGCGAGGGTGGCGGTGGTCTCGTGGGCGTTCAGCCCGCTCGGGTTGGGCACCACCCACAGCTCGGCACCCTCCAGGGGCTCGTCCTGGAGGCCCTGGACGGCCTTGCGGCGGTCGAAGGCCTGGCGGTACGCCGTGACCCCGGCGACGGCCACGACGCGCGGCCGACGCTCCCGCACCAGCGCCCTGAGCCGCCGTCCTCCGTCGAGCAGCTCCTCGCGGCTGAGCTCGGAGGCCTTGGCCGTGGCCCGCGGCGCCAGGTTGGTGATGCCGAGCCCCCGGGCGGTGAAGCGCGCGCGGTCGGCGTCGGTCATGCCCGTCGAGGGGTCGACCGGTGCGAGGAGGATCCCGGCCCGGAGCAGGGCCGGGTAGAACCGGTTGCCCGGGTGGGCGAAGTGGGTCTGCACGGCTGCGGTCCAGAGCCCCGGGTTGATCCCCACGAACAGCAGCCGGAGCTCGTCGTCGGGCGGGGGCAGCAGGTCGGGCACCTCGACGCCGGCGTACGCCTCCAGCTCGGCCCTGGAGAACCCCATCAGGTCCGCTGCACCAGGCCGGGCAGGTCGAGCCGCCGCACCTTGCCCGTCGGGGTGCGCGGCAGCGCGGCCAACCGGTGCCAGGACTTGGGCCGCTTCGCCGGGGCGAGGTGCGCCCGGGCGTGGGCGCGCAGCGAGTCCTCGCTCGCCAGGCCCACGACCGCCGCGCACACCCGTTGACCCCACCGCTCGTCGTCCAGGCCGAAGACGGCGACGTCGTCGACCCCGTCGAGCTCGCCCAGCACCCGCTCCACCTCGGCGGGGTAGACGTTGACCCCGCCGCTGATGATCAAGTCCTCGCGACGTCCGTCGAGGTGGACGTGGCCGTCGGCGTCGATCCGGCCGAGGTCGCCCACGGTGAACGCCGGCCCGTCGGCCGTCTCGCGCCACGCGGCGGCGGTCTTGTCCGGCGCCCCGAGGTAGCTGAACCGGGCGTGCGGCGGCACCACGCACCAGAGGTGGCCGTCCGCGTCGGTGGTGAGCCGGCGGCCGGGCCGGGCGCGGCCCAGGGTGCCCGGCCGCTCCGCCCACTCCTCGCTGCGGCAGGCGGTGAACTGCCCCTCCGTGGAGCCGTAGAACTCCCAGGTGGAGCCTGCGGGGAAGTCCGTGAGCAGCCGCCGCTTGACCCACTCGGGGCAGGGGGCGCCGGCGTGCGCGACCAGTCGGAAGCAGCTCAGGTCGGGGGTGCCGTGCTCGTCCCAGTGCGCCATCAGCCGCTGCAGGTGCGCCGGCACGCAGAACATCGTGGTGGGGCGCTCCACCTCGATCGTCGCGGTCACGGTGGCGGGGTCGAACGGCCCGGGCACCACCACCCGGCCCCCGGCCAGCCGGGTGCCGGTCGCGAAGCGCAACGGCGCCGAGTGGTGCATCGGGCTGAGCACCAGGTTGACGTCGTCGGCCGCGAAGCCCCACAGGTCGCGCTCCTCCTGCAGCAGCGCCCTGGCGTCCGGCAGGTCCAGGAGGCCGGAGAAGACGCCCTTGGGGCGTCCGGTGGTCCCGCTGGTCAGATGGATCGGACGACCCAGGGGAGGTCCGTCGACGACGGGCACGTCGGCCAGCAGCTGCTCGACCTCGGTCTGCGTGGTCAGGACGGCCGCCGGCGCAAGGTCGGCCAGCAGGTCGGCTCGCTCGGTGGCGGTGAGGTGCAGGTCCATCGGCACCGGGAAGACGCCGTGGCGCAGCAGCGCGATCACCAGGTCGGCGTACGCCGGGGAGCCGGGGACGAGCAGCGCCACCCGGGTGCCAGGGGTCAGGTCCACGGCACCGATCCTGTCAGGATCGGCGATCCGCGGGACAGGGTGGGGCGCGGCGGGCGAGACTACGGCCCGTGATCAGGTTCGAGCTGTTCTTCGGGTTGGTGGTGCTGGCCCTGTGGATCTACTCCCTCGTCGATGCCATCGGCAGCGACGACGGGGCCGTGCGGCACCTGCCCAAGCTCTGGTGGCTGCTGATCATCTTGTTCTTCCCCCTCGCCGGGTCCGTCGCGTGGCTGGTGGCCGGGCGTCCGGTCGCGGCCGGGGTCGGGCGTTCGCCGCACGAGCGGAGGGCGCCTGCGTTCCCGGAGTACGACCGCCCCGGGCGGGCCGCCGCGACCAGCCCGGAGGCCGACGAGGAGTTCCTGCGCGGGGTCCGGGAGCGCGCCGAGGAGCAGCGCCGTCGCTACCGCGAGGAGCAGCGCCGACGCAGCGAGGAGCCCGGGGCGGAGTAGCGCCGCCGGCCGGGTGTGGGCTTGCCGGATCCGGGTACGTTCGAACGCATGAGCGAACGAACTGACGAGAACACCCCGACCCCCGACGACCAGGCCCCCCAGCAGGGCGAGACCCTCGGTGCGCCCGAGCCGGAGTCGGGCGCCGTGCGCGACCCCGAGCACTGGGTGACCGGCGACGAGCCGATGACCGGCCCCCAGCGCAGCTACCTCGACAACCTGGCCCGCCAGGCCGGGGAGGAGCTGCCCGCCGACCTGAACAAGGCCCAGGCCTCGGAGCACATCGACCGGCTGCAGCAGAAGGTCGACGGCGCCGGCACCACCTCCGGCGACGGCGCCCAGCGCTAGTCCGTCGTCCCCGCGATGGCGGGGCACGACGATAGGTTGTCGGCGCCGGTGACCTCCGGCGCCGACGACCGAGGGGACCCCATGACGATCCGGGTGGGACTGACCGGGGGAGTCGCCTCCGGCAAGAGCACCGTGGCCGCGCTCCTGGTGGCGGAGGGCGCGGTCCTGATCGATGCCGACGCCCTCGCCCGTGAGGTCGTCGCGGCCGGCACCCCGGGTCTCGCCGCCGTGGTCGAGGAGTTCGGCGACGGGCTGCTGACCCCCGAGGGCGAGCTCGACCGGCCGGCCATGGGGCGGCTGGTCTTCGCCGACGAGGCCGCCCGGCGTCGGCTCGAGGCGATCATCCACCCGCTCGTCTTCCAGCGCATCTCCGAGCTGGAGCAGCAGGCCGCCGACGACGCCGTCGTGGTGCACGACATCCCGCTCCTGGCCGAGCGCGCCGGCGGCACCGACGACTTCGACGCGGTGGTCGTGGTCGACGCGCCGCGCGAGCTCCAGCTGGCGCGGATGGAGGCCGACCGCGGCTGGGACCGTGCCGACGCCGAGTCCCGCATCGCCGCCCAGGCCACCCGCGAGGACCGTCTCGCCATCGCCAGCCACGTGGTGACCAACACCGGCACCCGCGAGCAGCTGCGCGAGCGCGTGCTCGAGGTGCTGGCCGACATCCGCGCCCGGCACGGCTAGGGGCTAGCAGTTTCCCAGGACACCTGGGAACCGTCACCGGCCCCGGACGCACCTCGACCCCCGCCCGGAGGCAGGGGTCGAGGTGGACGTGGTCTCGGCGGCCGGTCCGGTGACCGGGTGCTCAGGCCTCCAGGGCCGCCGAGCGGTTCGGGTGGGGTCACGGTCAGGCGGCGAGGTCCGGGTCGGCCAGACGACGCAGCTTGGCGATCGCCTCCCGCTCGAGCTGGCGCACCCGCTCGGCGGAGATGCCGTGCCGGGCGCCGATGTCGGCCAGCTTGTGCTGGCGTCCGTCGGTGAGCCCGTAGCGCGACCGCACGATGTCGGCCGAGCGTGGGTCCAGCAGGTCGACCAGGGTGTTCAGCCGGTCGCGGGACTCGGTGTCGAGCACGGTCAGGTCGGGGCCGGGGGCGCTCTCCTGGGCGATCAGGTCGCCCAGCGAGGTGTCGCCGTCCTCGTCGACCGGGGTGTCGAGGCTGACGTGGTCACGCCCCCACGACATCAGGTCGATGACGCGGTCGACGTCCATGTCGAGCTCGATCGCGATCTCCTCCGGGTCGGGCTCCCGGCCCAGCTGGCGCTCCAGCGTGCGGCGGGCGGAGCCGACCTGGTTGAGCTCCTCGACCACGTGCACCGGGAGGCGTACGACGCGGGCCTGCTGCGCGATGCCGCGCGTGATGGCCTGACGCACCCACCAGGTGGCGTAGGTGGAGAACTTGTAGCCCTTGGCGTAGTCGAACTTCTCGACGGCGCGGATCAGGCCGGTGTTGCCCTCCTGGATGAGGTCCAGCATCGGCATCTGGCTGCGGCCGTACTTCCGGGCGATGGAGACGACGAGGCGCAGGTTGGCGTTGACGAACCTCTGCATCGCCCGCTCACCCTCCTCGACCATCCACAGCAGCTCGGCCTCGGTCGCGAACTTCGGTGCGCCGCCCTTGCGGCGACCGACGCGGCCCTCGTCGAGCAGCTTGGCGGCGAAGAGGCCGGCCTCGATGGTCTTCGAGAGCTCGACCTCGGTGAGGGCGTCCAGCAACGGCGTACGCGCGATCTCGTCGAGATAGAGACCGACGCTGTCGCGGCCCTCGATCTCACGCTCGGTGCGGGTGGTGGTCATGGCACTCGCTCCCTTCCTGCAGGAGGACCGGGTGTGACCAGGTCCTGTGGTGTCCAACGCCTTGCCGGGTCGGGGGATTCCCGCCCGAGTCGACTGGTGCGCCGGTGAGGTCGCACCGTGCGTCCTCACCTGTACTGACGCCTGTGGGAGCGACGAAGTTGCAGTCCGCCGCACTTCTCAGGCACTTCTCAGCACCGTCGACCCGAACACGTTCTGCCCTGGATCCGTACGGCACATGTGCCCCCGGGGACGGATTTCAATCCTCCGAATCTCAACAAGCCGTTCAGGGGTCTTGTTGAGGGTGTTCCGATCACTCCTCGGGAGGCTGCACGGGGGTCAGCCCCGGGTCGGTGACGGCGAAGCTCAGCACGCGGCCCGGGCCGGTCTCGGCGGTCTCGAAGCGCACCGTCACCACGCCACGGCCGGCGCCCCAGACCCAGCCACGGCCGTGCGCCTGGTGCTCGACGTCCATCCCCGGCACCCAGCCCCGTCGACGAGACGCGAGGGCCACGGCGGTCTCGGTCGCCTCGTCGGTGACGGCCGGCTCCTCGACCTCGTCGGCGAACAGGTCCTCCTGGATCCAGTTGGCCAGGCCCGAGACCCCCACCCCGAGGAGGCGCACGCCGCCCGAGGTGTCCAGCTCGGCGAGCAGCTGACGGGCGACCCGGGCGATCTGGCGCCCGTCGTCGGAGGGCTCGGGCAGGGTCGCCGACCGGCTCAGCGTGGAGAAGTCGTGCAGCCGCACCTTGATGGACACCGTGCGGCCCGAGAGGCTGGCCTTGCGGAGGCGCTCGGTGACCTTGGCCGACTGCCGGTCGAGCAGGGCGACGAGCAGCCGGGCGTCGACGTGGTCGGTGTCGTAGGTGTCCTCGACGCTGATCGACTTGGTCTCGCGCAACGGCTCGACCGACCGGTCGTCCTCGGCCCGTGCGAGGGCGTGCAGCCCGGCACCGTGCGCACGACCGAGGAGCCGCACGAGCTCCTCCAGCGACAGGCCCTCGAGGTCCTCCACGGTCTGCACCCCGGTGCGGCGCAGCCGCTCGGCGGTCGCCGGCCCGACCCCCGGGATGACCGTGACCTGCATCGGCCGCAGCAGGTCGCGCTCGAGGCCGGGGGCCACGACGACGAGCCCGTCGGGCTTGTCGAGGTCGCTGCCGATCTTGGCGATCAGCTTCGACGTCCCCACCCCCACCGAGGCGCGGATGCCGCCGGTGGCCTCGTAGACGCGGTCCTTCAGGTCGCGGGCCAGCGCGCTCACGGCACCGACCGAGGTGTCGGACAGGCCGGCCTGGGCGAGGTCGACGAAGGCCTCGTCGAGCGACAACGGCTCGACGTAGGGGCTGGTCGCGCGCAGGATCTCCATCACCACGCGGCTGGTGTCGCGGTAGGCGTGGAACCGGCCGGAGAGGAAGGCCGCGTTGGGGCACCGGCGGCGCGCCTCCGCGGTCGACATCGCCGAGTGCACGCCGAAGGTGCGGGCCTCGTAGGAGGCGGTCGCGACCACTCCGCGGCCCCCGGTGCCGCCGACCACGACCGGCTTGCCGCGCAGCGACGGCTTGTCGCGCTGCTCGACCGAGGCGAAGAAGGCGTCCAGATCCAGGTGCAGGATCGTGGCCTCGTCGCGCATCCGTGGATGGTGCCACGCAGCACCGACAGGGGCTCCGACAGGGCAGCGCCGCCCCCGGCCGTTTCGCGTCCACAAGCAGGAAGTCGAGACCGGTCCTCCACAGGTGGTCACCGAGGTGCTGACGGAGGTCGGTCCGCCGACCGAGGGTGCCGTCATGAGCCCCTCTCCTGCGTCCTCGTCCCCTTCCTCCTCGGCCGGCCCCGGGTCCTTCGTCGCCCGCGACGGCACCGACCTGATCGCGCTGGTGCCGGTCGTCCTCGGGTTCCACCCGCAGGACTCCGTGGTCCTGCTGACCTTCGGTCCGCCCGGTGGGTCGTTCCACGCGCGGGTCGACCTGCCGCTGGAGCGCGCCGAGCAGGCCGAGGTCGCGACGATGCTGCTGCGCGCGGTGGTGGCCAACCGGGTGCGGCGGGCCGCGGTGCTGATCTACACCGACGACGTCGAGGTGGCGCGCGAGCAGGGCCGGGTGCTGCTGGAGCGGCTGCTCGAGGCCGACGTCGGGGTGATCGACGTGATCCGGGTCGACGACGGCGAGTGGCACTCGGTGCCGGAGGACGGGTCCCCGGGCACGGCGTACTCCCTGGAGACCCATCCCTTCACCGCCCAGCACGTCTTCGCGGGCCACCGGGTGCACCGCGACCGCGCCGAGCTCGCCGGCTCCCTGGTCGGGACCGACGAGGCCGACGCCACGGCCGTGGCGCTGGCGGCCTCGCGGTTCGCCGACCTGGTCGGGCGGGCCAGTGCCGGCATCGACGCCTACCTGTGCACCGAGGGCCGCTGGGTGCAGCGGCGGGTCCGGCAGCACCAGCGCGACGGTCGTGACCTCGGCGCGGGCGAGGCGGGTCGGTTGCTGGTGCTCGCCTCGCTGGTGCCGACCCGCGACGTGGCGTGGGCCGAGATCAGCCGCGAGAGCGCGCCGGGCCACGTCGAGCTGTGGCGTGGTCTCGTGCGCCGGGCCCCACGCGACCTGCTCCCGGGGGCGGCCTCCCTCCTGGCCTTCGCCGCCTGGCAGGCCGGTGACGGGGCGCTGGCGTGGTGCGCGCTCGACCGCTGCCTGGAGGTCGACCCGGACTACTCGATGGCGCACTGCGTCGCCGACATCCTGACCGCGGCCGTCCCGCCCGGCGTCTGGGAGCAGGTCCCCGAGAGCGAGCTGCCGGTGTTCGGTCCGGAGCGGGCGTCCTCGCGCCGCTAGGGTGCCTTCCATGGGCACCGACGTCGACCTCCAGGAGTTCACGCGCGCCGACCGCACCCGGCACCGCGAGAAGGTCCGCCGCTGCCTCGACGTGCTGGCCCGGATGCTGCGGGAGTCGCGGTTCGACGTCGAGGACCCGATGACCGGCATGGAGATCGAGTTCAACCTCGTCGACGACGAGGGGCACCCGTCGCTGAAGAGCGCCGAGGCGCTGGAGGCGATCGCCAACCCGAACTTCCAGACCGAGCTGGCGCAGTTCAACCTCGAGATCAACATGAGCCCCCGCCGGCTCGGGGACCGCGGCGTCACCGGGTTCGAGGACGACATCCGCAGCAGCCTGGACCACGCCGAGGCCAAGGCCAACGAGGTCGACGCCCACATGGTGATGATCGGCATCCTGCCCACCCTCGAGGACGGCCACCTCAGCCCGTCGAAGATCAGCCCGAACCCGCGCTACAAGCTGCTCAGCGACCAGATCCTGGCCGCGCGGGGCGAGGACCTGGTGATCGACATCCAGGGTCCCGAGCGCCTCCAGACGACCTCGGACTCGATCATGCCCGAGGCCGCCTGCACGAGCACCCAGCTGCACACCCAGGTCAGCCCGGAGAACTTCGCGGCGTACTGGAACGCCTCCCAGGCGATCAGCGGCATCCAGCTCGCCGTCGGCGCCAACTCGCCGTACCTCCTGGGACGTCGGCTGTGGCAGGAGACGCGGATCCCGCTCTTCGAGCAGGCCACCGACACCCGCAGCGAGGAGCTCAAGGAGCAGGGCGTGCGCCCGCGCGTCTGGTTCGGCGAGCGCTGGATCAACTCGATCTTCGACCTGTTCGAGGAGAACGTCCGCTACTTCCCGGCCCTGCTGCCGATCACCGAGGAGGAGGACCCGCTCGAGGTCCTGCAGTCGGGTGGCACACCGCAGCTGGCGGAGCTGAAGCTGCACAACGGCACGATCTACCGCTGGAACCGCCCGGTCTACGACGTGGTCGACGGCGTCCCGCACCTGCGGGTGGAGAACCGCGTGCTCGCGGCCGGCCCGACGGTCGTGGACACGATGGCCAACGCGGCCTTCTACTTCGGCCTGACCCGGCGCCTGGCCGAGGACGACCGCCCGCTCTGGTCGCGGATGTCGTTCTCCGCGGCCGAGGAGAACTTCCACGTCGCCGCCCAGCACGGCATCGACGCCCGGGTCTACTGGCCCAACATCGGCGAGGTCGACGCCACCGAGCTGGTCCTGCGCCGGCTGCTCCCCGCGGCGTACGAAGGGCTGGAGCGGTGGGGTGTCAGCGCCGACGAGTCCGCCCGGCTCCTCGGCATCATCGAGCAGCGCTGCGTGCTGCACCGCAACGGCGCCTCCTGGTTCGGCGAGCGCACCGAGGCCCACGAGGCCGCCGGCCGCGACCGCGCGGAGGCCCTCCGGCTCACCCTGCAGGAGTACCGCGAGCTCATGCACGTGGGCGAGCCCGTGCACACCTGGCCCCTCTGACGCCGATGAAGTTTCACTAGGGCCCTGGTGAAACCACCACTGGTGACGTGAAGTTTCGTGCACCTAGCGGCCGAATCACTAGGGCCCTAGTGAAACTTCCTCAGGTCACTGAGCCTCCCCGAGGACCGGGGCAGGGCTCAGCCCCAGGGTGGGGGAGCCGGGTCGGGCTGGGGCGAGGCTCGCAGGCGGGACCACTCGTGTCGCTCGCCGCCGACCAGGTCCAGCCAGCCGGTGCGGTTGAGCACGCCGAACAGCGGGAGGTCGAGGCCGTGCCGGGCGAAGCCGGCGCGGGCGGCGGCATACCACCGGGTCTCGACGTCGCCGCGGCCCAGCGGTCCGGGGCGGCACACCCACACGCAGGCGCTGAGCGGCACCAGCAGCCCGTCCAGGGCGCGCACGACGAGGTCGGTCGCGAGTCCCTGGGCGACCAGTCCTCGGGGGACCAGCGCCTGAGGGACGGCTCCGAGCTCGCCGGGCAGGACCACCTGCTCGCCGCCGGGCCGTCCGACGTGACAGGTGGTCGGCACCCGTCGGGTGGTGCCGGAGCGGGTGACGAAGGCACGCACCTCCGCGCGCAGGGCGTCCTCGAGGTCGGTCTCCACCGGCCCAGCCTCCCCGGTCCGCGGCCGGGCGGTCTCCGTCGTCCACAGGCTTGCCGCGGCCGCTCCCGCTCGGGTCAGGCGACCCGCCGTCGCCTCCTGGGGCATCCTTGGCCGCATGGCCATCCACATCACCGGTGACGACCACGCCGACCAGGTCCTCACCGACTCCCCGTTCGCACTGCTGCTCGGGATGCTGCTCGACCAGCAGTTCCCGATGGAGCGGGCCTTCGCCGGCCCCGCCAAGATCCTGGACCGCTTCGGCGGCCTGGACCCGGCGGCGATCGCCGCCGCCGACCCCGAGCAGTTCGCGTCGCTGTGCGCCGAGCCGCCCGCGGTGCACCGGTTCCCTGGTTCCATGGCCGAGCGGGTGCAGGCCGTCGCCGGCATCGTCACCGAGGAGTACGCCGGGCACGCCGAGCGCATCTGGACCGAGGCCGCGGACGGCGCGGACCTCCTGAAGCGGATGACCGCGCTACCGGGCTTCGGCCGCCAGAAGGCACAGATCTTCGTGGCCCTGCTGGCCAAGCAGCTCGACGTCCGGCCCGAGGGCTGGGAGGCCGCCGTGGGGGACTACAGCCAGGAGGGCTACCGTTCCGTGGCCGACGTGGTGGACGAGGCGTCGCTGGAGAAGGTCCGCGCCTACAAGTCGGAGAAGAAGGCGGCGACCCGATCCGGCGCCTGACCTGGGCCGTCGCGGCAGCAGCGGCACGAGTGCTGCTCGGCACACCCGCGACGGGGGTCGCGCGGGGACCGGGCCATGGCGAGATCGCCTTGCCCGGCATGGCAGAATGACAACCAGCACTTGACAGGTACGACGCTTGTCGTGCCCTGGCAGTTTCCTTAGAAGTTCCTGAACGACAACCGAGAGGTATTCGTGTCCTCGAGTTCGGCAAGCGCGACCGCCAAGCAGACGGCGGCGAAGAAGGCCCCTGCCAAGAAGGCTCCCGCGAAGCGGGCCCCGGCCAAGAAGGCGACGGCCGCGAAGACGGCCGAGCAGCTGCAGGCCGAGGCCGCCGTGGTGGGTCCTGACGGCAAGAAGGTCCTCGCCGACGTCCCCGACGAGCAGTTCGAGAAGGACGTCAAGGCCGACCCGTCGATCAAGGAGGACGAGAAGGAAGCCACCTTCATCGTCTCCGCCGCGGACGAGACCGACGAGCCCGAGCAGCAGGTCATGGTCGCCGGTGCGACCGCCGACCCGGTCAAGGACTACCTCAAGCAGATCGGCAAGGTGCCCCTCCTCAACGCCGAGATGGAGGTCGAGCTGGCCAAGCGCATCGAGGCCGGCCTGTTCTCGGAGGAGAAGCTCAACAAGGGCGGCAAGATCACCCCCAAGGCCCTCGACGAGCTCGAGTGGATCTCCGAGGACGGTCGTCGCGCCAAGAACCACCTCCTCGAGGCCAACCTGCGCCTCGTGGTGTCGCTGGCCAAGCGCTACACCGGCCGCGGCATGCTGTTCCTGGACCTCATCCAGGAGGGCAACCTGGGTCTGATCCGTGCGGTCGAGAAGTTCGACTACACCAAGGGCTACAAGTTCTCGACCTACGCGACCTGGTGGATCCGTCAGGCGATCACCCGCGCGATGGCCGACCAGGCCCGCACCATCCGCATCCCGGTGCACATGGTCGAGGTCATCAACAAGCTCGCCCGCGTCCAGCGGCAGATGCTCCAGGACCTGGGCCGCGAGCCCACGCCCGAGGAGCTCGCCAAGGAGCTCGACATGACCCCCGAGAAGGTCATCGAGGTGCAGAAGTACGGCCGCGAGCCGATCTCGCTGCACACGCCCCTCGGTGAGGACGGCGACTCCGAGTTCGGCGACCTGATCGAGGACTCCGAGGCCATCGTCCCGGCCGACGCGGTCTCGTTCACGCTGCTCCAGGAGCAGCTGCACGCCGTCCTCGACACGCTCTCCGAGCGCGAGGCGGGCGTGGTCAGCATGCGCTTCGGCCTGACCGACGGCCAGCCCAAGACCCTCGACGAGATCGGCAAGGTCTACGGCGTGACCCGCGAGCGGATCCGCCAGATCGAGTCCAAGACGATGTCCAAGCTGCGTCACCCGAGCCGCTCGCAGGTCCTCCGCGACTAC
>CAVVQW010000024.1:0-92622 GCA_963750435.1 uncultured Actinomycetota bacterium | reverse complement strand
CCCGGCTAGAGCAGGCCGCGCGCGACGTGGTCGAGCATCACCTCGAGGGTGGCCAGCCGCTCCTCGGTCGGGGTCTCGGCCAGCGGCCCGTGCACGTGCAGGGTCGCGAACCCGTGCACGGCGGCCCAGCAGACGACCTCGGCGCCCGGTCGTCGCCCGGCATCGACCGAGCCTGCGACGACGCCCTGGTCGAGCACCAGGTTGAGCAGGCTGAAGGGGTCGAGCGCGCCGGGGGAGGCGTCGGTGGGGTCGCAGGAGAAGGCGACCTCGAAGAGCCCCGGCTCCGCGACGGCGAACTCCACGTAGGCGCGACCCAGCGCGCGCAGCCGGGCGTCGGCGACCGCCGCCGGGGTGCCGTCGGTGGCGGCCTCCGCCGCGTCGATCTCGCGCTGCATCGCCTCGCCGAGCCGACGCATGGCGACCGCCCCGATCTCGGCCAGCAGGGCGTCGCGGTCGGCGAAGTGGCGGTACGCCGCGTTGTGGGAGACCCCGGTCTGGCGCGCCACCGCGCGCAGCACCACGCCCTCGGGGCCCTTCTCGCGGGCGAGGTCGACCCCGGCGTCGATCAGGCCGACGCGCAGGTTGCCGTGGTGGTAGCCGGTCACCGGACCATCCTAGACCACATGTTGACAGCGTCCACATTGCCGTCCTAACCTCGATGTTGTCACTGTCCACATCCGCTCTCGACCACACCTGGGGACACCATGAAGGGCAAGCTCGGCATCCTGCTGACCGTCTGCGCGGCGGTGCTCGCGATCAACCTCGACACCACGATCGTCAACGTCGCCCTGCCGACCATCTCGAAGGAGCTCGACGCCGGCACCCGGGCGCTCCAGTGGGTCGTCGACGGCTACAACCTCGCCTTCGCCGCGCTGGTGCTGGCCGCCGGCAGCGTCTCGGACCGCTTCGGCCGGCGCCCTGCGCTGATCCTGGGGCTGGTCGGCTTCGCCGCCGCCTCCGCGGTCGGCGCGCTCGTCACGAGCTCGGGCGCGCTGGTCGCGGCCCGGGTCGGCATGGGCGCCTTCGCGGCCCTGATCTTCCCCACCACCCTGTCGATCATCAGCAACACCTTCCGCGACCGCCGCGAGCGGGCCGCGGCGCTGGGTGTCTGGGGCGCGGTCGTGGGCCTCGGGGTCGCGGCCGGTCCGGTCACCGGCGGGCTGCTGCTCGAGCACTTCGCCTGGGGGAGCGTGTTCTGGGCGCTGGTGCCGCTCGCGCTGGTGACCGCCGTCGCGGCGTACGCCCTGGTGCCGGAGTCGCGCGACAGCTCGGTACCGCGGCTCGACCTGCCGGGCCTGGCCCTGTCGGTGCTGGCGCTGGGCAGCCTGACCTGGACGATCATCGAGGCACCGGAGCAGGGCTGGGGCTCCGCGGCCACGGTCGGTGGCTTCGCGGTGGCCCTGACCGCCCTGGTGGCCTTCGTGGTGCGGGAGCGGCACGCCGCCCACCCGATGCTCGACCTGTCGCTCTTCGCCGACCGGAGGTTCAGCGCCGCCAGCGGCGCGGTCACGGTCACCTTCTTCGCGCTCTTCGGGTTCATCTTCCTGGTGACGCAGTACTTCCAGCTGGTCCGCGGCTACGGCACGCTGTCCACCGGCGCGCGGATCCTCCCCGTCGCCCTCAGCATCGCGGTCGCCTCGGTCGTCGGCGCCCTGCTCGCCCCGCGCATCGGCACCCGGGCCGTGGTCACCACCGGGATGCTGCTCTTCGCCACCGCGTTCCTGTGGATCTCCACCGTCGCCGTGGACACGTCGTACGCCACCACGATCGTGCCGCAGATGGTGCTGATGGGGCTGGGCATGGGCCTGATCTCCACCCCGGCCACGGAGTCGATCCTGCTCGTCCTCCCGCCAGCCCGCGCCGGTGTGGGCTCGGCGGTCAACGACGCCACCCGCGAGCTCGGCGGCACCCTCGGGGTCGCGGTGGTCGGCTCCCTGTTCTCCTCGGTGTACGCCGGTTCGCTGCGCGACTCCGCCTTCGGTCGGCTGCCGGCCGACGTCCTGGCCGGCGCCCAGGACTCCGTCGGCGCAGGGCTCGCGATCGCGGCGCCCGACCCGCGCCTGGCCGCGGCCTTCCAGGCCGCCTTCCTCGACGGCTTCGGCACCGCCTGCACCGTGATCGGCCTGCTCTGCCTGGCCGGTGCGGTCGGCGCGCTGGCCTGGCTGCCCGGCCGCGAGGTCGCTCCGGTGGCGGAGGCGGGCGAGTCGGACCCGGAGGTCACCCCGGCGGAGCAGGCGCTCGTCGGCTAGGTTGCTGCCCATGTCCGACCAGCCGCAGCGCACCCTCGTCCTGCTCAAGCCCGACGCCGTACGCCGGGGGCTCGTGGGCGACATCGTGTCCCGCTTCGAGGCCAAGGGCCTGAGCATCGTCGCGCTCGAGCAGCGCCACATCGACGGCGAGCAGGCCGACGCGCACTACGCCGAGCACGTCGAGCGCGACTTCTACCCCCCGCTGCGCGCCTTCGTCACCAGCGGCCCGCTCGTGGCGATGGTGCTCGAGGGCGACGAGGCGATCGAGGTCGTGCGCGCCACCAACGGCGCCACCGACGGCCGCAAGGCCGCGCCGGGCACCATCCGCGGCGACCTGTCGCTCAGCAACCGCGAGAACCTCGTGCACGGCTCGGACGGCGAGGAGTCCGCCGCCCGCGAGATCGCCCTCTGGTTCCCCGCGCTCTGACCCGTCCGTCCTGAGCCGGCCCGTGTGAGGTCGACGTCACAGGGTCCTTGACGCGCGCCGGGAGACCCCCCGAAGGTGGGTGGACCCCCCACCTCTCGGAGCCCTCATGCCGCGTCGCTCACGCACGTCCCGCACCGCCTCCCGGCGGCCCCTGGCCGCCCTCCTCGCCGTCGTCGTCGCGGGCCTGCTCGCGCTGACCCTGGCCGGGCCACCCGCCGTCGCCGGCACCGCGGGAGGCCGTGGGTCGAGCCCCACCGACACCGTCGTGCGGGGCGTCGACGTCGACCGCACGACGATCCCGCAGCTGCAGCGGCTGATGGACCGGCACCGGCTCACCTCCGGGCAGCTGGTGCGCTTCTACACCCGCCGCATCGCGCTGCTGAACCCGCGGCTGCACGCCGTGATCACCGTGAGCCGCACCGCGGCGGCCGACGCCCGTCGGGCCGACCAGCTGCGCCGCCGCGGCGACCGCCGACCGATGCTGGGCATCCCCGTGCTGGTCAAGGACAACGTCGACACGACCGGGATGCCGACGACCGCCGGGTCGCTCGCGCTGAAGGGGAGCACCCCGCCCGACGCCTTCATCGTGCGGCGGCTCAGGGCCGCCGGCGCGATCGTCCTGGGCAAGACCAACCTCTCGGAGTGGGCGAACTACCGCTCCACGAACTCCACCAGTGGCTGGAGCGCCGTCGGTGGGCAGACGAACAACCCCTACGTGCTCGACCGCAACCCGTGCGGCTCCAGCTCGGGCAGCGGCGTCGCGGCCGCGGCCGACCTGGCCACCGTGGCCATCGGCACCGAGACCGACGGCTCGATCGTCTGCCCGGCCGGCCAGAACGGCGACGTCGGCGTGAAGCCCACGCTCGGGCTCGCCAGCCGCACCGGCATCGTGCCGATCTCGGCCCAGCAGGACACCGCCGGCCCGATCACCCGCAACGTCACCGACGCCAGCGTCGTGCTCGGCGCCCTGACCGGGGTCGACCCCGCCGACGACGCCACGGCGGCCCAGCGGGGTCACGTGCGCCGCGACTACACCCGGGTGCTCAGCGCCGGGTCGCTCCGGGGCGCCCGCATCGGGGTCTGGCGCAAGGGCAACTTCGGCGCCTCGGCCCCCACCGACGCGATCATGCAGCGCACCATCCGGCGGCTGCGGTCGCTCGGGGCGACGGTCGTGGACCCGACCGACATCCCGATCGACCCGGCGTACGACCCGGAGAACACGGCGCTGAGCTATGAGTTCAAGCACGACGTCGCGGCCTACCTCCGGCGCTGGACCGCCGCGCGCTACCCCAAGACGCTGGCCGACCTGATCGCCTTCAACACCGCGCACGCCTCCACCGAGCTGAAGTACTTCGGCCAGGAGGTCTTCGAGGAGTCGCAGGCCCGCGGCCCGCTCAGCGACCCGGCGTACGTCACGGCCCGTCGTGACGCCACCCGGATCGCCCGCGAGGCGATCGACTCGACCCTGAGCAAGCACCACCTCGACGCGGTGATCGCCCCCACGAACTCGCCCGCGTGGCGGACCACCCTGGGCCAGGGCGACGCCTTCGTGCTCGGCTCCTCGAGCCCGTCGGCGATCTCGGGCTACCCCAGCGTCACCGTACCGGCCGGCTACTCCGGCGCGCTGCCCGTCGGGGTCTCCTTCATCGGTGGGCGCTGGGCCGAGCCGCGCCTGCTGTCCCTGGCCTACGCCTGGGAGCAGGCCACCCACGTGCGCCGGAAGCCGACGTACATCCGCTCGATCGGCTGACCTGCGCCTCCGCACCCCCCCGCCCCCGGGCCGCCCTGGGCCGCCCAAGGCGCGGACGGGGTGCGGGCGTGTCGTCACACCAGAACCACGCGTCACTCCTTACGCTTCGGGGACGGGTGGGTGCCAGGCGCTGACCCGCTTCCCCCACCACGGCACAGCGAGGGCGACACGGATGGCCAACAGTCTGATCGGCCGCGACATGGCGGTGGATCTCGGTACGGCGAACACGCTCGTCTACGTGCGCGGCAAGGGCGTCCTCGTCGACGAGCCCTCCGTGGTCGCGATGAACGAGCAGACCCACGAGATCCTGGCCGTCGGTCACGAGGCCAAGCGGATGATCGGGCGCACCCCCGACGGCATCACCGCGATCCGGCCGCTCAAGGACGGCGTCATCGCCGACCTCGACGCGACCGAGGAGATGCTGCGGCACTTCATCCAGCAGGTGCACCGCCGTCGCTACTTCGCCAAGCCCCGGATGATCATCTGCGTGCCCAGCGGCGTCACCGCCGTGGAGCAGCGCGCGGTGAAGGAGGCCGGCTACCAGGCCGGCGGCCGCCGGGTCTACATCATCGAGGAGCCGATGGCGGCCGCGATCGGCGCCGGCCTGCCGGTGCACGAGCCGACCGGCAACATGATCGTCGACATCGGCGGCGGCACCACCGAGGTCGCCGTGATCTCCCTCGGCGGCCTGGTCACCACCCTGAGCGTGCGCACCGCCGGTGACGAGCTCGACGGCGCGATCGTGGCGTACATGAAGAAGGAGCACTCCCTGATGCTGGGGGAGCGCACCGCCGAGGAGATCAAGATGACCCTCGGCTCGGCCTTCCCGCTGCCGCAGGAGCGTCAGGCCGAGGTCCGTGGCCGCGACATGGTCTCCGGCCTGCCCCGCACCGTGACGGTCTCGAGCCCCGAGATCCGCCGCGCGATGGAGGAGCAGCTGCACGCCATCGTCGACGCGGTCCGCACCACCCTCGACCAGACCCCGCCCGAGCTCGCCGGCGACATCATGGACCGCGGCATCGTGCTCACCGGCGGTGGCGCCCTGATGCTCGGGCTCGACGAGCGGATCCGCCACGAGACCGGCATGCCCGTCCACGTGGCCCACGACCCTCTGACCTCGGTGGCGCTCGGCGCCGGCAAGTGCGTCGAGGAGTTCGAGGCGCTCCAGCAGGTGCTCGTCTCCGAGCACAGGCGGTAACGGGTGGCCAAGCAGCGCCTGCGCAAGGGCCGGGTCCGCGGACCCGGTCGCGGCAGCACCCTGGGCAGCTCCCTGGGGCGGTCCCTGCGCGACGACGACACCCGCGGCGGCTTCGGCCGCGACCGCAGCGGCTCCTCCCGCCTGGTGATCGGCCTGCTGGCCGCGGCCTCGGTGGCCGTGATCACCGTCGACGCCGCGAGCGGCGACTCCTCGCCGGTCGACCCGGCCCGCTCGGTCGTCGCCTCGGTGATCGGACCCGTCGAGGCCGGCACGGCGACCGCCGTACGCCCCTTCCGGGAGACCTTCGCCTACTTCAGCTCCAACGACGCGCTGCGCACCGACGTCGCGCGCCTGTCGGCCCAGAACTCCCGCCTGCGCTCGGAGGCCGAGCAGGTCCCGCTGGACCGCAACCGGCTCGCCGAGCTCGACGGGCTCACCCGCACGGCCAACCAGACCGGCTACGCCCTGGTCGCCGCCCGCGTGATCAGCATGGGCCCGATGCAGTCGTTCTCGCGCACCGTCACCATCGACACCGGCACCTCCTCGGGGGTGCACAAGGACATGACCGTCCTGAACAACGACGGTCTGGTCGGTCGGGTGATCAGCGCCACGCGATCCACCGCGACGGTGCTGCTCGTGCTCGACACCGAGTCGGTCGTCGGGGGGCGGCTCGGCTCGAACATGGAGATCGGGTTCCTCCGCGGTCGTGGCGTCACCGGCGACCGCGGTCGGCTCGACCTCGACCTGGTCGACCACTCGGTCTCGCCGGCCAAGGGCGACGTCGTGGTCACCTGGGGCAGCCAGAACGGCCGCCCCTACGTCGCCGGCATCCCCATCGGCCGCGTCGAGTCGGTCTACAGCACCCCGCGCGAGCTGGCCAAGCACGCCGTGATCGACCCGTACGTCGACTTCACCTCCCTCGACGTCGTCGGGGTCGTGGTGCCCCGCAAGACCTCGGGCGACCGCATCGTCATCAACGGACTCGGAGGAGACCGATGAACGCCTCGCGCACCGGACTCGTCGGCCTCGTCATCCTGGTCGCCGTGCTCCTGCAGGTCGCCGTCTTCAGCCTGTTCTCGGTCAACGGCGTGGTGCCCAACCTGGCCCTGCTCGTCGTCGTGGCCGCCGCGGTGGCCCGGGGCCCGCAGTTCGGCGCCCTCGTCGGGTTCTTCGCCGGGCTCCTGCTCGACCTGGCGCCCCCGGCCGACCACGTCGCCGGACGCTGGGCGCTCGCCTTCGTGCTGGTCGCCGTCCTCGCCGGCCGCGTGCGGGCCGACGCCCGCCGCAGCCCCGTGGCGGGTCTGGTCACCGTCGCCGTCTGCTCCTTCGTGGCCACGTCGGTCTTCGCGCTCACCGGGCAGCTGCTCGGCGACCACGCGCTGCCCCCGGGCGAGGTCCTCCAGGTGATCGGCATCGCGCTGCTGTGGGACGTCGTGATGGCGCCGCTCGTGCTGCCCCTGCTGCTGTCGCTGTTCGAGAAGACCCGCTCGTCCGAGCTGGCCTACTGACCCATGGCTGCTGCCTTCATCCGGCCCAACGCCGCTCAGAAGAGCCGGCTGCGGCTGATCGTCGTCCAGGCGCTGGTGCTGTCGCTGTTCTTCACCCTCTTCGCCCGGCTCTGGTACATGCAGGTCGCCACCGGTGACGGTTACCAGGCCGCCGCCGCGCACCAGTCGGTGCGCGACGTCGTCGTCCAGCCGGCCCGCGGGCTGATCGTCGACGACATGGGCCGCCCGCTGGTGGCCAACCGCAGCAGCTGGGTGGTCAGCATCGACCGCACCCTGCTGGGCAAGCTCGACACCACCGAGCGCGACGACACCCTGCGCCGCCTCTCCCGGGTCGTCGGCCAGCCGCTGACCGAGATCGAGGCCCGGATCCTGCTCTGCGGCCAGCCCGACTCCAAGGCCGGCACGTGCTGGAACGGCTCGCCGTACCAGCCGGTCCCGGTCGCCCGCGACGTCCCTCAGCGGGTCGCGGTCAAGGTGCTCGAGCAGTCCGAGGACTACCCCGGCGTGCTGGCGCAGCAGGAGAGCGTGCGCGCCTACCCCTCGCCGTACGGCGTCAACGGCGCGCACCTCCTCGGCTACCTCAGCCCGATCACCGCCGGCGAGCTCGACGAGGCCGACAAGGACGGCGACACCTCGCTGAACGGTGCCTCGGTCGTGGGCCGAGCCGGCGTGGAGAAGTCCTACGACTCCTACCTGCGCGGCACCCCGGGCTACACCAAGATGGCCGTCGACTCGATGGGCCGCGTGCTCGGCCAGTCCGGCGAGGTGCGGTCCAAGCCCGGCGACACCCTGGTCACCTCGATCGACTCCGACGTGCAGGCCTACGTCGAGAAGCAGCTGCACCAGTCGATCACCACCGCCCGCGGCACCTTCGACAAGGTGACCGGCAAGAACTACGTCGCCGACAGCGGCGCCGCGGTGGTGATGGAGGCCAAGACCGGCCGCATCGTCGCGATGGCCAGCCAGCCGACGTACGACCCCCAGGTCTGGTCGGGCGGCATCACCAAGAAGGAGCTCGCCAAGCTCTACTCCGACGACTCCGGCGACCCGCTGCTCTCCCGGGCCACCCAGGGCCAGTTCGCCCCGGGCTCGACCTGGAAGCCGATCATGACCGTCGGGGCGCTGAACAACGGCTTCTCCGAGGGCACCTCGCTGGACTGCTCCTCGGGCCTGCAGGTGGGCAACCGCTGGTTCAAGAACTACGAGTCGGCCGCCTACGGCTACATCTCCTTCGCCAAGGCCCTCGAGCTCTCCTGCGACACCTTCTTCTACCGCGTCGGGCTGTCCTACTGGAACAAGTACGGCAGCGACCCGGCCGACGTGAAGGCCAAGGACCCCCTGGTCGAGACGGCCAAGGACTTCGGCTTCGGCGAGACCACCGGCAGCGACGTCACCGGCGAGGCCAGCGGCCGGATCGCGGACCGCAAGTGGAAGTACTCCTACTGGAAGGCGATGAAGGGGTACTACTGCAAGGTCGACCGCAAGAACACCACCGGCCAGCGCGACTTCCTGCACGTCTTCGCCCACGAGTTCTGCCTCGAGGGCTACAACTACCGCGCCGGCGACGCCGTCAACTACGTCATCGGCCAGGGCGACACGATGGTCACCCCGCTCCAGCTGGCCCGGGCGTACGCCGCGCTGTCCAATGGCGGAAAGCTGCTCCAGCCCCAGGTCGCCAAGGCGGTCGTCGACCCCTCCGGCACGCTGATCAAGGAGTTCGCGCCGAAGGTCACCCGCCGCATCGACTCCAAGAAGTCTGCGCTGGAGTACGTCGACAACGCGCTCAAGGGCACCCCCAAGGAGGGCACCCTGGCCTGGAAGTTCGGCGGGTTCCCGCTCGACCAGGTGCAGCTGCGCGGCAAGACCGGCTCGGCCGAGGTCTACGGCAAGCAGAGCACCTCGTGGGTCGCGACCTACGACGAGGACTACGTCGTGATCATGATGATCACCCAGGGCGGCACCGGCTCGGGCACCTCGGGCCCGGCCGTCCGCAAGATCTGGGAGCACCTCTACGGCATCAAGGGCGAGAAGGTGAGCCCGCGGAAGGCCGCGATCCCCGGCACCGTCCCGCCCGCCGGGCTGCCGACCTTCGCCAAGGACGGCTCGATCCTGCCGCCTGCTTCGAAGAAGGGGTCCACCCGATGACCGCCCTGCCCATGGGCCGCCTCTCGGTCTCCCGCACCCGCGTCGCGGTGCCCCGCCTCGACTGGGTGCTGGTCGGCGCCGCCGGCCTGATCGTCACGATCGGCACCCTGCTGGTGTGGTCGGCCACCGCCAGCAACGACGTGCTCACCGGCGGCGACTCCACGGCGTACCTCCACAAGCACCTGGTCAACATCATGATCGGCCTGGTGCTGGCGGCCGCGGTGATGGCCACCGACCACCGGTGGGTGCGCATCGTCACGCCGCTGGTCTACGTCGCCTCGATCATCGGGCTGCTGCTCGTGCTCGTGATGGGTTCGACGATCAACGGCTCGCGGTCGTGGCTGATGATCGGCGGGCTGTCCATCCAGCCGGCCGAGTTCGCCAAGCTGGCCGTGGTGATCGGGATGGCGATGATCATCGCCGAGCGCACCGAGAACTCCCGGGCCCGCCGCATCGGCAAGGTCGACGTGGCCCTGATGGGCGTCGTGGCCGGCATCCCCGCGCTGCTGATCATCGCCCAGCCCGACCTCGGCACCATGCTCGTGCTGTCGGCCACGGTGTTCGGCGTGCTGGCCGTGGCCGGGGTGCCGCGCCGCTGGCTGGTGGGGCTGTTCCTCGCCGGCGTCACGCTGGCCACCGTGGCGGTCTCGGCGGGCCTGCTGAAGCAGTACCAGATCAACCGGTTCATGGCCTTTACCGACCCGGCGCTCGACCCCCGCGGAGCGGGCTACAACACCACCCAGGCCCGGATCGCCATCGGCAACGGCGGCCTCTGGGGCCAGGGCCTCTTCGACGGCTCGCAGACCCGGTCGCGGTTCGTGCCCGAGCAGCACACCGACTTCATCTTCACCGTCGCCGGCGAGGAGCTCGGCCTGATCGGCGCGGGCGTCCTGATCCTGCTGTTCGCGGTGCTGCTGTGGCGCGCGCTGCACATCTCCCAGCACGCCGACGACATGTTCGGCCGGGTCGCGGCGGCCGGCATCGCCTGCTGGTTCGCCTTCCAGACCTTCCAGAACATCGGGATGTGCCTGGGGATCATGCCCGTCACCGGCGTACCCCTGCCGCTGGTGTCCTACGGAGGCTCCTCGATGTTCGCCTCGATGATGGCGATCGGCCTGCTGCAGAACATCGCGATGCGCGGCAGCACCGCGTCCCGCGCCGTACGCCGGGGCTAGTCCCCGGGCTCCCGGGCACCGGAGCGGACCGGGCCTCAGGCCTCGGGCAGGGTGAAGGAGAACGTCGAGCCGCCCTCGGGGTTGCGCCGGGCGCTCAGCACCCCGCCGTGCAGCGCCACGATCCGCCGCGCCAGCGCCAGCCCCAGGCCGGTGCCCGCCGAGCGGCCCTGGACCGGGCCACGGTGGAACTCCTCGAAGATCTGATCCTCCTCGCCTTCAGGGACGCCGATCCCGCGGTCGCTGACCTCGATCCGGACCCAGCCCGGCTCGTGGTCGGCCGTCGAGACGATCCCGACCTCGGGCGCTCGGGTCACGGGGGTGTACTTCACGGCGTTGCCCACCAGGTTGTCCAGCAGCTGCCGCAGCAGGGCGGGGTCGGCCTGGACGCTGTGGGTCAGGTCGAGGTCGAACAGCGCGCCCTCGCCCTCGTCGGTGACACTCATCTGGCCGCGCGCGATCTCCGCGACCACCTCGGCGAGCTTGACCGTCTCCGGCCGCGGCTGCCCGTTCTGCACCACGGAGTAGGCGAGCCAGTCCTCGATCACCCGGCGCATCCGCTGGCTGGCGTCGTGGGCCTTGGCCACGGCGTCGTCGACGGGGCCGGGCCCGACGATCTCGTCCTGGGCCACCTCGAGCCAGCCGTCGAGCACGGTCAGCGGGCCGCGCAGGTCGTGCGCGACCATGCCGGCGAAGTTGCCCAGCTCGCGCATGCGGGCCCGCTGGGAGGTGACGTCGTGGAGCAGCACCATGGAGGCCCCCTCGTCAGCCTCGCCCAGGGCCTGGGCCCGGACGTCGAGGATCCGCGCGGTGCCGCCGCTGCCGACGCGGATGTCCACGGGCGGCGAGCTGGTCGAGGGGGAGGTGAGCAGGTGCTGGACCAGCAGCCCGTCCTGCAGCGTCCGACCGTCGGCACCGCTGAGGTCGAAGTGCTGCACCCACGAGCCCGGGTCGCGGGTGGGGATGGCGCGGCCCAGCAGCTGGCGCGCGGCCGTGTTGTGCATCCGGACGCCGGAGCGGTCCATGATCAGCACGCCGTCGTTCATCGACTCGAAGACCGCGGTCAGCAGGGTGCGCTGGCGCTCGGAGTCGGAGACCTCGAGGTCCAGCCGGGCGATCAGCTGGCCACGCTGCTCGCGCAGCAGGGTCAGCAGGAGGGCGAAGGTGGAGCTGGCGACCACCAGCAGGTCCACGATGCTCGCGGCGGGCAGGTCCTGGTTGTAGCCGAACTGGTTCTCCGGCAGGTAGGTCAGGCCGGCGGCGATCAGCGAGATCACCAGGAGCAGCCACCCCGCGCCCCGGAGCGTGAGGGTCAGGCCTCCCCAGACGCACGGCACGATCAGCAGCCACGACAACGGCAGCGACGGGTCCTGGTAGGTGCCGTAGACGCAGGACAGGGCGACGACGAGCAGGCCGAGGCGGTTGTAGACCGGGCTGGGGGAGAGCACCCGGGAGGGCTGGGCGAACAGCAGCACCAGGACCGTGACGCCGGAGCCGAAGCAGTAGACGGTGTTGCGGATCACCCACCACAGCAGCACCTCCGAGACGTCGAACGGCGCCAGGCCCGGGAACCCGCCGAGCAGCCCGAGCACCAGCGAGCTGGCCACCGCGGCGACCAGCATCGCCGCGACGTCGTGGGGTGTCTCGGGGACCCATCCCCGGCCCCGGAGGTGGCGGCGGTAGGCCAGCGCCATCAGCAGCGGCTGCCCGACACCGAGCAGGCCCATCCAGGTCGCGTCGAGAGGGGAGAAGTCCATGGCGACGGCCGTGACCGCGAAGACCACGGCCATCGCGCCCAGCACGCCCGCGACCGCCGTGGTGCCGGACCTCCACACCGCGGTGAGCACCACGAAGCCGACCCCGCCCATCGGCCAGATCTCGGCGATCCGGGGATCGACGACCCGGCTGCTGAGTCCGAGGTAGGGAGCGATCAGGGCGCAACCGACCAGGAAGGCGATCACCGGGAGTGACCTGCGTCCGGACGTGCCGACGGCGACGCCGGCACCGGAGTGCGTCGGCGCCGTGTCGAGATCGTCATCCAAACGTCGCATTTATCCCATTGCTCCTGACCTCAGTGTAAGGAGCGCTTCGGGACACGTCCCGTCAATGACGTTTTGAGGGCCACCAGGGCCACCAGGGCCACCAGGGCGACCTCAGGGCTGGACGGAGAGCACGAGGTAGGCCGCCAGGACGACCAGGTGGACGCCGCCCTGCAGGCGGGTGGCACGACCGGGGACGATGGTGAGGACGCTGACGACGGCGGTGAGCGCCAGGAGCACGATGTGCGTCGGCTCGAGACCGAGGTCGAGGGGGCCGTCGAGCCAGATGCCGGCCACCGCGATGGTGGGGATGGTGAGCCCGATGCTGGCCAGCAGACGCCAGATCCGTAGGTGGAGACCTCGATCTGGGTGCGCCCGGCGCCGGCGTCCGGCCGCACCCGTCCGTCACGCAGTCCTTCACCGACCTCCCCGATCGAGAGGCCGTTCCTTGCTCGCGCTCGTCGTCGCCCACTTCCTGGCCGCGGCGATCGCTCCTGTGCTCGTGCGCCGGCTCGGCCCCCGCGCCTTCCTGGTGCTGGCGCTGGTGCCCGCGGTCACGACCGGGTGGGCGCTGCTGGCACACCAGCGAGGTGGTCGGGGGCGGCACCCTGACCCAGGTGGTCCCGTGGGCGCCGGGGCTCGACCTCGAGCTGGCCTTCGCGATGGGCAGCGCTGCAGTGGCTGATGGTGCTGGTGGTGGCCGGTGTCGGGGTGCTCGTGATGGCCTACTGCGCGTGGTACTTCGCCGCCGGCGATCGGCCGGCCTGGTCGGCTTCGCCAGCAGCTTCACGGCGTTCGTCGGGCGCGATGCTCGGCCTGGTCGCTCGCCGACGACCTGCTCGTGCTGTTCGTCTTCTGGGAGCTGACCACGATCTTCTCGTTCCTGCTGATCGGCTTCGACCCGACCAAGCGGGCGAGCCGGCTCGCGGCGATGCAGGCGCTGATCGTCACCACCCTCGGCGGGCTGGCGATGCTCGTCGGCATGCTCCTGCTGGGCCAGCAGGCGGGCACCTACCGGATCACCGCGATCCTGGCCGACCCGCCGCAGCGGCACCGCCACCACGGTCGCGGTGCTGCTGATGCTGGTCGGGGCGCTCAGCAAGTCCGCCCAGGTGCCCGTTCCACTTCTGGCTGCCCGGCGCGATGGCCGCGCCCACCCCGGTCAGCGCCTACCTGCACGCCGCGTCGATGGTCAAGGCCGGCATCTACCTGGTCGCGCTGCTCGCGCCCGGCGTTCGCCGGCGTGCCCGGCTGGCGCCCGATCGCTGCTCGTCGCTCGGCGTCGCCACGATGCTCGCTCGGCGGCTGGCGGGCCCTGCGCCAGATCGACCTCAAGCTGCTGCTGGCCTACGGCACGGTCAGCCAGCTCGGCTTCCTGCTGGTCGTGCTCGTCGGCATCGGCACCCGCACGGCGGCGCTGGCCGGCGCTGGCGATGCTGCTGGCCCACGCCCTGTTCAAGGCCACCCTGTTCCTCGTCGTCGGCATCGTCGACCACGCCGACCGGCACCCGCGACCTGCGCGAGCTCTCCGGCGTCGGCCGGCGGCTGCCCGGTCGCTCGCGGTCGCCGCGGTCGCTCGCCGCGCGCGTCGATGGCCGGCCTGCCGCCGCTGCTCGGCTTCGTCGGCAAGGAGACGCTGTGCGCCGCGCTGCTCGAGCTCGCCCACGGCGAGGCCCCGGCGTCGCCGGCCTGGTCGGCGTCGCTGGTCCTGGCCGGCGCTGGTCGTCGGCTCGGTGCTCACCGTCGCCTACACCGCCCGCTTCCTCTGGGGCGCCTTCGCCACCAAGCCCGGCGTCGCCCCGACCGCGGTCAGGCCGCTCGCGCGCCGCCGTTCGTGGTCGTCCCCGGTCGTGCTGGCGACGCTCGACCGTCGGCCTGGCCTTCGCGGGCGGCGCGCTCACCACCGCCGCTGGCGCCGTACGCCGACCTGCTCCCGGCCGGCGGCCACGACGAGCACCTCGCGCTCTGGCACGGCTTCGAGCTGCCGCTGCTGCTCTCCGCCGTCACCCTGGTCGGCGGCGCTCGCGCTCTTCCGCGTTCCGCGACGGGCTGTGCCGCTTCCAGGCACGGTTCGCGCTGCCGGTCACCGCCGAGCGCGCCTACCGCTGGGGCATCCGCGCGGTCGACCGGGTCGGCCATCGAGGTGACCGGCACCTTCCAGCGCGGCTCGCGTCTCGGTCTACCTCGGCGGTCATCCTGGTCGTGGTGCTCGCCGCGCCCGGCTGCGGCGCTGGTCGGGCCGCTGGTCGACGGCGGCGCCGGCGCCTCGACGTGGTGCTGTGGGACAGCGCCGGCCAGCACGTCGTGGCCGCTGGTGATGGTGGCCGCCGCGGTCTTCACGGTGCGCTCGCGCCGGCGGCTGCGGGCCGTCGTCCTGGTCGGGGTCACCGGCTACGGGCTGCGCGCTGCTGTTCCTGCTGCACGGGCGCGCCCGACCTCGCGCTCACGCAGGTGCTCGTCGAGACCGTCAGCCTGGTCGTCGTTCGTGCTGGTGCTGCGGCGGCTGCCCGCCTACTTCACCGACCAGCCGCTGCGGCTGACCCGCTACGCCCGGATGGCGCTCGCCGCCGGCGGTCGGCCTCGCGGTGGCCGGGTTCGTGCTGGTCGCCGGCAGCGCCCGCACGGCCGACGCCGATCTCGGAGACGTTCGCCGAGATGGCGTACCTCGAGTTCGGCTACGGCCGCAACGTCGTCAACGTGACCCTCGTCGACATCCGGGCCTGGGACACCTTCGGCGAGATCTCGGTGCTGGTCGCCGCCGCGACCGGCGTGGCCAGCCTGATCTTCCTCGACACCCGCGCCTCGGGCATCCGGCGCGTCTACGACGTCCCCTACCCCGCGGGCGTCGAGAAGCAGCCGACCGGCCCGGGGCGCCGGGTCTGGCTGCCGGGCCCGCGCACGCTGCAGCCCCGACCACCGCTCGATCGTCTTCGAGGTGGTCACCCGGCTGCTCTTCCACACGATCATCGTCTTCTCGCTCTACCTGCTGTTCGCCGGGCACAACCTGCCCGGCGGCGGCTTCGCCGGCCGGCCTGGTCGCCGGCCTCGCCCTCATCGTGCGCTACCTCGCCGGCGGCCGGTACGAGCTCGACGAGGCCGCCCCGATCGACGCCGGCGTGCTGATCGGCACCGGGCCTGTTCGTCGCGGCGCCTGCCGGGCTCGGCCCGCTGGCCGTTCGGCGGCGCGGTGCTCCAGACCGCCGACGTCTACGTCGACCTGCCGCTGCTCGGCGAGCGTCCACCTGGTCACCTCGGTCGGTCTTCGACATCGGCGTCTACCTCGTGGTGGTCGGGCTGGTGCTCGACCTGCTGCGCACCTTCGGCTCGCGCCTCGACCGCCAGATCCTGCGCGCCGAGCGCGAGCCGCCGAGCAGGACCCGCCGGCGCCGCGAGTCCCGAGCCGGGAGGGGGTGCACTGATGCCGATGAACCTCACCCTCGCTCCTCGCCTGCGGCGCGCTGTGCGGCTGCGGCGTCTACCTGCTGCTCGAGCGCAGCCTCACCCGCGTGCTGGTCGGCCTCGTGCTGCTCGGCAACGGGGTCAACCTCGCTGTTCCTGGTCGTCGGCGGGCCGGCGGGGGAGTCGGCGTTCTACGGCTCGGCCGACCCCGGCGACATGGCCGACCCGCTGCCGCAGGCGCTGATCCTCACCGCCATCGTGATCACCCTCGGCACGATCGCGTTCCTGCTCGCGATGGCCTACCGCAGCTGGCAGCTGCAACGGCCACGACGACGTGCAGGACGACGTCGAGGACGCCGCCATCCGGCGTCAGGCGTCGAGGACGCCACCTCCGACAGCGTCGGCCTGACCACCGGCGGCCAGGACGAGGACGACCCCGCGGAGGACGGGCTCATGACCCAGCGCCCTCGTCCCGCTGCCGGTGCTGCTGCCGCTGCTCGGCACCGGCGCCACCCTGATGCTCGTCGCGCTGGCCCGCGCGCCCAGCGCGCGGTCAGCGTCGCCGTGCCTGACCGCCGTGGTCGTGGTCGCGGCGCTGCTGCTGCTCGCCGCCGACACGCGACGGCCCGCAGGTCGTCTGGCTCGGCGGCTGGCGGCGCCCTCGGCATCGTCCTGGTCGCCGACCGGCTGGCCGCGCTGATGCTGCTGGTCTCCTCGGTGGTCACCCTCGCGGTGCTGCTCTACTCCCTCGGGCAGGGCATCACGGCGGACGACGAGCGCGAGGCCCCGGTCTCGATCTACCACCCGACGTTCCTCATCCTGGTCGGCCGGCGTCTCCAACGCCTTCCTCGCCGGCGACCTGTTCAACCTCTTCGTCAGCTTCGAGATCCTGCTCGTCGCCAGCTACGTGCTGCTCACCCTCGGCGGCACCGCGGCGCGGATGCGGGCCGGCACGATCTACGTCGTCGTCAACGTGGTCGTCCTCGATGCTCTTCCTGGTCGCGCTCGGCCTCGACGTACGCCGCCGCCGGCACCCTCAACCTGGCGCAGATCTCGCCAGCGCCTCGACGACGCTGCCCGACGTCGGTCGAGCCTGATGCTGCAGCTGCTGCTGCTGCGTCACCTTCGCCATCAAGGCGGCCGTCTTCCCGCTGTCGCTGTGGCTGCCCGACAGCTACCCGACCGCCCCGGCCCCGGTCACCGCGGTCTTCGCCGGCCTGCTCACCAAGGTCGGCGTCTACGCGATCATCCGCACCCAGACCCTGCTCTTCCCCGACAGCCCGCTCGTCGGACCTGCTGATGGTCGCCGCGCTGCTGACGATGGTGGTCGGCATCCTCGGCGCGATCGCCCAGTCCGACCTCAAGCGGCTGCTCTCCTTCACCCTGGTCAGCCACATCGGCTACATGATCTTCGGGATCGGCGCTGGCCACCGCGGCCGGGCATGTCGCGGCGCGGTCTTCTACGTCGTCCACCACATCACCATCCAGACCGCGCTCTTCCTCGTCGTCGGGCCTGATCGAGCGCCGGGCCGGCAGCACGGCCCTGCTCCGGCTCGGCGGCCTGGCCCGGCTGCGCCCCGGTGCTCGGCGTGCTGTTCTTCATGCCCGGCGATGAACCTCGCCGGCATCCCGCCGCTCTCCGGCTTCCTGGGCAAGGTCGGGCCTGCTCCAGGCCGGCCTCGGCCGACGGCGGCGCCGCTGGCGCTGGGTGCTCGTCGCCGGCGGCATCGCTCACCAGCCTGCTCACGCTCTACGCCGTCGCCAAGACCTGGGCGCTGGCCTTCTGGCGCTCGCCCGAGCAGGCGCACGAGATCGCGCGGCTGCTCACCGACCCCGAGCGAGGACGGCGTCCCGGAGCGGCGGCGCCCGTGCACGACCTCGGCGCCCGTGGTGCGGACCGCGGCCACGTGCACGGCGGCAGCGAGGCCTTCAGCGCGGCCGACCACGACGAGGCCCAGCGGGTGGCCGACGACGACGCCCCCGACCGCGACCTGCACCAGCTGCTCGCAGGCGGCGGCGCTCCCGACGCGGCTGCCGGCGCTGATGGTGCTGCCCACGGCCGGGCTGGTGGCGTTCAGCCTGGCCCTCACCGGTGCTGGCCGGCCCGCTCTACGGCTACACCGACCGCGCCGCCGCCGACCTGCTCAGCCGCACGCCCTACCTCACCGCCGTGCTCGACGGAGGCCGACCGGTGAGCCCGCGCACGCCGCACCACCCGCGACGGCCGCGTGCGCCCGGCGCGGCACGGCGCCGTGCAGTGGCCGATGGTGCTGTGGCTGACCCTGGTCTGGTGGGTGCTGTGGGGCAGCTACAGCCTGTTCTCGCTCGTCACCGGCGTGCTCGTCGCCGTCGCTGGTCTGCCTGGTCTTCCCGCTGCCGCCGCTGCACGTGCGGGTGCGGCTGCGCCCGGTCGCGCTCGCCGTGCTGCTGGGCCGCGCTTCGCCGCTCGACGTGGTCGCTGGCCAGCCTGCAGGTCGCCCGGATCGACCCTGGTGCCCGCCGCGCCCGCTGCGCAACGCGCTCGTGCCGGTGCCGCTGCGCACCGAGTCCGACCTCGTGCTGCCGCGGTCGCCGAGATGGTCTCGCTGGTGCCCGGCACGCGTGGTGGTCGAGGCCCACCGGCCCTCGCACACGCTCTTCCTGCACGCGCATCGACGTGCGCGACCTGCGCCGGCGTCGAGCGGGTGCGCGCCTCGGTGCTGGGCCCAGGAGGCGCGAGTGGTGCGCGCCTTCGGCGCCGACACCACGCCGGCGGACGCCCCGTCAGCGGCTCCGGGGCCTGCACGCCGAGGAGGTGGGGCGCGGATGACGATCGTCCTGACCGTGAGCGCGGTGCTGCTCGGGATCTCGGCGCTGATGGTGGTCGCGCGGATCACCATGGGCCCCACGATGCTGGACCGCGCGATCTCCTTCGACGTGCTGGTGGCGATCACCATCTGCGCGGTCGCCGTCGACGCCGCCCTGCGTCGCAGCGCCGAGAACCTGCCGCTGCTGCTGGTCGCGACCCTGCTCGGCTTCGTCGGGTCGGTCAGCGTGGCCCGCTTCAGCCCCGGCAGCGACGACGTCGAGGCCGACGAGGTCGATGCCGTCCCCGGGCCCGACGAGGGGGAGGACCGATGAGCTGGACCGGAGTCCTCGACGTGGTCGGGGCCGTGCTGCTGCTGCTCGGCTCGCTGCTCAGCCTGGTCGCGGCGATCGGTGTGCTGCGCTTCCCGACCGGCTACCGGGCTCTCGGCCCCATGCCGCAGGCCCAGGGCCTGGTGCAGGTCGCCACCGGCTGGCGCTGTGCTGCGCGACCCCGCGGCCACCGCGCTCCTCGTCCTGGTCGTCGTGGCCCAGATGGCCACCGCTCCGGTGGCAGGCCCATGGTCGGCGCACGTCCTACCGGCCGGCCAGGAGCGGGCCGACCCGCTGCTCGTCGACGAGCTCAGCGACAGCGTGGCCTCCCGCGACCAGCCCCGCGGCGCCCCCTGAGGGGCGACCGCTCAGGCCTGCGGCAGGGTGACGGTGATGGTCGTGCCCGGACCCTCGTTGCGGCGCGCGCTGATCGTGCCGCCGTGACGACGCACGATGCGTCGGCACAGCGCGAGGCCCAGGCCGGTGCCCTCGTAGGCCCCGACCACGGTCGAGGCGCGGCGGAACGGCTCGAAGACGGCGGTCTCCTCGCCCTCGGGGATGCCGATGCCGGCGTCCACGACGTACAGCCGCACCCAGCCGCGGTCGCCCCCGGAGAAGCTGCGCAGGGTGACGGCGGGGCGGTCTCCGGGCAGGGAGTACTTCACCGCGTTGCCGATCAGGTTCACCAGCAGGTGCTGCACCAGGGTGCGGTCGGCCAGCACCGCGTCGGGCGTCGCGACGGTGAAGTCGACCCCCGGGTGGCTGGCCGCGACGGCCTCGATGACCGGGGTCAGCTCGACCCGCTCGGGGGTGACGGCGCCCTCGCGGACGACGTTGTAGGTCAGCCAGTCGTCGATCTCGCGCGACATCCGGTCAGTGGCGTGGCGGCCCCGCTCGAGGGCCTCGCCGGCCATCCGCGGGTCAGTGGCCAGGGAGTCCTCGGCCACCTCGATCCAGCCCTGCACGGCCGAGAGCGGGCTCTTCAGGTCGTGGGCGGCCACGGCGGCGAAGCTGGCGAGCTCCTCGATCCGGGCGCGCTCGACGGTGATGTCGCGCACGATCGCCACGACGCCGTCGGAGCCGGCGTACTGCACCCGCGCGAGCTGCACGGCCAGCACCCGGACGCCGTCGTCGGTGCCGTCGCGGTTGAAGCCGTAGCTGAACGAGCTCTCCTCGGCCATCCGCTTGAGCCAGCGCAGGGGCTCCGAGGTCAGCCGCTCGCGGCCCAGCACCGTGACGGCGGCGGCGTTGTGCAGGCGCACGACGCCCTCGGTGTCCATCAGCACCAGCGCCTCGTTGATCGACTCGAAGACGGTGCCGAGCAGCCCGGCCTGGTCCATCGCCTCCTGCCGGCGCCGGATCACCTCGCTGGCCAGGTAGGCCCGCTGGTCGCGCACCAGCGACAGCAGCAGCACGGTGTAGACGAAGGCGGTCATCAGGCTGTCGAGCAGGAGCACCGTCGGGAGGTCGTCGGGGCCGTAGGCGCCGGTCGCGGCCGGGACGCCCTGGGCGAAGACGACCGCCAGCGTCCCGGTGAGGCTGAACGCCGCCGACGTCCACGGCCCCAGCGTCAGCCCCGCCCAGATGGCCGGCAGCAGCACGATCCAGGTCAGGGGGAGCTCGTCGAAGGTGAGCACCACGCCCAGGGAGACCGCGGTGACCAGCAGCAGGGCGTAGACGTCGATCAGCCGGGTCGGGATCGCCTCGCTGCGGGGCTGACGGGCGACGAGCAGCATGAGGCAGGCGCTGCCGACGAAGACGTACGACGTGCTCAGCGCCACCCACCAGAACAGCTCGAAGGCGCTGCTGGTCAGCCACACGCCGGGTGCCGGGCCCAGCGGGACCACCACCAGGGCGCCGACCAGGCTGGCCTGGACGAGCGCGCCGACGTCGCGGGGGCGGTGCGGGGTGAGGTTGTCGTCGCCGATCCGCCAGCGGTAGAACGCCAGGGTCACCGCCGCCTGCACGACCGTGGCCACGGCCTGCCGCCCCGAGAGCCACCACCCGTCGCCCAGGAGGGCGTGGGTCGTCAGGTGCACGACCAGCCCGACGGCCAGGGTGAGGCCGACGCGGGTCCCGCGACCCGGCCCGCGGGCGACCCAGGCGATCATCAGCCACAGGAACATCAGCAGGGAGCCGGCGCGCACGGAGCTGACGGTGACCACCGAGGTCGCCTGCTGGAGGGCGAGCGCCGCCGGTGTCAGGACCAGGCACAGCACCCACAGGGACCGGGTGGCTCGGGACGTCAGGGGTCGCGAAGGTCGCCAAGACAGGGCAGAGTCAGCCACCCCCGACCCCCCTTGTGCGCTCGGGTTGGAACCGTGCGTGGGCACACACGTACCCTTGTCTTTCCCCAGTTAGTGGAAGGTTGAACATGTCCGTCTCACCTGGTGAGTCGCTCTTCGCCACGCTCGAGCCGCACCTGCCCGGCATCAGCAAGCCCATCCAGTACGTCGGGGGCGAGCTGAACTCCGTGCAGAAGCCGTGGGCGGAGACCGACGTCCGCTGGGCGTTGATGTACCCCGACGCCTACGAGGTGGGCCTGCCCAACCAGGGCGTGCAGATCCTCTACGAGGTGCTCAACGAGCGCGAGGGCGTTCTTGCCGAGCGCACGTACGCCGTGTGGCCCGACATGGAGGCGGTGATGCGCGAGCACGCGATCCCGCAGTTCACCGTCGACAGCCACCGCGCCGTGGGCGACTTCGACGTCTTCGGGCTCTCCTTCTCCACCGAGCTGGGCTACACCAACATGCTCACCGCGCTCGACCTGGCCGGCATCCCGCTGCACGCCGTCGACCGCCGCGAGCACGACCCGATCGTCCTGGCGGGCGGGCACTCGGCGTTCAACCCCGAGCCGATCGCCGACTTCGTCGACGCGGCGGTGCTCGGCGACGGCGAGGAGATCGTGCTCGCCATCACCGAGGTGATCCGCGAGTGGAAGAACGAGGGCCGTCCCGGCGGTCGCGAGGGCGTGCTGCTGCGCCTGGCCGCGAGCGGCGGCGTCTACGTGCCCGCCTTCTACGACGCGACGTACGCCGCCGACGGCGGTCTGGTGGCCGTGGCCCCCAACCGGCCGGGCGTGCCCGACCGCGTGCACAAGCACACCCTGATGGACCTCGACTCCTGGCCCTACCCGCGCAACCCGCTCGTGCCGCTGGCCGAGACGGTGCACGAGCGCTTCAGCGTCGAGATCTTCCGCGGCTGCACCCGCGGCTGCCGGTTCTGCCAGGCCGGGATGATCACCCGTCCGGTGCGCGAGCGGTCGATCTCGGTGATCGGCGACATGGTCGAGAACGGCATCCGCAAGACCGGCTTCGAGGAGGTCGGGCTGCTCTCGCTCTCCAGCGCCGACCACTCCGAGATCGGGGAGGTCGCCAAGGGCCTGGCCGACCGCTACGAGGGCTCCAACGTGTCGCTGTCGCTGCCGAGCACCCGCGTCGACGCCTTCAACATCACCCTCGCCAACGAGTTCTCCCGCAACGGCCGCCGCTCGGGGCTGACCTTCGCCCCCGAGGGCGGGTCGGAGCGGATGCGCAAGGTGATCAACAAGATGGTCACCGAGGAGGACCTCATCCGCACGGTCGCGGCGGCGTACTCCCACGGCTGGCGGCAGGTGAAGCTCTACTTCATGGTGGGTCTGCCCACCGAGACCGACGAGGACGTCCTGCAGGTCGCCGACCTCGCCCGCAAGGTGATCGCCAAGGGCCGCGAGGTGGCCGGCCACAACGACATCCGATGCACCGTCTCGATCGGCGGCTTCGTGCCCAAGCCGCACACGCCGTTCCAGTGGGCGCCGCAGCTCGACGTGGCGACCACCGACGACCGGCTCAAGCAGCTCCGCGACCTCGTCCGCTCCGACAAGAAGTACGCCCGCGCCATCGGCTTCCGCTACCACGACGGCAAGCCCGGCATCATCGAGGGACTGCTCTCGCGCGGTGACCGCCGCGTCGGCCGGGTGATCGAGGAGGCCTGGCGCCAGGGCGGCCGCTTCGACGGCTGGAGCGAGCACTTCTCCTACGACCGCTGGATCGCCGCCACCGGGGCCGGCCTGGCCGGCACCGGCGTCGACCTCGACTGGTTCACCACCCGCGAGCGCGGCTACGCCGAGGTGCTCCCGTGGGACCACCTCGACTCGGGGCTGGACAAGGACTGGCTCTGGCAGGACTGGGAGGACGCCCTCGACGCCGACTCGATCGACGTGGAGGACTGCCGCTGGACCCCCTGCTACGACTGCGGCGTCTGCCCCGAGATGGGCACCGACATCCAGATCGGGCCCACCGGCCAGCAGCTGCTGCCGCTCTCGGTGGTCTAGGGCCCGCCGTCTCAGAGGGTGCCGCGGGCCAGCCCGATCAGCCGGTCGAGGATCCGGCCGCCGTCGGAGCGCAGGCCGTTGTGGTGGTACTCGTCGGTGAGCCACGGGCGCATCCCCGGCAGCAGGGCCGCGGTCTCCTCGGAGAAGGTGCGGTCGACGAACGCGTCGTGGGCGTAGATCGCCGCCGCGCACGGCACGTCGGTGGCGGCGAGCGCGTCGGCGTCGTACAGCCGGGGCCAGGGGTGCTCGGCCAGCAGCCCGGCCACCTCGGCGTACGGCGCGAGCTCGGGGGAGTCCTCGAAGTGCCAGGGGTAGAGGTGCTCGCCGGTGAGCAGCAGCGAGTCGCCGCCGAAGTCGTCGGGCCGCACCCGGTCGGCCGCCCACCGGGTGGCGGTGCCGTCGGCGTAGCTCGACTCGTGGACCACCGCGTAGAGCGGGTTGCGACCGCCGAAGGGCAGCAGGCCGGCCAGGTCGTGGGCGAAGGCGGGCGAGCCCGGGGCGCGCTCCAGCAGGTAGTGCAGGCTCTCGGCACCACCGTCCATGCCGAGGTGGTTGCCGACCGTGCGGAACAGCCGGCGGGTGACCGGCGATCCGTCGGGGGCGCGCACCTCGCCCGCGTCGCAGGCGTCCAGCACCCGCCCGAGCCGGTCGGCGTCGCCCGGAAAGCGGCGGTGGAAGCCGGCGTTCAGGCGCCGCATCGTGGCGTACGTCGCGGCGTACACCTCGTCGGGCGTGCGGCCCACGGGCGGCAGGCCACCGGTGAAGAAGGCCTCGCGGAGGTTGTCGGGGAAGGCGGTCAGGTAGTGCAGCGCGCAGAACCCGCCGAAGGACTGGCCGAGCACGCTCCACCGCTCGACCCCGAGGTGCGCGCGGAAGGCCTCGGCGTCGCGGACGATCGCGTCGGCCCGGAAGTGGGTGAGGTACGCCGCGTCGGCCGCCGGGTCGGCGATCGCCCCGCCCGGTGCCACGCCGTACGCCGTGGAGAGGCCGGTGCCGCGCTGGTCGAGCATCAGCACGCGGAAGTCCTGCAGCGCGCGGCCCAACCAGGCGGGGGCGGCCGGACGACCGACCGGGCGGGGTGACTCGCCGCCCGGGCCGCCCTGGAGGAAGACCAGGAACGGTCGGTCGAGGCCGTCGGGGGCCGCGACCTCGCGGGCGAACACCTCGACGGTCGGGCCTCCCGCAGGAGCCGCGTGGTCGAGCGGCAGCTCGAGGCGGTGGTCGGTCAGGACGAGTCCGGGGACGTGCACGGTGGGGGCCACCCGGCCGAGGCTAGTCGGGCGAGGGGCGACGCAGCTGGTCCTCGACGTAGGCCGGGCGGGACACCGCCAGGCCGAGGGCCAGCTGGGGCACGACGAGGGCGAGCAGCACCAGCAGCGGCACCGTCCACCCGCCCGAGACGTCGTGCAGCACGCCGACGGCGAAGGGCCCGGCCGCGGCGACGAGGTAGCCCGTGGCCTGGGCGAAGCCGGAGAGCGCGGCGGTGCCCTCGGGGGTGCGGGCCCGCAGCCCGATCAGGGTCAGGATCAGCGGGAAGGTCGTGGTGCCGATGCCGACGAACACCGCCCAGACCCAGGCGCCGCCCGCGGGGGCCAGCACCAGGCCGAGGTAGCCGACCGGGTAGCAGGACATCACCGCGACCATCAGCAGCGACTGGTTCTGCATCCGGGCGGCCAGCGAGGGCACCAGGAACGACATCGGGATGCTGACCCCGGTGATCACCCCGAGCAGCAGCCCGGCCGTGGAGGCCGAGAAGCCCGCGTCGCGGTAGACCTGGGCGAACCACCCGAAGATCGAGTAGGCCTGGAGCGACTGCAGGCCGAAGAACAGCGCCATCAGCCAGCCGAGGCGGGTGCGGGCGACGTCGAGCAGGCCCACGGGGCGCTCGAGCTGCTCGGGTGCCCGGTCGTGGCGCACCAGCGCCAGCCAGGGCAGCACCGCGATGCCGGCGGTCACCGACCAGACCAGCAGGCCCGAGCGCCAGCCGGCGTACGCCTCGGAGACCGGGACGGTGGCCACCGACGCGCTGGTCAGGCCCACGGCCAGGGCGGTCGAGTAGACCGAGGTCATCAGGCCCACCCGGTCGGGGAAGTGCAGCTTGACCAGCGAGGGCAGCAGCACGTTGGCCGAGGCCATGCCGGCGAGGGCGAGCAGGGACAGCAGCAGGAACGCCGGCACCGAGGACACCGAGGCGCGGCCGGCCAGGCCGACCACGACGCCCAGCAGGGCGACGAGGGTGAACCGGTGCACCCCCACGAGCCGGGCCAGCCGCGGGGCGAGGGCGCCGAAGACGGCGAAGGCCAGCACCGGCAGCGAGGTCAGCAGCCCGGTCTCGCGTGGCCGACATGCCCAGGCCGTCGCGGACGTCGCCGAGGACGGGACCCACGCTGACGGCGGCCGGACGCAGGTTGAAGGCCAGGACGACGATGCCGACGACCACGAGGGCGCGCGAGAGGGTCGGGTGGCGGGGGGTCACCCCGGCATGCTGCCGTGCGTCGACGCACGCTCGGACCGCGGGGGTGTCGGCGCCGGGTGCGAGGATCCGGAGGTGCTCACGATCACCGACGACCAGCGCCGGGCGCGGTTGGGCGCGCGGCACGCCCTGGCGGCCCGGGTCCGTGGCCCCGAGGAGGTCGCCGACGCGCTGACCTGCCTGCACGCGACCGAGCCGGCCTCGGTCTACCTCTCGGTCGCGGCGCGCTCCGACGCCGGCCGCGACGAGGTGCACCGGGCGCTGTACACCGAGCGCACCGTGGTCAAGCAGCTCGCCATGCGCCGCACGCTGTTCGCCTTCCCGCGCGACGCGCTGCCCGCGGCCTGGGGCAGCGCCTCGGCGCGGGTGGCCGCGCAGATCGGTGCGCGGCTGGCCAAGGAGGTGGTCGCGGGCGGGCTCGCCGACGACGGCCCGGCCTGGGTGGAGCGGTGGTCGGCCGCGGTCCTGCAGCGGCTGCGCGACGACGGTCCCGCGGGCACGGCCGAGCTGCGCGAGGCCCTGCCCGAGCTCGGCCGCCGGCTCGAGATGGCCCCGGGCAAGACCTACGGCGGCAGCTTCCCCGTGGCCCCGCGCCTGCTGTCGGTGCTGGCCGCCGGGGGAGTGGTCCTGCGGGGCGAGAACCAGGGCGACTGGCGCACCTCCCGGCCCCGGTGGACGGCGACCGAGCACTGGCTGGGCGAGGCGCCCCGCCCGGTCACGCCCGACGAGGGCTACCTCGACCTGGTCACCCGGTGGCTGCGCCGCTTCGGCCCCGGCACCGAGGCCGACCTGGTCTGGTGGCTGGGCGCGACCAAGGCCGCCGTACGCCGTGCGCTCGCGGAGGCCGGGGCCGTCGAGGTGGCGCTCGAGCACGGCCCGGGGTGGGTGCTGCCCGACGACCTCGAGCCCGTCGCGCCGGTGGAGCCCTGGGCCGCGCTGCTGCCCGTGCTCGACCCGACGGTGATGGGCTGGCGCGACCGCGCCTTCTACCTCGACCCCGACGACGTCCCGCTGCTCTTCGACGTCAACGGCAACGCCGGCACGACCGCGTGGTGGGACGGCCGGGTGGTCGGCTGCTGGGTGCAGGACGAGGACGGCGTGGTCCGGGTGGTGCCGATCCGCGACGCCGGCGACGAGGCCCGGGCGGCCCTGGACCGCGAGGCCGAGCGGCTGACTGCCTGGCTCGCCGGTGACCGGGTGGCCACGGTCTACCCGTCGGCGGCGATGCGGGCGGCCCGACCCGGCTGAGGGTCGAGCCGGGGGCGGGCCCCCGTCCGGCCGACTGCGCGACACGCCCGGGCCGCGGGTACGGTCTGCTGCGTGCGTGAACAGCCCGAGCAGCAGGCTCCGCCCGTCCAGCGGCTCCGGATCCGCTACGCCAAGCGCGGCCGGCTGCGCTTCACCAGCCACCGCGACTTCAGCCGGGCCTTCGAGCGCGCGGTGTTCCGCGCCCGCATCCCGATGGCCTACTCCTCGGGGTTCAACCCTCACCCCCGGATCTCCTACGCCGGGGCCGCGCCGACCGGCTCGGCGAGCGAGGCGGAGTACCTCGAGATCGCCCTGGCCGAGGTGATCGACCCCGCTCGGGCGCACGCGGACCTCGACGAGGCGCTGCCCGACGGCCTCGACGTGGTGGAGGTCGTGGTGAGCGCCGGAGGCTCGATGCCCGAGCGGCTGGAGGCCTCGCACTGGCAGATCACGCTCGACGGCGCCGATCCCGACGAGGCCCGCGCGGGCGTGGTCGCGCTGCTCGCCCTCGAGGAGGTCGTGGTCGAGCGGATGACCAAGAAGGGTCTGCGCAGCTTCGACGCACGGGCCGCGATCCTCTCGGCGACCGTCGCCGATCCGACCGCCGACCGGCCGGCGTGTGCGATACTCGACGTGGTCCTGCGGCACGGCTCGCCGTCCGTGAGACCCGACGACGTTCTCGCCGCTCTTCGCGGTGCTTCCGGACTCGGTGTCACCGCCGCTCTCCAGCGGCGACTGGCGCAGGGCCCGTGGGACCACGAAGGCGGCACGGTGGGTGATCCGTTGGCACCCGACCGCGACGCGGCTGGCCGGTGAAGGTGACAGCTTCACCAGTGTGAGGCAGCCCTGCGACCGCGGTGGGTGATCGGCTGGTCGTCCCGCTCGACGCGACTTGACGCGGAGGGCGTGGTCGCCATCCGAAGGCTTTGCGTGCGACGAGGCACACTCCGCGTCGTACGCCGCGATCCGCACCGGCACGGGTGAGAAGGCCGCGCAGGTGCACGAGGAGCTCATCCAGTGCTCGACAACGACGACACCACCACCGGATCCGGCCCCGCCGGACCCACCGACAGCACCACCGGCCCCGAGCCGACGGCCGGCGCCCCCAGCGCCGACGCCCCCGCCGCCACCGACAGCGACCCCGCGCCGGTGAAGAAGGCGGCCGCCAAGCGGGCCCCGCGCACGACCGCGAAGAAGGCCGCACCGCGCCGCACCGCGGCGAAGAAGGCGGCCCCCGCGGCCGACGGCGCACCCGCCGACGCCGCACCCGCCGACGCCGCACCCGCCGACGCTGCTGAGGCTCCTGCGGCCGCCAGCCGCGAGCGAGACCCCCGCGAGCGAGACCCCCGCGAGCGAGGCCTCCTCGACCGACGCCCCCGTGGCGAGCACCGCTCCGCGGACCGTGAAGAAGACCACGACCCGCCGCCGGGCCACCAAGGCCTCGGCTCCCCCCGACGCCGCCCCGGTCGAGGACCCGACCGTCACCACCGAGGACCCCTCGGTGCAGACGCAGGCGGCCGGCGAGAGCAGCCTGCCTCCCGAGCAGCCCGCCGACGCCACCCCCGACGCGTCCGCCCCCGAGGCGCCGGCCTCGACCTCCGGAGCCCCGATGGTGCTCTTCCAGGCCCCGGCGAAGAAGACCGCCCGCAAGCGCGCCACCCGCAAGGCCGCGCCGCCCGCCCCGACGAACGACCCGACGAACGACCCGACGAACGACCCGGCGCAAGAGGCAGCCGTCCGGGCGCCCCTGGACGAGATCCCCTCCGGTGCGACTGCTGCCTCGTCTGCCGACGGGTCCACCGTGGACGCCGGCACTGACTCGGGGACCACCGGGGCAGACGCTCCCAAGAAGGCCAAGGCCAAGAGCGGGTCGAAGGCCAAGGACGGGTCCAAGTCGAAGGACGGGTCGAAGGGCGGCGGCAAGAAGAAGAAGAAGGACGCCGACGCCGACGACGGTGTCGTGGCCGAGGAGCCCCTCGACCCCGAGGAGCTCGACAGCCTCGAGGTGCCGGCGGCGACCGACGACGACACCGAGGTCGTCGAGGCCCCGGCCGCCGACGCGTCCGGGTCCGACACCGACGACGACAACTCGCAGGACGACGGCTCCGAGGACGACGGCTCCGACGAGGACAGCAGCGACGAGAGCGGCAACGGTGACTCCGGTCCCCGTCGCCGCCGCCGGCGCGGCGGACGCCGCCGCCGCAAGCCCTCCGACGGCTCGGGCAACGACACCGACGACTCGGGCGGCAGCGAATCTGCCGACTCCGGCCGCCAGGGCAACGAGTCCGGCAGCGAGGACGACGACACCGAGGGTGGCCAGAACGGCCAGGGCCGCGGCCGTGGCCGTGGTGGTCGCGGTGGCCAGGGCGGTCAGGGTCGCAACGGCCAGGGCGGCCAGGGCGGCCAGGGCCGCAACGGTCGTCAGGCCGCCCAGGACGAGAAGGACTCCGCCGACGGCGAGGCCTCTGGCGACGACGACACCGCGTCCGGTGACACCGACGGCCGTGACGGCTCCGAGGGTGAGTCCACCGGTTCACGTCGACGTCGGCGTCGCCGCAGGACCGGTGACGACGGCGAGGGTGGCGGCGAGGGCGACGGTGGCGGCGAGGGCCGTGCGCGTCGTCGCAACCCCGAGGACGAGATCACCAGCATCGGTGGCTCGACCCGCCTGGAGGCCAAGAAGCAGCGGCGTCGCGAGGGCCGCGAGGCCGGTCGCCGCCGCGCGCCGATCGTCAGCGAGGCCGAGTTCCTGGCCCGCCGCGAGGCCGTCGACCGCACCATGGTCATCCGTCAGCGCGAGGACCTGACCCAGATCGCGGTGCTCGAGGACAAGGTGCTCGTCGAGCACTACGTCGCCCGCGAGTCGCAGGTCTCGCTGATCGGCAACGTCTACCTCGGACGGGTGCAGAACGTGCTGCCCTCCATGGAGGCGGCGTTCATCGACATCGGCAAGGGCCGCAACGCGGTGCTGTACGCCGGCGAGGTCAACTGGCAGGCGCTGGGCCACCGCGAGGGTCAGCCCCGCAAGGTCGAGTCCGTGCTCTCCTCGGGCCAGACGATCCTGGTGCAGGTCACCAAGGATCCGATCGGCCACAAGGGCGCCCGGCTCACCGGCCAGGTCAGCCTCCCGGGCCGCTTCCTGGTCTACGTGCCCGAGGGCAGCACCTCCGGGATCTCGCGCAAGCTCCCCGACACCGAGCGCAACCGCCTCAAGAAGCTGCTCAAGGAGATCGTCCCCGACACCGCGGGCGTGATCGTGCGCACCGCGGCCGAGGGCGCCTCCGAGGCCGAGCTCACCCTCGACGTCGAGCGGCTCACCGCGCGCTGGAACGACATCGAGGCCAAGGTGAAGTCGGGCAAGGGGCCGCAGCTGCTGTACGGCGAGCCCGACCTGACCCTGAAGGTCGTGCGCGACCTGTTCACCGAGGACTTCGCCCGGATGGTCGTCCAGGGCGACGACGCCTGGGACCTCGTCGACAACTACGTCTCCCACGTCGCCCCCGACCTGCGTGACCGGCTCGAGCGCTTCGAGCCCGAGGGCGACGGGCCCACCGACCTGTTCGCGGCGTACCGCGTGGACGAGCAGATCGCCAAGGGCCTGGACCGCAAGGTCTGGCTGCCCTCGGGTGGCTCGCTGGTGATCGACCGCACCGAGGCGATGACCGTCGTCGACGTCAACACCGGGAAGTTCACCGGTTCCGGGGGCAACCTGGAGGAGACGGTCACCAAGAACAACCTCGAGGCCGCCGAGGAGATCGTCCGCCAGCTCCGGCTGCGCGACATCGGCGGCATCATCGTCGTCGACTTCATCGACATGGTGCTGGAGTCCAACCGCGACCTGGTGCTGCGACGGCTCGTCGAGTGCCTGGGGCGCGACCGGACCCGTCACCAGGTCGCCGAGGTCACCTCGCTCGGCCTCGTGCAGATGACCCGCAAGCGCATCGGCACCGGCCTGCTGGAGTCCTTCAGCCACGACTGCGACGCCTGCAAGGGCCGCGGTGTGGTGATCGAGGACCACCCGGTGGACCCGGGCGACCACGCCGACGACGACGACCGCCGCGGCGGTCGCAGCCGGGGTGGGCGCAGCGGCGGCCGTAGCGGCGGTCGCGGTGGCAACGACCAGTCCGGGAACGGCCAGAGCGGGAACGGCCAGAGCGGGAACGGCCAGCGCGGGAACGGCCACGGAGGGAACGGCCAGGGCGGCAGCGGTCAGGGCGGCCAGGGCGGCGGCAACGGCCAGCAGTCCTCGGTGCCCTCGCCCGCGGCGCTGGCGCACTCGCGGCCGCCGGAGAAGACCGACGACGAGGCGGCTCCGACCGACGTGGCTGACGGGGGCCCGGTCGCCGAGGTGGTCCCGGAGCAGAACCTCGTGGGACGCCCCACGCCGCAGAGCCCGGAGCCCCAGCACGTGCCCGTCTCCACGCCCCGGGACCGGGTCGAGGAGCCGGCACCCGAGCCGGCATCCGAGCCCGTCGACGCACCTGAGGCCGAGGCAGCGCCCCAGGCGGCCACCCAGGCGGCCGCCGAGCCCGGGGCAGCCCCGGAGGCGGAGCCCGAGCAGGCTCCGGAGCCGGTCGCGGCCGGCCCCACCCTGGTCACGAGCACGCGTCGCCGCTCGGCCCGACGTGCAGCCGGCCCGCCGGCCGTCGTCCCGGCGACCGAGACCCGGCCCTCGGCCGACACCCGGTCCGACACCGTGTCCGCGAGCGTCTCGGGCGAGGACGCCCTCGAGCTCGGTGACCCCGAGGACGCCGACGCCGAGGGTGACGAGTCCTCGGTGCTGCACGTGCCGGTCAAGCGCAAGGGCTCGCGCCGCCGCTGACCGTGGCGACCCCGGTGCACGACGTGTCCGGGGTCGCAGGGTCGCCGTTTTGACCCTGCCCGTGCCGAGCCAGTAAAGTCGGTCCTCGGTGTGCCTGTCGGTGCACTCGATCATCTGCGCGGCCCGCGCCCCCGGCTCCACGAGCGGGGGAGTCGCGTGCCCTGAGCAGACCAACGTTCTTGAAGTTCCAGACCCGAGGAGAGTGAGTCCGCCGTGTACGCAGTCGTGCGCGCTGGCAGCAAGCAGCAGAAGGTTGCCGTGGGCGACGTCATCGAGATCGACAAGATCGAGACCGGTGTGGGCGAGTCGCTGACCCTTCCCGTGGTCATGGTCGTCGACGGCGAGAACGTCACGTCCGCAGGCCTGGACAAGGCCGGGGTGACCGTCGAGGTGCTCGGCGCCACCAAGGGCCCCAAGATCGTCATCCAGAAGTACAAGAACAAGACCGGCTACAAGAAGCGCCAGGGTCACCGCCAGAAGTACACCCAGGTCAAGGTCACCGACATCACCGTCTGACGTCTGTCAGCATTCACCTCAAGGACAGCCCATGGCACACAAAAAGGGAGCAGCGTCGACCAAGAACGGTCGCGACTCCAACGCCCAGCGCCTCGGCGTGAAGCGCTTCGGCGGCCAGCTCGTCAACGCCGGCGAGATCATCGTCCGCCAGCGTGGGACGCACTTCCACCCGGGCACCGGCATCGGCCGCGGCAAGGACGACACCCTGTTCGCGCTCGTCGCGGGCAACGTGGAGTTCGGCACCAAGCGCGGTCGCCGCGTGGTCAACATCGCGCCGGTCGGGGAGTAGTCCCCCGACCGGACACCGCCCCGTCGTGACGGGGCAGCAACTTGCGAGGGCGTTCCTGACCATCGGGAGCGCCCTTCGCGTTTCTCGACCCCCGGCCGGTCGGCCGGGTGGTGGACCCCCTCAGCAGCACTGAACAGGAGCACCATGGCCGTCCCGACGTTCGTCGACCGCGTCCGACTGCACGTCGTCGCCGGTCGAGGCGGCAACGGGGTGGCCTCGGTCCACCGCGAGAAGTTCAAGCCGCTCGGCGGCCCCGACGGTGGCAACGGCGGTCCCGGCGGCTCGATCATCCTGCGCGTGGAGCAGGACGTCACCACGCTGATCGACTACCACCACAACTCCAAGCGCGTCGGCGAGAACGGCGGCCACGGCGCCGGCGCCCACCGCAACGGCGCCCACGGCCACGACATCGTGCTCCCCGTGCCCGACGGGACCGTCGTCGTCGGCGAGGACGGCGAGACCCTCGCCGACCTCGTCGGTCACGGCACCGAGCTGGTCGTCGCCGCCGGCGGGCGGGGTGGCCTCGGCAACGCCGCGCTCGCCTCGTCCAAGCGCAAGGCCCCCGGCTTCGCGCTGCTCGGCGAGCCGGGCGAGGAGCGGGTCGTCCACCTCGAGCTCAAGGTCGTCGCCGACATCGGGCTCGTGGGCTACCCCAGCGCCGGCAAGTCCAGCCTGATCGCGGCGCTGTCCCGCGCCCGGCCCAAGATCGCGGACTACCCCTTCACCACGCTCGTGCCCAACCTCGGGGTGGTCAAGGCCGGTGACACGACCTTCACCGTCGCCGACGTCCCCGGGCTGATCGAGGGGGCCAGCGAGGGCCGCGGCCTCGGCCACGACTTCCTGCGTCACGTCGAGCGCTGCGCGGCCATCGTGCACGTCGTCGACCTGGCCACCATGGAGCCGGGCCGCAACCCGGTCGCCGACCTCGACGTGATCGAGGCCGAGCTGGGCAAGTACGGCGGCCTCGAGGACCGCCCGCGCCTGGTCGCGCTGAACAAGATCGACGTGCCCGACGGGCGCGACATGGCCGACATCGTGGCCGAGGACGTCGCCCGGCGCGGCTGGGACGTCTACCCGGTCAGCGCCGCGAGCCACGAGGGCCTGCGCGAGCTGATGTTCGCGATGGCCGGGATCGTGGCCCGCCGCCGTGCGGAGGAGCCGCCCGCGGAGTCCACCCGCGTCGTCATCCGTCCCGGTTCGAGCACCTCCGGGCCGGACTTCACGGTCAAGGAGACCGGCGAGGGCTGGCGCGTGCGGGGCGAGAAGCCCGAGCGCTGGATCCGCCAGACCGACTTCGGCAACGACGAGGCCGTGGGATTCCTGTCCGACCGCCTCGACCGCCTCGGGGTGGAGGAGAAGCTGATCAAGATGGGCGCCCGCGAGGGCGACCCGGTGCTGATCGGCGACCCCGCCAACTCCGTGGTCTTCGACTTCAAGCCCGGCATGGACGCCGGTGCGGTGATGCTCGGCCGACGTGGTGAGGACCAGCGCTTCACCGAGTCCCGTCCCGCCGCCGCGCGTCGTCGTGAGATCGACGAGGCGATGCCGTTCCGCGCCGAGGGGGAGGAGCGCGCCGACGTGGCCCGCCGCCTCTACGGCGAGTCCTACGTCGAGGACGACCTCGGCGACTTCGACAGCTTCGACGACGAGGACTGAGCCGGAGGGTGAGCCAGCGTGACCGGTGAGCAGGGCGGACGCGCGTCGGTGACCGCGGCCCGTCGGGTCGTGGTCAAGGTGGGGTCGTCCTCGCTGACCACCGCCGCCGGCGGCATCGACCCGGGTCGGGTGCGGACCCTCGTGGACAGCCTGGCCGGGGTGCGCGGGCGCGGTGCCGACCTGGTGCTGGTCTCCTCCGGCGCCATCGCGGCCGGGCTGGCGCCGCTCGCGTTCCGTCGCCGGCCCCGCGACCTCGCCCGCCAGCAGGCGGCGGCCTCGGTCGGCCAGGGCCTGCTGGTGCACCGCTACACCGAGGAGTTCGCCCGGCACGGGCAGGTCACGGGGCAGGTCCTGCTCACCGTCGACGACGTCACCCGCCGCAGCCACTACCGCAACGCCCAGCGCACCTTCGACAAGCTGCTCGAGCTCGGGGTGGTGCCGATCGTGAACGAGAACGACACCGTGGCCACCTCCGAGATCCGCTTCGGCGACAACGACCGGCTGGCCGCCCTGGTGGCGCACCTCGTGCACGCCGACCTGCTGGTGCTGCTCTCCGACGTCGACGGGCTGTACGACGCACCGCCCTCGGACCCCGGCGCCCGGGTGATCGACGAGGTCCACGCCGACGCCGACCTCGACGGCGTCAAGGTCGGCCGCGCCGGGGCCGCCGGGGTGGGCACCGGCGGCATGCAGACCAAGCTGGAGGCGGCCCGGATCGCCACCGGTGCCGGGATCCCCGTGGTCCTCACCGACATGGCCAGCGCCGCCGACGCGCTCACCGGCCGCACCACCGGCACGCTGTTCCACCCCACGGGTCGACGGCGGCCGAGCCGGCAGCTGTGGCTCGCCCACGCGACCGAGCCCCAGGGCCGGATCGTGCTCGACGAGGGCGCCGTGCGCGCGCTGACCGAGCGCCGGGCCTCGCTGCTGCCCGCCGGGATCACCGGCGTGCTCGGGTCCTTCGTGGCCGGCGACCCCGTCGACCTGGTCGACGAGCGCGGACGCGTCCGGGCCCGCGGCCTGGTCAACTACGACGCCGCCGAGCTGCCCGGGTTGCTGGGGCGATCGACCCACGACCTGGCGCGCGAGCTCGGGGCGGCGTACGAGCGGGAGGTCGTCCACCGCGACGACCTGGTCGTCCTCTAGACCGGGTCTCCCCGCCGGGTGGGAGTTGGCTCGTTTCCCGGCGGGGGATGCCACCATTCGGACAGACTGCTCCCCGTCGGACGCTCGTCCGGCCCAGAGGGGGAAGCGACACGTGAACAGACTCGTGCGCCACTGGCACGTCACGCTCACCCTGTCGGGTGTTCCGGTGGAACCCTTGCTCGCGCGTGCCGCGATGCAGCGGCTGGCCGAGGAGCGGCCGTTCCTCGACGCGGTGAGCGCGACCGCGGACACGGCCGAGATCCAGTTCTGGGACGAGGGCGAGAGCATGCTCGACGTCGCCTCGCTCGCGATGAGGCTGTGGTTCGAGCACCGAGAGTCCGCCAGCCTGCCCGACTGGGAGGTCGTGGGGCTCGAGGTCGTCGAGAAGGACCTGCACGACCGACGCGGCCACGCGTCCCGCCGGGGCTGACCTGCACGGCGGCGCGCGCGCCGATAAACTCCCCGGCATGTCGGACTCCGCCTTCGCCGTGGTGGCCGCGCGTGCCCGCGCCGCCGCCCACGAGCTGGCCCTCGCGACCCGCGCGACGAAGGACGCCGCGCTGCACGCGATGGCCGCTGCGCTGCTCGCCGACGCCGACGCCGTCCTCGAGGCCAACGCGGCCGACGTGCGCGCCGCCCTCGAGCGGGGCACCCCCGAGCACCTGGTCGACCGGCTGCGGCTCGACCGGGCGCGGCTCGAGGCCATGGCCGCCGGTCTGCGCGAGGTCGCGGGGCTTCCGGACCCCGTCGGCGAGGTGCTGCGGGGCTCGACGCTGGCCAACGGGCTGCAGCTGCGCCAGGTGCGGGTGCCGTTCGGGGTCGTCGGCATCATCTACGAGGCTCGACCCAACGTGACCGCCGACGCCGCCGGCATCTGCCTCAAGAGCGGCAACGCGGTGCTGCTGCGCGGCTCCTCGAGCGCCGTGCGCTCCAACGCCGCCGTCGTGGCCTCGCTGCGGCGGGCCCTGGCCGCGGCCGGGCTGCCGGAGGACGCCGTCGCGCTCGTGCCCGGCGAGGGGCACGAGGCGGTCAAGGAGCTGATGCGCGCCCGCGGGCTGGTCGACGTGCTGATCCCGCGGGGTGGGGCGGGCCTGATCCAGTCGGTCGTCGAGGAGTCGACGGTGCCGGTGATCGAGACCGGGGTCGGCAACTGCCACGTGTACGTCGACGCGGCCGCCGATCTCGACATGGCGCTCGGCATCGTGCTGAACGCGAAGACCCACCGCACCTCGGTCTGCAACGCCGCGGAGTCGCTGCTGGTCCACGCCGACGTCGCGGCCGCGTTCGTGCCGCGGGTCACCGAGGCCCTGCAGGCCGCCGGGGTCCTGCTGCACGGCGACGAGACCTTCGCCGCCCTCCCCGGCGTGGAGCCGGCCACCGAGGCCGACTGGAGCACGGAGTACCTCGCGCTCGAGATGTCCGCGGCGGTCGTGCCCTCCCTGGACGCCGCCGTCGAGCACATCCGCCGGCACTCCTCGCACCACTCCGACGCGATCGTCACCGACTCCCAGTCCAGCGCCCAGCGCTTCGTCGCCGCCGTCGACTCCGCCGCCGTGCTGGTCAACGCCTCGACCCGCTTCACCGACGGCGCCGAGTTCGGGTTCGGCGCCGAGATCGGGATCTCCACCCAGAAGCTGCACGCCCGCGGGCCGATGGGCCTGCCGGAGATGACCTCGACCAAGTACGTCGTCACCGGAGACGGTCACGTCCGGTGAAGCTCCTCCTGCTGACCTTCGGGTTCGGCGTGGTCTCCGCGGTCATCCCGCTGTTCAACATGGAGGCCTACATCTCGGTCGTCTACGCGAGCAGCAGCGGTCGGTCCGCCCTCGCCGTCGCGTTCCTCGGCTCGTTGGGCCAGAACCTCGGCAAGCTGGTCTGGTACTACGCCTCGCGGGGCGTGCTGGACGTGCCGTGGCTGCGCCGGCGCCTGGAGAACCCCAAGCGCCAGGCGCAGTTCGAGCGGTGGCGCGACTACATCTCGGGCCGCCCGGTGTTCAGCGGGCTGCTCACCTTCGTCTCGGCCGCGATCGGGTTCCCGCCGTTCTTCGCGATGGCCATGGTGGCCGGGACGCTGCGGATGAACGTGGTGGTCTTCTTCGTCGCGGGGCTCGTCGGCCGCACCCTGTTCTTCTGGGCGTGGCTGCTGGGCGTGGGGCTGATCTTCCAGTGAGCCGGGCTGCGGATACTGTTCTCCCATGCTGAGGATCCACACGACCCTGACCGGGCTGCCGCTCGCCGCCGAGGGAGGCGCCGGGATCACGCCCTTCCTCATCGGGGGCACCGCGCTGATCATCCTGCTGGGGGCGCTCGCGGCGCTGCTGGCCTTCGGCAGGGGACGCGAGCACTCCTGAGCACGCCAGTGTCCCCCGCGGGGGAGCCCACCACCTCGTCCGGCCCGGCTGGCCGGTCCGGCCGTCGTCGCGTGGGCGTCATGGGTGGCACCTTCGACCCGATCCACCACGGTCACCTCGTGGCGGCGAGCGAGGTGCAGGCGTGGTTCGACCTCGACGAGGTCGTCTTCGTGCCGACCGGACAGCCCTGGCAGAAGACCGGGCGTGCGGTCTCACCGGCCGAGCACCGCTACCTGATGACCGTGATCGCGACCGCGTCGAACCCCCGGTTCAAGGTCTCGCGGGTCGACGTCGACCGCGACGGCCCGACGTACACCGTGGACACGCTGCGCGACCTCTCCGCGGCCCTGCCCGACGCCGACCTCTACTTCATCACCGGTGCCGACGCGCTCGCCGACATCTTCACCTGGCGGCACGCCCCCGAGCTGTTCGAGATGGCCCGCTTCGTGGGCTGCACGCGCCCGGGCTACGACATGGCCACCACGACCCTCGAGGCCATCCCGGCCGACCGGGTCACCATCCTGGAGATCCCGGCGCTGGCGATCTCCTCCACCGACTGCCGCGAACGGCGGCTCAAGGGCGAGCCGGTCTGGTACCTCGTGCCCGACGGCGTCGTCCAGTACATCGCCAAGCACGACCTCTACGGTCCTGCCGACCCCTCCCTGACACCTGGAAGTCCCGCATGACCGCGACCGACACTGCGATCGAGCTGGTGCACGCCGCCGCCCGAGCCGCCTCCGACAAGCTCGCCGAGAACATCCTGGCCTTCGACGTCAGCGAGCAGCTGGTGATCACGGACGCGTTCGTGATCTGCTCCGCCGGCAACGAGCGGCAGGTGCGCTCGGTCGTCGACGAGATCGAGGACCGGCTGCGCGAGCTCGGCGCCAAGCCCGTGCGCCGGGAGGGCCAGCGCGACGGCCGCTGGGTGCTGCTCGACTACGCCGAGATCGTGGTGCACGTGCAGCACACCGAGGAGCGCGAGTTCTACGCCCTCGAGCGGCTGTGGCGCGACTGCCCGGTGATCACGCTGCCCGCCGACGTGACGTCGGGCCGCGGCACCCGGTGACCCGCTCGGTCCCGACGGGCCGGGGCCGGGCACGACGCCTGGTGCTGGTGCGGCACGGCCGCACCGCCTGGAACGCCGAGGGCCGCGCCCAGGGTCACGCCGACGTCGGCCTGGACGACCTGGGCCGCAGCCAGGCCGCGCAGATGGCGCCGGTGGTGGCCGGCTACGACCCCGTCGCGCTGTTCAGCAGCGACCTCGCCCGGGCACGGGAGACCGCCGCGGCCCTGGAGCGGGCGACCGGGCTGGCCGCGGTCGTCGACGCTCGGCTGCGGGAGTACGACACGGGCGCCCGCACCGGCCTGACCCGCGAGGAGTACGCCGCCACCCTGGCGCCGGAGGCAGCCGCCGCGTGGGACGCGCACAGCCACGTCGAGGCCGAGGGCGGGGAGTCCGTGGCCGACGTGGGGGAGCGCATCGTCCCGGCCCTGCTGGAGGTGCTCGACGGCCTCGAGGAGGGACGCACGGCGGTCGTCGTGCTGCACGGAGCCGCCCTCCGGGTGGCGCTCGCGGGCCTGCTGGGCTGGCCGCTGGCGACCGCCGACGGTCTCGAGGCGATGCGCAACTGCGGCTGGGCGGTGCTGCGCGAGCACGACCACCACCGGCTGCGGCTGGCGGCGTACAACCGGACCGCCGGGGAGGGACCCCCCGATTCGCGTCCGTGACGGACGACCGCTAATATTTCGGTCGTTGCCCACGAGGCAATGGGGGTGTGGCGCAGTTGGTAGCGCACTTGCATGGCATGCAAGGGGTCAGGGGTTCGAATCCCCTCACCTCCACCGCAGATCCAGGAGGCCGGTCCACACGGACCGGCCTCCTGTGCGTCCCGGGTCAGCCGATCCCGCGGTACTTGCGGTGGATCGTCTGCTTCGTGACACCGAGCATCGTGCCGATCTCGGCCCAGCTCAGCCCGGCGTGCCGGGCGCGGCGTACGGCGGCCTCCTCGCGGCGCGAGAGCCCGCGCCGGGCCTCTCGCACGGCAGCCAGGTCGTCGTAGACCCCGCCACCGTCGTCGGTGGCCAGTGCTGTCTCCATCTCGTCAGCATGTGCTGACGAGGGCGCCGCGTCAAGATCTCACGGCCAGGTCACGTCGGGTCAGGGCTCGAAGCGGTAGCCCATGCCGGGCTCGTTGAGCAGGTGCCGCGGACGGGCCGGGTCGGGCTCGAGCTTGCGCCGCAGCTGGCCCATGTAGAGGCGCAGGTTGCCCTGGGCGGTCTCGTAGCCCGGTCCCCAGACCTCGGCGAGCAGCTGCCGCTGGCTGAGCAGGCGGCCGGGGTGCCGCACCAGCACCTCGAGCAGGTGCCACTCCGTGGGCGTGAGCCGCACCTCCTCGCCGCCGCGCACGACCTTGCGGGCCGCCAGGTCGACGACGGCGTCACCGAGGACCACCGCGGGCAGGTCCTCCTCGACGCCGTGGCCGGCGCGCCGGACCAGGGCGCGCATGCGGGCCAGCAGCTCGTCCATGCCGAAGGGCTTGGTGACGTAGTCGTCCGCGCCGGCGTCGAGGGCCTCGACCTTGTCGGTGGAGTCCGAGCGACCGGACAGCACGAGCACCGGCACACTGGTCCAGCCGCGCAGCGCGGCGATCACCTCGGTGCCCTCCAGGTCGGGCAGCCCGAGGTCCAGGACGACCAGCTCGGGGGGCTCCGCCGCGGCGACCTGCAGCGCGTCGCGGCCCGAGGCGGCCGTGCGGACGTCGTACCCACGAGCTCGGAGGTGGATCGCCAGCGCCCGCAGGATCTGCGGCTCGTCGTCCACCACCAGCACGCGGGTCATGACGACGACCCCGGCGTCTCCGGAGCCGGACCGAGGAGGCCCCGCTCGCGGAGGCCCGGCCGCAGGTCGGAGGCGGGGTCGTCCCCGCGCGGCAGCCGCACGCGCATGGTGAGGCCGCCTCCGGGAGTGTCCAGGGGCTCCAGGGTGCCGCCCATGGCCTCGGTCAGGCCGCGGGAGAGCGCCAGTCCCAGGCCGACTCCGGTGGCGTTGTCGCGGTCGCCGAGCCGCTGGAAGGGCGCGAAGACGCGGTCGCGCTCGCCGTGCGGGATGCCGGGGCCGTGGTCGACGACCCGCAGCTCGACGTGCGGCCCGACGCCCGCCTCGACGCCCGCCTCGGCGACCCGCTCGACGCCGCGCTCGTCGTGCGGCGCGCTGGCGACGAGGCACGGCGGCCGGTCCGCGGGGGAGTGCCGCAACGCGTTCGCCAGCACGTTGACCAGCACCCGCTCGAGCAGGCCTGGGTCGGCGAGCGCGTCGGGCAGGTCGGGCGGCAGCTCCACGACGACGCCGCGCGCCTGCGGCCCCAGGTCGTCGAGGGCGCGGGCGACCACCTCCTCGAGGGCGACCGCACGGTTGGTGACGGCCATCGCCCCGGCCTGCAGCCGGCTCAGGTCGAGCAGGTTCTCGATCAGGCCGGCCAGCCGGTCCAGCGACTCCTCGGCGTTCTGCACGAGGTCGGCCCGGTCGTCGTCGCTGAGCACCAGTCCGGCGCTGCGGAGGGTCGAGACCGAGGCCGTGGCGGCCGACAGCGGGGTGCGCAGGTCGTGGCCGACGGCGGCGAGCAGCGCCGTGCGCGTGCGGTCGACCTGGGTGAGGAAGTCCTTCTCCCGCGCCACCCGCGCCGCCTCCGCCGTACGCCGGGCCGCGACCTCCACCGCCGAGCTCACCAGCACGGCGACCAGCACGAAGACGACCAGGGCCAGGGTGTTGTTCGGGTCCTTGACGCTCAGGGTGTGCAGCGGGGTGACGAACCAGTAGTTGATCAGCACGAAGCCGACCACGGCCGAGAGCAGCGCCGGGCCCCAGCCGCCGACCAGCGCGACCACCACGCTGGCGAGCAGGAACAGCAGCAGGTCGCTGGCCAGGTCGACCTGCCCGCGCACCGGCACCAGCCCGACCGTCAGCACGGCGGGGAGGCCGACCGCCAGCAGGTAACCCCACCACCGCCGGCGCCCTCCGAGCGCGTCGCCGGGGGCCGGAGCTGTCGTCACCACGGAGCCAGTCTGGCCCAGCGTCGTGACCACAGCGCCGTGACCGCGCAGACCAGGACGACCAGACCCAGGCGGCCGAGGTCGGGGAGGGCGAGGGTCAGGACACCGAGGCGGTGGTCCACGAAGCCCGTCCACACCGCCCAGGCGGCCACCCCGAGGCCGATCGACGGCACGACGCCCAGGCCGCGGCAGGAGGCCAGGACGACGCCGACCTCGACCACGAGGACGACGAGGTCGGGGAGGCCGAGGCCGTGGGCGAACAGCACCGACAGGCACAGCCAGGCGTGGCCGAGGCCGTAGCGGACCCCGGGCTCCTCGCGCAGCCGTGGCGACTCCCGCGACCGGGTGGCGGGCCTCTTGGTGCGGGTGGTGGCGCTCACGTCTCCATGCAACCTCCTCGGGCGGGCCGTGGGGCGGGTCCTTGCAGGATCCTGACGCGCGCGTCCGGTGCGTCACACGGGCGTCAGGATGGTGTTAGGACGCGTGGATCGGGAGGGTGCGAAGAGTTGGATGGCGTGTCGTGACGATGACTGCGCCCTCCTTCGAACCCACGCCCGGCCCCACGCCCGCACCCCCGGCCAGCGGCCCGGTGCGCAGCGCCCGCGGCACTCGGCCAGAGCCGCACGTGGAGGCGAAGCCCTGGTGGCAGGTGATGTGCCTGACCGGCGTCGACTACTTCTCCACGCTCGGCTACCAGCCCGGCATCGCGGCCCTCGCCGCCGGGCTGCTGTCGCCGGTCGCGACCCTGGTGCTGGTGGCCGTGACGCTGCTGGGCGCCCTGCCCGTCTACCGCCGCGTGGCGGAGGAGAGCCCCCACGGCCAGGGCTCGATCGCGATGCTGGAGCGCCTGCTGCCGGCGTGGTCGGGCAAGCTGTTCGTGCTGGTGCTGCTGGGCTTCGCCGCCACCGACTTCGTGATCACGATGACCCTGTCGGCCGCCGACGCGGCCGCGCACGTGACCGAGAACCCCTACGTGCCGGGCTTCCTGCACGGCCAGGAGCTGTGGATCACCCTGGGCCTGCTGGCCCTGCTCGGCGCGGTGTTCCTGCGGGGCTTCACCGAGGCCATCGGGCTGGCGGTCGGGCTGGTCGCGGTCTACCTGGCGCTGAACGTCGTGGTGCTGGTCGTGTCGCTCGCGCACGTGATCGGTGACCCGTCGGTGGTCACCGACTGGGGCTCGGCGCTGACCACCGCGCACGGCAGCCCGGTGATGATGGTGGCCGTCGCGCTGATGGTCTTCCCGCAGCTCGCCCTGGGGCTGTCGGGGTTCGAGACCGGCGTCGCGGTGATGCCGCACGTCGGCGGCGACGCCTCCGACACCGAGGCCCGTCCGGTCGGCCGGGTGCGCGGCACCAAGCGGCTGCTGACCTGGGCTGCGGTCCTGATGAGTGTCTTCCTGGTCGCCAGCTCCTTCGCCACCACGCTGCTCATCCCGGCCACCGAGTTCCAGCCCGGGGGAGCGGCCAACGGTCGCGCGCTGGCGTTCCTGGCGCACGACTACCTCGGCAACGCGTTCGGCTCGGCGTACGACGTCTCCACGATCGCGATCCTGTGGTTCGCCGGGGCCTCGGCGATGGCCGGCCTGCTGAACCTGATCCCGCGCTACCTGCCCCGCTTCGGGATGGCCCCGGAGTGGGCCGGGGCCGTGCGGCCGCTGGTGCTCGTGCTGACCGCGACCGGCTTCCTGATCACCTGGGCCTTCGACGCCAGCGTCGACGCCCAGGGCGGTGCCTACGCGACCGGCGTGCTCGTGCTGATCACCAGCGCCGCCGTGGCGGTGACGCTCGCGGCCCGGCGGGCCGGGCAGCGCACGCGCACGGTGGCCTTCGCGCTGATCACGCTGGTCTTCGGCTACACCACCGTCGACAACGTGATCGAGCGTCCCGACGGTGTCAAGATCGGCGCCTGCTTCATCGCCGCGATCGTGGCGGTCTCGCTGTGCTCGCGGATGTTCCGGTCCTTCGAGCTGCGGGTCACCGACGTCGAGCTCGACCCGGTCGCGCAGCGGTTCGTGCGCGACTGTGCCAAGCGCACGATCCGGTTCGTGGCCAACGAGCCCGACGCCCGCGACCTCGAGGAGTACGCCGCGAAGGAGCGGCAGATCCGTCGCGACCACGACCTGCCGCCCGACGCCGACCTGGTCTTCGTCGAGGTGACCGTCACCGACCCCTCGGACTTCGAGACCCACCAGCAGGTGCGCGGCGAGGTGCTGCACGGCCGCTACCGCGTGCTGACCCTGGAGTCTTCGTCGGTCTCCAACGCCCTGGCCGCCCTGCTGCTGGAGGTGCGCGACCTGAGCGGTGCGATCCCGCACGTCTACTTCGAGTGGACCGAGGGCAACCCGCTGCGCAACTTCGCCAAGTTCCTGCTGCTGGGTCAGGGCGAGATGGCGCCCACCACGCGCGAGGTGCTGCGGCGGGCCGAGCGCGACCGCGACCGGCGCCCGCACGTGCACGTGGGGTAGCCGGTCGGTCAGCTGGTCACGAAGTCCCGCAGGTCGAGGTCGGCGCAGCGCTGCTGGTACTCCTTGACCAGGCCCGGCCAGTTGGTGCTGATCCGGCCGTTGTCCTGGTGGTACCAGTTGTGGCAGGAGGCCCACACGCTCGTGGCCAGGCGGTGCTGGACCTCCTCGTCGTAGCGCTCCTCGGCCTCCCGGCGTACGGCCACCGCCCGGCCGCCGGCGTGCTCGGTGTGCTCCAGCAGCGTGGTGATCGCGCCCGAGGCCGCCTCGAGCATGTTGATGATCGAGCTGCCGCCGAGGTTGGTGTTCGGGCCGTAGACCACGAACAGGTTGGGGAAGTCGGGCACGCACAGCCCGAGGTAGGCGTGCGCGCCGTCGGCCCAGGCCTCCCGCAGGTCGGCGCCGCCCGCGCCGGTGACCCGCAGCGGGGCCAGGAACTCGGTCGCCGCGAAGCCGGTGCCGTAGATGATCACGTCGGCCTCGTGGACCGTGCCCTCGGCGTCGCGCACCCCGTGCGGCAGCACCTCGGCGACCGGGGATGTGACGACGTCGACGTCAGGCCGGGCGAGGGCGGGGTACCACGCGTTCGAGAACAGCACCCGCTTGCAGCCGAACTCGTAGTCCGGCACGAGCTTGGCCCGCAGGTCGGGGTCACGCACCTGGGCGTGCAGCTGGGCCCGCCACCCCGCCTTGACGACCTTCTTCAGCCAGGTGTCCTCGATCAGTGCCTTGTTGAAGGTCTCGGTGACCTTCCAGGTGAGCTCGCGACCGGCCCGCTGGGTGCGGGGGAACCGGTCGAAGGCCCGGGCGTGGACGCGGGTGTACTCACGGTCGGGCTTGGGGGCGACGTACGGCGCGGACCGCTGGAAGACCGTCACGTGTCCGGCCTCCGGCGCGATGCCGGGCACGAACTGGATCGCGCTGGCGCCGGTGCCCAGCACCGCCACACGCTTCCCCCGCAGGTCGACCGAGTGGTCCCACTCGGCGGAGTGGAAGGCCGGGCCGGCGAACGAGTCCTTCCCGGGGAGGTCGGGGATCGCGGGGCGGGAGAGCTGTCCCATCGCGGTGACCAGGACGTCGGTGACCATCCTCTGCCCGTCGACGGTGGTCAGGGTCCACGTGCGGCTGTCGTCGTCGTACGCCGCGGAGGCGACCTCGACGCCCGTGCGGACGAGGTCGTGGACCCCGGTCTCGCGGGCGGTGCGCTCGATGTAGCCCAGGATCTCGGCCTGCTGGGAGTAGCGGTGCGGCCAGTCCGGGTTGGGCGCGAAGGACCAGGAGTAGAGCGACGACGGCACGTCGCACGCCGCGTTGGGGTAGGTGTTCTCGCGCCACACACCGCCGACGCCGTCGGCCTTCTCCAGCACGGTGACGTCGGTGTAGCCCGCCCGCGTGAGCTCGATCGCGGTGCTCAGACCGCCGAAGCCGGCTCCGATGACGGTGATCCGTGGTTGCCAGCGCATGGGAGGCAACCTAGCGGCGCGCCGGTCGCGGGGGCACGGCCGTCTCAGGCGGGGGCGTCAGGCAGGCGCTTCGGGCATCGTCGCGAGCAGCTCCCGGCCCTGCTGGGCGAACTTGTGCTCGACCAGCACCTCGTAGCGGGTCGCCACCACCTGGCTGACCGAGGTGAAGTCGCGCCGGCCCCGCGTGGCGGCGTACCCCGCCAGCGCCCAGACCAGCCCGAAGACCGCGCCGAAGAGCATCGTCGAGCCGATGATCGCCACCGTGCCACCGGTGCCGAACAGCGACACGACCAGCCCGACGAACAGGCCCATCCACAGGCCCGAGACCAGTCCACCGGCCGCGACCTTGCCGGTCGTCAGCCGCCCGGTGACCCGCTCGACCTGCTTCAGCTCGGTGCCGACGATCAGGCAGTTCTGCACCGGGAACTCGTGGTCGGAGAGGAAGTCGACCGCCCGCTGTGCCTGCTCGTAGCGCTCGTGGACACCGAGCGACATCGGGTAGTCGAGGGTCAGGGCGGAGGTCGGGAGGCGGGGGGACTGCTGCTGGCTCATGCCCCCAGTCTCCCAAATCGCTGGTCACGGGCTCAGGATCCGGAGACCCGTCCGCCGAGACGGCGCGGGTGTACGCCGAGACGGCGCGGGTGTACGCCGAGACGGCGCGGGTGTACGCCGAGACGGCGCGGGTGTACGCCGAGACGGCGCGGGTGTACGCCGAGACGGCGCGGGTGTACGCCGAGACGGCGCGGGTGTACGCCGAGACGGCGCGGGTGTACGCCGAGACGGCGCGGGTGCACGCCGAGACGGCGCGGGTGCACGCCGAGACGGCGTAGCGTCACGCCATGCTGATCCTCGCGTGCGTCGGCGCTGTCGTGGCCGCCCTGCTCCACGGCTACATCTTCGTGCTGGAGTCGCTGCGGTGGGAGCACCCGTCGACCCGCCGGACGTTCGGCACCACGGCCGAGACGGCCGCGGTCACAGCCCCTCTGGCCTACAACCAGGGCTTCTACAACCTGTTCCTCGGCGTCGGCACCCTGGTCGGTGTCGCCCTGGTCCCGAGCGGACGTGACGCCGGTGTCGCGCTGGTCCTCTTCGGCACCGGCTCCATGCTCGCTGCTGCCCTCGTGCTGATGACCTCCGACCGCAGCAAGACCCGTGCCGCCGTCGTCCAAGGCCTCTTCCCGGCCCTCACCCTGCTCGCCCTGGCCGCCCACGCCCTCAGCTAGAGCCCTGGCGCGCTGAGCCCACGGGCACGTTCGCCGAGACGGCGCGTGTGTACAGCGAGGCGGCGCGCATGTACGCCGAGGCCGAACATGCGCGCCGTGTCGGCGTACCTACGCGCCGTCTGGGCGTACCTACGCGCCGTGTGGGCGTGCACGCGCGCCGTGTGGGCGTGCATGCGCGCCGTGTGGGCGTGCATGCGCGCCGTGTGGGCGTGCATGCGCGCCGTGTGGGCGTGCATGCGCGCCGTGTCGGCGTACACACGCGCCGTCTCGGCGTACCTACGCGCCGTCTGGGCGTGCACGCGCGCCGTGTGGGCGTGCACGCGCGCCGTCTCGGCGTACACCCGCGCCGTCTCGGCGTGCACCCGCGCCGTCTCGGCGTACACGCGCGCCGTCTCGGCGAAGGGCTCAGGTGATGGTCATGCCGCCGTCGACGGCGAGGGTCTGGCCGGTGATGTAGCCGGCTGCGTCGGAGGCGAGGAAGACCGCGGTGGCGGCGAGCTCGCGGGGGTCGCCCTTGCGCGACATCGGGATCCGGGCCTGCTGCGACTCGAGGTAGCCCGGGGGGTAGGTCTCGGTCATCTCGGAGTCGAAGAAGCCGGGGGCCAGCGCGTTGACGCGGATGCCCTTGCGGCCGGTCCACTGCTGGGCGAGGTCGCGGGTCAGGCCGATCAGGCCGGCCTTCGACGCGGCGTACGCCGCCTGGGGCAGGCCCGCCGTGGTCAGCCCGAGCACCGAGGAGATGTTGATGATCGAGGAGCCGGGCTGCATCACCCGGCCGCACGACTGCGCCATCCAGTAGCAGCCGTTGAGGTTCACGTCGATCACCTGGCGGAACTGCTCGGGCGTCTCCTTGGTGGCGGGGTACGCCGTGCCGACGCCCGCGTTGTTGACCAGCACGTCGACGCGGCCGAACGCGGTCATCGCCGCCTCGACCAGGCCCGCGCAGTCGTCGGGGGAGGAGACGTCGGTCGCGACGCTGACCGCCCGCCGGCCCGCGGCCTCGACGAGGGCGGCGGTCTCGGCGAGCCGCTCGACGCGGCGGGCGCCGAGGGCGACGTCGGCGCCGGCCTGGGCGAACGCCTCGGCGAACGCGACGCCGAGGCCCGAGGAGGCGCCGGTGACGACGACGACCTTGCCGTCGAGGGAGAACAGGTCGGTGATCGGTGAGGTCATGGGGTGATCATGCCCGACGGTGGTCTCGACGGGCTCGACCTGCGCAGGACCTCAGCGCCGGCTGGAGCGCGCCTGCCAGGCCGAGCGGACCATGTCGTCGAGCGTGTGCCGCATGCGCCAGTCGAGGTCGCGGCCCGCGGCCTCGCCGGTGGCCACGATGCGGGCCGGGTCGCCGGGCCGCCGCGGCGCCACCTCGGGGGTGAAGTCGATGCCGGTGGCGTCGCGGATGGCGGTCATGATCTCGGCGACCGAGGAGCCCTCGCCGCTGCCGAGGTTGTAGACGGGCAGCAGGTCCTCGCCGGCGCTCAGCCGCTGCGCGGCGACGACGTGGGAGTGCGCGAGGTCGGCGACGTGGACGTAGTCGCGCACGCAGGTGCCGTCGGGGGTGGCGTAGTCGTCGCCGTTGATCCGCGGTGTCTTCCCCGCCAGCAGCATCTCGAAGACGATCGGGAACAGGTTGTGCGGGCTGGTGTCGTAGAGGTCGTCGCTGCCCGAGCCGACGACGTTGAAGTAGCGCAGCGAGGTGTGCCGCAGCCCCGTCGCGCGCGCCTGGTCACGGAGCACCCACTCGCCGATCAGCTTGCTCTCGCCGTACGGCGACTCCGGCAGCGTCGGGGTCTCCTCGGTGACCAGGTCGACGTCGGGGGTGCCGAAGGTCGCGGCGCTGGAGGAGAAGACGATCTTGTCCGCACCCACCCGCTCCATGGCCTCGAGCAGGGAGACCGTGCCGGTGACGTTCTGGGTGTAGGTGTGCAGTGGCCGGTCGACCGAGACGCCGGCGTACTTGAAGCCCGCCAGGTGCACGACGCCCTCGACGGCGTGCTCCTCCATCGTGCGCGCCACCAGGTCGGTGTCGACGATGCTGCCCTCGACGAGGGGCACGTCGGGGCGCACGAAGTCGCGGTGCCCGCTGGACAGGTCGTCGACGACCACGGCGTCCAGGCCCACGTCACCGAACGCCCGCACGACGTGCGACCCGATGTAGCCCGCTCCTCCGGTCACCAACCAGCTCATGTCTCTCCCTCTCGACGGCAGGCCCCGCACTCTAGTCAGGGTCCTGACAGGTGGGCCTCCCACGCCACGGGAGCCTGCAGGAGTAACGTCCCGAACGCGGTGACGACACCGCCCTTTCCACTCGGAGGTGTGCCCATGGTGGCTCTGGCGGCAGAGACATCACTACGACTCGACACCAACTGGGTCGACTACCTGCTGATCGCGGTGTACTTCGGCTTCGTGCTGGGCATCGGCATCGCTGCCCGACGCTCGGTGTCGTCCAGCATCGACTTCTTCCTCTCGGGCCGCTCGCTGCCCGCGTGGGTCACCGGTCTCGCCTTCATCTCGGCCAACCTCGGGGCCGTCGAGATCATCGGCATGTCGGCCAACGGCGCCAACTACGGCATCCCGACGGTGCACTACTTCTGGGTCGGCGCCGTGCCCGCCATGCTGTTCCTCGGCGTGGTGATGATGCCGTTCTACTACGGCTCCAAGGTGCGCTCGGTCCCCGAGTTCATGCGCCGCCGCTTCGGCACCGGCGCCCACCTGGTCAACGCGTTGAGCTTCGCGCTCGCCCAGCTGCTGATCGCCGGCATCAACCTGTACCTGCTGGCCAACATCGTCGAGATCATCCTCGGCTGGCCGCTGTGGGTCTCACTGATCGTGGCGGCGGCCATCGTGCTGACCTACACCACCCTCGGTGGCCTCTCGGCCGCGATCTACAACGAGGTCCTGCAGTTCTTCGTGATCGTGGCGGCGTTGCTGCCGCTGACCCTGATCGGCCTGCACAAGGTCGGCGGCTGGGGCGGCCTGAAGGAGAAGGTGACGGCCAGCTCCGGCGGCGCCGAGCAGCTCTCCTCCTGGCCCGGCCAGGCGCTGACCGGCTTCGACTCGCCCCTGCTGTCGGTGATCGGCATCGTCCTCGGCCTCGGCTTCGTGCTCTCCTTCGGCTACTGGACGACGAACTTCGTCGAGGTGCAGCGCGCGATGGCCTCGAGCTCGATCGGTGCCGCCCAGCGGGCACCGATCATCGGCGCCTTCCCGAAGATGTTCGTGCCGTTCATCGTGATCTTCCCCGGCATGATCGCCGCGGTCGTGGTGAAGGAGATCTCCGAGCCCAAGAACGGCGGCGGCTCCCCGGACTACAACAACGCGCTGCTCTACCTGATCCGCGACCTGCTGCCCAACGGCATGCTCGGCGTGGCCATCGCCGGTCTGCTGGCCTCGTTCATGGCCGGCATGGCGGCCAACATCTCGGCCTTCAACACGGTCTTCTCCTACGACCTGTGGCAGACCTACGTGAAGAAGGACCGTGAGGACGCCTACTACCTGAAGGTGGGGCGTGCGGCGACGGTCGGGGCGACCCTGATCGCGATCGGCACGGCGACCTTCGCGGCGTCGTACTCCAACATCATGAACTACCTGCAGACGCTGTTCGGGTTCTTCAACGCACCGCTGTTCGCCACCTTCATCCTCGGCATGTTCTGGAAGCGGATGTCGCCCACGGCCGGCTGGGTCGGCCTGGTCAGCGGCACCCTGGCCGCGGTCTTCGTCGGCATCCTGAGCGAGGACGCCCTGGGCGGCCTGTCGGTCGGCGCGATCGGCCTCAGCGGCCAGGGCGCGAGCTTCGTCGCGGCCGGTGCGGCCTTCGTGGTCGACATCCTGGTCAGCGTCGCGGTCACGCTGGTGACCCAGCCCAAGCCCGAGTCCGAGCTGCGGGGGCTCGTCTACTCGCTGACCCCCAAGGCCGACTTCCACGACGAGGACGCGGGCCAGCTCGCGTGGTACCAGAAGCCGAACATCCTCGCCGGTGTCGGTCTGGTCATCGTCCTCGGCCTCAACGTCATCTTCTGGTAGGGGAGCACTCACATGGCCAAGAACACGACCGACGACCAGGCCGAGACCGCGGCGGAGACCAAGGCCCGCAAGGCGGGGGCCTTCGACATCCGCAACTTCATCGGGCTGCTGATCGGCATCTACGGAGTGGTGCTGCTGATCACCTCGTTCTTCGACGACGCCGCCGAGATCGCCAAGTCCGACGGGGTCCGGATCAACCTCTGGGCCGGCCTCGGGATGGCGGTCGTGGCGGTCGGCTTCTTCGCCTGGGCGCGCCTGCGCCCGGTGGTGGTGCCCCCGCACGTCGAGGACGACGCCGATTCCGGGGCCGACTCCGGGCCGGTCCACTGAGACCGACCCTGCCGACGACGAGCAGACGACCCGGGCCGTGCGTCCTCCCCTGAGCGGGATGGCGCCGGCCCGGCGTCGTCTCGTGCTCGTGCTCGCCTCCGTGGTGGCGCTGGCCGTGCTCGTCGGCGCGGGGTGGCTGGTCGTCGGCCGGCTTGCGGGCCGGCGGTGCCGCCGACCAGTCGCGGGCCGGGCCGGTGGTCGTGGTGCCGGGGTACGGCGCGCGCCTGGCCTCCCTGGACCCGCTCGTCGCCGAGCTGCGGCGCGAGGGCCGGCAGGCGGTGGTCTTCGAGCCGACCCAGGGCGGCGAGGGCGACCTGCGGGTGCAGGCCCGTCGGCTGGGCGATCTGGTGCGCCGCACCCTGGCCTCGAGCGGAGCCCCGTCGGTGGACCTCGTGGGCTACTCCGCCGGGGGCGTGATCGCCCGGCTCTACGTGCGCGACGACGGTGGCGCGAGCGTCGTACGCCGGGTGCTGACGCTGGGCTCGCCGCACCACGGCACCGACGTGGCCGCGCTGGCCCAGGAGGTCGCCGGCGGCTGCCCCACCGCCTGCGAGCAGCTGGCCACCGGCAGCGAGCTGCTGCGACGGCTGGACGCCGGCGACGAGACCCCGGCGGGTCCGGAGTGGGTGACGGTGCGCACCCGAGCCGACGCGACGGTGACGCCCAGCGCGTCCGCCGAGCTCGCCGGGGCGCTGAACGTCGTGGTGCAGGAGCTGTGCCCGGGGGCGACCACCTCCCACGGCGAGCTGCCCGGCGACGCGGTCACCCTGGCCACGCTGCGCAGCGCGCTCGGCACCGGCGCGCCGCGGGCGCCGGCCGACGTCAGCTGCTGAGCGGCCTCACCAGCGCCACACGGGGTTGGCGAGCCCGTGCGGAACGACGGAGAGGACGTCGCGGCCGAAGTCGTAGGCGTCCTTCCCGTGCTCGTACGCCGAGACGCCGAGGTCGACGCCCGTCTCCAGCGTGGTCTCGCCGGTCTCCCGGGCCAGCCACTCGCCGGTGTTCTCGGTGCGTCCGTCGACCAGGTCGACCTCGTCGGTGGTGCCGCTGACCACGTGGCCGATGTTCTGCAGCGACGCGGAGTCCTCGCTGTCGTCGCGGCCCTCGTTGCGCAGGTCCTGCCGGTCGTCGAAGTACGACGTGTGGTTCTCCGTGCCCCCGGCCAAGCCGTCCTTGGTGAGGCTGAACTGCTCCTGGGTGTCGACCCGGAAGCGCCGCCCGCCGAAGTCCTCGCCCGACGGGTCGTTGCCCAGCCCGGCGACCGTCGGGTTGCCGAGGTGGCTGACGTAGTCGTCGTCGGAGGCCCCGACCCAGACGCGGCCGGACAGGTCGCTCGCGTGGTCGTTGCCGGCTCCCGCACCAGGGCTGCCGACGAGCAGGGTGTCGTCGACCGCCAGGCCGTCGCCCGAGGCCTTGGCCACGAGGGTCGAGCCGTAGCTGTGGCCGATGGCGGTCAGGTGGCTCGGATCGCCCTGGTCGCTCGCGCGCAGCCCGTCGATGAAGCGGGAGAGCTCGCGGGCCCCGGCCCCGGCGGCCAGCTCGTTGCCGACGTTGGTCATGTCGGCGATCTGCAGCGGGTCGGAGAACTGCGGGTCGGGGGCGTTGTAGCCCAGCCAGGCGATCGAGGCGACCGAGCCGTTGCCCTGGGCGCTGGCGTTCTCGAAGACGTTGAGGGTGTCTCCGGCCACGCCGCTGAAGTTGTCCAGGCGGGAGCCGAACCCCGGCACGTTCACCGACGTGTGGTCGGCGGTCTCGGGGTTGCCGAAGGCCACCGCGATCGCGCCGTCGCCGAACGCCGCGCCCGGGGCGTACATCATCAGGAAGGCCTCGACGTCCTGCCCGGTCGAGGGGTCGATCACGCCCTCGTTCTGCTCGAGGGTGTCGTGGACCTCCTGGAGCTGGGCGATGCGGTCCTCGTCGTCGGAGGTGAGCTCCCCGTCGCCCTTGATCTGCGCCAGCGTGTTCCAGTCCTCGCTCAGGTTGGCGCGGTTGGCCTCGTCGCGGTCGGCGATCGGGATGCCGTCGCTGTTGCCCACGAGCTCGGGGTCGCTGGCCTTGAGCGCCTCCCGCTCGGCCCGGGACAGCGAGCTCCACCAGGCGTTCGTCGCCGCCGGGTCGTCGCGGTGCTCGGCGAGCTGGCGCCGCAGCGCGCTCACGTCGGGGGCGTTCGTCGCCAGCGTGCCGCCCTCGGAAATGGTGTCGGCCGCCTCGAGCGCGGCGACCAGGGCGTCCTCGGCGTGGGTCAGGTCGTCCTGCCAGGTGGTGACGTCGCGGTCGAAGGCGGTGATCCGGCGCCCGAGCGAGGAGCACTCGTCGCGCAGCCCGGCCTCCTCGGTCGCGACGTCGTACTCCGCGGCCCGGTCGGCCAGGCTGTGCTGCTGCATCGCGAGGTGCTGGCGGCGCTCCTGCAGGTCGGCGTGCCGGGTGATCAGCCGCTCCAGACGGTCCAGGAAGCGGTCGGCGGCGGCCGCGCCCGCGGTCAGCGCGGCGACCGCGCCCTCCAGTGCCGTGGCGGTCGAGGTCATCGTGTGGTGCGCGACCTCCGAGGCGTCGCCCGACCACTCCGCGGGCGCCGCGTTGGCGCGCATCACGTCGCCGCAGTCCGACATCCCGATGGCGGCGGTGCGCAGGCCCGAGGCGAAGCTGCGCCCACCCATGGTCGGGTCGCAGGGCGGGACCGCCACCGGCATCGCCGGGACCACGACGCTCACTCGTAGCCCCCGTAGGTGGTCGGGGAGGTGGTGCCGTGGCGCTGCCGCCAGGGCAGCAGGTCCGCGAGGTCGGACTCCACGTGGGTCTCGACGGAGGCGTAGGTGACGGCCGCGCCCTGCAGCGACTCCGCGTGTCGTTGGGCCGCGTCGGCGAGCTGCTTGGCCCGGTCGATCCAGGTCTCGACGTAGGCCTGGGCGGCCGGGGTGACGCGGTCGCCCAGGGCGGGGACGGCGGCCTCGGCGTCGAGCAGGCGCTTGCGCCCGCCGCGAAGCACCTCGGCCTGGTCGTCCCAGGTCTCCCCGGCCGCGCGGAGCGCGGCGACGGAGACGGTGTAGCCGCTCACGGCGCCCCAACCGGATCCGTCGGGTCGGCGGGCCCGGCCTCGGCGTCGGGTCCGGTCTCGTCGGCGCGCCCGGGCGAGGTGGCGCGGTCCGACGCGCGTACGCCGGGGTCCGGCACCAGGGCGGGGGAGTGCACGACCAGGTCGACCGAGGTGGGGGTGCAGAACGCCTCGAGGGTGCGGCCCGAGGGGTGGGTGGCCGTCATCCGGGGCTGAGCGGTGTCGGTCGGCCGGGCGTCCCACCCCCGGTCCAGCACGGCGTCGCGCACCGCACGCAGCGCGGTCAGCGCGTCGACCGCCTCCAGCCCGCGACGCGAGGCCCGCGCGGTGAACCGCTGCAGGTCGCCGGACTCACGCTGCCAGCGCTCGACCCGCACGCCGGGCACGACGTGCGCGTCGTCGAGCAGCTCGGTCAGGGTCCGGCGTACGCCGATGGCGGCCTCGTGGGTGTCCTCCGGCGAGGCCGCGACCAGGTCGCGCGGCGGCGCGGGAGCGGGCGGCAGGAGGACGACGTCGACATCGGGCTGGAGTCTCTGGAGCTCGTCGAAGAACGGTTCGCCCCCCGGCGGCACCACGCTGAGGCGGGCCATACCGTCGCACTCTAGGGGCGAAGCGCCCGTCGTGGGCGGGTTCGGTCAGCGCATCTCGTCGTAGAGGTCGGCGCCGAGGTCCAGGCACGGGGTGCCCCCGCTGAGCCGGCGTAAGGTGTCACGGGGGCCGGCCTGCACGTCGACCGGCTCCTCGACGCCGATGCTCACCTTCACCTGCTCGACGGTGCGGGCGACCGACAGCGAGCGCTCGTCGCCCTCGGCCCGGAGCCCGGCCTTCGTCAGCGCCGAGCGCACGGCCTCGGCCGAGGCCGTGGGGTCCAGGCCGTCGTAGAGCAGGCTCCCGCTGAGGTCGAGCCGGCCGACCCCGTCGCCCTTCAGCTCGCACGGCACCAGTCGGACCTTCCCGGCCCGGACGTCACCGCGGACGCCGGTGCCGGCGGCGGCGAAGCCCCGCTGGGCGAGGTCCTCGAGCGCCGAGCGCACCGACTCGAACTGCTGCCGGTCGAGCTTCACGGGGTCGTTCGAGCCGGACGGCGACGTCGGCCCGGGGTCGGTCGACCCGCACGCGGTGACCGCGAGGAGGAGGACGAGGGCCGGGCCGAGCCGGAGGATCCGCATGCCGGGGAGTCTAGGGAGCGGACCCGGGTCAACGGGCACGCCGCTCAGCCCTTGACGTCCTTGGTGGCGAAGTTCGCCCAGGCGGCGCCGACGAAGACCACGAGGTAGGCCAGCTGGGCGAGCACCCCGTGGATCACGTCGCGCCACCGGATCGGGTCACGGAACAGGTCGATGAAGGCCAGCCAGTAGCGGGTGAGCAGGTAGGGGCGCAGGGACTCGGCGGCGTCGAGGCCGAGCAGCACGCTGGAGGCGATCAGGAAGCCGATGGTGCCCAAGGCAGCCGCGATCGCGGAGTCGGTGACGGTGGAGAGGAACAGCGCGATCGCCGCGACCCCGAGCATGGCCAGCACGACGTACCCGAAGGCGAGGAACGAGCGCTCGATCATCTGGGTCTGGGTGAGGCTGCTGCCCGAGACGCTCACCACCGCGCTGCCGTCGACCGGGGCGTCGCCGAGGAACAGCTTGCCCTCGACGTAGGCGACGACCGCGACCACGATCGTGGCCACCACCACGAAGGCGATCACGCTGACCAGCTTGGCGACCAGCAGCCGCCCGCGGGAGACCGGTCGCACCAGGAGGTAGCGCAGGGTGCCGCTCTGGCTCTCACCCGCGATGGCGTCGCCCCCGACGACCGCCACGGCCACGGGCAGGAACAGCGGCAGCACGATGCCGAGCGCCGCGAGCGGGAAGAGCGTGCCGTCGGTCAGCACCGCCGACAGGAACGGCGGGCCGGTGCCGGGGCGGGGGCCGAGGTCGGTGAGCGCCAGCAGCACCGCGACCACGGTCGGCAGCGCGTTCAGGGACGCGATGGTGACCCAGGTGCGCGGACGGCGCAGCATCTTGGACAGCTCGACGCGGATCATCGGCGCTCGCTCGCGGCCAGGACGATCTCCTCCAGGGTGTGGCGCACGGGGGTGAGCTCGGTGACGCGCACGTCGGCGGCCACCAGGCGGGCGTTCAGCTCGGCCGGGTCGTCGTGCCGGACCCAGAGCTGGTCGTCGGCCCGGTGCTCGACGCGGCCGTCGAGCAGCGCGACCGCGGCGGCCGGGTCGGGGGTGCGCACGCGCACCCGGCCGGTGTCGGCGCGCAGGGTCGCGAGGTCCTCCTGGAGCACCAGCCGGCCGCGGTCCAGAACGCCCACCCGGGTCGACATCTGCTCGATCTCGGCCAGCAGGTGGCTGGAGACGAACACCGTGGTGCCCTCGCGGTTCAGCCGCAGGAGGAGCTCGCGCATGTCGCGGATGCCCTGGGGGTCCAGCCCGTTGGTCGGCTCGTCGAGCACCAGCAGGGGTGGGCGGCGCATCAGGGCGGCCCCCAGCCCGAGGCGCTGCTTCATGCCGAGGGAGTAGGTGCGCGAAGGCCGTCGGTCGGAGGGGTCCAGCCCCACGATCTCGAGCACCTCCAGGACCCGCTGGCGGCGGGCGGCGCGGCTGACCCGCGGGCCGGAGGCGGCGTCGAAGAGGGTCAGGTTGGCCCGGCCCGACAGGTGCGGGTAGGCGCCGGGCCCCTCGACCAGCGCACCGACCTGGGGCAGCACCTCGCGGGCGGCGGTCGGCATCGGCTGCCCGAACAGCTCGGCCGTGCCCGAGGAGGCCAGCACGAGGCCGAGCAGCATCCGCACGGTCGTGGTCTTGCCCGACCCGTTGGCGCCGAGGAAGCCGTAGACGTCGCCCTCGCGGACGTCGAGGTCGATGCCGTCGACGGCCGTGACCCCCCGGAAGACCTTGGTCAGGCCCTCGGTGCGGATCACGCTGGCGCGGGTGTCGATGTGGGTCTCGGGCGGGGCCCAGGTGGGGGCGCTCACCCGGTGAACACCGCCCCCGCCACGAGGTCCTTCGCGGCCGTCTCCAGCGTCGCCGGGGTGACGGTTCCGGTCACCAGCAGGCCGCCGCGGCCGGCGTACAGCAGGAGCACGGAGAGCGGGCCGATCTGCAGCGAGACCTGGGTGCCGGTGTCGACGGCCGCGGAGCTCTTGTTCAGCTGGTCCTTGAGGCCGTTGGCGACCGAGCCGCGGAGCGGCACCCCGAGCACGGCGATCGGGCCGCGGCCGTAGACGCCGACGGCCTTGAAGTCCTCGGGACGGCCACGGCGGGGGAGTCCGGCCGCCTGGTCGGGCAGCCGGATCGGGGCGAAGGCGTTGGCCCCGGCGGCCTCGTCGAGGGCGGCCCGGCGCGAGACCCGGATGCCGTCGGCGGGCACGAACGTGGTCACGGCCCGTGACGGCCGCTGCAGGTCCAGGGTGGTCAGCTCGGTGGTCAGCACCGGCCGCTGGGGGCGGCCCGCGGCGTAGGCGTCGACGCGCAGCGGCAGCCCCGAGGAGAGGTCGGCCCATACGTCGACCCGCGAGATGGTCGAGCGCCCGTCGGCCGGCACCAGGCGGAGCCCCGCGGCGCTGCGGCCGGCCACCCGACGCGAGGGCAGCCGGCTCAGCTCGCCCGGTCGGGCCCCGGCCAGCAGCCGTCGGGCGAGCGACTGCGGGACGACGTCGGCGTCGTCGGGCAGCCGGATGGGGGAGTACGGCGTGTAGGTCGCGCGCCCGGACTCGTAGCTCCAGCGCGTGGTGCGGTCGCCCTCGCGCACGAGGTCCTGCTCGCCGCTGGTACGGATCCGGTCGACCCGCCAGTGCTCGTCGTCGCGCCACCACACCCGCAGGTCGCTCTGCTCGCCGAGCAGCCGCGCCACCCCGCCGAAGGTCGACCCCGTCAGCGGGACCTCCAGCGAGCCGACGGCGCGGACCTCGCCGGACCAGCCGCGGTCGCTCGCCGCCCGCACCCGTGAGAGCAGCTCGGTGGCGGTCGCGTCGCTCCCGCTGGCCGGCGCGTGGCGCAGCAGCGTGGGGGGCGAGGCCACGGCGACGACGAGCAGGCCGACGACGAGCCAGCGTGCACCGGGGACCATTCCCTCACCGTACGACGTGGGGGAAGGCGGCCTGGGCGGAACGAGGTGGCGTTCGGCGGTAGCATCGTGCTCGTGACTCAGGTCCTGCTCCTTCCCTAGCCGCGTCGGCGACGACGCGGCTGCCCCTCTGCGCGAGGGGTTTTTTTCTGCCCGGGCACGGCCGGGCACCGAGCGGACCGGAACCCGAGGAGACGGCGATGACCCAGCAGGACCAGCACGGCGAGCACCCCGACGACGCGCGGGCGGCGTACGACGTCGTCGCCACGCAGGACAAGTGGCGCCCGGTCTGGGACGACCTGGACCCCTTCCGGGCGGGCTCCGGCGCCCCGGGGGCGGAGAAGCGCTACGCCCTGACGATGTTCCCCTACCCCAGCGGCGACCTGCACATGGGTCACGCCGAGGTGATGGCCCTGCACGACGTGATCGCGCGCTACTGGTGGCAGCGCGGGTACGACGTGCTGAACCCGATCGGCTGGGACTCCTTCGGCCTGCCGGCCGAGAACGCCGCGATCAAGCGCGACGAGAACCCGGCCGTGTTCACCTACGCCAACATCGAGACCCAGGCCGAGTCGTTCCGCCGCTACGGCATCTCCTTCGACTGGTCGCGCCGGCTGAACACCTCGGACCCGGAGTACTACCGCTGGACCCAGTGGCTGTTCCTGAAGTTCCGCGAGCGGGGCCTGGCCTACCGCAAGTTCTCGCCGGTCAACTGGTGCCCCCACGACCAGACCGTGCTGGCCAACGAGCAGGTCGTCGGCGGCATGTGCGAGCGCTGCGGCGCCGAGGTGACCAAGCGCGAGCTGTCGCAGTGGTACTTCAAGGTGACCGACTACGCCCAGCGGCTGCTGGACGACATGGTCCCGCTGGAGCAGACCTGGCCCTCGAAGGTGCTGGCCATGCAACGCAACTGGATCGGCCGCTCGGAGGGCGCGCACGTCGACTTCGTGGTCGAGGCCGACCACTACGACGGCGACCCGATCCGGGTCTTCACCACGCGCCCCGACACGTTGTTCGGCGCGACCTTCATGGTGGTGGCGGCCGACGCCAAGAGCGCGGCCGCGCTCTGCGCGCCCGAGCGCCGCGAGGCGCTGGAGGCCTACGTCACCGAGGTCCGCAAGGCCAGCGACATCGACCGGCTGGCCACCGACCGGCCCAAGTCGGGCGTCGACCTGGGCGTCACCGCGGTCAACCCGGTGACCGGTGCCCGGATCCCGGTGTGGGCCTCGGACTACGTGCTGGCCGACTACGGCACCGGCGCGATCATGGCGGTGCCCGGCCAGGACCAGCGCGACTGGGAGTTCGCTGCGACGTTCGACCTGCCCGTGGTCCGCACCGTGCAGCCGTCCGAGGGGTTCGAGGAGGACGGCGGCGAGGCGTTCACCGGCGCGGGCCCGGCGATCAACTCCGCGAACGACGAGATCTCGCTGGACGGCCTGCCGATCGAGGAGGCCAAGGCCAGGATCATCGACTGGCTGGAGGACAAGGGCGCCGGCACCCGGTTCGTGAACTTCCGGCTGCGCGACTGGCTGCTGAGCCGCCAGCGCTACTGGGGCGCCCCGATCCCGATCGTGCACTGCGAGGCGTGCGGCGAGGTCGCCGTGCCCGAGGACCAGCTGCCCGTCGAGCTGCCCGACCTGAGCGGGTCGGACCTGAAGCCCAAGGGCGTCTCGCCGCTGGCCGCGGCCGAGGACTGGGTCAACGTCGACTGCCCGCAGTGCGGGGGACCGGCCAAGCGCGACAGCGACACGATGGACACCTTCGTCGACTCCAGCTGGTACTTCTTCCGCTACTGCTCCCCGCACTACACCCAGGGCCCGTTCGACCCCGAGGCCGTGCGCGACTGGATGCCGGCCGCACAGTACGTCGGCGGCGTCGAGCACGCGATCCTGCACCTGCTGTACAGCCGCTTCTTCACCAAGGTGCTGCACGACCTCGGCATGATCGACTTCGTCGAGCCGTTCTCGCGGCTGATGAACCAGGGCGAGGTGATCAACGAGGGCCGGGGGATGAGCAAGTCCCTGGGCAACGGCGTCAACCTGGGCGACATGATCGACCGGTACGGCGTCGACGCCGTCCGGCTGACCATGGTCTTCGCGGGCCCGCCCGAGGCCGACATCGACTGGGCCGACATGTCGCCCGGCGGCTCGGTGAAGTTCCTGCAGCGCGCCTGGCGGCTGTCCGGCGACGTGACCTCGGAGCCCGGTGCCTTGCCCGAGGGTGGCGACACCGCCCTGCGGCAGGCCACCCACCGCACCGTGGCCGACGCCGAGCAGCTGGTCGAGACCCAGCGCTTCAACGTGCTGGTGGCTCGGACGATGGAGCTGGTGAACCTGACCCGCAAGGCCATCGACTCCGGCTGCGGACCGGCCGACGTCGCCGTCCGCGAGGCCACCGAGGCCGTGGCGATCCTGCTGTCGCTGGTCGCGCCGTACACCGCGGAGGAGATGTGGGAGCGCCTGGGCCACCCGCCCACCGTCGCCCGCGCCGGCTGGCCCGTCGTCGACCCGGCCCTCCTGGTGGAGGACTCGGTCACCGCGGTCGTCCAGGTGCAGGGCAAGGTGCGCGCCCGCCTGGAGGTGAGCCCCGACGTGACCGAGGCCGACCTGGAGGCCCTGGCCCTGGCCGACGAGGGCGTGCAGCGCGCCCTGGAGGGCAAGCAGGTGCGCAAGGTGATCGTGCGCGCCCCCAAGCTGGTCAACATCGTGGCCGGCTGAGGGGGCCCGGGGTCGCGCATGTAACGCGGAGTTGTTGATTCTGAACAAGCCGCACGCGGGGCACTCGGGGTCGATAACACCGCGTTGCATGGAGCGACCGCTGGATCAGACCTTGGTGACGGCCTCGGCGATGGCGACGTCACCGCCGAGGACGTCGAAGGTCTTGCCGATCGTCGAGTCGGTCTCGACCACCTCGGCCAGCACGTGGGCGACGTCGCCGCGGGTGACCGAGCCGCCCTCGAGGTGCTCGGCGACCTGGACGCGGCCGGTGGGGACGTCGTCGGTCAGCCGGCCGGGCTTGACCACGGTCCAGTCGAGGTCGGTCGCGCGCAGGTGGTCGTCGGCGTCGCGCTTGGCGCGCAGGTAGACCTGGAAGACGTCGTCGCTGTCCTCGTCGAGGCCGTCGATGCCCATCGCCGAGACCATCACGTAGCGCGAGACGCCGGCGGCCTGGGCGGCGTCGGCGAGCAGGATCGCGGCGCCCTTGTCGACGGTCTCCTTGCGCTGGGCGTTGCCGTCGGCGCCGCCGCCCGCGGCGAAGACGACCACGTCGGCGCCGCGGACGGCCTCGGTCATCTGGGCCAGGTCGGTGTTCTCGAAGTCGATCAGGGTCCAGCCGATGCGATCGGACTCCAGGTCGGTGACGTGCTCGGCGTTGCGGATCAGGCCCACGGGCTCGTGCCCCGCGTCGGCGACCAGCCGACCGAGCTGGCGGGCGATCTGTCCGTGGCCTCCGGCGATGATGATGCGCATCCCCGCACCGTACCCAGGCGCCGGGTGGGCGCGCGCTAGCGTGGCCCGTGTGGTGGACGTCGGCAACCAGGTGCCCGTGGAGCAGACCGACGACGAGGCCCACCGTGACCGGTGGCGGGCGCTGGTGGTCTGCCTGGTCGCCGGCGGCATGTGCCTGCTCGACGTCAGCATCGTCAACGTCGCGCTGCCCTCGATCCGCACCGGGCTCTCGGCCGACGACAGCGACATCCAGTGGGTGGTCGCGGGCTACTCCCTGGCCTTCGGCGTGGCGCTCGTGCCCGCCGGCCGCCTCGGGGACGCACGTTCCCGGCGTACGGTCTTCATGGCGGGGGTCGCCCTGTTCACGCTGTCCAGCGTGCTGTGCGGCGCCGCCCAGAGCGCGCTGTGGATCTCGGTCGCGCGGGTGGTGCAGGGCGTCGGCGGCGGGCTGATCACCCCGCAGGTCTCGGGCTTCATCCAGAACCTCTTCAAGGGGCCCGAGCGCGGGCGGGCCTTCGGCCTGTTCGGCGCCAGCATCGGCGTCTCGACCGCGATCGGCCCGCTCCTGGGCGGCCTGCTGGTGCAGCTCGGGGGCGAGGACCTCGGCTGGCGGCTGGTGTTCTTCGTCAACGTGCCGGTCGGCCTGCTGCTGCTCGTGCTGGCCCGCAAGTGGCTGCCCTCGGCGCGCGGTGGACGCCGCCAGTCGCTGGACCCGGTCGGCGTGGTGCTCTTCGCTGCCGCGATGGTGCTCGTGCTGCTGCCGGTCGTCGAGGGGAAGCAGGGCGACTCCCTGGCCCAGCGGCCGTGGTGGCTGCTCGCGGTCGCCGCGACCCTCCTCGCCGTCTTCGTGCTGTGGGAGCGGTCCTGGGCGGCGCGGGGCCGGGAGACGCTGGTCGACCTGTCGCTGGCGCGCGTGCGGTCCTACGTCTTCGGGCTGGGCCTCGGCACCTTCTACTTCGCCGGGTTCACCTCGATCTTCATCATCTTGACGCTCTACCTCCAGAACGGGCTCCGGTACTCCGCCCTGCAGGCCGGCGCCTCGCAGCTGCCCTTCGCCGTCGGGTCGGCGGTGTCGGCGTACGCCGCCGGACGGATCGTGCAGCGGTTCGGCCGGGCGCTGGTCGTGGTCGGCCTCGCGACGATCACCGTGGCGCTGGTCGCGATCGACCTCGTGGTGCCGCACCTCGACGGCTCGGTGGGGCTGAAGCTGGCGCCGCTGCTGCTCCTGGCCGGAGCGGGGGGCGGCCTGGTGATCTCGCCGAACGTGACGCTGACCCTCGACGAGGTCGACCCCGCGCGTGCGGGGGCGGGAGGCGGCCTGCTGCAGACCGTGCAGCGCGTCGGCTCGGCGATCGGGGTCGCGGTCGTCCTGGCCCAGTTCTTCGACCGCCTGGCCACCACCCGCGGCGACTACGCCGAGGCGCTGTCCTCCTCGCTGCACACCACGATCGGGCTGATCGTGGTCGCGCTGGCGCTGGGCCTGCTCGACCTGGCCCGACGACGCACCCGGGATCCAGTCGCGCCCTGACCACGAGGGGGCGCCGCTAGCCTTGCGCCCATGTCCGCCGTCTCCGTCGCCCCGGTCGGGCCCGTCGGTGTGGTCACCGACTCCACCGCCTCGCTGCCGCCCGAGCTGGCGCGCGATCGAGGGATCACGGTCGTCCCCCTCCAGGTGGTCATCGGCGGCGCGGTGCACGACGAGGGGGTCGCGGGCGGCGTCGACCCCGAGGACCTCGCCGAGGCCCTGCGGCAGTGGACCCCGGTGTCGACGTCGCGGCCCAACCCCGACGCGCTGCTCGAGGTCTACGAGAAGCTGGCGGCCGACGGCGCCGAGGCGATCGTGTCGGTGCACCTGTCCTCGGAGCTCAGCGGCACCTACGAGTCCGCCCAGCTCGCGGCCCGGCGGTCGCCGGTGCCGGTCGTCACCGTCGACTCGCGCCAGGTGGGCATGGGCACGGGGTACGCCGCCCTCGCCGCGGCCGACGCGGTCCGGTCCGGCGCCACGGCGCAGGAGGCCGCCGAGGCCGCTCGTCACCGCGCCGCGGCCACCACCTCGCTGTTCTACGTCGACACCCTGGAGTACCTCCGCCGCGGTGGACGGATGGGCGCCGCCGCGGCCCTGATCGGCTCGGCCCTGGCCGTGAAGCCGATCCTGAAGGTCGTCGAGGGCCGGGTCGGCTCGTTCGAGAAGGTGCGCACGTCGGGCAAGGCCCTGCAGCGCCTGGAGGAGCTGGCCGTCGAGGCCGCCGGGGCCTCCGCGGTCGACGTGGCGGTGGCGCACCTCGCCGCCGGCGAGCGGGGCCAGCAGCTGGCCGACCGGCTGGCCGAACGGCTGGCCGACCAGCTGGAGGGCCGGGAGGTCTCCCTGGGCGAGATCGGCGCCGTCCTCGGCGCCCACGTCGGCCCCGGGATGGTCGCGGTCACCGTCGCGCCGCGTGACTGACCGCCCTCCACAGCCCCACCCGCCGACGCGGTTGTCCACAGGCCCGCGATCGGCGCTGGTCGCGGGCGGCCCCGGTTCCTAGCGTCGAGGCATGGGCAGGCAGTCACAGGAGGAGGTCGCCGCGGCGGCGCGCAGACGGCTCGAGCTGCTCGGTCGCGAGCTCGACCAGGCGGGGCTGAGACGGGTCGATCCGGAGCCGGACGACGCTGCGGGCACCGGGCACGAGGCACGTGAGGTCGCACCGGCGCCGATCGACCTGGGCGCCGCCCCGGTCGCGCCGGTGGGGCGGCACCTGCGACCTCCACGACCCGGCCCGGGCCGACGGCTCGCGGGCTGGGTCGGCGACCAGGTCCCCGAGACGCTGCGCGGACGCGTCGGCCTCGAGACCGGTCCGGTGCTGCTGGTCGTGGCCCTGGTCGCGCTCGCGGTGCTGGCCACGGCCTTCGTGGTCCTGCGCATGGGAGGTGACGCCGAGGCGGTCCCACCCCTGGCCGGCGGGGGAGCGGTCTCGCCGCTGGTCTCCGCCGGCCCGTCCGGAGTGCCCGGACCGTCCGGCGCGACGATCCCGGTCCCGAGCCCCGGGGCCGGCTCGGGGGCCGCGGCTGGGGCCGGTGCTGAACCTGCGGCTGGAACAGGGGCTGGGGCCACCGTCACCGTCGACGTCGCGGGGCGCGTGCGGCGCCCCGGTGTGGCGACCCTGCCGGCGGGCTCTCGCGTCGTCGACGCCCTGCGCCGCGCCGGGGGAGCCCGTGGCCGGGTCGACCTGACCTCGCTCAACCTGGCCCGGGTGCTGGTCGACGGCGAGCAGATCCTGGTGGGTAGGGCCGCGGCTGCCGGTCCCGCCGGCGCTGCCGGGGGCGCCTCGGCGCCGGGGTCCCTGGCGGCAGGGGCCAGCACGGCGGCACCCGACGCGACGGGCGCCCTGGTCAACCTGAACACCGCGACCCTCGACCAGCTCGACACCCTGCCGGGGGTGGGGCCGGTCACCGCGCAGAAGATCCTCGACTGGCGCACCGCCCACGGGGCCTTCTCCTCGGTCGACGAGCTGCTGGAGGTCGACGGCATCGGGGAGAAGACCCTGGCCGACCTCGCCCCGCACGCGACGTTGTGAGCGACCGGCGCCTGGTCCACCAGCCCCGGTTCGACCGGCCCCCGTCCGACCGGCTCTCGAAGGACCAGCCCTCGATCGACCAGCCCGAGCGGATCGACCTGCGTGCCCCGGTGCTGGCCTGCGTCGCCTGGGGCAGCGCGGTGCTCGCCCTGACCGCCCCGGCGTGGGTGCTCACCGTGACGCTGGTCCTGGCCCTGGTGCGGCTCGCCCAGCGTCGCCGTCGGGGCCTGGAGGTGCTGAGCCGGGTCGCGTGGGTGGTCGCCGGCGTCGGGGTGGCGCTGTCGGCCCTGCTGCGCGCCGACGGAGTGCAGCACAGTGCGGTGCAACGGCTGGCGCACGCCCAGGCCGTGGTCCGGCTGCAGGCGGTGGTGGCCTCCGACCCGGTCCTGCGCGACGGCCGGTTCGGGGACTACGTCGTCTACCGCGTCCGCACCGTCACGGTCACCGGGCGCGGCCAGCGGCACCGGGTGCGGGCGCCCGTCCTGGTCATCGGGGATCGCAGCGCCGCCGAACTGCCGCTCGGGGCGCGGGTGGCGCTGTCGGGGCGGCTGGCCCAGGCCCGCACCGACGACCTCGCGGGGGTGCTCAGCAGCCGCGGTCCACCGCGGCTGCTGGAGGGTCCCGGGCCGCTGCTGCGCGGGGCTTCGGCGCTGAGGGCGGGCATCCGCGGCGCGGTGGACCACCACGGCGTCGGGCCGAGCCACCTGGTGCCGGCCCTGGTCGACGGCGACGACGCCGGGATGCCGGCCACCCTCACCGAGGCCTTCCGGACCTCGGGGCTGACCCACCTGCTGGCCGTCTCCGGCACCAACCTGACCCTGGTCGTCGGGTGCCTGCTGGTGCTCGCCCGGTGGGCCGGCGTACGGGCGCGGGGGCTGATGGCCGTCGGGGCCGTCGGCGTCGTCGGGTTCGTGCTCCTGGCCCGCACCGAGCCCAGCGTCGTGCGGGCGGCGGCGATGGGCACGGTCGGGCTGATCGGGATGGGCCACCACGGCCGGCAGCGTGGCACCCGTGCCCTGGGGGCCGCGGTGCTGCTCCTGGTGCTGCTCGACCCGTGGCTGGCGCTCTCACCCGGGTTCGCGCTGTCGGCGACCGCCACCGCCGGCATCCTGTGGCTGGCGCCCGGGTGGCGCGACGGGATGGCCCGCTGGCTGCCGCGCTGGGTGGCCGAGGCGGTCGCGGTGCCGCTGGCCGCGCAGGTGGCGTGCACGCCGCTCGTCGCCGCGATCTCGGGGCAGGTCAGCCTGGTGGCGGTGGTCGCCAACCTGCTCGCGGCGCCGGTCGTGGGACCGGCCACGGTGCTCGGCCTCGCGGGCGGCGTGGTCTTCCTCGTCGCCGAGCCGGCGGGCCGCCTGGTGGCCGCACCCGCGGCCTGGAGCGCCTCGTGGATCATCGAGGTCGCGGTGAGGTGCGCCGGCCTCCCCGTGCCCGCGCTGGACTGGTCCTCCGGCGCCCTCGGCATCGCGGTCCTCACGATGCTGTGCGGCGTGCTCGCCCTGTTCCTGGGCGCCCTCCTCGCCCGGCGGGTGGCGACGCTCACGACCGGGGCGCTGATGGTCGTCGTGCTGCTGGTGCCCCTGCCGACGCCCGGCTGGCCGCCACCTGGCTGGGTGATGGTGATGTGCGACGTCGGCCAGGGCGACGGGCTCGTGCTGCGGGCCGGCCAGCGCAGCGCCGTGGTGGTCGATGCCGGCCCCGACCCGGGCCTCGTCGACCGCTGCCTCCGGCGGCTGCACGTCGACGAGGTCCCGCTGGTCGTGCTCACGCACTTCCACGCCGACCACGTCGACGGGCTGGCCGGCGTCCTGCACGGTCGGCGGGTCGGGGCGATCGAGGTCACGACGCTGGCCGACCCGCTCTCCGGCGTACGCCTGGTGGAGGGGGTGGCCGCGCGTGCCGGGGTCCCCGTGCAGCGGGCGTCGTACGCCGAGACCCGACGCGTGGGCGACCTGACCTGGCAGGTCCTGGCACCGTCTCGCGAGCCGTCCGCCGACTCCGAGTCACCGCCCAACGACGCCAGCGTCGTGATGCTGGTGCAGACCCGGGGCGTCCGGATCCTGCTGATGGGCGACGAGGAGGACGGGTCGCAGGCCCAGCTGCGGCGACTGACCGGGGGCGTGCGCGCCGACGTCCTCAAGGTGGCGCACCACGGCAGCGCCCGGCAGGACCCCGACCTCGTCCGGGCGACGGGCGCGCGCCTGGCGCTGATCTCGGTGGGGGCGGGCAACGACTACGGCCACCCGGCTCCGTCACTGCTGGCGCTGCTGCGCTCGGCCCGGATGCGGGTCGAGCGCACCGACCGTGAGGGCGACCTCGCGGTGGTGGTGCGCGACGGCCTGCGCGTGACCGGGCGTGGGTCGCCGCAGCGACCCCCGTGAGCGGTGGCAGGGTGGGGGCGTGCGCCTCTCCTTCTCGCAGGTCGACGTGTTCGGTGCCCGCCCGCTGGCCGGGAACCCGGTCGCGGTGGTGCACGACGCCGCCGGGCTCGACGACGCCGAGATGGCCGCCTTCGCGCGCTGGACCAACCTCTCCGAGACCACGTTCCTGCTCCCGGCCACGACGCCGGAGGCCGACTACCGGGTGCGGATCTTCACCCCGGCCGAGGAGCTGCCCTTCGCGGGGCACCCGACGCTGGGCAGCGCGCACGCCTGGCTCGAGGCCGGTGGGGTGCCCGCGTCGGCGGACCGGGTCGTGCAGGAGTGCGGGCTGGGCCTGGTCGAGCTGCGTCGCGGGGACGAGGGCCACCTGGCCTTCGGTGCCCCCGACCTCGTGCGCAGCGGCGAGGTCGACGAGGAGACCCTCGGCCGTGCCCTGTCGTGCCTGGGGGTGGAGCCGGGTCGGTTCGTGCGGGCGGCCTGGGTCGACAACGGGCCCGGCTGGCTGGGCATCGAGGTGACCAGCGCCGCCGAGGTGCTCGGGCTGCGTCCGGACTTCGCCGCCATGCAGGGCCTCGAGCTCGGCGTGATCGGGCCGCACGACCCCGACCAGGCGGCCGCGCTGGGGGCGGCGTACGAGGTGCGTGCCTTCTGCCCCGGCTTCGCGGTGCCCGAGGACCCCGTGACCGGCAGCCTGAACGCCGGCCTGGCGCAGTGGCTCGTGGGGGAGGGGCACCTGCCGGCGGCGTACGTCGTGCGTCAGGGGACGGCCATGGGCCGCGACGGCCGCGTGCACGTCAGCACCGACGAGCACGGCCGCACCTGGGTCGGGGGGAGCACGGTCACGGTGCTGCGGGGGACCGCCGACCTCGGGCCCGACGCACGCCCGACCCTAGCCGAGGCGGACCCGTCGGTGGGGCGTGAGAAGGTCTGTCCATGGCCAGCCCCAAGCCCGAGGACGTGCTCGGCCGGATCACCCTGGTGACCGGTCCCGAGGAGTTCCTGGGGGAGCGCGCCATCACCGGCGTGCGGGCCGCGGTGCGCCGGCACGACGCCGAGTCGGAGTTCTCCGAGACCATGGCGGCGAGCCTGACCATGGCCGAGCTCGGCGACCTGGCGGCGCCCTCGCTGTTCTCCAGCACCCGCTGCGTCGTGGTGCGCAAGCTCGAGGACCTGCCCGAGGAGTCCGTCGCCGGGCTGCTGGCCTACGCCGCGGCGCCGGCCGACGACATCGCGCTGGTGCTGGCCCACGGCGGCGGCCAGAAGGGCAGCGGCGTGCTCACCAAGCTGCGCAAGGCCCCGGGCGTCACCGAGGTCAAGTCGGCGACGCTCACCGCACGCGAGTTCCCGGGGTTCGTGGTCAACGAGCTGCGCGGCCACGGGGCGCGGATCGACCCCGACGCGGCCGACTTCCTCGTGCAGGCGGTGGGCCAGGACCTCCGGTCGCTGTCCGCAGCGGCGAGCCAGCTGGCGCACGACTTCGAGGGCAAGGCGCTGACCACCGAGATGGTGCGCACCTACTTCGGCGGGCGGGCCGAGGCGAAGTCGTTCGCGGTGGCCGACCACACGATCTACGGCCACGCCGCCCAGGCGCTGGAGGAGCTGCGCTGGGCGCTCGACCGGGGGACCGCGCCGGTCCTGGTGACCAGCGCGATGGCGACCGGCCTGCGCAGCCTGGCCAAGTTCATCTCCGCGCCGCGCGGCATGCGCAACAACGACCTCGTCCGCGAGGTGGGGGTGCCGCCCTGGAAGATCGACGTGCTCCGCCGGCAGTCGCACGGCTGGGACGCCGAGGCGGTCGGTCGCGCCATCCGCTCGGTCGCGCGGGCCGACGCCGACGTCAAGGGACAGTCGAGCGACGCGGCGTACTCCCTGGAGAAGATGGTGCTCGACGTCGTCAGGGCCCGGCCGGCGCGCTAGGAACGCAACGAGGCGCCGACCCCCGAGGGGACCGGCGCCTGGTGCGGCAGCGTCAGTGACGCCTCAGAGCGAGGCGGCGCGCTTGTGGATCGAAGACTTGCGGTTCGCGGCCTGGTTGCGGTGGATGACGCCCTTGGAGGCCGCCTTGTCCAGCTTCTTGGTCGCGTCGTGCGCGGCGGCCTTGGTCGCGGTCGCGTCGCCGGACTCGAGGGCCTCGTGGAACTTGCGCACGGCGGTCTTGAGCGCGGACTTCACGGACTTGTTGCGCTCGTGAGCGTCCAGGCTCTGGCGGTTGCGCTTGATCTGCGACTTGATGTTCGCCACTGCGGGTGTCCCTCGTTCGGTAGGTCTGGGGTGAAAGAGTCGGTGGTGACCGGATCGGTGTCCGGGCACGAAGGAACAAGATATCAGCGGGCGACCTGAGCGCCCAAATCGAACCCCGAGGAGACGCCCAGATGAGCACGGTCGCAGAGCTCTTGATCCAGTCCCTGGCCGAGCACGGCGTGCGCCAGGTCTGGGGCGTGGTCGGCGACGCGCTGAACCCGGTCACCGACGCGATCCGCCGCGAGGACCGGGTCGAGTGGATCGGGGTGCGCCACGAGGAGGCCGGCGCGTTCGCCGCCAGCGCCCAGGCCCAGCTCACCGGCGACCTCGCGGTCTGCATGGGCACGGTCGGTCCTGGGGCGGTGCACCTGCTCAACGGGCTGTACGACGCCAAGAAGTCGCACGCCCCCGTCCTCGCCATCTGCGGCCAGGTGCCGCGCGAGGAGATGGGCAGCGAGTTCTTCCAGGAGGTCGACAACGACGCGCTCTTCGCCGACGTCGCCGTCTTCAACCGCACCGTCACCCACATCGACCAGCTGCCGCTGCTGATCGAGCAGGCCGGCAACGCCGCCCTCCAGGAGTCCGGCGTCGCGGTGCTGACGCTGCCCGGCGACGTCGGCGGGCTCGACCTCCCGAAGGGCACGGCCGTGCCTCGGTTCGTGACCGCACGGCCGCGCAGCACCCCCGATCCCGAGTCCGTACGCCTGGCCGCGGAGCTGCTCGACGGCGCGGCGAAGGTGACCCTGCTCGTCGGGCACGGCGCGCTGCACGCCCGCGACGAGGTGCTGCAGCTGGCCGAGCGCCTGGCCGCGCCGATGGTGCTGTCGCTGAAGGCCAAGGAGGGGCTCGAGCGCGAGAACCCCTACGAGGTCGGCCAGTCGGGGCTGCTCGGCAACCACGCGACCGCGAAGGCCTTCGAGGACTGCGACGTGCTGTTCCTGGTCGGCACCGACTTCCCCTACCGCGACTTCCTGCCGACCGGGAAGACCGTGATCCAGCTCGATCGGGCCGGCGCGCACATCGGGCGTCGGACGCCGGTCGACCTGCCGCTGGTCGGCGACTCGGCGCTCGCGCTGCAGGCCCTGCTGCCGCTGCTCGCCCAGAAGTCCGACCGGTCGCACCTCGACTCCGCGCGGAAGAGCTACGCCGCGTGGCGCGAGCGCCAGGACGCGTTCGCCGACCCGGCGTACGACCACCGGCCGAAGGGGCTGCTGCGCCGCAAGGTCGACAACCCCGAGGCCAAGATCCGCCCCGAGCTGCTGGCGGCGGCGCTGGACCGGCACGCCGACCAGGACGCGGTCTTCACCACCGACACCGGCATGGCGACCGTGTGGCTCTCGCGGTTCGTGACCATGACCGGCACCCGGCGCCTGGTCGGGTCCTTCAACCTGGGCTCGATGGCCAACGCGATGCCGCAGGCCCTGGGCGCCAGCGCGCTCGACCGGTCGCGCCAGGTGGTCGCCTTCTGCGGCGACGGCGGGCTCTCGATGCTGATGGGTGACCTGATCACGGCGGTCACCTACGACCTCCCGGTGAAGCTGGTGGTCTTCGACAACGCCCGGCTCGGCATGGTGAAGCTGGAGATGGAGCAGGTCGGGCTGCCGGAGTACGGCACCGTCCTGCGCAACCCCGACTTCGCCGAGGTCGCCGAGGCGATCGGCCTGCGCGGCCTCCGCGTGGAGCGTCCCGACGAGGTGGACGCCGCGGTCCAGGAGGCGCTGGCCCACCCGGGTCCGGTGCTGCTGGACGTCGTCACCAACCCCGACGAGGTGGCGATCCCACCCTCCCCGACCCTCGAGCAGGGCTGGGGCTTCGCGATCGCGAAGACCAAGGAGTTCCTGGACAGCGCCGACTGACGCGGCCGCGGGCCCTGGTCCCGCGGTGGCTAGGTTGGACGGATGCGACCCGAGGACCTCGACCTGCTGCACGCCTGCGGACGCCTGAGCCTGACCCCGGACGGCGCGCACGCCGTCGTGCCGGTGCAGCGCCCGGACCTGGCCACCGACTCCTACCGCGGTGGGCTCTGGGTGGTGCCGACGGACGGCGGCCCGGCCCGGCGCCTGACCAACGGCCCGAAGGACGACGCCCCGGCCGTCAGCCCCGACGGGCGCCGCGTCGCCTTCCTGCGCTCACCCGCGGAGGGCACACCGCCGCAGCTGCACGTGACCGGGATCGACGGCGGCGAGCCGCTCTGCCTGACCGACCACCCGGCCGGGGCGGGTGCGCCGGTGTGGAGCCCCGACGGCGGCCGCGTGACGTACGCCGCGCGGGTGCCGGAAGCGGGTCGCTACGGCACCGAGGACGCGACGGGGGAGAAGGTCGACGCCTCCGCCGAGCCGCCCCGGCTGGTGACCGAGCCGGCGTACCGCCGCGACGACCTCGGCTACACCCGTGACCGCCGCACCCACGTCTTCGTCCTGGCCGTGCCCCCGGCCGACGACAGCGCCGGGGCCGAGCCGCCCGCCCTGCCCCTGTCGCCCGTGCAGCTGACCGACGGCGACCAGGACGACCAGGACCCGACCTGGAGCCCTGACGGCACCACGATCGCCTTCGTCTCCGCGCGCCACGACTCCCGCGAGACCGACCTGCGCTCGGCGGTGCACCTGGTGCGGGCCGACACGACGGGCGCCGACACGACGGGCGCCGACACGACGGGCCCCGACACGACGGGCCCCGACACGCTGGGCGCGCCGGTCGTCGCCACCGCCGGTGACCTCGCCGTCGCGGGCGCCCGCTGGCTGCCCGACGGCCGGCTGGTGCTGGCCGCCGGCGAGGTGGGTCCGACCGGTCGCGACTTCGTCGGTCGTCCCGGCCGGCTGTGGGTCTCCGAGGCGCCCGTCGGCCTCGACGCGACCGAGCCCGCCGACCTGCGCGCGCTCACCACCGACGAGCTCGACGTCGACGCCGGCCCCGGCGGTCTGGTGCTGCTCGGCTCCCGCGTGCTGGTCCGCGACGTCCACCGCGGCAGCGTCCGGCTGGTGGCGCTGGACACCGACTCGGCGACCCCCGAGCCCGAGGTCGTCCTCGACGGCCAGGTCGTGGTCGCCGCCCACGCCGCCTCGGCCGACGGCACCCTCGTCGTGGTCGCCGCCGACCCGGAGCGCGCCGGTGACCTGGCCGTCGTGCGCGACGGGGCGCTGCACTGGCTGACCGACGTGTCCGCGGCCCTGCGCGAGCACGGCGTACGACCCCCGCGGGAGCTCGAGGTCGCCTCCGGCGACGGCCACCCGGTGCACGGCTGGGTCGTCCTGCCCGACCCCGAGACCCACGGCGCGGGCCCGCACCCGGTGCTGCTGACCATCCACGGCGGCCCGTTCTCCTCCTACGACTGGGCGCTGTTCGACGAGGCCCAGGTGTACGCCGGCGCGGGCTACGCCGTGCTGATGTGCAACCCCCGCGGCTCCGCGGGCTACGGCCTCGACCACGGCCGCTCGATCCGGCACGCGATGGGCGGCGTCGACGCCGAGGACGTGCTGGCGTTCCTCGACGGTGCCCTGGCCGAGGACTCCCTGCCGCTCGACGCCGAGCGCGTCGGCGTCATGGGCGGGTCGTACGGCGGCTACCTCACCGCCACGCTGACCACCCGCACCGACCGGTTCGCCGCCGCGGTGGTCGAGCGCGGCTACCTCGACGCCACCTCGTTCGTGGGCTCGTCCGACATCGGCTGGTTCTTCCCCGGGGAGTACCACGGCTCGCCCGAGGGCGGGGTCGCCCAGAGCCCGATGACCCACGTCGACCGGGTCACCACCCCGACCCTGGTGATCCACTCCGAGGCCGACTGGCGCTGCCCGGTCGAGCAGGGGCAGCGCTGGTTCGCGGCGCTGCGGCTGCGCGGCGTACGCACCGAGCTGCTGCTGTTCCCCGGCGAGGGGCACGAGCTCAGCCGGAGCGGGCGACCCCGCCACCGCCGCGAGCGGTTCGAGCACCTCCTGCGCTGGTGGGGCGAGCACCTGCCGGTGGGCTGAGCCGGCGGCGTACCCGCGCCTGATTCGGTTCGTTCCCCGCCGCGTGGGAAGATGGCGGCTCTCCGACCGCCGTCTCGAAAGCACTCTGTGTCCCTGAACGCCGCCGCTCCGCAGCCGGGTCAGACCGACCCCGCGATCATCCGCAACTTCTGCATCATCGCGCACATCGACCACGGCAAGTCCACGCTGGCCGACCGCATGCTGCAGCTCACCGGGGTGGTCGACGCGCGGGCGGCGCGGGCGCAGTACCTCGACCGCATGGACATCGAGCGCGAGCGCGGCATCACGATCAAGAGCCAGGCCGTGCGGATGCCCTGGACGGTGCAGCCGGACAACGACGCGATCGCCGAGCCGGGCACCTACGTGCTGAACATGATCGACACCCCCGGGTCACGTCGACTTCACCTACGAGGTCTCCCGCTCGCTCGAGGCGTGCGAGGCGGCGGTGCTGCTCGTCGACGCCGCGCAGGGCATCGAGGCCCAGACGCTGGCCAACCTCTACCTCGCGCTCGGCGCCGACCTGCACGTCATCCCGGTGCTGAACAAGATCGACCTGCCCAACGCCCAGCCCGAGAAGTACGCCGCGGAGATCGCCGGCATCATCGGCTGCAACGTCTCCGACGTCCTCCAGGTCAGCGCCAAGACCGGCATGGGCGTGGAGCACCTGCTCAACGAGATCGTCCACCAGACGCCCGGCCCCGGTCGGTGACCCCGACGCCCCGCCGCGCGCGCTGATCTTCGACTCGGTCTACGACACCTACCGCGGCGTGGTCACCTACGTCCGCGTGGTCGACGGCAAGCTCAGCCACCGCGACCGGATCAAGATGATGTCCAACGGCGTCGTCCACGAGATGCTCGAGGTCGGCGTGATCAGCCCCGAGCCGGTCAAGGCCGGCGACCTCGGCGTCGGCGAGGTGGGCTACCTGATCACCGGCGTGAAGGACGTGCGCCAGTCGCGGGTCGGTGACACCGTGACCAGCCAGCACCACGGCGCCACCCAGCCGCTCGGCGGCTACAAGCACCCCAACCCGATGGTCTACTCGGGCCTCTACCCGATCGACGGCGACGACTACCCGACGCTGCGCGACGCCCTCGAGCGCCTGCAGCTCAACGACGCCGCCCTGGCCTACGAGCCGGAGACCTCCGGGCGCGCTGGGCTTCGGCTTCCGCTGCGGCTTCCTGGGCCTGCTGCACATGGAGATCGTGCGCGAGCGGCTCGAGCGCGAGTTCAACCTCGACCTGATCTCGACCGCCCCCAACGTGGTCTACGGCCTGCTCATGGAGGACGGCAGCGAGCGGCAGTCGTCACCAACCCGAGCGAGTACCCCAACGACGGCAAGATCGCCGAGGTCCGCGAGCCGGTCGTCAAGGCCACGATCCTCTCGCCCAGCGACTACATCGGCGTGATCATGGAGCTGTGCCAGACCAAGCGCGGCCGCCTCGACGGGATGGACTACATCTCCGAGGACCGCGTCGAGATGCGCTACACGCTGCCCATGGGCGAGATCGTCTTCGACTTCTTCGACCAGCTGAAGTCCAAGACCAAGGGCTACGCCTCGCTCGACTACGAGCCCACCGGCGAGCAGGCCGCCGACCTGGTCAAGGTCGACATCCTGCTGCAGGGCGAGACGGTCGACGCCTTCAGCGCGATCGTGCACCGCGACGCGGCGTACGGCTACGGCGTGATGCTGGCCGGCAAGCTGCGCGAGCTGATCCCGCGCCAGCAGTTCGAGGTGCCGATCCAGGCCGCCATCGGCGCGCGCGTGATCGCCCGCGAGACGATCCGCGCGATCCGCAAGGACGTGCTCGCCAAGTGCTACGGCGGCGACATCACCCGCAAGCGCAAGCTGCTGGAGAAGCAGAAGGAGGGCAAGAAGCGGATGAAGATGGTCGGCCGCGTCGAGGTCCCCCAGGAGGCGTTCATCGCCGCGCTCTCCACCAGCGGCCCGGCCGGGGACAAGGCCAAGAAGTAGGCTCCGTGGGCGCTACCTCGGCGGATGACGCGTGCGCGCGTACCCGAGAGTCCGGTGGCCGGGTGAACCCGGCCGGCTGGGGCCTCGCCTTCGAGCGGTCCTGGGACCGCTCCCGGCTCGCCCGCGCCGCCTCCCGCCCGCCGGCCCGCTTCCGGATCGAGCCGTACGGCGGTCACGGCGGCGCGCACGGCGTGGTCGTCCGCGGTCGGGTGCTCGACGACCCGCACCCCTCGGAGGCCGTCGAGGGCGAGGGCGTGCTTCCCGCCGTACGCCGGACGCTGCGGGGCTTCGCGACCCACGAGCTGCCCGGCGTACCTCTTCGGGTGAGCGTGGCTGGCGCCTCCGTGGAGACCCGTCACCGACGACGAGGGCTACTTCGACGTCGTGCTCCGGCCCGACCCCGCGGCGCTGACCAGCCCGTGGTCGCACGGCACGGTCGAGCTCGCGGGCGACTACCGCGGCCTGGCCGGTGACCACCGCGCCGACGTCTCGTGCGGGTGCCCGGCCCCGGACGCCCGGTTCGGCGTCCTGTCCGACATCGACGACACGATCCTGGAGACCGGCGTGCAGCGCGCCGCGCGGATGGTGCGGCAGACGATCGCCGGGTCGGCCCTGACCAGGAGCCCGTTCCCCGGCGCGCCCGAGCTCTACCGCGACCTCGCGGCGGACGGCACAACCCGGTCTTCTACGTCTCCTCCAGCCCCTGGAACCTGCACGCCTTCCTGCTCGCGTTCCTGCGCCACCGCGACTTCCCGCTCGGCCCGGTCCTGCTGCGCGACCTGCTCGGCACCGCCGCGCCGGGCGGGAGCAGAAGGCCGTGCGGATCCACCAGGTCCTCGACCTGCACCCCGACCTGTCGTTCGTGCTGATCGGCGACTCGGGGGAGCGCGACCCCGAGATCTACGCCGAGGTCGTGCGCACCTACCCCGGCCGGATCCTCGCCGTCTACATCCGCGAGGTGCGCCTGGACCCCGGCGACGGCCGGGTCGAGGCAGGTCTCCAGCGCCTGGGACCACGACGTCCCCTTCGTCCTCGCCCCCGACTCCGACGCCGTACGCCGCCACGCGGAGTCCCTCGGCCTCCTCGCGTAAGCCCTGGCGGTCGAGCAGGGCCGCCGGCCCGTGTCGAGACCAGAGCCCCGGGCCTCGTCGGTTGAGCAGGGCCGGCAGGCCCCGTGTCGAAACCGAGCGGGGTTCAGGGGTTCGACGACGAGCGCCGGGGCGCTCTGCTCAACCGCCGGCGGTCGGGGTAGGCGGGCGGGTCTTACGTCGGTTGAGCAGGGCCGGCAGGCCCGTCGTCGAAACCAGAGCTGCTAAGGATGAGCTTGTGATCGAACATCTGTTCACATCAAGGCAGAGTGGTAGGATCGACTCATGAGCCGGCACCCCGGAACCGCACCCACCGTGGTGCCGCCGCGCGTGCTGCTCGACCCGGGCAGAGGTCATCGACCGGCTGCACGCCACCCGGGAACGGGCCCGGCAGGCGGCTGTCGAGGAGCTGGACCTGGCCGTGGAGTGGGCGCTGCTGCACCCGTGCCCGCCGGGCGAGGAGCCGGCGCAGTGGAGCGAGGGCCGGTTGTTCGCCGAACGGGTCGTCCCGCTGGCCGGTCCCGGTGCGCCGGCTGGTGGCGGAGTTCGCCCCAGCAGCGTTGGCGGCGGCCCTGGGGATCTCCTTCGACGCGGGTCGTCAGCTGCTGGCCGACGCTCTGGAGCTGGCCTACCGGCTGCCGCGGCTCAACGACCTGGTCCACGCCGGCGTGGTCCCGGCGTACGTCGCCCGCACGATCTCCCGCGACACCCACGACCTGTCGCTTCGAGGCGGTGCGGCACGCGGACCGGCTGGTGTGCGCGGTGCCCGACAAGATCGGTCAGGTCCGGGCCAGGCGACTGATCGACGAGGCGCGGCTGTGGCACGACCCTGACCGGGCCGTCGAGGACGAGCGGCAGGCGCTGGAGTCGCGTCACGTCACGATGGGCCGCACAGGCTGCCCGGCCACCCGTGAGGTCCACCTGCTGCTGGACCAGGTGGACGCCGAGGCGTTCGACCACACGGTCACCGAGCTGGCCTCACGGCTCAGCGACCTGGGTGACCCCGACCCGCTTGACCTGCGCCGTGCCCGGGCCGTCGGGATCCTCGCTGACCCTCAACGAGCCCTGGACCTGCTCCACGGGCCGGTCGACCAGCAGACCCGTCGCGCGATCCAGGACGGCCGCGCGGCCCAGGTCCGCCCGGGCGGGGTGGCGGAGATCTTCGTGCACGTCACCCCTGACGACCTCGCCGAGCACATCGAGGCCGGCACCGGGTCAGCAGTCGTTGAGCGGTTGGGCGCGGTCAGCCTGGAGCTGCTCGAGGCCTGGTTCGCCGGCCGCAGGGTCATGCTTCGTCCAGTGCTCGACCTGACCAGCCCCGACACCGTGGCTGCGCTTGATCCGCACGATCGCGACCACTGCCATGCGGGAGCACGTCATCCAGCGCGACGCGACCTGCGTCTTCCCCGGATGTCGTCGCGACTCCCGGACCTGCGACCTCGACCACATCGAACCCTGGGTGCCACCCGACGAGGGTGGCCCGCCGGGCCAGACCCGTCTGGACAACCTTGCTCCGCTCTGCCGGACCCATCATCGGATCAAGACCTTCACCGACTGGGACTACGCGCGCCAACCCGACGGCACGCATGCCTGGACCAGCCCGACCGGCCACAGCTACGACGTGCCGGCGGCACCCCGCCACGCCTCGGTCTGACCTCAGTCCTGGTCGGCAGGTGCCGTCGACGCACCCGGCGCGTCCGCGCGAGATCGTGGCGGCCAGGCCCAGGGCCCAGCACGTCGGGCAGCCTCGCCAGGCGACGACACCGGGCACGGCGAGGAGCAGCGCCCACGGGTTCGACCCGGCGTACGCCAGCGCTGCGACGACCAGCACGAGCCCGACCACGCCGCGTACGACGTGCTCGGTCACCGATCGGCTCGCGAAGACCCGGGTGACGGCGTCCTCCTCCATCCGAGGCGCGGCCACGGGTCGGACGGGGTGGTCGTCGGCATGCGGCGAGGCTACCGGGGCTACCGGCGTACCGGCTGCGGGCGGTGGCATCATCGCCACGGTGACCCCGCTTCGACTTCCCGGCGGTGTCCTGGGGATGGCGCGACGCGGCCCGGTGTGGGCCGCCTGGGTCGACCGGCTGCCGAGCGGTCGGCGGTCTGCTCGAGGAGTGGCAGCTCGAGGACGACGGCGCCCTCCTCCACGGGTACGTCGCCCTCGTCGCCCCGGTGCGTACGCCGGGTGGCCGCCCGGCCGTGCTCAAGGTGGGCTTCCCCGACGAGGAGACCGAGCACGAGCACCTGGCGCTGCGGCACTGGAACGGCCGCGGTGTCGTTAAGCTCCTGCGCGCCGACCCGCGCCGGGGCGCCCTGCTCCTCGAGCGGCTGCACCCGGAGCGCCTCGACGACGTGTCGGATCTCGAGGCGTGCGAGATCGTGGCCGGTCTCTATCGCCGACTGCACGTGCCGGCCATCCCGCAGCTGCGCACCCTCACCTCCTACGTCGACCGCTGGGCCGACGACTTGTCTGCGCTGCCCCGGACGCTCCGTTCCCGAGTCGGCTCGTCGAGCAGGCGATCAGCCCTCGCGCGACTTCGTGTCCGACCCCTCCAGCACCGGGACATGATCCACGGCGACCTCCACTACGACAATGTCATGGCCGGGGATCGCGAACCCTGGCTGGCGATCGACCCGCAGCCCATCAACGGCGACCCGCACTACGAGCTGGCTCCGATGCTGTGGAACCGCTTCGAGGAGCTCGCCGGTCCCCCGGCGGCCTGAGCCTGCGCGACGGCATCCGGCGCCGCTTCCACACGCTGGTCGACCATGGGGTTCTCGACGAGGACCGGGCTCGCGACTGGGTCGTGGTCCGGATGGTCAACCTCGCCTGCTTGCGGCTCCAGGACCCCGCGGAGGCGGTCCGGCTCATCCCGACCGAGGACTACCTGACGATGTGCATCGCGGTGGCGAAGGCGGTGCAGGACTCAGCCAGTCCCGTCTCGTCCGGTCGTGACCGGGACTCACGGGAGTTGACGGGACTCGCCACTCCGGCCATCGCTCGGGGTTGCTCACGACAACCAACCCAGGAGGAGAGACCCCGCGTGGCCGTGCTCACACCGCAAGAACCGACCAGGAGCTGGACCGCCGACGAGGTGACCGTCACCGACCCCCGCGTCGTCAAGACGCGCCATCGGCGCCGCGGCCATCGGCAACATCACCGAGTGGTACGACTTCGGCGTCTACGCCTACTTCGAGCCCACCATCAAGAAGGTCTTCTTCTCCGACCTCGCCGACACCACGGCACGATCGCGACGTTCGGCACTGTTCGCCGTGGCCTTCCTGGTCCGGCCCTTCGGCGGCATGTTCTTCGGCCCGCTGGCCGACCGGATCGGCCGCAACAAGGTGCTCGCCACCACGATGATCCTGATGGCGCTGGGCACCTTCGCGATCGGCTGCATCCCGAGCGAGAGCACCATCGGCATCGCCGCGCCGATGCTGCTGCTCGTGGCCCGGCTGTCCAGGGCTTCTCCACCGGCGGCGAGTACGGCAACGCGATGACCTTCATCGCCGAGTACGCCCCCGACCGCAAGCGCGGCTTCCTGGGCAGCTGGCTGGAGTTCGGCACCTTCACCGGCTACCTGCTCGGCGCGATCATCGTCACCGTCGCCGGCGCCATGCTGACCGACGACCAGCTGCTCTCGTGGGGCTGGCGGATCCCGTTCTTCGTCGCGCTGCCGCTCGGCCTCGTCGGCGTCTACCTGCGCACCCGGCTCGCCGACACCCCGGCGTTCGCCGCGCTGGAGAAGGAGGCCGACGAGCGCGAGAAGGAGCACCGCACCGCGCGGCGAGGCCAAGAAGCTCGCCCACCTGTGGCCGTTCCTGCTCGTGTGCATGGGGCTCGTGCTCGCCTGGAACGTCACCAACTACATGCTGACCTCCTACATGCCGACCTACGTCACCGACACCCTGCCGCGAAGGAGAGCGGTGCGGGGGTCTCCGCGACCACCTCGCAGCTGCTGCAGATCGCGGTCATGGTGGTCGCCCTGGTGACGATCCCGCTGCTCGGGATGCTCTCGGACCGCATCGGCCGCAAGCCGATCGCGTGGACCGGCGCGATCGGGCTGGTCGTGCTCGGGCTGCCGGTGATCCTGCTGATCCGGGCCCAGACCGGCGTCACGATCTTCGCCGGGCTGCTGATCATGGGCCTCCTGCTCATCTGCTTCAGCGCGACGATGCCCTCGCACGCTGCCGTCGCTGTTCCCCACCGAGGTGCGCGGCGCGGGTCTCTCGATCGCGTTCAACGTCTCGGTCTCGCTGTTCGCCGGCACCACGTCGGTCGTGGTCGGCGCCCTGGTGGGCGCGACCGGCGACCTCAACTGGCCGGCGTACTACCTGATCATCGCGGGGGTCATCGGCTGCGTCTCGGTGTGGTTCCTGCAGGAGCCCAACGGCCGCAAGATGTGGGGCTCGGCACCGGCGGCCGGCTCGGCGGACGAGGCCCGCGAGGTCGCGGCCGACCAGCCCGTGTGAAACACCGACCCGAGGCGGTCGTCCTCGACCGGTCCCGTCGGCTCGGTGGGGGAGTCCTCCCTCGGCTGTGGTTGCTCGGCGTAGGGGGCCGCCCTCGGGGTTGTGCACGGAGATCAGGTACCGCGTCCTGGCGGTGCTCCTCTTGCGCTGGTGCGGTCGCGGGCCGTACGGCGTACGGCCCCTCCTGGTCGTCGGTCCACGAACGGCGAGGACCGGATACGGCAGTCGGCCGGAACTTTCTGGTCGGGACTGCGAGGATCGACCCATGGCCCAGGTGATCTCCGTCAACGTCGGCACGCCGCAGGAGCGTCTGGGCGGGCATCGGCCGCACCGCGATCGACAAGCGGCCGGTCCCGACCCGGTCCGCGTGCGAGCGGCTCGGCCTCGAGGGCGACCAGGTGGCCGACACCAAGCACCACGGCGGGCGTCGACCAGGCCGTCTACGCCTTCGCCCGGGAGGACCTCGACTCGTGGGAGGGCGAGCTGGGCCGCGAGATCCGCGACGGGCAGTTCGGGGAGAACCTCACCACCCGGGGCATCGACGTCAACGAGGCCGAGGTCGGGGAGCGCTGGCAGATCGGCACCGCCCTGCTCGAGGTGGCCATGGTGCGCATCCCCTGCAACGACTTCAAGAACTGGCAGCGGGTCAACGGCTTCGACGACACGGGCGTGGGTCAAGCGCTTCGCCGCAGGTCGGCCGCCCCGGCCCCTACCTGCGGGTCGTCGCCGGAGGGCGAGCTGCGCGGCCGGTGACGACCTCACCGTGGTGCACCAGCCGGGCCACGGGGTCACCGTCTCCACGATGTTCCGGGCGCTCACCACCGAGCCCTCCCTGCTGCCGGAGCTGCTCAAGGTCGACGGACTGGCGGCGGTGGCGCGCCGCAAGGCGCAGGAGTACGTCGGGGTGAGCTGAGACCCGGCAGGCCACCGGCGGCTCCGGGGAGTCGTCGCGTCGCAGGTGCCAGTCCTTGCCCTGTGATCTAGGCTACTCACAAGTCACCCGCGGCAGGCTCGCGCCGGGTCTGCCTCCCGCCCACCCAGGAGACCTCCATGTCGCCGGTCCACACCGACACCTCCTTCATCGAGAACCGCGCCGCGAACGTGGCCGTGCAGTTCCGCGACCGGGTGCACGCGACGCCGGACGGCGCCGCCTACCGCTACCCCGCCGAGGACGGCCAGCCGTGGACCTCGGTCACCTGGAAGGAGACCGGTGACCGGGTCGAGAAGCTCGCCGCCGGGTCTGCTCGCGCTCGGGCATCGAGTCCGAGCAGCGCGTCGGCATCGCGTCCGGCACCCGGCTCGAGTGGATCCTGGCCGACCTCGCGGTGATGTGCGCGGGCGGCGCGACCACCACGGTCTACCCCTCGACGATGGCCGAGGACGTCGCCTACATCCTCGCCGACTCCGAGTGCCGGGTCGTCTTCGCCGAGGACGACGACCAGGTCGCCAAGCTCCGCGACCGCCGGGCCGAGCTGCCCGCACCTGGACAAGGTCGTCGTCTTCGACGGGCGGGGCGACCGACGGCGACTGGGTGATCGGCCTGGACGACCTGAGCGCGCTCGGCGAGAAGCACCTCGCCGAGAACCCCGACGCGGTCACGCAGCGCGTCGCGGCGATCGAGCCCGACCAGCTCGCCACCCTGATCTACACCTCGGGCACGACCGGTCGGCCCAAGGGCGTGCGGCTGCGGCACTCCGTCTGGACCTACGAGGGCGCGGCGATCCAGGCCCAGGGCATCCTCGACGAGACCGACCTGCAGTTCCTGTGGCTGCCGATGGCGCACTCCTTCGGCAAGGTGCTGCTCTCCGCCCAGCTCGCCTGCGGCTTCGCCACCGCGGTCGACGGCCGGGTCGACCGGATCATCGACAACCTCGCCGTCGTCAAGCCGACCTTCATGGGTGCGGCGCCGCGCATCTTCGAGAAGGCGCACGCGCGCATCGTCACCATGCAGGCGGCCGAGGGCGGCGCCAAGGAGAAGATCTTCAACCAGGCCTTCGCGGTCGGCCAGCAGGTCGACGCGCTCGAGCGCGAGGGCAAGCCGGTCCCGCTGCCGCTCAAGCTCGCAGCACGCGCTGTTCGACAGGCTGGTCTTCAGCAAGGTCCGCGACCGCTTCGGTGGCCGGGTCCGCTTCTTCATCTCCGGCTCCGCCGCGCTCAACCGCGACATCGCCGAGTGGTTCCACGCCGCCGGCATCCTGATCCTCGAGGGCTACGGCATGACCGAGAACGCCGCCGGCGCCTCCGTCAACCACCCCGACGACTACAAGATGGGCACCGTCGGCCCGGCGATCCCCGGCGGCCGAGGTGCGCATCGGCGAGGGCGACGAGGTCCAGCTCAAGGGCCCGCACATCATGGAGGGCTACCACAACCTGCCCGAGGAGACCGCCGAGGCGCTCACCGAGGACGGCTGGCTGCGCACCGGCGACAAGGGCGTCGCTGGACGCCGACGGCTTCCTGACCATCACCGGCCGGATCAAGGAGCTGTTCAAGACCTCCGGCGGCAAGTACATCGCCCCGCCCGCGATCGAGGCCAAGTTCAAGGCGGTCTGCCCCTACGCCAGCCAGTTCATGGTCTTCGGCAACGAGCGCAACTACTGCGTCGCGCTGGTCACCCTGGACCCCGACGCGATCGTCGGCTGGGCCAAGGAGAACGGTGTCGCGGCGCGACTACGCCGAGGTCGTCGCCCGACCCGAAGACCCGGGAGATGGTCAGCGGCTACGTCGACGAGCTCAACGCCCAGCTGAACCGCTGGGAGACGATCAAGAAGTTCGAGCTCCTCGACCACGACCTCACCATCGAGTCCGGCGAGCTGACCCCGTCGATGAAGGTCAAGCGCAACGTCGTGGAGGGCAACTACGCCTCGGTGATCGACCAGATGTACGCCTAGGTCCCCTGCCGGCTGCGGCACCGACGACTCTCGAGCTCGCCCTCGCGTCCTCCACACCGGGCTCGGGGTCCGGTGCGGCTGTGCGACCAGCGCCGCGCAGAGCAGCCCGGCGAGGGTGAGAGCGAGCAGTGGACGGATGTGAGGAGTCATGACCTTCCCTTTCATCGCCTCCCACCGCACGACGGCGGTGGTCGCGGTGTGAGGATGGACGACGTGCCCGCCGTACCCTCCGGGACGCCCTTCGGCGTCTACGTCCACGTGCCGTTCTGCGCGGTGCGCTGCGGCTACTGCGACTTCAACACCTACACCGCCACCGAGCTCGGGGGCGGCGGCTCCCAGGCGGCGTACGCCGGTCACGCCGCTCGCGCGAGGTGGCCTACGCGGCGGAGGTGCTGGGCGAGGCGCGGCCGGTCGTGGACACGGTCTTCTTCGGCGGCGGTACGCCGACCCTGCTGCCCTCGGCCGACCTGGTCGCGATCCTGGGCGTCGATCCGCGACCGGTTCGGCCTGGCGGCGGGCGCCGAGGTCACCACCGAGGCCAACCCCGACAGCGTCACGCCCGAGAGCCTGGCCGAGCTGCGCGAGGGCGGCTTCACCCGGGTCTCCTTCGGGATGCAGTCCGCGGTCTCGCACGTGCTGCGCGTGCTGGAGCGCACCCACGACCCGGCGCGGGTCGCCCAGGCGGTCGGCTGGGCGCGCGAGGCGGGGTTCGAGCAGGTCAGCCTTGACCTCATCTACGGCACGCCGGGGGAGTCGCTCGCCGACTGGCGGTCCTCCTCGCGGCGGCGCTGGCCTGCGGGCCCGACCACGTCTCGGCGTACTCCCTGATCGTCGAGGACGGCACCCGCCTGGCCCGCCAGGTGCGCACCGGGGTCGTGCCGATGCCCGACGACGACGACCTCGCGGACAAGTACGTCCTGGCCGACGACGCCCTCGCCGCAGCTGGGCTCGAGTGGTACGAGGTCTCCAACTGGGCGCGCGACGAGGCTTCGCGCTGCCGGCACAACGAGCTCTACTGGCGTAGCGCGAGCTGGTGGGGGATCGGCCCCGGCGCCCACTCCCACGTCGACGGCGAGCGGTGGTGGAACGTCAAGCACCCCAGTGCCTACGCCGCCCGGATCGTGGCGGGGGAGTCGCCCGCGCTGGAGTCCGAGCGCCTCGACGACGACACCCGGCACCTGGAGCGGGTCCTGCTCGAGGTGCGCCTGAGCGACGGGCTCCCGCTCTCGTTGGTGGACACCGGCCGGGTCGACGACGTGGTCGGCCGCGGTCTCGGCGTACGCCGGGACGAGCGGCTCGTGCTGACCCGTCAGGGCCGCCTGCTCGCGGACGCCGTCGTGCGCGACCTGGTGGACTGAGCAGGGAGCGCGTCAGCGACCCGGAGCGGTGACGGTCACGAAGTCGATGAGCTCCTCGACCCGGCCGAGCAGCTCGGGCTCGAGGTCCTGGAACCCGCGTACGCCGCCCAGGATGTGCTTCCAGGCGCGGGCGATGTCGGCCTGCTCGCGGTGCGGCCAGCCGAACTGCTGGCACACGCCGTGCTTCCACTCGACGTTGCGCGGCACCTGCGGCCAGGCCTTCTTGCCGAGCCGCTCGGGCTTCACGGCGGCCCAGATGTCGATGTAGGGGTGCCCGACGATCAGCACGTGCTTGCCGACGGGCGACTTCCGCACCGACTCGGCGATGCGGCTCTCCTTGGAGCCCGGCACCAGGTGGTCGACCAGCACGCCGACGCGTCGCTCGGGCCCGGGGTCGAAGGCGCGCAGCTTCTCGCCGAGGTCGTCGACGCCCTCGAGGTACTCCACGACCACGCCCTCGATGCGCAGGTCGTCGCCCCACACCTTCTCGACCAGCTCGGCGTCGTGCCGGCCCTCGACGAAGATCCGGCTGGCCCGGGCGACCCGGGCCTTGGTGCCGTGCACGGCGATCGAGCCGGAGGCGGTACGGGTCGGCGGCGACCGGGCCCTGGCGCGTGGGGGCGACGAGCACGACCGGCCGGCCCTCGAGCAGGAAGCCGGGGCCGAGCGGGAAGGTGCGCCGCTTGTTGCGGCGGTCCTCGAGGATCACGGTGCCGAGGTCGCGCTCGACCTTGACGATCTCGCCGACCCAGTCGGTGGAGACCTCCTCGACGACCAGGCCGAGGTCGGCGTCGATCTCGACGGCACGGCCCCGCTTCGGGGCGCGCCAGTCGGTGGCCAGGACGTCGGATCCGTAGCGATCGCCGAAGGTGGGGAAGACACCAGCGCACGCTACGACGGCGCGCGCTCGCCGGTGCACCGGCACGCCCTGGCGAGAAAAAGACTTGTGCGAAGACCAATCGCGATATATCGTCAACGTATCGAGACAGTGTCGGAGAGTCCGTGACAGACCCGGACCCGCCACTCCCGAGACGACAAGGAGGTCCCGAGATGGGACACGCATTCTGGACAGAGAACGACGAACCGACCCGCCGCCAGCACGGCGGGCGAGGACATGGCCGCCGCAGCGGTCCCGGTGGCCCCGGCAGCGGGGGCCACAGCCCGTGGGGCGGACCCTGGGGTGGTCCGATGGGCGGCCCCCCGCCGTGGGTGGCCCAGCTCTTCGGGCCCGGCCTGGGCGGTGGCCCGGGAGGACCGGGTGGTCGCGGCCGCCGCGGACCGCGGGCCCGACGGGGCGACGTACGCTCCGCGATCCTGGACGTGCTGCACACGGCCGGTGAGCCGGTCAACGGCTACCAGGTGATCCAGCAGATCGCCGACCGCACCCAGGGAGCCTGGAAGCCCAGCCCCGGGTCGGTCTACCCGACGATCGCCCAGCTGCAGGACGAGGGGCTCGTCGAGGACGCGCCCACCGGCCGCAAGGCCGTGCAGCTCACCGACGACGGTCGTGCCTGGGTGGCCGACCACACCGAGGAGATGGCGGCCGTCTGGGCGCCCTTCGAGGAGGGTGAGGACGACGAGGCCGTCAGCGTCAAGCAGGTCATCGGCCAGACCGTCGGCGCAGTGGTGCAGGTCATGCAGACCGGCACTCCCGAGCAGCGCGAGCGGGCGGTGCAGATCCTGGCCGACACCCGCCGCCGGCTCTACGGCGTGCTCGCGGAGGGGCCCGAGGGCCTCGAGGACGAGGACGACGAGAGCGACGAGCAGGGCCCGGCCGAGGAGTCCTGATGGACCAGCTGCGGATCGGTGACGCCGAGCGCGAGGCCAGCGTGGCGGCCCTGGGCGAGCACTTCGCCCAGGGCCGCCTGACCCGCGAGGAGTACGACGAGCGCAGCGACGCGGTCTGGTCGGCGAGGACGAGGGGCGATCTCGTCCCGGTCTTCGCCGACCTCCCACCGGACCCACGGGGCGTCGTCCCGAGCACGGCACGGACCGCCGCGCCGACCCGGCGTACCAGCCCGCTGCCGCCGTGGTTCTCCCGAGGACTGCTGGGACCGTTGGTGGCGGTTCTCGTCGTCCTGACGGTGCTCACCCACCTGCCGTTCGTGCTGGTGGGCCTGGCCGTCTGGTTCCTGCTCTCCCGGCGCCACGGGGTGGGGCGACCACCGTGGGCGGGCCACGGACACCGGGCCCGGGGCTGGTGACAGGTCCGTGACAGGGGACTAGCGCACCCCCCGGGGACGGAGGCCCACTCCCTCGAAGAGGGGCCCCGTCCTGGCCCCGACGAGGAACGCCGACGTCCAGGAGCGCGGACTCGCGAGGTTCGCCCGGCGCGTCGCCAGACGGACCTCAGGCGAGGGGCAGCTGCTTGGCGGAACGGGGCAGCTGCTCGTAGGCCCGTCGTACGGCGTGGCCCAGGAGCTCGGAGGGGTAGGGCCAGTGCCCGGCCTCCAGCGCCTGGTCGGCAGGTACGCCGCGCCCGGCGAGGTCGCGGATCGTCGAGGCCACCACACCGATGGCCGATCGCTGAGCCTGCACGAAGTCGTGGTCGACCGGGGCTCCGTGGCCGGGCACGACCACGGTGTCGGGGCCGACGAGCTGGAGCAGCACGTCGAGCGACCACGGCCACTCCAGGGGCCAGGAGTCCTCACCGAAGGACGGGGTGCCTGACTCCTCCACGAGGTCGCCGGCGAGCAGCACGTCGGCGTCGCCCACGCGAACGACCAGGTCGCCCGACGTGTGGCCACGGCCGGGGTGCACCAGCTCGACCGCGCGGTCCCCGAGGTCGATGGTCAGCACCGAGGAGAACGTGCGGGTCGGTACGACGACCCGGGTCTCGACCAGCTCCGGGCCGTGCTCGCCGCCCTCCCGTGCCGCGGTCGCGCGCACCTCGTCGGCGTGCGCGTGCAGGTCGGCCGCCGCCGCCTCGTGCGCGGTGACGGGGACGTCGCCGTACTCCTCGAGGAAGGTGGCGTTGCCGAAGGTGTGGTCGAAGTGCACATGGGTGTTGACGATGCCGACCACGGGCCGCGAGGACAGGCGGCGTACGTCGGCGACCACCTCGCGCGCGGCCCGGCCGGAGCCGTGCGTGTCCACCACCAGCAGCCCCGCCTCGCCCTCGACGATGCTGACGTTGACGTCGCACCACTCGTAGCGTGCGACCCAGACACGGTCGCCGACCTCCATGAACCCGGACATGCTCCGGACCCTAGTACCCTTGGCACTCTGGTCATCCGAGTGCCAGCAGTCGACACCACAGCGAGGAGGCGAGATGCAGGAGGACCGCAGGCTCGCCGTGCTGCGCGCGATCGTGGAGGACTACGTCACCACCCGCGAGCCGGTCGGCAGCAAGGCCCTGGTCGAGCGGCACGGTCTCGGGGTCTCGCCGGCGACGGTGCGCAACGACATGGCCGCGCTGGAGGAGGAGGGGCTGATCGCCCAGCCGCACACCAGCGCCGGGCGGATCCCCACCGACAAGGGCTACCGCTTCTTCGTGGACCGGCTCACCCAGATCAAGCCGATGACCCCGGCCGAGCGTCGCGCCATCTCGACCTTCCTCGAGGGCGCCCACGACCTCGACGACGTCATCCAGCGTTCGGTGCGGCTGCTCGCGCAGCTCACCCAGCAGGTGGCGATCGTGCAGTACCCCTCGCTCGCGCGCTCCACCGTGCGTCACGTCGAGCTCGTGCAGCTCGGGTCGGGCCGTGTGCTGCTGGTGCTGATCCTGTCCACCGGTCGGGTGGAGCAGCGCGTGATCGAGCTGCCCGCCGAGCTCGACATCGACGCGCTGGCCGACCTCCGCTCCCGGATCCTGCGAGCGGCCGTGGGGGAGCGCGATCACCGACGCCGCCGCGGCGCTGAGCGCGCTGACCGAGCAGGTGACCCCCGACGACCGCAGCCAGTTCGCGGTGATCGCGGCCGCCCTGGTCGAGGCGATGTCCAACGAGCGCCACGAGGAGCGCGTGGTGGTCGGCGGCACCGCCAACCTGGCGCGCTTCGGCGACGGGTTCGACCGCTCCATCAAGCCGATGCTCGAGGCGCTGGAGGAGCACGTCGTGCTGCTCAAGCTCCTCGGCGAGGCCAGCTCACCCGACTCGATCACCGTCCGCATCGGCCACGAGGGCCCCTACCAGCAGCTGGCGACCACCTCGGTGATCGCCACCGGCTACGGCCCGGGTGAGGAGGCCGTGGGCTCCCTTGGCATCGTGGGACCCACGCGCATGGACTACCCCGGCTCGATGGCCGCGGTCCGCGCGGTCGCGCACTACGTCTCCACCATCCTCGATCAGGCCTGAGCACCCAGCAGCCCAGGCATTCCCCCGACCTCCACCCGAAAGCCGACACGTGAGCCAGGACCCCTACGAGATCCTCGGCGTCTCCCGGGACGCCGAGAACGACGAGATCAAGAAGGCCTACCGCCGTCTAGCCCGTCAGCTCCACCCCGACGTCAACCCCGACCCCGAGACCCAGGAGCGGTTCAAGGAGGTCTCGGCCGCCTACGAGGTGCTCTCGGACCCCGAGAAGCGCCGCATGTACGACCTGGGCGGTGACCCCTTCGGTCGCTCCGGCGCCGGCGGCGCGGGACAGGGCGCCGGCTTCTCCTTCACCGACATCATGGACGCCTTCTTCGGCGGGCAGGCCGGGGCCGGCGGCGCCACCCAGGGTCGCGGTCCCCGCCCTCGCACCCGTCGCGGGCAGGACGCCCTGGTTCGGCTCGAGATCGAGCTCGCCGAGGCCGCGTTCGGCGTCACCCGCGAGCTGCGCGTCGACACCGCCGTCCTCTGCACCGTCTGCCAGGGCAGCGGAGCGGCCGCGGGGTCGCGTCCGATCACCTGCGAGACCTGTCACGGCCGTGGCGAGGTGCAGCAGGTCCAGCGGTCGTTCCTCGGCGAGATCCGCACCCTGCGCCCGTGTGCGGCGTGCCGCGGGTTCGGCGAGATCATCCCCGAGCCGTGCCGTGAGTGCTCCGGCGACGGCCGGGTGCGCTCGCGCCGTTCGATCACCGTGAAGATCCCGGCCGGCGTCGACACCGGCACCCGCGTGCAGCTCGCCCACGAGGGCGAGGTCGGACCCGGGGGCGGACCCGCGGGAGACCTGTACGTCGAGATCCACGTCGCCGCCGCACGAGGTGTTCCACCGCGAGGGCACCGACCTCCGGGCCCACGTGACCGTGCCGATGACGGCCGCGGCCCTGGGCACCTCGATCCAGCTGCCCACGCTCGAGGCCGACGTCGCCGAGGCCGACTCCGACATGGACCTGTGGATCGACGTCGACGTGCGGGCCGGCACCCAGTCGGGCACCGAGCAGGTGCTGCGGGGCCGGGGAGTCCCCACCTGCGCTCGCAGGTCCGGGGCGACCTGGTGGTGACCATCGACGTGGAGACGCCGACCAAGCTCGACGACCGGCAGCAGGAGCTGTTGCGCGAGCTGGCCTCCCTGCGTCACGAGGAGTCGCCCGACGGCAAGATCCAGACGCCGCACAAGGGTGTCTTCGGTCGCCTCCGGGACGCCTTCAACCCGCGATGAGCCCGATACCCCGATGAGCACCAGGTGAGCCTGCCTGTCTTCCTCGGACCGGTCACCGACGTCGCCGAGGGCGACACGGTGGTGGTGACCGGTGACGAGGCCCGGCACGCGGTCGTCGTACGCCGGACCGGCGTGGGGGAGCAGGTCGTCCTCACCGACGGGGCGGGCGTGGCGGCACGGTGCACCGTCACCGCGACCACGAAGTCGTCGCTGACCGCCACCGTCTCCGCGGTGACGCGCTCGCCCGGCCCCGAGCCCGGTGGTCACCGTGGTGCAGGCGATCCCCAAGGGGGAGCGCGCCGAGCTCGCGGTGGAGGTGCTGACCGAGATCGGCACCGACCGCATCGTCCCTTGGGCAGCCTCCCGCTGCGTGGGGGTCTGGCGGGGGGAGCGCGCCACCAAGTCCTTGGCCAAGTGGCGCGCCACCGCACGGGAGTCCGGCAAGCAGTCCCGCCGCGCCTGGCTGCCGGAGGTGACCGAGATGGCCACCACCACCGAGGTCGCCTCCCTGCTCGCCTCGGTGGACCTGGCGGTGGTCGTCCACGAGGCGGCGACGCACCTCGCTGGCCGCGCTGTCCTTGGAGGGCGTCGCCTCGATCGCGGTGGTCGTGGGCCCCGAGGGCGGGATCACCGACGAGGAGCTGGCCGCGTTCGCGCCCGCGCACGTCGTACGGATGGGGGAGCCGGTGCTGCGTACGTCGACCGCCGGCGTGGCCGCCGTGGCCGCCCTGCTCTCCCGCACCTCACGCTGGAGCTGACGGCACCCAGCCCGGCCAGGAAGGCGAGCACCTTCTCGGCCGGCATCTCGCACGGCTTGAGCAGCGGCTCGCCGTCCAGGAGGTAGACGTTGGCGCTGACGACCTCCGTGCCGCCCAGCTGCTCGGCGTACAGCCACAGCGCCCGACCGCCCAGGCGGGTGCTGCGGTTCAGCGACCAGGTGCGGCCGTCGTACGTCACGCGGGACCAGCCCTCCGGCACCCGGGCGAGCAGGGCAGGCAGGGCGTCGCGCACGGCTCCATGGTGCCTCGGCGGGGGAGGGGACCCCCCGATTTTCCTCCGCAGCGAGGTGTGTGTATGGTTCTCTTTGTCGCCAGGGAGCGGCGGGACACAAGGCCTCAGGGCCGGGTGACCGGCCCCAGGACTGACACCTTCAGCAGAGCCCAAGCGGCCCAGCTCATCAGCGCACGAGAGTGACGCGAGCGGAGTCCCAAGTGTGCGGCGAAGGCAAGCGGAGCCGCTAGC
>CAVVQW010000023.1:0-78367 GCA_963750435.1 uncultured Actinomycetota bacterium | reverse complement strand
CGTCCTCGACGACCGTCTCGGAGGTGGTCACCGTGCGGGTGCGCGAGAGGATCCGGACCTTGTCGGAGTGGCCCTCGACCAGCCGGTCGCTGGCCAGCTCGTCGTGGTGCGAGAGCGCCTTGGGGATCAGGTAGACGGCCCACGCGAGCGCGAGCACCACGAAGATGACTGCTGAGAGGTCCACGGGGTTCACCGTAGGTGGGGGCGGGACACCGCCTCCGCAGGCGTGGCGGTGTGTCGCGAGATCACTCCTGTGACTGCTGTGAATCCCGTTCGGGAGCGGCGTGTCGTGGCCCCTGGACGTCACCCGGGAAGCGGGCCGACTCCAGCCGGTCGACCAGCCCGCGGGGCACCTCCTCGGCGGTGATCGCGAACAGCCGGTGGTCGCGCCAGTCGCCGTCGATGTGCAGGAACCGGGGGGCGTAGCCGACCTCGCGGATCCCGAGCTTCTCCACCACGCGGAGCGAGGCGCGGTTCTCCGGCCGGATCGCCACCTCGACGCGGTGCAGGCCGACCGGGCCGAAGCAGTGGTCGACCGCCATCGCGACGGCGCGCGTGGTGATCCCCCGCCCGGCGTACGCCTCGTCGATCCAGTAGCCCACCGAGGCGAACTGCGCCGACCCGCGCACGACGTTGCTGATCGTGAGCTGCCCGACGAACCGGCCCTGGTGCTCGATCACGAACGGCAGCTGCCGCCCGGCCCGCGCCTCGCGCCGCATCTGGCGCACCATCGCGGCGAAGCTGCGCGGCTGGGGCTGGGAGCCCTGGGCCTGCGAGGTCGACGGCGCGGTCGCGTCCCAGCGCCGCAGCCAGGTGGCGTTGGCCTGCCGCACGCGACGCCAGGTGTGCCGGTCGTCCTGGGTGATCGGCCGCAGGCGCACGTTGCCGGACTCCAGCACCGCCGGCCAGCCCGCGCTCAGTGGTCGCTCCCCACGACCTGCTCCACGGCGTGCCGCAGGAGGGGTACGACGACCGCGAGGCCGTCCTTGACCCCGCCGCGGGAGCCGGGGAGGTTCACCACGAGGGCCTGCCCGACGGTGCCGGCGAGCCCCCGCGACAGGGCGGCGGTCGGCACGCCCTTGGCGACGCCGTGCGCACGGATGGTCTCGGCGATGCCCGGCACCTCGCGGTCGAGCAGGGCCCGGGTCACCTCGGGGGTGAGGTCGGTCGGGGTCAGGCCGGTGCCACCGGTCGTCAGCACGGCCCGCGCCCCGGACTCCACGGCCGCGGCGATCGCCCGGCCCACGGGGTCGCCGTCGGGCACCACGACCGGCTCGCCGACCACCCAGCCGTCGGCCCGCAGCGCCTCCACGATCAGCGGGCCGGTGGTGTCGGCGTACACCCCGGCCGCGGCGCGGTTCGAGGCCACGACCACGGCGGCGGCGTACGCCGGCCGGGCCGGCTCGCCCACGGGCTCACCCACCGGCTCACTCACCGGAGGACCGCCGGTAGGTGCCGCTCTTGCCGCCGGTCTTCTCCTCGACACGCACGTCGGTGATCACCGCGGCCTTGTCGACCGCCTTGACCATGTCGATGACGGTGAGCGCGGCCACCGTGACGGCCGTCAGCGCCTCCATCTCCACGCCGGTGCGGTCGGTCGTGCGCACGGTGGCGCGCAGCGCGACCCCGTGGTCGTGCACCTCGAGGTCGACGGTGACCCCGGAGATCGCGAGCGGGTGGCACAGCGGCACGAGGTCGGGGGTGCGCTTGGCCGCCATGATCCCGGCGACCCGCGCCACCCCGAGGGCGTCGCCCTTCGGCACGCCCTCGCCACGCAGCAGGGCGACGACGGCGGGCGAGACCCGCACCGTGCCGCTGGCGGTGGCCGACCGGGCGGTGACGTCCTTGCCCGAGACGTCGACCATGCGGGCGGCGCCGGCGTCGTCGAGGTGGGTGAAGCGGTCCTGGCCCACGCCGCTCACCGGGTCGGCCGGTCGAGGAGCAGCACGGGCACCTGGTCGCCGCGGTCGACCCGGGTCACGCCCTCAGCGAGCACGATCAGCGCGTCGGACTGTGCCAGCCCGGCGATCAGGTGCGAGCCCGCGCCGCCGACCGGGGTGGCCCGGGCGCCACCGGCGTCGACGTCGATCCGCGCCCGCACCAGCTGCTGGCGGCCGCGCGGCGAGCGCAGCGGCTCGGTCACGCTCGCCATGGTGAGCGCCCGGCTGGTCTCGGCGCGGCCCATCAGGCGGTAGAGCGCGGGGACGACGAACATCTCGAAGGAGACGTAGGAGGACACCGGGTTGCCCGGGAGCGTGAAGATCGGGGTGCGGTCCTCCCCCACGAAGCCGAAGCCCTGGGGCTTGCCGGGCTGCATCGCGACCTCGAGGAAGTCCACCGTGCCGAGGCCGGCGAGCACCTCCTTGACCACGTCGTGGGTGCCCTTGCTGACCCCGCCGCTGGTGACCACGAGGTCGGCCCGCACGAGCTGGTCGCTGAGGGCGTCGGTGAACGCCTGCGGGTCGTCAGAGCTGGCGTGCACGCGGTAGGCGATGCCGCCGTGCGCGCGCACCGCGGCGGCGAGCAGGAAGCTGTTGGCGTCGTAGATCCGGTCGCCGTGCAGGGGGCGTCCGGGCTCGACCAGCTCGGACCCGGTCGACATCACCACCACCCGCGGGCGCGGGGCGGTGGGCACCCGGGCCAGCCCGAGGGCGGCGAGCAGCCCGACGTGCCGGGTGCCGACGACCTCGCCCGCGCGCATCAGCAGGTCGCCCGTGCGGACCTCCTCGCCGGCGCGCCGGACGTGCTGGCCCTCGGTCGGGGCCTGCTTGACCAGCACCTCGCGACCGACCTCCTCGGTCCACTCGAACGGCACCACCGCCGAGCAGCCGGCCGGGATCGGGGCGCCGGTCATGATCCGGACCGCGGTGCCGGGCGTGAGCTCGAAGATCGTCGTCTGTCCGGCGGCGATCTCGCCGACCACGGGCAGGTGCACCGGGCGCTCGGGGGTGGCGTCGGCGACGTCGCGGAAGGCCACGGCGTACCCGTCCATGCTGGAGTTGTCGAACCCCGGCAGCGACACCGTGGCGTGCACGTCGTGCGCCAGTGGCAGGCCGAGCGCGTCCATCAACGGGTGCTCGAAGGGCTCCATCGGCTCGATGCCCGCGAGCACCCGGGCCAGGTGGTCCTCGACGGCCAGCGGCCGGTCGGCGGAGGAGGTCTGGGAGCCGGTCATGGCCCGACCCTAATCGGAGGCCGTGCTACTCGCCGGGGGTGGCCTCGCCGATGGTGCTGCCCGCATCGACGCGCCCGCGCGCGCCGTCGAGCTTCGCGGCCCCCTGGACGCGGACGCCCTGGCCGAAGGTCCAGTCGCCCTTCACGACCAGCGACTCGGCGCCCTTCAGCGACGGCACCCCGGCCGGGAAGTGCTTGTCGAACTCCTCGACCACCTTGTAGTGGTCGTCGTCGAGGTCGACGAAGGGGAGCTCGTCGGGCACCTGGTCGAGCACGAAGTCGGCGCCGAGGTCGTAGGCGTCCGAGCGCAGCACCAGCAGGTCGTTGGTGGTCTTGACCGGCACGAACCGGTTGCGGCCCACCTCGATGGTGCGCGAGTCGGAGAAGACCTCGATGGCCGCGCCCATGGCGGTCTCGATCTGGATCACCCGGGGGCTCGAGGGGTCACCGGGGTCGACGTTCTTCTCGTTGCGGATCAGCGGCAGCCCCAGGACGCCGTCGCGGCGGATGATCTCGTCGCGCATCCGGACGAGGTCGAACCACAGGTTGTTGGTCGAGCAGAACCGGTGCCGCTCCAGGTCGCCCAGGGCGGCCTTGTCGGCGTCGGAGGTCTGGGCGCTCTCGCGCAGCACGATGCGGCCGTCGGCCTTGCGCCGGGCGAAGTGACCGCCCTTGCGGTCCGAGGGGGTACGCCGGACGGCCTCGATCGCGAAGGGGGCGCCGGAGGCGGCGAACCAGCCGGCGACCCGGGCGTCGGGCACCGCGCCGAGGTTGTCGGAGTTGGACACGAACGCATAGCGGTAGCCCGCGTCGATCAGCTGGTCGAAGAGCCCGGTGCCCATCATCGCGGTGTAGATGTCGCCGTGGCCGGGCGGGCACCACTCCATCGAGGAGTCGCGCGGCCAGCCCACGGGGCTGAGGTCGTCGGCGCGGAGCTTGGGCTCCTTGTTCTGGAGGAACTCGATCGGCAGGCCCTCGACGGCGAGGTCGTCGTAGCGCGCGAGCGCGGCGCGGGTGTCGGCGGAGGTGCGGAAGCTGTTCATGAAGATCAGCGGCAGGGTGGCGCCGTACTCCCGGCGCAGGTGCAGCACCTGGCGGGCGATCACGTCGAGGAACGACAGGCCACGGCGCACGCACAGCAGCGACTTGGCGCGGGCCATCCCCATCGAGGTGCCCAGGCCGCCGTTCAGCTTGATCACGACGGTGGCGCCGATGGCCTCCGACGCCTGCTCCTCGCTGACCTCGACGTCGGCCAGCGACTCCATGTCGAGCGGCTCGATCGTGTCCTCGGCGATCATGCCGGTCTCGCCGTGCTCGATCTGCCGGTAGTAGTGGGAGAAGACGTCGATGGCCACCTGGTCGACGCCGGCGGCCGCCATCTTCTCGCGCGCCTGCTTGAGCCCCTTCGACTTCATGGTTCCGATCGTAGGCTGATCCGGTGCCGGAGTTCACATCCACCGCCAAGCTCGCCCTCCGCGACCAGCTGCTCGCGGGCCGGCGCCACCTGCCGGTCGCCGTGATCGGCGAGCGGGCCCGGGCCCTCGCCGCCCACCTGCTGGCCACGCCGGAGGTCCGGGCCGCCGCGACCGTGGCGGCCTACGTCTCGGTCTCGCACGAGCCCGGCACCGGCCCGCTGCTCGACGCGCTCGAGGCGGCGGGCAAGCGCGTCGTGCTGCCGCTGCTGCAGCCCGACGGCGACCTCGACTGGGCGGCGTACGCCGGCTCCGGTGGCCTGCGGACCGCCCGCCGGGGCCTGCTCGAGCCGGACGGCCCCGCCCTCGGCGCGACCACGGTCGCCACCGCCGACGTGGTGCTGGTGCCGGGGCTCGCGGTGGGGCGGGACGGGATGCGCCTGGGCCGCGGCGGCGGGTCCTACGACCGGGCCCTGGGCCGGGTGCCCGTGGGCACCTTCACCTGCGTGCTGCTGAACTCCGAGGAGGTGCTGACCTCGGTGCCGCACGAGGACCACGACCGCTCGGTCACCGCGGTGGCGACCGAGCGGGGCCTCACCCGCTTCGGGGCAGGAGCACCAGGCGGTCCGTCGTCGCGCGGCTGACCGCGTCGCGCGAGAACGCCCAGGCCAGCGTGCGGCCGTCGGCCCACAGCTCGGTCTGGTCGCGGTAGTGGCTCGAGGCCAGGTGGCCCGAGGCCCCGGTGAGGTTGATCCAGCGCGACCGGTCGAGGCGGTCGAGGTCGACCACCATCCGCATCGACGGCGCCGAGGTCACGGCGTACCCCTCGACGGCGTTCCAGCTGGTCGCGTCGACGCTGGCGGCACCGCCGCCGACCTGGAACGGGCCGCGGTTGAACAGCGCCCGCACGAGCCCGATGTCGCTCTGCCCCACCGACTGGTTCTCCAGCTCGAGGCGGTGGATCCGGCCCCAGGTCCAGCGCTCGGGGCTGACCGACTCGCGGCGGGTGAGCTCGTCGCGGGCCGACCGCATCGCCTTGGCCAGCACCATGTCGCGGTCCTCGACCACGCCGGGCGTCGAGGCGTCGTCCCACCACTGGCTCTGCGGCTGGCGCAGCAGGTTGGTCACGACCGCCATCCAGCGGCTGCCCCCGTCGGGCCACAGCTGCTGGGGCAGCTGGTCCTGGAAGGTCAGGCGCAGCACGTTGCGCCACACCACGTTGAAGTACGCCGCGGCGGCGGAGCCGGCGGGCTGGCTGTAGTCCCAGTCCACGAGCAGCCGCTGGCCGTCGGCGTAGTACTGCGAGGTCATCAGCTGGCGCAGCAGGTAGGGCACCAGCACCGGGGCCATCGGGTTGCGGCTGTCGGACTGCATCGCGGCCACGTCGCGCACGTCGACGCGCGCGCCGTCGGCGAACCGCTGCTGCAGCAACGTGCGGATGCGCTGGCTGCGGTAGCCGGGGTCGGGCGAGTCGATCAGGTGGTAGCGGTAGTCGGGCCCGGTGACCGCCTGGTTGGCGGTGACGATGAAGCCCTCCGCCGGGTCGAGCACGCTGGGCAGGTCCTCGAAGGGCACGAAGCGACCCGACCAGTCGTCCTGGGAGAGCCAGCCCGCCGCCGGGTAGTCACCGGAGCGGCCGGCCCGACGGATCGGGATCGCGCCGGGGGCCTGGTAGCCGATGTGGCCCTCGCGGTCGGCGTAGACGAGGTTCTGGCTCGGCACGGCGAAGGAGCGCGCGGCCTCGCGGAACTCGCTCCAGCCGGTGGCCCGGTCGAAGCCGAAGATCGCGTCGGCGGTGGGCCGGGGCGTCAGCGCGGTCCACGCCAGGGCCACGCCGTAGCCGTTGTCGCGCGGCGGGGAGCCGTTCGGCACCTCGGCGTTGGCGCCGACGCTGGACAGCTCGGCCGAGACGTCGGAGAGCAGCGGACCGTGCCGGGTGGAGCGCACCGTGATCAGCTTCGAGGCGCCGCCGGCGATCCGGATCACCTCGTCGCGACGCGTCAACGGCACCTGCTGGCCGTCGTAGAGGTAGGTCTGCCCGGTCACCTTCTCCAGGTAGAGGTCGGTGACGTCGGGGTCCAGGTTGGTCAGCCCCCAGGCGATCTCCTGGTTGTGGCCGATCACCACGCCCGGCACGCCGGCGAAGGTGAAGCCGCTGACGTCGAACGGGCAGTCGTCGTCGACCGTGGTGCAGTGCAGGCCCATCTGGTACCACACCCCCGGCAGGGAGGTCGCGAGGTGCGGGTCGTTGGCCAGCAGCGGCTTGCCCGAGACCGTGTGGTCGCCGGAGACGACCCAGCTGTTCGACCCGATCCCGCTGCCGCGGCCGAGCAGCTCGGGGATGGCGTCCACCCCGCGGCGCACGGCCTCCAGGGCCTGCAGCCCCGCCTCGTCGTACGCCGGTCGCGGCCGCACCCCAGCGCGTCCGGCCGAGGCGTCGGCGACGATCGGCCGGTTGCGGTCGTAGGGGTAGCGCGGGTACAGCTCGTCGACCTGCTCGGGGGTGCGGTTGACCGCCAGCCGGGTGCGCTCGATCTCGTGGTCCATGTTGCCGCGCAGGTCCCACGCCATGGCCTTGAGCCAGGCCAGGGAGTCGACGGCCGTCCATCGCTCGGGGCGGTAGTCCAGGCCCCCGAGGCCGAGCACGGTGTACTCCGCGGAGATCCGGGTCGGCGAGCGGCCCTTGAGGTAGGCGTTGACCCCGTCGCTGAACGCGTCGAGGTAGGCCCGGGTGGAGGGCTCGAGCAGGTCGTACTCCCGCGCGGCGACGCGGCGCCAGCCCATCGTGCGGATGTACATGTCGGTCTGCACCGTGGCCTGGCCCAGCAGCTCGCTGATCCGGCCGGCGGTGACGTGGCGGCGGAAGTCCATCTCGAAGAACCGGTCCTGGGCCTGCACGAAGCCCTGGGCGAGGAACAGGTCCTCGGCGTTCTCGGCGTACACCTGGGGGATGCCGTGGTCGTCGCGCAGCACCTCCACCCGGTCGGTGAGACCGCTCAGGTGCAGGGTGCCGGCGGTCTGCGGCAGGGGCCGGCGCACGGCCACGACACCGGCCACCAGGGAGCCGACCAGGGCCAGCACGACCAGCCCCACGACGTACGTCGTCACGCGCGCCCAGGCGGGCAGGGCCGCGAGGGGCCGGGGAAAGCTCACGTGTGGCATTGTGCCGTAGCATTGGCAGTCGACCACGACGAGTGCCAACACCTCGACGTGTCGCCGACGCCCGTGAGAACCCCCGGAGGATTGCCCCAGTGCCCACGTACCAGTACTCCTGCACCGAGTGCGGCCACTTCTTCGAGATCCAGCAGAGCTTCACCGACGACTCGCTGACCGTCTGCCCCGACTGCGACGGCCGCCTGCGCAAGGTGTTCAACGCCGTCGGCGTCGTCTTCAAGGGCTCGGGGTTCTACCGCAACGACAGCCGCGGCGAGCAGAAGACCTCGGTCGCGGCCAACGGGTCCTCGAACGGGTCGTCCAACGGCTCCTCGGACACGGGCAGCGGCTCCGACTCCTCGGGCACCTCGACGTCGACGACCTCCTCGCCGAAGGAGTCGTCGGGCACGTCCGGCGGCTCGAGCTCCTCGAACGGGTCGGGCAGCACCAGCGGGTCGGGCAGCTCGGGCTCCTCGAGCAAGGGCTCCAGCAGCTCCTCCTCCTGACCTGCCTGACCTCCTGCGGAGCGTGGCCCCCGAGGGTCCTGTGGACGACCGCAGCGGGATCCTGGGGACCCGCCTAGGTTCTGGCGGCATGACCCTGCCGCCGTTCCTCCGTGCCCCTGCGCGCCGGCTCGGGCGCCTGCGCCGCCGTGTCCTGCTGCACCGCCGACTGCTCGCCGCGGTCTGCGTGGGCGCGGCCGTCCTGGCCGGCCTGCAGGCGGCCGCCCCTCCCCCGCCCGACACCGTCGCGGTGTGGACGGCCGCGCACGACCTGCCGAGCGGAGCCCTGCTCCAGGCCGGTGACCTCACCCGCGTCGACTACCCGCCCCAGGCCGTGCCGACCGGGGTGGTGAGCGACCCCCGCCCCGTCCTGGGTCGCCCGCTCGCCGCACCCCTGTCACGCGGCGAGCCGCTGACCGGGCTGCGCCTGCTGGGTCGGGGCCTGCTGCGGGGCTACCCGGGCCGCGCGGCGGTCCCGCTGCGCGTCACCGACGCCGCGACCGTGGAGCTGCTGCGCGTCGGCGACCGGGTGAGCTTCGTCGTCGCCGACCCCGACGGCCGCACCGCACCGGAGTCACTGGTCGAGGACGTGCCGGTCGTGGCCATCCCGGCCGCGTCACGCAGCGCCCTGGCCACCGGCACCCCTGGACGGCTGGTGGTCGTCGCCGTGCCCCGCGACCGGGCCGAGGAGGTCGCGGCGCGCGCCGCGGCGTCGATCCTGATCCCGGTCTGGAGCCGATAGCCTCGACCGGACCACATCAGCCCTGCAGCATCGCGGGGACTCGGACAGGAGCACCTCCATGACCGGTTTCAAGAACTTCCTCCTCCGCGGCAACCTCGTCGAGCTGGCGGTGGCCTTCATCATGGCCGCCGCCTTCGCCGCCATCGTCGGCGCGACCGTCGACCTGATCATGGGTCTGATCGGCAAGATCGGCGGTCAGCCCGACTTCAAGGCCTGGACCCCCGGGGGCCTGCCCTTCGGCGCCTGGGTCACGGCGGTGGTCTCGTTCGTGATCATCTCCGCGATCGTCTACTTCCTGATCGTCAAGCCCTACACCGTCGCCAAGGACAAGTTCTTCCCCGCGGAGGAGACCGGCGTCCCTGCCGACATCTCGCTGCTCGAGGAGATCCGCGACCTGCTCCGCACCCAGCAGGGCGGCGCCCCCGGGTCCACCCCCGGCACCCGCCTCTGAGGCAGCACGCACCCGAGGGGTCCCCGCGCCGCTAGCCGTGGTGCGGGGGCACCTGCCGTCGCAGCCACTCCTCGTCGGTGCCGGACCGCCCGCCGGCGTCGGTGTCGTCGCTGGTCTGCTCCGGCAGCACGTCTCCGAAGACCTCGGCCAGCCGGCGGCGGCGCTCCTCGCGCTCACGCGGCGTCAGCGCCGGCCTGGAGCCCGCCTGCTCGTCGTCGCTCACCGGTGCAGGTCGTGCAGCTGGGCGACGGCCGGGTGGCGGGCCACCTCGAACCAGCCCACGTCGAACTTCGGGCGGACCGTGCGCCAGCCCGTCTGGGCGGCGAAGTGGTCCGAGCACACCCGCAGCGAGCGGGCCGGCCCCACGAAGCGCGGGCCCATCCACCAGCGGGCCACGGGCCCCGCGAAGGGCTTGGACTCCACCCCGACCGCGTCGGCGTACCCCTGAACGAGCTCCTGGCGCTGGACCGGCTCGGCCCCGACGTTGTAGACGCCGCTCGGGGCGTGCAGGGCCGCGACGACGGCGCTGCCGACGTCGTCGGTGTGCACGACGTGCGACCAGTCGGCCGGGTGCCCGAGCCCGATGCGCCGGCCGTGCTCGGCGGCCCGCAGCCAGTAGCGGGTCTGGCCGTCGTTGCCGATCACCGATCCGAAGCGCAGCACCACCCCGGTGCGCGAGCAGCCGGCGTAGTCCTGCACGTGGGCCTCGCCCACGGCGGCCGGCTCGGTCATCCGGGTGATCTCGACCGGGCTCTCCTCGGTGATCCACTCGTCGCCCTGCTCGGCGTACAAGAAGCTGACGCTCTCCTGCACCACGCGGCGTACGCCGGCCCGGCGGGCGGCCTCGACGACGTTGCCGACGCCGGTGGTGCGCAGCTGGTCGTGGCGGCGCCAGGCCCCGGGCACGAACGCGTCGTGGCCGACCGGCACGTGGGTGGCCAGGTTGACGACCGCGTCGGCTCCGGCGTACGCCGTGGCGAGGCCGTCGACGTCGAGCACGTCACCGCGGGTCGTGGTGGCGCCGAGGGCCTGGGCGATGCGGGCCGAGCGGGCCGTGTGCACCACGGCCAGGACGTCGTGCCCGGCGGCGAGGAGCGACGGGAGGGCAGCACGACCCAACGCGCCGGTGCCTCCTGTCAGGACGATCCTCACCGGCACATACTCCGATAACGAATCGATAACAGCAAATCGGGCGCGCCGGACATGGCGCGCGATGTGCTCAGGCGCAGAGCCCGGCTTCCTCGGCCGTCTTCTTGCGGGCCGCCTCGGCCGCAGCGGCGTCCGGGGAGGCGCTCGGGGACGGGGAGGCGCCCGACGAGGGCGAGGCCGACGCCGAGGTGCTCGGCTTGCCGTCGGGCTTGGTGTCGGGGGTGACGGCGTCGGCGCCGAGCTTGCCGAGCGGCTTGTCGAAGCGGATCTTGCGCCACAGGGCGTCGGCGCCGGCCGCCAGCTGGAGGCGGTTGGGGTCCGGCGCGTAGGCCTCGTTGGGCACGGTCAGGAACTGCACCTTGTCCAGGCCGATGTTCTTGATCGAGGAGCCGAGCGAGGCCAGCTCTCGCAGGTTGGCGAAGCCCGAGTCGGTGGTCAGCGAGCTGGTGGCGGCGTCGAGGAACTTGTAGAGGCGCACCGGGTTGGCGAGCGTGCCCTTGGAGACGACCTTGGCGACCATCGCGGCGATGAACGACTGCTGGCGGCGCATCCGGCCGATGTCGCCGGTCTCTGCGCCGATGCCGTGGCGCACGCGCACGTAGTCGAGGGCCTGCTCGCCGTTGACCTTGTAGGTGCCGGCCGGCAGCTGGATGTGGCCGATGGTGTCGTTGACCTCGGTCGGCACGCAGACGGTGACCCCGTTGACGGCGTTGACCATGTCTTTGAAGCCCGCGAAGTTGATCACCACGAAGTGGTCGATCCGCACGTTCGTGATCTTCTCGACCGTCTTGATCGTGCAGGCCGGGCCCCCCACGGCGTACGCCGCGTTGAACTGGCTGAGCGCGGCCGGCAGCATCTTCTTGCTGTTCTTGGCCTGGCAGGCGGGGCGCTCGACCATCAGGTCACGCGGGATGCTGACGCCGTAGGCGCGGGTGCGGTTCGCCGACAGGTGCAGCAGCATCGTGGTGTCGGACAGCCCCGGGGTCTCGCCGCCGATGTTGGTGCCCTTGCGGCTGTCGGAGCCCAGCACGAGCACGTTCAGCGGGCGCTTGGGGCCCTCCGCCTTGACGGTGTCGGGGCGGTCGGTGCCCAGGGCCGTGCCGAGGTTGATCGGGGTGATGTTGCCCTGCAGCTTGAAGTAGGCGATCACCAGGCCGGACGTGACCACGAGCACGAGCACGGCGGTCGCGACCAGGACCCGCTGGAGGATGCGCCGACGCCGTGAACGAGGGTGCTGGTCCTGGTCGGACCCCTCGGGGCGCTCTTCTTCTGCGTCGGACAATGTGTTCCTCGATCTCGGCGGTGACCCCCCATTGTGACCCTGTGACCCCTGGCCGCCCACATCATGGCACGGGGCAGGTGAGTCGTTCACCGGATTCGGCCGTGCCAAGATGTACGCCGGCCCATGCGCCGACGGCCCCAGTAGCTCAGTGGATAGAGCAGCCGCCTCCTAAGCGAAAGGTCGCAGGTTCGACTCCTGCCTGGGGCACCACCGACCGGCTCGGCCACCACCTCGACCCACCCCGTGAGGGGTCGCTCAGCCCCCGTCGCCCGCCGTCGACCGCAGGGGCACCCAGAAGCGCACGACGGTGCCGGGATCGCCCGGCTCGACCCGCCACCACCCGCCGGCGACGGCGGCCCGGTCGGCCATGTTCTTCAGCCCGCGGTGACCGGGCGCCGACGTCGTGGCCGCCTCGAAGCCGGTGCCGTCGTCGCTCACGCTGATCTGGACTCCCGCGGCGGAGACCTCGAGGTGGACCTCGACCTCTGTGGCCCCGGCGTGCTTGCGCGCGTTCAGCAACGCCTCCCGCACGATCCGCAGCGCCTGGGCCCGGACGGGCGGCGACAGCGGGCGGGAGCCCGGATCCTCGGTCGAGGTCACCCGCGTGCGCACCCCGGTGCCCTCGAACAGGTGGTGCGTCACCTCGAGGACCAGCTGCTCGAGGGGTACGCCGGGGTCCGGGGACTCCAGGTCGAAGAGCAGGTCGCGCAGCTGCTCCCCCACCAGGGCCACCGAGCGCTGCGCCCGCTCGACGTCGGGCACCAGCGCCGCGGACTCCGCCCGGGCACGTCGCGCGAGCAGCCCCAGGCGCAGGTCGACCGAGGCCAGCGCCTGGACGGACTCGTCGTGCAGGTCGGCCGCGATCCGGCCGCGCTCCTCCTCCTGGGCCTCGATCAGCCGCTCGGCGAGCAGCGTGCGCTCCTCGGCGACCTCGACCAGCCGTTGCTGCCGGTCGAACCCGTCGAGGGCGAACGACAGGTTCTCGGCCATCCCGAGGAGCAGCTCGCGCATCTGGTCGTCGAAGACGTGCGGGCGGGCGGAGTACAGCGAGAGCACGGCCACCACCCGGCCCCCGCACCGCAGCGGCACCGTCGCCGAGGCCGCGATGCCGTAGGGAGCCGCCAGCCGCTGCCAGGGCGCGGTCGTCGCGTCGGCCGCGAAGTCGCCGCTGAAGCAGGGTCGCCCCTCCCGCATGGCCACCGCGGTCGGGCCCCGCCCGCGAGGGTCGTCCTCGTCGAGCACGATCCGCAGCTGCTCGACGTACTCCTCGAGCGCGCCCGCGGAGGCCACCCGGACCACCCGTCCCCCCTCGGGGACGCCGATCCAGGCGCCGAGGTAGCCGCCCTGCACCACGACGATGCGGCAGGTCTGCTCGAACAGCCGGCGCCGGTCGGGGGCCCGCACGATCGCGGCGTTGGTGCGGGCCAGGGTGAGGTAGGCGCGGTTGGAGTCGCGCAGCTGCTGCTCGGCCAGCGCGCGGTGGCTGAGGTCGCGGACCGAGGCCACCACCCAGGTGCCGCCGGCGGTGCGCAGCGGCAGCAGGCTGATCTCCGCCGGCAGCACCCGCCCGTCGCGGTGGCGCACGCGGTAGTCCTGGCCGTCGGCCGCCGAGCGCAGCCGCGGTTCCGCGCCGTACGCCGTGCGCAGCTGCGCGTGCCGGGACCGCAACCGGTCCGGCACCAGCACCTCGACCGGCTCGCCGAGCAGCTCCTCGGCGGCATAGCCGTACTGGTCGACGACCGAGGCGTTGACGTAGCCGATCAGGCCGTCGGGGTCGACGGCCACGATCGGCGTGGGGGCAGCGTCGAGCAGCTGCACGACCGCCTCGTCCAGAGCGTCGAGCCCGTGTGACACCACCGCCACCTCCCTGGCCCCCGGCGACGGCCTCGAATCTACCGCCGCGGACGCCTCCGGTCGCGGTGTGGGGCAGCCCGCACGCGACCCCACTTGTCGACGTCGCCGGGTAAGGATTACCTTACTAATGCAAGCCTTACCTTCGACCCTTCACCGCACCCGAGTCCGACGGAGCACCAGATGACCGCCTTCCCCCTGGGCAACTACCTGATCGGCCTGCGTGAGGGGCTGGAGGCGAGCCTGGTCGTGGTGATCCTGATCGCCTACCTGGTGAAGTCCGACCGGCGCGAGCTGCTCCCCCGCATCTGGGCCGGTGTCGCCTCCGCCGTCGTGGTCTCGATGGCCTTCGGTGCGCTGCTCACCTTCGGCCCGCGCCAGCTCACCTTCGAGGCCCAGGAGGCGCTCGGCGGGATCCTGTCGATCGTGGCCGTCGGCTTCGTGACCTGGATGGTCTTCTGGATGGCCCGCCACGCCCGCGGCCTGTCCGGGGAGCTCCGCGGCAAGATCGACACCGCCGCGGAGGCCGGCCGCGCCAGCCTGGCGTTCGTAGCGCTGCTCGCCGTCGGCCGGGAGGGCCTCGAGACCGCCCTCTTCATCTGGTCGGCGACCGAGTCCACGGGCTCCGACGGCTCGCAGGGCCTCCAGCTGGCGGGCGCCCTGCTCGGCATCCTGACCGCCGTCGTGATGGGCTACTTCTTCTACCGGGGCGTCTTGAAGATCAACCTGTCGAAGTTCTTCCGCTACACCGGCATCATCCTGATCGTCGTCGCCGCCGGCGTCCTCGCCTACGGCGTGCACGACCTCCAGGAGGCCGGCATCCTGCCCGGCCTGAACTCCTACGCCTTCGACGTCAGCGCCCAGGTCCCGCCCGCCTCGGTCGTCGGCACCCTGCTCAGGGGGACGCTGAACTTCACCCCCGCCACCACCTGGCTCCAGGCCGTCGTCTGGCTGGCCTACCTCGTGCCGACGATGGCCCTCTTCCTCACCCGCACCCGTCCGTGCCGCCCCACGCAGGCCGCCGCCGCTCCGCGTCAGCCCGCCACCGCGGCCTGAGCGTCGTCCCGACCCTCGCCCACCGGAACCCGAAAGGTCCCACCTCCGTGAACCCCCTCCTCGCCGCCGCCTGCGCCGCCGGCCTCGTGGTCACCACCTCGGCCTGCAGCCTGACCGAGGCGAAGACCCCCCGCTCCTCCGGCGGCACCGGCGCCGTCACCGTCAGCTCCTCGGCCGACGAGTGCGCCCTGACCACGAAGAGCGCCGACTCGGGCAACCTGGTGTTCACGGTCAAGAACACCGGCACCCAGGTCACCGAGTTCTACTTCTACGCCGAGGACGGCCTGCGCATCGTCGGCGAGGTCGAGAACGTCGGCCCCGGCCTGTCGCGCGACCTCGTGATCTCGGCCGCCCCCGGGAAGTACGTCGCCTCCTGCCGCCCCGGCATGACCGGCAAGGGCATCCGCTCGGCCTTCACGGTCAAGGACTCCGGCAAGGACACCGCCATCACGGGCGTCGACCAGGCCACCATCGACCGGGCGACCTCGCAGTACGCCGCCTACGTCAAGGACCAGGCCGGCCAGCTGGTCGACCAGACGAAGGCGTTCCAGACCGCCTACCTCGCCGGGAAGGACGACCAGGCCCGCGAGCTGTTCCCCCGCGCCCGTGGCCACTGGGAGCGCATCGAGACCGTCGCCGAGTCCTTCGGCGACCTCGACCCGAAGATGGACCTGCGCGAGGCCGACCTGACCCCCGGGCAGGAGTGGACCGGCTGGCACCGCCTCGAGAAGGACCTGTGGCCGCCGGCCAAGGGCTACACCCCGATGACCCTGACGCAGCGCACGAAGTACGTCGACGACCTGCTCACCAACGCCCGGGTCCTCGACAGCCGGGTGCAGAAGCTCGACTACACCGTCGACCAGATCGGCAACGGCTCCAAGGGCCTGCTCGACGAGGTCGCGAGCGGCAAGATCACCGGCGAGGAGGACATCTGGTCGCACACCGACCTCTACGACTTCCAGGCCAACGTCGACGGCGCCCGGGTGGCCTTCGAGGGCCTCGAGCCGCTGCTGAAGGTCAAGAACGCCCAGCTCGCGACCACGATCACGACCGAGTTCGCCGACCTGCAGAAGCTGCTCGACCGCTACCGCACCGGCCAGGACGGGTTCGTCTCCTACGACACCGTGACCGCGCCGCAGCGCAAGCAGCTCTCCGACGCCGTCAACGCGCTCGCCGAGCCGCTGTCGAAGATGACCGGGGCCATCACCCTGTGACGGCACCCGACCCCGCTCCCTCGTCCGACCCGGCCCGTCCGTCCGGCTCGCTCTCACGACGCCGCCTGCTCGGCGCCGCAGGCGCCGGCGCGCTCGCGGTGGGTGCTGCCGGTGTCGGCGGCTACGCCTACGGCACCACCGGTGACGGCGGCGGGGCCTCGACGGGCGTCGACCGGTCGTCGTACCCCTTCCAGGGCGTGCACCAGGCCGGCATCACCACCCCGGCCCAGGACCGCCTGCACTTCGCCTCGTTCGACGTCACCACCGACTCGCGCGAGGACCTGATCACCCTGCTGCGCATGTGGACCGAGGCGGCCCGCGCCCTGACCGCCGGCCAGGACGTCGGCCAGGGGGTGCCCACGTCGTACGACGCCCCGCCGACGGACACCGGCGAGGCGATCGGCCTGGACGCCTCGGGCCTGACCCTGACCTTCGGCTTCGGCCCGACCCTGTTCGAGAAGGACGGGCGCGACCGGTTCGGCCTGGCGTCCCGGCGCCCCGCGGCGCTGCGCGAGCTGCCGCACTTCCCGGCCGACAACCTCGACCCCGACCGCTCGGGCGGCGATCTCTGCGTGCAGGCCTGCGCCCACGACCCGCAGGTCGCGGTGCACGCGATCCGCAACCTGTCGCGGATCGCCTTCGGCACCGCGGCGCTGCGCTGGGCCCAGCTCGGCTTCGGCCGCACCTCCTCGACCTCGACCCAGCAGGCCACGCCGCGCAACCTGTTCGGCTTCAAGGACGGCACCGCCAACCTGAAGTCCGAGGACCCCACCAACCTGGAGAAGTTCGTCTGGGTCGGGCAGGACGACGACGCCGGCGCCGACTGGCTCGCAGGCGGCTCCTACCTCGTCGCCCGCCGCATCAACATGCAGATCGAGCCCTGGGACCGCACCAGCCTGCGCGAGCAGGAGGCGCTGGTCGGCCGCGACCGTGCCGAGGGCGCGCCGCTCTCCGGCGGCAAGGAGCACACCGAGCCCGACTTCTCGCTGCAGGGCAACGACGGCCCGCTGATCGCCGTCGACTCGCACGTGCGGCTGGCGCACCCGAAGCAGAACAAGGGCGTGCAGATGCTGCGCCGCGGCTACAACTTCACCGACGGCAGCAACGCGCTGGGCCGGCTCGACGCGGGCCTGTTCTTCGTGGCCTTCGTGCGCGACCCCGACGAGCACTACATCCCGATGCAGACCCGGCTGAGCTCCCAGGACGGCCTGATGGAGTATCTCCAGCACACCGGCTCGGGCCTGTTCGCCGTGCCCCCCGGCGTACGGTCGCGGAACGGGTTCATCGGCGAGACGCTGTTCGCCTGAGGGTGGCGGCGTCGGGGGCCGTCAGTGGCCGTCAGTGGCCGTCGGCGGCGTCAGTGGCCGTCAGTGGCCGTCGTACGCCGGACGGCGAATGTGGCGCAGGGTGCACCTGAGCGCCCCGTGAGCCCCAGCAGCCACATCGCCAAGTCCGACTACGACGCTGGCGGCGAGCCGGACTGCGAAAGTGGCGCCAGGCACGCCTGGATGCCCCACCGGGACCACGGCCGACATTCGCAGGCCACCCCGGCCGACCAGCGACCGGTCAGCCAGCCGACCGACCCCTCAGCGCACCTCGAACCTCATCCCGGCCTTCTGCAGCCGGGCCAGCAGGTGCTCCCCCATCGCCTGGGCGGTGGTGACCTGCCCCGACGTGGGCGGGTTGTCGTCGAAGGCCAGGCACAGCGCCGACTCGGCCAGCATCTTGGCGGTCTCGTCGTAGCCCGGGTCGCCGCCGGAGACGCGCGTGTGCACGGTGCGCCCGGCGCTCTCGCCGACCATGTCGACGGTGAACCATGACTTCGCGCGGCGGTCCTCCGAGGGTCCAACGCCCTGCTTGACCTTGCTCTTGAGGAAGTTGCGCACGGGCGGGATCTGCGCGGCGATGCCGATGCCGCCCGCGCCGAGCGCACCGCCGGCGGCGTACCGCAGCGTCTTGCAACCGGCGTAGTGGCTGTAGCGGAAGTCCGGTCCGTACGCCGGCAGGGCGGCGCCCGAGCGGGCGACCACGAAGGGGTCGATGGTCGGCAGGGGCAGCAGCCACAGGCCCAGGTCGGAGTCGCGGTGCGGCTTGCCGGCCACCGCGCGGGACCTGCGGCCCTCGGGGCGACCCTCCTTCTTGCGCCGCTGCTGGCCGGCCTCGCGCATCTGCCGGGCCCGGCTGAACGCCCCCAGCGCGGAGTGGAAGGTGCCCCCGGAGAACGTGCCGCCGGCGCGGACCACGCCGCGCAGCGTGATCGGCTCGGTCGCGCCGAGCTGCTGCACGGTGAAGAACGCGCCGAGGTCGTGCGGGATCGAGTCGAAGCCGCAGGCGTGCACGAGGCGGGCGCCCGAGGCGACGGCGGCGTCGTGGTGCTCGAGGTACATCCGGTCCACGAACTCCGGCTCGCCCGTGAGGTCGACGTAGTCGGTGCCGGCGGCGGCGCACGCGCGCACCAGCGGCTCGCCGTGCAGCAGGTAGGGCCCGACGGTGGTGATCACGACCTTGGTCGCCTCGGCGACCTGGCGCAGCGAGGCGTCGTCGGTGCTGTCGGCGGTCAGCAGCGGCAGCTCGCCCAGGGCCGGGTCGATCGCGGCCAGCGAGGTGCGCACCTGCTCCAGCTTGCCCGGGTTGCGCCCGGCCAGCGCCCAGCGCAGGCCCGCGGGTGCGTGCTCGGCCAAGTAGGCGGCGGTGAGGGCACCGGTGAAGCCGGTGGCGCCGAAGAGGACGACGTCGTAGGTGCGGGACTGCTCGCTCGTGGGCACGGGGCCTCCTGGGTGCGGGGTGCTGTCCGCCCATCCTCACCCATGGCCGTCGACGGGAACCGGGTGGTCCACGCGTGCGTCCCAGGACCATGGACGGCACAGGCAGGCTCGGGCTCGGGGTCACGGCGGTCGCGGCGGTGGCGGCGCTCGCCTGGCCCACCACCACGTCAGCACCGACGGAGCATGTGAGGGCGGACCCCCGGGTCTCCCCCGCCGCCCTCACGTCGTACGCCGACTGCGCGGAGCTGCTGCGCACCCGGGTCGCCGCCGCACTGCCGCTGGTGGGGCCCTACGGCTGGCAGACCGGCGACCGCTGGCCGACCGCACGCGAGGCGACGCTCGACACCGCGACCGCCGGGACCCCCGCCGACGCGGTCGGCACCGGCCCGACCGGCACCACCACCCAGGAGACCGGGGTCGACGAGCCCGACGTCGCGAAGACCGACGGCCGCCTCGTCGTCCGCCTCGACCAGCAGCAGCGCCGCGTCCTGGTCACTGACGTGAGCGGCCCCCGACCCCGCGAGCTGTCGGCGTGGACGCTGCCCCGGTCGACGTACGCCGAGGGCCTGCTGCTCGTGGACGGCCACGTGCTGGTCACCAGCCAGACGTCGGCGGGCTTCGCGACCGGGCTGGCCACAGGGATGGCGGGCGGACTGGCGGGCGACGTCGCGAGCAGCCGGATCATCCCGGGGGGCGGCGTCTCGCCGAGCACCGACGTCTTCGACCTCGACCTCGCCGACCCGGCCAGCCCCCGGCTCGTCGACCACGCCCGCTGGTCGGGCCGGCTGCTGGCGCTGCTGCAGCACGCCGACGGCGTACGCCTGGTCACCGCCACGGGCCTTCCCGACCTCGACTTCGAGCGGGCCGGCACCCGTGGGCCGGCGGGCCGCACCGTGGGCGTCGCGGCGGCGACGGCGCACAACCGCGAGGTCGTACGCCGGTCGACCGCCGCCGACTGGCTGCCCTCGGTCACGCGCGGCAGCCGCACCCGCAGCAGCGTCGGCTGCGGCGAGGTCCTGCACCCCTCCGGGGCCGACGGGGCCTCCGCGCAGGACACGGTCACGGTGACCACCTGGAGCCCCGGTGACGAGCCAGGGAGCGGGTCCGCGACGGCGCTCGCCGGGGCCGGGGACGTCGCCTACTCCTCCACCGACCGGCTCTACGTCACCTCGACCACGCCGTCGCCGCTCCGGACCCCCGGCCTGCACGCGCCACTGCTCACCGGGCCGTACGCCGGCACCACGATCCACGCCTTCGCGTTGACCCCCGGCGGCACGCGGTACGCCGCCTCGGGCACCGTCGCCGGCGTGGTCCGTGACCGCTGGTCGCTCGACGAGCACGACGGCCGGCTGCGGGTGGCCCTGGCCCGGACCCGCCCCGACGGCTCGCCCCGGGACAACGGCGTGGTCGTGCTCGAGCAGCAGGGCGCCCGGCTGGTCGTCACCGGCAGCCTGCTCGGGCTGGGCCGCGGCGAGGACCTGCGCTCGGTGCGGTGGTTCGACCGGCTCGCGGTCCTGGTCACCTTCCGGCAGACCGACCCCGTGCACACCGTCGACCTCTCCGACCCCGACCGACCCCGGTCGCTGGGCGAGCTCGAGGTCCCGGGCTTCTCCTCCTACCTCCACCCCGTCGGGCACGACCGGCTGCTGGGCCTGGGCACCGGGGCCGACGACGACGGCACCGTCCGCGGCGCCCAGGCCGCCGTCCTCGACGTCTCGGACCCCACCCGCACCCGGCAGGTCGACACGCTCCCCTTCGGCGATGGCACCTCCCTCGACGTGGCCGAGGACCCGCACGCATTCGTGTGGCTCCCGCAGGCGGAGGCCGGCGTCACGACCCTGCAGCGCTGGTCCACCGACGGGTCGGCCGGCGGCCCGACCCAGCTCCTGCTGCGGGTCTCGCCGACCGGCGAGCTGAGCACCGAGGCGCTGCCGAGCACCGGCGGCTGGACGCGCCGGGCGCTCCCGCTGCCCGACGGTCGCGTGGCCCTGACCGGGCGCACGGTGCGGCTGGTGCGCGTCGGCTGAGCGCCGCCGCGGGCCCCGCCAGCCCCTCGTCGGCGCTTCCGCGGCGGCGTACCCTCGTCGGCATGTGCCGCAACATCCGCACCCTCCACAACTTCGAGCCGCCTGCCACCGGTGACGAGGTGCACGCCGCAGCCGTGCAGTACGTCCGCAAGATCAGCGGGTCCACGCGGCCCTCGCAGGCCAACCAGGCCGCGTTCGACGAGGCGGTCGCCGAGATCACCGCCGCGACCCGGCGCCTGCTCGAGGGCCTGTCCAGCAGCGCGCCGCCCAAGGACCGCGACGTCGAGGCGGCCAAGGCGCGGGCCCGGGCCGAGGTCCGCTACGCCCGTGGGTGAGACCCTCCTGCTGCCCTCCCCCGCCGACCTCGCCGCGCTGCTCGGCGCCCGCACGGTCGTGCTCACCGGGGCGGGGCTGAGCACCGACTCCGGCATCCCGGACTACCGCGGCCCGGGCGCCCCCGCCCGCCGGCCGATGACCTACCAGGAGTTCGTCGCCACCCCCGACCAGCAGCGACGCTACTGGGCCCGCGCCCACGTGGGCTGGTCGCGCATGGGCGACGCCGAGCCCAACCCCGGTCACCGGGCCCTGGCGCGGCTCGAGGCCCTCGGACGGGTGCCGTTCCTGATCACCCAGAACGTCGACGGCCTGCACGAGCGGGCCGGCCACCGCTCCATGGTAGCGCTGCACGGCCGGGTCAGCGAGGTCGTCTGCCTCGACTGCGGCGGTCGCACCCCCCGCTCCGCGATGCAGCGACGCCTGGGCGGGCTGAACCCCGGCTGGGCAGAGCAGCACGCCGACGTCGCCTCCCGGCCCGACGGCGACGTCGCGCTGGAGGAGACCGCCGGGTTCGTGGTCCCCGCCTGCGAGGGCTGCGACGGCCGGCTGAAGCCGCACGTCGTGTTCTTCGGCGAGAACGTCCCCAAGGACCGGGTCGCCCGCTGCTACGCCGCCCTCGACGCCGCCGACTCCCTGCTGGTGGCGGGGTCGTCGCTGACGGTGATGTCCGGCCTGCGCTTCGTGAGGTACGCCGCCAAGGCCGGCCTGCCCGTCGTGGTCGTGAACCGTGGGGCGACCCGCGGCGACGACCTCGCCGACGTCAAGGTCGAGGCCGGGACGAGCGAGTGGCTCAGCGCTTGGGCGGAGCAGGCCGCGAGCGCGCAGGGGGCCGCCGGGCGTGGGTCAGGGGAGCGTGATCCAGAGGGGCCTGGGTCAGGCGGGCGTGACGAAGATGTGCTCGGCGGCCTCGAGCACGATCTCGGCCGTCTCGCCTGAGCTGCCCAGCAGCACGCCCTCGGGCGTGGTGACGGCGGCGATGACCGCACCCGGCAGGGCGCCGGCGCGACGCAGGGCGCCCATCAGCGTCTCGTCCTTCTGCATCTCCTCGCTGATCCGACGCACACGCACGCGCCGCGACTCGGGGCCGACGGCCTTGTCCAGCGGCTCGACGCCGGTGCGGAAGTCCTCGCCGGGGCCCTGCTCGCCGAGCTCGGCCAGCCCCGGGATCGGGTTGCCGTACGGCGACTCGGTGGGGTGGTCGAGCAGCTCGAGCAGGCGGCGCTCGACGGTCTCGCTCATCACGTGCTCCCAGCGGCACGCCTCCTCGTGCACGAGCTCCCAGTCGAGCCCGATCACGTCGGTCAGCAGGCGCTCGGCCAGCCGGTGCTTGCGCATCACGCGGGTCGCGAGGTTGTTGCCCTCGTCGGTCAGCTGCAGGTGACGGTCGCCCTCCACCGTCAGGAGGCCGTCGCGCTGCATGCGCGCCACGGTCTGGCTCACCGTCGGTCCGCTCTGGTGCAGGCGCTCGGCGATCCGGGCCCGCAGCGGCGTGATGCCCTCCTCGACCAGCTCGTAGATGGTCCGGAGGTACATCTCCGTGGTGTCGATGAGGTCACTCACGGGCCCATTGTTGCCCATCGGTCCAGCGACGATGCAGGGTGTGGACCGTGAAGGACACCCTCCTCGTGCCCGGGCGCTACCGCGGGCCGGCGAAGTCGGGCAACGGCGGCTGGGTCTCGGGGCCCTGGCCGACGAGCTCGGCGACACCTTCGGGCGGGCGGTCACGGTCACGCTGCGGGCGCGGCGTACCCCGGTCGGCCGGATGACCGCCGTCGTCGACGACCTGCCGGTCGTGGGCGAGCAGCACGTCGTGACGGGCGAGCACCGCGGCTCCGCCGGACGGCGTACGTCGACCGCCTCGACGCTGCACGACTCCGACGGGCGCATCGTGGCCCGGGCCGAGCACGTCTGGGTCGCCGTCGACCCCGCCCGCTCCAACGGCTGACCAGCCGACGGGCAGTGGGCCCTCAGTGGGCGGTCAGCCGTCGAGCGCCTCGTTGTAGCGCGCCATCGAGGTGACCAGGCCGAGCAGGTCCTCGTTGGTCCAGTCGCCGAGCCGTTCCCGGATCTCGGTGCGGCGGGCCTCGGCGATGCTCTCCATCCGGTTGCGGCCGTCCGCGGTGATCGCCAGGATCGCGGCGCGGCGGTCCTCCGGGTCGGGGCTGCGCTCGATCAGGCCGAGCTCCAGCAGCGACTGCACCTGGCGGCTCACAGCGCCCTTGTCGATGGAGAACATGTCCACCAGGTCGCTCGCCCGACGCGGCCCCGAGTCGTGCAGGGCGATCAGCATCGAGTAGGCGACCGGGGACAGCTCGGGGTGCACCAGCCGGGCCCGTTCGGCGATCTTGCGGCGCAGGCGTCGGACGAGCACGCCCATCTCGTGCTCCAGTGCGCGCATCGTCTCGTCGTCAACCACGAGGACACCCTACAAAGCAGCGACCCGCAGACGTGGTTCCCGGGAGGGAACCGCACCGGGGGACGTGTTCCCGGTTCGTCTGCGGGTCGGGTGACTGCTTGGAATTCACCAGCGCGCTCACGCGGCTGGGCGGTGCGCTGCTAGTGGGCAGCCACCTCACGCGTCCTCGAAGAAATCATTCCTCGGACCACCTCCTCTCCCGTGTCCCACGAGCGTAGGTCGACGAGGCGGGAGGTTCAACGGATATTTTCCAGCCCCCGCCGAGACGGCGCGCGTGTCCGCCGAGACGGCGCGCGTGCACGCCGAGACGGCGCGCGTGCACGCCGACACGGCGCGCGTGCACGCCGAGACGGCGCGCGTGTACGTCGAGACGGCGCGGGTGTACGCCGCCGGCCGTGGGCGAGCCCTGGCATCCGCGACCGCGCAGTGGGTAAGAAGAAGGCATGACCGAAGAGAAGCCGGAAGAGTCCAGCGCCTCGAACGACGCGCCCGCAGACGACGAGGAGCAGGGCGAGCAGCTCGAGGAGAGCGCCCCCGGTGATGTCGGGGACGACAAGCTTCCCGACGACCTGAAGCCCACCCAGGACAACCCCCTGGCTCGGCACCCGAGCCAGACCGGCGACGAGGAGGACACCATCGGCGCAGACCGTGAGGAAGACCCGGAGACCGCCCCGCTGACGGCGGACGACGCCGACTACGGCAGCGGCGCCGGCTCGTCGAGCTCGACGGACGGCTCGGGCGACGGATCCGGCGGCTCGGGCGGCTCGGGCGGCTCGGGCGGCGACGGTCCGGACGACGGGCGGGTCGGGGCCGAGGAGGACGACGGGTCCGACACCCTCGACAACGGCGGTGGCGGCGCGGGCTGAGGCTCGACCAGGACCATCCGGACGGCACGCGGGCACGATCCCGCGTGCCGTTCGCCGTCTCGGCGTACACCCGCGCCGTCTCGGCGTACACCCGCGCCGTCTCGGCGTACACCCGCGCCGTCTCGGCGTACACCCGCGCCGTCTCGGCGTACACCCGCGCCGTCTCGGCGGGCTCGGGTTCCTACGACGTGGCGCCGGCGAACTGTGACTGGTGCAGACGGGCGTAGGCGCCGCCGGCCGCGACCAGCTGCTCGTGCGTGCCCTGCTCGACGATCGCGCCGGACTCCATCACCAGGATCAGGTCGGCGTCGCGGATGGTCGACAGCCGGTGCGCGATCACGAACGACGTGCGGTCGCTGCGCAGCGCGGCCATGGCGTGCTGCAGCAGCAGCTCGGTGCGGGTGTCGACCGACGAGGTCGCCTCGTCGAGGATCAGCAGCGCCGGGTCGGACAGGAACGCCCGCGCGATCGTGACCAGCTGGCGCTCGCCGGCCGAGAGGTTCGAGCCCTCCTCGTCGACGACGGTGTCGTAGCCCTCGGGCAGCGAGTGCACGAACCGGTCGACGAAGGTCGCCCGCGCGGCCTCGAGCACCTGCTCCTCGGTCGCGTCGGGGCGGCCGTAGGCGATGTTGTCGCGGATCGTGCCCTCGAACAGCCAGGTGTCCTGCAGCACCATCCCGATCTGGCTGCGCAGCGCTGCCCGCGGCATCGAGGCGACGTCGACGCCGTCCAGGGTGATCCGTCCGCCGGTCACCTCGTAGAACCGCATCACCAGGTTGACCAGCGTAGTCTTGCCGGCCCCGGTCGGGCCCACGATGGCCACGGTCTGACCCGGGGCCGCGACCAGCGAGAGGTCCTCGATCAGCGGCTGCTCGGGGTCGTAGGCGAACGACACGTGCTCGAACCGCACCTCCCCTGCCCGCTCCCCCGCGGGTGCGGCGGCGCCCTGCTCCTCGGTCGTCTGCTCCTCGGCGTCGAGCAGCTCGAAGACCCGCTCGGCCGAGGCCACGCCCGACTGGAGCAGGTTGGCCATCGAGGCCACCTGGGTCAGCGGCTGGGTGAACTGGCGGGAGTACTGGATGAAGGCCTGCACGTCGCCCAGCGACATCGTGCCGCTGGCCACGCGCAGCCCGCCCAGCACGGCGATGACGACGTAGTTCAGGTTCCCGATGAACATCATGACCGGCATGATCAGCCCGCTGACGAACTGCGCCCCGAAGCTCGCGTGGTAGAGCTCCTCGTTCTCGCGGGCGAAGACCTCCTCGACCTCGGCCTGGCGCCCGAACACCTTGACCAGGGCGTGGCCGGAGAAGGTCTCCTCGATGTGCGCGTTCAGCCGGCCGGTACGCCGCCACTGGTCGACGAAGAGCCCCTGGGACCGCCCCATCACGAGCTTGGTGACGACCATCGAGATCGGCACCGAGACCAGCGCGACGAGCGCCAGCACCGGTGAGATCCAGAACATGATCGACAGCACGGCCACGACGGTGAGCAGCGAGGTCATCAGCTGGCTCATCGTCTGCTGCAACGTCTGGCTGACGTTGTCGATGTCGTTGGTGACGCGGCTCAGCAGCTCCCCGCGGGGCTGGCGGTCGAAGTAGCTCAGCGGCAGCGCGTTGACCTTCTCCTCGACCTCCGAGCGCATCCGGAACACGGTGTTCTGCACGACGTCGTTGAGCAGGTAGCCCTGCAGCCACCCCAGGAGCGAGGCCGTGACGTAGATCGCCAGCACCGTCAGCAGCACGCGCCCCACCGCGTCGAAGTCGACGCCCTGCCCCGGCACCAGGTCCATCCCGCCGACCAGGTCGGCCAGCTGGGACTGCCCGCGCTCGCGCAGCCCGGCCACGGCCTCGGCCTTGCTGACGCCCGCGGGCAGGTCGCCGGCGACCAGGCCCGAGAAGATCAGGTCGGTCGCCCGGCCGAGGATCTTCGGGCCGAGCGCGGTCAGGGTGACGCTCAGGACCGCGAGCACGACCACGGCCGTCGCCCGCGCGCGCTCCGGGGCGAGCCGGCGTACGAGGCGCTTGGCCGACGGCAGGAACGTCGAGGCCTTCTGGCCGACCATCCCGCCGCCGAACGGCCCACGACCGGGGCCGCCACCGGCGGGCTGGATCCGCTCGGTCTCCTTCAGCTGGGTGCTCATGCTGCCTCCACGCTCAGCTGGGACTGCACGATCTCCTGGTACGTCGTGCAGCTCTCGAGCAGCTCCTCGTGCCGCCCGCGCCCCACCACCTCGCCGTCCTCGACCACGAGGATCAGGTCGGCGTCGCGGATCGTCGAGACGCGTTGCGCCACGACCAGCAGCGTCGCGTCGCGGGTGACGGGGCGCAGGGCCGCCCTCAGCCGCGCGTCGGTGGCCAGGTCGAGGGCGCTGAAGGAGTCGTCGAACAGGAAGATCTGGGGCTGGCGCACCAGCGCCCGGGCGATGGCGAGCCGCTGCCGCTGGCCGCCGCTGAGGTTGGTGCCCCCCTGGGTCACGGGCGCGTCGAGGCCCTCGGGCAGGGCCTCCACGAAGTCGCGGGCCTGCGCCACCTCGAGCGCCTGCCACATCTCGGCGTCCGTGGCGTCGCCCTTGCCGTAGGCCAGGTTGGACCGCACGGTGCCCGAGAACAGCCACGCCTTCTGCGGCACCAGCCCGATCGCGGACCAGAGGACGTCGGGCGCCAGCCGGCGTACGTCGACCCCGCCGACGCGCACGCTGCCGCCGGTCACGTCGAACAGCCGTGGCACCAGGTTGACCATCGTGCTCTTGCCCGCGCCGGTCGACCCGATCACCGCCACCGTCTGGCCGGGCCGCGCCTCGAAGGACACGTCGCGCACGACCGGGGAGTCGGCGCCGGGGTAGGAGAACTCCACGTGGTCGAACCGCAGCACGCCGTGGTCGCGCACCTCGGTCACCGGGTCGGCGGGCGGCACGACCGAGGACTCGGTGTCGAGCACCTCCATGATCCGGTCGGCGCAGACCGCCGAGCGCGGCACCATCATCAGCATGAACGTGCCCATCATCACCGACATCAGGATCTGCATCAGGTAGGAGAGGTACGCCGTCAGCGCCCCCACCTGCATCTGCCCGCTCTCGACCCGGTGTCCGCCGAACCAGAGGACGGCCACGGACGACACGTTGGCCACCAGCATCACCACCGGGAACATCGCCGCCAACCAGCGTCCGGCCCGCACCGACACGGCCGTCAGCTCGCCGTTGGCGTCGGCGAAGCGCCGGGTCTCGTGCGGCTCGCGCACGAAGGCCCGCACGACGCGCACGCCGGTGATCTGCTCGCGCAGCAGCCGGTTGACCTCGTCGATCCGGGCCTGCATGGCGCGGAAGCTCGGCACCATCCGGCTGATGATGAAGCCGATCACCACCACCAGCACGGGCACGGCGACGGCCAGCAACCACGACAGCCCGAGGTCCTCGCGCATCGCCATCACCACGCCGCCGACCATCATGATCGGGGCCGCGACCATCAGCGTGCAGCTCATCAGCACGAGCATCTGCACCTGCTGGACGTCGTTGGTCTCGCGGGTGATCAGCGAGGGCGCGCCGAACTGCTGCACCTCGCGCTGGGAGAACCGGCCCACGCGGTGGAAGATCGCCGCACGCACGTCGCGGCCGAAGCTCATCGCCGTGCGGGCGGAGAACCAGACGGCGGCGACCGAGCAGAGGATCTGCACGAGGGCGACGGCCAGCATCAGGCCGCCGGTGCGCACGATGTACGCCGTGTCGCCGCGCGCGACGCCGCGGTCGATGATGTCGGCGTTCAGGCTGGGCAGGTAGAGCGCCGCCACGGTGCCGACGAGCTGGAGCAGCACCACGCAGGTCAGCCAGTGGCGGTAGGGCTGCAGGTGGGTGCGGGCGAGTCGCAGGAGCATCAGGAGTCCCTCCTCAACAGGCCGTCGAGCAGCAGGTCGGCGATGTCGGTGGGCGTGAGCACGGCGCCGAGGCCGAGCTCGAACCGCCCGGAGCCGAGGACCAGGCTGCGGAACGCCGTGGCCGCCACCTCGGGGGTCACCGAGAGCTCGTCGCGGTGGGCCTCGAACATCCCCCGGAGCCGGGCGTTCAGCTCGCTCTGGGCCTGGACGACGAAGGCGGGTGGCCCGGGCTTCGCGTCGCGGGGTGAGGCCTGGTCGCCCTCGTCCATCAGGTAGCGCCGGGTCGCCATCATCACGGCCATCGTCAGGTGCATCCGGGCCTGGATCCCCTGCGCCACCACGACCACCTTCGCCCGCAGGTCCTCCAGCCCGGCGATGGACTCGTGGAAGCTGCGCTCGCCGTCGGCCGGGTTGATCGCCTCCTGTGCGACGGCGAGCATCAGCGCGCGCTTGTCGGCGAAGGCGCGGAAGATCGTGCCCTCGGCGATGCCGGCTGCCTGGGCGATCTCACGGGTGCTGACCTCACCGCCCCGCTCGGCGATCAGCGGCACCAGCGCGGCCACGATGGCGCGGCGGCGCTCCGCCGGGGGCAGGGCGGTGGCGCGCGGTGTCATGCGCCTCAGACTAGGTGAGTGAGCACTCACTCACAAGTGGTTCTTCCGCTCAGGGGGCGAGCCGGACGACCTGCCAGCCGTCGCCCTCCCGTCGGTAGACGAGGCGGTCGTGCATCCGGCCACGACGGCCCTGCCAGAACTCCACGACCTCGGGGACGACGCGGTAGCCGCCCCAGTGCGGCGGTCGCTCGACGTCGACGCCCTCGAAGCGGGCCTCGGCAGCGGCGTACCGCTCGTCGAGCTCGGCCCGCGAGGCGACCTCCTGCGACTGCGGGGACGCCCAGGCACCCACCTGGGAGCCGCGGGGCCGCTGGGCGAAGTACGCCGCGCTCTCCTCCGGCGCCACCCGCTCGGCCCGGCCCTCGACCCGCACCTGGCGCTCGAGGTCGTGCCACGGGAACAGCAGGGCGCAGGCCGGGCGGGCGTCGAGGTCGTGGCCCTTGCGGGAGTCGTAGTTGGTGTAGAAGACGAACCCGCGCTCGTCGAGCTCCTTGAGCAGCACCGTGCGGGAGGACGGCCCCCCATCGGGGCCGACCGTCGAGACCACCAGGGCGTTCGGCTCGTGCAGCCCCGAGGAGCGCGCCTGGTCGAACCAGCGGCGGAACATCGAGACCGGGTCGGGGGCCAGTCCGTCGGCCTCCAGGCCGGCGTCGCCGTACTCCTGCCGCAGGGCCGCCAGGGAGTCCTCGCTCGGTCGGTCGCTCATGACCGAAAAACCTACCGTTCAGTACCTTCCGGTGTCCCGGTCGGGCCCGACCGTGCACAATGCCATCCATGACTGAGGTACACCACGGACTCGAAGGTGTTGTCGCGTTCGAGACAGAGATCGCCGAACCCGACAAGGAAGGCTCCGCGCTGCGCTACCGCGGCGTCGACATCGAGGAGATCGTCGGCCGGATCCCCTTCGAGAAGGTCTGGGGCCTGCTGATCGACGGTTCCTACGACCCGGGCCTGCCGCCGGCGGAGCCCTACAACATCCCCATCCACACCGGTGACGTCCGCGCCGACGTCCAGGCCGGTGTGGCCATGCTCGCGCCGATGCTCGGCATGAAGCAGACCTACGACATCTCCGACGAGGAGGCCCGCGAGGACCTCTCGCGGGTCGCCGTCATGGTGCTGTCGTACGCCGCCCAGGCCGCGCGCGGCCTCGGTCAGCCGATCGTCCCGCAGCGCGAGGTCGACAAGGGCGACACCCTCGCCGAGAAGTTCCTCACCCGCTGGAAGGGCGAGGCCGACCCGGCCCACGTCAAGGCGATCGACGCCTACTGGAGCTCGGCCGCCGAGCACGGCATGAACGCCTCCACCTTCACCGCCCGGGTGATCACCTCGACCGGCGCCGACGTGGCCGCCGCGTTCTCCGGCGCCATCGGCGCCATGAGCGGCCCGCTGCACGGCGGTGCCCCCGCCCGCGTGCTGAGCATGATCGAGGACGTCGAGAAGACCGGCGACGCCGAGGCCTACGTCAAGAAGCTGCTCGACGAGGGCGAGCGCCTGATGGGCTTCGGTCACCGCGTCTACCGCGCCGAGGACCCCCGGGCGCGCGTGCTCCGGCGTACGGCCAAGGAGCTCGGCGCCCCCCGCTACGAGGTCGCCGAGGCCCTGGAGAAGGCCGCCCTGGCCGAGCTCAAGGCGCGTCGTCCCGACCGCGTGCTGGAGACCAACGTGGAGTTCTGGGCCGCCATCGTGCTCGACTTCGCCGAGGTGCCCGCGCCCATGTTCACCTCGATGTTCACCTGCGCCCGCACGGGCGGCTGGTCGGCGCACATCCTGGAGCAGAAGCGCACCGGCCGGCTGATCCGCCCCTCGGCGATCTACACCGGCCCGGGCGAGCGCCCGGCCAGCGACATCGAGGGCTGGAACGAGGCCTGGGCCCAGGGCGACGCCTCCGACGAGCTCGTCGTCTGACCCTCCTCACCCGCACACCACCTCGAACGCCGCCCGGTCACCCGGGCGGCGTTCGTGCGTCACGGTGAGCGCCACGCGACCCGGAACCTCGCAGACGAAGGGTGACCCTGCTGACGCACGGCTCGGTGGCCAGTGAGACAAGGGCGACAAGTGCTCTGTTTGTGTTCACCGGCGAGAACGGGGAACGTAGCCAGCATGACCACGACAGTTGAAGCTTTGATCACCCAGGGCGCCAGCAAGCCCTTCGAGCGCGGCACCATCGAGCGCCGTGACCCGCGCGCCCACGACGTCGTCATCGACATCGCCTTCGCCGGCGTCTGCCACTCCGACATCCACCAGGGACGCGAGGAGTGGGGCTCCTCGCTCTTCCCGATGGTCCCCGGCCACGAGATCGCCGGCACCGTCGCCGAGGTCGGCTCCGAGGTCACGAAGTACGCCGTCGGCGACCGCGTCGGCGTCGGCTGCTTCGTCGACTCCTGCCGCGAGTGCGAGAACTGCAAGGCCGGTGACGAGCAGTACTGCCTCAAGGGCGAGGTGCCGACGTACAACGGCAAGGACTACGACGACGAGCCCACCTTCGGTGGCTACAGCAAGTCGGTCGTCGTCGACGAGAACTACGTCCTGGGCATCCCGGACGGCGTCGACCTCGACGTCGCCGCTCCCCTGCTCTGCGCCGGCATCACGCTCTACTCACCGCTGAACCACTGGGGCGCCGGGCCGGGCAAGAAGGTCGCCATCGTCGGCATGGGCGGCCTGGGCCACATGGGCGTCAAGATCGCCGCCGCCATGGGCGCCGAGGTGACCGTGCTCTCCCAGACGATGTCGAAGGAGGAGGACGGCAAGCGTCTCGGCGCCGCGCACTACTACGCGACCAAGGACGAGAAGACCTTCGAGGAGCTCGCCGGCACCTTCGACCTGATCGTCAACACGGTCTCGGCCCACCTGCCGATGGACCAGTACCTCGCCCTGCTCGGCCTCAACGGCACCCTCGTGCACGTCGGCATCCCCGACGGGCCCGACGAGTACCAGGCGTTCTCCCTGGCCGGCATGCGCCGCTCCATGGCGGGCTCCAAGATCGGCGGCATCCGCGAGACCCAGGAGATGCTCGACTTCTGCGCCGAGCACGGCCTCGGCGCCGAGATCGAGAAGATCGACGCCGACCAGGTCGACGAGGCCTGGGACCGGGTCGTGAACTCCGACGTGCGCTACCGCTTCGTGATCGACGTCTCGACGATCTGAGCGCGGCAGGCGAAGTGCGCGCAGGCGCGCGCTTGTAAATCGGGGTTATGGACGCTCCACTCGGCCCCCACCGGCGGCCGACCGTCCACAACCCTCGCCAAGCAGCCCGTCAGACCCTCAGCGCACCAGGCTCCGGGCGAAGCAGCGCGAGATCGGCGAGTCGCGGTAGAACCCGAAGCCCGGCACCGGGGCGTAGCCCGAGGACTCGTAGAGCGCGATCGCCTCGGGCTGCCGGATGCCGGTCTCCAGCACCATCACCTCGGCCCCGGCCAGGCGGGCGGTGTCCTCGAGGTGCGCGAGCATCGCCCGCGCGAGGCCGCGGCGCCGGCCGGGGGCGGCGACGTACATCCGCTTGACCTCCGCCGTCGCGCTGGACCCGTCGACCACCACGTCGGTACGCCGGCGCCAGGCACCGGTCGCCACCGGCACGTCGTCGAGGTAGCCGACGAAGAAGGCCCCCATCGGCTCGGCGAAGTACGTCGGGTCCAGCGGTGTCTCGTCGCGCCCGCCGTAGCGGACGACGTACTCCTCCTGGACCTCCTCGACCAGCTGGTGGGCGTCGGGGTGGGTGATCGGCAGTCGGTCGATGCGCAGCTCAGGCAAGCGGGAGCCCTCCTCGGCCTCGTGGGGGTGGGTCGTCACGGCGCCGCTCGGTGCGCACCGAGGTCAGCACGGCGCCGCCGACCACGGCCAGCATGCCGCCGAAGACGAGCTCGGTGAACGGCGCGGAGACCCGGTCACTCGGGGTGCCGCGGTTCGTGCCGCCGACGTCGACGCCGGCGTAGACCCGCACGGAGCCCACCACCAGCAGCAGGAGGCCCAGCACCAGCGCGGCTCCACCCGCCGTCAGCAGCAGGTCACGCGTGCGCTTCGGCGAGCGCCGACGCCGCCTGCGCATGGTGCCCCCCTCGCCGTCTCCCGACGTCCCACGGCACCGGCAGGGGGCCGGGCGGGACGATCGCTGCTGACACAATAGGTCCGTGAGCGACATCGAGATCCCGGCCGACCTGCTGCCCGGCGACGGCCGGTTCGGCGCCGGTCCCTCCAAGGTCCCCACCGCCGCCCTGGATGCCCTCGCGGCCAGCGGCTCCACGCTGATGGGCACCTCCCACCGCCAGGCCCCCGTGCGTGCGTTGGTCGGTCGGGTCCGCGAGGGGCTGGCCACCCTGTTCGACCTGCCCGAGGGCTACGAGGTCGTCGTCGGCAACGGCGGCACGTCCGCCTTCTGGGACATCGCCACCTTCGGACTGGTCCGAGAGCGCAGCCAGCACCTCACCTTCGGGGAGTTCTCCACCAAGTTCGCCACCGCCGCCGCCCGCGCGCCGTTCCTGGACGAGCCCAGCGTGATCGCCGCCGCCCCGGGCTCGCTGCCGCAGCCGGTGGCCGAGGAGGGCGTCGACGCCTACGCCTGGGCGCACAACGAGACCTCCACCGCGGTGATGGCGCCGGTACGCCGGGTGGCCCCGGACGACTCCTTGGTCCTGGTCGACGCGACCTCCGGCGCCGGCGGCCTGCCGGTCGACCTGCGCGAGACCGACGCCTACTACTTCGCCCCGCAGAAGTCCTTCGCCTCCGACGGTGGCCTCTGGATCGCGCTGATGTCGCCGTCCGCCCTCGACCGGGCCGCCGAGATCGCCGCCTCGGACCGGTGGGTGCCCGCCTTCTTCGACCTGCCCACGGCGATCGAGAACTCCCGCAAGAACCAGACCTACAACACCCCGGCCGTCGCCACGTTCTTCCTGATGGCCGAGCAGCTCGACTGGATGAACGGCCAGGGTGGCCTGCCGGCGATGGTCGCGCGCACCACCGCCTCCTCCGAGGCGCTCTACGGCTGGGCCGAGCGCACCGAGGGCGTCACGCCGTTCGTCCCGGACCCCGCGCACCGCTCGCTGGTGATCGGCACCATCGACTTCGACGCGTCGATCGACGCCGACGCGATCGCAGCGGTCCTCCGCACCAACGGCGTCGTCGACACCGAGCCGTACCGCAAGCTCGGCCGCAACCAGCTGCGGATCGCGATGTACCCCACCATCGAGCCCGACGACGTCGTCGCCCTCACCCGCTGCATCGACCACGTGGTCGCGCGGCTCCCGAGGCGCGACCGGAGCTGAGGCTGCTGCCCAGTCCGGCGCTGGGTCCGGTTCAGTCGGCCCGTCGCCGCAGGCCCAGGCCGATGCCGGCCGCGCCGACCGCGATCACCAGCGGGATCGACCACAGCAGCCAGGGCTGGCGCGAGCCGTCCGGGTCGTTGCTGCCCACGCTCTTCGTGGGGGACGAGGCGTTGCTGGGGTCGGGCCTGCTGCCGGGACTGCTGCCGGCGCTGCTGGTGGGCGACGCCGAGGCCGACGGGGTGCCCGAGGCACTCACGCTCGGGCTGGCGGAGGCGCTCGGGCCCGGGCTCGCCGACGCCGACGGCGACGGCGCGGAGGTCACGAGCGGCGCCGACGCCCCGCCCTCGGGCCGCATCCGGGCCAGCAGGATGCGGGGCACGGCGACCTGCAGCACCGAGGAGCGGCGGCCCTCGCTGCTCAGCAGGATCCGACCGGTGTCGCTGATCGAGAGCCCCTCGCCCTGACGCTGCCGGGGCAGCGCGAAGCTGCCGATCCGGCGGAGGGCCGGGAACTGGTAGATCCCGATCAGGCCGAGACCGCGCACCAGCACGTGCCGGCCGTCGGGGTACATCGCCGCGTCGGTGGCGTACTCCAGCACGCGCCCCTCCGGGACCAGCGGGTTCAACCGGGTGCGGCTGGGCCTCAGGGGGGCCTGGTAGACCGTGCCGCCCTCGAAGGACTTGGTGACCAGGTGCAGCCGCCCGTCGCCGTCGACGAACAGCGACTCGGCGTCGTGGCCTCCGCGCGGGTAGGCGAAGCGGTACGCCGCGGGTCGCACGGTGCGGTTGCCGGGGGCCACCGGCACGCGGTAGATCGTCACCGTCGAGCGCCGGCCCCGGTTGTCGCCGATGTCACCGACCCAGACCGACCGGGGGCCGGCCGGGGCCAGCGCCTCGACGTCGCTCGCGCGGCGGGAGAACCGGGTCACCCCGACCGTGCGGCCGCTCGTGGCGCTGACCACGAACAGGACGGGTGCGTTGCCGGAGTCGTTGACGGTGACCAGCCTCGAGCCGAGGTCGACCAGGCCGCTGGACTCGACGATGCGGGGGTCGCGCAGCTGCACGACCGCCCGACCACCGACCGGGGCGGTCGCCGCCGGGACGGCCCCCGCCGGGCTGGTCAGGGCCGGCATGGTCATCGCCTGGGCAGGCCCCAGGCAGGCCAGGACCCCGACGCCGAGCACGAGTCCCAGGCCTGCCGTGCGGTGCACGGCACGACGCGTCACTCCACGTTCCCCCGTTCGAGCAGTCCCGCGAGCTGCGGACGCAGGTGCCACGTGGACACCAGCGCGTCGTACTCGTCGATGGCCTGCCTGGGCGAGGCAGTCCCCGTGCGCACGGCCCGCAGCAGCGTGTTGCGGGGGGTGTGCGCACTGTCGACGAACTCCATCACGTCCACGCGATAGCCGACCTGTCGCAGGATCGCGGCCCGGAGCGCGTCGGTCAAGGTGTCGGCCAGACGTTCTCGCAGAATGCCGTCACGGGTGAGGCTGGTCCAGCCCACCGGGGTGGGCACCTGGCGCAGCTGGGCGGAGATGTCGTGGTGGCAGCAGGGCGCCGCGAGCACCAGGTCGGCCTCCCAGCGGACCGCGCGGTCCAGGGCGTCGTCGGTCGCGGTGTCGCAGGCGTGCAGGGCCAGCACGACGTCGGGACGCGCCTCCAGCTCGACCTCGGAGATGCCCGCGGCCAGGAACGTCATCCGGTCGCCGATGCCGAGCTGCTCGGCGACCTCGGTGTTGTGCCGCCGCGACTGCTCCTTCACGTCGACCCCCACCAGCCGCACGGGCATCCGCTCGCTGAGCCACGCCTGGGCCGCGAAGGTGAGGTAGGCGTTGCCGCAGCCGAGGTCGACCACGCGCAAGGGGTCCTCCTCGGTCGCGGTACGGACCTTGCCACTGCCGATGGCGTCGTCCAGCGCGGCGTCGAGCGAGCGCAGGAACTCCTCGACCTGGCGGTACTTCGCCTGCCGCGACGGCTTCACCCGGCCCTGGGCGTCGGAGATGCCCAGCGCCCGCAGGGTGGGGTGGTCCTCGGGCAGCAGCCGCTGCTTGGCCTGGTCGTGGCTGCGCTGGGGCGCCTCGCCCTCGACGGCCCGGGCGGCGGTGTGGAGCAGCGCGTCGCCCTTCTTGGTCACCCGCAGCTGGTGGGTGTGCGTGGTGGTCTCGACGTGCCAGTTGGCAAAGGGCTGGTCGAGCAGGGCGTCCAGCGCCTCACGGGGGTCGGCGTGGTTGCTGGTGTGCGCCTGGGTGTCGTCGTACGCCGTGACCTGCAGGCGGCGCCCGGCCTTGAGGTCGACGTAGCGCAGCTCGACCCGCCGCCACTCGGGCGCGGGCTGTCCACGCCTGCGACCGCTGGCGAGCGCGCGCACGAGGTGCTCGTCGTCGAGGACGGCGTCGCGCAGGGTCGTCAGCGCCTGCGGCAGTGGTGCGGCCATGGGAGCTCGCCCGCCTACTTCTGCAGCGCCGCGATCACGACGATCAGGATCAGCCCGCCGAGGGCGACGGGGATGACCAGTCGGCGGTAGCGGGGGTTCATGCCGCCGAGCCTACGGGCTCGGTCAGGGCGGGCGTCCGGGCCACCACCGTCTCGCCCAGCAGCCGGCGGCTGCGGGTGAAGACGGCCATCGAGACCAGCACGCCCAGGACGGTCAGGCCGCCGCCGGCGAAGAGGGTCCAGCGGGCGCCGAACTCCTCGCCGATCCAGCCGATCAGGGGCGAGCCGATGGGGGTGCCCCCCATGAAGACCATCAGGTAGAGCGCCATCACGCGGCCCCGCAGCCCCGGTGCCGTGGCCAGCTGCATCATCGTGTTGGCGGCCGTCATCATGGTCAGCGAGCTCAGCCCGACCAGCGGCACGATCAGGGCGAAGGTGGCGTACGACGGCGCCAGGCCGCTGATGATCTCCATGGTGCCGAAGACCAGCGCGGACCCGACGACCAGGCGCAGGCGCACGGTCGTGCGCCGGGCGGCCAGCAGGGCCCCGGACAGCGACCCGATCGCCAGCGCCGAGCCGAGCAGGCCGAACTGCGTGGCGCCCTTGTCGAAGACCTGGGTGGCCATCAACGCGGAGGTGAGCTGGAAGTTCAGCCCGAAGGTGCCCGCGAAGAACACCGTGCTCATGATCAGCATCAGGTCGGGCCGTCCGCGCAGGTAGCGCACCGCGTCGCGGATCATGCCCTTGTGCCGGGCCTCCCGCGGGGTGACGTTCAGGTCGGCGAGCACCATCTTCTCCAGGGCCCACAGCACCGGCACGAAGCTGACCGCGTTGATCAGGATGACCCAGCCGGTGGCCGCGACGCCGCCGCCGAACACGCCGATCAGGAGACCCGCCAGCGCCGGGCCGACGAGCCGGGCGACGTTGAAGGACGCGGAGTTCAGGCCCACCGCGTTGGTGAGGTCCTCCGGGTCGACCATCTCGCTGACGAAGCTCTGCCGGGCCGGGGCGTCGAACGCCGAGCCGATCCCGAGGACGAAGGCGAGCACGTAGACGTGCCAGACCTCGACGTTGCCGGTGACCGTGAGGAGGCCGAGCACCAGCGCGGTCAGGCCCATCACGCCCTGGGTGACCTGGAGCAGGCGCTGCTTGGAGACCCGGTCGGCGACCAGGCCGGCAACGGGTGACAGCAGCAGCGCGGGCAGGAACTGCAGGCCGGTCGTGATGCCCAGGGCCGTGCCGGCGTTGGTCGCGAGGAGCACGACCAGCCAGTCCTGGGCCACCCGCTGCATCCAGGTGCCGGTGTTCGACAGCACGCCGCCGGCGGCGTACAGGCGGTAGTTGTGGTTGTGGAGCGCGCGGAACGTGGGGCTCAAGAAGTGGCCAATCTCTGGATCAGGGGGGCCGCCTCGCGGAGGACGGCGCGTTCGGCGGGGGTCAGCTCGCGCAGGCGCTGGGCCAGCCAGGCGTCGCGGCGGCGGCGGTCGGCGAGGAGGATCTCGCGGCCGTGGTCGGTCAGGGCGACCAGCACCTGCCGGCCGTCGGTGTCGCCGGGCCGGCGGGTGGCGTACCCCTCGTCGACCAGGCAGTTCACCGTGCGGGTCATCGACGGCGGCTGCACGCGCTCGTGCGCGGCCAGCGTGCCGACCGTGCACTCCCCCTCGCGGAACAGGATGCCCAGCGCGCTCAGCGCCGCGACGCTGAGCCGGTTGTCGGGCTCACGCTCGTTGCGAAGGCGACGGGAGAAGCGCATCACCGAGAACCGCAGCTCGCTCGCGAGCCCGGTGTCGGTGCGCGCGGCGGACTCGACGGAGGGAGGCATGATGCTTAGCCTAACTCATTACCCAGGCTAACTATTTCCCCAGGGCTCGCCGAGACGGCGCGTAGGTACAGCGAGACGGCGCGGACGTCCGGTGACACGGCGCGGATGTACAGCGAGACGGCGCTTGTGTGCACACCCGCGCCGTCTCGGCGTACACCCGCGCCGTCTCGGCGTACACCCGCGCCGTCTCGGCGTACACCCGCGCCGTCTCGGCGTACACCCGCGCCGTCTCGGCGTACACACGCGCCGTCTCGGCGTACACCCGCGCCGTCTCGGCGTGCACCCGCCTCAGGTGAGCAGGCGGGTGAGGGGCGTGATCGCGAAGTAGAGGACGAACAGCACGCTGATCACCCACATCAGGGGGGCGACGGCGGTGATCTTGCCGCGCACCACCTTGATCAGGACGAAGACCAGGAAGCCGGCGCCGATGCCGGCAGTGATCGAGTAGGTGAAGGGCATCAGCACGATCGTGAGGAACGCCGGGATGGCGATCTCGAGGTCGTCCCAGTCGATGCCCTTGACCTGCTGCATCATCAGGAAGCCGACGAGCACCAGGGCGGGCACGGCGGCCTCGCTCGGGATCACGTTGACCAACGAGGAGAACGGCAGGGCGAGCAGGAACAGCACGCCGGTCACGACCGAGGCCAGGCCGGTGCGGGCGCCCTCCCCCACCCCCGACGCCGACTCGATGTAGGAGGTGTTCGACGAGACGCCGGCCGCGCCACCGGCGGCCGCGGCGAGGGAGTCCACGATCAGGATCCGCTGGGTGTTCGGCGGGGTGCCGTCCTCGTCGAGGAGGCCGGCCTCGGCGCCGATGGCCGTCATCGTGCCCATGGTGTCGAAGAAGTCGGCGAGCAGCAGGGTGAACACCAGCAGTATCGCGGCGACGGCGCCGACGGAGGAGAACGAGCCGAACAGCTCGAAGTCGCCGAGCGTGCCGAAGTCGGGCTTGGAGAACACCGTGTCGGGGATCTTCGGGATGTTCAGGCCCCAGCCGACCGGGTTGTACTTCGCGCCGAACATCGGGCCGACCTTCGCGATCGCCTCGACGACGATGGCGATCACCGTGGTGACCACGATGGAGATCAGGATCGCGCCGCGCACCCGGGTCACCCAGAGCGCGATCACGAGCAGCAGGCCGATCGCGAAGACGAGCGCGGGCCAGCCGGCCAGCGACCCCGTGGGCCCGAGCTGCACCGGCACGGTGGTGTTGCTCGCGTCCGGCACCCGGCGTACGACGCCCGCGTCGACGAAGCCGATCAGGGTGATGAACAGGCCGATCCCGACCGAGATCGCGACCTTGAGCTGGCCGGGCACCGCGTGGAAGACCGCCTGCCGGAAGCCGGTGAGCACCAGGACCAGGATGATCAGGCCCTCCAGCACCACCAGGCCCATCGCGTCGGCCCAGGTCATCTGCTGGGCCACGGTGAAGGCCACGAAGGCGTTCAGCCCGAGCCCCGTCGCGAGCGCCAGCGGGTAGTTCGCGACCACGCCCATCAAGATGGTCAGCAGGCCGGCCACCAGGGCCGTGCCCGCCGCGATCATGGCGAAGTTGTCCTCGGTGCCGCCGAGGAAGCCGCCGCTCTTGTCCGGGACCCCGGACAGGATGATCGGGTTCAGCACGATGATGTAGGCCATCGTGAAGAAGGTGACGACTCCGCCCCGGATCTCGCGTCCGACGGTCGAGCCACGCTCGGTGATCTTGAAGAACTTGTCCACGGGCCGCAATCCAACCAGAGATCCGGCCACGGCGGACCTCCGGGCACGTCCGGCGGGACGGGTAGGTTGGCCCCATGCACGTGGACGACGACCAGCCGATGGTGCACGAGATCGGCAACCGCACCTACATCGTCGCCGACGTGGACCCCCTGGACCTCGACGGCGTGCGCACGATGCAGGTCGGCACGGCCCTGTGGGCGGTCGCGATCGTGCTGCTCCTGCCCTTCTACGCCACCCTGCGCGACGACGGCCGGCTCTGGTGGCTGTGGACCTGCGTGGCCGGGCTCGGCCTCGGCCTCGTCGGCTGGGACCACTGCCGTCGCCGGCGCAACGCCCGACGGGCGGGTCGGCTCGAGGACGACGCGTGACCCGCGCCGTCTACTACACCGCCACCACCCTCGACGGCTTCATCGCCGACGAGCACGACTCCCTGGCCTGGCTGTTCGAGCAGCAGACCGTGGAGGGCGGCCCGGGCGGGTACGACGAGTTCATCGCCGGTGTCGGCGCGATGCTGATGGGTGCGACGACGTACGCCTGGGTGCTCGACCACCTGCGCACCACCGACGAGCCCTGGACGTACGACGTCCCGTGCTGGGTCTTCACCCACCGCGACCTCGCGCCGGTGACCGACGACGTGCGCGTCGTGCAGGGCCCGGTGGCGGAGCACCGCGAGGCGATCACCGCCGCGGCCGGCGACCGCGACGTCTGGGTCGTGGGCGGCGGCGACCTGGCCGGTCAGTGCGCCGACGTCGGGTTCCTCGACCGGTTGGTGCTCTCGATCGCGCCGGTCACCCTCGGCGCCGGCCGGCCGCTCTTCCCGCGACGCCACGACCTGAGGCTGGTCGAGCAGGGGCGCAACGGCGACTTCCTGACCGCGACGTACGACGTGGTCGGCCCGCGCAGCGACGGGCGGCCGCAGGGCTAGAACTGCTCCCAGTCGTCGCGGCTGAGGGTGTCGAAGACGTGGTCGGGCATCGGCGGCGGCAGCTGCTTCTTGCGCAGCTGGGCCTCGGAGTGCGCGCCGCAGCCGTGCTCGAGGGCGACGACGCGGGCGTCGTCGTTGGCGAACTCGTTCGCGCAGACGCCGAACGTCAGCGACAGCGGCCCGGCGAGGCGCACCAGGAAGCCGCAGCCGCCGCAGCGGCCGGGGGCCGACTGGGCGAGCGCGACGTCGGGACCCTGGTCGCCGGCGTACCACCGCTCGGCGGCGAGCTCGCGGCCCTCCAGCGACAGCACGCGGGCACGGCCGAGGCCGAGCTCGTCGATGACGGGGCGCTCCCACTCCTCGGGCGTCTCGCCCACGAGGTACGTCGGCACCAGGCGGGCGTCGTCCTCGTCGGTCGGGAGCAGGTCACCGGGCGAGAGGTCGCCGGGTTGGATGCGCTCGCGCCACGGCACCCAGACGGGGGCGGTGATCGCCTCGTCGCCGGGCAGCAGCACGATCTCGTCGACCGTGACGTCGTCCTGGCCCTCCGGCCGGGCGACCGTGACCGCCCAGACCCAGCCGGGGTAGCCGGGCTGGGTGCAGGCGAAGCGGTGGGTGACGACGACGGGCTCCGGAACGGCGTCCTCGGCGACCCGGTCGAGGTGGTCGCCGACGACGTCGGGGCCCACCTCCTCGACGAGGGCGGCGCGGGCGGCCTGGACCGTCTCGTGCTCGGTCGGGTCGGCAGTGGTCATCACACCGGGGATTGTCCCTCATCGGCATGGTCTTCGTCAGCCCGGCCCACCGGGTTGGCAGGATGAGGGCATGGACGACGAGCCGACCCCGAGGCGCGGGCAGCGGATCGCCGGTGCCACGGGACGCGGTCTCGGTGCCACCGGCCGGGGTCTGCGACGCGCCGGCGGGGCGACCGGCTCGGCCGCGACGTACACCTTCCGGCAGGCGCGCCGCGCGTCCCGGGCCGAGGGCGCGGGCGACTCGGGGCTCTACCGCCTGATCGAGCTGCACGCCTTCAACGCCGCGGGCGACGCAGCCGTGGCGATCTCGCTGGCCGGCACCCTGTTCTTCGCCCAGCCCGGCGAGGCCCGCGGGCAGGTGGCCCTGTTCCTGGGCCTGACGATGCTGCCGTTCGCGGTCGTCGCCCCCCTCCTGGGCCCGTTCCTGGACCGCTTCAGCCACGGCCGCCGCTGGGCGATCGGCGGCACCATGGCGCTGCGGGCGTTCTTGTGCTGGCTGATGGCCGACGCCGTGGCCTCCCAGTCGATCGCGATGTTCCCCACGGCCCTGGGCGTCCTGGTCTCCTCCAAGGCGTACGGCGTGGCCCGCGCCGCGACGGTCCCCCGCCTGCAGCCGCCCGGGCTGACCCTGGTCAAGGCCAACAGCCGGATCTCGTTGGCCGGCGTCGTCGGGGCCGCGATCGCCGCCCCCTTCGCCGGGGCCGCCTCGACCTTCGGGGCGCAGTGGTCGCTGCGCTTCGCCTTCGTGGTCTTCGCCGGCGCGACCATCCTGTCGATCCTGCTGCCGGCCGAGGCCGACGCCCACGCGGGCGAGCTGCCGGTCAGCCTCAGCGGCGACCGGCGCAAGTTCCTGGTGCCGGCGAACGTCGCCTTCGCGCTGCGCTGCAACTCCGGGCTGCGGATGCTCTCGGGCTTCCTGACGATGTACATGGCCTTCCTGCTCCGCCAGCACCCGCTCCCCGGGTGGGAGCACCGCACGACCCTGCTGATGGGGCTGGTGATCGGCGCAGCGGGGCTGGGCAACACCATCGGCATCGCGCTCGGGTCGATGCTGAAGAAGGTGACGCCCTCGGTCACCGTGGTGATCGCGCTGGTCGCGGACGCGACCGCCGCGGTGGTGGCCGCGGTGTTCTACGGCCTGGTGCCGGCGATCGCCCTCGGCCTGACCGCCGGCGTGGCCCAGGCGATGGGCAAGATCTCCCTCGACGCCACCATCCAGCGCGACGTGCCCGAGCGGCACCGCACCTCGGCGTTCGCCCGGTCCGAGACGATGCTGCAACTGTCCTGGGTGGTCGGCGGCTTCATCGGCATCGCGCTCCCGCTGATCCCCCGGCTCGGCCTCGGGGTGCTCGCCGGCCTGATGATCGGCTGGACGGCGTTCGTCCTGCTGCGGCGTCCTGCCGACCCCGCCCACCGCGACGCGGACGAGCCCGCCGGCCAGGGACCGACCGACCCGACGGCGCAGACCGAGCCGACCGACCCCACCGCACCTGCTGTCTCCCCCGAGCCGATGGGGCAGCAGCCGCACCCGGTGGCCGGGGCCCGCGAGCCGCGCAGCGGCGACGTCGGCGAGGACACCGGGCCGATCACGCACTGACCGCGCGGACTACGACCGGCGCGCCACCCCTGCTCGGCCGGCGGCGACGGCCCCGCAGGCGGCGCCGGTGGCGGTGAGCAGCGCGACCTTGACGGCGTCCTGGAACAGGTCGTAGCGCAGCACCAGCAGCTGCAGGTCGCGGTGGGTCAGCACGACGTAGGCGAGGGTGAGGACGGCGGTGACGAGCCCCGCCGCGGCCCCGGCCAGGGCGCCGAGCGGCACGGTCAACGCCGGCAGACGGCCGCGCAGCAGGTCGAGCGCCAGGAAGGCGACCCCGCTAGGAGTGCCCACACGACCGAGTCGACCAGCTGGCTGACCACTCCGCCCGCCCCGACGTCGATCCCCGAGGTCACCAGGAAGACCACGAAGCCGACCAGCGAGAGCAGGCCCGAGCCCAGGGTCGCGACGACCGCGCCGCCCAGCGGCACGCGGGTCAGCAGCGAGGCCACCAGGGCGGCCCCCAGGACCACCGCGACGACGACGGCGTACAGGAAGGAGGCCACCCACGGCGAGCGGTACACCACCGACCGCACCGGCCCGAAGCCCGCCACGACCGGCCACACGACGGCGACCGCCAGGGCGAGGCCGAGACAGGCGGCCCAGAGCCCGACGCGGCGCTGACCCGCGGGTGCGGCGGGGCGCGCCGGCGCGGTCGTCCAGGGCGGGGGCGGGCCGCTCACCGGCTCAGATCTCGAGCTCGTCGGCCAGCCCGCGCAGGAGCTTGGCCGTCGGCTTCGCGGTCTTGGGGTCGGGGTGGCGGCCGTGGCGGTAGGCCTCGCCGACGTTGTCGAGCAGCCGGATCAGGTCCTCCACGATGCCGGCCATGTCCTCGGGCTTGCGGCGCATCGCCTTGGCCACCGACGGCGGGGCGTCGAGCACCTTCACCTGGTGGGCCTGGTCCCCCTTGCGGCCGGAGAGCACGCCGAACTCGACCCGGGTGCCGGCCTTGAGCGTCGTGACGTCGGCGGGCAGGGAGGAGGAGCGGACGTAGACGTCCTCGCCCTCCTCGCGGGAGAGGAAGCCGAAGCCCTTCTCGGCGTCGTACCACTTGACCTTTCCGGTGGGCACCGTCGCAGGCCTCTCTGTCAGGGGTGTCGCCGAGCAGGGCTGCGCAGCGACTGCACAGCGTACGTCGTGGGGTGCGGCCCGGCGAGCGGGTTCAGCGGAAGCGGTCGGGGTCGGGCAGCAGCTCGTTCATCGAGCCCGACCGGAAGCCGAGGGGGTCGACCTCGGCGGTGGCGAAGCCGGCCTCGCGGACCACGTCGAGGTGCTCCCCCGCCGCGGCTACCAGGGCACGGTCGACCTCGACCCGCGCGTGCTCGCCGAGGTCGCGCACGCGCAGGTCGGCCACGCGGTGGCCGGCCCCGACCAGCGCGGCCCGCAGCGCGGCCTCGGCACGCTCGACCCGGGCCAGTCGGGCCGGGGTGATCTCGATGCCGAAGGCGACCCGCGAGCTGAGGCACGCCGCCGCGGGCTTGTCCCACGTCGGCAGCCCCCACGCCCGGGAAGCGGCCCGCACCTGCTGCTTGGTCAGACCGGCGTCGAGCAGCGGCGTCACGGCGCCCCGGTCGGCGGCCGCCGCGATGCCGGGGCGGAAGCCGGCGCGGGCGTCGTCGGCGTTGGTGCCGGTGGCGACGGCGGCGTACCCGTGCTCCTCGGCCAACGGCCCCAGGGTGTCGAGCAGCTCGGCCTTGCAGAAGGCGCAGCGGTCACCGGCGTTGGCACGGTAGCCCTCGCGCTCCATCTCCGAGGTGCGCGGCGTGAGCAGGTGGACGCCGAGGGACTCCGCGAACTCCTGGGCCGGGCCGCGCTCGGCCATCGGCAGTGACTCGCTGTACGCCGTCGCGGCCGCCACGCGGTCGGGCCCGAGCGCGCGGACCGCCGCGGCCAGGAGGAACGCGCTGTCGGCGCCGCCGCTGAAGGCGACCATCAGCCGCTCGTGGCGGCGCAGGTCGACCTCGAGCGCCGCCAGCCGGCGCTCCAGGACGTGCTCCTCGAGCCAGGCCGGGAAGCCGCGCAGGTCGTCCAGGACGACGTCGGTGCCGGCCTCGACGAGCTCCTCGCGGGCGCAGCCGCCGGTCAGCACCGAGACGCTGGGGATCCCTGCGGCGCGGGCGCCCTCGACGTCGTGCACGTGGTCGCCGACGTAGACCTGGGCGCCGTGGCCGCGCAGCACCTCGCCCTTGCCGTGGCCCCAGACACGGCCCTCGACCACGTCGACGTCCAGCCCGAGGTGGTCGACGTGCAGCTGGGCGTTGGGGGTGTGCTTGCCGGTGACCAGGACGACCCGGCCCCCGTGGCGGCGTACGGCGGCGAGGGCCTCGTGGACGCCGGGGAGCACGACCGTCGGCGCGATCGCGGTGTCGGGGTAGATCGCCCGGAACCGGTCGGTGGCCGGGCCGATCCGCTCGGCGGGCAGGTGTGGCTCGAGCATCAGCTCGAGCGGCGGCCCCAGCGCACCGGTCAGCTCGGCGACCGGCAGCTCGACGCCGAGCTCGGCGGCCAGCACCTCGAGGGTGGCCGCGAAGCCGGGGACCGTGTCGATGAGCGTCATGTCGAGGTCGAACCCGACCACCAGCTGCTCGCTCACCGTCCCAGCCTACGTGCCGCACCGACGGCGAGATCTCGGGCTGCTCTCAGGCGGGCGCCCTACCCTCGGCACGTGCTGATCACCAACCACGTCCTCTCGGGTGCCCTCGTCGGCTGGACGGCGCCCGGCCCCGTCAGCGCGTTCGGCCTCGGCCTGGCCTCCCACTTCGCGCTCGACACCGTGCCGCACTGGGGCGACGAGCGGATCTTCCTGCAGGTCGCGGTCCCCGACGGCCTCGTGGGGCTGGCTGCGATGGCCCAGGTCGCCCGGCGCACGCCGACGGACCGGCGCGTGCGGGTGGTGGCCGGGATGCTCGGCGCCTGCCTGCCCGACGCCGACAAGCCGGCCACGCTGTTCTTCGGGCGCTCGCCGTTCCCGCTCCGCGTCGACGACTGGCACCGCTCGATCCAGCACGAGTCCGTGCGCCGGCTGCCCCAGGAGTTCCTGGTCGCCGCAGCGGGGGCCCTGGCCTACCGCGCCCTGCTCCGCCGCCTGGGCTGATCTTCCGGGCTCCGGCGACCCGGGGCTGGTCTGCACCGCCGGTCGGCGTGCCTTGAGGTCGTGGCGGCCCGGGCGCACGATGCGGGGAGGGATCTCGCGACCAGGGAGGCCCAGATGTCCCGTCCACGGCTGCTCAGCGCCGCCGTCGCGCTCGCGGCGGCCCTCGTCCTCACGGTCCCGGCGCAGGCCTGGCCGGCCGCGTCGGTCACCGGGATCCCACCCACCGCTCTGCCGGACGCCGAGGTGCACGTCGCCTCCCAGGCCCACGAGGGGGCCCGAGGAACGATCGTGGCGTCCCTGCGCGCCCGCTGCGCCCCCGGCCTGGCCTTCGTCGCCCTGACCCTGGACTGGCGCCAGGGCGACCTGACCACGCCGTCGACCCACGGCGGCCCGGTCACCTGCGACGGCCGCTGGCACCGCCAGACGGTCACCAGCTTCGAGGCCTTCGAGGGCGGGCCGGCCCACGTGCGTGCCCGCCTCGACGTGGTCGACCCGGCCACCGGTCGGGCGGGGACGCCCGGGATCCACGTGACCCGGATCTACGTGCGTCCCGCCACGGTCATCCGGCTCCCCGGCACCGCGACGCTGCTGCCCGGCGGCGGGCTCCGGATCAGCACCCTCGCCCGCTGCGACACCCCCTGGCTGCTGCAGAGCTACGAGCTCGACGCCCAGCAGGGCGAGTTCCCCGACCTCGCCGCCGGGGGCGGGAACGTCGAGGACCGGCCGCCCTGCGACGGCGTCTACCACCGCGTGACGTTCGTGCTCGGCTCCGTGCAGCCCGTCGGGTTCCACCGCGGCTGGGCGCAGGTCAGCGCGCAGATCGTGCTCCTGGACCGTGTGGACTTCGACCCGATCGCCAGCGCGCACGCGAGCGCCCGGGTCTGGGTCCGCTAGGTCCCCCGGGATCCAGCCGGGCTCCGCTCAGGCCAGCCGGGCCCGCACGACCTCGTCGAGCACGCCCAGCGGCAACGAGCCCGAGTCGAGCACGGCCGAGTGGAACGCCTTGACCTCGAAGCCGCTGCCCTGGCGCTCCTCGGCCTCGGCGCGCATGCGCTGGATCTCCAGGCGCCCGACCATGTAGGAGCACGCCTGGCCCGGGGACACGATGTAGCGGTCCACCTCGGGGCGCACGACGCCCTCGGCGAGCGGCGAGTTGGCCAGCATGTAGTCGACCGCCTGCTCCCGGCTCCAGCCCAGGGCGTGCAGCCCGGTGTCCACCACGAGGCGGCAGGCCCGCATCGAGTCCGCGGCGTACATCCCCATGCGGTCGACCGGGCCGGTGTAGAGCCCCATCTCGTCGGCCAGGCGCTCGGTGTAGAGCCCCCAGCCCTCGGCGTACGCCGCGTTGTTCAGGTGCTTGCGGAACTCCGGCACCCCGGTGAGCTCGCCGGCGATGGCCAGCTGGAGGTGGTGACCGGGGATGCCCTCGTGGAAGGCCATCGACTCCAGCTCGAAGGTGCCCCACGAGGTCGGGTCGTCGACGTTGATGAAGAAGGTGCCGCCGCGGCTGCCGTCGGTGGCGGGCGGGAAGTAGAACGCCTTGGCGCCGGTCGTCGTGGCCTGCACGGCGCACCGCGCCTGCGGCAGCACCTCGAACCACGAGGGCATCGCGTCCCACGCCCGCTGCATCGCGACCTCGGAGGCCTCCACCAGCTGCTCACCGCGGGTGAAGTGCAGCGCGGGGTCGCTGCGCATGGCCGAGAAGATCTCCGCCAGGTCGTCGGTGCCGACGACCTCCGGGCCGAGGGCGCGGTACTCGTCGCCGAGCTTCTCGACCTGGGCCAAGCCGATGTCGTGGATCTCCTGGGCCGACTTGTCGGTGGTGGTGAAGTAGCGCAGCAGGGCGGAGTACGCCGCGTCGCCGCCCGCGAGGTGGGTCAGGCCCGGCTGGTCGTCGGGACGGGCCTGCGGCAGCACCTCGTCGCGCAGGACGTCGCGGTAGGCCGCGAGACCGGGGCGCACCTCGTCCTCCACCACCTGGCGCAGACGGGCCTTCCAGCCGTCGACGTCGAGGCCGGGCGGCGGGGTGGCGGTGAGCAGCAGCGGGTCGTCGGCCACCGGGGTCGCCAGCAGCTCGTCGATCTGCTGCACGGTGCCGAGCACGGCGAACCGGGCCGGGACCAGCCCCGCGGCCACGCCCTCGCGCTGCCGCACGGCGAGCTGCTGGAAGCTGCGGCCGATGCCGGCGTACTTGCCCACCAGCGCCTCGGCCACCTCGGCGTCGGGCAGCGCGAGCATCGGCGCGATGATCCCGAGCGAGACCTGGGGGCCGAAGATCGGGTCGGCGGCCATCTCGGTCAGCCGGGTCTCGAGCACGTCGACCTGGGTGCGGGCGTCGGCGAGGAGCACCTCGCGGGTGATCCGCTGCTGGTCGTCGAGGTCGGCCTCGTCGAGCGCCTCGGCCCGGTCGGCGAAGGCGCGCAGCGCCTCGATCTCGGCATCCTCGGCCTCGCGGGTCTCCTGCTCGTAGTCGCCGGCCCACTCGTAGCGGCCGAGCAGGTGGGCGTCCGTGGGGTGCTGGGCGAGGTGGTGCTGCCAGTAGTCGTCGGCCAGGCGGTCGATGCTGTCGGTGTTCCCGGTGCTCTCGGTGCTGTCGCTCATCGGGCCAACCTACGACGCCCCACCGACGGGCTCACACCCGCCGGTCGCCGCCGTGGCCGGTGCCGCCCAGGCCCAGCTTCTCGGTGGTCTCCTCGCGCATCTGCACCTTGCGGATCTTGCCGGTGACCGTCATCGGGAACTCCTCGACCAGCAGGACGTAGCGCGGGATCTTGTAGTGCGCGAGGCGGCCGTCGGCGAAGGCGCGCACTCCGTCGGCGTCCAGCGGCTGGGCCCCGGCGCGGAGCTTGACCCAGGCCGCGAGCTCCTCGCCGTACTTCTGGTCGGGCACCCCGATCACCTGCACGTCCTCGATGTCGGGGTGGGTGTAGAGGAACTCCTCGATCTCGCGGGGGTAGATGTTCTCGCCGCCGCGGATGACCATGTCCTTGATCCGGCCGACGATGGTGCAGTAGCCGTCCTCGCGCATCTCGGCGAGGTCGCCGGTGTGCATCCACCCGTCGGCGTCGACCGCCTCGGCCGTCTTCTCCTCGTCCTGCCAGTAGCCGAGCATCACCGAGTAGCCGCGGGTGCACAGCTCGCCCGGCTCGCCGCGCTCGACGGTGTCGCCGGTGACCGGGTCGACGACCTTGATCTCGACGTGCGGGTGCACCCGCCCGATCGTCGTCGTACGCCGGTCCAGGTCGTCGTCGGCGCGGGTCTGGGTCGAGACCGGCGAGGTCTCGGTCATGCCGTAGGCGATCGACACCGCAGCCATGTGCATGTCATCGATGCAGCGCCTCATCACCTCGACCGGGCAGATCGAGCCGGCCATGCAGCCCGTGCGCAGCCCGGACAGGTCACGGTCGCGAAAGGTGGGATGGTTCTGCATCGCGATGAACATCGTCGGCACGCCGTACACCGCAGTGCAACGCTCCTCCTCCACGACCCGCAGCGTCGTCTCGGGGTCGAACCCGGGCGCCGGGATGATCATCGCGGCCCCGTGGGTGGTGCAGCCGAGGTTGCCCATCACCATGCCGAAGCAGTGGTAGAAGGGCACGGGGATGCAGAGCCGGTCCTGCTCGGTGAAGTTCATCGTCTCGGTGACGAAGAAGCCGTTGTTCACGATGTTGCGGTGGCTCAGCGTGGCGCCCTTGGGGTAGCCCGTGGTGCCGCTCGTGTACTGGATGTTGATCGGGTCGGTGTTGGACAGCGTCGCCATCCGCTCGGCCACGGCGTCCTCGGCCACTCCCTCGCCCTCGGCGACCAGCGCCGACCAGTCGTCGGTGCCGATGTAGACGACCCGCTCGAGGGCGCCGTTCTGCGACGCCGTCTCCTCGATCATCGCGCGGTAGTCGCTGGTCCGGAACGAGGTCGCCGCGATCAGCATGCGGAACCCCGACTGGTTGGCGGCGTAGGAGAACTCGTGGGTGCGGTAGGACGGGTTCACGTTGACCAGGATCGCGCCGACCTTGGCCGTGGCGTACTGCGCGATCGTCCACTCCGCGCAGTTGGGCGCCCAGACCCCCACGCGGTCGCCCTTGGCGATGCCCGCGCCGATCAGGCCGCGGGCGAACGCGTTCACGTCGCGGTCCAGCTCGGCGTAGGTCCACCGGCGTCCGCTGGCCGCCTCGACGAGCGCCTCCCGGTCGCCGTGGGCCGCGACCGTGCTCTCGAAATTGGCGCCGATCGTCTGCTCGATCAGCGCGGGCGTGGTCTCACCTGCGGCGTAGGACTCCATGAGCGCAGACTAGCCACGGGTCGAGACGGGTCTCTACCCCTCGGACAGATGGTTGCGCGTAACCACCGGCGCGGTCGATCGTTGCCTGATCCGGGGGGACCGGGACACGTGAGGACGTCGACATGCGCACACTCAGAAGCACGCTCGAGAGCCACCGGCCGCGGGCCGTCAGGGTCCTGGGAGCCGTCGGCCTGGCCCTGGTGCTCGGCGTCGTCGGGCTCACCGCCAGCACCGAGGCGGCGACCCCCACGCAGGGCACCGTGACCCCGACGGCCACCTCGGTCTCGTGGACCGGTGGACCGTTCGCGGCGCCCAACGCCACCGGTGCGGCCGGGACGCCCGTCTGCAGCGTCCCCACCACCTGCGACGACTTCGCCCTGCACGTGCGCACCCCGGCCGGCTACTCCGACGGCCACCGGCTGCAGATCAAGGTCTCGTGGACCAACACCGCCGCGGACTTCGACGTCTACCTGCTCGACGCCGCCGGCGCCGTGGTCGCCACCGCCGCCTCCAGCGCCGACCCCGAGACCGTGCTCACCGCGCCGACGACCGGTGACTACAAGGTCCGGGTCGTGCCCTACGCCCCGCTCGGCTCGAGCTTCACCGCCACGGCGAGCCTGACCACGGTGGCCGCGCCCCCGGCGCCGGGCACCGAGCCGCGGCCCGGGTTCGCGAACTACAAGGCACCGAGCACCTTCACCGACGCGAACAACGCCGGTGAGCCGTCGATCGGCACGAACTTCAAGACCGGCGCGACCACCTACCAGGCCTACCTGTCGACCTACAAGGCCACCTTCGACGACTCCGTCTCCCCCGCCCGGGCGACCTGGACCGACGTCTCGGCCAAGGCCGCCAACGGCTGCCTGGTCGGCAGCACGAAGTCGCTCGACCCGATCCTGTTCACCGACCACACGACGGGCCGGACCTTCGAGTCCCAGCTCTCCGGGGTGAACTCGCTGACCTGCTACACCGACGACGACGGCAAGACGTGGCACCCGAGCACCGGTGGCGGCATCCCGAGCGGCGTCGACCACCAGACCCTCGGCGGCGGCGCCTACTCCACGAGCGGCCTCGGTGCCTTGCCGACCAGCACCTACAAGCACGCGGTCTACTACTGCAGCCAGGACATCGCGACCGCCTTCTGCGCGGCCTCCCACGACGGCGGCACCACCTTCGGCAACGGCGTCCCGACGTACAACCTGCTCGACTGCGGGGGCCTGCACGGCCACGTCAAGGTCGGGCCCGACGGCACGGCGTACCTCCCGAACAAGGGGTGTGGCGAGAACGCCGCGCTGGTCACCTCGACCGACAACGGCGGCAGCTGGACGGTCCACAAGGTCCCCGGCAGCACCGCCAGCGACGCCGACCCCTCGGTCGGCGTGGGCTCCAACGGCAAGGTCTTCTTCGGGTACGTCGGCGCCGACGGCATCCCCGCCGTGTCCACCAGCAGCGACCGCGGCGCCACCTGGGCGAACAACCAGCCCCTGGGCGCCGACCTGGGCATCAAGAACGCGGTGTTCCCGGCCACCGTGGCCGGCGACGACGACCGGGCGGCGGTGGCCTTCATCGGCACCCCGACCGCGGGCAACTACCAGGACGCCGCGACCTTCAAGGGCGTCTGGCACCTCTACGTCTCCACGACCTACGACGGCGGCAAGACCTGGCAGACCAGCGACGCCACGCCCCACGACCCGGTGCAGCGCGGCTCCATCTGCACCGGCGGCACCACCTGCGGCAACGACCGCAACCTGCTCGACTTCATCGACGCGACGCTCGACTCGCACGGCCGCGTCGAGGTCGGGTACGCCGACGGCTGCATCGACGCCTGCGTCACCGACTCCTCACACACCAGCGGGGCCGGGCCGGCCGACGCCCAGGCGGCGTACGCCACGGTGGCGCGGCAGAGCAGCGGCCGCACGCTGCTCTCGGCCTTCGACCCCGAGCCGAACCTGCTGCTCCGGTCCACCACGGTCACGAAGTCGGGCAGCAGCTTCGTGGAGAAGGCGCTGATCACCAACACCGGCACCGCGCCGGCCAACGGGTTCGCGACCGAGGTCCGCGACAACGGGCGCCGCGTCCGCCTGGCCTCGGGCACCTCGCTGGGCGCCGGTCGCTCCACGACCCTGACCTTCACCTGGAGCCCCGCGGCGGGGGCGCACACCGTGACCACGACGGTCGACCCGACCAACGTGGTGGTGGAGTCGAACGAGGCCGACAACAAGCGCACCGTGAAGCTGACCAGGTGACGGCTCTCCGCGCCGGCGCGCTGCTGCTCGCCGCCCTGCTGCTCGGGGGCTGCGGGAGCGGGTCGGGCGGGTCGTCGAACGCCGCCGACCCCGACGCCGGCGAGGCGGGCCTGGGCAAGGCGGCCGACACCCAGACCTGCGTGGCCGACGCGAGGAAGTACGCCGGCCCGCTGCCGGCCGACTACCCCCGCGACTTCCCGCTGCCCCGTGGCGCGGTGCTGTTCAACGTCGAGGACCGTGGCGCCGACGGCGTGATCGGCACGGCCGTGGTCGCGGCCGACCTGCGCACCGTGCTCGCCGAGCTCAACGGCCCCGCCCAGGACCAGGGCTTCAAGGTCACCGGGGGCGAGACCGAGGACCACGACGCCGAGGCCAACTGGGAGGGCAACGGCTTCCGCGGGCGCTGGGCGATCCGCGACTCCGCCTCCTGCGACGGCGAGGTCGTCGTCCAGCTGCTCGCCGAGAAGCAGTAGCGCTGGCTGCGGCCCGCCCTAGCGCGGCAGCTCGCCCCCGGACGTCTCGGTCAGCCGCACGGTGAGCAGCTCGCCGTCGCGCACGGCGTACGACCGGGGACCACGGCCGGCGACCCGCACGGCGACCACCCGGTCGCGGCCGGTGCCGTTGTGCACGAAGACGCCGACCGTGCCGTCGGGGTTGGTGAAGGCACCGGCGTCGACGCCGGCCGACGCGCTGGTGCCGAGCACGCGGGCGCCGGGGTCCGCGGCGCGGGCGAGGTGAGCCAGGACGTAGAACTCCGGGCCCGGGTCGACCGACCGGCCGTCGACGGTGACCAGCCCGCGGCAGGAGGCGCAGCCGGCCCGCGAGGCCAGGTCGCGGGGACCGCCGGAGGGGTCCACCGCGAGGTTCCACATCACCAGCCCCGTGGAGCCGGCGGCGAGGCTCTCGGTGACCAGGTGCCGGGAGTCCCACGAGAAGCCCGCGCGCCAGGAGCTCGTCGTGCCGGTGCACTCGTCGACGACCGGGGGCACCCCGACCCCCGCCATGTCGGACGCCGTGCCGCGGTAGCAGTGGAAGGCCGCGGCGTCGAAGGCCCCCGGGGCCCCGGCGAGGACGGCGTCCACCCGCGGCCGGTCGGCCCAGTTGTGGTCGACCGCCCACAGCTGCACGTCGCGGCGGTCCAGCTCGGGGCCCAACGCCCGCCCCAGGCGGGCCATCTGGTCGTCGGTCATGGTCATCGACGGGTAGTCGGCGCTGTAGCCCGGCTCGTTGCCCAGCGTCAGCGCCGCCACCGGCACCCCGCTCCGGCGCAGCGCGTCCACCTGGGCGAGCAGCATCGCGGCGTACTGGTCCACGGCGTCGTCGCGCAGCGCCCCGCCCCGGACGCCGGCCGGGTCCTTCATGAACGACGGGGCGGTCCACGGCGTGGCCACCACCTGCAGGTCGGGCCGCAGCCGCACCAGCCGCTTCACCTCGGCCACGGCCTGCTCCGCTCGCGGGTGCGGCGAGGCGGTCGTGCCGTCCCAGCCCCACGTCCACGCCTGCGGCGACATGTCGGTGGCCGTCAGCGGCAGCCGCACCCAGTCGAGGTGGGCGCCGTCGTCGGCCCGCGGGTCGAAGAGTCGGCGTACGCCATCGGGGGCGGAGCCCAGCAGCTCGACGGACGCGTCTGTCAGGGCCCCGCCGACGCCCCGCCAGGTCTGGCGTCGAGCGCCCGGGTCGACCCGCACCGACGCCGTCGCACCCCCCGGAGCCTGGGCGCGGACGGGCAGCAGCCGGCGCCCGGCGTCGGTGGGCGAGGACACCCAGGCACCGGTCGTACGCCGCTGGGGCGCCGTCGACGGCGACTCGACGGTGAGCACCGTGCCGAGCACGGCGACCAGGCAGGCCACCAGGCCCAGGACGAGCAGCGGGCGAGGAGCACGCACGGTGCACCTCCTCGGCGCGGTCGGGACGGCTGCCGACGCTAGCAACGTGCCGGGCCCCGCGCCCGGCCAGCCCGCGAAATCACGCGCGACCTCCGACGCCGGGCCGCCGTGCCCTCCCCCTTGCCCCTCCTCGGACCGGAGGCCAACCTGGGGGGCATGCCCGCCACCGAGGCCGCCCGCGTCCACCCCGCCACCGCCGGGGAGTGGCGGGCCTGGCTCGCCCAGCACCACGCGAGCAGTGACGGCGTCTGGGTGGTGTGGTGGAAGCGCTCCACGGGAAGGCCCGCCCCGTCGTACGACGACCTGGTCTGCGAGGCGCTCTGCTACGGCTGGATCGACAGCACGTCGAAGGGGCTCGACGAGGAGCGCACGATGATGTGGTTCACCCGCCGCCGCCCCACCAGCGGCTGGTCGCGGCCGAACAAGCTCCGCCTCGAGAGGCTGTACGCCGAGGGGCTGGTGGCCGCACCCGGCGACGCGGCCGTGCAGGTGGCCCGGGCCAACGGGACCTGGACGATGCTCGACGACGTCGAGGCGCTCGTCGTGCCCCCCGACCTGTCCGCCGCCCTGGAGTCCCGCGCCGCGACCGACCGCTGGGAGGCCCTGGGCCGCTCGACCAAGCGGGCCGCGCTGCTCTGGCTGGTCGAGGCCAAGCGCCCCGAGACCCGGCAGCGTCGCGTCGAGGAGGTCGCCGACCGCACCGCCGCGGGTGAGCGCCCCCGCTGACGGGTCGCAGCGACGCGCGGTGGGACGCGACCCAGGGCGCAGGAGATCAGGCGGCGGTCCAGCCGCCGTCCATCAGGTACGACTGGCCGTTGACCGAGTCGGTGCCCGGCCCGCAGAGGAAGCCGACCAGCGCGGCGACCTCCTCGGGCTCGACCAGCCGCTTCACCGGCGTGCGCGCCAGCAGCACCTGGTCGAGGACCTCGTCCTCGCTGATGCCGTGGCTCTTGGCCTGGTCGGCGATCTGGCCCTCGACGAGCGGGGTGCGCACGTAGCCCGGGCACACGGTGTTGCTCGTGACGCCCTTGGCGGCGCCCTCGAGGGCGATCACCTTGGACAGCCCCTCGAGGCCGTGCTTAGCGCTGACGTAGGCCGCCTTGTACGCCGAGGCGCGGTGCCCGTGGACCGACGACACGTGCACGACCCGGCCCCAGCCGCCGGCGTACATGCCGGGGAGGAGCTCGCGGGCGAGCAGGAACGGCGCCTGCAGCATCACCCGGTGGATGAGGGCGAAGCGCTCGGGGTCGAAGTCCTCGATCGGCGCGACGTGCTGGAGGCCGGCGTTGTTGACCAGGACGTCGATGCCCCTCTCCCGGAGGCCGAGCGCCTCGATGGACCCGGGGTCGCCGAGGTCGGCGACGAGGTGCTCGCCGCCCACGACCCGGGCGGCCTCCCTGGCGCCGGCCTCGTCGCGGTCGAGCAGCAGCACCCGGGCGCCGTCGGCGGCGAAGCGGGTCGCGACGGCCCGGCCGATGCCGCTGGCCGCGCCCGTGACGAGGGCGGTGCGGCCCGACAGGGGGCCGGAGGGGCCGGAAGGGGTGTTCGACGAGGAGGTCATGGGGTGACGCTACGTGGACCCGCCCCCCGGGACCACGGGCACGGCGCCACGATCGTCGTCAGGCGCTCCCACCGGGGCGGCCCGGTCGGGCCACCCCCGTAGGATCGACCGGATGCCCGCGACCACGCCCCGGACCCTCGCGGACCAGCTCCGCGGCTGGTCCGACGAGCAGCTGGCCGCACTGCTGGAGAGCCGGCCCGACCTCGCCACCCCGGCGCCGCACGACTCCTCCCAGCTCGCGGCGCGGGTGGTCGTGAAGGCCTCGGTGCTGCGCGCGCTCGACGGGCTCGACGCGTTCGACCTGGCCGTCCTCCAGTCGCTGGTGCAGGACACCGCCCCGCGCGACCTCCCGGCGCCCGGCGACGCCGTCGACGGGGCGCTCGACCGGTTGCGCACCCGGGCGCTGGTGTGGGGGCCGACCGACCGCCCGGTCGTGGTGGTCACCGAGGTGCTGCGTCGTCCGCACGGCCCCGACCCCGAGGAGCTCCCGGGCCTCCTGGCCGAGCTCGACCAGCCCTCCCGGGCCGTGCTCGACCACCTGCTCGAGACCGGGGCCGACGGCCGCTGGAGCGGTGGCGCCGGCCCGACCACCGGGTTGGTCGCCTCGGGCCTGCTGGCCCGGCTCGACGAGCGCCACGTGACCCTGCCGTGGACCGTGCGCCTCGCCCTCGACGCCGACGCCGGCCGACCGGTCCACCAGCCCCCCGCGCTCGCGACCACCGAGCGGCCGGCTGCCCTGCGCGACCGCGCCGCGGCCGGCGCCGCCTTCGAGCTCGTGCGGCGCACCGAGCTGCTGCTCGACCGCTGGGGCACCCACCCCCCGGCCGCTCTCAAGCAGGGCGGGCTCGGCGTACGCGACCTCAAGGCCACCGCCGCCCTCCTGCACGTCGAGCCCGACGTCGCCGCCCTGGTCGTCGAGACCGCCGCCGCGGCGGGGCTGCTCGACCAGGGCATGTCCGAGGAGCGCGACGCGGCCTGGCTGCCCACCGAGGCCTACGACGCGTGGCTGCTGGCCGGCACCGCCCAGCGGTGGACGCTGCTCGCCCGGTCGTGGCTGGCCAGCCCCCGGCTGGTGGCCGTCATCGGGGGCCGCATCGGCGACAAGCCGGTGAACGCGCTCTCCCCCGACATCACCCGCAGCTGGCTGCCGGCCCTACGTGCCGACGTGCTCGGCGAGCTGGCCGCGCTGCCCGACGACGACGCGCTGGCCAGCGGCACCGGCTCGTCCTCGATGGTCCAGCGCATGCGGTGGCGCCGGCCCCGGCGACCGGCCAGCCGGCTGGCCCAGGTGCCGGCCCTGCTCGCCGAGGCCGCCCTGCTCGGCGTCACCGGGCTCGACGGCCTCTCGGGCTTCGGCCGCCGGCTCGTCGCCGGGGCCGAGGACCCCACCGAGGCGCTCGACGAGCTCCTGCCGACCCCGGTCGACCACGTCCTCCTGCAGGCCGACCTCACCGCCATCGCCCCCGGCCCGCTGGAGCAGGAGCTGGCCCGCAAGCTGGCCCTGGTCGCCGACGTCGAGTCCCGCGGCGGCGCCACCGTCTACCGGTTCGCGGCGTCGTCGGTGCGACGGGCCTTCGACGCGGGCTGGTCGGCCACCGAGGTGCACGAGTTCGTCGCGGCCACCTCCCGCACGCCGGTGCCGCAGTCGCTGACCTACCTCGTCGAGGACGTCTCCCGCCGGTTCGGCACGCTGCGCGCCGGGCACGCCGAGAGCTTCCTGCGCAGCGACGACGAGACCGCACTGACCGAGCTGGTGCACGCCACCGGCGCCGAGTCCCTCCGGCTGCGCCGGATCGCCCCGACCGTGGTGATCTCCGACGTCCCCCTCGGCACCCTGCTCCCCCGCATCCGCGAGCTCGGCCTGGCCCCCGTCGTCGAGGCCGTCGACGGCACCGTCCGGGTGGCGCGCCCCGACGTGTTCCGGGCCCGCACCCCGCGTCGCCGCAGCCCCGCCGTCGACGGCGTACGCCTCGGCGCCCGCACCGCCGCCGTCGTGGCTGCCATCCGCGTCGGCGACCGGTCCGCCGCCGACCGGCCGCGGCGCGGTGCCAGCGCGTCCAGCCCAGGCGAGGTGATCTCGGTGCTGCGGCAGGCCGCGGAGACCCGCGAGCAGCTGCTGATCGGGTACGTCGGCAACGACGGCACCGTCGCCGAGCGCACGGTGCGTCCCGAGCGGGTCGAGGGCGGCCAGCTCCAGGCCCACGACGAGCGCACCGACGAACGACGCGTCTTCGCCATCCACCGGATCACCGCGGTCAGCCGCGTTGCCAGGGCCTGACCGGGCTGCTACTGCGGCACGAGCGCCAGCAGGCTGCTCAGCACCCGCCAGACCTCGGTGGCGGTCGTCGGCGTCAGGACGCGCGCGCCCTCGTCACCCTCGATCCACCACAGGCCCGAGGGACCGTCCACGACGCTGAACCAGCGCCGGCCCTCGGGCCAGAACAGCCCGAGGTTCCAGGCGAGGTGCGCGTCCAGCCCGGCGTACGCCGACCGGCGGCGCATCTCGTCGTCGTGGAAGAGGTCCTCGAGCAGGTCCTCGGCGACCTCGCGGGGCTCCCGGGGACCGACGGCCTTCGGCCCGATGCGCAGCACGCGGGCCAGCCCGGCGCCCAGCAGCGCGGGCGGCACGGCGAGCAGCTGGTGCTCGTCGTCACGCACGCCCAGCAGGAACGCCGACATCTCGTGGTCGACCCAGACCCGGTGGTGCTGCACCAGGGCCGGCCCGGCGACGTCGAGCTCGAGGTGCACCACCGGGTCGCGGACGGCCTCGATCGCCTCCACCACCCCGGGGACGCCGAAGGCCTCGTGTCCCGCGGGCCGCTCCCCGACGAGCTCCTCGAAGGCGCCGACGTCGAGCCGGATGACCGAGCCGGTGACCTCGATGCTCATGCCGGCACCCCGTCCGCAGCCGCCGCGGGCAGCTCCAGCTGCTCGGCCAGTGCCGAGAGCTCGTCGGCCCACAGGTCGTAGCGCCAGGAGTCGACGGTCGCGGTCAGGGTGAAGCCGACCCCGTCGACCACGGTGAACCACTGCTCCATGGTCAGCGCGACGCCCTCGGGCGAGACGTGGTGCGCCAGTCGGCGGCCACCCGGCAACCCGGCGACCGGACGCTTCTCCAGGTCGAGCAGCAGGTAGTCCTGCAGCATCGCGGGCAGCGTCTCGTCGGTGGCGGTCTGCCAGTCGCGGAAGCTCATGCCGTCGTTGCCGACGACCGAGAGCACCAGGTTGGCACGGAAGCCGTCGTCCCCGTCGGCCGCGGGCTCGAGCGCGACCACGGTGTCGGAGTCCTCGGCCACCAGGATCTCCCAGCCCTCGGGCACCGACATCCGCGCCCCGCTCCGGGGGTGCTCGACCTGCGTGCTCATCGGTGCTCCTTCGTCGAGCGGGACTTCGGGCGGGTCGTCGACCGGGCGGTCGACCGGGCCCACCGGGGCAGCAGCCAGCCGGGCACGGGCCGCAGCGTGACGCCGAGCAGGCCCAGGCCCAGGAAGAGCACGAGGGCCACGACCATCACGAGCAGCACGAGCAGGCGCCACGCCTGCTCCGCGCCCGACTCGGCGATCGTGCCGGTCTCGGCGTGCGGCAGCACCGCGACCAGCACGCAGAGGGCGCCCAGGGTCGGCAGCACCAGCATCTCGAAGCGTCGGCCCTGCTCGCCGTGCGCGGCCCAGGAGCGAGCCCCCGGCGTACGCCCCAGACGGAGCGCGACCCAGCGGCCCAGCAGCCCCAGACCGACGACGAGCGCGAGCGCGGTCACCCACGGGTTCCCCACGGCCGCTCAGTCCCAGAACGACAAGGCGTCGCCCACGTCGGAGGCCGCGTCGCCGATGGCGTCGCCCGCGTCGGAGAGGCCGTCGCCGATCGCCTCCCCGGCGTCGCCGATCGCGTGCACGGCGCCGTCCCACTGCTCGTTGACGAAGTCGCCGACCGCACCGCCGGCCATCGCACCGCCGATGCCGCCGACCAGGCCACCGACGGCACCACCGATCACGGTGCCGACGCCGGGGCAGATGGCCGTGCCGATGGCGCCACCGACCCAGGCGCCACCCTCCGCTCCGGCCCAGGCGCCCGCGGTGGTCGAGGCCGCCTTGGTGGCGGTGCGGTCCACCCGCTCGCCGGTGTCCAGCGACGGGTCGTCGGCGTCGGCCTGCCACTGCTCCCAGCCCGAGGTGATCGCCGTGAGGCCGAGGCCGGCGCGGCCGACCCACTTGCCGGCGGTGCCCCACCTGCCCCGCAGGTCCGACTTGTAGGGCCGGGCACGCCAGTCGCGGTCGGCCACCGACCCACGGCGCAGGCCCATCTGGAAGCGCTCCCAGGCCGAGTGGCCGTTCGGCGAGCCGAGCTTCCACTTGCCGTCGGCGCCCTGGACCCAGGGCTGCCAGCGACCGAGCACGGCGCGGCCCATCGCGTCGGAGGAGATGCCGAACCCGGTGCCGAGCAGGCCCAGCATCCAGCCGGTGCCCGTGACCCCGTCCATGCCGTCGGGCGGTGCGAACCCGAGCTTCTCCATCAGGTTCTCGAACCAGCCGTCGCCGTTGGTCTCCTTCAGCGCACCGGTCAGCGTGTTGTGGGCGTTGTCCTCGGTGGTGCGCGCCGTCCCGGCCATGGTGACCGCGGTGTTCCAGTGCTCCACGTCGTCGTTGTACGCCGTCACCGTGGTGTCGTCGGCGTCGTCGCCCGGCTCGGTAGGGGCGGTGACGGTGTTCCCGGAGACGGTGAGGCCGTTCTTGACCGCGTAGTCGCGGACGTCGCCCAGCTTGCCCTTCACCGTCGAGAGCTCGCCGGCGAAGGTGTGCAGGGCCTTCTTGGCTGCCGTCACCCGTCGCTCGAGCTCCTCCAGGTCGGACGTCGTGTCGGTGACCTGGGCGCGGAACCCGTCGGCGGCGGTGCCGTACCAGGAGTCGCTGTCGGTGGAGGCCTTGCCCAGGTCGGTGACCGCGTCGCCGATGCCGGTCTCGGCCAGGCCTACCGTGCGGACGGCCTCCTGGCAGGCGGCGACGTCGCCGTACATCGTGAGGTCGAGGGTGTCGCTCACAGCGGACCTCCCGCCTTGGTCACGGCCCCCGAGGCGTGGTGCTCGGCCAGGTCGTAGTTGCGCACGTTGGTGGACAGCGTCGAGGACATCTCCTGCACGTGACGGGCGCCCGCGCCCACGGCGGTGGCGAGGATGGCGAACGCCTGGGCGACCTCGTCGCTGCTCCGACCGGCGTCGGGCGTCACGGCGAGCGTGCTCTCGTGGTTCCCGAGCGCGGTGCCGGCCTCCCCGAGGTGCCCCACGATCGCCGTCAGCTCTGCAGGCTCCAGCCCGTATCCTTCGTCCCCCGGCATGCGGGGCAATTTACTCCGACCGCCGGTCCCGTCGCCGGAGATCGGCCGAGCATGGTGCCGATCCGCCACATCCGCTCCGACCCCCACGAGGAGACCCCGATGGCCGACCCCGCCTGGACCCCGCTCCGCGAGCGGCTCGCCCACGCCATCGCGACCCTGGAGGAGTCCGAGGTGGTCGCGCTGAGCAACGTGGTGCCGCCCGAGGAGCAGCGCTGGTCCGAGCCGCGACGTGGCCTGCTCGGTCGTCGGAAGCCCGAGCCGCTGCCGTCGGGCTTCATGGTCCAGGTCGTGGGCCAGGGCCAGGGCGTCGTCCAGGCGACCTGCGAGGGGCCGGCGCTCGTCGGCGGCCACCTCGAGCTGACCGAGGCCGAGGACGCCGCCGTGCGCGCGCTGGGCTGGAAGGGGCCGGCCGACCCGGGCCACTACGCGCCGTACGCCCCGGCGTACACCGTCACCGACTGGCCGCGTGCCGACGCCGAGGAGCTCGCCCGGATCACCGTCGAGGCCCTCGAGGTCGAGCGCGCCACCCCCGACCTTCCCTGGACGCTCGAGATCACTGGCCGGGACGCCTGACCCGAGACCCGGCGGCCGCACCCAGGCGCCCCGTAGGGTCACGCACATGCGCCCCACCGGCTGGGCCGAGATCACGCACGAGCTGCGCAGCGCGCTCGAGCTGCTGCACGACCGTGGCTTCGTGGTGCTCGGGGAGCCGGTGGCCGAGGGGTCCGCACGCCGGGGCCTCCTGCGCAGGCGTCGTCCGGCGGCGGTGCGCTACGTGCAGGTGCTGCGCACCGAGGACGTGCTCTCGGCCGAGTGCGTCGGACCCACCTCGATGGGCGGCACGTGGGAGATGGAGCCCGTCATCCTGCAGCAGCTGGTCGCCCTCGGGTGGCGCACTCCCGAGGAGGCACGGGCCCTCCAGGGCGACCGCACCCCCAACTTCACCCTGCACGTGCCGACCGACCAGGTCAGCGACCTGACCGACCTGCTCGTGGCCAGCCTCCAGGTGCTGGGCGCGGTGCCGCACCAGCTCGTGCTCACCGGTGGCTGAAGGATTTTCCGACGCACCCCCATCCGGCCGCGGGGCGGCTCCGAATCCCCGCTGACCGACGCTCCCGACGGGCTCGGTCGAGCACTGAGTACTTCGCCGGGGCGTCCCGGTCAGCTTTCCCGGACCCCGTCCGTGGCGCTCCGGCGAACCAGTGCCTCCACCCGGTCCGTAGACTCGGCCCGACATGTTTGACGGCCCCCTCATCGTCCAGTCGGACAAGACGCTCCTCCTCGAGGTCGACCACGAGCAGGCTGATGCCTGCCGCAAGGCGATCGCACCCTTCGCGGAGCTCGAGCGCAGCCCCGAGCACATCCACACCTACCGCCTGACCCCGCTGGGTCTGTGGAACGCGCGCGCCGCGGGCCACGACGCCGAGCAGGTCGTCAACGTGCTGCTCACCTTCAGCCGCTACGCCGTGCCCAACGCGCTGCTGGTCGACGTGGCCGAGACGATGGCGCGCTACGGCCGGCTCCGCCTCGACAAGCACCCCACCCACGGGCTGGTGCTCTCCAGCAACGACCGGGCCGTCTTCGAGGAGGTCCTCCGGGCCAAGAAGATCGCCGGCATGATCGGCGAGCGGCTGGACGGCGTCCCCGGCTCCGAGGGCTCCGTCGTCGTGCACCCGAGCCAGCGCGGCAACCTCAAGCAGGCCCTGCTCAAGCTCGGCTGGCCGGCCGAGGACTTCGCCGGGTACGTCGACGGCGAGGCCCACCCCATCGAGCTCGACGAGTCCGAGTGGAAGCTGCGGCCCTACCAGCAGGAGGCCGCGGACTCTTTCTGGCACGGCGGCTCGGGCGTCGTCGTGCTCCCCTGCGGCGCGGGCAAGACCCTGGTCGGTGCGGCCGCGATGGCCCGCGCCAGCGCCACCACGCTGATCCTGGTGACCAACACCGTCAGCGCCCGGCAGTGGAAGTCCGAGCTGATCAAGCGCACCTCGCTGACCGAGGACGAGATCGGCGAGTACAGCGGCGCCAAGAAGGAGGTCAAGCCGGTCACGATCGCGACGTACCAGGTGCTGACCATGCGCCGGAAGGGCGTCTACCCCCACCTCGAGCTGCTCGACGCCAAGGACTGGGGCCTGATCGTGTACGACGAGGTCCACCTGCTGCCCGCCCCGATCTTCCGGATGACCGCCGACCTCCAGGCGCGTCGCCGCATCGGCCTGACCGCCACCCTGGTGCGCGAGGACGGCCGCGAGGGCGACGTCTTCAGCCTGATCGGCCCCAAGCGGTACGACGCCCCCTGGAAGGACATCGAGACCCAGGGCTGGATCGCGCCGGCCGACTGCGTCGAGGTGCGGGTGACCCTGCCCGAGGGCGAGCGGATCGCCTACGCCACCTCCGAGCCGGAGGAGCGCTACCGGCTGGCCAGCTGCACCCACGAGAAGACCAAGGTCGCCGAGCAGCTGGTCGCGCTGCACCCGGGCGAGCCGACGCTCGTGATCGGCCAGTACCTCGAGCAGCTCGACGAGCTCGCCGCCCACCTCGACGCCCCGGTCATCAAGGGCGACACCAGCGTCAAGGAACGCGAGCGGCTCTACGAGGCCTTCCGCACCGGCGAGATCGGCCTGCTGGTGGTCTCCAAGGTGGCGAACTTCTCCATCGACCTGCCCGAGGCCGCGGTCGCCATCCAGGTCAGCGGCTCCTTCGGCTCGCGCCAGGAGGAGGCCCAGCGGCTGGGACGGCTGCTGCGCCCGAAGAAGCAGGCGGCCGACGGCAGCCGGGTGACGGCGCGGTTCTACACCATCGTCAGCCGCGACACCGTCGACGCCGACTTCGCCCAGAACCGCCAGCGCTTCCTGGCCGAGCAGGGCTACGCCTACCGCATCGTGGATGCGACCGACCTGTGAGGAAGCACCCCTCGTAGGCTTGGGCGGTGCCCCAGCGACCCGAAGTCCTCCTGCTCGAGAACATCCACCCCACGGCGACCGACGTCTTCGAGCGCAACGGCATCCGCGTGCACACCCGCTCCGGCTCCCTGGGCGAGGAGGACCTGATCGAGGCGCTGCAGGGCATCACGATGGTCGGCATCCGGTCGAACACCAAGATCACCGAGCGCGTGCTGGCCGCGACCGACCTGAAGGCCATCGGCGCCTTCTGCATCGGGACCAACCAGATCGACCTCGACGCCGCCGCCGGCCGGGGCGTGGCGGCCTTCAACGCGCCGTACTCCAACACCCGCAGCGTGGTCGAGCTGGTGATCGCCGAGATCATCTCGCTGGCCCGCCGGCTGACCGAGAAGACCGACAAGATGCACACCGGCGTCTGGGACAAGTCGGCCCAGGGCAGCCACGAGGTGCGCGGCCGCACCCTCGGCATCGTCGGCTACGGCAACATCGGCACCCAGCTGTCCAACCTGGCCGAGTCGATGGGCCTGCGGGTGATCTTCTTCGACACCGCCGACCGCCTGGCCCACGGCAACGCCCGCCGCGTGCCGACCCTCGACGCCCTCCTGGAGGAGGCCGACGTCGTCTCGCTGCACGTCGACGGCCGCCCCGGCAACGCCGGCCTGTTCGGCGCCGCCCAGTTCGCCAGGATGAAGCCGCGCTCGCTGTTCATCAACGCCTCGCGCGGCATGGTCGTCGACGACGTCGCCCTGCGCGAGCACATCCTGTCCGGCCACATCGCCGGCGCCGCCCTCGACGTCTTCCCGGTCGAGCCCAAGGCCCAGGGCGACCCGTTCGAGTCCGCGCTCCGCGGGCTGCCCAACGTGATCCTGACCCCGCACGTCGGCGGCTCCACGCAGGAGGCCCAGGAGGAGATCGGCTACTTCGTCGCCGGCAAGCTCTCCCGCTACCTCCTCGGCGGCTCCACCGAGCTCTCGGTCAACCTGCCGACCGTCCCGGTCCCCCCGCTCGAGACGGGGTCGCGGCTCTCGCTGCTGCACCGCAACGTCCCGGGCGTCCTCGCCTCGGTCAACCAGGTGCTCGCCGACCACCAGGCCAACGTCTCGGCGCAGTACCTCTCCACACGCGGCGAGCAGGGCTACGTCGTCACCGACCTCGCCACCGCCCTCCCCGACGGCGCCATCGAGGGCCTGGAGAAGGCCGACTCCACCATCTGGCTCCGCACCTTCTCCGCCTGACGCTCCGGGGCGGCCCCTCGCCCGTTGAGCAGGGCCCCGGTGTGACGTCGGTCGAGCAGGGTCACAGGCCCGTCGTCGAAAACCCACTCGGACGCGTACGCCACCCCGACGTCGGTTGAGCAGGGCCGAAGGCCCGTCGTCGAAACCCACTCGGACGCGTACGCCACCCCGACGTCGGTTGAGCAGGGCCGAAGGCCCGTCGTCGAAACCCTGGGCCGACAACGAGGTCACGCACCCCAACGTCGGTTGAGCAGGGCCGAAGGCCCGTCGTCGAAACCCTGGGCCGACAACGAGGTCACGCACCCCAACGTCGGTTGAGCAGGGCCGAAGGCCCGTCGTCGAAACCCTGGGCCGACAACGAGGTCACGCACCCCAACGGGCCGCGTCGATGAACCGGGACGACGCGGCTCGACGTGCTTGTAAGGCGTCCTGCGTGCTCGAACACATGTTTGATTTTAGAGACACCTCGAGGTAGGATCGGCTCATGAGCCGGCACCCAGCAGCCTCCACCCCCGCGGTGACACCGCGCCTGCTGCCCAGCCCTGATCAGCCCAGCCCTGATCAGCCCAGCCCTGACCGACTCACTCCCGACCACGTCATCGACGAGCTCCACGAGCAGCGCAAGACGGCGCACGAGGCCGAGGTGTGCAGAGATCGAGCTCGCCGTCGACTGGGCCCTGCTGCACCCCTGCCCCGAGGACGCCACCCCCGCCTCCTGGGGTGAGGGCCGGCTGTTCCACGAGCAGGTGACTCCTCTTGCTGGACCGGGGGCACCACTGGTGGCGGAATTCGCACCCGCTGACCTGGCGGCTGCCCTCGGCGTCTCCTTCAACGCCGGGCGTCAGCTGCTGGCCGACGCCTTGGAGCTGACCTACCGGCTGCCGACCTTGTGGTCGCTGGTCCACGCGGGAAAGGTCCCGGTGTGGCTGGGCCGGTCGATCGCCCGGGAGACCCACGACCTCTCCGAGATCGCCGTCGCGCACGCCGACCGACTCATCTGCGCGGTCCCCGGCAAGATCGGGCAGGTCCGGGCACGTCGGCTGATCGACGAGGCCCGGCTCTACCACGACCCCGACCGCGCCCAGGAGGACGAACGCCAGGCACTCGCCGAACGCCACGTGACCCTGTCCCGGTCCAAGTGCCCCGCCACCCAGGGCCTCCACCTGATGCTCGACCGGGCCGACGCCGAACGCTTCGACCACTCCATCGCCCAGATCGCCGCCAAGCTGTCGGCCCTGGGTGACGACGACGGCCTCGACACCCGACGGGCACGCGCGGTCGGGATCCTCGCGGACCCCCAGCAGACCCTGGACCTCCTCGCCCGCGACGTCGCCGACCGAAGTGACCCGTTCACCGCCGCCCGAGAGGCCCTCAGCGGCGTCGGACCGAAGAGCTACAGCGGCGCCGTCGACGGCACCACACCGACCGGCGGCGGATCAGCGGTGATCTACCTGCACCTCACCCCCGACGACCTGGCCGAGCACCTCGAGGCCGGCACCGGCACCGCGGTCGTCGAACGCATCGGTGCCACCAGCCTGGAGCTGGTCGAGACCTGGCTCGCGGGACGACAGTTCACCGTCCGGCCGGTCCTGGACCTGACCCGCTTCACCGGCAGCAGCCTTGCCCCCGGGAACGGCACTGGCACTCCGCCTACCGGCCCGCTGGCTCCGCGCGACGGCCACGACCCGAGCCCCGCGATGCGGGAGGTCGTCTTCCTCCGCGACGCGTCCTGCGTCTTCCCCGGCTGCCGACGCGACTCCCGCGGCTGCGACCTCGACCACATCGAGCCTTGGGTCCCGCCTGGTGAGGGTGGGCCTCCTGGCCAGACGAACCTGCTCAACCTGGCGCCGTTGTGCCGGTTGCACCACCGGATCAAGACCTTCACCGAGTGGGACTACCGACGCCTTCCCGACGGGCGGCACGAGTGGGCCAGTCCCACCGGGCACCCCTACGTCGTGGAGCCTGCTCCGCGCCACGCCACCGCCTGAACCTGATCTGGTTTCGACGACGGGCGCAGGGCGCCCTGCTCAACCGACGAGCATCCGCGGGTTCTGGTTTCGACGACGGGCGCAGGGCGCCCTGCTCAACCGACGAGCATCCGCGGGTTCTGGTTTCGACGACGGGCGCGGGGCGCCCTGCTCAACCAACGAGCCCGACCGAGGACCCACCGGGAGGCTCAGCGCTCGTCGACCATCAGCTCGATGGAGTAGTCCGAGGCGCGGTAGCTGTGGTCGCCGAACTCCACCGCGACCCCGTTGGCGTCGAAGGCCATCCGGGTCATGGTCAGCACCGGGCCGCGCAGGGCGAGGTGGCGCTTCTCCGCAGCCGTGGGCATGCGGGCGCCGATGGTCTGCCGCGCCACCACCGGTCGTACGCCGCGCGCCCGGAGGGCCGCGTAGAGGCCGTGGGTCTCCAGCTCCTCGCGCGTCAGGTCGTCGTACGCCGGGGGCAGCCAGTTGTGCAGGACGGCGAGCGGCAGGTCGCCGGCGTACCTCACCCGCACGAGCCGCAGCAGCGGCGTGTCCTTCGGGAGGTCCAGCCCGGCGGCGGCGCGCTCGTCGGTCACGACGCCCAGCTCGAGCACGTCCGTGCGGGGCGCGCGGCCCTCCCGCTCGAGGTCGTCGAAGAGGCTGGTGAGCTCGAAGTTGCGGTGCACCTTGCGGCTGGCGACCGTGGTCCCGAGGCCGCGGCGGCGCAGCAGCAGGCCCTGGTCGACCAGCTCCTGGATCGCCTGACGCACCGTCGGGCGGGAGAGCCGCAGCCGCTCCCCCAGCGCCACCTCGTTCTCGAAGGCGTCGCCCGGCTGGAGCGTGCCGTCGGCGATCGCGGCGCCGAGCTGCTCGGCGAGCTGGTGGTACAGCGGCACGGGCGAGGACCGGTCGATCCGTACGTCGATGCGGCGCGCCTCCATGGGCCGCACCGTAGCGCACCACCTCAGGATCTCCTAACGTCAGAATGTCCTTACATAGTGTTGACGCGGGGCCACGCCGTCCTGCATCGTTGTCGTCATGAGCTTCGACCTGGTCGCGATGGGCCGCACGGGCGTCGACGTCTACCCGCTGCAGCACGGCGTGGGCCTCGAGGACGTCTCGACCTTCCAGAAGTTCCTGGGGGGCAGCGCCACCAACGTCGCGGTCGCGGCGGCGCGCTACGGCCGGCGCACGGCGCTGGTGACCCGCACGGGCGACGACCCCTTCGGCCGCTACGTGCGGCTGGAGGCCGAGCGCCTCGGCGTCGACCCGTCGTACGTCGTGGCGGCCGCGGGCCCGCCCACGCCGGTCACGTTCTGCGAGGTCTTCCCGCCGGACGACTTCCCGCTGTACTTCTACCGCTACCCCACCGCGCCCGACCTGCAGCTGACGCCCGAGGACCTTCCCCTGGACGAGATCCGCGACGCCCAGGTGTTCTGGGCGACGGTGACCGGCCTGTCGCAGGAGCCGTCGCGCGCGACCCACCACGTGGCCTGGCAGGCCCGTGGGCGGCGTCGGCACACGATCCTGGACCTCGACTACCGCCCGATGTTCTGGGCCGACCCCACCGAGGCCTCGTCCGAGGTCGACAAGGCGTTGGAGCAGGTGACCGTGGCCGTCGGCAACCGCGAGGAGTGCGAGGTGGCCGTCGGCGAGACCGACCCGCAGCGCGCGGCCGACGCCCTGCTCGAGCGCGGCCTCGAGCTCGCGGTCGTCAAGCAGGGCCCCAAGGGCGTCCTGGCCGCGACCGCCGACGAGCGGGTCGAGGTGCCGCCGTTCCCGGTGGAGGTCGTCAACGGCCTCGGCGCCGGCGACGCCTTCGGCGGCGCCTTGGTGCACGGCCTGCTGAACGGGTGGGACCTGCGCCGGATCCTGGAGTTCGCGAACGTCGCCGGCGCCCTGGTCGCCAGCCGGCTCGAGTGCTCGACCGCCATGCCCGACGAGGACGAGGTCACCGCGTGCCTGTCCCGCCCCACCGGGAGGACCCCGTGAACGACGTCCTGGACCTGACCGAGCTCCGCGCCCGGCACCCCGAGCGCATCGCCGAGTCGTGGGCGTCGCGCACGCGCCGTCCCCTGCTGGGTGACGACGGCCGCCTGCTGGTGGTCGCCGCCGACCACCCCGCCCGCGGGGCCCTCGGCGTGCGCGGCGACGCGCTCGCCATGGCCGACCGTGGCGACCTGCTGCGACGCCTGGCCACCGCGCTCGCCCGCCCCGGCGTGGACGGCGTGCTCGGCACCCCCGACATCCTCGACGACCTCCTGCTGATGGGCGCGCTCGAGGGCAAGGTCGTCGTCGGCTCGATGAACCGCGGCGGCCTCCAGGGCGCGACGTTCGAGCTCGACGACCGGTTCACGGCGTACTCCGCCGAGGAGATCGCGGCCCGCGGCCTCGACGGCGGCAAGATGCTCACCCGCGTCGCCCTCGGCGACCCCGGCACCGCCCCCACCCTCGAGGCCAGCGCGCGGGCGGTCACCGAGCTGGCCGAGCGCGGGCTGATGGCGATGGTCGAGCCGTTCATGTCGGTGCGGGAGGGCGAGAAGGTGCGCAACCTTCTCGACGCCGACAGCACGATCACCTCGATCGGCATCGCCTCGGCGCTGGGCGCCAGCAGCGCCCACACCTGGCTGAAGCTGCCCGTGGTCGAGGAGCTCGAGCGAGTGATGGAGGCCACCGTGCTGCCGACCCTGCTGCTCGGCGGCGACCCCCAGGGCGACCCGCACGACACGTACGCCGCGTGGGGCAAGGCCCTGGAGCTGCCGCCCGTGCGCGGGCTGGTCGTCGGCCGGGCCCTGCTCTACCCGCCCGACGGTGACGTCGCGGCTGCCGTCGACATCGCCGCCGAGCTCGTCCACGGCCTCTCCCCGGAGACTCGATGAGCGCCCACGACAACCGCTGGGTGCTGCCCTTCGGCCACGCCACGAGCGCCGACTTCGGCGTCGACGTCGACGACTCCGTGCAGGGCTGGCAGCACACCGCCCTGAAGGTCGCCACCCTCGCCGAGGGCGAGCAGGTCTCCGTGCCCGCCGGTGCCTGGGAGTACGTCGTGGTGCCTCTGGCCGGCGCCGCCCACGTGCGCGCGACCACCCCCGACGGCACCGACCACGAGGCCGCGCTGGAGGGACGCCCGAGCGTCTTCAGCGGTGCGACCGACGTCGCCTTCGTGCCGGCCGGCAGCAGCCTGACCCTCACCGGCACCTCGGGGTCGTCCCGGATCGCCCTGTGCGGGGCCCACGTGCGCCGCGGCAGCGCCGGCCAGACCTTCCGCCACGTGGCGCGGGCCGAGGTCCCCGTCGAGCTGCGCGGGGCCGGGATCGCCTCGCGGGAGGTGCGCAACTTCGGCATCCCCGGCGTGCTCGACGCCGACTCCGTGATCGCCTGCGAGGTCATCACACCGGCCGGCAACTGGAGCTCCTACCCGCCCCACAAGCACGACGAGGAGCGCGACGGGGTCGAGACCGAGCTCGAGGAGATCTACTACTTCGAGACCCAGGTCGAGGGCGCCGCCGCCGGCGCCGAGGTGCCCCCGCACGCCGACCCGGTCGGCTACCAGCGCGTCTACGGCACCGACGAGCGGCCCATCGACGTCTTCGCCGAGGTCCGCACCGGCGACGTCGTGCTGGTCCCCCACGGCTGGCACGGCCCGGCGATGGCGGCCCCCGGCTACGACCTGTACTACCTGAACGTGATGGCCGGACCCGGTGACACCCGCGCCTGGCTGATCTGCGACGACCCCAGCCACGGCTGGGTCCGCGACACCTGGGCCGACCAGCAGGTCGACCCCCGACTGCCCCTGGGAGGGACGCAGCGATGACGCAACAGACGGGCGAGCGACCGGTCGTGCGGATGACCGTGGCCCAGGCGGTCGTGGAGTTCCTGGCCGTGCAGCACTCCGAGCGCGACGGGGTGCGCCAGCCGCTCTTCGCCGGCTGCTTCGGCATCTTCGGGCACGGCAATGTCGCCGGCATCGGGCAGGCGCTCCTGCAGCACGAGACCCGCGCCGTCGAGGCGGGGGTGCGTCCGGGACTGCCCTACGTCCTGGCCCGCAACGAGCAGGCGATGGTGCACACCTCGGTGGCCTACGCCAAGCAGAAGGACCGGCTGCAGACCTGGGTCTGCACCGCGTCGGTCGGGCCCGGCTCGACCAACATGCTCACCGGTGCCGCCCTGGCCACGGTCAACCGGCTCCCGGTGCTGCTGCTGCCCTCGGGCACCTTCGCCACCCGCCGCTCCGCGCCGGTGCTCCAGGAGCTCGAGACGGCGTACGCCGGGGACGTCACCGTCAACGACGCCTTCCGCCCCCTCTCGGCGTTCTTCGACCGGGTCACCCGGCCCGAGCAGCTGCCCTCCGCGCTGCTGGCCGCCATGCGCGTGCTCACCGACCCGGTCGCCACGGGCGCGGTCACCCTGGCGCTGCCGCAGGACGTGCAGGCCGAGGCGCACGACTGGCCGGCCGAGCTCTTCGAGGAGCGCACCTGGCACGTCGCCCGGCCCCCGGCCGAGCGCTCCCGGATCGCGGCGGCCGCCGAGGTCGTGCGCAGCGCGAAGCGCCCGATGATCGTCGCCGGCGGCGGGGTGCACTACTCCGGCGCCGAGGACGCCCTCGCCGCGCTGTGCTCCGCCACGGGCATCCCCGTCGGCGAGACCCAGGCCGGCAAGGGGTCGCTGCTGCACGGCCACGCCCAGCTGATGGGCGCGGTCGGCTCCACCGGCACGACCGCCGCCAACGCGCTCGCCCGCGACGCCGACGTCGTGATCGGCGTGGGCACGCGGTGGAGCGACTTCACCTCCGCCTCGCGCACCGCCTTCCAGGCGGCCGGCGTCCGGTTCGTCAACGTCAACGTCGCCCCGGTCGACGCCACCAAGCAGTCCGCGCTCGGGGTGCTGGCCGACGCCCGCGAGGCCCTCACCGACCTGGCCGCCGCGTTGGGCGACTGGCAGGTCGACCCGGCGTACCGCGACGAGCAGGCCCGCCTCTGGTCGGCCTGGGACGCGCAGGTCGACGCGGCGTACCACCCGGGTGACGACGTCACCGCCGCCCTGGCCGACGGCGTGCTCACCCAGGCCGAGGTGCTCGGCTGCGTCAACGACCTGAGCGACCCGCGCGACGTGGTGCTGTGCGCCGCCGGCTCGATGCCCGGCGACCTGCACAAGCTCTGGCGGGTCCGGGAGCGCCGCGGCTACCACGTGGAGTACGGCTTCTCCTGCATGGGCTACGAGATCCCCGGCTCCCTGGGCATCCGGTTGGCCGACGAGTCCCGCGACGTCTTCGCCATGGTCGGCGACGGCGGCTACCTGATGATGCCGACCGAGCTGGTCACCGCCGTCCAGGAGCGGATCAAGGTGATCGTCGTCCTGGTGCAGAACCACGGCTTCCACTCGATCGGGTCGCTCAGCGAGGAGCTCGGCTCGCAGCGCTTCGGCACCCGCTACCGCTTCCGCGGTGACGACGGCCGTCTCGACGGCGACATGCTGCCGGTCGACCTCGCCGCCAACGCCCGCAGCCTGGGCGTCGAGGTGATCGAGGTGACTGCTCGCCACCAGCTCGAGAAGGCCGTACGCCGTGCCAAGGAGCTGCCCGACACCGGCCCGGTCGTCATCCACGTCACCACCGACCCGTTGGTGCACTCACCCGACAGCGAGTCGTGGTGGGACGTGCCGGTCAGCGAGGTCGCCGAGCTCGCCAGCACCCAGGACGCCTTCGTGCGCCACACCGCCCGCCGGGCGCACCAGCAGCCCTACCTCACCCCCACCCCGAACCCGCTCCCAGGAGAAGACCGATGACCCAGTCCGCCCACCGCCCCGCGCTCATCGGCACCGCCCCTGACAGCTGGGGCGTGTGGTACGGCGACGACCCGCAGCAGACCCCGTGGGAGCGCTTCCTCGACGAGGTGGCCACCGCCGGCTACACCCGGATCGAGCTCGGCCCCTACGGCTACCTGCCCACCGACCCCTCGCGCCTGTCCGGGGAGCTGGAGCAGCGCGGCCTGAGCGTCACCGCCGGCACCATCTTCGAGCACCTGCACCGCCCCGACTCCTGGGAGTCGACCTGGAAGGACGTCTCGGCCTCGGCCTCGCTGACCGCCGCCATGGGAGCCGAGCACCTCGTGGTGATCCCCGACTTCTGGCGCGACCCGGCCAACGGCGCCGTGCTCGAGGCGGCCACGCTGACCGACGAGGAGTGGCCGGCGTACGCCCGTCAGATCGACCGGCTGGCGCGCGCGGTGAAGGAGGAGTTCGGCCTGCAGATCCAGTTCCACCCGCACGCCGACACCCACGTCGACACCCACGACACGATCGAGCGGTTCCTGGCCGAGACCGACCCCGACCTGGTCACCCTGTGCCTCGACACCGGTCACGTCGCCTACTGCGAGGGCGACAGCCTGCGGATCATCCAGGACCACCCCGAGCGCATCGGCTACGTCCACCTCAAGCAGGTCGACCCGAGCGTGATGGACAAGGTCCGCGCCGAGGGCCTGGGCTTCGGCGAGGCCGTGAAGCTCGGCGCGATGTGCGAGCCGCCCCTGGGCCTGCCCGAGATGGCGCCGATCCTGGACGCCCTGGCCCGGCTGGAGCACGTCGAGCTGTTCGCCATCGTCGAGCAGGACCTCTACCCGTGCGCCGCCGACGTGCCCCTGCCGATCGCCACCCGCACCCTGGACTACCTCCGCTCCGCCGGCCCGCTGGCCTGAGCACCCCACCCGAGAGGAACCACCCCATGCCCAGCACCAGCCCGCTCCGCGTCGGCGTCATCGGCGTCGGCCTGATGGGGGCCGACCACGCCGAGCGCCTCGCCGAGCGGATCGCCAACGCCACCCTGGCCGCGGTCTCCGACCCCGACCGGGAGCGCGCCGAGGCCCTGGCCGCACGCTTCGAGGGCGTCCGCGTGCACGCCGACCCGCTCGACCTGGTCGCGGACCCCGACGTGGACGCCGTCGTGATCGCCTCCCCGGGCTTCGTGCACGAGGAGCAGGTGATGGCCTGCCTGACCGCCGGCAAGGCGGTGCTGTGCGAGAAGCCCCTGACGATGGACGCCGCCTCGTCGCTGCGGCTGGTCGAGGCCGAGCGCCGGGCCGGCCGACCGCTGGTGCAGGTCGGCTTCATGCGTCGCTTCGACCCGGAGTACGCCGCCATGAAGGACCTCCTCGACTCCGGCGAGCTCGGCCGGCTGCTGCTGGTGCACAACGTGCACCGCAACAAGTCGGTCGCCGACGGCTTCCGCTCCGAGATGATCGTGCGTGACTCGCTCGTCCACGAGGTCGACGTGTGCCGGTGGCTGTTCGGCGAGGAGATCGTCGAGATCACCGTGCACTCCCCCAGCCCCTCCGGCCTGGCCGACGAGGGCGTGGCCGACCCTCAGGTCGCGGTCTTCCGGATGGCCGGCGGCGGCATGGCCACCACGGAGGTCTTCGCCAAGTCCGGCGTCGGCTACGAGGTGCGCTGCGAGGCCAGCGCCGAGCGCGGCAACGCCACCGTCGGCCTCGGTGCCGGGCCGTTCGTGCGCTCCGCCAACCGGTGGGGCGGCCGGATCCCCGACGACTACCGCGAGCGCTTCACCGCGGCGTACGACGTGGAGGTGCAGGCCTGGGTCGACGCCTCCCGTCGGGGCGAGGTCGTCGGCCCGACGGCCTGGGACGGGTACGCCGCGGTCGTCGTGTGCGAGGCGGGCCTGGAGTCCCTGCGCACCGGCACCCCGATGAAGGTCGACCTGACCAGCTGACCGACCGACCTGCGGCTCCCGGCCGCGACACCTTCCTGGAAGACTGATCGACGAGCCGGACGTCACCGCCCGGCCACAGCGCAGAGGAGCACCACATGACCACCCGGATCACCCACCTGATCGCCGGCTCGCCCTGGGAGGGCACCGCCGAGCGCACCAGCCCCGTCTTCAACCCGGCCACCGGGGAGCAGACCGGCGAGCTCGACCTGGCCTCGACCGAGCTGGTCGGCGACGTCGTCGCCGGAGCCCACCAGGCGTGGCGCGACGGGTGGGGGCAGGCCTCCTTCGCCAAGCGCACCCAGGTGCTCTTCAAGTTCCGCGAGCTGCTCGACCGCGACAAGGAGAAGATCGCGGCGCTGATCACCGCCGAGCACGGCAAGGTGCTCTCCGACGCCCTGGGCGAGGTCACCCGCGGCCTGGAGGTCGCGGAGTTCGCCTGCGGGATCCCGCACCTGATGAAGGGCGGCTTCACCGAGAACGCCTCCACCAAGGTCGACGTCTACTCCATCCGGCAGAGCCTCGGCGTGGTGGCGGTGATCTCGCCGTTCAACTTCCCGGCGATGGTCCCGCTGTGGTTCGTCCCCGTGGCCGTGGCCTGCGGCAACGCCGTGGTGATCAAGCCCAGCGAGAAGGACCCGAGCGCCACCATCGCCGTGGCTGCGCTGTGGAAGGAGGCCGGGCTGCCCGACGGCGTGATGAACGTCGTCAACGGCGACAAGGAGGCCGTCGACGCGCTGCTGACCCACCCCGACGTGAAGTCGGTGTCGTTCGTGGGCTCCACCCCGATCGCCCGCTACGTCTACGAGACCGGCACCGCCCACGGCAAGCGGGTGCAGGCCCTCGGCGGCGCCAAGAACCACATGCTGGTGCTGCCCGACGCCGACCTCGACCTGGCTGCCGACGCGGCCATCAACGCCGGCTTCGGCTCCGCGGGCGAGCGCTGCATGGCGATCTCCGCCCTCGTCGCCGTCGACTCCGTCGCCGACGAGCTGGTCTCCAAGATCAAGGACCGCATGGGCAAGCTGCGCACCGGTGACGGCACCCGCGGCTGCGACATGGGCCCGCTGGTCACCGCCCAGCACCGCGACAAGGTCACCTCCTACGTCGACGCTGGGCTCGAGGCCGGTGCCGAGCTCGTCGTCGACGGCCGCGACGCGGAGTACGACGCCGACGGCGAGGGCTTCTTCCTGGCCCCCACGCTGTTCGACCAGGTCACGCCCGGGATGTCGCTCTACGACGACGAGATCTTCGGCCCCGTGCTCTCGGTGCTCCGGGTGCAGTCCTACGACGAGGGCCTGGCCCTGATCAACGCCAACCCCTACGGCAACGGCACGGCGATCTTCACCAACGACGGCGGGGCCGCACGCCGCTTCCAGAACGAGGTCGAGGTGGGCATGGTCGGGATCAACGTCCCGATCCCGGTGCCGGTCTCCTACTACTCCTTCGGCGGGTGGAAGAACAGCCTCTTCGGCGACAGCCACGCCCACGGCATCGAGGGCGTGCACTTCTTCACCCGCGGCAAGGTCGTGACCTCGCGGTGGCTCGACCCCAGCCACGGTGGGCTCAACCTGGGGTTCCCGCAGAACGACTGACCCCGCGTCCCCGTCGGCGGAGCGTCAGTCGACGGGGATGCCCAGGGCGCGCGACAACGCGTCGTCCAGGAGCATCCGCCACGTCCGCACGTGGTCGACCGCCACCGAGGAGCGGGTCCAGGAGCCTCCCGGGCGCACGGACCCGCCCACGGCGAACTTCCGCACCCCCGCGCGCACCAGCCACGGCACGAGGTCGGGGCTGAGGCCTCCCCCGGCCATCGCGAGCTCCCCCACCCGGGGCTGGGACCCGATCGCCTCGATCAGGTCATCGGCCCCGTGGGTGAGCCCACGCGTGGAGCCGGCGGTCACCACGGACTCCAGTCCCGGCAGGGTGAGCACGTCGCGCCAGGCCCGTGTGGCCTCCAGGGCCTCGTCGACCCCGAGGAACATCCACGGCACGCCCTGCGTCTCGGCGCACATCTCGGCGCAGCCGGGGCGGTCGATCTCGAGGTCACGGTCCAGGAAGCCGTAGACCAGGCCGGCCGCACCCAGCTCGGCGTACTGCAGGCCGCGCTGCACGACCCGGTGGAACGGCTCGTCCGGCGAGCGCAGGGTCACCCACACCGGGAGGTCGGTCTCGCGCACGACGGCGGAGACCACCGACGGCTCCGGCGACCAGGGGCCACCCACGGGGTCCAGGGCCAGCAGGAGGCGGTCGGCGCCACCGCGCGCGGCGGCCTCGGCGTCGCGGGCGTGCAGCACGACCACGGCCAGGTGGGCACTCGCGCCTTGGTCAGGGTTCACAATGGACATCGTGACATCTGACGACGTGGTGATGAGAGCGCGGGCACTGGTGTTGCACGACCTGGAGAAGACCGGCGTCGCCGACCAGGTCAGCGTCTCGGCCCTGGAGGCCGCGCTGGCCGACCGCGGCTGGTGGCTCGAGCAGTGGGCCGAGGGCCGTGACTTCGTCGTCGGCCTGGTGGCCCAGGACGTCCAGGACGCCCTGCTCACCACCAACGGCAGGTGGCCGCTGTGCGGTGCCTGCGACGCGCTGGAGCCGCACGCGTTGTACGTCCACCCCGACCTCGGTGGGCCCGACCCCACCTGGTGCTGTGAGCAGGCCGGCATCGAGGTGGCTCCCGTCGGCCGGCTCTGAAAGGCCGTCGCGTCTCGGGAAACATGCGGAAACGACTGTAGGCCGCACCCCGAGGGGTACGGCCTACAGCTGCA
>CAVVQW010000022.1:0-35439 GCA_963750435.1 uncultured Actinomycetota bacterium | reverse complement strand
GGTCGAGCCGGCCGCCGAGCTGACCGTCGACGAGATCCGCCGCTACTCGCGTCACCTGATCATCCCGGACGTCGGGATGGACGGCCAGAAGCGGCTGAAGAACGCCAAGGTGCTCGCCGTCGGCGCGGGCGGCCTCGGCTCCCGGCCCTGCTCTACCTGGCCGCGGCCGGGGTGGGCACGCTCGGCATCATCGACTTCGACACCGTCGACGAGTCCAACCTGCAGCGCCAGATCATCCACGGCGTCTCCGACGTGGGCCGGCCCAAGGCCGAGTCCGCGGCGCAGCACATCGCGGAGATCAACCCGCTGGTGAACGTGGTCATCCACAACACCGCGCTGGACCGCGACAACGTCAAAGAGATCTTCAGCCAGTACGACCTGATCGTCGACGGCACCGACAACTTCGCGACCCGCTACATGGTCAACGACGCCGCGTGCTGCTCGGCAAGCCCTACGTGTGGGGTTCGATCTACCGCTTCGACGGCCAGGCTTCGGTCTTCTGGGAGGAGCACGGTCCCTGCTACCGCTGCCTCTACCCCGAGCCCCCGCCGCCCGGCATGGTCCCGAGCTGCGCCGAGGGCGGCGTGCTCGGCGTGCTCTGCGCGTCGATCGGCTCGATCCAGGTCAACGAGGCGATCAAGCTGATCACCGGCATCGGTGAGCCGCTGGTCGGCCGGCTGATGGTCTACGACGCCCTGGAGATGGAATACCGCAAGATCAAGGTCCGTAAGGACCCGAATTGCGCGCTCTGCGGCGACAACCCGACCGTCACCGACCTGCTCGAGGACTACGAGGACTTCTGCGGCGCGGTCTCGGCCGAGGCCCAGGAGGCGGCCGCCGACGCGACCATCACGGCCCCCGCGAGCAAGGACCGCAGGACACCGGCAAGGACCTGTTCCTGGTCGACGTCCGCGAGCCCGCCGAGTGGGAGATCAACCGGATCCCGGGCGCGACCCTGATCCCCAAGGGCGAGATCCTCTCCGGCGAGGCGCTGGCCCGCTTCCCGCAGGACCGGCAGATCGTGCTGCACTGCAAGTCGGGCGTGCGCTCGGCGGAGGCGCTGGCGGCGCTCAAGGCGGCCGGCTTCAAGGACGCCGTGCACGTCCAGGGCGGCTCGTCTCCTGGGTCAACACGTCGACCCGTCGCTGCCGTCGTACTGACGCCCGGCACCGACGTCGCCCGGCAGGGGCGGGCGTAACCCGCAGCCGAGCTGACCATCGACGAGGTACGCCGCTACAGCCGCCACCTGATCATCCCCGACGTCGGGATGACCGGGCAGAAGCGGCTCAAGAACGCGAAGGTCCTGGTGATCGGTGCCGGTGGCCTCGGCAGCCCGGCCCTGCTCTACCTGGCCGCGGCCGGCGTGGGCACCCTCGGGATCGCGGAGTTCGACGAGGTCGACGAGTCCAACCTGCAGCGCCAGATCATCCACGGGCAGTCCGACATCGGGAAGTCCAAGGCGGTCTCGGCCCAGGAGTCGATCGCGGAGACCAACCCGCTGGTCAACGTGGTCGTCCACGACGAGCGCCTCGACAACGACAACGTCCTCGAGATCTTCAAGGACTACGACCTGATCGTCGACGGCACCGACAACTTCGCGACCCGCTACATGGTCAACGACGCGGCGTACTTCTTGAACAAGCCGTACGTGTGGGGCTCCATCTACCGCTTCGACGGGCAGGCCAGCGTCTTCTGGCCCACGCTCGAGGGTGCCGACGCCCCCTGCTACCGCTGCCTCTACCCCGAGCCCCCGCCGCCGGGCATGGTCCCGAGCTGCGCCGAGGGCGGCGTGCTGGGCGTGCTGTGCGCGAGCATCGGCTCGATCCAGGTCAACGAGGCGATCAAGCTGCTCGCCGGCATCGGCGACCCGGCCGTCGGCAAGCTGGTCATCTACGACGCCCTCGAGCTGGAGTGGCGCACGCTGAAGGTCCGCAAGGACCCGAACTGCGCGCTCTGCGGCGACCACGCCACCGTGACCGAGCTGATCGACTACGAGTCCTTCTGCGGCGCCGTGTCCGACGAGGCCTCCGAGGCCGCGGCCGGCTCGACGATCTCGGTGACCACCCTCGAGCACATGCTCAAGGAGCGCGAGGAGGGCACCCGCGACTTCACGCTGGTCGACGTGCGCGAGCAGAACGAGTTCGAGATCAACCGGATCCCGGGCTCGGTCCTGATCCCCAAGGGCGAGTTCCTCAACGGCAACGCCTTCGAGCAGCTGTCGCAGGACAAGCCGGTGGTGCTGCACTGCAAGTCCGGCGTGCGCTCGGCCGAGGCGCTGGCCGTGCTCAAGGGTGCGGGGTACGCCGACGCCGTGCACGTCGGCGGCGGCGTGGTCGCGTGGGTCAACCAGATCGACCCCTCGCAGCCCTCCTACTGACGTCCTCCACCTGACGTCCGGCAGCCCGGGCACCACGGACCACCCGGTCCGCGGTGCCCGGGCCCTGGGCCCGGCCCCGCTGCCGGCCTCGAACACCATCGGCGACCTGGTCGGGGGCACCGAGCCCTTCGACCCGATCCCCTGAGCCGCTGACCGAGGCGCCCGAGGGCGGCGCCGCGGTCAGACGCTCAGGTGATCAGGTGGTCGATCGAGGAGAAGTGGTCGGCGTTGCCGGAGCGCACGATGCTCGGGCGCCCGTCGACCGAGACGGGGACGTCGCCGGCGACGGTGATCCGGCGCATCTCGCGCGGCTGGGTGTCGAAGTCGGCCACGGCGTAGTGCTGGGTGGCGCGGTTGTCCCACATCGCGACGTCACCGTGCTCCCAGGTCCACCGCACGGTGTTCTCGAGCTTGGTGACGCGGTCCTGCAGGACCTTGAACAGCGCCGAGGACTCCGAGCTGTTCAGGCCCACGAACTTCTTCACGAAGTGGCCCAGCACCAGCGAGCGCTCGCCGGTCTCGGGGTGCACCCGGACGACGGGGTGCTCGGTCTCGTAGTGGATCGACTCGAACTCCTCGCGCTTGAAGTCCGAGTCCTCCTCGTGCTCGCCGGACTCGGTGTCGCGGGCGTAGTCGTAGGAGTTGGTGTGCACCGCCCAGAGGTGCTCCACGAGCGCCTTCAACGGCGCAGGCAGGGCGGCGTAGGCGGTGACGGTGTTCGCCCACGTGGTGGTGCCGCCGTACGCCGGGAGGGTGACGCCGCGGAGCACCGAGATGGCCGGCACCCGGTCGACGAAGGTGACGTCGGTGTGCCAGGAGTTCGCCGCCATGCCGCGGTTCGCCTTGACGCTGAGCACGCGGGCGCTGCCGGTGTTCACGGTGGGGTGGGCGGTGGTCAGGGGGCCGAGCAGCTCGGCGAAGGCCAGCTGGGCCTCGTCGTCGAGGTGGTGCTGGCCGCGGAAGAAGACGACCTTGTGCTCGAGCAGCGCGGCGCGCACCTGGGCCACGGTGGAGGCCGGGAGGTCTCCGCCCAGCCGGACGCCCTCGATGACGGCGCCGATGCGGCCCCCGACCTTGCGGACGCGGACGGGCGCCGGAGGGGACACGTGCTCGGTGTGTGCGTCGACGTGGATCGTCATGACGTGTCCTTCCTGCTGCTCGGCGTCGAGGACTTAAATCTATCAAACTTAGTGACTTTGCTGTTAATGCAGACTTCTGAGGGTGTCGCCGGGTCTGGGAGGATGCGCCGGTGGACCCCGAGGAGTACGTCGAGCGCGTGCTCGCCGTCGTCGAGCAGGTGCCACCCGGACGCGTCACGACGTACGGCGCGATCGCCGAGGTGGTCGGCAGCGGGCCGCGTCGCGTGGGACGCGTGATGTCGCTGTTCGGGGGCTCCGTGCCGTGGTGGCGGGTGGTCCGGGCCGACGGGTCGCTGCCGCCCAGCCACGACGAGGAGGCGAGGGCGAGCTACCTCGACGAGGGCACCCCGGTGCGTCCCTCGGGGCGGATCGACATGCCGCGCGCGTTCTGGGCCGCTGACCAGCAGGTTCACCCAGACGCGGACGCCGACGGCAACCTCGACGGTCCGCATCGCGGACCGGTCTAGTCGCCGGGGACGTGCTGCTTCTCGGTCGACGAGGACGGGCCTAACTTCTACGACAAGGAGTGGGGTCACGCGTGGGGCGGATCCTCTCCGAGGGGATTGGACCACCATGCGACGCCTGCTCGTGCTCTGCCTGTCTCTCGTCTTCGCACTCCTGGTGCCGGCGCTGCTCTCACCGGGTCAGGGGGCCGTCTCGTCGGCGGCCACCGCGGTCGACCCGACGAGCCCGTCGATGATCTGGGGGGCCTACGCCCGCCCGCGCGCCGGGGAGGACAGCCGCCGAGCGGTGGAGAACCTCGAGGCCAAGGTCGGTCGCAAGGTCGCCATCGACCGGGTCTACCTGCTGTGGGACGCCCCGTTCCCCGACAGCTTCCACACCTGGCTCGCGAACACCGGGCGGATGCCGATGATCTCGGTCAAGCCGCAGCGCACCAACGGCACGGCCGTCCTGTGGCGCGACCTCGCCGACGCGGCGCCCGGGTCGCCCCTGCAGAACGAGATCGACGCCTGGGCCGACCGGATCAAGGCCTACGGCGTCCCCGTCTACTTCACCTTCAACCACGAGCCCGAGGCGGCGGCCAGCAACGGCTTCGGCACCGACGCCGACTTCATCGACGCCTGGCGCAAGGTGGTCACCACCTTCCGCGACCGTGGCGTGACCAACGCGAAGTACCTCTGGATCATGACCGGCTGGGCCTTCCAGCTGCCCGCCACCGACCGTCGGCAGGCCGTCAAGTGGTACCCCGGCGACTCCTACGTCGACGGCATCGGCTCCGACGAGTACAACGACTTCACCTGCCGGCTGGACAGCAAGGCGCCGTGGAAGTCCCTGGCCGCCGAGCTCGAGCCGTTCCGGCAGTTCGGCCTGCAGCACCCCGACGAGGAGGTGTGGGTCCCGGAGTACGGCAGCGTCGAGGACCCCGCGGTCCCCGGTCGCAAGGCCCAGTGGATCAAGGACGCGCAGGCGGCCCTGAAGGGCGACGCGTTCTCGCAGTTCAAGGGCCTGCTCTACTTCCACGCCCAGCGCCCGAACAGCAACTGCAACTGGTACGTCGACTCCTCGACCACCTCGGTGCAGGCCTGGGCCGCGATGGGGGCCGACCCGTTCTACACGCGGCTGTACGGCGACGCGACGCCTCCGCCCCCGCCGCCCCCTCCGCCGCCGCCGGTCAAGCAGGCGCTCCTGGTCGTCGGGTCGCCGACGCTTGGCGCCGGTGACGCCGTGGTCAAGGCGCGGCTGGAGGGTGCGGGCTACACCGTCTCGGTGGTCGACGACTCGGTCGCGGCGGCGAGCGACACCGTGGGCCGCGACGTCGTCGTGGTCACCTCCACCACCGACAGCAACCTGGTCAAGGCCAAGCTCAAGGCCGTGGCCGCCCCGGTGATGATCTGGAAGCCGACGCTGTACGACGACATGGGCCTCACCGCCCTGAACGCCAACGGCACCGTGAAGTCGAGCACGGTCACCATCGCCGACGAGGCGCACCCGCTGGCCGCCGGACGCACGGGCACCGTCCCGGTCCTGACCTCGGCCGACGCGATGCCTTTCGGTGACATCGGCGCCGGAGGCACGTCGGTGGCGACTGCCGGAGGCCACAGCGTGCTGTTCTCCTACACCACCGGATCGGCCCTCGTGGGGGGCGGAACGGCGGCCGGCTGCCGCGTCGGCTTCCCGGCGTACCACCTGACCCCGGCGAAGTTCACGGCCGACGGGAAGGCACTGTTCGACAACGCCGTGGCCTGGCTGGACTCCTGCAGCTGAGGGGCGCGACGGGGGCAGCCGGGGAGATTAACGAGACGCACCGATTCGCCACGGGATGTTTAATGGGCTAGTTTCTTCCGCGGCGGGGGGAGCCGACCTCAGGGTCGGACCGCCTCATTCCGGGAGTTCCCGCCGTGCGACGTCGTTTCTTCGCCCCTGTCCTGCTCGCCTGCTCACTGATCGTGAGCGGTGTCCTCGCCACCGGACTGCCGGCCGCCTCGGCCGCCGGCACCGCCTCGGCCGCTGCGTTCGACCCCAGCCAGCCGCACCTGCAGTGGGGGGCCTACGCCCGTCCACGCGGCAGCGAGAACCTCCAGAGCGCGCTCCAGAAGCTCGAGACCAAGGCCGGTCGCACCGTCGGTGCCTCCCGGGTCTACAAGCTCTGGGACGGTGGTGTCGGCACCTACGAGAAGTGGCTGGTCAGCACCGGCCGTGAGCCGCTGATCTCGGTGAAGCCGCAGAACGGCAACGGCTCCGCCATCTCGTGGAACGCGATCGCGAACGCCCCGACGGGCAGCACGCTGCGCAACCAGATCAACGGCTGGGCCGACAAGATCAAGTCGCTCGGCGGTCCCGTCTACTTCACCTTCAACCATGAGCCCGAGGCGGCCGCCAGCAACAAGTACGGCACCTCGCCCGACTTCATCCGCGCCTGGCGCAAGATCGTCGACGTCTTCCGGCAGCGTGGGGTCACCAACGCCAAGTTCCTCTGGATCATGACCGGCTGGGCCTTCAACGTGAACGGCGGCGACAAGCGCGCTGCGGCGAAGTGGTACCCCGGTGACTCCTACGTCGACGCCCTGGGCTCCGACGAGTACAACGAGTACACCTGCCGTGCCGACCACAAGGCGTCCTGGCGCGACCTGGGTGCCGAGATCGAGACCTTCCGCCAGTTCGGGCTCCAGCACCCCAGCGAGGAGCTCTGGCTGCCCGAGTTCGGCAGCTTCGAGGACAGCGCCAGCCCGGGCCGCAAGGCGGCGTGGATGAACACCGTGCGCACGATGTTCAAGTCCTCCAAGTACGCCCAGTTCCGCGGCATCGTCTACTTCCACGCGATCCGGGTGGGCACCCCGTGCGTGTGGTGGCTGGATTCCTCCAGCAGCGCCACCTCGGCCTGGGCGGCCATGGGCAAGGACGCGTTCTACACCAAGCGCGGCTAGCGCGCAGCGTCCCGAGGGGCACCCACGGCGTCCGTGCCGTGGGTGCCCCTCGGTGTTGTCGGTCCGGGGTGTTTGGGTAGGAGCGTGACCCCAGGAACCCCCGAAACCGCCTACCGCCTGGCGTCCCCCTCCTCGGTGGTCCGTGCGGCCCCGGTGCTCGACGACTTCCAGCGTGCGGTGGTCGACCACCCCGGTGGTCCCCAGCTGGTGCTGGCCGGCCCGGGCACCGGCAAGACGACGACGCTGGTGGAGGCCATCGTCGACCGGGTCGAGAGCCGGGGAGCCGACCCGGCCTCGATCCTGGCCCTCACCTTCAGCCGCAAGGCGGCCGAGCAGCTGCGTGACCGGGTCACCGCCCGGCTGGGTCGCACGACGTCGACGGCGATCTGCGCGACCTTCCACTCCTTCGCCTACGGCCTGATCCGGCGCTACTCACCCGCCGAGCTCTACGCCACCCCGCTGCGGCTGCTCAGCGCGCCCGAGCAGGACGTCGTGCTGCGCGAGCTGCTGGCCGACACCCCCGAGTCGGTGGCGTGGCCCCCGGCGCTGGCGCGGGCGGCCGAGACCCGGGGGTTCGCCCACGAGGTGGCAGCGGTGCTCGGCCGGGCCCGCGAGAAGGGGCTCGACGGCGCCGACCTCGCCGGGCTGGGCCGTCGTCACGACCTGCCCGAGTTCGTGGCCGCCGGTCACTTCCTGGAGCAGTACCTCTCCAACCTCGACTTCCAGGGCGCCACCGACTACCCCGACCTGCTCCGCCGGGCCGTGATCGAGGCCGAGGACCACCGCGAGGAGCTGCGGGCCACCTACGAGCACGTCTTCGTCGACGAGTACCAGGACACCGACCCCGGGCAGGTGCGCCTGCTGCAGGCGCTGGCCGGCGACGGGGGAGACCTCACCGTCGTCGGTGACCCGCACCAGTCGATCTATGCGTTCAGGGGCGCCGAGGTGCGCGGCATCCTCGACTTCCCGGGCCAGTTCCGCCACCGCGACGGCCGGCCCGCCGACGTGCGCGCCCTCGCCCACGTGCGCCGCTTCGGCCCGCGGCTGCTCCTGGCCAGCCGTCGCGTGGCGGCGCGACTGCCGCTCACCGGCAGCATCGACGAGGCCGCGCGCGCCACCTTCACCTCCCCGCGGTCGGTCCGTGACGCCGACGGCGAGCGCAGGACCGACAAGGTCGAGGTGGTCACCTTCGACACCGAGCGCGCCGAGGTCGAACGGCTCGCCGACCTGCTGCGGCGGGCCCACCTCGAGGACGGCGTGCCCTGGTCGGAGATGGCCGTGCTGGTGCGCTCGGGCCGCACCTCGATTCCCGTGCTCCGCCGGGGCCTGGCCGGCGCCGGCGTGCCGGTCGAGGTCTCCAGCGACGAGACCCCGCTGGCCCGTGAGCCGGCCGTGGCCACGCTGGTCGCCGCGCTGCGCACGGTGGAGGCCCTGGACCCCTTGGCCGACGACCCCGCCCAGCTGCTCGACCCCGTGACCGTCGAGGGGCTGCTGCTCTCGCCCATGGTGGGCCTCGACGCCACCGACGTGCGCGCCCTGGCCCGCGTCCTGCGCGAGCAGGACAAGCAGCGGGCCGCCGACGAGGACCGTGCGCCCCGCGGCTCGGCCCGGCTGCTGCTGGCCGCGCTGGCCGAGCCCGAGCTCCTCGGTGACCCGGGGCGGTCGGCCGCCGACGCCGTGCCGCGGCGCGTGGCGGCGCTGGCCGCGCTCCTGCGGCGCGCACGTGCGGGCCTCGACGGGGGCGCCACGGTCGAGGAGGTGCTGTGGCAGCTGTGGTCCGCCACGGCGTGGCCCGAGCTGCTCCGCCAGCGCACCGCGCGTGGTGGGGCGGGCGCCCGGCTCGCCCACCGCGACCTCGACGCGGTCTGCGCCCTGTTCGAGACCGCGGCGCGGGCCGAGGAGCAGAGCGGTCACAAGGGCGTGGGGGAGTTCCTCGCGACCATCGAGGCCCAGGAGATCCCCGGGGACACCCTGGCCGACCGCGGCGTCCGTGGCGACGCCGTGCGTCTGCTGACCGCCCACCGGTCCAAGGGCCTGGAGTGGCGGCTGGTCGTGGTCGCGCACGCGCAGGAGGGGGCGTGGCCCGACCTGCGTCGCCGGGCGTCGCTGCTGCACGCCGACCGCATCGGGGCCGAGGTGTGGTCCGTGCCGGTGCTCCAGCCCGAGACCAGCACGCGCGAGCTGCTCGCGGAGGAGAGGCGGCTGTTCTACGTCGCCTGCACCCGCGCCCGCGAGCGCCTGGTCGTGTCGGCCGTGGCCTCGCCCGACGACGAGGGTGAGCAGCCCTCGCGCTTCCTCGACGAGCTGGGCGTCGACGTGACCCACCAGGCCGGTCGTCCGCCCCGCCCCCTGTCGCTGCCCGGCCTGGTCGCCGAGCTGCGGCGCACGGCGGCCGACCCGGCCTCGCCCCCCACCCTGCGCGCCGCCGCCGTGCGCCGCCTCGCGTCGCTGGCCGTCGAGACCCGGGCCGACGGGCGCGCCCTGGTGCCCGGGGCCGACCCCGCCAGCTGGTGGGGCACCCGTGACCTGAGCCGGGCGATCGAGCCGCTACGAGCTGCCGACCGGCCCGTCGAGCTCTCCGCCAGCGCGTTGGCGGGGCTGCTGGACTGCCCCGCCAAGTGGTTCCTCGAGCGCGAGGCAGGCGGCTCGCGCACCTCCAGCCAGGCCCAGGGGTTCGGCAACCTGGTGCACGCCATCGCCGACCGCGTCGCCAAGGACGAGCTCGGGCCCGGTCCTGTCGTGGTCGAGGAGCTGATGACGCTGGTCGACGAGGTCTGGGACCAGCTCTCCTTCCGCACTCCCTGGTCGCGCGGCCGCGAGCACGAGGAGGTCCGCAAGGCCCTGACCCGCTTCGTCGACTGGCACCAGCGCCCCGGGGCCCGCACGGTGCTGGCCACCGAGCAGGAGATGCGGGCCGAGGTCGTCCTGCCCGACGGGGAGACCGTCGTGCTGCGGGGGTACGCCGACCGGCTTGAGGTCGACGACGACGGCCGGGTCGTCGTGATCGACCTCAAGACCGGGAAGTACCCGCCCACCGACAAGTCGCTGGTGGAGAACCCCCAGCTCGGCCTCTACCAGCACGCCGTCGACCACGGGGCCCTCGATGAGGTCGCCGGTGAGCCGGTGACGTCCGGGGGTGCCGAGCTCTGGCAGCTGCGCAAGGACACCCGGGGGCAGCTCAAGGTGCAGGCCCAGCCACCGCAGGTGCCCGACGACGACGGCGTGCTGCCGGTGCAGCGCCAGCTGTCGAAGGCCGTCGCGTCGCTGCGGGGCGAGACCTTCCCGGCGCAGCCGTCCACGCTGTGCGAGCGGTGCGAGTTCGTGCCGCTGTGCCCCGCCCACGTCTCCGGGTCGGTGCTGTCGTGAGCACCACGGACGTCACGGGACACGGCGGCGTGCAGGTGGACAGCCCGGCCGCCTTGCAGCGCCTGATGGGGGCGCCGTTCGCCTTCAGCGAGCCGCAGTGGCGCGTGATCAGCGCGCCGCTGGAGCCCGCGGTGGTGATCGCCGGCGCCGGGTCGGGCAAGACCTCGGTGATGGCGGCCCGCGTGGTCTACCTGGTCGCGACCGGCCAGGTCGCCCCCGACGAGGTGCTCGGCCTGACCTTCACCACCAAGGCCACCGCCGAGCTCGCGGCGCGGGTCCGCTCGGCCCTGGAGGCGGCGGGCCTCGACGCGCCTCGACGCACCGCGGGCGGTGAGCCCGACGAGCAGCCCGAGCGGGTCGAGCCGCTGGTCTCGACGTACAACGCCTACGCCGCGTCCCTGCTCACCGAGCACGGTCTGCGCATCGGGCACGAGCCGGACACCCGGGTGATGGCCGACGCCTCGCGCTACCAGGTGGCGGCCCGCGCCATCGAGCGGCACACCGGTGCCGTCGACCGGCTCAGCGAGCACCCGAAGTTCGCCATCGACTACCTCCTGGCCCTCGACGGCGAGCTCAACGAGCACCTCGTCACCCCGGCGCAGGTGCGGGCCTGGCACGCCCAGCAGCGACCGCTGTTCGAGGAGGCGCTGACGACCGCGCGGGCGCGCACCGAGATCACCAAGGTGCTGGAGAAGATGGCTGAGCGCGAGGAGATCCTCGACCTGGTCGAGGGCTACCGCCGGCTGAAGGCGCAGTTCGGGCTGATGGACTTCTCCGACCAGATCGCGCTCGCCGCCGAGCTGGCCCGCACCCAGCCCGAGGTCGGCGCGGTGGAGCGGGCCAAGTACCGCGTCGTCCTGCTGGACGAGTACCAAGACACCTCGGTCGCGCAGGCACAGCTGCTCAGCGGGCTGTTCTCCGGGGCCGAGGCCGGCACGGGGACGGGTGGCGGCCGGGGGCACGCGGTCACCGCCGTGGGCGACCCCAACCAGGCGATCTACGGCTGGCGGGGCGCTTCGGTCTCCAACATCTTGAACTTCGACCGGTTCTTCCCCCCGGCTCCCGGCGGCCGGGTCCCGACGTACTCCCTCACGGTCAACCGGCGGTCCGACCGCCTCGTCGTCGACGTGGCCAACGCCCTGGCCGACCCGCTGTACGCCGCGTTCGACCAGGTCGATCCCCTGGAGGCCAAGCCGGACGCCGCCGAGGGCGAGGTGCACGCCGTGCGCCACGAGACCTACGCCGCCGAGCTGGCCTGGCTGGCCCAGCAGGTCCTCGACGAGCACACCGCCATGGCCGAGCCGCGCTGGAACGAGATCGGCGTGCTGACCCGCGACAACAACCACGCCGCCGACGTCTTCGACGCCCTGACCGCGCGCGAGATCCCCGTCGAGATCGTCGGCCTCAAGGGGCTGATGCGGCTCCCCGAGGTCTCCGAGGTGGTCTCCACGCTGGCGCTGCTCCAGGACCTCACGGCCAACGCCGACGTGCTCAACCTGCTCACCGGCCCGCGCTGGGCGGTGGGCCCGCGCGACCTGGCCCTGCTCGGTCGGCGGGCGCGGGCCCTGGCCGGCCATGTGCTGCGCGAGGACGGCATCACCGTCGCCGAGGAGCTCCAGCGCGCGGTGGAGGGCGCCGACCCCACGGAGGTGGTCTCGCTCTGCGACGCCCTGGCCGACCCCGGCGACCTCGCCTACTCCGACGAGGCGCTGACCAGGTTCGCCCTGCTCGACACCGAGCTGCGGTCGCTGCGCTCGCACACCGGTGAGACCCTGCTCGACCTCGTCCGACGCATCGTCGAGGTCACCGGCATCGACGTCGAGCTGGCGTCGTCGGTCTCACCAGCGGCCTCGGCCCGGCGCGACAACCTCGACCTGTTCGTCAAGGCCGTCGCCGACTTCCAGGCCATCGACGGCCAGGTCACCCTGCCGTCGCTGCTCGCCTGGCTGCAGGCCGAGGACGAGATGGGCAGCGGCCTCGACCAGGCCACGCCCTCCGAGGCCGACTCGGTCAAGCTGCTGACCGTCCACCGCGCCAAGGGCCTGGAGTGGGACTCGGTGTTCCTCGTGGGGGTGTGCGCCGAGAAGTTCCCCGTGGCCAAGGCCCGGTCGCAGTGGACCACCGTCGGCCGGGTGCTGCCGGCGCCGCTGCGCGGTGACGCCCCCGACGTGCCGCAGCTGCGGGGCTACGACAAGCCGGCCATCGTGGCGCTCACCGAGGCGGCGCGGGACCACCAGGCCGTCGAGGAGCTCCGCCTGGGGTACGTCGCCTTCACCCGGGCCCGCCACCGGCTCTGGGTCTCCTCCTACCAGTGGAGCCCGACCCGGCAGAAGCCGCTCGAGCCGTCGGCGTACCAGCTGGTCGTCCGGCGCCTGCTCGAGGAGCGGGGTCTCGCCGCGGACGTCTGGCCCGAGCCCCCGGGCGAGGGGGCGACCAACCCGCTGCACGCCGTGGTCACCTCGGTGCCGTGGCCGGTCACCGTGCGCACCGCCGAGCACGAACGCCGGCTCGTGGCGGCCGAGCTCGTCCGGGCCGCGATGGCCGAGCCCGAGCCCGAGATCGAGGCCGAGCCGGAGGAGCTCGACCTGGTCGAGGCGGCCACCGTCGCCGAGTGGGACGCCGAGATCGAGCGGCTGCTGACCGAGGCCCGGGCCGACCGGTCCGGCACGATCGAGGTGCCGTTCCCGTCGAGCCTGTCGGCCACGGCCCTGTCGCGGCTGCGCGACGACCCCGACCAGCTGGCCCGCGACCTGGCGCGCCCGATGCCGCGCGCGCCCTCGCCCGCCGCCCGCTTCGGCACCCGCTTCCACGCCTGGGTCGAGGCACGGTTCGGCCAACAGTCGCTGCTGGACCCCGACGACCTCCCGGGCCGGGGCGACCTGGGCATCGACGACGAGGACGACCTGCGCGAGCTGGTCGAGCGCTTCGAGGCCGGCCCGTTCGCCGAACGTGTGCCGGTGGCGGTCGAACCGTCCTTCGCGCTGGTGCTGGCGGGCCAGGTGGTCCGCGGCCGCATCGACGCGGTCTACGCCGAGGCCGACGGCGGCTTCCTCCTCGTCGACTGGAAGACGAGCCGGTCCGAGAGCGCCGACCCGCTCCAGCTCGCCGTCTACCGCGTGGCCTGGGCCGAGCTGAACGACGTGCCGGTAGGCCGGGTGCGGGCGGCCTTCCACTACGTGCGCACCGGCCGCACCGTCGAGCCCGACGGCCTGCCCGACCGCGCGCAGCTGGAGGGACTGGTGCTAAGCGATCGAGGTCAGGCCTGACCTGTCAAGAAAGGCGCTTCTGTCGGAACTGTGCGGTATAGACCATTTAGGCTCATGAGAACGAGTTGCTCGCGGCGTCCCGTTGCGGCGACGACACTCCTGGGCAGGCACCGGGGGTCGGGGCGAAGGGGGCACCATGTTCGGATCGACGGTCCTGATGACCGTGGGGCACGCGCTCCAGCGGGCCCACGACGAGGACCTCGAGGTGCGGATCCACCTGGGTGGCGAGTGGATCACCGGTCGCGTCGTCAGCACCGACAGCCAGGGCGTCGCCCTCGCCGAGCCCAACGGCGACCTGTGCATCGTCCGCAGCGACGCGATCGCCGGCGTGCGCCTGCCGGCGCCGGCCGTGCCCAGCTGCCCGACGCAGCGGGTGCGGTCCGAGCGCACCGACGTGCCCCAGCCGGCACCCGCCTGAGCAGCGGCTCGGCTGCTCAGCGCTGGGCCGCTCAGCTCTGGCCGTTCAGCTCTGGCCGTTCAGCTCTGGGCGGTGGCCGCCCCCAGCGCGATCTCGACCATCGCGCCGAACGTCTGCTCGCGCTCCAGCGCCGTCGTCTCCTCACCGGTGACGATGTGGTCGCTCACGGTGCACACGGCCAGCGCCTGACGCCCGTGGGCGGCGGCGAGGGTGTAGAGCGCGGACGCCTCCATCTCCACCGCCAGCACACCGTGCGCGACCATCGGCGCGGTGAGCTCGGGCCGGGGGTTGTAGAACGTGTCGCCGGAGAACAGCAGCCCGACGTGGGCGGTGACGTCCGGCAGCTGCTGCGCCACGTCGTACGCCGCCCGCAACAGACCGAAGTCGGCGACCGGGGCGTAGTCGAGGCCGTGGAAGCGCAGCCGGTTCATCGAGGAGTCGGTGCAGGCGCCGGAGGCGATCACCACGTCGCGCAGCCCGACCTTCTCGGTCAGCGCGCCGCACGAGCCCACCCGCACCACCCGCTCCACGTCGTACGCCGTGAACAGCTCGTGCACGTAGATCGACATCGACGGCTGGCCCATGCCGGAGCCCTGCACCGAGACCGGGTGCCCGCGCCAGGTGCCGGTGTAGCCGAGCATGCCCCGGACCTCGCTGTAGCAGGTGGCGTCGTCGAGGAAGGTCTCGGCGATCCAACGCGCGCGCAGGGGGTCTCCGGGCAGCAGGACCGTGGGCGCCACCTGGCCCGGGTCGGCGCCGATGTGGGTGCTCATGCCGGCCAACCCTAGGGCTAACCTCGCCAGCATGGAGTCGACCGACCTCACGCCCCTGTCCCTCCCCGAGACCGACGGCGACTGGTCCGGCTGGTTCGCCGCACGCTCGAGGGGCGCTCTGGCCGACGTCGGCGCCCACGTCGCGGCGCTCAAGGACGCGCCCGTCGGCGACGTGGTCGCGCTGCACCTGTGGAACGACGCGCAGGTGGCGCTGGCGAACGTCGGTGCGCTCGCCTCGCTGCTCAGCTCGGTGCACCCCGACCCGACCGTGGTGACCGCCGCGGAGGAGGTCGAGATCGAGGTGCAGCAGCTCGACACCGACCTGCACCTCGACGCCGCCGTCCACGAGCGGCTCTCCGCCCTGGACGCCGACGTGCTCGACGCCCCGGCGCGTCGGGCGCTGGAGAAGGCGCTGCAGTCGTTCCGTCGGTCCGGCGTGGACCGCGACGAGGACACCCGCGCCCGCGTGCGCGAGCTGGACCACCGGGCCAGCACCCTGGGGCAGGCGTTCTCCCGCGGCATCCGCGAGGGCCGGCGCACGACCACGGTGCCCGTCGAGGCGCTCGACGGCCTCCCGGACGACTTCCGCGCCGACCACCCGGCCGACGCCGCGGGCCAGGTGGAGATCAGCACGGAGTACCCGGACACGATCCCGTTCCTGACCTACGCGCGCGACCCGGCCGCCCGACGTACCGTCGCGCACTCGTTCCTCAACATCGGCTGGCCCGACAACGAGCCGGTGCTGGCCGAGCTGCTGGAGGTGCGCGAGGAGCACGCCCGCCTGCTGGGGTACGCCGACTGGCCGAGCTACGACGCCGAGGTGAAGATGATCGGGCGCGGCGACGCGATCCCGGAGTTCATCGACGGCATCGCCGCCGTCTCGGGCGACAGCGGCCGCCGCGAGATCGACCAGCTGCTGACGTTCGCCCGCCAGGAGGGCGAGGACACGATCGACTTCTCCAACTGGCGCCACCACCTGGAGAGCCTCAAGCGCGAGCGCTTCGGGGTCGACGCCCAGGAGGTCCGCCGCTACTTCGACTTCACCCGGGTGCGTGCCGGCCTCCTCGAGGTCACCGGTCGGCTCTTCGGGCTGGTCTACGAGCCGGTCGCGACCCCCACCTGGCACGCCGAGGTCACGTCGTACGACGTGCGGCTGGCGGAGAACCGTGAGCTGCTCGGCCGGATCCACCTCGACCTGCACCCGCGGACCGGGAAGTACAACCACGCGGCCCAGTTCACCCTCGTGCCCGGCGTGCGCGGCCGCCAGCTCGCCGAGGGCGTCCTGGTCTGCAACTTCCCGCGCGGGTTGATGGCTCCCGACGACGTGGTGACGCTGTTCCACGAGTTCGGCCACCTGATGCACCACGTGCTGGCCGGCCGGCACGACTGGGTGCGGTTCTCCGGCGTGGCCACCGAGTGGGACTTCGTCGAGGCGCCGTCGCAGATGCTGGAGGAGTGGGCCTGGGACCCGCGCGTGCTGCAGACCTTCGCGGTCGACGACGACGGCGTCCCGGTGCCGGCCGACCTGGTCGCCCGGATGCGGGCCGCGGCGGAGTTCGGCCAGGGCTTCCTGACCCGCACCCAGATGGCCTACGCGGCGATCTCCTACTGGTTCCACGCCGAGCGACCGAGCGACCTGACCACGCGGCTGCACGAGCTGTTCGAGCGCTACTCCCTGCTCGCGGTGGTGCCCGACACCCACTTCCACACCGGCTTCGGCCACCTCGAGGGCTACTCCTCGGCGTACTACACCTACATGTGGAGCCTGGTGATCGCGAAGGACATGTTCTCCGCGTTCGACCCCGACGACCTGTTCGCCCCCGAGGTGGCCCACCGCTACCGCGACGTCGTCCTGGCCTCGGGTGGGTCGCGCGACGCGGCCGACCTCGTGGAGGAGTTCCTCGGACGCCCCTACGACCACCGTGCCTTCACCGCCTGGCTGGAGTCCGAGCCCGGCACCCCGACGCAGGAGACCCGATGACCCCGACCGAACCGCGCGTGCTGCCCCACGTCGCGCTCAGCCAGCACGCCCACGACCGCCACGGCGTGCTGCGCACCGACGAGCAGTGGGTCGAGGACCGCTGGCAGGACCCGTCGACCCGGGTGCTGGTGATCGCGGGGTCGCGGGTGCGTCCCGTCGACGGCGGGCTGCGGTGGCTGCCCTCGGCGGAGGTGCCCGACGGGCTCCGGCTGCTGCTCGGCGAGCGCGACGGCGTGGAGCACTTCGCGGTGGTCGTCGAGCCCGAGGCGGCGCCGGGCGCCCGCGACGAGTGGGTGCCGCTGCGCGCGGTGATGATGGGCCTGGTCGACGACAGCATCGAGGACGGGCCGCTGGTGATGCACGCGATCGGGCTCGCCGAGTGGCACGCCGCCACGACGTACTGCCCCCGCTGCGGCGACCGGCTGGAGTCCCGCCAGGCGGGGCACGTGCTGCACAGCCCGACCTGCGGGCGCGACCAGTTCCCGCGCTCGGACCCCGCCGTCATCATGATCGTCACCGACGGCGAGCCCGGCACCCCCGAGGAGCGGGCGCTGCTGGGCCGGAGCCCCGCCTGGCCGCCGGGTCGCTACTCCACGCTCGCCGGGTTCGTCGAGCCCGGCGAGACCATGGAGGACGCCGTACGCCGGGAGGTGCAGGAGGAGACCGGGGTGCGGGTCGGCGAGGTGGCCTACTTCGGCAGCCAGCCCTGGCCGATGCCGGCAAGCCTGATGATCGGCTTCACCGGCCGCGCCACGCACACCGCGATAGACGTGGACGGCGCGGAGATCGAGGACGCCCAGTGGTTCACCCGTGAGGAGCTGCGGCAGCAGACCGAGGCAGAGGCGGTGTTCCTGCCCAGCGGGGTCTCGATCTCGCGGTCGCTGATCGAGCACTGGTACGGCGGGCCGCTGCCCGGCCACTGGTGAGTGCCGTGCTCCTGGTCCTCGACGGTCACCACCTGCCCGGGCTGCGCTGCGGCTCGCACGCCGACGTGCACGTCGGCGTGCAGCTCGGTCGCGAGCCCGCCCACCTGGTGCCGGGCGACGCCGAGCACGCGCGGTGGGAGCTCGAGATCGAGGTCGTGCCGGGCGAGGTCCGGGACTTCCGCGGCCCGGCCGTGCAGGGGCGACGCGGAGCCCGGTTCGTCTACCTCACCTGGGGCGAGGGCGGTGGGACCGACTTCGCGATGTTCCGGCGCGCCAAGCTGATGCTCGACGACCTGCCTGACGTCGAGGCACCCGAGGTGCGGGCTCGGCTCCACCTCACCGACGAGTGCGGGCTGCCGCGGTGCGCCCGGCTGCGCCCTCCCGCGGTCGAGTGGGTCGCGCCGGACGGCCGAGCGCTCAGGCCAGGGCGGCCAGCTTCTGCTTGACCTGCGCGACCGAGGGGTTGGTCTGGGCGCTGCCGTCGGCGTACACCAGGGTGGGGACGGTCTGGTTGCCGCCGTTCACCTGCATCACCAGGTCGGCCGCGGACGGGTCCTGCTCGATGTCGACCACGTCGTAGGCGATGCCCTCGCGGTCCAGCTGGCTCCTGAGGCGGTGGCAGTACCCGCACCAGGGGGTGCTGTACATCGTGAAGGTCCCGCTGGTGGGCTGCTGGGTCGGCGGGGTGCCGGACTCCTGGGTCACGTCGTGTCCTCTCTCGCGTCTACGCTCGTCCCCGACCCAACACACCCAGGACGGAGAACATTTCCTGATGCTGGCCGACGACCTCCTCGGCGCCCTGGACCCCGAGCAGCGCGAGGTCGCCCTGGCCCTGCGCGGCCCGGTCCGGGTGCTCGCGGGCGCCGGCACCGGCAAGACCCGCGCGATCACCCACCGCATCGCCTACGGCGTGGCCGCCGGCGTCTACAACCCCTCCGAGGTCCTGGCGGTCACCTTCACCACCCGTGCGGCGGGCGAGATGCGCGGTCGGCTGCGCACGATGGGCGCCGGGGCCGTGCAGGCCCGCACGTTCCACTCGGCGGCGCTGCGCCAGGTGCGCTACTTCTGGCCCAAGGTCTACGGCGGTGCGCCTCCCGAGCTGACCGCCTCGAAGATCCCCGTGGTGGCGGGCGCCGCGCGCCGCAACCGCGTCGAGGTGGGGCAGGCGACGCTGCGCGACCTGGCCAGCGAGATCGAGTGGGCCAAGGTCAGCAACGTCCGGCCCGACGACTACGTCCGGCTCGCCCCGACCCACGGGCGCGACGTCAGCGGCCTCGACGCGGCGACGGTCGCGAAGGTGTTCGCCAGCTACGAAGAGCTCAAGCGCGACCAGGGGCGGATGGACATGGAGGACGTCCTGCTCATCGACGCGGCCCTGCTCAGCGAGGACGACCGGGTCGCGGCCGAGGTGCGCCGCCAGTACAAGTGGCTCGTGGTCGACGAGTTCCAAGACGTCAGCCCGATCCAGTCGGCCCTGCTCGACCTGTGGCTCGGCGGCCGTGACGAGATCTGCGTCGTGGGCGACCCCGCCCAGACGATCTACTCCTTCGCGGGCGCCCAGGCGTCGTACCTCACCGAGTTCACGACCAAGCACCCCGGCGCCACCGCCGTCGAGCTGGTGCGCAACTACCGCTCGACGCCGCAGGTGATCGAGGCCGCCAACGCGCTGCTGCGGGGCTCCACCACCTCCAGCGTGCAGCTGCGCGCGCAGCGCGAGAAGGGCCCGGCGCTGAGCTGGCACGAGGCGCCCGACGAGGTCGACGAGGCAGAGGCCGTGGCCGAGCAGGTGCACCGGCTGAGCAAGCAGGGCGTGCCGCTGCGCGAGATGGCCGTGCTGTTCCGCATCAACGCCCAGTCCGAGGCCTTCGAGGAGGCGCTCACCGCCCGCGGGCTGTCCTACGTCGTCCGGGGCGCGGCCCGGTTCTTCGAGCGGCAGGAGGTGCGCCAGGCGCTGGCCCTGCTGCGCGGCGAGGTCCGGGCCGGGGGAGCGGAGTCCGAGGACCTCCTGGCCCGGGTCACCGGCGTGCTGACCGGCATGGGCTGGTCGACCGAGGCGCCCACCGCCCGCGGGCAGGCGCGGGATCGCTGGGAGTCGCTGCAGGCGCTGGTCTCGCAGGCCGACGACTTCGTGCGCCACGACCCCGCGCCGTCGCTGGCCGGGTTCGTCGTCGAGCTCGACCGGCGGGCGCACGAGCAGCACGCGCCCGTCGCCGAGGGGGTCACCCTGGCCACGCTGCACGCCGCGAAGGGCCTGGAGTGGGACGCCGTCTTCCTGTGCGGGCTGCAGGAGGGCTCGATGCCGATCACCTACGCCGACACCCCCGCCGCCGTGGAGGAGGAGCGCCGGCTGCTGTACGTCGGGATCACCCGCGCCCGGGAGCACCTGTGGCTGTCCTGGGCGCTGGCCCGCAACCCCGGGGGACAGGCGCGGCGCAAGCCCAGCCGCTTCCTCGACGGCCTGCGTCCGGCCTCGCGCACCGACCGCGCCGAGCGTGGCCCCGTCTCGCGGGCGAGCACCCGCGGCGCCAAGAAGGCCGCGGTCTGCACGCAGTGCCAGACCCCGCTCGCCAGCTCGCGCGAGCGCAACCGCGGCTACTGCTCGCAGTGCCCGGTGCCCTACGACGAGGAGCTCTACGAGGCGCTGCGCAGCTGGCGCAAGGACCAGGCCGACGCGCAGAGCATCCCGGCGTACGTCGTGTTCTCCGACGCGACGCTCGAGGCCCTCGCCGAGGTCCGGCCGAAGGACCGCCGGGGGCTGCAGTCGATCAACGGCATCGGCAAGACCAAGCTGGACCGCTACGCCGAGGAGCTCCTCGAGATCCTCGCCTGAGAGGGGCCTCCGGGTGCCTCCCGGAAGGTTCTCGAGAAAACCCGCATTAAATCGATTGCACCCCCGTTCGCCACCGGCGTACGGTGCTGCTCAGTCAACGAGGCCCCGTGCCTCCCCGCCGACACCCGAAGGAGGTGCGAGATGAAGCTCTGGAACCAGACCCACGCGACCGTCACCCGGTCCCGCATGCTCGCGCCCGTCTTCAGCGGTGTCCAGGGAGGACTCTGCTCGGAGCAGGCCCGTCGTCGTGTCGACGGCCCGGCCACCCCGCTCTCCCAGGACACCTTCGTGATCGCTGCCGGCAACGGCACGGTCATGGGTCACCGCACCTGGAGTCCACCGATCACCTGAGGTCCTCACCTCATGATCGGCAGCCTCCAGGCCGCGGAACCCACCAGGGATCCGCGGCCTTCGTGTTTCCCGGACCAGGTCCGAGACGACCCTCTACGAATTTTCATGTCACGAGGAGGTGACAGATGAGCATCACCGTTGTCGACCCAGCCGTCGACATTTCGAGCCTTCCCTGTCGGGTGAGCGACCCGGAGCTGTACTTCGCCGAGTCGCCCAGCGACGTCGAGCTCGCGAAGGCGCTGTGCCAGGACTGTCCGGTCCGGGTGGAGTGCCTGGCCGGAGCCCTCGAGCGTCGCGAGCCGTGGGGCGTGTGGGGCGGTGAGCTGTTCCTCTCCGGAGCAGTGATCCCCCGCAAGCGCCCCCGCGGTCGCCCCCGCAAGGACGCTCCCGCCTGGTCGGCCGCCTGAACAGATGACCGACCACGACCACCTGACCAGCACGACCACGAAGGAGAAGGACGATGAGCCTCATCGAGACTCACCTGGCCCGCGAGCTCTACCTCGCTCGCCAGGTCGAGATCGCCGAGACCCGCCTGTCCCGGAGGGCTGCCGCCACGCACCGGCTGCAGCGTCGGGCCGCACGGCTCTCGCACCGGGCCGAGCGGGCTTCCCGCCGGGCCGAGCGAGCCGCCTCGCAGGCACGTCTCGCCGTGGCCCGAGCCATCTAGGCCCCGGCACCCGGCGTACGACGGGCGAGACCAGCACCAGCACCACCAGGGCCCCGAGCCCCGGGAAGGCCAGCCCTCCCCGGGGCTCGCGGCACGCCGAGACGACGCGCATGTACGCCGAGACGGCGCGTGTGTCCGCCGAGACGGCGTGTGTGTCCGCCGAGACGGCGCGTATGTACGCCGAGACGGCGCGTGTGTCCGGTGTCCGTCCTACTGTGAGTCATGGTGACCTGCAGCTTCTGCGGTACGACGGACCCCGGTGACGCACCGCCCCTGACCTGGACGAGCGCCGTGGAGAACGGCCACCCGCGCTGGTTCTGTGACAGGTGCTCGCGGCAGCACCTGCGCGCGATGGAGGGCAAGCTCGACTCCGAGTGGTGGTGACACGGGCGCCGTCTCGGCGTACACACGCGCCGTCTCGGCGTACACGCGCGCCGTCTCGGCGTACACGCGCGCCGTCTCGGCGTACACGCGCGCCGTCTCGGCGTGCACGCGCGCCGTCTCGGCGTGCACACGCGCCGTCTCGGCGTGCACACGCGCCGTCTCGGCGGGTGCGTCAGGCGTCCCCGCCGCCCTCCGGGTCGGCGAAGCCGGGGAGGGACTCGATCATCACCTGGCGGAACGGCACCGTGGCCTGGATCTGGCTGAGCACGCCGATGCCGCCGGCGAACGTCCGGTGGATCAGCATGTACGCCGGGGGCAGGTTCAGCCGCAGCATCGTGGAGTAGGCGTCGGTGCGGGGGTCGTTGACGCGCTTGAACTGCTCCTGCATCCACGAGCGCGAGAACGTGAACTCCTCGACGCTGGCAGGCTCGAGGAACGGGCCGAGGTAGCTCCGCAGCTGCTCGGCGTCGATGCGCACCCGTTCGCGGATGAAGCCCTCGTCGCGCAGGGCGGTGACCAGGGCGTCGTAGTCCTCCATCAGCGCGATCCGGATCAGCGCACCGATCGATCGCGGGAGCCGGCCGTCGGGGAGGCGCGCCACGGCCCCGAAGTCGAGCACGCCGAGGCGACCCGGTCGGCCGTCGGCGTCGGGGATCAGCCGGAAGTTGCCGGGGTGGGGGTCGGCGTGCAGCATGCCGGTGCGCGACGGGGCCTCGAAGATGAACCGCAGGAAGTGGTGGCCGTAGTGGTCCCGCTCCTCCTGGGTGCCCTCGCGGATGACCTTGGCCAACGAGGCCTCGCTGTCCATCCACTCGGTGACCAGGACGGTCCCGGACGACTCGACGACGTCGGGCACGACGATGTCGGGGTCGTCGGCGAACTCGAGCGCGAAGGCGTGCTGGGCCTCGGCCTCGAGCTGGTAGTCCAGCTCCTCGACCGCGCGGGCCTGCACCTCGGCCACGAGCGCCTTGACGTCGAGGCCGGGCACGAGCGGGCCGAGCCCGCGGGAGACGCGCGAGAGCTGGCGCAGGTCGGAGGTCAGCGCCTCGGCCGAGCCGGGGTACTGCACCTTGACCGCGACCTCGCGGCCGTCGAACCAGGTGCCGCGGTGGACCTGGCCGATGGAGGCGGCCGCCGCGGGCACGGGGTCGAGCCGCACCAGGCGGTCCTTCCAGTCGGCGCCGAGCTCGCGGGCGAGGATCTCGCGCACGGTCATGGTGGGCATCGGCGGGGCGGAGTCCTGCAGCTTGGTGAGCTGCTCGCGGTAGGGACCGGCGAGCTCGTCGGGCAGGGCCGCCTCGAAGATCGACATCGCCTGCCCGAACTTCATCGCGCCACCCTTGAGCTCGCCCAGGGTGCGGAAGAGCTGCTCGGCGGTGCGCTGCTGCACCTCGGTGAGCACCGACTCCGCCGAAGCTCCGCCCATGCGCTTGCCGAGCCCCCACGCGGTGCGCCCGGCGTACCCCAGGGGGAGGGCAGCCAGTCGGGCCGTACGACGGACGGCCCTGCGCGGCAGCTCACTCACGCGGCGGGCACCTCGACGGGTGCGGTGACGGAGGTCATGTGTCCATCGTGCCCGACGGCCGGGCATCCGCGGCCCAGCAACATCCGCACTCGGGGTGCGGCGACCACGTGACGACCTCGGGCAGGCACCCGTCGGGACCGATGTGGACGCTGCTCGACCAGGTGGAGGGCGTGCGACCACCCAGGTGGGTGAGCACGTCGCGCACGGCCCAGGCCAGCGCCAGGGTCGGCAGGACGGGGTCGACCAGGTCGGGCTCGCCGTCGGGGCGGGGATGCTGCGTCGCGCGCAGGTAGCGGGTCGTCACGGCGACGTGGTCGGGGTCGGCGACCGAGTGGTGGGCGTCGAGGCAGCGCAGGCACGCGGTCGTCCCCGGGTCCACGAACGGCCCGAGCACCGCCGCGCCGTCCACCAGCCGCACGACGAGGTGGGGCGTACGCCGGCGCAGCAGCGGGTCGAGCAGGTCACGGTCGAGCTCGCCCTCGGCCGTCACGAGCACGACCGCGGCCCGGGACGGCCACCGCGTGAGGGGTACGCCGCACCCGGCCAGGAGGTCGGTCGCCGTCGGCCCCGCCCGGGGCCAGCTCCCCTGCACCGCGACCGGCCCGGGCGCGTCGGGGAGCCGGTCGTCGAGGCAGCGCGCGCGCCGCAGGTGCTCGAGCACCGACCGCGAGGCGGGGTCGTCCCCGGGGGCACGTCGCTCGAGCAGCGCCTGCAGCACCCGCTCGACGGCCGGTGTGCGCGGCAGGACGACGCGCCGACCGGGGTGCAGCCCCACCTGCAGGTGGTCGCGGCCGCGCGTCACGACCCGCAGGCCGGGGGCGAGCAGCGGCGGCGGGGCTGGTGGGAAGGCTGGAGGCGAGGACGGCACGGGCATGGCGCGACGCTAGGTCGACGTACCGACCACAGCGAACGACCGTCCACAGGCCACGACCGTCCACGGGCCGCGGGGTCCCAGGGCGGATCGGTCCGGGCACGACGACGGCGGGGCCCCCTCCGTGAGGGGACCCCGCCGTGGTGTCGGCTGTGCCGAGCCTGCTGTGGTGCGTCAGGCCTTGCCGAGGATGCGGTTCAGGTTGGTGCCACAGACGGGGCAGACAGCCTTGGCCATCCGGGTGCCCTTGTCGTTCACCTTGACCTCACCGTCCGCCTCACGCTTCTCCTTGCACTTCACGCAGTAGAACTCGCCGCTCCAGGTCTCCGCCATGACGGCCTCCTTGTGGTCTCTTGGTCGTCGCGGCGGGGGCGTACAGGGAAACCCGCCGGGGTTCGCTGATCGAACCTCGACCGACCCTAGTCCACGCTCAGGCTCAATCCACGCAGGGGAGGCCCGCCCCCTGCGTGTCCCGCGGCGGTAGCCTCCGCCCATGTCGACGAACAGGACCGTCCCCCCACCTGCTGAGCAGCCCTCCTCGCAGTCCCTGCCGCACCTGCGGGTGGAGCGCCCGTCGGCCGGCGTCGTGCGCCTGGTGCTCGACAACCCCGACCAGCGCAACGCCATGTCCGAGCCGATGACCGCCTCCTGGCAGGCCGCGGTCGACGAGGTCGCGGCCGACCGGAGCGTGCGGGTGGTCGTGGTGACCGGGGAGGGCTCGGCCTTCTGCTCCGGTGGCGACACCAGCTGGATCGCGAGCGAGCCCGAGGCCGGCGTGGACCACCTCCGGGCCCGGATGCTGGCCTTCTACCGCGCGTGGCTCTCGATCCGGAAGCTCGAGGTGCCCACCATCGCGGCGGTCAACGGCCACGCGATCGGGGCGGGCCTCTGCGTCGCCCTCGCCTGCGACCTGAGGTACGCCGCCGCAGGCGCCAAGGTGGGCGTCCCGTTCGTGAAGCTCGGGATGCACCCGGGCATGGCGGCCACCTACCTGCTGCCCGACGTGGTGGGCGAGGCCAACGCGCGCGACCTGCTCCTGACGGGGCGGATGCTGGAGGCCGAGGAGGCCCGGGCCATGGGCCTGGTCTCGCGCGTGCTCCCTCCTGAGGACTTCGACGCCGAGGTCCTGCAGATCGCCGAGGGCATCGCCGCGACCGCCCCGATCGCCAGCCGCTACACCACCCTCGCGCTCCGCGCGCGCCACCAGGACCTCGAGGCGTGCCTGCAGTACGAAGCCTTCGCGCAGCCGGTGACGCTGGCGACCGCCGACCTGCAGGAGGGCATCGCGGCGGCCCGGGAGAAGCGGGCCCCCCGCTTCACCGGCGTCTGAGTGGCCCAGCCCCGGGAAGGGGCCTCAGCCCTCGCCCGTCGGGTCGCCGTCCAGGATGCGCTCGAGCCGGGGGATCAGCCCGCGCACGAGGTTGGACTTCTCCAGGTAGCCGTGCGCGCCGGCCTCGAGCGCTCCGGCGCCGGCCGTGGCGAACGGGTAGCCCGAGAGCATCACCACGACGGCCGACGGAGCGACCTCACGGATCAGCGGCAGGGCCTCCATGCCGTCCATGATCGGCATCGCGATGTCGAGCAGCACCAGGTCGGGCTGGTTCGTGCGCGCCTCGTCGACGGCCTCGCGACCCTGCTCGGCGGTGGCGACGACGCGCCACTTGGCCGGGTGGCGCTGGATCACCATCGTGATCAGCTCTCGGAGGTCGGGCGAGTCGTCGACGACCATGACGTTCAGGCCCTCGGTCTTCACGGCGTTCACGGCGTTCACGGCCTGCCTGCGTCCGCGTGCGCCGGACCGCTGCGCAGCGCGGACCCCGGCTCGAGCTGGTCACCACCGGCGAGCTCGCCGATCCAGTGGCGGGCGTGGTTGGAGGTGCGCGAGATCAGGCTGCGGGCGAGCTCGGTCTGGCCCAGGTCGAGCGCCATCTCGGCCGCCACCAGGCCCTGCACGATGGTGTCGTTGACCTCGCGGGCGACCTCCTGCCGCTCGTTGCGAGCGGCCTCGGCGGCGACCTGGTGCTCCATCAGCTTCTGCATGCTGAGGTCGGTCAGGACCAGGCAGCGGACGAGCACGCCCTCGAGGTGCAGGTCGGTCGCGGCGACCAGGAAGGGCACGGTGGTGCCGTCGTTCTTGTGCAGGCGCAGCTCGGCGCGGCGGGTGCTCTCGGTCTGGCCGGCCAGCAGCGAGACCAGCACGGGCTGCTGGTCGAGGTCGACGTACTCGGTGATGTCGCGGCCGACCATGGAGCCCGAGCGGACGCCGAGGAAGTCCGACAGCGTCGGGTTGACGTAGAGGATGACGCCGTTGGCCGAGACCGTGATGGCGCCCTCGCCCATGTTCTCCACGATCACGCGGTAGGGCCGGTCGGCGCTGGTGAGGGTGTAGAGCTGCTCCTCGTCGGGGCCGCCGATGACCACGGCGTCCACCCCGCCGCCACCGATGGCGGTCAGGGCCTGCTGGAGGTAGGTCACCCGCTGGACGAGCTCGGCGAGGTCGGGGGTGTCGTCCCCGTGGTCGTCAGGCCTGTGCTCCTGGGGCCCGTGCTCGTCGGGAGGGTCGATCTGGCTGCTCACGGGACCGAGTCTCCCTCGACGGCTGGGCCGGGCTCAAGCGTGGGGGTGAGCACCTGGTCGAGCCAGGAGCGCACGTGGTCGGGGTCGGTCAGGTGGCCGACGAGGTGCCGCAGGGGGCCGGGGGAGACCCGCACCAGCGTGGGTAGTGCGACGACGTCGTTCTCCCGCGCCAGGGCCGGGTGCTCGGAGGCGTCGACCACGCTGAGGTCCACCCGCTCGCTGCGGGTCTCGTCGCAGACCGCCCGCACGGTCGCGACCGCGGCCGTGGAGCGCGGTGCCGCACCGCTCACGAAGAGCGTCAGGGCGGTGGGCGCCGTGTCGGTCGCCGGGAGGGAGGTCACACGCCACCGACTCCGGGGGAGCGCAGCTGGAGCCCGACGAGCACGCGGTCGGTGTCGGAGAGGTCGCCGATGATCTTGCGGATCGGCTCGGGCAGCTTGCGCACGAGCGTGGGTACGGCGACGATCTCGTCGCCGCGGGCCAGCGCAGGGTTCTCCAGCAGGTCGATCACCTCGACCTGGTAGCGGCCGGCGAGGTGCTGGTCGCAGACGATCCGGAGGTTCTCCAGGGCTCGCACGGAGCGCGGGGACTGGCCGGCGATGTAGAGGCGCAGCATCACCTTGTCGCGCTCGGACGTGCCGTCGGAGAGGTCGGAGAAGTTCTCGCTCGAGTCGTCTGCTCATCGGGGTGCTCCGCTCTCTTCGATGGTGTGGTGCGCCTCTCGGCCTCGCGCCAGGCTGGCGCGCTCCTCGGTGGCCGAGGCACGTTGGTCCTCGTCGGCGAGCAGCCGCTCCAGCTCGGAGCGCTCCTGCAGCAGCTGGTGGCGCATGGTCTCGATCTCGGCCTCGACCTGGGCGGTGCGTCGCTCGAGCTCGTGCCGCCTGCGCAGCGCGTCCTCGGCCCGGCGTCCGAGCTCGCGCTGCTCCTGCGCGACCTGGGCCACGCGGGCCGACCCGGTCATGACCCCGGAGGGACCGACGAAGACCGGCACCAGCGCAGCGCCGTCACGGCTGAGCACGAACTCACGGACCTGGTTGGAGTGGGCGGTGCCGCGGCTCTTGATGACGAAGAGCAACCGGTTGCGCTCGCCGTTGCTCTCGTGGTTGCGCAGCAGCAGCCAGGTGTCGACCAGGGACGAGGCGTCGATCTGGGTCGTCTCGCTGTCGTCCGCGTGCATCAGGGTGGTCATCACCGTGGTCACGCCGCGGCTCTTGAGCAGGTCGAGGTCGCGCGAGACCACCGAGGCGGTCTCCCACTGGGAGCCGGCGCGCCCCAGGCTGGCCATCGCGTCCAGCACCGCGAGGTGCGGGTCGAAGGTGTCCAGCAGCCGGTGCAGCTGGGCCAGGTGCTCCTCGAAGCCGAAGGCCGTGGGGCGCACCGAGTGCACGAGCATCTGGCCGGCGTCGATCCAGCGCTGCAGGTCGATGCCGATCGAGGCCATGTTGCGGGTCAGCTGGCTCGGGGACTCCTCGAAGGAGATGAACAGCGCGCGCTCCCCACGGGCGCAAGCCGCGTCGGCCATCAGCGCGGCGATGCTGGTCTTGCCGGTGCCCGCGCTGCCGCTGATCATCACCGAGGAGCCGCGGTACACGCCGCCCCCGAGCATGTCGTCGAGCTCCCCGATCCCGGTCTGCACCCGCTCGCCCGAGGCGACGTGCTCCAGGCCCAGGCCGGTGATGGGGACGACCACGAAACCGTCGGCGGTGATCAGGAAGGGGTACTCGTTCGTGCCGTGCAGGGTGCCGCGGTACTTCACGATTCGCAGGCGGCGGGTGGAGATCTCGTCGTTGACGCGGTGGTCGAGCACCACGACGCAGTCCGAGACGTACTCCTCGATGCCGAACTTGGTCAGGAAGTCACCGCCGCCCCGCTCGCCGGTGATGACGACGGTCAGGCCGCGCTCCTTGAGCCAGCGGAACAGCCGCCCGAGCTCGCTGCGGATCACCGCCTGGTTGGGCAGGGCGCTGAAGAGGACCTCGAGGGTGTCCAGCACGACGCGCTTGGCGCCGACCGACTCGACCGCCATGGCCAGCCGGATGAACAAGCCCTCCAGGTCGAAGGAGCCGGTCTCCACGAACTCGGCCGGGTCGAGCCGGAAGGCGTCGATCGCCAGCTTGCCGTCGGCGACGAGCTGGGGCAGGTCGAAGCCGAGCGAGGCCACGTTGGTGGCCAGGTCGCCCTCGGACTCCTCGAAGGCCAGCAGCACGCCCGGCTCGTCGTGCTCCACGATCCCGCGGACCAGGAACTCGACGGCGAACAGCGTCTTGCCCGCTCCCGCCGACCCGGCGATCAGGGTCGGGCGCCCTCGGGGCACCCCACCACCCGTCACCTGGTCGAAGCCGGTGATGCCGGTGGGAGCCTTCTCGGGTCCCGGTGATCCCGCTGGGATTGCGGATCGCGTCCCCGGAGATCCTCGCGATGAGCAGCGTCGTTCACTGGTGCAGTCTCTCCCGAGTCGATGGTTTTCGCGGGAGGTTGGTCAATCGTGTCCGCGACGTGCCCGGACGCCGTCGCGTCTGCGCAGGAAGAGAGGCCCTCGATGACGCGTGTGCGTTTGCCTTCCCCTTGCGAACGCACCAGCGGCTCATCGAGGGCCCCTTCTGGGCGGTAACGCTAATCAGCAGAGGCAGTGCGGTCAATGCGTGGAGCAGACCGGGGCCTGACGTAGTTGTGCACCGCCTGTGGATAACCCTGTGGACAAAGGTGTGGAGGTGTGGACACCGGCCTCTGTGCTGTGGATCCAGGACCGGTCCTGCGACGATGGACCGGTGAGCGAACCGGAGGCCCAGGGCTACGACGACGGCCCGGTGGCGGCCCTGCGCCGGATCGCGTTCCTGCTGGAGCGCAGTCGGGCCGAGACCTACAAGGTGAAGGCCTTCCGGTCGGCAGCGGAGACGATCCTGCCCCTCGGCGATGACGTCGTACGCCGGGTCGAGGCCGGCACGCTGACCGAGCTGCCGGGCATCGGCGCCTCCACCGCCAAGGTGATCGTCGCGGCCGTCGAGGGCCGCACGCCCGAGCGGCTGGTCGCCCTCGAGCGCGAGGTCGGCGGCCCGCTGGTCGAGGGGGGCGAGTCGGTCCGCTCGGCGCTGCGGGGGGACCTGCACTCCCACTCCGACTGGTCCGACGGTGGCTCGCCGATCGAGGAGATGGCCTTCACCGCCATCGAGCTGGGCCACGACTACCTCGTGCTCACCGACCACTCGCCCCGGTTGAAGGTGGCCAACGGGCTCTCGGCCGCGCGCCTGACCAAGCAGCTGGCCGTCGTCGACGCGGTCAACGACCACCTCGGCGAGGGCGGCTTCCGGCTCCTGCGGGGCATCGAGGTCGACATCCTCGACGACGGTGCGCTCGACCAGACCGAGGAGGTGCTCGGCCGGCTCGACGTCCGGGTGGCCTCGGTGCACTCCAAGCTGCAGATGGACGCCGCCCCGATGACGCGGCGGATGGTCAACGCGGTCCGCAACCCGCTGACCAACGTGCTCGGTCACTGCACCGGTCGGCTGGTGACCGGCAACCGGGGCACCCGGGGCCAGTCGCAGTTCCACGCCGCGGCGGTCTTCGAGGCCTGCGCCGAGACCGGCACCGCCGTGGAGATCAACGCCCGGCCCGAGCGGCGCGACCCGCCCACCGACCTGCTGCAGCAGGCGATCGACGCCGGGTGCCTGTTCTCGATCGACAGCGACGCCCACGCCCCGGGGCAGCTGGACTTCCAGGTCTACGGCTGCGCCCGGGCCGAGGAGCTCGGTCTCGATCCCGACCGCATCGTCAACACCTGGGAGCTGGACCGCCTCCTGGCCTGGGCCGGCGGCGCTGTCGGTGGACGGGGCTAGGTTCGCGGCCATGGACCAGCCGGACCTCTCGCCCTCCGTCACCGCCGGTAGAGGTGCGCCGCTCGCGCCGTCGCACCCGCACGGTCTCGGCCTACCGCCGCGACGGCACGGTCGTCGTGATGATCCCCGACCGGTTCACCCGGGCCCAGGAGGCCGAGTGGGTCGCCACCATGCTCCGGCGCCTGGAGCGCTCGGACCGGCGCGGTCGACGCAGCAGCGACGAGCAGCTGGTGCGCCGGGCGGCCGAGCTGGCCCGCACCCACCTCGACGGCCAGGTGGCCGCCACCTCGGTGCGCTGGGTCGACAACATGACCACCCGCTGGGCCTCGTGCACCACCACGACCGGCCAGATCCGGCTCTCCGAGCGTCTGCGGCCGATGCCCTCCTGGGTCGTCGACTACGTGCTGCTGCACGAGCTGGCCCACCTGATCGAGCCCAACCACAGCCCGGCGTTCTGGCGCTGGGTCGACCGCTACGACCGTGCCGAGCGAGCCAAGGGCTACCTCGAGGGCGTCTCGCACGGCGCCTCGCTGGACCTCGACCCCGACGCCGACCTGGCGGAGGACCCCGACGACGAGGCCGGCCAGGACTAGCGGCCCAGGACCAGCGAGCCAGTCTCAGCGGCCCCGGTTCAGCGAGCCAGGGCGAGCCGCACCATCTCCACCATGTCGGCCTCGTCGGTCGGCAACCGGTCGACCGGCCACCACCGCACGTCGAGCGACTCCTCGCTGACCACCGGCCGGACGTCGGCCCCGGTGAGCGCCAGGAAGCGCACGTCGAGGTGGTCCACCGGCCCGCGGGGGTCGCAGAACGCCACCGAGTGCGACGACAGCTGCAGCGGCTCGGCCTCGACCACCAGCCCGGTGAGGCCCGACTCCTCGGTCGCCTCGCGCAGCGCGGCACCGGCGAGCGAGGCGTCCTCGGGCTCGAGGTGGCCGCCGAAGTGGAACCAGCGACGTGCCTTGCGGTGCAGGTTCAGCAGCACCCACTCGCGGTCGTGGCTGACCACCAGGGCGCCGGCGGTCAGGTGCGCGGGGAAGCAGGACCGCCACAGCCCGTCGGCGTGCGCCGTGAGGTGCGCGGCGTACGCCGTGCGGAGCTGCTCCTGGGCGGGGTCGGGCGCCTGCCAGTGCGTGAGGAGGTCGAGCGCGTCGGTGCGCAGCGTCACCTGGGGGCGTCGGGGTCGGACCCGTCGGCCGGGTCGGCCGGGTCGGCTGGGTCGCCCGGGTCGGTCGTGCCCGGGCCGTCGGCGCGCTTCTCGTCGCCGGCTCCGTCGAGCAGCTCGCCGAGCGCCTTGTCGAAGTCCTCGTCGCTGAGCTCGGAGACCTCGGGCAGGTCCTCGCGGAAGCCCAGCGGGTCGTCGAGGTCGGCGGCGGTGGGCAGCAGGTCGGGGTGGGCCCAGACCGCGTCGCGGGCCTCGGTGCCCTGCCGGGACCGCAGCGAGCCCCACAGCGTCGAGGCGTCGCGCAGGCGGCGGGGCCGCAGCTCGAGGCCGACCAGCGCGGCGAAGGTCTCCTCGGCCGGTCCGCCGGCGGCCCGGCGGCGCCGGATCGCCTCCTGCATCTTCGACGCGGCCGGCATCCGCTCGGCCGTGGCCTGGCCGACGACCTCGTCGACCCAGCCCTCGACCAGGGCCAGGGTGGTCTCCAGCCGGGCCAGGGCGGCCTGCTGCTCGGGGGTCGCGTGCGGTTCGAAGAGCCCGCTCTGCAGGGCCTCCTGCATCGCCTCCATGTTCGAGGGGTCGAGCTGGCCCATGGCCTGCTCGATGCCGGAGACGTCGATGGTGACCCCGCGGCCGAAGTCCTCCACCGAGGCGATCAGGTGCTGGCGCAGCCACGGCACGTGGGCGAACAGCCGCTGGTGGGCGGCCTCGCGCAGGGAGAGGTAGAGCAGGACGTCGTCGGCGCTGACGTCGAGCCCCTGGGCGAACGCGGCGATGTTGTGGGGGACCAGCGCGGCCTTGCCGACCGGGCCCAGGGGCAGCCCGATGTCGCTGGCGGTGAGCACCTCGCCCGCGAGGCCGCCCAGGGCGGCGCCGACCTGCTGGCCGAACATCGCGCCGCCGGCCTTGCCGAGCATCCCGATCAGCGGGCCGACCATGGCCTGGGCCTCCTCGGGCATCGCCTTGCCCATGGCGCCGACGACGTGCTCGGCGACCGGCTCGACCAGGACGCGCCACCGGTCGGTGGTCTGATCGATCCACTCCGCGCGGCTCCACGCGGCCGTCGTGGTCACGCCCGAGGGCAGCACGGTGGCGTCGTCGAGCCAGTGGTCGGCGAGCCGGATCGCGTCGGCGACCTGGGTCTGCGCGGTGCGGTCGGGGCTCGGGTCGGGCTCCTGGGCGGAGGTACGCCGGGCGATGTCGGTCGCCAGCGCCCAGTTCACGGGCCCGTCGTACGGCTGCATCATCGCCTGCATCTGCCCCATCAGGGCCGACAGGTCGGGCATGCCCGGCATGCCGGCACCCCCGGCCCCGCCGGGGAGACCACCGGCGCCCCCGAGCGCGTTGAAGATCTGCTCGAAGGGGGTCCCCTTGAAGGGGTTGTCGTCGGGTCCGCCGGGGTTGCTGCTCATGCGGGCCAAATTACCGCCTCCGGCCAACGTCGTACCCTCGGCCGGTGACCACCGATGCCGGCGCCCCCACCGATCGACCCGTCGTGCGCCCCGTAGTACGACTGCTCGACCTGCGCGAGACCCCGCTCGACCCGGCCGAGGTGCTGGCCGCCGTGGACGATCCCAGTGCCGGGGGAGTGAACCTGTTCGTCGGCGTGGTCCGCGACCACGACGGCGGCGAGTCGGTGGGCCACCTCGACTACAGCGCCCATCCCTCGGCGATGGACCGCCTGCGGGAGGTGGCCGAGGGCGTGGCCGCGGAGTTCGAGGTCGTGGCGCTGGCCGCGGTGCACCGCACCGGTCACCTGGCCATCGGCGACACCGCCGTGCTGGTGGCGGCCTCGGCCGCCCACCGGGGCCAGGCCTACGACGCCTCGCGGGCGCTGATCGACCGGCTGAAGGCCACCGTGCCGGTCTGGAAGCACCAGGTCTTCACCGACGGGCGCGAGGAGTGGGTCAACTCCCCCTGAGGGACCGCGCGCGACGACTCCCGCCCTCGCGGGGGCGTGTTGCTGGCCCTCGGGAGCGGTCGCGGTCGGCATCATGAGCGGGTGGAGATCCTGCTGTGGTGGTTGCCCCCGGTGGTCGTGACCGCGATCGCGATGGTCTGGGTGGGCTGGCTCGGTCGCGCCCGCCCGACCGGCCCCGACCGCTCCGACGCGGCCCAGGAGCGCTTCGCCCAGGCGATCCTGCGCGACCTGCCGACCCAGGTGACCCGCCAGGTGAGCGCCCCCCGGCCCCTGCGCGAGCGCAGCACCGGCATCGCCGTACGCCCCTCGCAGCAGCCGCGCGCCCCGCACGAGGGCGACGCCGACCGGCCCGACCAGCGCCGCTCCGCCTGAGTCCCGGGCTCCTCCGCACCACGCGTCACGGTGGTCTCACAGGGATTCGTGACGGGTCCGTGACCGGGCGGTCCCCCGCTCGGGTTGGTCCGGGTGAGAGGGTCTGTCACATGTTCCCCCCGGTCACGCGTCCAGGGTCGCGCGCCGTGCTCGGCCTCGCGGTCCCCGCGCACCGCTCATGAGGCGCAGCACCTGGGCCGCCCTGACGGCGGTCGTGCTGGTCGTCGGCCTCTCGGTGGCCGCCGCGCTGCAGCCCGTGCCGTACGTGACCTTCTCCCCGGGGCCGACGGTCAACGTGCTCGGCACGTTCGACGGCAAGAGCATCATCACCGTCGACGGCGAGAAGTCCTACCGCGACACCGGCGGGCTGCGGCTGACCACGATCATCCCGAGCGGCCCGGCCGACAAGATCAGCATCCCGACCCTGGTCACGGCCTGGATCGACCCCGACCGGGCCGTGTACCCCTACGAGGCGATCTACGCCAAGCAGGACACCCGCGCGAGCGTGCGGCAGCAGTCCAGCCAGCAGATGGTCTCCAGCCAGGACAACGCCGTCGCGGCGGCCCTCGGCGCTCTGGACATCCGCTACCGCACCGCCGCCCGCATCGACTCGGTCACCGCCGACGGACCCGCCGATGGCAAGCTCGAGCCCGGCGACACCGTGCTCTCGGCCAACGGCACGCAGGTGAGCGGCCTCGAGGACCTCACCGGGGTGATCCGGCCCCTGCCGGTGGGCGGCCGCGTCACCATGGTCGTACGCCGGGACGGCCGCCGGCTCACCGAGGTGATGCGCACCGTGGCGGCACCGGACGACCCGAAGGCCAGCGCGTTGCGGGTGACGATCGCCCCCAGCTTCGCCTTCCCCTTCGAGGTCAAGATCAACCTCGACGAGAACATCGGCGGCCCCTCGGGCGGCCTGATGTTCGCGATGTCGATCTACGACGTGCTCACCCCGGGGTCGCTCACCGACGGCAAGGTCATCGCCGGCACGGGGGAGATCGACGACCAGGGCAAGGTCGGCGTCATCGGCGGCATCCAGCAGAAGCTGGTCGGGGCCCAGTCCGACGGCGCCCGGCTGTTCCTGGTGCCCGCGGGCAACTGCGCCGAGGCGCTCGGGGGCCACTACGACCCCGGCAAGATGCGACTGGTGAAGGTCTCGACGCTCGAGGAGGGCATCGAGGACGTGAAGGCATGGGTCAAGAACCCCGACGCGAAGCTGGCGAGGTGCACGAAGTGACAGGCACGACGGATCCCACGGACCCCACGAACGGCTCGGGCGCGTCTGACGCCGCAGGTGACCTGGGTGGGGCGCTG
>CAVVQW010000021.1:0-32515 GCA_963750435.1 uncultured Actinomycetota bacterium | reverse complement strand
GTGGTCCTGGAGGACCTCGAGCTGACCGACCCCGCGACCTACGCCCTGCTCCAGCGCGGCGACACCCTCGGGGTCTTCCAGCTCGACGGCGGCCCCATGCGGGCGCTGCTGCGCAGCATGCAGCCCGACGTGTTCGAGGACATCTCGGCCGTCGGCGCGCTCTACCGTCCCGGCCCGATGGGCGCGGACTCCCACAACAAGTACGCCCGCCGCAAGACCGGCCGCGAGCCCGTGGTGCCGATCCACCCCGAGCTCGAGGAGCCGCTGGCCGAGGTGCTGGGGGAGACCTACGGCCTGATCGTCTACCAGGAGCAGGTGATGGCGATCGCCCAGGTGCTGGCGGGGTACTCCCTGGGCCAGGCCGACATCCTGCGGCGCGCGATGGGCAAGAAGAAGAAGGAGGAGCTGGACAAGCAGTTCGCCGGCTTCTCCGCGGGCATGGCCGAGCGGGGCTACTCCACGGCCGCGGTCAAGACCCTGTGGGACATCCTGCTCCCGTTCTCCGACTACGCCTTCAACAAGGCCCACTCCGCGGCGTACGGCGTCGTGTCCTACTGGACGGCCTTCCTCAAGGCCAACTACCCGGCCGAGTACATGGCCGCCCTCCTGACGTCGGTGAAGGACGACAAGGACAAGATGGCGATCTACCTCAACGAGTGCCGCCGGATGAAGATCAAGGTGCTGCCGCCCGACGTGAACTCCTCGCAGGCCAACTTCACCTCGGTCGGCACCGACATCCGCTTCGGCCTCACCGCCGTGCGCAACGTCGGCTGGAACGTCGTCGAGCAGATCATCACCACCCGGCAGGAGAAGGGGCACTTCACCGACTTCGCCGACTTCATGGACAAGGTGCCGGCCCAGGTCTGCAACAAGCGGCTGATCGAGTCGCTGGTCAAGGCGGGTGCCTACGACGAGATGCGGCACGGTCGCCGGGCGCTGCTGGCGGTGCACGAGCTGGCCGTCGACCAGTACGTCGACATCAAGCGCAACGAGGCGATCGGCCAGGACTCCCTGTTCGGCGGCATGGACGCCGACGAGGGCGGCTTCGGCGTCACCGTCGCCGTGCCCGACATCGAGGAGTGGGACAAGATGACCCTCCTCGGCCACGAGCGCGAGATGCTCGGCCTCTACGTCTCCGACCACCCCTTGACCGGGCTCGAGCACGTGCTGTCCAACGCCGCCGACTGCACCATCGGCCAGCTGCTCGCCGACGAGGACCGCCCCGACGGCGCCTACGCGACCGTGTGCGGGTTGATCACCGCCGTCACCCGCAAGATCACCAAGACCGGCAACGCCTGGGCGATCGTCACCGTGGAGGACCTCGAGGGCGCCATCGACGTGCTGCTGTTCCCGAGCGACTACCAGCTCGCCGCCCACCTGCTCGTCGAGGACACCGTCGTGGCCGTGCAGGGCCGGCTGGACAAGAGCAAGGACCAGCCCGAGCTGCGCGGCAAGGCGGTCACGACGCCGGTGATGGAGGACCGCGGCGTCGGGCCGGTCGTGATCACGATGCCCTCGACCCGCTGCACCCCGCCGGTGGTCGAGCAGCTCAAGGAGGTGCTGCGCACCCACTACGGCACCACCGAGGTCCGGCTGAAGCTGGTCACCCGCAAGGGCACCCAGGTGCTGCGGCTCGACGACCGTCTGCGGGTCTCGCCGTCCCCGGCGCTCTACGGCGACCTCAAGCACCTGCTGGGTCCGGGGTGCCTGGGATGACCGACGCCCCCGTCTCCGCGCCCACCCCTGCTCCCGCTGCGCGCTCCGGGCGCGCCCTGCTGCGTCCGGCCCTGACCGACCTCGGCATCACGGCGGTGTGGTTCGTCGTCGCCGGCCTGCTCGGCGCCGTGGTGTGGTGGCAGGTGACCCCGCTGCCGGTCGCCACCCGCACCGGCGACGCGGCCTCGCTGAACCCCGACCAGCTGACCAAGGAGGTCGGCATCGACGGCTGGTTCGCGGTGATCGCCCTGGTCGCGGCGCTGGTCAGCGGGGTCGTGCTGATGGCGTGGCGCCGTCGCGACCCCCTGCTGATGGTCGTGCTGATCGCCCTCGGCGGCGGGTTGGCGGCGTACCTCATGGTGACGCTGGGCCAGGCCCTCGGCCCCGGCGACGAGGTCGCGGCGCTGAAGAAGCTGCCCGACGGCGGCACCGCCCCGCTCCAGCTGGCCCTGAAGGCCCCGGGGGTCGCCCTGCTGTGGCCGATCGCCGCGCTCTTCGGCGCGCTCGTGCAGGTCTGGGTGCTGCGCCGGCCCGAGCACCGCACGGACGACGAGGCGGGCGACCAGCCGGGCGACCTGTCGCGTCCCTCGGACGAGTCCCGGGTCTGATGGACCTCGACCGGTTCCTGGACGCCCAGGACGCCGACGGCACCTACGACCGGGCGCTGGCCGAGCTGCGGGCCGGGCGCAAGACCAGCCACTGGATGTGGTTCGTGCTGCCACAGCTGCGTGGGCTGGGGCGCAGCGCGACCGCCGTCCACTTCGGCCTCGCCGACCGCGCCGAGGCCACGGCGTACGCCGTCCACCCGGTGCTGGGCCCGCGGCTGCAGGAGTGCGCGGCCGCGCTGCTCACCCTGGGCGAGGTCGACGCCGCCGGCGTGCTGGGCCCGGTCGACGCGCTCAAGCTGCGTTCCTCGATGACGCTGTTCCTCCGGGTCGACCCCGGTCACGAGGTCTGGGCCGCCGTCCTGGACCGGTTCTTCGACGGCGAGCCCGACCCGGCGACCGACGCCCTGCTCGCCTGACGCGGGGCCCCTGGGCGAGGGCTCCCGGGCTCAGGCCCGCCCGACCGGCGCGACCACGGCGTCGAGCAGGCGCACGAGGTCGGCGGGGTCCAGGCCGAGGTCCAGCCCGCGCCGACCACCACTGACGTAGACGGTCGGCAGGTCGGCGGCGGTCGCGTCCAGGACCGTCGTCAGCCGCTTGCGCTGACCCAGCGGCGAGATGCCGCCGACGACGTAGCCGGTGCTGCGCTCGGCGGCCCGGGGGTCGGCCATGGCCGCGCGCTTCCCACCCACCGCAGCGGCGAGGGCCTTCAGGTCCAGGGTGCCCGCGACCGGGACGATCGCGACGACCAACCGACCGTCGACGTCGGCGAGCAGGGTCTTCAGCACGGCTGCGGGGTCCAGGCCGAGGCGCGCAGCGGCCTCGAGGCCGTACGACGCAGCCCCCGGGTCGTGGTCGTAGGCGTGCGTGCTGAAGGCGACGCCGGCCGCCTCGAGCGCCACCGTGGCCGGGGTGCCCCCCGACGACCTCCGCTTGACCACGCCGCTAGTTGGGCGACCAGCGGGTGCGGGCGACCTCGGTGGCCGGCAGCGAGGGCAGCGCCCGCATGGCGCGCATCTCCTCGTGCAGCGTGCGCCGCAGGGTGCCGAGCCGCTCCTGGGCGCTGTCGGCCTCCAGCAGCGACTGACGCTGGGGGAGGGTGAGCAGGCAGGTGCTGGCCAGCGCGTAGGAGAGGTACGCCGGGTCCGTGGGCATCTCCCCGCTCAGCACCGGGCCGCCGCGGAGGTCGGAGAGCTGCTGCCGGTAGAGCTCGAAGGTGGACAGCGCGCGCTCGGCCTCCACCACGGCACCGGGCTCGTCGACGTCGTCGAGCAGCTCCACCTCGCCCCGCAGGAACGGACCCGTCGCGTCGGTCGCGTGCACCCGCAGGCGCTGCCGGCCGATGGTCTCGATGTCGAAGCGGCCGTCGTCGTACTCCTCGGCCTCGGTGAGCTGCACCAGCGTGCCGACCCGGTGCACCGACTGCATGCCGTGCTCGCCGACCTCGAAGCCCTCGCGGATCGCGACGATGCCGAAGACCCGGTCGAAGGCCGCCTCCACGGTCAGCAGCTCGCGCACCAGCGCGCGGTAGCGCTCCTCGAAGATGTGCAGGGGGGTGACCACGCCGGGGAACAGCACCGCGTTCAGCGGGAAGAGCGGCACGGTCGTCACCCGACCAATCTAGGGTGTGTGGTCCCGATGCGTGCGACCGGACGAGCCACGGTGCGGTGCGAGCCGCGCGTCGGTGGGTACTACCCCGCTGACCCACATCCCGTCACTGCAGGAGGAACGCCATGGAGACCCGTCGACTCGGCCGGCTCGAGCACCGGTCGTCGGTGCTGATCTACGGCGCGGCCTCGCTGGCCGAGGTGGACCAGGACACCGCCGACGCCTCGGTCGCCGAGGCCCTCGCGGCCGGCGTCAACCACCTCGACGTGGCCGCCGACTACGGCGACGCCGAGCTGCGGCTGGGTCCGATGATGGGCGAGATCAGGGACCGGGTGTTCCTGGCCACCAAGACCGGGCTGCGCACCGAGGAGGAGGCCTGGGTCCAGATCAACCAGTCCCTCGAGCGCCTGCAGACCGACCACGTCGACCTGCTCCAGATGCACGCCGTGTGCAAGCTGCCCGACCTGGATCGCGTGACGGCCGACAACGGCTCGTTGAAGGCCGCGATCCGGGCCAAGGAGGAGGGCCTGACCAAGGCCATCGGGCTGACCGGCCACACCCACGACGCGCCCTCGGTGCACACCGAGGGGCTGCGCCGGTTCCCCTTCGACACGATCCTGACGCCGCTGAACCGCAAGCTCTTCCAGGTGCCCGGGTACGCCGAGGACTACGCCGCGCTGGTCGAGGCGGTGCAGGCCGCCGACGCCGGCCTGATGACGATCAAGATGATCGCGCGTCGGCCGTGGCCGACCGAGGACCACCGCTACGCCACGTGGTACGAGCCCTTCGACGAGCAGCGCTACATCACCGCCTCGATCGCGTGGCTGCTCAATGGCCACCCGGAGGTGACCGGCCTGGCGACGGCGGGGGAGACCACCCTGCTGCGCCAGGTGATCGAGGCCGAGCAGCAGGCGGCGTCGATGTCGGTCGAGGACGCGGAGGCGATCCTCGACGAGCTCTCCGAGACCGACTACTCGACCCCGTTCGTCGGCGTCGAGGCCTGAGCCTTGATACGACCCATGTAACGCGGAGTTGTTGATTCTGAACAAGGCGCACACGGTGCCCTCGGGATGGATAACACCGCGTTACATGGCGGCTGTCGACGACACCTAGACTGGGGCCCATGATTCGCAGGATCGACCTCCGGGACGGCGCCGCCGGCGTCGACCCCGACTACCGCACCCTCGTCCCGCGCGCCGACTTCGACGTCGAGGCCGCGGTGCACGTGGTGCGCCCGATCTGCGACGACGTGCGCGACCGCGGGGTCGCGGCCATCACCGAGGCCTCCGCGAAGTTCGACGGCGTCGAGCAGACCGACATCACCGTGCCGCGCGAGGCGCTGCGCCAGGCCCTGGCCGAGCTCGACCCCGCCATCCGCGCGGGCCTCGAGGAGTCCGTGCGCCGGCTGCGCCTGACCTGCGAGGCCGAGCTCGAGGCCGACGTGGTCACCGACCTCGGGCCCGGGGCCCGGGTCACCCAGAAGCTGGTGCCCGTCGACCGGGTCGGTCTCTACGTGCCCGGCGGGGTGGCCCCGCTGGTGTCCAGCGTGCTGATGAACGTCGTCCCCGCCCAGGTGGCCGGCGTCGGCTCGATCGCCCTGAGCTCCTCGCCGCAGAAGACCGCGTTCGGCTCCTGGGGCGTCGGGCTCCCGCACCCCACGATCCTCGCGGCCTGCGAGCTGCTCGGCGTCGAGGAGGTCTACGCGGTCGGCGGCGCGCAGGCGGTCGCGATGTTCGCCTACGGCGCGGGGCCCTGCCGCCGCGTCGACCTGGTGACCGGCCCCGGCAACATCTACACCGTCTCGGCCAAGCGGCTGCTCAAGGGCGTGGTCGGCATCGACTCCGAGGCCGGCCCCACCGAGATCGCGATCCTGGCCGACGACACCGCCGACGCCGCCTTCGTGGCCGCCGACCTGGTCAGCCAGGCCGAGCACGACCCGATGGCCGCCTCGGTGCTGGTCACCGACTCCCTGCGCCTGGCCGACGAGGTCGAGGCCCAGCTGGACAAGCAGGTGGCCGCCACCCGCCACGTCGAGCGCGTCCGCACGGCACTGTCCGGCGTGCAGTCCGGCATCGTGCTGGTCGACGACACCGAGCAGGGCCTGCAGGTGATCAACGCCTACGCCGCCGAGCACACCGAGATCCAGACCGCCGACGCCGCCGCCGACGCGGCGCGCGTGCGCAACGCGGGTGCGGTGTTCGTGGGGCCCTGGGCCCCGGTGTCGCTGGGCGACTACTGCGCCGGCTCCAACCACGTGCTGCCCACGGCCGGCTGCGCCTGCCACTCCTCCGGCCTCTCGGTGCGCTCGTTCGTGCGCGCCGTGCACCTGGTCGAGTACGACCGCCCCGCCCTCGAGGAGGTCGGCGGCCACGTGATGACGCTGGCCGACGCGGAGGACCTCCCGGGCCACGGGGCCGCCGTGCGCGTGCGCCTCGAGCAGCGGTGAGCGCGTTCGGCTGGCCGCCCCTGCGTGAGGAGCTGCGCGGGGTCGAGCCCTACGGCGCTCCCCAGCTGCCGGTGCCGGTGGCCCTGAACGTCAACGAGAACCCCTACGCGCCCTCGGCCGTCGTGGTGCAGGACATCGCCGACTCGGTCGCCGCCGCGGCCGGGTCGCTGAACCGCTACCCCGACCGCGAGTTCTCCGAGCTGCGGGCCGCTCTCGCGGCGTACCTCGGTCGCGAGGCGGGCGTCGACCTGGTGCCCGAGCAGATCTGGGCGGCGAACGGGTCCAACGAGGTGATGCTGCAGCTGCTGCAGGCCTTCGGGGGTCCGGGCCGCACGGCGGTGAGCTTCGCCCCGACGTACTCCATGTACCCGGAGTACGCCCGCGACGCCAACACCACCTGGGTCGCCGGCCGCCGCCACGAGGACTTCAGCTTCGACCTCGACGAGGCCAAGCGGGTCGTCGAGGAGCACCAGCCGAGCGTCATCCTGCTGCCCTCGCCGAACAACCCGACCGGCACCGCCCTGCCGCACGACGTGATCGGCGAGCTGTGCGAGCTCGCGCCCGGCGTCGTGGTGATCGACGAGGCGTACGCCGAGTTCCGCCGCAGCGGGACCCCCTCGGCGCTCGAGCTGCTCCCGGAGCACCGCAACCTGGTGGTCACCCGCACCATGAGCAAGGCGTTCGCGCTGGCCGGCGCGCGGCTGGGCTACCTCGCGGCCTCGCCCGAGCTGACCGACGCCCTGCGCGTCGTGCGCCTGCCCTACCACCTCTCGGCCGTGACCCAGGCGGTCGCGCTGGCCGCCCTGCGGCACGCCGACGAGCTGCTCGGCAAGGTGGCCGAGCTGCGCGCCGAGCGCGACCGCACGGTGGCCTGGCTGGTCGAGCAGGGCTTCGAGGTGGCCGAGAGCGACGCCAACTTCGTGCTCTTCGGGCGGTTCGAGGACCGCCAGGCCGTCTGGCAGGGTCTGCTGGACCGTGGGGTGCTGATCCGGGTGACCGGACCCGAGGGCTGGCTGCGGGTGTCGATCGGCACCCGCGAGGAGATGACGGCGTTCACCGACGCCCTGACCGAGACGATGGAGGAGACGCGATGAGCCGCACCGCGCGGATCGAGCGCCAGACCAAGGAGTCGAAGGTGCTCGTCGAGCTCGACCTCGACGGGTCCGGACGCACCGACATCTCGACGGGTGTGGGCTTCTACGACCACATGCTGACCGCCTTCGGCCGCCACGGGCTGTTCGACCTGACGGTGCACAGCGAGGGCGACGTGCACATCGACGGCCACCACACGGTCGAGGACACCGCCATCGTGCTCGGCGACGCGCTGCTCGAGGCGCTCGGCCCGAAGTCCGGCATCCGTCGCTTCGGTGACTCGCTGGTCCCGCTCGACGAGGCGCTGGTGCAGTGCGCCGTCGACGTGTCCGGGCGGCCCTACTGCGTGCACACCGGCGAGCCCGAGGGCCAGGAGTACTTCCAGATCGGCGGCAGCGGCGTGCCGTACGCCGGTTCGCTGACCCGCCACGTCCTGGAGACCCTCGCGCAGCACGCCCAGATCGCGCTGCACGTGCGCGTCCTCGGCGGCCGCGACCCGCACCACATCGTCGAGGCGCAGTTCAAGGCCGTGGCCCGCGCGCTGCGCGACGCGGTGGCCTTCGACCCGCGTGAGACCGGGGTGCCCTCGACCAAGGGCACGCTGTGACCGCTGCGGTCGTCACGGTGCTCGACTACGGGTCGGGCAACGTGCGCTCGGTCGTGCGCGCGCTGGAGCGGGCCGGCGCGGAGGTGCGCCTCTCCGCCGACCGCGCCGAGGCGATGGACGCCGACGGGCTCGTCGTCCCCGGTGTCGGTGCGTTCGCGGCCTGCATGGAGGGCCTGCGCGCCGTGCGGGGTCACGAGATCATCGGCCGTCGCCTCGCCGGCGGCCAGCCCGTGCTCGGCATCTGCGTGGGCATGCAGATCCTCTTCGAGCGCGGGGTCGAGCACGGCGTCGCGACCGACGGCTGCGACGAGTGGCCCGGCGTGGTGGAGCGGCTGCAGGCGCCGGTCGTCCCGCACATGGGCTGGAACACCGTCGAGGTGCCCGAGGACACGACCGTGTTCGCCGGCGTCGAGGACGAGCGGTTCTACTTCGTGCACTCCTACGGCGTGCGCGACTGGACCCTGGTCACCAACGGCCGCACCCGTGCGCCGCTGGTCACGTGGGCCGAGCACGGCGGCGACCGCTTCGTGGCGGCCGTCGAGAACGGCCCGCTCACGGCGACCCAGTTCCACCCCGAGAAGTCCGGTGACGCCGGCGCCCGGCTGCTGCGCAACTGGGTCGACGCGCTGCCCCGACGCGCCGCTGCTCGCGCGGCGGGCGAGACCGCCGGGACCCCGTGAGCAAGGAGCGCGCCCGCCGCCGGGCCGAGCGGGAGAAGGAGGCCGCGGTCGTCGCGGCCGCCCGCGCCGCGCGGGCCGAGCGACGCGACCGGCAGCACGCCCGCCAGCAGGTGCTGACCTCGCGGCTGCCCCGACGTCGCCCGCGTCCGACGGGGGTGCTGGCCGAGCGTCGGCGCCGGCAGACCGCCACGACGGTCGCGCTGGTCGCGGCGTTCGACCTCCTCGTCCTCGTGCTCGTCGACGACTGGGGGCTGCGCGCGATGGTGCTGACCGTCAGCCTGCTCGCCGTGCCCGTGCTGCACACGATGCTGTTCCGGCGCTGAGCCCTCTCAGCCCTGCCCGGCCCGGCGTACACCCCGACCACCTGAGAGGCTCCCCGCATGAACGACCACCCTTCGACAGGCTCAGGACGACGCCTCGAGCTGCTGCCCGCCGTCGACATCGCGGACGGCCAGGCCGTCCAGCTCGTGCAGGGCGTGGCCGGCTCGGAGAAGCGCTTCGGCGACCCGGTCGAGGCCGCCCTGCGCTGGCAGGAGGCGGGGGCGGAGTGGATCCACCTCGTCGACCTCGACGCCGCCTTCGGTCGCGGCCACAACCGCGACCTGCTCGCCCGCATCGTCGGCACCCTGGACATCGACGTGGAGATGAGCGGCGGCATCCGCGACGACGAGTCGCTCGAGGCCGCGATGACCGCCGGCTGCCGGCGGGTCAACATCGGCACCGCCGCGCTCGAGCAGCCCGCGTGGTGCGCCTCGGCGATCGCCTCCCACGGCGACCGCATCGCGATCGGCCTCGACGTGCGCGGGCGCACGCTGGCCGCACGCGGGTGGACCCGCGACGGGGGCGACCTGTACGACGTGCTGGCGCGGCTGGACGCCGAGGGCTGCGCCCGCTACGTGGTCACCGACGTCAACAAGGACGGCATGCTGCAGGGCCCCAACCTCGAGCTGCTCCGTGCTGTGTGTGCCGAGACCGACCGCCCGGTCGTGGCGTCGGGCGGGATCACCGAGCTGGCCGACCTCGAGGCGCTGATGGGCCTGGTCGACGAGGGCGTCGAGGGGGCCATCGTCGGCACCGCGCTCTACGAGGGCCGGTTCAGCCTCACCGACGGCCTCGACCTGACCTGGCCCGACCGGCCCCGGCGCGCCGAGCGGTGAGCCTGGCCGTGCGCGTCATCCCGTGCCTGGACGTCGACACCGGGCGCGTGGTCAAGGGCGTCAACTTCCAGCAGCTGCGCGACGCGGGCGACCCGGTCGAGCTGGCCAAGGTGTACGACGCCGAGGGCGCCGACGAGCTCACCTTCCTCGACATCTCGGCCTCCCACGAGGGCCGCTCGACCACGATGGAGATCGTCTCGCGCACGGCCGAGCAGGTCTTCATCCCGCTCACCGTCGGTGGGGGAGTGGCCAGCGTCGAGGACGTCGACCGGCTCCTGCGCGCGGGGGCCGACAAGGTGGCCGTGAACACCGCTGCGATCCGCCGTCCCGAGCTGATCGCGGAGATCGCCGACCGTTTCGGCAACCAGGTGCTCGTGCTCTCGGTCGACGCCCGCCGGGCGCCGGGCACCGACTCGGGCTTCGAGGTCACCACCCACGGCGGCCGCGAGTCCGCCGGCCTGGACGCCCTGGCGTGGGCCGCCCGCGCCGCCGAGCTCGGCGCCGGCGAGATCCTGCTGAACGCCATGGACGCCGACGGCACCACCTCGGGCTTCGACCTCGAGCTGATCCGCCTGGTCCGCGCCGAGGTCGGCGTACCCGTCATCGCCAGCGGTGGCGCCGGCGCGGTCGACCACTTCGCCCCCGCCGTCGAGGCCGGCGCCGACGCCGTCCTGGCCGCCACGGTCTTCCACTTCGGCACCTTGCGCATCCCCGAGGTCAAGGCCGCCCTCGCCGCCGCCGGCCACCCGGTGCGCTGACCGGTCGCCGATCTCGGTGGAGAAGTTTCACTAGGGCCCTAGTGATTCTGCCACTGGATGCGCGAAGTTTCGCGTCGCCAGTGGCAGTTTCACCAGGGCCCTAGTGAAACTGCCACCCCGGCTCAGGACTCCGGCACCCAGCAGTACCCGTACCGCTGACCGGCGTCCCACTGCGCCCGGGTGGGCCACTCGAAGCTCCAGGAGAACTTCAGGGCTCCCTTCGCGCGGGTGGAGGCGAGGTCCTGGCAGGCGGAGTCGGCGGTGGTGCCGGCCGCCTTGTCGAGGTACGCCGTGCCGGCCGGCAGGTCGATGGTGTCGACGGCGCGCCAGGAGTGCCGCACCGAGCAGACGACCCGCTGGAAGCCGCGGGCGTCGGGGGCCGCGGTGCCGCAGGTGCCGTAGCGGTCGGCCGCCCCGGGCTGGTCGAGCAGGCCCGCGACCTTGGCGGGCAGCGGCAGCAGCCGGCCGGTGGAGCGGATGCCGACCACGTCGCAGCGGAACCAGTCGGCGCCGGCGTCGGCCTGCTCCAGGGTGGGGGCGAACCAGACCACCTCGAGGCGGCTCAGGTGCCGTGCGGTCTGGTCACCGCCGACGGCGGCGGCGGTGACCTCGCGGGGGCAGGCCTGCGTCAGGCGGGAGCGGACGGTGCGGGAGTCGACCGCGAGCAGGTGGCCGTCGGCGAGCGCCGAGATCCGGCCGACCTTGACGGTGACCGAGGTGTGCGGCCGTCGGCAGCCGACGGGGGAGCCGGCGTCGACCGGGTCGACGGCCTCCCGGAGCGTCAGGGAGTGGCAGCTGCCGACCCGGGGCGCGGCCGGGGCGGGTGCGGCCGAGCTGACCGAGGCGCCCGGGCTCGGCGTCGGGACCGCCGTGCCGGTCTCGTCGGAGGAGCAGGCGGCCAGCAACGTCAGCAGGGGGAGCAGGGCCGTCGCGAGGCCCACCGACGTACGCCGTGTCATCCGGGCTCCTCGCTCGTGGCAGGTCGACCGCGGGTCACCGATCGGTCTTGGACCAGCAGATCGTACGGCGGTTGCCGGCCTTCCACTCCGCCTCGTGGAACCAGGTGTAGCCGAACTCGTACTCGACCGGGTAGTTCATCCACGCCCCGACCGAGTCGGAGCAGAAGTCGCGGGAGCGCACCTGCACGAGCCGGTCGCCGGGGTAGGCGTCGCGCGGGTCGCCGAGCTTGATCGTGGTGACCGCGCGCCAGTCGTGCGCCTCGGTGCAGGAGACCTTCTCGGAGTCCAGCACGCTGGGGCCCTGGGCGCACAGCAGCCACGCCTCGGGCGGCTTGGCCCGGAACAGCCCCCGGGCGGTGGCCGGCAGCCGGGTGTAGGCGCTGGCCTCCTCGGTGCCGCCGACGAGGTCGCAGCGGTACCACCGCGCGCCCTTGTCCCACCCGCGCTGGGAGGGCCGGAACCAGGCCCAGCTGAGCGTGACCCGCAGGGCGAGGCTCTCGTCGACGCCGATGAACTTCTCGAACGCGCGCTCGCAGGTCGGGTAGATCCACTTCCCGTGGGCCTTGGAGGCGTACTCCGTGCCGGTCGAGGCCGGCAGCGTGCCGATCGCGAAGGTCTCGGAGGTGTGCGGCTGGGTGCACGGCACCGACGTCGTCGCGCTGCTCGGCGCGTCGGTGTCCTGGGGGGTCAGCACGTAGCAGGCGCCGAGCTTCGGGGGGCTGGTCCTGTCGGCCGCCGTCTGGGGCTTGAGCGGCGCCGAGCAGCCGGCGAGCACGAGGCCGACCACCAGGGGCAGCAGGAGCAGGGCCACCCGCATGCCCGGTCGCGCAGGGGGACGACGCAGCACGTGACACCCCCGTCCGGCACTCGGCCACCCACCGGGCCGACGACGCCGCGATCCTACCGTCGAGTAGCCTCCCCGACCCGAGAACCGACACGCCTGTCCGTCCGTGGCTCGCACACGCCGGAGGACGTCAAGGCTTCAACCACATCGGTCGGGACAGTACGATCGATCGCACCAGGGCCGGGGGGCCGACGAAAGGGACACACCGCACGTGGATCTCCTCTCCTCGCCGACCGGGGCTGCCGAACCGCTCGCGGAGGTACGCCGGCTCCGCCGCCAGCTGCGCCGTGAGCGAGCGCTGCGCCGGGCCGCCGAGACCCTCGGCGAGCGCGCCACCGCCGACTTCTACGACTCGGTCCGCGAGCTGCAGACGGTGCGCTCCGAGCTGCTCGACCGGGCCGACCAGACCCGCGTCGTCAACGACCTCGCGCGCGTGCTGCGCCAGGACCTCGACGCCTCGCAGCTGGTCAACCGCGCCGCCGAGTCCGTCGGCCAGGCCACGGTCGTCGACCGCTGCGACGTGCTCCTGGTCGACGCCGAGCGCTTCTCGGCCGTGCACGGCACCTGGAGCAGCACCCCCGAGTCGGCCCGGCTGCCCCGGCCGCGGTCGTTCGTCGACCTGCCGGAGCCGCTGACCACCCTCCTGCTCGAGGCCGCCCAGCAGCTCGCGCCGGTGCAGGTGGACGACGCGCTCAGCGACGCCCGGCTGGGGGAGATCGGGGCGCACGAGCTCCTGCAGTCCCTCGGCGTGCGTGCCCTCGCGGCGGTCCCGATCGCCGTCGGCGACGAGCTGGTCGGCTGGTTCCTGCTGCAGTCGGTGGTGCCCCGCGGGTGGCAGCCGCGTGAGCTGGCGCTGTGCCAGGGGATCTCCCACGACCTCGTCGTCTCCCTGATGCAGGTGCAGGCCTTCCAGCAGCAGCGTGAGTCCGTACGCCGGCTGGAGGAGCTCGACCGTGCCAAGGACGCCTTCATCTCCACGGTCTCCCACGAGCTCCGCACGCCCCTGACCAGCATCGTCGGCTACCTCGAGCTGCTCAACGAGGGCGGGCTCGGGCCGCTGGAGGCGGGCGTCTCCGAGGGCATGCAGGTCATCGAGCGCAACGTCGGCCGGCTGCAGTCCCTGGTCGAGGACCTCGTCACCCTGTCGGCGTACGACGCGGAGCAGGTGCAGCTCGTCCTGGCCCCCACCGACCTGCGGCCCCTGGTCGAGGACTGCTGCGAGGCGCTGGCCCCGACGGCCTGCGCCGCCGGCGTCACGCTCGTGGTCGACGCGGCTCCTGACCTCCCGCCCGCGCACGTGGACCGCGCCCAGCTCGAACGGGTGGTGCTGAACCTGCTCGACAACGCCGTGAAGTTCAGCCTCCGCGACGGCCGGGTGACGGTGCGCCTCGGCGTCCTGGGCCCCGACGTCCTGCTCGAGGTCGCCGACGAGGGCATCGGCGTCCCGGCGGAGGAGCAGGAGCGGCTGTTCTCGCGGTTCTTCCGCTCCTCGCTCTCGGTGGCCGACGAGATCCAGGGCACGGGCCTGGGCCTGGCCCTCGTGCAGACGGTCGTCGAGTGGCACGACGGCGCGGTCGACGTGGCCTCGGTGGAGGGGGAGGGCACGACGGTGTCCGTCCGGCTGCCCCGGGCGCCGACCACGGACCTGGTCCCGGACCCGGCGACCTGAGCCGGCGCGCACACCCGAGGCGGCTGGGCTAGGCTGGCCTCGATGATGCGCAGCCTCCTCCTTCGCTGCCGCAGCGAGGTCTGATCCCGCCGGACCCCTCGCTCGCGGAGAGTTCGACGCGCCCGGCTCGCACCCGCAGCGACCCCGAGGATCCCCGATGACACTGCAGCACTCAGGCTTCACCAACACCCAGCGCCCCAGCGGCATGCCCGTCGAGCGCTACCGCAGCTTCCCGCCGATCGACCTGCCCGACCGCACCTGGCCGTCGGCACGGATCACCCGGGCGCCCCGGTGGCTCTCCACCGACCTGCGCGACGGCAACCAGGCCCTGATCGACCCGATGTCGCCCGAGCGCAAGCACCGGATGTTCGACCTCCTGGTGAAGATGGGCTACAAGGAGATCGAGGTCGGCTTCCCCAGCGCCAGCGAGACCGACTTCTCCTTCGTGCGCCAGCTGATCGAGCGCGACAAGGTGCCCGACGACGTGACCATCTCGGTGCTGACCCAGGCCCGCGAGGACCTGATCGAGCGCACCACGCAGTCACTGATCGGCGTGCACCACGCCAACATCCACCTCTACAACGCGCTCGCGCCGATGTTCCGCAAGGTCGTCTTCCGCGCCAGCCGCGACGACGTCAAGGACATCGCGGTCCGCGGCACCGAGCTGTTCATGAAGTACGCCGAGGCCAACCTCGGCCAGACGATCATCGGCTACGAGTACTCGCCCGAGATCTTCACCAGCACCGAGCTGCCGTTCTCCCTCGAGGTCTGCGAGGCCGTCTCCGACGTGTGGCAGCCCGAGGACGGTCGCGAGATCATCCTCAACCTGCCCGCCACCATCGAGGTCGCGACGCCGAACGTGTACGCCGACCAGATCGAGTGGTTCTCCCGCCAGCTGACCCGCCGCGAGCACACGACGATCAGCCTGCACCCGCACAACGACCGCGGCACGGCCGTGGCGGCGACCGAGCTGGCCCAGATGGCGGGCGCCGACCGGGTCGAGGGCTGCCTGTTCGGCCACGGCGAGCGCACCGGCAACGTCTGCCTGGTGACCCTGGGGATGAACCTGTTCAGCCAGGGCATCGACCCCCAGATCGACTTCTCCGACATCGACGAGATCCGGCGCACGGTGGAGTACTGCACCCAGCTGCCCGTCCACCCGCGCCACCCGTACGCCGGCGACCTCGTCTACACCGCCTTCTCGGGCTCCCACCAGGACGCCATCAAGAAGGGTCTGGAGTCGCTCGAGCAGGAGGCGGCCGAGGCCGGTCACCCCGTCGGCGAGCACCCCTGGGAGGCGCCGTACCTCCCGATCGACCCGAAGGACGTCGGCCGCACCTACGAGGCCGTGATCCGGGTGAACAGCCAGTCCGGCAAGGGCGGCGTCGCCTACGTGATGAAGTCCGAGCACAAGCTCGACCTGCCGCGCCGGCTGCAGATCGAGTTCAGCCGGGTGGTGCAGCTCAGCACCGAGTCCACCGCCGACGGCGAGGGCGGCGAGATGAGCTCCGCGGCGATCTGGAGCACCTTCCAGGGTGAGTACCTCACCCGCGAGGTGCCGCTGAAGCTGAACTCCGTGCACACCTCCTCGGCGGCCGGCGAGCTCGACCAGCTCGACGTGAACGTCTACGTCGACGGCGAGATCGCCCAGCTGCACGGCTCGGGCAACGGCCCGATCGCCGCGTTCGTCGACGCCATCAACGGGCTGCCGAACGACTTCGACGTGCGCGTCCTGGACTACGCCGAGCACGCGCTGTCGGCCGGCGGCGACGCGATCGCGGCGGCGTACGTCGAGTGCGCCGTGGGGGAGCAGGTGCTCTGGGGCGTCGGGCTCGACGCCAACATCGTGACCGCCTCGCTGAAGGCGGTCATCTCGGCGGTCAACCGGCGCTGAGGTCCGTGGCCCGGCCGGGGCGCTCGTCCTGGCCGGGCTCGACCGCGGCCACCGGTTGGTCCGGGGCCAGGGGGATCCGCACGGTGAACGTGGTGCCCTGCAGGTGCGCCGAGCGTACGCCGACGTGCCCGCCGTGCGCGGACACGATCGTGCGGATGATCGACAGCCCCAGCCCGGTGCCCTGGATCGCGCGCTCCTGGGCCGTGGAGGAGCGGAAGAACTTGGTGAACAGGTCGTCCTGCTCGTCCTCGGGGATGCCGATGCCGGTGTCGCTGACCTCGAGGATCGCGGTGTCGTGGTCGCGGTGCAGCCGGCAGCGCAGGCGTCCGCCGTCGGGGGTGAACTTCACCGCGTTGCTGAGCAGGTTCATCACCACGCGGTCCAGGTGGGCGGCGTCGCCGGTGACCACGACGGTGCCCCAGGAGATCTCGAAGGACACGTCGAGGTCGCGCCCGACCAGCAGTGGGTGGACCGCCTCGCGGGCGTGCCGGACCAGGTCGGCCAGGTCGACCGGCTCGCGGGCCCCCGAGGTGGCGTCGCCCGACTCGAGCCCGGCCAGGGTGAGCAGGTCGCTGGCCACGGCGATCAGCCGGTTGCCGTTGCGGGCGATGGCGTCGAGCATCACCTCCTGTCCCGGTGACACCGGGCCGGCGGCGCCCTCGCGCAGCATCTCGGTGTAGCCGACGATGCTGGTGGTCGGCGTGCGCAGCTCGTGGCTGACGGTCGAGACGAAGTCGTTCTTGGCGGCGTCGAGCCGGCGCAGGCGCTCCACGACGTGGCGCTCCTTGCGCAGCGAGGCGACCAGCATCGCCTGGGTGCGGCGCTGCTCGGTGACGTCGCGGCCCACGCAGAGGTAGCCGGTCACCCGACCCACGACGTTGGTGACGACGCTGATGGTGGTCGAGACGACCAGCTCGGTGCCGTCGGCGTGCACCCACGTCCAGTCGTGGGTCTGGGGCTCCCGGGCCGGGCAGGCCGAGGGCACCAGGGGGCCGAGCGTCCCGGACGGCTGGGTGTCGCCGGGGCACAGCGACGTACCGCTGATGAAGGCGTGGGGGTGCGCCGAGGTGACCATGTCGGCGACGGGCCGGGACACGAGGTCGGCCTCGCTGCGACCGAGCAGCTCCTCGGCGCCGTGGTTGACCAGGACGACGCGACCGTGCTCGTCCAGGGCCACGAGAGCGGTGGCGACGGGTGCCTCGAGCAGGTGGCGCACGAGCCCCGAGGTGCTGCGCTCGCTGGTGACGTCGGTGGCGGTGCACACGACCCGCAGCATCTGACCCTCGTCGTCGCGCACGACGTTGTTGCTCCAGACCACCCGCAGGCGCTCGCCGGTGCTGGTCAGGGCGTCGGCCTCGCGGAAGTCCGGCACGTTCGACCCGTCGGGCTCGGCGAAGATCCGGCGCACGGTCTCGACCCGGTCCGGGGCGATCAGGCCGGAGTCCCAGAACTTGCGGCCCAGCACCTCCTCGCGGGTGAACCCGGTGAGCCGGGTCAGGGTGGCGTTGCACTGCAGGATGGTGCCGGTCGGGTCGCTGACGAAGATGATGGTGGCGGTGGTGTCGAGCATGGTCTGGCTCAGCTCGCGCTCGGCGGCCAGGCGTCCGACGAGCTCGACGCGCTGGGCCGCGGCCAGGGCCGTGGGCACGGCGAGCACGGCGGCGCAGACCAGGTAGGTCTGCACGTGCGCGCCCGCCAGGAGCGGGTCGAGCAGGGCCCGACCGCTGCTCGCGAACGGGCCGCGGCCGGCGGTGGTCGAGGCGGTGGCCACGACCGCCAGCACGGCCACCTCGATCGCGGCCACCGACGGGCTCAGGCGCAGGGCCGCCCACACCAGCAGCGGCAGCGGCAGGAAGGAGAGGGTGATCGGCCACGGTGTCAGGAAGACCAGGACGAGGGCCGCCCCGAGCAGGAGCGCCTGGGCCGCCAGCTCCCAGCGGCGCTCGCGCCGCAGGGCCAGCGGCATCAGCACCAGCGGCACGATCACCAGGGTCGCGGCCAGGTGGGAGGGAGCGACCGCGCGGAGGCTGGCCCCCACGGGCTCGCCCACGAGGGCCATCGCCACCGCCGTGCCGAGCCCGACGACCACCGCGCCCGTGCCGGCCGCGACCAGGACACGGACGTAGCCCTCGGGGCCGACGAGCGGCCGGGGCCCGCCCGAGGCGACCCCGTGCAGGAGCACACCGGCCACGACCAGGGCCTCGGCGGCCGTCACCAGGCCCATCAGGAGGCTGACCGGGAGTGGCCGTCCGCCGGCCACCGACGCGATCGCCGTGCAGGCGGCCACGCAGGGAAGCAGCGCCGGCCACGTCGTACGCCGCGAGCGGACCAGCAGCGCGACCGACAGCCCCGCCGCGGGCCACCAGGTCGCCACGGCGTCGGGGGTCGGGCGCCACACGATCGAGGTCGTGGCGGCGGCCAGGATCGCGACCAGGAGGCCGGCGACTCCGGCCGCTCTCCGGGTTGCGGTGCTCACGGGATGAGTATGCCCCGCAAATCCACATGAATACGACAAACTGCCCGATTGAAACCGGGTCTATCCCTCGCCCACAGCGCCGGCCCCGAGGATGGTCGCGCCGGCCGGGTTGCCGCCCCGCGCGGCCTGGGGGGCGGGGGCGAGCGGGAGGGTCACGGTGAAGGTGGTGCCCTGCTCGGGTGCCGAGGCGACGCCGATCCGGCCGTCGTGGCTCTCCACGATGGTCCTCACGATCGCCAGGCCGAGTCCCGAGCCCTGGATGGCTCGTTCCTGCACCACCGAGGAGCGGAAGAACCGACCGAAGACCGCCTCCTGGTCCTCGGCCGGGATGCCGAGCCCGGTGTCGGCGACCTGCAGGACGGCGCTGCGCCCGGTCGGGTCCTGGGTCAGCGACACCTCGACCCGGCCGCCGTCGGGGGTGAACTTCACGGCGTTGGTGAGCAGGTTGGTGACCGCCCGCTCGAGGTGCCAGGCCTCGCCACGCACGGTCAGCGCGGCCCCGGGCAGGTCGTAGGACACCTCCAGCCGACGCTGGTCCAGCAGGGAGGCGACCGCCTCGGAGCTCTCGCGCACCACGTCGCGCAGGTCGACGGGCACGGTCTGGGCGGGCCAGGCGTCGCGGTCGAAGGTGGCCAGCACCAGCAGGTCGTCGGCCAGGGCCAGCAGCCGGTCGCCGTTGCGGGCGATCACGTCGATCATCCGGGCCTGCTCGGGCGAGAGGTCCCCCAGGATCCCGTCGGCGAGCATCTCGGCACTGCCGATGATGCTGCTCATCGGCGTGCGCAGCTCGTGGCTGACCGTGGAGACGAAGTCGTCCTTGGCACGGTCGAGGTCCTTCAGGCGGGCCACCACCTCGCGCTCGCGATGCAGGGCCTTGACCAGGATCTCCTGGCTGCGCCGGGTCTCGGTGATGTCGCGGGCCACGAACAGGTGGGCGAAGACCTGGCCGAACGAGGTGGCGACCGGGTTGCCGGTCACCGAGACCCGCAGGGGGGTGCGGCCCTCGGGGAACACCGTCCAGTCGCGGCTGTCGGGGAAGACGCCCGAGGCCGAGCGGGCGGTGAGGTCGGCGAAGGTCGGCCTCTCCTCGAGCGCGGGCGCCGTGGCGCCCACGTCGGTGCGGTCGGCGGCCCACCCCAGGAAGTCCACGATCGGGCGTCCCGCGGCGCGGTCGGCCGCCAGGCCGAGCATCCGCTCGGCGCCGGCGTTGAACAGGGTGATCCGGCCGGCGAGGTCGGTGCCGATGAAGGCGATCGAGGTCAACGAGCGGAGCACGTGGGTGACCATGCCGGCGCTCTCGCGGGCGTCGGTGACGTCGATGGCGGTCAGCACCAGGAGCACCGGCGCATCGGGTGAGTCCTGGTGGACGTTGTTGGAGAACACGACCGTGCGCGTGGTGCCGTCCTTGGCCAGCAGCACGCTCTCGCCCTGCCGGGGGACGGTGCGCGGCGAGCTGAACTGGTCGCTGATCCCCGGCCGCAGCTTCTCCGGGATCAGCGTCTCCCAGAAACGGCGCCCGACGAGCTCGTGCTCGGACCAGCCCGTCAGTCGGGTCGTGGCCGGGTTGGCGGCGAGGACGGTGCCGTCGTGGTCGGTCACCACGATCACGCTGCTCGCGGTGTCGACGACGGCGCGGGTGTACCTCCGCTGCGCCGCCAACGACTCCTGCAGCTGGTGCGGCTCGGTCACGTCGGTGAGGTGGAGGGAGAAGTAGGTGCGTGAGTCGCGCGCCTCGAGCAGCGCCAGGATGCCGTCGAGCCGCACCCGGTCGTCCCGAACGACGCCCAGGCGCCCCGACCACCCGGCCAGGTCGGGGTCGGCGAGGGCCTGCACGAGCTCGTCCACGACGAGCACCTGCGACACGTCGTCTCCCTGGAGGACCTCGGTGTCGTCCCCCAGCAGGGTCGAGGTCGCGGCGTTCACCTCCTCGAAGCGCAGGCGGTGACCGTCCCAGGCGACCAGGGCGACCGGCGTACGGGCGTCGGTGAAGGTGCGGCGGAAGACCCGGCGGCCGGCCGAGATCCGGGTCAGGGCGAGCTCGCGCTCCCGCATCGCCTGCGCCAGGGGCAGGCCGACGAGCACGACGCAGACCAGGTAGAGCTGGGCCAGCTGGGTGCTGTTCGCACCCCCCACGCCGTCGACCGTGGCGCTGAGGTTGAAGGGCCCCCAGCCGTAGGAGGTGAAGAGCGTGACCGCGACCGCGAAGACCGCCTGCTCCAGGGCCACCACCCGCTCGTCGAAGCGGACCGCCGCCCACACCACGAGCGGGAGCGGCACGAAGCCGACGGCCAGGCTCATGTCGGGGCCGAAGGCGAGGACCGTGCAGAGCACCAGCAGCGCCACCTGCAGGGCCAGCTCGAGGCGGGGCAGGGGGACCCGCCTCCACGGGACCATCGCCAGGGGCGTCAGCAGCATCACCGAGGCGACGTGCGCCGGGACCACGATCGAGACCGTGGACCAGAAGTCGGTGGCGATCAGCCCGGCCAGGGTGGCCGCGATCCCCAGGGCCGCCGCGACCGCGCCGACCGTCGCGGCCGCGAGCAGCTTCCAGGTGTCCGCGATGCCCTCGAGGCGCCCGCGGGGCAGCCACCGCTGCAGCAGGAACGCACCCAGCCCGGTCTCGACGAGGTCGAACAGACCCAGCAGGGCAGCCGTCACCGGGTCGCGGCCGCGGGTCAGGTTGGCCAGGGCGTACGCCGCGAACAGCCCGACCGCGAGGGCGGGCCACAGGCGTCGCGGTGCGACCAGGGCGGCGGCCAGGCCGACCCCGGCCGCGGGCCACCAGGCCGGGGTGCTGCCCGCGATGCCGGCGAGGGCGAGCGCACCCACGGCCGCGCCGTAGGCGAGCACGACGAGACCGCCCACGCCGGCCACGGCGGCCGCGGGGGGCCATCCGCGCATGGTCGCGTCCCGGTGCACGGTCCGAGTCTGGCCCAGGCCGGGCGGGTCCGTCTGCGGAACCGCTCTGTCCAGCACCCGGCGGACTGGACCACGGCGGGACCCCGGAGGTGCCATGGTGACCCCATGACCCTGGTTTCGGAGCACGTCGGCCAGTTCTTCCACGAGGGGCACCGCCTGGAGTACACCGAGTACGGCGCCGGCGACCGCTGGGTGGTGCTGCTCCACGGACAGCTGATGCCGCGGCGGATGCACCAGCCGCTGGCCCGGCACCTGGCCGGCCAGGGCGCCCACGTGCTCGCCCTCGACCTGCTCGGGCACGGTCGCTCGGACCGCCCCGACGACCCGCTGGTCTACTCGATGACGGCGTTCGGGGAGCAGGTGATCGCGCTGCTCGACGAGCTCGGCATCGACCGTGCGGTCGTGGGGGGCACCTCGCTCGGGGCCAACGTCTCGCTCGAGGTGGCCACGCTCGCTCCCGAGCGGGTGCAGGGTGTGCTGGCCGAGATGCCGGTGCTCGACAACGCGCTGGAGGCCGGCATCCTGGCGTTCGCGCCGCTGCTGTTCGCCTCCCGGTTCCTGCCGCTCTCGGTCACCGGCCTGCGACTGGCCACCCGGGCCGTGCCTCGCGCGGTCGTGCCCTTCTGGACCGGGATCGTCCTGGACACCCTGGACCAGCGACCGGCCCCGATGGCCGCGACCATCCACGGCATCTTCTTCGGGCGGGTGGCGCCCTCGAGCCGGTTGCGCCGCGAGATCCAGGCGCCCGCGCTGGTCGTCGGGCACCCGCGCGACCCCGTGCACCCCGCGGCCGACGCCGCGATGCTGGCCGAGGAGATGCCCCGGGCGCAGTTCGTGGAGGCCCACGGCATCCTCGAGTGGCGGCTGCGGCCGCAGCGGCTGCACGGCCTGGCGGCGGCGTTCGTCGAGCAGTGCTTCGAGGAGCCGGCGTCGGCGCGCCGGCTCCCGGGGTAGGGGCGCGCCCGCGCCCTCGGCTCGGCTCGTCCGGTTCGTGCATTTCGACGCGCGCAGGTCCGAATCCTGGCTAGGGTTCCCGCGGACGAGCACATCCGGAGAGGACGGACGGCATGACGGCGCTGCCCTCCCTGGCCGAGGCCGACCGGTTCCGCCAGGGCGTGACCGGCCCCGACGTCGCCTCGGGTGTCCAGCTGCTGCTCAGCGGCGAGCACGCCGACCCCCGGGCCGCCCAGGCCGTGATCCTGCTGCCGGTGTTCCTGGAGATCCTGCTGCGCCAGCTCACCGGGGCCGCGTTCGACGGTTGGTTCGAGCTCGGCTCGGTGGTCGCCGCGGTGCCCACCGCCGGGGCCGTGCTGATCGGCCTCCGGTGGCTCTCGCCGCGGTGGACGATCGCGCTGCCGCTGCTCGACATGGTGGCGCTCGGCCTCTACCGCCAGTCCACCGACACCGCCCTCGGGGTCGCGGTCGTCTTCCCGGCCATGTGGCTCGGACTCCAGTTCGGCCGCCGCGGGGTGGCGGCGACCACGGCGATGATGGGCGCGGCGTACGTCGTCCCGACGCTCGCCCAGCTCGGGTTCACCGCGGCCGCGTTCTCCCGGATCTCGCAGATGACGATGATGGCGATCATCGCCTCCCTGGTCGTCGCGGTCACCGCCGAGCTGTGGCAGGCGCAGGTCGAGCAGTCGCGCACGAGCACCGAGCAGCTGCGGCTCGCGATGTCCGACGTGATCGAGCAGCGCCGGCTGACCCGCACCATCGTCAACGGCGTCGACGTGGGCCTGGTGGCCATCGACGCCGAGGGAGCCTACGACTCGATGAACCCGAGGCACCGCGAGTTCCTCGCCGTCGCCTACCCCTCGGGCCACCTCGGCCACGCCGGCCAGACCGGCTTCGTCTACGCCGAGGACGGCGAGACGCTGCTGACCGCGGAGCAGATGCCGACCGTGCGGGCGCTGACGGGCGAGCCGTTCCGCGACCACCTGATCTGGATCGGCGAGGACCCGCACCGGCGCCGGGCGCTGACCGTGAGCTCCACGCCGTACACCCGCAGCGACGGGACGTCCGGGGGCGCCGTGCTGGCCTACCACGACATCACCGAGCTGCTCGCGGCCGCGCGCCTGAAGGAGGAGTTCGTCGCCTCGGTCAGCCACGAGCTGCGCACGCCGCTGACCTCGATCATCGGCTACGTGGACATCGTCCTGGACGACGTCGAGGACCTCCCCGAGGATGCGCGTGCCTACCTCGCCACGGTGCAGCGCAACGCCCGGCGCCTGCACCGCCTGGTCGACGACCTGCTCGCGACGGCGTTGCAGTCGGTGAGCACCGACCTCGACGTCGAGGACGTCTGCGTCGCCGACGTGCTCGCCCGCTCGGTGCGCGACTGTGCCGGGGCGGCCGCGGCCGCCGGGCTCACGGTGTGGCTCGACACCCCCGACGGCGCCGACCGGGCCCACGTCGAGGGCGACCCGCAGCGACTGGCCCAGGTGTTCGACAACCTGCTCAGCAACGCCGTGAAGTACACCGCCGATGGGGGGCACGTCGTGGCCAGCATCGGTCGCGAGGGCGCCGACGTGGTGGTCCGCGTGCGCGACGACGGTCGGGGCATCGCGGCGCACGAGCAGGACGCCGTCTTCACCAAGTTCTTCCGCAGCAGCACCGTGCTGGGGGGCGCCATCCCCGGCGTGGGGCTGGGCCTGGCGATCACCAAGACCATCGTGGAGGCCCACGGCGGCTCGATCTCGGTGACCAGCGAGGAGGGCCGCGGCTCCACCTTCGAGGTGCGGCTGCCGCTGGCGCGCGCCGACGCGTCCGTCGCCTGAGCCCGCCGCCCCGACCCTGCCAGCCTGCCTCGCCGTCCTGGCCCGCCACAGCCACCTCCCGCGGGTTGGCGCCCGGGTTGTCGGTCGCGGGGGTGAGAATGGACCCATGCCCCTGTACAGCGACGAAGCCATCGTGCTGCGCACCCACAAGCTGGCAGAGGCCGACCGCATCATCACCCTGCTCACCCGGCACCACGGCGTCGTGCGGGCGGTCGCCCGCGGCGTGCGCCGCACCTCGTCGCGGTTCGGCTCCCGGCTGGAGCCGTTCACCCACGTCGACCTGCAGCTCGCCGTCGGCCGCAACCTCGACACGATCACCCAGGCCGAGACGCTCGCCCCCTACGGCGCCACGATCTCGGCCGACTACGACCGCTACACCGCCGCCAGCGTGATGCTCGAGACGGCCGAGCGGCTGGTCTCGGAGGAGCGCCAGCCCTCGGTGCAGCAGTACCTCCTGCTCGTCGGGGCCCTGCGCGCGATGACCGCCGGTGAGCACCGGTCCAACGACGTCCTCGACTCCTTCCTCCTGCGCTCGCTGTCGGTGGCCGGCTACGCCCCGTCGTTCTGGGCGTGCGCCGGCTGCGGCCTCGAGGGGCCGCACCGGGCGTTCAGCCCGGCCCAGGGCGGCGCCCTGTGCACCACCTGCCGCGTGCCCGGCTCGGCCAACCCGGCGGGGGAGACGCTGACGCTGCTCGGTGCCCTGCTCGCCGGCGAGTGGGACGTCGTGCACGACGCCGAGACGCGCCACCGGCGCGAGGCCCGCGGGCTGGTGGCGGCCTACGTCTCCTGGCACCTCGAGCGCGGTCTGCGCTCCATGCCCTACGTCACGGAGGGCTGAGCGCGTGCGCAGCAGGTCCAAGGTCCCGGTGCGCGCGGTGGTCCGCCGCCCCACCCCGCACCCGTCGGGCGCCGTGCCGCCCGAGGTCCCCGCCGACCTGGTCCCGCACCACGTCGCGGTGATCATGGACGGCAACGGCCGCTGGGCCAAGGAGCGCGGCCTCCCACGCACCGCCGGCCACGAGCAGGGTGAGTCGTCCCTGTTCGACGTCGTCGAGGGCGCGATCGAGATCGGCGTGAAGGCCGTGTCGGCGTACGCCTTCTCCACCGAGAACTGGTCGCGCTCGGCCGACGAGGTGAAGTTCCTGATGGGCTTCAACCGCGACGTGATCCGGCGTCGGCGCGACGAGATGCACGAGCTCGGCGTCCGCGTGCGGTGGGCCGGCCGGGCGCCACGGCTGTGGCGGTCGGTGATCAAGGAGCTCCAGGTCGCCGAGGAGCTGACCCGCGACAACGACGTGCTGACACTGACCATGTGCGTCAACTACGGCGGCCGGGCCGAGCTCGCCGACGCCGCCCGGGCCATGGGCCGCGACGTCGCCGCGGGCCGGTTGAACCCGGACCGCATCGACGAGCGCACCTTCGCCCGCTACCTCTACGTCCCCGAGCTGCCCGACGCCGACCTGGTCTGGCGCACGTCGGGGGAGCAGCGGCTCTCCAACTTCATGCTGTGGCAGGCGGCGTACAGCGAGATGGTCTTCACCGACGTGCTCTGGCCCGACGTCGACCGGCGCCACCTGTGGCAGGCGGTCGAGACCTACGCCGGCCGCACGCGCCGCTACGGCTCGGCCTGACCGGTCGCCCGTCGGGTGAGAGGGTGGGGTGTGATCGCCCCCCGAGCGATCCGGGACGGAGTCGAGGATGCGCGCACGCGAGCTGGCCGAGCGGTTCCCGGTCGTGGGGCTGGATTCCCACGCGTCGGAGGCTGCCCGGACGATGGGCAAGCAGCGGCTTCCCGGGCTCATCGTCTGCGACGGCGAGGGGCACCCGCACACGGTCCTGGGCGGCTCGCAGGTGCTGCGCTTCATGATCCCCTCCTACGTCCAGGACGATCCGGCCCTCGCGCGCGTCTACGACGAGAAGGGCTCCGACGCCCTGCTGCGCCGGCTCTCGGGCAAGACGGTGCGCGAGCTCCTGCCGGAGCGGCAGGACCGGGCCGAGCTGCCCGTCGTCGACCCCGATGCCACGACCCTCGAGGTGGCGGCCGTGATGGCCCGCATGCACAGCCCGGTCGTGGCGGTGGTCGACGACGAGGGTCAGGTGCTCGGCGCCGTCACGGTCAGCCGGCTCTTCGAGGTGCTTTTCCCCACCGACGCCGGCAGCTCGTGACGACGCTCCTGGTGGTGGTCGCCTTCGTCGCGGCGTACGTCCTGATCGCGACGGAACGGATCCACCGGGTGGCCGCCGCCCTGCTCGGTGCCGCCGCCATGGTCGTCCTGGGGGTCGTGGACGCCCGCGTGGCGTTCTTCAGCGAGAAGACCGGCGTCGACTGGAACGTGATCTTCCTGCTGCTCGGGATGATGATCATCGTCGGGGTCCTGCGTCAGACCGGCGTCTTCGAGTTCGCCGCCATCTGGGCGGCCAAGCGGGCGGGGGGCCGCCCCTTCCTGATCATGGTGCTGCTCATCGTGCTGACCGCGTTCGCCTCGGCGCTGCTGGACAACGTCACCACCGTGCTGCTGGTGGCTCCCGTGACGCTGCTGGTGTGCGACCAGATCCAGGCACCCCCGGCGCCCTTCCTGATGGCCGAGGTGATGGCCTCGAACATCGGCGGCACGGCGACCCTGATCGGTGACCCGCCGAACATCATCATCGCCTCGAAGTCCGGGCTGACCTTCAACGACTTCGTGGTCAACCTCGCCCCGGTGGTCCTCCTGCTCGTCCTCGTCTTCATCGTGATGTGCCGGTTCATGTTCCGCTCGGCCCTCACCTTCCACCCGGAGTCGGTCGAGGCCCTGATGGCCCTCGACGAGCGCGAGGCGATCACCGACCGCGCCCTGCTGCTGAAGTCAGGTGTGGTGCTCGCGGCGGTGCTCGCCGGCTTCGTGAGCCACTCCTTGATCGACCTCGAGCCGTCACTGGTGGCCCTGCTGGGAGCGGGCGCGCTCGTCGCGGTCTCGCGCCTGGACATCGAGGAGTGCGTGGCCGACGTCGAGTGGTCGACGCTGGTGTTCTTCATGGGGCTCTTCGTGATGGTCGGCGCCCTGGTGGAGGTCGGCGTCGTCGGCGACCTCGCCGCGCGGGCCACCGACGCGGTCGGGGACAACTACTTCCTGGCCTCGACGGCTGTCCTCGGCGTGTCGGGCCTGCTCTCCGGTGTCGTGGACAACATCCCCTACGTCGCCACCATGGCCCCGCTCGTCGCGGACCTGGTCGGGGCGGGCAACGGGTCGGTGGGCTCGGAGTCGGCGTGGTGGTCCCTGGCGCTGGGGGCGGACCTCGGTGGCAACGCCACGGCCGTCGGCGCCAGCGCCAACGTCGTGGTGCTGGGGATCGCGGCGCGTCACGGTCACCCGATCAGCTTCTGGACGTTCACCAAGTACGGCATCCTGGTCACCGTCACCACGGTGGCCATCGCCTGGGCGTACGTCGCGCTGCGCTACTTCGCCTTGGCCTGACCACCGGCTGGCCGCTCCTGGTAGACGTCGGGAACACCGTCGTGGTCCTGGTCCACCTCCTCGGCGGCGCAGATGCGGCGGTAGATCTCGTTGCGCGTGCGGAGGACCACCGCGGCCAATAGGGCAGCGACGACCGAGCCCACCAGGACCGCGATCTTGACGTGGTCGTCCCGGGCGCTGTCCGGCCCGAAGGCCAGCTCGCCGATCAGCAGCGACACGGTGAAGCCGATCCCGGCCAGGATCGAGATGCCGAGGACATCGACCCACGCCAGCTCGTCGTCGAGCTCGGCACCGGTGAACCGGGCCACGAGGTACGTCGATCCCAAGATGCCCACCATCTTGCCGACCACCAGGGCCACGACGATGCCCACCGCCACCGGGTCGGACACGGCACCCCTCAGCCCGGACCACCCACCCACCGTGACGCCCGCCGCGAAGAGCGCGAAGACGGGCACGGCGAAGCCGGAGGAGATCGGCCGCAGGAGGTGCTCGAAGTGCTCGGCCATGCCGGGCCCGGCGTCGGGGCCCCCCGCTGCGTCGCTGCGGATCACCGGCACGGTCAGGGCCAGCAACACTCCTGCGACCGTCGCGTGCACCCCGGAGGCGTGCACGAGGGCCCAGGCGACGAAGGCCAGCGGCAGGAGAAGCCACCACGCGCGGACCCGGCGCTGGACCAGCACCCCGAACAGGGCGATCGGCACCAGGGAGAGCGCCAGCCAGCCGAGCTCGAGCGAACGGGTGTAGAACACCGCGATCACGGTGATGGCCAGCAGGTCGTCGACGACGGCCAGGGTCAGCAGGAAGGTGCGCAGCGCCACGGGGAGGTGCGTGCTGAGCACGGCGAGGACCGCGACGGCGAAGGCGATGTCGGTCGCCGTGGGGATGGCCCAGCCCTGCAGCGCTCCGTCACCGGTGCGGAGGTTGACCAGCGTGTAGAGCAGGGCCGGCACCACCATCCCGCCGACGGCCGCGACGACCGGGATGACGGCCCGGCGAGGCTCGCGCAGGTCTCCGGCGACGAACTCGCGCTTGACCTCCAGGCCCGCGACGAAGAAGAAGACGGCGAGCAGGCCGTCCGCGGCCCAGGTGCCGAGGCTGAGGTCGAGGTGCAGCACCGACGGGCCCACGGTGAGGTTCTTCAGGTCGTCGTACGCCGAGGCCCACGGTGTGTTGGCCCACACCAGCGCCACGACCGCGGCGACCAGGAGCAGGGCACCGCCGACGGTCTCCTGCCGCAGCAGCTCGCTGATGCGCGAGGTCTCGGACCAGGAGCCGCGGCTGAAGAGGGGGGAGCGGGGAGCGGACGGTGCCATGGGACCAGGCCTTCGGGGTCGACAACGAGAATGCCGACCAGACTTCCCGGCTCACCGGGCAGCAGTCTACCGGTCGGTTTCCCAGGTGATGAACCACAACCTCCTCTTCACACACCACACGACGTGTGTGAGGAGGCAGATCGGGTTCATCACCCGGGAAACCGGACCGCCCCGGGGTCGAGGGTCCCCCGCACCTAGGATCGACGCATGAGCAGAGTGCTGTCCGCGGTCGCCTGGCCCTACGCCAACGGCCCCCGCCACATCGGTCACGTCGCCGGGTTCGGGGTGCCGTCCGACGTCTTCAGCCGCTACATGCGGATGGCCGGGCACGACGTGCTGATGGTCTCGGGCACCGACGAGCACGGCACGCCGATCCTGATCGCCGCCGACGAGGAGGGGGTCAGCCCCCAGGAGCTGGCCGACCGCAACCACCGCGTGATCGCCGAGGACCTCGCCGCGCTGGGGATCTCCTACGACCTCTACACGCGCACCACGACGCGCAACCACACCGCCGTCGTGCAGGAGCTGTTCACCGGCGTCCACGCCAACGGCTACTTCCTCGAGCAGACCACCCACGGCGCGATCAGCCCGTCGACCGGCCGGACGCTGCCGGACCGCTACATCGAGGGCACCTGCCCGATCTGCGGCTACGACAAGGCCCGCGGCGACCAGTGCGACAACTGCGGCAACCAGCTCGACCCGGCGGACCTGAAGAACCCGCGCTCGCGGATCAACGGCGAGACCCCGGAGTTCGTGGAGACCCAGCACTTCTTCCTCGACCTGCCCGCGCTGGCCGAGGCGTTGAAGACCTGGCTCGACGAGCGCGAGGCCAGCGGGACGTGGCGGCCCAACGTGATCAAGTTCAGCCAGAACATCCTCGAGGACATCCGCCCCCGGGCGATGAGCCGCGACATCGACTGGGGCATCCCGATCCCGCTCGACGGGTGGCGGGAGAACCCCACCAAGCGGCTCTACGTCTGGTTCGACGCCGTCATCGGCTACCTCTCGGCCAGCATCGAGTGGGCGCGCCGCACCGGCGACCCGGAGGCCTGGCGGCAGTGGTGGAACCCTTCGACAGGCTCAGGGACCGAGGACGGCTCAGGGGCCGAGGACGCGCTGTCCTACTACTTCATGGGCAAGGACAACATCACCTTCCACAGCCAGATCTGGCCCGCCGAGCTCCTGGCGTACGCCGGGAAGGGCGACCGCGGCGGCGAGCCCGGCCGCTACGGCGAGCTGAACCTGCCCACCGAGGTCGTCTCGAGCGAGTTCCTGACGATGGAGGGCAAGAAGTTCTCCTCCAGCCAGCGCGTCGTGATCTACGTCCGCGACCTGCTCAGCCGCTACCAGCCCGACGCGTTCCGCTACTTCGTCGCGGCGGCCGGGCCGGAGAACCAGGACTCCGACTTCACCTGGGCGGAGTTCGTGCGCCGCACCAACGACGAGCTGGTCGCCGGATGGGGCAACCTGGTCAACCGCACCGCCACCATGATCGCCAAGAGCTTCGGCGAGATCCCGGCAGCAGGGGAGCTGACCGCGACCGACCAGGCGCTGCTCGACGAGGTCGGGGCCGCGTTCGACACCGTGGGCGACCTGATCGCCCGGCACCGCCAGAAGGCCGCGATCAACGAGGCCATGCGCGTCGTCGGGGAGGTCAACAAGTACGTCACCGACTCGGCCCCCTGGAAGCTCAAGGCCGACGACGAGCGCGAGCGCCTCGGCACGATCCTGCACGTGCTGGCGCAGTGCACCCTCGACCTGAACACGGTCCTGTCGCCGTTCCTGCCGTTCTCGGCCAACGCCGTCGACGCGGTCTTCGGGGGCGAGGGCGAGGTGCAGCCGATGCCGCAGCTGCAGGAGGTGGAGGACCTCGACGGCGGCGCCGGCTACCCCGTGCTGACCGGCGACTACACCCGCGCCGCCCGCTGGGAGCGCACACCGGTCGTGGTCGGCACCCCGGTGGTCAAGCCGACGCCGGTGTTCACCAAGCTCGACACCGCGGTCGTCGAGGAGGAGCTCGGCCGGCTGGCCGGCGAGGGGGAGGGCGGGTCCTGATGCTCTTCCCGCACGTACGCCGGGCCGTCGAGGCAGGCGCGGGGGAGACCCCCGTCCACGACCCCTCCTTCGACATCGCGGCCGCCCGCCGCGAGGCGCGGGAGCTCGCCGCGCGCGAGCCCCGCGAGCCGGTCGCCGAGGTGCGTGACCTGGACGCCGACGGCGTCCCGTGCCGCCTCTACCGCCCCGACGGCGCGGTCCCGGGCGTGGTGGTGCACCTCCACGGCGGCGGCTTCGTGCTCAACGACGTCGAGGTCCACGACAACGCCGCGCGCCGGCTGGCCGACCGGGCGGGGATGGCCGTGCTCAGCGTCGACTACCGGCTCCCGCCCGAGCACCGCTTCCCCGCCGCCCCCGACGACGTCGACACCGTGCTGCGCTGGCTGGCGGCCCACGCCGACGCCCACGGCCTGGCCGGCCCGACGTACGCCCACGGGGACAGCGCCGGCGCCAACCTGGCCCTGGTCGCCGCCCTGCGCAACCCCGGACGGCTGCGGGCGCTCGCGCTCACCTACCCGTTCCTCGACCCGCGCCGCGCGGGGGAGTCCTACGGCCTCCAGGGCGTGGGCTTCGACCCGGCGACGGCCGACTGGTACTGGCAGCAGTACGCCGCCTCGCCGGCCGACCTCGACGACCCCGACCTGGCGCCGCTGCTCTCCGAGCACCTCGGCACGCTGCCGCCGACGCTGGTGGTCACCGCCGAGGGCGACCCCCTGCGCGACGAGGGCGAGCTGCTCGCCCGGCGGCTCTCCGAGCTCGGGGTCGAGGTCACCGCGACCCGCTACCTCGGGCAGGTGCACGGCTTCTGGCGGCACCCGTCGGTGTTCGTGGCCGCCGAGCCGCTGACCCGGCAGGTGGCGGGGTTCCTGCGCCAGCACGACTGACTCGGGCAGGATGACCGGCATGACCGCCGCGATGCACCTCCCGTCCTTCACCGTCAAGCAGAAGCTGACGATGATGGTGAACCGCTACGAGATCAGCGAGACCAACCCCGACGGCTCCGTGGGCCGGTTGATGGCGATCGCCCAGCAGAAGCGGATGGCGTTCAAGGAGCAGGTCACCTTCTTCGCCGACGAGGCCCGCACCCAGCCCGTGTTCTCCTTCCAGGCGCGGCAGCGCCTCGACCTCGGCGCCGGGTACGACGTCCGCGACGCCGGTGGTCAACCGCTGGGGATGTTCCGCAAGGACTTCGGGCAGAGCCTGCTGCGCTCGACCTTCCACCTCAGCGCCCCCGGCCTCGAGGCCACCGGGCGCGAGCGCAACCAGGTGGTGGCGATCCTGCGCCGCTTCGTCGACTTCCCGTTCGCCTTCCACTTCGACTTCGTCGACCAGTCCACGGGCCAGGTGGTGATGAGCTCGGAGCGGCAGATGTCGCTGCGCGACCGCTACCAGGTGACCGTGCCCGACCCGCGCCTGGACTTCCGGGTCGCCGCCGCGATGGCGGTCGGTCTCGACGCGCTCATGGCGCGCTAGCTGTAATTCCCG
>CAVVQW010000020.1:0-68748 GCA_963750435.1 uncultured Actinomycetota bacterium | reverse complement strand
TACCCGCCCGGGGACAGCCGCAACAACCGAACAGGGGAGGTGCGGTCATGACCGCGACCGACACAGGCCGGGACACCCCGATCCATGGCGGCGACAGCACGCCCGCGCTCCACGTCGAGGGGTTGTGGAAGATCTTCGGCCCGCGAGCCGACAAGATCATCGGCACCGACGAGGCCCACCTCTCCCGCAAGGAGCTGCAGGAGAAGACCGGCCACGTCGTCGGCATCCGCGACGTCTCCTTCGACGTGGCCCCCGGCGAGGTCTTCGTGGTGATGGGGCTCTCCGGCTCCGGCAAGTCCACCCTGGTGCGGCTGCTGACCCGGCTGATCGAGCCGACAGCGGGCACCGTCGAGCTGTACGGCGAGGACATCACCGGCATGGCCGACTCGGCACTGCTCGACACCCGGCGCCGCAAGGTCTCGATGGTCTTCCAGCACTTCGGCCTGCTGCCGCACCGCAAGGTGGTCGACAACGTCGCCTTCGGTCTCGAGGTGCGGGGCGAGGGCAAGAAGGACCGCCGCAACCGTGCGCAGGAGATGGTCGACCTGGTCGGCCTCCAGGGCTACGAGAACAACTACCCCGACCAGCTCTCCGGTGGCATGCAGCAGCGGGTGGGCCTGGCCCGGGCGCTCGCGGCCGACCCCGAGGTCCTGATGTTCGACGAGCCGTTCTCCGCGCTCGACCCACTCATCCGTCGCGACATGCAGAACGAGGTCATCCGCCTGCACGAGGAGGTGGGCAAGACGATGGTCTTCATCACCCACGACCTCAGCGAGGCGCTCAAGCTCGGTGACCGCATCTTGATCATGCGCGACGGCGAGATCGTGCAGATCGGCACGCCCGACGAGGTGGTCGGGGCCCCGGCCGACGAGTACGTCCGCGACTTCACCAGCGAGGTGCCCAAGTCGCACGTGCTGACCCTGAAGTGGGTGATGCGGCCCGACGACGGCACCGTGCCCGCCGACGCGCCGGCCCTGTCGTGCCACCAGATCGTGCGGGACGCCGCCCGGATCGTGCTCGACCACCAGGGCCCCTGCCGGGTGGTCGACGGCGATCGCGTGGTGGGCGTGGTCGACGACGAGGACATCCTCCGCGTGGTCGTCGCCGAGGACGGACGCTCCTGATGGCCACCACGACGACGGCTCCCCGTCCCGCCGCCCCCGAGTCGGGCAGCAGCAAGGAGGAGCAGCCGTACGTCGAGCCCGGTCGCAAGCGCCACACCGGGTGGCTGCTGCTCGGGTTGCTGGCCGTCTGGCTGGTGCTGTTCGCGGTGCTCAAGGGCCAGGACACCCGTGCCCTCGGGATCCAGGACACGACCGGGTTCCACGACTGGCTGAACCGCGTGCGCGACTGGGTCCAGCTCAACGGCCCCGACAACTGGTTCTTCGGCGGCGTCCTGGGCTTCATCGGCGACGCCTTCAACGCGATCTTCTCGTTCCTGCAGAAGCTGGTCAGCATCCCGGCCTTCCCGCGCCCGGTGCCCCAGATCGGCTGGCTGGGCGTGGTCGCGATCGCCGCCTGGGTCGCGTGGGCGGTCGCGGGCCTGCGCTCGATGGCCCTGGTCGTCGTCTCCGTGCTGTTCTTCGGCATCTTCGGTCTCTGGCAGGACAGCATCGACCTGCTGCTCGTCACCGTCCTCGCCGTGGCGGTCTGCTTCGTGATCGGGCTGCCCCTGGGCATCGCGATGGCCCGCAGCCACCGGGTCTCCGCGGTGATCACGCCCTTGCTGGACATCGCCCAGACCCTGCCGCCCTTCGCCTACCTCGCCCCTGTCGCCCTCGGCTTCGGCATCGGCCCGACCACCGCGATCGTGCTGACGGTCATCTACGCCCTGCCACCCCTGGTGCGGATCACCGAGCACGGCATCCGCTCGGTGCCGGAGACCACGGTCGAGGCCGCCCGGTCGATGGGCCTGACCGGCGGCCAGATGCTGCGCCAGGTGCAGCTGCCGATGGCCCGTCGCACCATCGTGGTCGGCGTCAACCAGAGCATGATGGCCGCGCTGTCGATGGCCACCATCGCCGCGCTCGTCAACGGACCCGGCCTCGGCAAGCCGGTCAACGCCGCCCTGCAGATCCAGAACATCGGCGCCGCCTCGGTGGCCGGCGTCCTGATCGTGCTGATGGCGATCATGCTCGACCGCACCACCACCGCCGCCAGCGAGCGCTCCGAGAGCATGGGCCGCAGCGGCATCGCCTCGGTCAGCGGTCCGGGTGTGATGCGGATGGGTGTGGTGCTGGAGAAGCTGCCTCGCTGGGCGACCGAGGACGCCGGGCGCGGCGTGCGCCAGCCCAGGCTGACCAACGCCGGCCGGTGGTCCGTCCGGGCGTTGTGGCTGCTGCCCGTGCTGGTCGCGGTCTACCTCTCCCGCGCCCAGCTCGACCTCGCGAAGTTCCCGGACCGCACGGTGTGGCCGTTCCTCAAGCCCATCGACGGCACCACCGTCACCCAGCTGGTCAACGACTTCTCGACGTGGTTCATCGACAAGGTCGACACCTTCACCCTCGCGCTGAAGAACGACGTCACCGACGGGGTGGTCAACCCGTTCCAGAGCCTGCTCTCGGAGTCGCCGTGGTGGGTGATGGGGCTGGTGATCCTGGCCCTGGCCTTCGTGCTCGGCGGCTGGCGGCCCGTGGTCTCCTCGGCGATCTGCCTGGCGATCATCTTCGCGGTCGGCCTGTGGAACGACTCGATGATCACGCTCGCGATGACCCTGATCGCCACGCTGCTGGTGATGGTCGTGGCGGTCGTGCTCGGCGTGGCCATGGGCCGCAGCCGACGCGCCGACACCCTGATCCGGCCGTTCCTCGACGCCTTCCAGACGATCCCGCCGTTCGTCTACCTGGTGCCGGCCCTGGCCCTGTTCGGGGTGGGCCGCTTCACCGCGATCATGGCCGCCCTGGCGTACGCCGTGCCGATCGCGACCAAGCTGGTCGCCGACGGCATCCGCGGGGTCTCCCCCACCACCGTCGAGGCGGCTCGCGCGAGCGGCTCGACCACCTGGCAGCTGATCACGAAGGTGCAGCTGCCGATGGCCCGCGAGGCGTTGGTGCTGGCCACCAACCAGGGGCTGCTCTACGTGCTGTCGATGGTCGTCATCGGCGGCCTCGTGGGCGGCGGCAGCCTCGGCTACATCGTCGTCTCCGGCTTCTCCCAGGACCAGCTGTTCGGCAAGGGCCTGGCCGCCGGCATCGCCATCACCGCCATGGGCGTGATGCTCGACCGCATCGCCCGGCACGCAGCGGCGCGCAGCGGCCGATGAGGTCGGTCCACCGCACCATCGAGACGTCTCCACGGGCCCACCGTGGAGCAGCAGAACAGAGGAGAACGACATGGCACGAGGACTGATCCGGGGACGCACCCGGTTGGTCGCCGTCGTGGCCTCGGTGGGCCTCGGCCTGGCCGGGCTCGCCGGGTGTGGCAGCGGGGGCATCAAGGACACCACCTCGGGCGGGAGCGCCAGCGGGAAGGACTGCGGTGACCTGCGCATCGCGGTCAACCCCTGGACCGGTTACGTCGCCAACGCGCACGTGATCGGCTACCTCGCCCAGACCAAGCTGGGGTGCAACGTCACCTACCCCGACGTCAAGGAGGAGGTCGGCTGGCAGGGCATGGCGAGCGGCTCCATCGACACGATCGTGGAGAACTGGGGCCACCCCGACCTGGTCAAGAAGTACATCGACGAGCAGAAGACCGTCGTCGACGCCGGCCCGACCGGCGGCAAGGGGATCATCGGCTGGTACGTCCCGCCGTGGATGGGCGAGAAGTACCCCGACATCACCGACTCCAAGAACCTGAACAAGTACGCCAGCCTGTTCAAGACCTCCGAGTCCGGCGGCAAGGGCCAGCTCCTCGACGGCGACCCGTCCTACGTCACCAACGACGAGGCCCTGGTGAAGAACCTGAAGCTGAACTACAAGGTGGTCGTCGGCGGCAGCGAGGCCGGCCTGATCCAGAGCTTCAAGTCGGCGGAGAAGAACAAGACGCCCCTGCTGGCCTACTTCTACGAGCCGCAGTGGTTCTTCTCGGAGATGAAGCTGGTGCACGTCAACCTGCCGAAGTACACCGACGGCTGTGACGCCGACGCGGCCAAGGTGAACTGCGACTACCCGCCGTACACCCTGAACAAGCTGATCGCCAAGAAGTTCGCCGACTCCGGCTCGCCCGCGGTGAGCCTGGTCAAGAACTTCACCTGGACCAACGACGACCAGAACCTGGTTGCGAAGTACATCGCCCAGGACGGCATGAAGCCCGACGACGCCGCGAAGAAGTGGGTCGAGGCCAACCCCGACAAGGTCAAGGCCTGGCTGGGCTGAGCACCGCCCGCACGACCTGACCTGCACCAGCGCCCGGGACCGGCATCGGCCCCCGGGCGCTGGTGCGTCCAGGTGCTTGACACCCCTCCGCGTGCGGGTGACGATTGAGCCCTGTGTTTCTCAATGCGCACAACATTGCGCGATACGCAACAACTGGAGGATTCCATGGCCCCGCCCCCCGCCACCGCCAAGGTCGTCGTCATCGGCGCCGGCATCGTCGGCAACAGCCTGGTGCACCACCTCACCGAGCTCGGGTGGACCGACATCGTGCAGCTCGACAAGGGCCCGCTGCCCAACCCCGGCGGCTCGACCGGCCACGCCTCGAACTTCATCTTCCCGGTCGACCACTCCCGCGAGATCACCGATCTGACGCTCGACTCGGTGCGGCAGTACAAGGAGATGGGCGTGTTCACCGAGTCCGGCGGCTTCGAGGTCGCCCGCACCGAGGAGCGCATGGAGGAGCTGCGGCGCCGGATGTCCAGCGCGAAGGCGTGGGGCATCGAGGCCGAGATCGTGAGCCCTGCGTTCGTGGCCGAGAAGGTCCCGTTCCTCGACCCCGACCAGATCATCGGCGCCTTCTGGACCCCGTCGGTCGGCGTCGTCGACTCGCTCCGGGCCGGCACGATCATGCGCGAGAAGGCCCTGGCCACCGGCGCGCTCACCGTCGTGCCCAACGTCGAGGTCGAGGACCTCGGGGTCGAGAACGGCCGGATCACCAAGGTGGTCACCGACCAGGGCGACATCAGCGCGGAGTACGTCGTGATCGCCTGCGGCGTGTGGAGCCCCAAGATCGGCGACATGGCCGGGGTCAAGATCGCCCTGACGCCCGCCGTGCACCAGATGATCTCGGTCGGTCCGTGCCCCCAGCTCGCCGAGCGCGAGGGCGAGATCTCCTTCCCGATCGTGCGTGACATGGACACCTTCTGCTACGAGCGCCAGCACGGCGCCGACATGGAGGTCGGGTCCTACGCCCACCGCGCGATCCTGCACGAGCCCGAGGAGATCCCCTCGATCGAGCAGGCCCGGCTCTCCCCCACCGAGATGCCCTTCACCGAGGACGACTTCGACCCCCAGCTCGAGCAGGCGCTCGAGCTGATGCCCGAGCTGCTCGGCGCCGAGGGCGCGGAGATCCGCTACGCCATCAACGGCCTGCTCTCGCTGACCGCCGACGGCTCGCCGATCCTGGGCGAGAGCCACGTCAAGGGCCTCTGGACCGCCGCGGCCGTCTGGATCAAGGAGGGCCCCGGCGTCGGCCGCGCGGTCGCCGAGTGGATGACCCACGGCCACTCCGAGATCGACGTCTCGCACAGCGACATCGCCCGCTTCCACGACCACGAGACCACCCGTGAGCACGTCCGGGCCCGCACCAGCGAGTCCTTCATCAAGACCTACGGCATCGTCCACCCCGGCGAGCAGTACACCTCCGACCGGGGCGTGCGCTGGTCCTCGATGGTGGAGTCGCAGAAGGCGCTCGGCGCGGTCTTCCACGAGACCGTCGGCTGGGAGCGGCCCTGGTGGTACGAGTCCAACGCCGGCCTGGTGGAGAAGTACGCCGATGCCGTGATGCCGCGCGAGCACGAGTGGGACGCCCGCTGGTGGAGCCCGATCGTCAACGCCGAGCACCTCGCGATGCGCGAGAACGCCGGCATCATCGACCTGACCGCGTTCTCGGTCTTCGACATCACCGGGTCCGGGGCGCTGGCCTCGGTGCAGCAGACCTGCGTCGCGCAGTGCGACGTGGCCGTCGGCAAGGTCGTCTACACCCCGGTGCTCGACGCGAAGGGCGGGTTCCGCTCCGACCTCACCGTGATGCGTCTCGGCGAGGACCACTTCCGGGTCGTCACCGGCGGTGCGCACGGCATGGCCGACCGCGCCTGGTTCACCGACCACCTCGCCGAGGGCGCCACGCTGGCCGACCTCACCGAGCAGGTCACCACGATCGGCGTGTGGGGCCCCCGGGCCCGCGACATCCTCGCCTCGCTGACCTCCGACGACGTCAGCGACGCCGGCTTCGGCTTCCTGACCAGCCGCGAGATCTCGGTCAAGGGCGTCGACGCCCCCGTGCTGGCCTCGCGGATCTCCTACGTCGGTGAGCTCGGCTGGGAGCTGTACGTGCCCTTCGACGACGGCGCCGAGCTGTGGGAGGCACTCCTCACCGCGGGGCGCGAGCACGGCGCGGTGCCGGTCGGCATCGGCGTCTACGGCACCACCGGCCGCATCGAGAAGGGCTACCGCGCCTTCGGCGCCGAGCTCGACGCGGAGCGCTCGATCGTCGAGGCCGGCATGCAGCGGCCCAAGGTCAAGGCCGCCGACTTCGTCGGCAAGGAGGCCTACCTCGCCCAGCGGGCGGCCGAGCCGCAGTCGGTGCTGTGCACGCTGACGGTCGAGGACCACACCTCGGCCAGCGGCGTGAAGCGCTACATGCTCGGCGGCGAGCCGATCCTCAGCCGGGACGGCGCCCTGCTCACCGACGGCCACGGGCACCACCCCTACGTCACCTCGGCCGGGTCGGCGCCGACCCTGGGCAAGCACGTGCTGCTGGCCTACCTGCCGCCCGCCGAGGCGCGGATCGGCAACGAGCTGACCGTCTCCTACATGGAGGAGCTCTACCCGGTCGTCGTCGGCTCGGTCGACTCCACCCCGCTGCTCGACCCGGGCAACGAGCGGATCCGGTGATGGTCTCGACGAGCTCGACGGACGAGGGGGTCAACGTCCTGGTCTGCGTGAAGCGGGTGCCCGACGTGAGCGGCGAGGTGCTGCTGACCGAGGACGGCCAGTCGGTCGACGCGCGCTTCGTCGGCTTCACCCTGAGCAACCACGAGAGCTGCGCGGTCGAGCTGGCCGTGCAGCTCGCCGCGGCCGGCGAGGGCACCGCCACGGTGCTCTCCGTCGGGTCGGCCGAGTCGGTCGAGCAGATCCGCAGCGCCCTCGGCGTCGGCTGCACCGCCGCCGTCCTCGTCGAGGCCGACCCGGTCGCCCTCGGACCGGCCGACGTGGCCCGCGAGATCGCCGCCGTGATCACCGAGCACGCCGCGGCCGGCACGGCGTACGACCTGGTGCTGCTGGGCAACGACGCCGCCGACTCCGGCGACTACCAGGTCGCCATCCGTCTCGCCGCCGAGCTGGGTCGCCCGGTCGTCACCGGCATGCAGCGGATCGCGGTCGCCGACGGCACCGCGCGGCTGCGCGGCGACGGGCCCGACGGCACCGAGACCTACGAGGTCCCGCTGCCGGCCGTGGTGAGCGTGATGGAGGGCGGTGTCGAGCCGCGCTACCCCACGATCACCGGCCGGATGAAGGCCAAGAAGGTGCCGGTCGAGATGCGCGCGGCGACGACCGCGCCCACGGGTGCCGGACGGGTGCGGATGACGCTGCCCCCGCCGATGCCGAGCACCGCCGAGGTCCTCGGAGAGGGCCCGGACACCGCGAAGGTCGTCGTCGACCTGCTGCAGAAGCTGGGGGTGGCCCGATGATCGTGGTCTACGTCGAGACCTCGCCCGAGGGGGTCCGCGAGGTCTCCCTCGAGGCGATCACCTTCGCCCGCTCGCTGGCCGAGTCCGGCGGCGGCATCCCGGTCGACGCGGTCCTCGTCGGCCCGGTCGTCGAGGGCGTCACCGACGAGCTGGCGGCGTACGGCGTCCGCACCGTGCACCACGCCGACGGCGAGGACTTCGAGCGCTTCTCCGGCGCGGCCACCGCCGCTGCCGTCGTGGCCGCGCGCGAGGTCGCCAAGGCCGTCGTGGTGATGGCCGGCGGCACCAACCGCGGCAACGAGGTGCTGGCCCGGGTGGCCACCCGCATCGACGTCGCGATGGCCCCCAACGTGGTCTCCTTCGCCGGCCTGTCGCCGTTCGTGGTCACCCGCCAGGTGGTCGGCGGGGCCGCGCTGGAGGAGGTCGCGCTGTCGCGTCGGCCCGCGGTCTTCTCGGTCGCCGGGCACGCCGTCGAGCCGTCGCCCGCCGCGACGCCGGGGCCCGCCACGCTCACGCCGCTGGCCGTCGCGCTGACCCCGGCCGACCTGGTCGCCCGGGTGGTCTCGGTCGAGCGCGAGCCGGCCGACGGTGCCGACGGCCTGAAGTCGGCCCGTGTGGTCGTCGGGGCCGGTCGCGGCGCCGGCGGGCCCGAGGGCTTCGCCGACGTGGTCGAGCTGGCGCAGCTGCTCGGCGGCTCGCTCGGCGTCTCGCGCGTCGTGACCTCGCTCGGCTGGCGTCCCCACCACGAGCAGGTCGGCCAGACCGGCAGCCGGATCTCCCCCGAGATCTACATCCCCTGCGGCATCAGCGGCGCCATCCAGCACTGGGCCGGCTGCGCGAGCTCCAAGGTGATCCTCGCGATCAACACCGACCCCGAGGCGCCGATGATGACCAAGGCGACGTACGCCGTCGTGGGCGACATGCACGAGGTCGTCCCGGCCATCAACGAGGAGATCCAGCGACGCAGGGGTTGAGCCACCCCCTCACCCCTACGCTGCACGGGTGAGCAGACGCGCGTGGGCGGTGGGGGTGCTCGCCGTCGTGCTGGTCGCCTCCGGTTCGGCGGTCGCGGTCGACCGTCTGCGGCCCTCGTGCGGCGACGCGGTCACCTCGCTGCCGGCGTCGCAGTCGTCGTCGCCGTTCCTCGGCGCCGCCGACCGGGCCCGGCAGCCCGACCCCGACCGCGACGCCCTCGTGCGCACCCTGGCCGCCGACCCGGCGCCGGTCGGCGAGGTCGTGGGCGCCGTGGGCTACCACTACGAGCAGTGGGCGCAGCTGTCGGCGTACGCCCAGGGCCTCGGGGTGCGCACCCGCGACAACCCCGACTTCACGATGCTCGACGACCGCACGCTCCGACCGCTGTGGAGCGTGCAGGTGGACAGCGAGCAGTCGACGTACGACGCCAGCGAGCGCCGCTACCTCGTGGCGACCCTGCCGGCGACGGCGCCGCCCGACCTGGTCGCGCTCGACGCCGGCTCGGGCGAGCGCCGGTGGTGCGCCACGCTCGGCGACGACCCGGTGACGGGCAGCGACGCCTTCGCCACCCAGATCCTCGACGACGGCTCGGTGGTGGCGCTCAGGCCCGGCCCGGGGGACCGCGAGCGGGTCACCCGGCTGGACGGGCGCACCGGGAAGGTCGTGTGGTCCCGCAGCCTCGACGCCGACGCCGGCGACTACCTCGGCGCCGTCGGCGCGCACGGGCTGCTCCTGGGCGGCCGCGCCGCGGACGGGCTGCTCGACGACGCCTCGCTGCGCCGGCGCCCCGACGGCAACGCCCTGGTGATGCTCGACGACCGCGACGGCAGCACCACCTGGACCCGGCCGTTCCCCGCCGGCGAGGACGTGCACGTCGTGGGGGTCGGCGCCGACGGCTCGACCTACGTGCAGGCACGGAAGGCCGGCGAGCTCTCCGGCCGCCTGGTCGCGTTCGACCCCGACGGCACCCCGCTCTGGTCGGTGGTGCCCGCCCGCGGCGCGGCGTACGACGTGACGCTGCGGGGGGACCGCCTGCTGGTGCGCGTGCAGGCCGGTTTCGCGGCGTACGCCGCCCGCGACGGCCGCCGGCTGTGGACCCGCACGATCCCGCAGCGCGGTCAGTACTTCCCCTACGGCTTCCAGCTCGACGCCGTCCCCTCGCTCGACGCCGACCACCTGCTGCTCGGCACCACCGAGGCCCTGCGCACCCTCGACCTGCGCGACGGCGGGATGACCGTGGCCGCGCTGCCCACCGACGGCATCGCCACGACCTACTGGCCCTACGCGGTGGTCGTCACCGACCGGCTGATCGGGGTCGCGACCAACACCGGGGCGGTCGTCGTACGCCGGGAGTGAGCGTGCGACGACCGCGTTCCACGCTTCGTTCACCGTCCGGCCACCGAGGGTTCATCCCAGGTGGTCGTGGCGGCGGTGATCGCTGCCTAGCGTCCGTCGGGAGCGCCGCCCGGCGCCGCCCGATCAGCGAAGGATCTCCATGTCCCAGCGAAAGACCACTCGAACGGTGGGCACGGCACTCGTCGTGCTCGCCGGGGTTGCCGGCTCGACCGTCCTCGGCACGACAGCGACGGCGAGCGCCGACTCCCAGCACGACTCCCGACGCATCAAGAACGTCATCTACCTCCTCGGCGACGGCATGGGCCGCACCCACGTCACGGCCGCCCGCGAGCGCTACTACGGCGCCGCCGGCAAGCTGAACATGGAGAAGCTGCGGGCGTCCGGCCAGGTCTCGACGTACGCCGTCAGAAGCGCTCCGGCCAGCCCGGCGCGGCCGACTTCGCGCCCAACCTGGTCACCGACTCCGCCTCCGCGGCCACCGCCTGGGCCTCGGGCGTGAAGACCTACAACGCCGCGCTCGGGCGTCGACGCCAAGGGCAAGGTCGTCCCGACGGCGATGGAGCTGGCCAAGCAGGCCGGCTACCGCACGGGCAACGTCTCCACCGCCGAGATCACCGACGCCACGCCGGCCGGCCAGATGAGCCACGCGCTCGCGCGCGGCTGCCAGGGCCCGACGTACTCCGCCGCCGCCTGCCAGGACCCCGCCGTCACCGGCGCTGCGCTCCCGACCTCCGACGTGCGCGTCACCCCGATCGCCGACCAGATCGCGCGCAACGGCACGGCCGACGTCATCCTCGGCGGCGGCCTCTCCCGCTTCGACGCCGCCGACGAGCAGGCGCTGAAGGCCCAGGGCTACCGCGTCCTCGGCTCCCCGGCCACCCAGACCGTCGCCACCGAGACCGACCTCGCGGCGGCCACGGGCGGCGAAGGTCTTCGGTCTGTTCAACAAGGGCAACCTGACCATCGAGAAGTCCAAGCGCGAGAACCCCACCTCGGCCGAGGCCGCAGGAGCCGACCCTGCCGGCGATGACCAGCAAGGCGATCAGCCTGCTGTCCCAGCAGAAGCCGCCAAGGGGGCAAGGGCTTCTACCTCCAGGTCGAGGGCGCGCTCATCGACAAGCGGTCGCACGCCAACGACGCCGCCCAGACGCTGGAGGAGATGAAGGCCTTCGACGACGCCGTCAAGGTAGCGCGTGACTTCGCCAAGCGCGACGGGCACACCCTGGTGATCGTCACCGCCGACCACGAGTGCGCCGGCTTCAACATCATCGAGAAGGGCACCTTCACCAACGCCGAGGCCACCCACCCCGCCGGCCAACGTCGACTCGTGCAACCCGGCCAACAGCTCCACCCCGTCGCGTCCCAAGCGGCGCCAAGGACCCGGCCCGCTCGACCGGCCCCGTCAACGGTGCCGGCGCGGCCGACCCGAAGAACTTCGCCCCGCCACCTTCCGGACCCCGGACGACGCGGCCGACGTCACCGACGGCACGCCCGACGCGAGCCTGTGGCTGACCTACCTGTCGGGCAACCACACCGGCGCGGACGTGCCGCTCTTCGCGTACGGTGCCGCCTCGTCGGCGCTCCATGGCAGCATCGACAACACTGACCTGTTCGACATCGTCGGCACTGCCCTCGGCGTCACGCGCCGACCCCGCCCTCCGGGCACCCCTCGGCGGCTGCCGGGCCGATCCGCCCGGCCCGGGCAGCTGCCTCGATCCACGGAGCACCACGCGTCTCAACAAAGTGAAGGTGACCCTCGGCCTGTTCCTGGTCGCCCTCCTCGCGGGCGGCCTGGCGCTGGCCGGCTCCCACCGCCAGGGCAGCTCGGCGAGCGACGCCTCCAGCACGACCCGGGAGGACCGGTCCGTCGTTGACGCCTCCGGTGCCCGCACCCGCCTGACCGGCCTCACCCGGCCACCGGTGAGCCCACGCTGCCGGGGCTGGCGTCCGCCGATCCGGCGCCCGGCACCGTCGCGCAGGCGGCCGGCCCCTTCGACGACCGGTTCGACTGGTCGGCCCTCGCCCTGGACCGCACGAAGGTCACCGGCGGGCTGACCGTGACCAGCGACGTCAGCGACCTGCTCGAGCTGCAGGTCGTCGCCGGCTTCTACGACCGCGACGGCCGGCTGGTCTCCACCCGGCGCTTCGTGCACCACGAGACCGTGCACGACGAGGCCGGCGAGCACCTCCCCGCCGAGACGAGCGGGTCGCCATCAGCATCCCCCGCGACCTCCGGGGCACCGTGGCGTCCGCGGCGGTCGGGGTGCCGATCCTCGTCAACGAGTGAGCCCGGGCCCCCGCGACGCGGCAGGGTCGGAGCGGGTCCCCGGTCGGCGTACGCCTCCCACGGGCCGCCGGCGCCCGACCGCGCCGGTCCCGGTGTCGGCGCGGCTTGGTAGACAGGCCCCATGAGCACTCCCGGCACCACCACCTCGACCGGGGCGACCAGCAGCGCCGCGACGAGGCCGAGCAGCACCTGCGGGCCCTGGTCGGCTCCGAGGACGCCCGGCTGCACGACGACCAGTGGGCGGCGATCGAGGCCGGTGGTCCAGCAGAGCCGGGTGCTGGTGGTGCAGCGCACGGGCGGGGCAAGTCGGCGGTCTACTTCGTGGCCACCGCCCTGATGCGGTCGCTGGGGCCGGTCCGACCGTGATCATCTCCCCCCTGCTCGCGCTGATGCGCAACCAGATCGAGGCCGCCGAGCGGGCCGGCATCCGGGCCGCGACGATGAACTCCACCAACGTCGACGACTGGTCGGCGATCCAGCGCCAGGTCGACGCGGGCGAGGTCGACGTGCTGCTGGTCAGCCCCGAGCGGCTGAACAACCCCTCCTTCCGTGAGCAGGTGCTGCCGCAGCTGACCGAGACCGCCGGCCTGCTCGTCGTCGACGAGCGCACTGCATCTCCGACTGGGGCCACGACTTCCGGCCCGACTACCGCCGCATCCGGCAGATGCTGAGCACCCTGCCCGACGGCATCCCGGTGCTGGCCACGACCGCGACCGCCAACTCCCGGGTCACCGCCGACGTCGCCGAGCAGCTGGGCGACGAGGTCCTCGTGCTGCGCGGCACCCTCGACCGCGACTCGCTGCACCTCGCCGTGCTCCAGCTCGACCGTCCTGAGCACCGCCTGGCGTGGCTGGCGGACCACCTCGGCGAGCTCGACGGCTCGGGCATCATCTACACGCTCACGGTCGCGGCCACCCAGGAGGTCGCGGAGCACCTGCGCTCCCGCGGGCACCAGGTGGCGGCGTACTCCGGCCAGACCGAGGCCACCGAGCGCCAGTCGCTCGAGCAGGACCTGCTCTCCGGCCGGCTCAAGGCCCTGGTCGCCACCAGCGCGCTCGGGATGGGCTTCGACGCCCGCCTCGGCTTCGTGGTCAACCTCGGGGCGCCGGCGTCCCCGGTCGCCTACTACCAGCAGGTCGGCCGCGCCGGCCGTGGCACGACCGACGCCCGCGTGATCCTGCTGCCCGCCTGGGAGGACCGCGACGTGTGGCGCTACTTCGCCTCGCTGGCCTTCCCGCCCGAGCAGCACGTGCGCGCCACCCTGAACGCGCTGGCCGGCAGCGACCGGCCGGTCTCCACCGCGACCCTGGAGACCTTCGTCGACCTCAGCCGCAACCGGCTGGAGACGATGCTGAAGGTGCTCGACGTCGACGGGGCCGTCGACCGGGTGCAGGGCGGGTGGGTCTCGACCGGCCAGGAGTGGGTCTACGAGCAGGAGCGCTACGAGCGCGTCGCCGCCGCCCGCCGCGAGGAGCAGGCCGCGATGCTGGCCTACGTCGCCACCGACGGCTGCCGCATGCGGTTCCTGCGCGAGCAGCTCGACGACCCCGAGGCCGCCGACTGCGGCCGCTGCGACAACTGCGGCGGCGTCACCCTGCCCGCCGACATCTCCGGCGCCGCCGTCGAGCAGGCCAGCAGCCGGCTGCGCCGCCCCGGGGTGACCGTGGCGCCCCGCAAGATGTGGCCCAGCGCCTTGGCCAACCTCGACCTGGAGCTCAAGGGCAAGATCGCCGACGGCGCCGAGCCCGGCCGCGCCGTCGGCCGGCTCACCGACCTCGGCCACGGCCAGGCTCTCCGAGCGCTGTTCTCCCCCGACGCCACCGACGGCGCCGTGCCCCGCTCCCTGGTCGACGCGGTCGTCGAGGTGCTCCGCGACTGGGCGCCCGAGTGGCCGGCCCGCCCGACGGGGGTCGCCTACGTCGAGTCGGCCCGCCGTCCCGAGCTCACCCGCGACCTGGCCACCGGCCTCGCCCGCCTGATGAAGCTGCCGCTCGTGGCCCGCTGGGAGATCGTCGACCCCGACGTGCTCCCCGGGGCCGGCGCCGCCAACTCCGCCCGCCGCGTCGCCGCGGTCACCCGCCGCTCGCGCCTGGCCGTCGACGAGCCCCTCGACGGCGGCCCGGTCCTGCTCGTCGACGACCTCGTCGTCACCGGCTGGACCCTCACCCTCGCCGCCCGTGCCCTGCGCCAGGCCGGCGCCAGCGCCGTGCTCCCCGTGGCGCTCGGGGTGGAGTCCTAGCCCGACCCGACTCGGGCAGTCGGCGGCGGTAGCGGCCTCTGGGGCCTCGGCAGGGGGCGGACGTCATACGAATCGGCCGTCATCGCGACCTCAACGGATGACCTCCCACGGGACGTCATCAGAAACGAGCGCTATAGGCCACAGAACGCATGACGTCGTGCGCGGCCGAGGACCCCTCCCGTGCGACCGAGGGCCCACAATCGTCGCGTGCACCGACTTCACCGCCTTTCCCCCGACCACCTGCACCTCGTGCTGATGCTGGTGCTGACCTTCGGCACCGGGATCGTCGACGCAGTCGGCTACCTCGGCCTCGACCGGGTCTTCACCGGCAACATGACCGGCAACGTGGTCATCCTCGGCATGGCCCTGGTCGGCGGCAACGGCTTGCCGGTGATCGGCCCGCTGATCGCCCTGGCGGGGTTCATGCTCGGCGCGGCCCTGGGTGGCCGGGTGCTGAAGGGGGCCCAGCACGCCTGGACCCGGCGTACGTCGTCGCTGCTGGTGCTGGTCGGCCTGCTGGTCCTGGCCCTCGGGGTGACCCTGCTGCTCGCGGCCGACCCGTCGCGGGAGCTGCTGCTGGTGGTCACCGGGGTGCTGGGCGGTGCCATGGGGCTGCAGGCGGCGACCGCGCGGTTCATCGGGATCAAGGACGTCACGACCGTCGTGGTGACCTCGACCATCACCGGCCTGGCCGCCGACTCGGTCCTGGGCAGCGGCAAGGGGGGTGGCACCGGACGCCGGCTGGCCGCGGTCGTCCTGATCACGCTGGGGGCGCTGGCGGGCGCCACGACACTGCGCTTCGACCTCGGCACCGGGCGCGCGCTCGGACTCTTCGTCGAGGGCGGGCTGGTGCTGCTGGTCGTCCTGGTCGGGGCGCTGCACGCGAGCGGGCACCGGCGTACGGGCCCCTGAGGTGTCGCCCGGACGGTTGTGTTCACAGAGTTTTCGGCCGTGACGGACCTCACGACTCGCGGGTAACAGGGGCCGCGAGGCACTATGACCACCATGGTCGACAAGAAGCGCAGAGCAGCCACGAGCGGGTCCTACAGCATCACGGTGCGTCTGTTCACCGAGGTCGACCCGGCCCTGGTGGGCCAGATCGCGACCGCCATCGCCACCGAGGGCGGCATCGTGACCGCGCTGGACGTCGCGGAGTCGCGCCACGACCGCATCGTCTACGACGTCACCTGCTCGGCGACCGACTCCGAGCACGCCACGGAGATCGTCGACCACCTGCGCACGCTCGAGGGCATCACCGTCCACAAGGTCTCCGACCGCACCTTCCTGCTGCACATCGGCGGCAAGATCGAGGTCAGCTCCAAGGTGCCGCTGCGCACCCGCGACGACCTGTCGATGGCCTACACCCCCGGCGTCGGGCGGGTCAGCCTCGCGCTGGCCGAGAACCCGGGCGACGTCGCCCGCCTGACCATCAAGGGCAACAGCGTCGCGGTCGTCACCGACGGCTCGGCCGTGCTCGGCCTGGGCAACATCGGCCCCGGCGCGGCGCTGCCGGTGATGGAGGGGAAGGCGGCGCTGTTCAAGCGCTTCGCCAACATCGACGCCTGGCCGATCTGCCTGGACACCCAGGACACCGACCGCATCGTCGACGTCGTCGCGGCCATCGCCCCCGGCTTCGGCGGCATCAACCTCGAGGACATCGCCGCGCCCCGCTGCTTCGAGATCGAGCGCCGGCTGCGCGAGATCCTCGACATCCCGGTCTTCCACGACGACCAGCACGGCACCGCCATCGTGGTGCTCGCCGCCCTGACCAACGCGCTGCGCTGCGTCGAGAAGGACCTCGCCTCGATCCGGGTCGTCGTGGCCGGCGCCGGCGCCGCCGGCACCGCGATCGTGACCCTGCTCCTCGCCGCGGGCGCCGCCGACGTCGTGGTCTGCGACAAGGACGGCGCGCTGGCCGAGGGCGACGACACCCTGTCGCCCGCGATGGCCGACCTGGCCTCCCGCACCAACCCCCGCCGGGTCCGCGGCTCCCTCCAGACCGCTCTCGAGGGCGCCGACGTCTTCATCGGCGTCAGCGCCCCGGGCGTGCTGCAGGCCGAGTGGATCCCCACCATGGCGGCCAAGCCGATCGTGTTCGCGCTGGCCAACCCCGACCCCGAGATCGACCCCGCCGAGGCCGCGCCGTACGCCGCCGTGGTGGCCAGCGGCCGCTCGGACTACCCCAACCAGATCAACAACGTGCTGGCCTTCCCCGGCGTCTTCCGCGGCCTCCTCGACGCCCGTGCCAGCGACGTGACCGTCGACATGCTCCTGCGCGCGGCCGACGCGATCGCGCACTGCGTCTCCGACGAGGAGCTCAACGCGAGCTACATCATCCCCAGCGTCTTCGACTCCAAGGTCCCCAAGGCCGTCGCCCGGGCGATCCAGGGCCTCGACTGACGGGTTCACGGCGGGGTCGTCGGCGGTGGCCGGCCAGCGGGCAGTCAGCTGGCCGGCGTCGGGGCGGCAGCGGCCGGCAGCGGGGCGGCAGCGGGGCGGTTGCCGGACTTCAGCGGGTAGCCGGACTGTGGCGGGTCGCCGGACTGCGAATGTGTTGCGCGCGACGCACGGGGTGGTCACCAGCCCCCAGCACCACATTCCCAAGTCGGTCTCCGAGGCCGCGACCGTGCCGTGCTGCGAAAGTGGCGCCCGAGCCTGACGTGGCGCGCACAGGGCTCACCCACCACATTCGCAGCGCGGTGCGACCCCAGCCAGTCACAACTAGCCCGGCAGCAGCTCGGCGTACGCCGCGACCAGGGCCTCGCTCATCTGCGGCCCACCGTGGCCCTCGGTCTCGACGACCACCAGGCGGCTGGCCGGCCACCGGCGGTGCAGCTCCCAGGCGGTCTCGACGGGACCGCTGACGTCGAGACGGCCGTGGATGAGCACGGCCGGCAGGTGCGTGACGGCGTCCAGGCCGTCCAGCACGCCGGACTCCCCGAGGAAGGAGTCGTGCGCCCAGCTGTGCACGACGTGCGTGGCGATCTCCTGCTGCCAGGCGGGGTCGTGGTCGAGGAAGCCGGGCCAGGTGGTGGTCTGGACGGCGAGGTGGCTGACCGCGACGTGCGCGTCCTCCCAGGTGCACCAGGCGTGCGCGGCCGCGGCCCGGACCGCGGGGTCGGGGTCGGTCAGCCGCTCGAGGTAGGCCTCCAGCAGGGGCTGCCCGGGGCGACGGCCCGACGCGGCGTCGAGCGCGGCCCAGGCCTCGGGGAAGATCCGGCCCACGCCCTCGCTGATCCACTGGATCTCGCGGCGCGAGCCGGTGGTGACGGCGTACAGGACGAGGCCGGTGACGCGGTCGGGGTGCGCCTCGGCGTACGCCAGGGCGAGGGTGGAGCCCCACGACCCGCCCGCCACCAGCCACCGCTCCACGCCGAGGTGCTGGCGCAGCCGCTCGAGGTCCTCGACCATCCGGGCCGTGGTGAGCGTGGCGAGGTCGAAGCCGGGCGAGGTGGCGAGCGGACGGCTGCGGCCGCAGGCACGCTGGTCCAGCCCGATGATCCGCCAGCGCTCCGGGTCGGGGCTGCGGCGGTAGCCACCGCTGCCGAGCCCACCCCCCGGGCCTCCGTGCAGCCAGACCATCGGCTGCCCCTCCGGGCTTCCGGAGGCCTCCCAGTAGACCTCCGCACCGTCGTCGAGGAGCAGTCGTCCGGTCTCGTGGGGCTCGATCGCCGGGAACGTCATCCCCGCAGACTAGGACGTGCACCGGGCGCGGCCACGTCGCTGTCAGGGGGCCGGGTTAGGTTCGACCCGCGATCCGGGAGGCGAGTCGGCAGTGAGCTTTGTTCCGTTGCAGGGCCAGGCGGTCCTGGTGCCCCAGCACCCGCCCCGCGACAGCGAGGTCGAGTTCTCCGGCCCGACGCGCACGATCCGGATGCCCATGCGCGGGGCCATCCCGGTGCTCACCCGGGCCATCCGCGTCGACGACGCCCACCCGTCGGTCGGGCTGCTCAGCGGCGCCACGCTGCTCGCGATGAAGCTGGTCGCGGCCGGGCGCATCCGGCTCTCGGAGTCCGGGGACTCCTGGCGGGTCGGCCCGCTCGAGGCCGAGGACCACGCGCGCTTCCGCTCCCTGGCCACCTCGCGGGCCCCGGCCGGCACCACCGTCGAGGAGGCCGAGGACGTCGTACGCCTCCTGGTCGACGCGGTCGCCGACACCATGACCCGGCCGCCGGTCCAGGGTGGAGCGGCGCGGCTGCTGGGTGACGACCGCCCGCCGGGCGGCGCCACGACCCCCCGCCGGTCGCTGGCCCAACGCGTCGCCGACGCCCGCGAGCAGTCCGAGGACGACGGGCTGCCGCACCGCGTGCGGCTCACCCTGCGCATCGAGTCGCCCGAGGAGGCCCTGGTCGCCGGAGGTGTGGTCGTCGTGCCCCAGGCGCACGACGTCGAGGACGACACCCACTTCACCGACGCCGAGCAGCTGTGGCTCGGCGAGGGCGACGAGCACGGCTTCTCCCGCCGCGCCCGCGTCGCGCTGAGCACCGCCCTGCGGGCGGCGGCCACGGCCTGGGAGCCGCTCGACCGGCTGCTCCGCCGCCCCGTCCCCGACCGGATCACCCTCGACGGCGAGGAGCTGACCGACCTGCTCGACCAGGGGCTGGCGGCCCTCGACCGGGCCGGGATCGACGTCTTCTGGCCCCGCGGCCTGCGTCAGGAGCTGGTGCCGCAGGGGCGGGTCGAGGTCACGCCCCGGCCGAGCGAGGGCCCGCTGATGGAGGGCCTGTTCGGCGAGAAGGAGCTGTTCTCCTTCGACTGGCGGCTGGCCCTGGGTCCGGGCCGCGACACCTTGACCGACGACGAGATGAGCGCCCTGGCCAGCGCGAAGTCGCCGGTGATCCGGCTGCGCGACAACTGGGTCGTGATCGACCCCGCGGTCGCCCGGCGGGCCCGCAAGCGCGTGCGGTCGGCCACCGACCGGATCCCCCTGCAGCCGGCCGTGGCGCTGCAGGCCGCGCTCACCGGCACGCTCTACCTCGACGGCGGGGCGATGGAGGTGCACCCGGGGGCGACCCTGGAGAAGGTCCGCGACCGCATCGTCCACGCGGCCTCCGCCCCACCGCTGGCCTCGCCCCGGGGGCTGGTCGCCGACCTCCGCGACTACCAGCGCCACGGCTTCACCTGGCTGGCCGAGCTCACCGGCGCCGGGCTGGGGGCGTGCCTGGCCGACGACATGGGGCTGGGCAAGACCGTCACCCTGATCGCGCTGCACCTGCACCGCCACGAGCAGGGGCTGGCCCAGGGCCCCACCCTGGTGGTCTGCCCGGCCAGCCTGATGGGCAACTGGGAGGCCGAGATCCACCGCTTCGCCCCCGGCGTGGCCACCCGCCGCTTCCACGGGCCCGCCCGCTCGCTGGTGGGGGTGGAGGACGGCTTCGTGCTCACGACGTACGGCACGATGCGCCTCGACGCCGCGGCCGACGGCACCCGCGCCCTGGCCGGCGTCCCGTGGGACCTCGTGGTGGCCGACGAGGCCCAGCACGTCAAGAACGCGAAGTCCTCCACCGCCCGCCACCTGCGCAGCATCGACTCGCGTTGCCGGGTCGCCCTGACCGGCACCCCGGTCGAGAACAACCTGACCGAGCTCTGGGCGATCCTCGACTGGGCCACCCCGGGACTGCTGGGCTCGCGCAACGCCTTCCGCAAGGTGTGGGCCGCCCCCATCGAGAGCGGGGTCGACGTCACCGTGGCGCGGAAGTTCGCCCAGCTCGTCGAGCCGTTCCTGCTGCGCCGCCGCAAGTCCGACCCGGGCATCGCGCCCGAGCTGCCGGCCAAGACCGAGACCGACCAGCTGGTCAACCTGACCCAGGAGCAGGTCGTGCTCTACGAGTCGCTCGTCCGCGAGTCGATGGACCGCATCGAGCGGGCCGACGAGGAGACCCGGCGCGGCCTGGTGCTCGCGCTGCTGACCGGGCTCAAGCAGATCTGCAACCACCCGGCGCACTACCTGCGCCAGCCCGGCGGCCGGCTCAAGGGCCGCTCGGAGAAGCTCGACCTCGCCGACGAGCTGATCGGCACGATCCTGGCCGAGAACGGCGCGGTGCTGGTCTTCACCCAGTACGTCGAGATGGCCCGCCTGCTCCAGCGGCACCTCACCGCCGCGTCGGTGCCCACGCTGTTCCTCCACGGCGGCACCCCGGTCGCGGCCCGCGAGCAGATGGTGCGCGACTTCCAGGCCGGTGCCGCCCCGGTCTTCCTGCTCTCCCTCAAGGCCGGCGGCACCGGACTCAACCTCACCCGGGCCGACCACGTCCTGCACTTCGACCGCTGGTGGAACCCCGCGGTCGAGGACCAGGCCACCGACCGGGCCCACCGCATCGGCCAGACCCGGGCCGTGCAGGTGCACCGGCTGATGACCGAGGGCACCATCGAGGAGAAGGTCGACCAGCTGCTGCGCCGCAAGCGCGCCCTCGCCGACTCCGTGCTCGGCGCCGGCGAGGCCGCCCTGACCGAGCTGAGCAACGCCGAGCTGCGCGACCTGGTCACCCTGCGGCGTCCGGGCGGAGCCCTCGGCCGGGGACCCGGCGACCAGGGACCCGACGTCGGTGCCTGACCCGATCGTCGTCCCCCGCCTGCCCCGCGTGCGCGGAGCCGCCCGCAGCACGTCGTGGTGGGGCCGGGCGTTCGTGCGCTCCTTCGAGGAGCTGACCCTCGACGCCGATGACCTGCTGGCGGCGCGCACCCTGGCCCGGTCGGGCCGGCTCGGCGCCACCGTCGTGATCGAGGGGATGGCCTCGGCCGTCGTCGACCCCGCCGGCACCGAGGCCCGGATGGCCCAGGTGCGGGTGGGCGTGCTCGACGCCGAGGGCTGGGCCACCTTCGTGCGCGAGGCCGCCCGCGAGAGCGGGTTCGCGGCGGCCCTCGAGGTCGGCGACCTCCCCGCCGAGCTGGTCGAGCACGCCGACGAGGCCGGCGCCGAGGTGCTGCCCGGCACCGACGCCATCGACACCGCCTGCGAGTGCGACTCCTGGGCCCAGCCTTGTGTGCACGCCCTCGCGCTGCTCTACCAGCTCGCCTGGCACGTCGACAGCGACCCCTACGTCCTGCTCCTGCTGCGCGGCCGCACCCGCGAGGTGCTGCTGGCCGACGTCGAGGCCCTCGTCACCGGGCGCGCCGCCCCTCCCCCTCCGGGCACCGACGAGCGGGCCGACGCCCGCACCCGCGCCGCCCGCGTGCTCGCCCTCGCCGAGGACGCCCCCGCCGGTCACGGCCTCGCCGACGCCGGGGTGGCGGCGTACGACGAAGCGGTCAGCCGCCTGCTCTGAGAGGCTGACCGCCCGACTCGAGGGTATTCCCGCCCACGGCGCGCCGCCGGTGTCTACCCTGTCAGCAGCTGCTCGGGGGTCCGGTGGCCCGACGCACCGGAGCACGCATGTCCCGTCTCACCGTCCTGCTCGCCGCCGCCACGCTCACCGCGGTCTGGTCCCTGTCCCCCCCGCCGACCGCACGTACGCCTCCTCACAGCGCTCACCATCCACCGCTCCGCTGACCGCCTCGACTCCACGAGGACCGACGTGATCGCGGCTCGCGGCAACACACGATCTTCGCGCGGCAACACGTCATCACCCGGCACCGGCAACACGTGTCCGCGCGTCCGGCACACCTGTGCCGGCTACGCCGCACTCGTCTACGCACCCGGCAACACTCGCTCGCCCACCACTCCACACCCTCACGCGTTCGCACACGTCGTCTCCGCTCCACGCGCCACCCCCCGGCGACGAACGATCACCGTGCCAGGCAGCGACACCGTCTCCTCCTACGCACACTCGTCAGCGCATTTGCCTCCCGCGCACTACACCCTTTCCCCAGGACGACGTGACCGGCCCCGAAGATCAGCCAGGCAGCGAGACAGGCGACCCGGTAGGACCGGGACGCCACCTGCACTCCACGCGGACGGTCGTGCGCACCTTCATCGCCGCCTTCACCTCCGCCCCGGTCCGACAGCGCTCGCCCGTCTCGACGACCTGCGGGGGATCCTCCTGCCCGCGGCGGTGGTCGTGCGCACCCGGTAGCCGATGCGGGGGCGAGGCCACCCCACGGCGTACGACGTCCGACGGGTTCATCGCCCCGCGCCGCGGCGCTCCTGGTCTCGAGCGGCCACCCGACCGACTTCCGTCTCGAGCGGACTCGACGGCTCGCACCGAGGTGTTCGGCGACGTCGCGCAGCGCTTCTGCAGCTACGCCACAGTCGTGGTACCTCAGGACGGGCTTCACGCGCCACACGGGGGCGCTCCTGTCGAGCGCGACCGACGGGGCATGAAGTCGATCCAGGCTCGTGCGCACCGGTGACGGCTGGCGGATCAGCGCCGCCGCCTGGGACGACGCAGCGCCGAGGGCGTGGCCCTCCCCGTCGTGGACCCAGGACGGGCAGGCGCACACGGGGCGGGGCATGAAGTCGATCCAGCTTGACCCGCCGATCCCCAGCGAGGCGGTTCCCAGACCGTGATGAGCAACGCCGTCTGACCGACGCTTACCGCCACCGTCCGACGGCGTGTGGTGCTGCGAATGACCCGGCAGAATCCCGAGTCGGTTTCATCCAGGTGATGAAGACCGGACCCGCCTCCTTGCACACGGACCCTGTGCTATGGAGAGGCAGAACAGCGTTCATCACCTGGGAAACCGGCGACCCGCGACCCCCGACCCGCAACCCCCCACCCCCGACCCCGACCCCGCCCCCGAGATCCCAGGGTCCGGCCCGGGGCGATCCCGATGCGCAGGAGTACGCCGGGCGGGCACCGTAGGGGTGTCGGGCGAACCGCCTCGACCACCACCCAGAGGAAGTGCACCGCCATGAACGACATCCGCCAGAGCTTCGCCCAGCAGGGTCTCGTGCGCCCCCAGCACGACCGCGTCCTGGGCGGTGTGTGCGCCGGTCTCGGTCGCCGCTTCGGGCTCGGGCCGTGGACCACGCGCCTGCTGTTCGTGCTGATCCTGATGGTCCTGCCGGGCAGCCAGATCCTGATCTACCCGGTGCTGTGGGTGCTGATGCCGACGGAGGAGCACGTGCGCTACCCCGCCACGCCCGTGACCGCCCAGCCGCCCGCGGCCTGACCCGTCGCCTAGAGCAGGGCCTTCTGGGCCATGCCGGCCAGCAGCAGCCGCATCGCCTCGGGCTCGAGGAAGGCGCTGTGCGGCGTGGAGTTCAGCAGGCCGAAGGTCGCGTGCACGCTGGCCCGGGCCTCCTGGGCCGGCAGGTCGCCGCGGAGGGCGCGCAGCTGCTCGACCCACACCTCGACGTAGGCCCGCTGGGTCTCCCGCACCTTCTCGCGCGCCTCGAGCGGCAGGGCGGACCAGTCCCGGTCCTGCACCACGATCAGCGCCTCGTGGTCGAGGGCGAAGCTGACGTGCCACTCGATCAGGCTGGTCAGCGCCGCGCGCGGCGAGTCGGCGTCGGCGACCCGCTGACGGCCCACGCTGAGCAGCTCGTCGCTGATGCCGACCAGCATCGCGGCGAGCACGGCGTCCTTGGACCGGAAGTGCCGGTAGAGCGCCGGGCCGGAGAAGCCGCAGGCGGCCCCCAGCTCGGCGATCGAGACGCCGTGGAAGCCCTTCTGGGCGAACAGCTCGGCCGCGGTGGCCAGGATCTGCTCGCGTCGGTTCACGGCGCCTAGGTTATCGGTCGTTAACCGCGCCGTCGGCACGGGGACGCACCGGCGGCCACGGTCGTCGGGCAGCCGTCGACCGCCCACGGTGGCGCCGCATGTTAACGATCGCTAACCTGACCCGGTGACCTCAGATCTCGCCTCGCTGGTCGAGGAGCTCCGCACGCGCACGGCCCGGGTGCACCAGGGCGGCTCGGAGGCGGCCCGCACCAAGCACACCGACCGCGGCAAGATGCTGGCCCGCGACCGCGTCGACCGCCTGCTCGACCCCGGCAGCCCCTTCCTCGAGCTGAGCCCGCTGGCGGCGTACGGCATGTACGGCGCCGACGGCGACGACTTCGCGGTCCCGAGCGCCAGCATCGTCACCGGCATCGGCCGCATCGAGGGTCGCGAGTGCGTGGTCGTGGCCAACGACGCGACGGTCAAGGGCGGCACGTACTACCCGGTCACGGTCAAGAAGCACCTGCGGGCCCAGGAGGTCGCGCGCGCCAACCGGCTGCCCTGCGTCTACCTCGTCGACTCGGGCGGTGCGTTCCTGCCGATGCAGGACGACGTGTTCCCCGACAAGGAGCACTTCGGCCGGATCTTCTTCAACCAGGCCAACCTCTCGGCCCAGGGCATCCCCCAGATCGCGGCGGTGATGGGCTCGTGCACCGCCGGCGGCGCCTACGTGCCCGCCATGTCGGACGAGAGCGTCATCGTCAAGGACCAGGGCACGATCTTCCTCGGCGGCCCGCCGCTGGTGAAGGCCGCGACCGGCGAGGTCGTCACGGCCGAGGAGCTCGGTGGCGGCGACGTCCACGCCCGCACCTCCGGCGTGGTCGACCACCTGGCCGAGGACGACGCCCACGCCCTGGCGATCGTGCGGTCGATCGTGGCGACGCTGCCGGTGGCCTCCGGTTTCGACGACGGGCCTGGCGGCCCTGCTCAACCATCGAGGACGGCGGAGACGGTCGTCGAGGAGCCCGTGGCCGACCCCGCGGAGCTGTACGACGTCGTGCCCACCGACACCCGCACGCCGTACGACGTCCGCGAGGTGATCACCCGGATCGTCGACGGCAGCCGCTTCCAGGAGTTCAAGAAGCTGTACGCCGAGACCCTGGTCTGCGGGTTCGCCAAGATCTGGGGCCACGACGTCGGCATCGTGGCCAACAACGGCATCCTGTTCGGGGAGTCGGCCCGCAAGGGCGCGCACTTCATCGAGCTGTGCAACCAGCGCCGCACGCCGATCGTGTTCCTGCAGAACATCAGCGGGTTCATGGTCGGCAAGGAGTACGAGAACGGCGGCATCGCCCGCGACGGCGCCAAGCTGGTCACCGCGGTCGCGTGCTCGGTGGTGCCGAAGTTCACCGTCGTCATCGGCGGCTCGTTCGGCGCCGGCAACTACGGCATGTGCGGCCGCGCCTACGACCCGCGGTTCCTGTGGATGTGGCCCAACGCCCGGATCTCGGTGATGGGCGGCGAGCAGGCCGCGAGCGTGCTCTCCACGGTCAAGCGCGACGGGATCGAGGGGCGTGGCGGCGAGTGGTCGGCCGACGAGGAGGAGCAGTTCAAGGCCCCGATCCGCGACCAGTACGAGCACCAGGGCTCGCCGTACTACTCCACCGCCCGCCTCTGGGACGACGGCGTGATCGACCCGCTGGACACCCGCCGGGTGCTCGGCCTGGGGCTGGCGGCCGCGGCCCACGCACCCGTGCCGGCCCCCTCCTACGGCATCTTCAGGATGTGACCCCTCTCTCTCCCCGCTCGCTCCTCCCCCGGCACGTGCAGATCACCACCGTCCTGATCGCCAACCGCGGCGAGATCGCGCTGCGCGTGATCCGGGCCTGCCGGGCGCGCGGGCTGCGGACCGTCGCCCTGTTCACCGACCTCGACACCGGGGCGCTGCACGTGCGCGAGGCCGACGACGCCGTGCGGGTGCCGTCGTACCTCGACGTCGACGCCGTCGTGGCCGCCGCCCGGGAGACCGGCGCGCAGGCGATCCACCCGGGCTACGGCTTCCTCTCCGAGCGGGCCGCGTTCGCGCGGGCGGTCGAGGAGGCCGGGCTGGTCCTGGTCGGACCGAGTGCGCGGGTGATGGAGCAGATGGGCCGCAAGGACGCCGCCCGCGAGATCGCCGTCGCCGCGGGCGTGCCGGTCGTCCCGTCGTACGACGTGGAGGCCGACCCGACCACCTTCGACTACCCCGTGCTGGTCAAGGCCGCGGCCGGCGGTGGCGGCAAGGGGATGCGGGTGGTCCGCGCCGCCGGGGAGTACGCCGAGGCCGTCGCCGCCGCGCGCCGGGAGGCGACCTCGTCGTTCGGCGACGACACCATGCTCGTGGAGAAGTACGTCGAGTCCGGCCGCCACGTCGAGGTGCAGGTCATGGGCGACACCCACGGCCGGGTGCTGCACTTCTTCGAGCGTGACTGCTCCACCCAGCGCCGCCACCAGAAGGTGCTGGAGGAGGCGCCGGCGCCCACGATCGACGACGCAGCAGCGGGCCGAGGTGACGGGCGCGGCGGTCGCCCTCGCCGCCCAGGTCGGCTACGTCAACGCCGGCACGGTGGAGTTCCTGCTCGACAACGCGACCGGGGGCTTCTACTTCCTGGAGATGAACACCCGCCTCCAGGTGGAGCACCCGGTCACCGAGCTCGCGGTGTCGGTGGCGGGCGCGCCGCTCGACCTGGTCGACCTGCAGCTGCGGGTCGCCGCCGGCGAGCCGCTGCCGTTCGACCAGGACGACGTGGCCTTGACCGGGCACGCGATCGAGGCCCGGGTGTACGCCGAGGACTCGTTCGGCGGGTTCCTGCCCCAGGCCGGTCGCACCACGCTGGTGCGCTGGCCCACGGGCTGCCGCGTGGACCACGCGCTGGAGTCGGACCAGGTCGTCAGCACGGCGTACGACCCGATGCTGGGCAAGGTGATCGCGGCCGGGCCCGACCGCGAGACCGCCCGGCTCGCCCTGCTGGGCGCGCTCGACGACACCGCCATCCTCGGCCTGACCACCAACGCCGGGTTCCTGCGGGCGCTGGTGGCGAGCGACGAGTTCCGCGACGCGACCATCGACACCGCCTGGCTGGACACCGCCGAGGTGCCCGCCCCCGGCCCCGACCTGCCGCGGGTCTTCGCGGCCTGGACCCAGGCGATGCTGCTCGCCGAGCACGGCGACACCGGCGTGCTGCGCGCCGACGGCTTCCGGCTGAACGCCGCGCCCGCGCCCTTCCTGGTCGAGCTCGACGAGGTGGTCGCGGTCGACCGCGCGCGCGGTCTCGTGGGCGACGTCCCGGTGACCCAGCTGCTCGCCGAACGCCACGTCGTCCAGCTCGTCGTCGACGGCCGCCGCCACCAGGCCGTGGTCGACGTCGACCGGCACCTGGCCGAGGTGGTCCTGCGCGGCCAGCGGTTCGTGTTCGAGAAGCCCGACGTCCTGGCCGCCCACGGGCCGGCCGCGGGCGAGGGCACCCTGGTCGCCCCGATGCCGGGCACCGTGCTGGCCGTCGACGTCGCCGAGGGCGCGACCGTCGAGGCGGGGCAGCGGCTCGGGGTGCTCGAGGCGATGAAGATGGAGCTGGCCCTGAAGGCGCCGTTCGACGGCACCGTCGCCGTCGTCGGCGCCGCGACCGGTGACCAGGTGAAGCTGGGCGAGGTGCTGTTCGAGGTGCGCGCGACTGGAGGAGACGACGATGAGTGAGCCGACGAGCCGCGACGGCTGCCCGAGCGGGTGACGATCTACGAGGTCGGCCCGCGCGACGGGCTGCAGAACGAGAAGGGCATCGTGCCGGTCGCCGACAAGGCCGACTTCGTGCACCGGCTGGTCGCGGCCGGCCTGCCCGTGGTCGAGGCCACCAGCTTCGTGCACCCCAGGTGGGTGCCCCAGCTGGCCGACGCGGCCGAGCTGGTGGAGCTGCTCGGCCCCGAGGGCCGACGCCACCCCGTGCTGGTGCCCAACGAGCGCGGCCTCGACCGTGCCCTCGAGCTGGGCTGCGAGCACGTCGCCATCTTCGGCAGCGCCACCGAGACCTTCGCCCAGAAGAACCTCAACCGCAGCCTGGACGAGCAGTTCGCGATGTTCGAGCCGACCGTCACCCGGGCCCGGGCCGCCGGGCTGGACGTCCGGGCCTACGTCAGCATGTGCTTCGGCGACCCCTGGGAGGGCGACGTGCCGATCGACCAGGTCGTCGACGTCGGCCGGCGCCTGTTCGACCTCGGCGCCAGCCAGCTCTCCCTGGGCGACACCATCGGGGTCGGCACGGCCGGCCACGTGGGCGACCTGCTGACCGCGTTCAACGAGGCCGGGCTGTCCGACGACGTGCTCGCCGTGCACTTCCACGACACCTACGGCCAGGCCCTGGCCAACGCCTACGCCGCGCTCCGCCACGGCGTACGCACCTTCGACGCGAGCGCCGGCGGCCTCGGCGGCTGCCCGTACGCCGAGAGCGCCACCGGCAACCTGGCCACCGAGGACCTCGTCTGGATGCTGCACGGCCTCGGCGTGGCCACCGGCGTCGACCTCGACGCCCTGGTCGCGACCAGCACCTGGATGGCGGGCGTGCTCGGCCGCCCCAGCCCCTCGCGGGTGGTCACGGCGCTCGTCACCGGCACAATGAGGGCATGACTCGCCGCGTCTACCTGCACGTCGGGACCCCCAAGAGCGGCACCAGCTTCCTCCAGGACAAGCTCGCGCTGAACCGTGAGCTGCTCGAACGTCGCGGCCTGGACTACCTCGCGACCCGCACCGGAGACCACTTCGAGGCGGCGCTGGACCTGATCGGCGAGAGGTGGGCCGGCGAGGAGAAGGCCGCCGCGGGGCAGTGGGACGCCCTCGCCCAGGAGGCGCGCACCTCGCGCGGCCACGTCCTGGTCAGCCACGAGATCCTGGCCGCGGCGACCCCCGACGGCGTACGCCGGGCGCTGGCGTCGTTCCCCGACCACGAGCCGCACGTCGTGCTCACCGCCCGCGACCTCGGTCGGCAGGTGCCGGCCGAGTGGCAGGAGCGGGTCAAGCACCGGGGCGGGCGCGACTACACCGGCTTCCTCAAGGCCCTGCACCGCAACTACCAGGGCACCGAGGCGCCGACCTGGTTCTGGCGGGTGCAGCACCTGCCGCGCGTGCTGCAGACCTGGGGCGCCGACCTGCCGCCGGCGCACGTCCACCTCGTCACGGTGCCGCCGAGCGGCGCGCCCCGTCACCTGCTGTGGGACCGGTTCGCGTCGGTGCTGGGCCTCGACCCCGCGGACGACTGGGCCGAGAGCACCACCACCAACGCCTCCCTCGGTGGCGCCGAGGTGACGTTGCTGCGCCGGCTGAACCGGTTGCTCAACGAGCGCGAGGTGCCGCGCGAGACCTACGTCGACTGGGTCCGCGAGACCATCGTCAAGGAGGTGCTGGCCGAGCGCCCGGGCAAGGTCCAGGCCACCGTGCCCCCGGGCCGCCGGCCCTCGATCGACGCGATCACCGCCGAGTGGCTGGCCTGGGTGCGGGGCTCGGGCATCGACGTCGTCGGCGACCTGACCGACCTCGAGTCGGTCTGGCCCGACCACAGCGACCACTGGCCCAACCCCGACCACGCCGACCCGGCCGACGTCGCCGAGGCCGCCATCGAGGCGCTCGCCCACGTGCTCGAGCGCGTCGTGCCCACCTCGGCGGAGGAGCAGCCCGCGGCGCCGCTGGCCCGGCTCACCCGACGGCTGCGCGGCTGAGGAGCGGGCACGTGACGACGTCGCGACCAGAGGGGTACGCCGCCGCGGTCCTCGGCTGGGCCGACCACCTGCGTGCCGGCGGCACCACGCCGTGGGCGACCTGGGTGCGCGACCCCGCCCCGACGACCGTCTCGCTCCGCGACCGGGCCGCTGCCCGACGCGGTGCACCTCGAGCTGCTGCGCCGACTGAACGACCGGGCCGGCGTCCCCCTGGCCGACCACACCTGTGGGCACCGCGGCCGACGTCGTCCTCGGCACGCCGTCCCCGGGCCGCGGGATGGTCGACGTGCCCCTGCCCTGGCCCGACCACGACCCGGCCTTCGGCAGCCCCCCGACCGACCCCGCCGAGCTGCCGAGCGAGGAGCTCCTGCGGCTGGCGGCCGGCGTGCTGACCCGCCTGCTGCCCGGCGTACCCCTGCGGCCGGAGGCGCCCGCTCCCGACCGCTGGCCGCTGCCCTGGCGCCCCCGCTTCCGGGTGCACGGCGCACCCCTGGCCGCCGACGTCGTACGCCGGGGGCTCACCGCCGCCGGCGCGGTCGAGAGCGACTGGCGCCCGGTGCACCTGGTGGTCGCGACGCCGGTCGAGCAGCTCGTGGCCGAGCACTGGACCGCCGCGACGCGGGCCGGCGGCATCCTGCGGTGGAGCACCGTCTGGCGCCGCGCGCGTGCTGCCGACCGCCTGCCCGGCCCGGTCGACGTGGCCGCGCTCGCCTCCCGGCTGCACCGCCAGGGCGCCGAGGTGCACGTGCTGGTGGCCCCCGACGCCGCGACCGCGAGCCGGATCGCCGGCCCCCTGCTCGGGGTGCGACCCGACGCCACTCCGACCGGGGACGGCGCCGACCTGCCCGGCAGCGACCTGCTGCGCCGGGTCAACCGGCTGGCCGCGCTGCAGGAGTCGCCGCACGTCCTCACCGAGCGCCTGGCGCAGGTGCTCCGCGAGATCCCGCGCACCCCCGTGCCCCCGCAGGCGCCGCGCGCCTCCCGCGACTGGGCGGCGCGCGCCGCGGCCCGCCTGGCCGATGACCTGTCCGGCGCTGACTACCCTGTGCACGGCGACCTGGCGGTGCTGCACCCGGCACCACCCGGCGGACCTCGGAGGTCCGGCGCCGGGACGGTCGACCCGGACCACACCCTCGACGTGGCCCTCGCGGCCTGCCTCCACACGCTGCGCACCACGGACCACCCGACACCACCCGAGCGACCCGGCTGACCCGATCGAGAGGACGAGACCGACGTGACGCTGGCCGAGCACCGGCGCGTGATCCTCCACGTGGGGGCACCCAAGACCGGCACCTCCTTCGTGCAGGACATCTTGTTCAGCCACCGCGACGAGCTGCGCGACCTGGGCCTGCTCTACCCCGCGGAGCGCGAGGACGACCACTTCCTGGCGGCGCTGGACCTGATGCAGCTGCCCTGGGGCGGGCTGGAGCGCGAGGCCGTCGGGGCCTGGGACCGCCTGGCCGCCCGCGTGCGCGACTGGCCGGGCACCGCGGTGATCAGCCACGAGATCTTCGGCACCGCCTCGCGCGCCCAGGTGGCCCGGGCGCTGGAGTCCCTCGGCGGTGGCCCGGGCGGCGACACCGAGATCCACGTCGTGCTGTCGGCCCGCGACCTGGTGCGCCAGGTGCCGGCCGAGTGGCAGGAGAACGTCAAGCACCGTCGCACCAAGACCTACGCCGCGTTCCTCGCCGACCTGCGCGACCCCGCGCGCGGCTCTCAGGTGGCGCAGTGGTTCTGGGGCGTGCAGGAGGTGCCCGACGTCCTGGACCGCTGGGGCGCGACCCTCCCGGCCGACCGGGTGCACCTGGTCACCGTGCCGCCGCCCGGCGCCAGCCCGACCCTGCTGTGGGAGCGGTTCGCCGGGCTGTTCGGCATCGACCCGGCCGCCTTCCCGCCCTCGGCCCGCGCCAACGCCTCGCTCGGGGTGCCCGAGTCGGCGATGATCCGACGGCTGAACACCCGGCTGAACGACGTGCTGCCCAACCACCACTACCGGGCGTTCGTCCGCGAGATGGTCGTGCACCGGAACCTGTCCGGCAAGGCCTCCTCGCCACGCCTGGCGCTGCCCGAGGACGCCTACACCTGGGCCGCCGACCTGGCCCGGGCGTGGGTGGCCGAGCTCGGCACCCGGGGGTACGACGTCGTCGGCAGCCTCGACGACCTGCTGCCCAGCGCCGCCAAGCCGTTCGTCGACCCCGACCACTGCGACGAGTCGCAGGTCGCCGACGCGGCCCTGGACGCGCTGACGGTGATGACGATGGAGACCGCCAAGCTGCGCGACGCCGAGCTCGACCTGCACGCCACGATCCAGGACCTGATGGGCCAGCTCGACCGCTTCCACGACACCCGGTCCTACCGGGCCAAGGAGCGCCTGGTCGGGCTGTCGCGCACGAACGTGGTCGCCCGTGGTGGGCTGTCGGCCTACCGGCGCCTGCGGGCCAGGAACTCGCGGTCCACGTAGCGACCCACCTGCCAGGTGGCGTAGCCGTCGGTGCCCGCGCCCACGAGGCCGCCCACCACCGGCACCCGCCGGCCCACGGTGGTCGCGATCCGCTTGCCGGCGACCTTGGTGAACAGCTCGGCGGCGACCTCGTTGGCCACGACGCCGTTCAGGTGGGGGTCGTGCACCGGCGCGGTCGCCAGGGCCATCGGGGTGCCGGGCAGCTTCTTCTGCTTGATCAGCGCGAGCAGCTTCTCCTCGCCCATCAGGCAGGCCAGGATCGCGTTGCGCACGCGCGGGTCCTCGAGGTCGTAGGCGCGCAGGTGCACGATGCCGGCCACCATCCGGCACTGGATCAGCGCCAGGCCGGCCACGTTGGCGGGCACCGTCACCGCCATCGTCACCAGGCCGCCGATGTTGGTGGCGAACCCCTGGGCGCCCGCGAGCCGCACGTGCGACTCGATCACCTGCTTGATCGCCGCGTCGACGTCACCGTCGGCGTCGTCCAGGTGCTTCTCGGCCGCCAGCGCCGCCGCGTCCAGCGGCCCGACGCCGCGGATCGCACGCTCCAGCGCCTGGTGCACGAAGCCGGCCGTCGCCTGCGGGGCCAGCTCGGTGATCCTCGGCGCGAACCTCTCGCCCAGACGCTTGCTCAGACTCATGCCGCCAGCCTACTGAGCGGCCCGTGCCGAGCACCCCGGTGTGGGTGCCCTCTGCCAGCATGGAGCCTGTGCCGATCGAACCCCCGCCGACGCCCTGGGCGTTCCCCCCGGCCGACACCGGTGAGAGCGACCTCGTGGCCGTGGGCGCCGACCTCGACGCCGGCACGGTCCTCGCCGCCTACCGCCGCGGCCTGTTCCCGATGTCGGCCGAGGCCACCCCTCCCCCGGGACGACGCCGCCCGGGCCCGCCGCCGCCGATGGGCTGGTGGTCGCCCGAGCGCCGCGGCATCCTCCCGCTCGACGGGCTCAAGGTCAGCCGGTCGCTGCGCCAGTCGGCGGCGCACTTCGAGATCCGCGTCGACACCGCCTTCGACGAGGTCGTCGCCGGCTGCGCCGACCCCTCGCGGCCCGGCGGTTGGATCGACGACCAGATCGCCACGGCGTACGCCGAGCTCCACCACCTGGGCTGGGCGCACTCGGTCGAGGCCTGGCGCGACGGCGAGCTCGTCGGAGGGCTGTACGGCGTGGCCACCGCCGGCCTCTTCGCCGGCGAGTCGATGTTCAGCCGCGCCCGCGACGCCTCGAAGGTCGCGCTGATCGGCCTGGTCGACCTGCTGCGCGACGAGCACGCCGAACGACGGGTGCTGGACACCCAGTGGCAGACCCCGCACCTCGCCTCGCTCGGCGTCGTGGAGATCTCACGGCGCGCCTACCTCGACCGGCTGGCGGTCGCGCTGCAGCTGCCGCTGCCGATCGCCTTCGGGGGCACGCCACCGGAACCCGGGGACCCACCCGAGACGACCAGGCCCGAGACCGGCCTGTCACACGGCTGACGCCGCTCGAGACGGTCTCAGACGACGAGCGGAGGACCGCCGGCGTCGCCGACCATCGGCCGACCCGCCTCGGCCCAGTCGATCATGCCGCCGGCGAGGTTGATCGCCTCGAAGCCCTTCTCGCGAAGGAAGGCGGTGGCCTGCGACGAACGCCCACCCACCTTGCAGACCACGAGCAGCTGCTGGTCGGTCGGGAGCTCGTCGACGCGGCCCGGCACCTCGGTCAGGGGCACGTGGACGGCCCCTTCGATGTGTCCGTGGTGCCACTCGATCGGCTCGCGCACGTCGAGCACGGTGACCCCCGCGGGGATCGGATCGGGGACCTGGGCCACCTCGATCGTGGGAACTTCGATCATGGGCGCAGGCTAGCGCGACTTCGCCGCGGTGGACACGTGGAGGTCGCCGGGCCTGGTCCGCCGCCCGCCCGCCGCCCCGTCCTCGACGTCCTCCGACCCACGCTCCCGCGCCGCCGTCCAGCCGACCAGCAGCACGAGCGCCCCGAGGCCCGCCACGCCACCCACGACCCGGCGTACGACGCGCTCCCGCGGGGCGCAGGCCGCCTCGACCCCACGGTCCCCGGGGGTCCGGTCCTGGCCCCGCGACCCGGCTCCGGGCACGAGGACGCCCGGCGTCAGCACGCTGGCGCACCGGTGCCCCCGACCGTCGACGGTCACCGTGACCGGGGCGTCGGTGGCGAGCGCGAAGCCCCCGGCGAGCAGGAGCAGGCCCACCACCACCGCCGCCGTCGACCACCTCATCCACCGATGGTGCGCCGTGGGACGAGCGGGCGCCAGCCCCTCGGGCCCTACTTCAGCAGCTTGGACATCCGGCGGTCGGCGAGCGGCTTGCCGCCGGTCTGGCAGGTGGGGCAGTACTGCAGGCTGCGGTCGGCGAAGCTGACCTCGCGCACGGTGTCGCCGCAGACCGGGCAGGGCTGGCCGGTGCGGCCGTGCACGCTCATGTGGCTCTTCTTCTCGCGCTTGAGCTCGCTCGCGGCCAGGCCGTCGGCGCGGGCCACCGCGTCGGCCAGCACGGTGCGGATGGAGGAGTAGAGCGTCTGCAGCTCGTCGTCGGTCAGGCTGTTGGCGGGCTTGAAGGGCGACATCCTGGCCGCGTGCAGCAGCTCGTCGGAGTAGGCGTTGCCGATGCCGGCCACCAGGCTCTGCTGCCGCAGCACGCCCTTGATCTGGGCGCGGCCGGCGTCCTCCAGGATCTGCTGGAGCACCTCGATGGTGAACTCGTCGGCCAGCGGGTCGGGGCCGAGGCGGGCGACGCCGGGGACGTCGAGGGGGTCGCGGACGATGTACAGCGCCAGGCCCTTGCGGGTGCCGGCCTCGGTGATGTCGAGCCCGGACCCGTTGTCGAGCACCACCCGGGCGGCGAGCGGGGACTTGTTGCTCGGCCGCGGCGGGGTCGGGGGCAGCTCGTCCTTCCAGCGCACCCAGCCGGCCAGAGCGAGGTGCAGCACCAGGTGGGTGCCGCCGACGTCGAGGTCGAGGAACTTGCCGTGCCGGCTGACGCCGTCGACCATGCCGCCGGCGAGGGCCGTGATCGGCGGGTCGTAGGTCTTCAGGCAGCTGAAGGCGGCGATGTCGACGCGCACCACCGCGCGCCCCTCCAGACGCTTGGACAGGTCCTTGACCAGCGCTTCGACCTCGGGCAGCTCAGGCACGAGGCCCACGCTAGCGCCCGGGTGCGACGCGTGGGGCCGCTCCGGGCCGGCTCCGGGCTCGAACCGGCAGGCGCCTTGGTAGGTTGCCGCGACCGGTGCCACCCCGCCCGGCGCACGGCGAGGAAGGCGGTCGCGGATGTCGGACCCGGCCCGCTCGTCGCTCCCCACCCGGCTGGCTCATCGGCTGGGTGATCGGCTGCGCCGGGGTCGGGCACCCGCCGGCCCCGCGGCGTACGACGACCCGACGGTGACGGTCACCTCGCACCTGCACGACGTGCACTGGGTCGACGAGCACACGCTGCACGTCGCGGGCTGGGTCTACGCCCCCGGCACCTCGGTCACGCCGGAGGACCGGCCTGGTCTCGGCGTACGCCTGGAGGGACCGACGCGGTCGGTCCTGGCCGAGGCCTCGATGGTGCCGCTCACCGACGTCGCGGTGGACGAGGCGGCCGACGACCCGGGGCACACCTACGCCGCCGCTGCCTTCGAGGCCGAGCTCGACCTGCGCCCGGCCCGCGACCGGGGGCACGGCCCCTGGACGCTGGCGTTCAGCCTGGACACCGTCCAGGGGCCGGTCACCGGGCCCTTCACCGACCGCGACGTGCACGGCCCCGCCGGTGCCCTCGAGCGCTTCCAGGCGCCGGGCTGGCGGCTGGCCTGGAGCCGCACCCACGGGGTGCTGCTGCACGACGACGACGGCGCCGGCACGCTGGAGCTCCCGGTGCCGGCCGAGGTGGTGGTCACGGCGGTGCGCGCGGACCCCAGCGCCGGGACGCTGCTCGTGCGAGGCCGGTCGACGCTGCCGACGGTGACGCTCGAGCTCCGCGGGCCCCGGCAGAGCGTGCGCTCGGAGCCCGCCGACGTGGCCGAGGGGGCCTTCACGACGTCGGTCCCCCTCCTGGCACCGGGCTGGGACGGCGAGCCGCGGCCGCTGGTGACCGGCGCCTACGTGCTGCACGTCCTGAGCGGGGACGGTGCGACACCCGAGGCCGCTCCTGAGGCGTCGATGAGCCCGGGGTGCCTGGCCACGATCGGCGAGCTCGTGGAGGGGCCGCTGCTCCACGCCCGGGTCGGGCGCACCCGCAAGGACGGCGTGCGGGTCGACGTGCGCCCCCCGCTGCGGCCCGACGAGCGCGGCGCCTTCGCCCAGCTCCAGCTGCGCCTCGCCTACCGCGCGATGCCCCCGGTGGCGGAGCAGTCGCTGGAGCGACCGGTCTCCTACTACGAGTGCTACTACGGCGTGAGCTGCACCGACTCGGCGCGGGCGATCCAGGACGAGCTGGTGCGGCGGGACGCCCCCGTGCGCCACGTCTGGGGCGTCGCCGACCTGTCGGTGCCCGTCCCGGCCGGGTCCGAGGCGGTGCTGCGGCTCAGCCGCGAGTGGTGGACCGTCCTGGGCCAGGCCGCGCGACTGACCGTCAACGCCGGCCTGCCCGCCGGCCTGGTGCGCCGACCCGGGCAGGTGCTGGTGCAGACCTGGCACGGCACCCCGCTGAAGCTGCTGGGCCACGACCGACCGGTGAACCACGACAAGGAGGGGTTCGAGGACTCCACCAGCCGCTACGTCTCCCGCTGGGACCACCTGCTTGCCGGCAACCCGCACAGCGCGGAGGTGTTCCGCCGCGCATGGTTCTACGCGGGCTCGGTGCTCGAGCTCGGCTACCCGCGCAACGACGCGCTGGCGGCGCCCGACCCCGACGTCGTGCGCCGCACGCGGGAGCGCCTCGGCCTGCCACACGGCGCCCGCGTCGTCCTCTACGCCCCGACCTGGCGCGACGGCCAACGGGTGATGCCCGACCTCCTGGACCTCGACCGACTCGCCGACCTGCTGCCCGACCACGTCTTCCTCGTGCGCGGGCACATGAACATCCGCCGGTGGCAGCACCGGCCCTCGGGCACGGCGGTGCTCGACGTGACGACGTACCCCGAGATCGACGACCTGTTCCTCGTCGCCGACGTGGCCGTCACGGACTACTCCTCGATCATGTTCGACTTCTCGGTCACCCGGAAGCCGATGCTGTTCTTCGTGCCCGACCTCGAGGACTACCGCGACCGAAGGCGTGGGGTGTACTTCGACCTCGGCGCGACCGCCCCCGGCCCCCTGCTCGGCACCACCGACGAGGTCGCCGAGGCGCTCCGCGACCTCACCCCGGCGGCGTACGCCTCGGCCTGGGGGGAGCGCTACGACGCCTGGGTCGAACGCTTCAACCCGCTCGACGACGGGCACGCGGCGGCCCGGGTCGTGGACGCGGTCTACCGCTTCGGCTGAGCCACCCATTTCTCGGGGCCCTTTTCTCGGGGCCCTGCGCGCGTCACAATCGAGCATGACCGCCGTCGCGCCGCTGCCGCTGGGAGCCGAGTTCTTCCTCGACGCCCGGGGCGACGCCCGGTCTCTGCGGGTGCGCTGGCACCACGACGACGGCCTCGTCGTGCTCTCCCTCTGGCGCGCCAACGAGTGCACCGGCACCTTCCGCCTCACCGTCGACGAGGTCCCGATCCTGATCGCCGCCCTCCGCCAGGGCCTCGACTCGGCGTACGACGCGACGCGGGCGGTGGGCTGAGGCGGTCCGGTTTCCGGCGCTGGCCCGTCCCACCCGCGCTACGACTCGCTACGGATGTCTACCTGATTCGCTAGACGCCTCGATACCCTCCGATCGTGGACCCCATCAGGAACCCGTACGCCCCCGGCGCCGGCCAGCGCCCGCCCGAGCTGGCGGGGCGCGACCGTGAGCTGCGGCAGTTCGAGATCGTGCTCGAGCGGGTGGCGGCCGGGCGGCCCGACCGCAGCCTGGTGCTCTCCGGGTTGCGCGGGGTCGGCAAGACCGTGCTGCTCAACGCGCTGCGCAGCCTGGCGGTCAAGCGGGCCTGGGGCACCGGCAAGATCGAGGCCCGGCCCGACCAGTCGCTGCGGCTGCCGCTCGCGCAGGCCGTGAACGCCGCCGTCCGTGAGGTCGCGCACCGCCACCGCGACCCCGACCGGGTCGACCAGGTCGCCGGCGTGCTGAAGGCGTTCGCGCTGCGCACCGAGCTGAAGGACCGCAAGGCGGCGGGGTCCAACCGCTGGCAGCCGCCGATGGACGTCGAGGCCGCCCGCGGCCGGGCCGACTCCGGCGACCTCGAGCTCGACCTGATCGAGCTGTTCACCGACGTCGCCTCGCTGGCCGGCGACCTCGGCGTCGGCGTCGCGCTGTTCGTCGACGAGATGCAGGACATCCCCGGCCACGAGCTGGCCGCGCTCTGCGGCGCCTGCCACGAGATCAGCCAGCAGGGCGCCCCGCTGATCGTCGTGGGCGCGGGCCTGCCGCACCTGCCGGTGGCCCTCGCCGCCTCCAAGTCGTACGCCGAGCGGCTGTTCCGCTACGTCTCGGTCGACCGCCTGCCCCGCGAGATGGCCGACCGGGCGTGGCTGGTGCCCGCGGCGAGCGAGGACGCGACGTACGACCGGAAGGCGCTCGACGAGCTCTACCGCCTCACCGACGGCTACCCCTACTTCGTGCAGGCCTACGGCAAGGTCACCTGGGACGTCGCCGTCGACACCCCGATCACCTGGGCCGACGTGATGCAGGCGGCCCCCGAGGCCGAGGCCGAGCTCGCCGTCGGGTTCTTCGGCGCCCGCTACGACCGCGCGACCCCGTCCGAGCGCGAGTACATGGTGGCCATGGCCGACCTCGGCGAGGGCACCGACGACCTCGCGGTCAGCACCGCCGACGTCGCCCGGCTGCTCGCCCGCAAGCCGCAGTCGCTGTCCCCCGCCCGCGACGGCCTGATCAAGAAGGGCCTGGTGTTCTCCGGCGAGCGCGGCAGCGTCGCCTTCACCGTCCCCCACTTCGGCAAGTTCCTCCGCAACCAGCGCTAGCTAGCGGCAGGGTCAGGGTCAGCAGGGCCGGGGCACTAGAGGGCCGAGACGGCGCGCATGTCCGCCGAGACGGCGCGCATGTCCGCCGAGACGGCGCGCGTGTCCGCCGAGACGGCGCTTGTGTACGCCGGCCGGGGCTAGATTCCCGCACATGTACTCCTGGGCCGACCTCGGCGCCCTCGCCCTGGCCCGCCAGTTCCCGGTCACCGACGGGCGCGACGCAGCCGCCGTCGCCGAGGTCGTACGCCGGACCGGGCCGATCCAGAGCCAGACCGCACGCTCGCCGTACGTCGGCCTGGCCGCGCGGATGCCCGGGGTGACCCACGCGGCGGTGACCTCGGCGTACGACGACCTCCTGATCGTGCGCGGCAGCAACCTGCGCGGCACCGTGCACACCTCGACCGCCGAGGACCACGCGCTGCTCGAGGTGGCGACGCGGCTGGGCCAGCGGGCCTTGTACCAGCGCACGCTGCGCCCGGCCGCGGTCACCCTCGAGCAGGTCTGGGCCGGGCTGGAGGAGTTCGCCCGCGACGACTGGCGCACCCCCGCGGAGCTGTCGGAGCACCTGCGTGCGTGGCTGGCGGCGCACGACCCCGACGGGCAGCCGCGGCTGGATAACGAGGCCGGGAGGTACTTCGGGTTCGGCCACGGCGGCCTGCTCCGACGCCCCCTGACCGGGGGCTGGCAGGGGCAGGGACGCCCCGGCTACCGCGCCGCCTCCGCGCTGCTCGGTGACCGCGCCGGCCGTCCTCGCCGACCCCGACGCAGCGATCGACCGAGCTCGTCCGGAGGCACCTGACGCGGCACGGCCCGGCCAGCCGACACGACCTCGCCTGGTGGGCCGGTGTCGGCCTCCGCGTGGTCGACGCCGCGCTCGACCGCCTCGCCGTCGAGCTCACCACCGACGACGGGCCCGACGGTCGCGCCTACCACGACCTCGCGGGTCCTCCGCCGACGAGCGACGGCGACGGCCCCGGCACGCGCCTGCTGCCGGAGTTCGACGCGCTCTTCTGCGCCTACGACCCGCCCGCACGCGAGCGGTTCGTCGACCCCGCGCACTACCGCCGCCTGTGGCACCAGGAGAACGGCCGGGTCGAGGCGCCGCTGCTGGTCGACGGACGCCTCACCGGCAGCTGGCGGCTGGTCGGGTCGGGCACCCGCCGGGCCCTCGAGGTGGTGTCGTACGCCGGCACGCGGCGCCCGCGACGCAGCGAGCTGGAGGAGCCGGTCATCGCCCTCGCCTCGGCGTACGACGTGACGGTGACGGGCCTGACCCTCACCCGCGACCAGCCCTGACGGGGGCCCTCACAGGCCCGGCCCCGGACACACGCGCCGTCTCGGCGTACACCCGCGCCGTCTCGGCGTACACCCGCGCCGTCTCGGCGTACACCCGCGCCGTCTCGGCGTACACCCGCGCCGTCTCGGCGTACACCCGCGCCGTCTCGGCGAACTGGTGGACGGTCGGTGCCCCACGCCGGGTGCGCAAGGGGCAGACTGGTGCCATGGTCCTGCCACGGCCCCAGGTCGTCGCCCACCGGGGCGCGAGCGCCACCGAGGCCGAGCACACCCTCGCCGCCTACGTACGAGCCCTCGACGAGGGGGCCGACGCGTTCGAGTGCGACGTGCGCCTGACCGCCGACGGGCACCTCGTCTGCGTGCACGACCGCGACCTGCGCCGCACGGCCCACCAGGACCGCATCGTGTCGACGATGGAGCTCGCCGACCTCGAGGACCTCGACGTCTCGTCGTGGAAGCACCCGTGGAACGACCTCGACGACGAGGGTGCCGACACCGACCCCGAGCTCGGCAAGGTGCTCACGCTGCGGCGGCTGCTGGAGACCGCGGCCGACTACCCCCGCCGGGTCGAGCTGGCGATCGAGACCAAGCACCCGACGAGGTACGCCGGGCTGGTCGAGCGCCGCCTGGTCCAGCTGCTCGACGAGTTCGGCTGGGCCGGGAAGGACTCGCCCGTGCGGATCATGTCGTTCTCCTGGGCCGCCCTGCGCCGCATGCGCCGGCTGGCGCCTGACCTCGACCTGGTGATGCTGGTGGACCACCGGCCGCAGTGGTACCGCGTGCGTCCCTTCATCGACAACGACTGGATCATGGGCCCGGGCATGGACATGGTCCGCGACCACCCCGAGGTGGTCGCGCGCGAGCGGGAGCGGGGCCGGCGGGTGCACTGCTGGACCGTGAACACCGCCCAGGACGCCGAGCGCTGCCGTCGTCTGGGGATCGAGGCGCTGATCACCGACCAGCCCGACACGATCGTCCACTACCTGAGTTTGTCGGGCGGGTGAGTTTGGCGGACTTCCCCCATGGGCAGCCTCTGGACCACACCAGCATGCCCATTGCCTCATTCCCCCTCGGAGGACCCCATGCGAGCAGCCACCTCGGACAGCGTCGAAGGTGACCCCTTCGGTCTGCACCTGCCGTTCAGCGCCGAGAGCGCCCGGGTGGCCCGAGAGCAGCTGATCGCGTGGCTGGCCGACTTCGACGCCGTACAGGAGTCCCGTGACGACGCCCGCCTGGTCGTCAGCGAGCTGGTCGGCAACGCGGTGCGTCACGCCCGCCCCCTGGCCGACGGCACGATGCACGTCGCCTGGGCGCACGGGCCCGAGGGTCTGGACATCGCCGTCAGCGACGGCGGCTCGCGCACCGACCCGATCAAGATCGACGCCGGGGCCGGCGACCTCGCGGGCCGCGGCCTGGCGATCGTCGAGACGCTCGCCTGCAGCTGGTGGGTCGAGTCCTCCCGCACGCGCACGACCGTGCACGCCCTGCTCGCTGTCTGAGCCCCCCGGAGGCCCGCCGCCCCGACGCCTCCCCGAGGTCACCGCCGACGCAACGCCTAGTCTTCGCGCATGGGAAAGAAGTCTCGCCAGCGCACCCGCACCGCCGACGCCACGCCCGCTCCGGGTGAGGTCGGCCCCCGCCAGCCCTGCCCCTGCGGCTCGGGCCGGCGCTACAAGGCCTGCCACGGCAGCAGCGACGGCGCACCGCCGGTCTACGTGGCCCGCCCGTTCGAGGGCCTGGCCGGCGAGGGCGACATCGTCGCGCTGCGCGAGTTCGTCCCGGCCGCCACCGCTCCCCTGCCGCTGCGCGACAGCGACCGCACCGTGCTGCTCTGCTCCCTGCTGCCCGGCGCGTCCCCGGCCATGGTGCGAGCCGACGGCACGATCTGGCTGGGCCTGCAGGTCCAGCACTCGTACGGCGACCCCAGCCGCGACCTCGCCGCCGTCCTGACCAAGGCGCTCGACGCCGAGCCGAACACCGTCGTCGGGCTGACCGAGGCTCCGGGCGAGGGGCCGCGCCTGCAGGACCTGCTCACCGACGCGCCGCTCGAGGTGACCGTGCACGAGGGCTTCGACTACTGGGTCGCCGACCTCGAGGACACCGACGGCTCGGTCGCCTCGGCGCTCGAGCAGGCCAACGGCGCCGCCGCACCGACCCGGCGCGTCGCCGGCGTGGACTCGGCGTACTGGACCTCCGTGGGCAACCGCGAGTACCTCCGCTGGGTGCTGCCGCACGACGAGGACCGCGTCCTGGACGCGCTGGCCCGCCTGCACGCCGCGCAGTCCGAGCGCCTGGTCGAGGGCGACCGGATGATCGGGATGTTCCGTTCGCACGGCGTCGTGACCCCGGTGTGGGACCTCCCCGTCGGCACCGGGGCCGAGGCCCTGGAGGCGCCGCTCGCCGCGCTGGCCACCGCTCTGCACGCCGCGATCGACGACGACAGCGCCCTGACCTCGGAGGAGAGGGCCGCCCGCGCGGGCCTCACGAGCCGCCAACTGACGATCAGATGAGACGCGTGTGACGGTTCAACGACCGGCCCCGCCGAGGTAGTTGTGGCGGCTCCCGAGGTGCCGTACATTCGTAAGAGCCCGACCGATGTTGTCCCCCCCGTCAACACCGGTCGGGCGCCTACTTCTCCGGCGTGACGTCGACCGCCGAACCGCTCCTCAGACCTCGTCGCGCGCGATGGGGCACGACATGCAGCGCGGGCCGCCGCGGCCCGAGCCGAGCTCGGAGCCCGAGATCGCGATCACCTCGATGCCGGACTCCTCGAGGCGCGCGTTGGTCTCCACGTTGCGCTCGTAGGCCACGGCCACCCGCGGCGCGACGGCCAGGGTGTTGTTGCCGTCGTCCCACTGCTCGCGCTCGGCGGTGACCGGGTCCAGGCCGGTGTCGATCTGGTGCAGGGTGTCGATGCCCATCGCCTTGGCCGCCGCGACCAGGAACGGCTCGGCGCCGGCCACCAGCGGGGTGCCGTCGTCGGCGGGGGTGACGGCGTGGGCGGTCAGGTGGTCGGCGACGTTGGGGTACATCACGATCTTGTCGACGTCGACCATCGTGCACACGGTGTCGAGGTGCATCGTGGCGCGCTCCTGCGCGATCGGCACGGCCAGCACGGTGTGCACCGAGCCGTCGGCGAAGAGCTGGCGGGCCAGCCGCTCGACGCCCGCGGGCGTCGTGCGCTCCCCCACGCCGACGGCCAGGACGCCGGGCGAGAGCAGCAGCACGTCGCCGCCCTCGACGTGCTCGCGGTGCCAGCCGTGGATCTTCTCCGCGGCCGAGAAGCGCGGGTGCTCGGTGTAGATCAGCTCGGTCAGCTGGGTCTCGCGGTCGCGCGCCGGCATCGCCAGCGAGGTGACCGCGACCTTGTCGCCGATCCAGACGCTGGAGTCGCGGGTGAACAGCAGGTTGGGCAGCGGGTCGATCAGGAAGTCGTCGTCGCGCAGCAGGCTGGTGACCAGGCTGAAGCCGCCGCGCACCTCGTCGTTGCGCAGGCCGGCGGTGAGCACGTCCTTGAGCTCCTCCGGCGAGAGGTCGGACAGCGCGGTGCGCAGGTAGTCGCGCAGGGTGTCGCCCAGGCGCAGGGAGCCGGTCACGCCACGGATCGCGTGCGCCCGGGCGGCCTCGCTCGCCAGCGTCTCGACGAGCAGCTCGGTCAGGTAGAGCACCTCGACGCCGCGACCGCGCAGCGCGTCGGCGAAGGCGTCGTGCTCGTCCTGGGCGCGGGAGACCCACGGGATGCCGTCGAAGAGCAGCTTGTCGTTGTTGCGGGGGGTCAGCCGCTGCAGCTCGGGGCCGGGCCGGTGCAGCATCACCGTGCGCAGCCGCCCCACCTCCGTGGTGACGCCGGGGGTGACGCCGGGGGTGACCGCAGTGCTGGTGGGAGCGCTCATGGGTCTGAGCCTAGAGGCTCGCGCGGGTCGGGCGGCGACTCAGGCCAGCAGCTCGTACGCCGTCACGACGGCGAGCAGCAGGCAGACGCCCGAGCCGACGTAGTGCACCGTCGAGAGCTTGATGTAGCGCAGCAGCACCCGACCGGCCAGCACCGCGAGGCCGGAGACCACGAGCAGTGCCCCCCAGGCGCCGATGAACACGCTCACCGGGTGGCCGTAGCGGGCGATCATGCTGATCGTCAGCAGCTGCGAGAGGTCGCCCCACTCGGCGGCGAAGAGCACCAGGAACGAGGCGACGACGGCCTTGAGGCCGCTGCGGTCCTCGGTCGCCTTGCCCGTGAACTCCTCCTCCTGCTCCTTCTCGGCGGCGTCGGCGCCCGGCGCGGCCTTGAAGAGCAGGAACGCACCGATCAGGAAGATCGCGAGGGCGACCGACTTCACCAGGGTGTCGGGGAGGTACGTCGCCAGGTGCCCGGCGAGCACCGCGATCAGCGTCTGGACGAAGAACGCCAGCCCCACGCCGACCCACACCGCGAACGGCTTGTAGCGCGTGGAGAGCACCAACGCCGCGATGAAGGTCTTGTCGGGCAGCTCGACGACGAAGATCGCCCCGAACACGATGGCGACCACAGCGAGATCCACGTCAGCTCCTCTTCCGGGCCAGACGCTGGGCCGCAGCCACCGCGTCGGCCATCAACGACTTCACGGGTACGCCGAGAGCCCGCGCGGCCGCGGCGACGTCCTCGAACTCCGGTTGTGCGTTCAGCACCTCGCCGCCGTCCTCGGGGCCGAGCCGGGCCAGCTTCACCGCGATGGTGTGGCCGTGCACCTGCACCGTGGCCATCTCGCGGTCCAGCTCGTGCTTGCCGACCCGTTGCTCGCGCAGCCCGATGGTGGAGGTCTGGCGGTAGACCTCCCGGCGTACGGCGTCCGCGCGGTGGGCCGCGACCAGCACGCTCAGCGTGTGGGCCGGGCGCCCCTTCTTCATCACGATCGGGGTCAGCCAGGCGTCGCTGGCGCCGGCGGCCAGCAGGGCGGCGATCGCCGGGGGCCACAGCCGTGGGTCGAGGTCGTCGACGTTGGTCTCGAGCAGCACGGCGGTGCCGGTGGCGGGGCCCCGACCGGTCGAGGGGCCGGGCTGGTCGTCGGTCGTGCCGACCAGCAGGCGCAGCACGTTGGCGTGCCCCGCCGGGTCGCGGCCGCCGGCGCCCACGCCGACGTGGGAGACGGCCATCGCGGGCTGGGAGCCCCAGTCGTCGGCCAGGGTGCGCAGCAGCGCGGCGCCCGTGGGCGTGCACAGCTCGAGGTCGACCGGGCCGCCGCGGCTGGGCACGCCCCGGAGGAGCTCGACCACCGCCGGCGGCGGAACCGGCAGGTGGCCGTGCTCGGTGTCCACCGTGCCACCGCCCACCGACACCGGCGAGACGACGACGCGGTCGAGGCCGAGCTGGACCACCCCGGCGCAGACCCCGACGACGTCGGCGATGGCGTCCAGGGCCCCGACCTCGTGGAAGTGCACGTCGGCCGGGTCGGTGCCGTGCACCAGCGCCTCGGCCTCGGCGAGGCGGGCGAAGACGTCGTGGGCCAGGGAGCGCACGTCCTCGTGCAGGCCCGCCTCGTTGACCAGCCGCTCGACGTCGCGCCAGGTGCGGTGGGGTGCGTCGTCGGCGACCTCGACGTGGCAGCGGGTGGCCGCGAAGCCGTGGCGGCTGACCCGCTCCTCCGAGAGACGCACCTGGCCGGGCGCGACCCGGTCGACGGCCTCGGCCAGCACGCCGATCGAGGCGCCGGCGTCGACGAGGGCACCGAGCAGCATGTCGCCGCTCGCGCCCGAGGAGGCGTCGATCCAGGCCGTGCGGCCCTGTGAGCGAGTGTTCGAGCGGGTGGGGTCAGTCACGCGGGCCTCCGGCGGCGCTGCGGGCGACCCGGGCGGCGAAGACGCCGGCGCCGTACCCGTTGTCGATGTTGACCACGGTGACCCCCGGCGCGCAGGAGTTCAGCATGCCGAGCAGGGCGGCGAGACCGCCGAAGGAGGCGCCGTAGCCGACGCTGGTCGGCACCGCGACGAGGGGTACGCCGGTCAGCCCGCCGACGACGCTCGGCAGCGCGCCCTCCATGCCGGCCACCACGACCAGGCAGTCGGCGTCGGCGAAGCGCTCGCGGGCCTCGAGCAGCCGGTGCAGCCCGGCCACGCCGACGTCGTCGATGCGGTCGACCCCGCCCCCGTGGACGGCGATCGTGAGCGCGGCCTCGGCCGCGACCGGGGCGTCGGAGGTGCCGGCGCTGATCACCGCGACCCGGCCGCGTGGCTCGGGGAGCGGCCCGAGCGTGACGGCCCTGGCGACCTCGTGGACCTCGGCCCCGGGCAGCTCGGCGCGCACCAGCGCCTGCGCCTCGGCCGAGACCCGGGTCGCCAGGACGGCGCGGTCGGGGTGGCGCTCACCGAGGGCGCGCAGGATGCCGACGACCTGCTCGGGGGTCTTGCCGGCGCCGTAGACGACCTCGGCGTCGCCCGTGCGCCGCGCCCGGTCGAGGTCGACCCGGGCGTAGCCGAGGTCGGCCGTGCGCTCCCCGGGCTGCTCCGCGTCGTCCACGGCGGTCACGCTATCCGGTCGGCGACCCGGCGCCCGGCGTCGGGCTCCCTGGTCGAGCCGGCGTCGAGGCCGGCGTCGGGGCGGGTCAGACCCGCGCGGCGCCCGCGGGGTGCTCGCGACCCACGACCGACGCGGCGTGCCAGCCCAGCCAGGCCACGACGAGGGCGAGCAGGCCGTGCACGAGGCCGAGGAACGGCACGGCCTCGGCCGCGGTGCCCAGGCCGACCTGGACGATCACGGCCACCAGCAGGGCGATCGCCCAGGTGCGGGCCGCCCTGTCCTTCAGCAGGAAGGCCACCACGACCAGCGCGATCGTGAGGAGCGGGATCAGGATCATCCCGATGCCGCTGTGCAGGGCGAAGCCGATGGCGCCCGTGGCGCCGGTGTCCTCGGACTTCACGGCGGCCGGGGTCAGGGTGTTCCCCTCCTCGACCCAGTGCAGCAGGCCGGCCGTCGCCAGCGCGATCAGGGCGGCCTGCACCGCGACGAGTCCGGCGACCGAGTGGCTCAGGGCGGTGTAGGCGGCGCGCATGCCTCGATGATGCACCGCCGGTCGGCCCCGCGGCGCGCGGGGCTCGCCGTACGCCGAGACGGGGCGAGCAGGTCAGGCCGACCAGGTCAGGCCGAGCGGAAGCCGTCGGCCGGGTAGACGCCGAGGATCTTCACGTCGGTGGTGAAGAAGGCCAGCTCCTCCAGCGCCCGGGCGAGCGGCGGGTCGGCCGGGTGGCCGTCGACCTCGACCAGGAACTGGGTCGCGCCGGTGAACTGCCCGTCGACCATGTAGCTCTCGAGCTTGGTCATGTTGACGCCGTTGGTGGCGAACCCGCCCAGGGCCTTGTAGAGCGCGGCGGGCAGGTTGCGCACGTTGAAGATGAAGCTGGTCACGACCGGGCCGTCGCCGTGCCGGGCCTCGACGAGGTCGCGGGAGAGCACCACGAAGCGGGTGGTGTTGTGGTCCTCGTCCTCGACGTCGTCCTGCAGGATCTCCAGGCCGTACGTCGCCGCGGCGAGCGGCGGGGAGATCGCGGCCTGGGTCAGGTCGCCGGCCTCGGCCACCTCACGGGCGGCGCCGGCGGTGTCGCCGGAGATGACCGCCCGCAGCGCGTGCTCGCGGATCACCTTGCGGCACTGCCCGAGCGCGTGCACGTGGCTGTGCACCGTGCGCAGCGAGCCCAGCGTCGCGCCCGGCAGGGCCATCAGGGCGAACCGGATGCGCAGGAAGTGCTCGCCGACGATGTGCAGGCTCGAGGCGGGCAGGAAGTGGTGGATGTCGGCGACTCGGCCGGCGATCGAGTTGTCGATCGGGATCATCGCGAGCTCGGCCCCACCGCCCTCGACGAGGGCGAAGACGTCCTCGAAGGACGCGCACGGCACGGCCTCCCAGTCGGGGTAGTGCTCCAGGCACACCATGTGGGAGTTGGCGCCGGGCTCGCCCTGGTAGGCGATCCGCCTCTGACCTGTGCTCACGGGCTGAGTTTCCCACGTCGCTCCCCGCGGCCTGACTGGCGTCCGGCACCGCGAGCCTGAGGGCGACGGGCGGCGTACCGACCTAGGCTCGCCCCGTGGATCTCGTGCTGTCCCTGCTGGCCCTGCTCGTCGCCCTCGTCGCCCTCGGCCTCGCGGTCGCTGCCCGGCGTACGCCGAAGGGCGCCCGCGCCGCCGCCGACGCCGGCGACCTGCCCCAGGACGCCCGCGCGCTCCGCCAGGAGGTCGCCGCCCTGCGCGCCGAGAGCGCCCAGGCGATGCGTCACGTCGCGGTCGTCCGCTACGACGCCTTCACCGACACCGGCGGCCAGCTCTCCTGGTCCCTCGCCCTGCTCGACGACAGCGGCAGCGGCGTCGTCCTCAGCTCGATCCAGGGCCGCAACGAGTCCCGCACCTACGCCAAGAACGTCGCCGCCTGGTCCAGCGAGACCCAGCTCTCGCCGGAGGAGGACGACGCGATCGCCCACGCCCGCCCCTGACGCCGCCCCGGTGAAGTTTCACTAGGGCCCTAGTGATTCCGCCACTGGATGCACGAAGTTTCGCGTCGCCAGCGGCAGTTTCACTAGGGCCCTAGTGATTCCTCACCACTGCTAGCGAGGCACCCGCACCAGCAACCGCCCGTGCACGCAGGTGGCCCGGATCTCCCGGCCGGGCTTGATCAGGTCGCCGTCGAGCTGGCGGGGGGCGTCGCTGGAGGCGCGTACGACGACCTCGGTGCCGGTCATCCGGGTGATCAGCTCGTCGGTGCGCTTGTCCTTGGTCATCACGCGCACCGCCAGGGGCACCCAGGACAGGAAGCGGCGCGGGTAGAGCAGCACCACGTCGAGCTGGCCGTCGTCGATCGCGGCGTCGGGCAGCAGGGGCATGCCGGCCTGCAGGAAGCCGACGTTGCCGACCACGATCGTGCGGGCCCGGTGCTTGGTGAACTCCGCGCCGTCGACGGAGATCTCGACCCGGATCGCGGGGAACATCAGCGACCGCAGGGCGGAGAAGACGTAGGCCAGCCAGCCGACCCTGGCCTTGATGTCGTCGTTGACGCCCTCCATGATCGCGGCGTCGAAGCCCATGCCGGCCATCACCAGGAAGGTCGCGGGCTCCATCTTGTCGCCGGTGACCTCGACCATGTCGATGGCGCGGTCCTGGCCGTGCAGGCCGACGTCGATGGCCGAGCGGAGGTAGAGCGGGATGTCGAGGTTGCGGGCCAGCAGGTTGCCGGTGCCGGCCGGCACGATGCCGACGGGGACACCGGTGCCCGCGAGCTCCTCGCAGACGGCGCGGATCGTGCCGTCGCCGCCGACCGCCAGCACGAGGTCGCTGCCGCTCACGGCCGCCTCGTGAGCCATGCCGTAGCCGGTGTCCTCGACGCTGGTCTCCCACCACACCACCGTGGCGAAGCCGGCGTCGGCGGCCAGGGTCTCGACCAGCGTGCGGAAGCCGCCCGGGTCGTCGACCTTGATCGGGTTCAGGATCACCGCCAGCTTCTTGTGCTGGTTGGGCACGACGTCGGTCAGCGGCACGTTCACGGCCGAGATCGAGCGGGGGGTCGGGTCGTGGAAGACCAGCCAGAGGTTCAGCAGCGCGAACCCGAGCAGGTAGCCCGCGACCACGTCGGAGAGGTTGTGCACGCCGAGGAAGATCCGGTCGGCGCCGACGAGCAGCACCAGCACGACCGCGAGGCCCAGGACGGCCCGGCGCACGCCGCGGCGGCGTACGAGCATCGAGGTGAGCACCACCGCGACGCCCATCGAGCCGACGATCCCCGAGGAGTGCCCCGACGGGAAGGAGTACGACGTCAGCACCTGGACCGGGTCGTCCCAGACCGGCCGGGCCCGCCCGATGCCCTGCTTGATCGCCCAGGTGATCAGCCCGACGCTGGTCATCACGCCGATCGTCCAGACCGCCGCCCGGCGGTAGCCCTTCACCACCAGGAACACCACGGCCACGAGCGTCGCGACCGTCTCGGGGAGCGTCGTGGTGGCGAGGGCCAGGTAGTGCCAGAAGACGTACGCCGCGTGGTGGGTGCGGGTGAACGACTCGGGCCAGGTGCCGACGCTGGTGTCGAGGTCCTGGAGCGGTCCCCACGACGCCTTGACCAGCACCCCGAGCACCACGAACAGGGCCAGGGAGACCCCGGCCCACCGCAGGCGCCGGGGGCGCAGCTCCGCGTCAGTCAACAGGTACCGTCCTCGCCTCGTGCGCCGTCACGTGAGGCGCCAGTATGACCGTCGCCGTCCGCCGGTCGGCCGCCCACCGGGTGTTCGGAGGTGTTCAGCCGTCGAGCTCGTGGTCGCCGGACTTCCCCGGCCGCGGCTCCAGTCGCACCACGACGCTCTTGGAGACCGGGGTGTTGGAGACGTCGGCGACCGAGTCGGTGGCGATCAGCACGTTCGTCTCCGGGAAGTACGCCGCGGCGCAGCCCCGCGCGGTCGCGTAGTCCACGACCCGGAAGTCCTCGGCCCGGCGCTCCCCGTCGGGCGACACGCTGACCAGGTCCACGTGGGCGTCCTCGGGGATCCCGAGGGTCTCGCGGTCGACGGGGTTCACGAACACCACCCGGCGGCCCTGCTTGATGCCGCGGTAGCGGTCGTCGAGGCCGTAGATCGTGGTGTTGAACTGGTCGTGGCTGCGCACGGTCTGCAGCAGCAGGTGGCCCTCGGGCACTTCGAGCACGTCGAGGGCGTTGACGGTGAACCGTGCCCTGCCGGTCTCGGTCTTGAACTCGAGGCGGTCGCGCACCGGGTGCGGCAGCGCGAAGCCGCCGGGCTGCTCGATGCGCTCGTTGAAGCGCTCGAAGCCCGGGATCACCCGCTCGACGTGGTCGCGGACGACGCCGTAGTCGGCCCGCATCCCGGCCCAGTCGATGCCGGAGCCTCCGTCGGGCCACAGCGCCTCGGCCAGCCGGGTGACGATCGCGACCTCCGAGAGCAGGTCGGGCGAGGCGGGGTCGAGGCGGCCGCGCGAGGCGTGCACCATGCCCATCGAGTCCTCGACGGTGACCGCCTGCTCGCCGCCCTCCTGGTGGTCGCGCTCGGTGCGGCCCAGGCACGGCAGCACCAGCGCCTCCTCGCCGGTGACGACGTGGGAGCGGTTCAGCTTGGTCGACACGTGCACGGTCAGGTCGAGCCCCCGCAGGGCGGCCTCGGTGCGGTCGGTGTCGGGCGTGGCGGCCACGAAGTTGCCACCCATCGCGAACAGCACCTTGACCCGCCCCTCGTGCATCGCCCGGAGCGTGTCGACGGTGTCGAGGCCGTGCTCGCGGTTCGGCTCGAACCCGAACTCGTCGCGCAGACCGTCGAGCAGGTCGTCGTGGGCCTTCTCCCACACCCCCATCGTGCGGTCGCCCTGCACGTTGGAGTGGCCGCGGACGGGGCACAGCCCCGCGCCCGGCTTGCCGAGGTTGCCGCGCAGGAGCAGCAGGTTGGTGACCTCCTGGATGGTCGCCACCGCGCCCTTGTGCTGGGTCAGGCCCATCGCCCAGCAGACGATCACGCGGTCCGAGCGGCGGTAGCGCAGCGCGAGGTCCTCGATCTCCTGCCGGGACAGCCCGGTCGCCCGCAGCACGTCGTCCCAGTCCAGGTCGTCCAGGTGGGCGAGGTAGTCGGCGTACTCCGAGGTGTGCGTCGCGACGAACTCCTCGTCGACCGCGCCGGCCTCGACGGTGAGCCTGGCGAGCGCGGCGAAGAGCGCCTGGTCGCCGGAGAGCCGCACCTGCAGGAAGTCGTCGGTGAGGTCCTCGCCCTTGGCCAGCCCGCGCGGGGTCTGCGGGTTGTGGAAGGTGCGCAGGCCGGCCTCGTCGAGCGGGTTGACGTTGACGATGTGGGCGCCGTTGCGCTTGGCCTGCTCCAGCGCCGAGAGCATCCGCGGGTGGTTGGTGCCCGGGTTCTGGCCGACCACCATGATCAGGTCGGCCTGGTAGAGGTCCTCGAGCAGCACGGTGCCCTTGCCGATGCCGATCGAGTGGGCCAGGGCGGCCCCGCTCGACTCGTGGCACATGTTCGAGCAGTCCGGCAGGTTGTTCGTGCCGAGCCGTCGCACCATCAGCTGGTAGAGGAACGCCGCCTCGTTGCTGGTGCGCCCCGAGGTGTAGAACGACGCCGCGTCGGGGGTGGGCAGGGCGTGCAGCCGCTCGGCGATCCGGGCGAAGGCCTCGTCCCACCCGATCGGCGTGTAGTGCGTGGCGCCGGCCGCCTTGTGCATCGGCTCGGTCAGCCGCCCCTGCTGGCCCAACCAGTAGTCCGTGCGCCCCGCCAGCTCCTCCAGCGGGTGGGTCGCGAAGAAGTCGCGGTCGACCCGGCGCAGGGTCGCCTCCTCGGCCACGGCCTTGGCGCCGTTCTCGCAGAACTCCGCCGTGTGGGTCTTCCCCGGGTCGGGCCAGGCACACCCCGGGCAGTCGAAGCCGGAGGGCTGGTTGACCCGCAACAGGGTCAGCGCCGTGCGCCGCACCCCCATCTGCTCCTGGGAGGTCTTGAGCGCCTGCAGCACCGCCGGGATGCCCGCGGCATGACGCTTGCGACCTCCGACGTCGAGGTTGTCTTCTGTGGGATCATTTCGGGGAGCGGACCGGGCCATGCTCACCATTCAAACCCATGGCCCACCGACCCGAGGGGGATCACATGCACGCAGCTCCGAAGACCGGCCGCGTTCGTGGCCCCGGCGCCTCGCTGGCGGCGGTCGCCGCCGTGGGCGCCCTCGTGCTCGCCGGGTGCGGCAGCGTCGAGGTGAAGTCCGACGGATCCGGGTCGAAGACCGACTCCCCGTCCGCGAGCCCGTCCCCGACGGCCGCCGCGGTCGACACCACCCAGGCCGCCGGCAACTGGCTGCTCGGCATGACCACGGCGGGCGGAGCCGACGGCGAGGCCTCCACCACGACGTACGTCACCTACGACCCCTCCACCGGGGCCGCCTCCAAGGTGGAGCTGCCCAGCGTCAAGACGCCGAGCGTGGCCCCCGAGGAGCAGTCGCTGCTGGTCAGCGCCGACCGCCGGTGGGCGATCCCCGACACCCTGATCCCGCGGGCGCTGGAGAAGAGCGGGAAGCTCGAGGTCTTCTCCCTCGACGGCGGCAGCAACGCGATCATCGACATCGACCAGCGGGCCGGCACCCCGGTGGGGGCCATCGGCTGGGCCTTCGACCCCACCAAGCCCGACACCCTGCGCATCGTGGACACCAAGAACCGGGTGTGGGCCACGAGCGTGGGCGGCACCAAGGCCACCCGCGCCGGCTCGATCGCCCACGGCCAGTGGGTCTTCACCAACGGCTTCAACCGCAACACCGGCCAGCCCTACGTCACCAGCGTGACCAGCGAGAAGTCCAACCCCGCCGGCAACGGGGCCGAGGACACCTCCCCGATCATGCGCGACGGCGGCACCCTGCTGCCCTCGGGCTCCCAGGCCCTGGAGGCGCTGCCGGCCAGCCCGTGCCGGCTCGGCGCCGCCTGGGTCGGCGCCGACGGCACCACGTGGGAGTTCTGCGCCGACGAGCCGAGCGTCTCGGCGTACTACCTGCCCAAGGACGGCCAGCAGTGGACCGCCTTCGGCAAGCCCAGCGCCGCCGTCGCCCCGGTGTCCGCCGGGTTCCCGGTCGTCCTCCCGCCCGCCACCTGACCGCACCCCGGGTCGTCTCCGTCGTCTAGTCTCGGGCCGTGATCGACCCACGACTGCTGCGCGAGTCCCCCGACCGCATCCGTGCCGCCCAGGAGAAGCGCGGCCTGTCCCCCGAGGTCGTCGACCGAGCGCTCGAGGCCGACGCCGCACGGCGTACGGCGATCGCGGACTACGAGCAGCTGCGCGCGGAGCAGAAGCAGCTCGGCAAGCTGATCTCGAAGGCGGCGGCTGCGGAGAAGGCCGACCTCCTGGCCCGCACCAAGACGCTGTCGGCCGACGTGAAGTCGGCCGAGGCCGCGCAGGGCGAGGCCGAGCAGGACTGGCGCGACGCGGTCTACGCGATCCCCAACCCCGCGGCCGACGACGCCCCCGCCGGCGGTGAGGAGGACTTCACGCTGCGCTCCGAGCACGGCACCAAGCGTGACTTCGAGGCCGAGGGCTTCACCCCCCGCGACCACGTCGAGCTCGGCAAGATCCTGGGTGCCATCGACATCGAGCGCGGGGCCAAGGTCTCGGGCTCGCGGTTCTACTACCTCACCGGCCCGGGCGCCGACCTCGAGCTGGCCCTGGTCAACCTCGCGATGGACCAGGCCCGGTCGGCCGGCTTCACCACGATGATCCCGCCCGCGCTGGTCAAGCCCCGCGCGATGGAGGGCACCGGCTTCCTCGGCCAGGCCGCCGACGACGTCTACCGCATCGACGGCCAGGACACCTACCTCGTCGGCACCTCCGAGGTGCCGCTGGCGGCGTACCACTCCGACGAGATCCTGGAGGCTGCGTCGCTGCCGCGCCGCTACGTCGCCTTCAGCCCCTGCTTCCGCAAGGAGGCCGGCTCGCACGGCAAGGACACCCGCGGCATCTTCCGGGTGCACTGGTTCGACAAGGTCGAGATGTTCACCTACACCACCCTCGACGAGGCCGCCGTCGAGCACGAGCGCCTGCTGGCCTGGGAGATGGAGTTCCTGGACAAGCTCGAGCTCTCCTACCGCGTCATCGACGTCGCGGCCGGCGACCTCGGCCTCTCGGCCCAGCGCAAGTTCGACTGCGAGGCGTGGATCCCCAGCCAGGGCCGCTACCGCGAGCTGACCTCGACCTCGAACTGCACCGACTTCCAGACCCGGCGCCTCGACGTCCGAGGCCGGTTCCCGGTCGAGGGGTCGAGCACCGGTGAGACCGGCCCGATCGCCACCCTGAACGGCACCCTGGTCGCGATCACCCGCGCCATCGTCGCCCTGCTCGAGACCCACCAGCAGGCCGACGGCTCGGTGCGCGTGCCCGCAGCCCTCCAGCCCTACCTGCAGGGCCGCGAGGTCCTCCTGCCGATCGGCGGGGCCGGTGCCTGATCCCGCTGCCGGGCCCGCGCCCGACTGGCGACCCAAGCTGGTCGCGCTCGACATCGACGGCACGCTGCTGAAGTGGGTCGAGGGCAGCGGCCAGTCCTACGAGAAGATCGAGCCGGTGCTGTACGACGCCGTCCAGGCCGTCGTCGACGCGGGCGCCCACGTGGTGCTCGCCAGCGGCCGCTCGCCGCACGGCATGACCGCCATCGCCGACCTGCTCGACCTGCCCCGCGAGGGCTCCGACCGGCTGTGGGTGGTGGCCTCCAACGGGGCGGTGATCTTCCGCTACGCCCCGCTGGAGATCGTGCACGAGGAGACCTTCGACGCCAGCGCCGCGGTCGCCCAGATCCTCGGCGAGCACCCCGACGCCCTGGTCGCGGTCGAGGAGCGCGGCGTCGGCTACAAGGTCAACCGGCCCTTCCCCGAGGGTGAGCTGTCCGGCGACATGATCGAGGCCCGGATCGACGACATCGTCGGCGAGCCGGTCAGCCGCGTGATCATCCGCGACCCCTCGGCCTCGGCCGAGGACTTCGTGGCGATGGCCGCCCGGCTGGGCCTGCACGGCACCGACTACGTCGTCGGCTGGACGGCCTGGCTCGACCTGGCCCCCGTCGGCGTCTCCAAGGCCTCGGGCCTGGAGCACGTCTGCGCCCACCTCGGCCTGACCAGCGCCGACGTGCTGGCCATCGGCGACGGCCGCAACGACATCGAGATGCTCGGCTGGGCCGCGCGCGGGGTGGCCATGGGCCAGGCCGTGCCCGAGGTGCACGCGGCGGCCGACGCCACGACCGAGTCCGTGTACGACGACGGCGCCGCCGTCGAGCTGCGCCGGCACTTCCCGTGACCGCCCCGTCGCTGCCCGACCTGGTCTCCTCCGACCGGCTCCGGCTGGTGCTGATCAGCCCGGAGGACGCCGAGGGCATGCTCGCCGGCAAGCGCCGCACGTCGTGGCACGTCGACTACCCCTGCCGTGACGACCAGGACGCCGTCGTCCTGGTCAAGGCCGGCGACCCGCAGGCCACGTGGGGGCCGCGGCACGTCACCCGCGCCTTCGACGGGCTCGTGGTCGGGCGCATCGGCTTCTTCGGCGCCCCGGCCCCGTTCGAGGCCGACTCGACGAACGGCTCGACGGACGACGCGACGGACGTGGTCGAGGAGGTCGAGGTCGGCTTCGGGCTGGTCGAGGACGCCCGCCACCGCGGCGTCGCCGCCGAGGCGCTGACCGCGCTGCTGCGCGAGACCGACCGCACCCGCGTACGCGTCCGGGCGCACGTGCGACCCGAGAACCGCGCCGGCCTCAAGGTGCTGGCCACCTGCGGCTTCACCGGCCTGCGGGGCACGACGCAGGAGGGCGACCTGGTGATGGTCCGCCCGCTCCCGGCATGACCGCCGTCCCGTCCACCGGCCACGTGCGGCTGGTCGCGACCGACCTCGACGGCACCCTGGTGCACTCCGACGGCACCATCACCGAGCGCACCCGGGCGGCGCTGCGCGCGGTCGAGGACACCGGCGTGGTCGTCGTCTTCGTCACCGGTCGTCCCCTGCGCTGGGCCCGGCACGTCTTCGACGACGTCGGCGGCCACGGCCTCGCGATCGTCGCCAACGGCGCCCTGGTCTGGGACGTCGCGGCCGACCGCGTCCACACCGCCCGCCCGATGCAGGTGCCGACGCTGCTCGAGGTCTGCCGCCGGGTGCGCGAGGCCGCCCCGGGAGCGTCGTTCGCCGTCGAGTCGCTGTCGGGGATGGACGTCGAGACCGGCTTCATGGAGCGCTACCCGCTGCCCGAGACCTCGCGCCGCGGCGCCGCCGAGGACGTCTTCGACCGGGAGGCCCTCAAGGTGCTCGCGCGGCACGAGGAGCTCGAGCCGCAGGAGTTCTGGGACGCCGCCCGCGAGGCCGTCGGCGACCTGGCCACGGTCACGTGGTCCTCGGAGAGCTCGCTGCTCGAGATCAGCGCCGCGGGCGTCACCAAGGCGACCACGCTGGAGCTGCTCTGCGACGACCTCGGCCTCACCGCGCAGGAGGTGATGGCGTTCGGCGACATGCCCAACGACCTGCCGATGCTGGCCTGGGCCGGCACGGCGTACGCCATGGAGAACGCGCACCCGACCGTGCTCGAGGTCGCCGACCACGTCGCCCCGCACCACGACGAGGACGGCGTGGCCACGGTCCTCGAGCGACTGCTCGCGGACCGCGGCCTCTGAGCGACCGGTTTCGACGACGGGCCTTCGGCCCTGCTCAACCAACGTGGGGCGACGGGCCTTCGGCCCTGCTCAACCACCGTAGGGCGACGGGCCTTCGGCCCTGCTCAACCACCGTAGGGCGACGGGCCTTCGGCCCTGCTCAACCACCGTAGGGCGACGGGCCTTCGGCCCTGCTCAACCACCGTAGGGCGACGGGCCTTCGGCCCTTCTCGACCCACGTGGGTTGAGCAGGGCGCCCCGCGCCCGTCGTCGAAACCTGGCGCCTGCTCAGGCCTTGGGCTTGCGCACCGGCATCGTGCGGACGAGCTTGCGGTTGGCGAACTCGGTGATGCCGGCCGAGGAGAGCTCGCGGCCGAAGCCGGAGCGCTTCACGCCGCCGAAGGGCAGCTCGGCCGAGGTGCCGGTGACGGCGTTGACCCAGACCATGCCGCTGTCCAGGCGCTCGGCGACGTCGCGGGCCTGGGCCTCGTCGGAGGAGAACACCGAGCCACCCAGGCCGTACGACGAGGAGTTGGCCAGCGCGACCGCCTCGTCGGCGTCCTTGACCCGGTAGACCACGGCCACGGGGCCGAAGAGCTCCTCGGAGTAGGCCCGCATCTGCGGCGTCACGTCGGCCAGGATCGTCGCGGAGACGAACGCGCCCTGGTGCTCGGGGCGGCTGCCGCCGGCGAGCACGGTCGCGCCCTTGTCGACGGCGTCCTGCAGCTGCTCGGCCAGGCCCTTGGCCGCGGTCTCCGAGGACAGCGGGCCGAGCGTGGTCGCGGGGTCGGCCGGGTCGCCCGGCTCGAGCCCGGCGAAGCCCTGGGTGAGGGCGGCCACGAAGTCGTCGTACGCCTCGTCGACCACCATCAGCCGCTTGGCCGCGACGCAGCTCTGGCCGGTGTTGCCCAGCCGGCCGGCCGAGGCCATCTTGACCGCGAAGTCGAGGTTGTCGGCGTCGAGCACGATGAACGGGTCGCTGCCACCGAGCTCGAGGATGCACTTCTTCAGGTGCTTGCCGGCGAGGGCGGCGACGGCCGAGCCGGCCCGCTCGCTGCCGGTCAGGGCGACACCCTGCACGGCCGGGTCGGCGATCACGGTCTCGGTGTCGTCGCGGTGCAGGAACAGGTTGGTGTAGACGCCCTTCGGTGCACCGGCGTCGGCGAACAGCTGCTCCAGCGCGAGCGCCGACTGCGGGCAGATCTCGGAGTGCTTGAGCAGCAGGGTGTTGCCCAGCACGAGGTTCGGGCCGGCGACCCGGACCACCTGGTAGAGCGGGAAGTTCCAGGGCTCGATGCCGAGGATCACGCCGATCGGCTCGTGCACGACCTGGGCCTCGCCCTTGGCGACCTCGAGGGTCTGCGGCTCCAGGAAGCCCGGGCCCTTCTCGGCGTAGTACGACAGGATGCTGGCCGCGAGCTGCACCTCACCCTGCGCCTCCTGGGTGCGCTTGCCCATCTCGAGCGTGATCAGCCCGGCGAGCTCGTCGGTGCGCTCCAGCATCAGCTCGGCGGCCTTGGCCACGACGGCGGTGCGCTCGGCGATCGGGCGGGCGCGCCACTCGAGGAACGCCTCGTGGGCCTGGGCGACGACGGCGCCGACCTGGCTGCTGTCGAGGAAGTCGAACCGCTTCACCTCCTCGCCGGTGAACGGGTTCACGGTGGCGTACGGCGCCTCGGCCTGGGTGGTGGGCGTCTGCTCTGCGGTGGTGCTCATGGTGCCTCCCTGGGCCTCGTCGTCGAGGCGGGTGTGGTGGTGAGTGGGTGCTGCTGGTGGGTCCTGCGTCAGAGGTACATGCCGTTCTGGCCCTGGTGCGGGGACTCGTCGTCCTCTTGAGGGTGCCCCGGCTGGCCGAACGCACCCTGTCCCTCGGGCATCGATCCGGGGGGAAGCGCACGGCGCATCTGCTCCAGCTGCGAGCGGGCGGCCATCTGCTGGGCGTAGATCGCCGTCTGGATGCCGTGGAACAGCCCCTCGAGCCAACCGACCAGCTGGGCCTGGGCGATCCGCAGCTCGGACTCGCTGGGGGCCTCCTCGTCGAAGGGCTGGATCAGCCGGTCGAGCTCGGCGTCCAGCTCGGGCGCGAGGCCGTCCTTGAGCTCCTCGATCGAGGTGTGCACGACCTTGGCCAGCCGGCGACGACCACCCTCGTCGAGCGGGGCGGACTTCACCTCCTCCAGCAGCTGCTGCACCATCCGGCCGATGCGCATCACCTTGGCGGGCTGCTCGACCAGGCCGGTGAGGTTGCGCTCGCCGGACCCCTCGTCGTCGTGGCCGTCCTCCCCCGGGCGTACGCCGTGGGCCGGCACCGCGACGGGCTGGCCGTCGGGGCCGATGATCACGACGTGGTCGTCCTCGGGGCCGGGGTTGGCCGGGGCCTGGTCGTCAGGAGGAAGGGACATGGCTTCGACCCTACCCAGCGCCCTCAGGCGGGCTGACCCGCCCGGACCGTGAGCATGATCTTGCCGGCGTGGCTGCCGGCCTCCATCACCTCGTGGGCCCGGGAGGCCTCGGTGAACGGGATCCGGTCGTGCACGAAGGCGGTGATCCTGCCGTCGGCGATCAGCGGCCAGACGTGCTCGACGACGGCCTGGCAGATGGCGGTCTTCTCCTCCACCGGGCGGGCGCGCAGCGAGGTCGCGCTGACCGAGCCGCGCTTGCCGAGCAGGGCCCCGAGGTTGAGCTCGCCCTTGACCCCGCCCTGCATGCCGATCACCACGAGGTGACCCTCGGTGGCGAGGGCGCTGACGTTGCGGGAGAGGTACTTCGCGCCCATGTTGTCGAGGATGACGTCGGCCCCGCCGAGCTCGCCGAGGATCTCCACGAAGTCCTCGTCGTGGTAGTCGATGGCCCGCTCGGCCCCGAGCTTCTCGCACAGCTCGCGCTTCTCGGCGGTGCCGGCGGTGGTGAGCACGCGGGCGCCCATCGCGGTGGCCAGCTGGATCGCGAAGTTGCCGATGCCGCCGGCGCCGCCGTGCACCAGCAGGGTCTCGCCGGGCTGGAGGTCGCCGCGCATGAACACGTTGGACCACACCGTGCACGCGACCTCGGGGATCACGGCGGCCGTCTCGAGGTCGACCCCGGGCGGCAGCGGCATCACCTGGCCCGCGGGGACCGCGACCTTCTCGGCGTACCCCCCACCGGCGAGGAGCGCGCAGACCTCGTCGCCGACCGAGAGGCCCTCGACGCCCTCGCCGACGGCGCTGATCACGCCGGAGCACTCGAGGCCGAGGACGTCGGAGGCGCCGGGCGGCGGCGGGTAGTTCCCCTGGCGCTGCTGGGTGTCGGCGCGGTTGACCGCGCTGGCGACGACGTCGATGACGACCTCACCCGGGCCGGCCTGCGGGTCGGGTCGCTCGACGACGGTGAGTGCTTCGGGTCCACCCGGCGTGGGTGCGATGACGGCGCGCATGCTCGCCACCCTAGTCAGGGCGGTGCGCGGTGCGGCTCAGACCTCGACGGGCTCGGTGGGCTCGTCCGGGACGGGCACCTCGACCGCGTCGTCCTCGTGCTCGATCTCCTCCGGCGACTTGTCCCACCGCAGGGCCAGCGCCGAGGCCAGCCCGGCCAGCCGCTCCAGCTCGACGGGGCTGCCGTCGGAGCGGGCGGCGGCGTACCCCAGCAGGAAGGTCGAGATCGGCGCCGCCGGTCGCTCCACCCGGTGGGCGGCGTCCCGGGCGAGGTCGAGGACCAGCGCCTCGTCCACCTCGACCTCGATGTCCAGCTCGTCGCAGAGCTCGTCGATCCAGTCGTGCAGGTTCACGGCCCCAGTCTTCGCCGCCGCCGGGACCTGCGCAACCACCGGCCTAGACGTCGAGAGGGGCATCCAGGCACGCCCCATCCCGCTGAGAGGGGGCTTCGCGCACGCCCTACCCCGCTGACAGGGGCATCCAGTCACGCCCCATCCCGCTGAGAGGGGGCTTCGCGCACGCCCTACCCCGCTGACCGGGGGAACCGAGCACGCGGAGGACCGGTTCAGCCCTCGAGGCGCTCCCGCATCGCGGCGAGGTCCTCCCAGGTGTCGACGTCGCGGGCCTCCCACGAGACGGCCGGCACCTCGACGAGCGAGAGCTTCTTGACCAGCTTCTTCATCGACAGGCCCCCCTGGTGCTCCGGCGAGGGAGCGGCGGCGCGCAGGGCGGCGACGTCGTACACCGCGCAGAGGTACTGCTTCTTGCCGCGCTCGTCGACCAGGATCGCGCCGTCGCCCTCCACCGAGAGCAGCAGGCGGCTGACGGTGGCGGTGGTGACCAGCGGCATGTCCACGGCGAGCACCATCACCTGCCGCGGCGCCCGCGGGAACCCGCCGAGCCCGGCCAGCAGCCCCGCGGCGGGTCCGCCGCCGGGCGGGTCCTCGCGCCGGAAGGTGACCGGACGGCTGGTGAGCACCTCGTCACCCACGACGACGACGTCGGGCACCTCCTCCAGCGCGTGCAGGACGCGCTCGAGGAGCGTCGTGCCGCCGACCTCCATGGAGGCCTTGTCGGCCCCCTGGAAGCGTCTGGCCCCACCTCCGCTGAGGACGATGGCGCCGAGCTCCGGCGTCGTCGCGCCCGCATCCTGACCGATCACGGTCGAAGTGTCGCACCACGGCTGGCACTCTGGGGCCATGCCACCGACCGGGCCGTCACCCCAGCCGTCAGACCAGCCGTCAGACCAGCCGTCAGACCAGCCGTCGAACCAGCCGTCCACCACCCCCGAGATCGAGCTGCGCGTGCGCCTCGTGCAGCGCGCCTCCGGTCTGGATCCGGCCGAGAACCTCGCCGCGCTCGACGAGATCGCCGCGCTGACCGGCGAGACCGACCTCGTGGTGCTGCCCGAGGCCTTCGCCCGCGACTTCGGCGAGGCCGGCTCCGACCTCGCGCCGTGGGCCGAGGACCTCGACGGCCCCTTCGCCTCCCGCGTCCGGGCGCTCTCGGCCGGCGGCACCGCCTGGCTGGCCGGCATGTTCGAGCGCGCGGAGGACCCCGCCCGGCCGCTGAACACCCTCGTGCTCGGCGCGGGGGGCGAGCTGACGGCGTACCGCAAGATCCACCTCTACGACTCGTTCGGCTACCACGAGTCCAAGCGGGTCTCCCCCGGCGGCCTGGCCCCGGTGGTCACCGAGGTCGGTGGCTTCCCGCTGGGGCTGATGACCTGCTACGACCTGCGCTTCCCCGAGCTGGCCCGCTCGCTGGCCGAGCAGGGCGCCGAGGCGCTGGTCGTGCCCGCCGCCTGGGTCGCCGGCGAGCGCAAGGTCGAGCACTGGCGCACGCTGCTGCGCGCCCGCGCCATCGAGAACACCGTCTGGGTGGTCGCGGTCGGCCAGCCCGGCCCGCGCTACACCGGCCACTCGCTGGTGGTGGCGCCCGACGGCGACGTCGTGGTGGAGGCGGGCGAGGACGAGGCCGTGCTGGACGCCGTCCTGACCCGCTCCGCGGTCGCCGACGTACGCCGGACCAACCCGTCGCTGGCCAACCGCCGGATGTGAGCCGGGGGTCGGGTCCGGAGATGACGGGTAGTCCGAGACGTTCGGACCCCTTACCGGCCAGTACGAGGGTCCGAACGTCTCGGACTACCCGGAACCTGAGGGCCCGCACCGCCCGAGCGGCGTGACTACACTCGGCCCTCGGTCCCCCGGGACCTGGAGGGGTGCCGGAGTGGCCGATCGGAACCGCCTTGAAAGCGGTCGTTGGCAGAGATGTCAACCGCGGGTTCGAATCCCGCCCCCTCTGCCGGAAGCTCGTCCCGCTCCCGCTGTAACGCGGGGTTCATGTGACTGAGGCCCTCGCCGGGAGGGGCCTCAGCAGCGCGAACCCCGCGTTACAGCCGGCCGTCTGGCCGAGCGTCCGCACGACAGGCGCCTACTCCGACCCGCCCAGCTCCAGCGACACCGCGTCGTAGGCCAGGTCGTGCAGCCGCTGCACGTGGTGCTCCAGGTCGACCAGGAGCCGCCCCGCCTGCACGGCGACGTTCTCGGTGTCGGGCCGCTCCAGCACGCCCGCGCTGAGCGCGTTCACCCGCGCCTCGAGCTGGCGGCCACGCCGCTGGGAGCAGCCCTCGCGGGCGGCCAGCCACGCTTCCCCCTGACGTACGCCGGGGCTCGCTAGCGCGTCCTTGACCTCCGACAGGTTGCGCCGCAGGTGCCACCGCCAGTCGGCGGCCTCCCGGTCGGCGAGCAGCGCTCGGCGGAGTTCTTCGACTGCAGTCTCGAGAGGTCCCATGCGACCCGCCTTCCACGCACCTGTGCCCGGGTGGAAGTTCGAGTGTGACCCAGGCCACCCGGGCTCACAAGGGCACGAGGTGCCCAGATTTGGGCCCCGCGCGGGCGCCGGTTCTAATTCAGGGGTGACCCAGGACTTCGCGCTCGCCCCGGCCCTGCGGATCCGCCTGCTCGGCGCCGGCATCACCGCGATCGGCGTCGTCGTCATGGTCGCCATCCTGCTGACCGCGATCGCGAGCCTGCCGACCGCCGTGACCAGCGGGCTGGTCGTCCTGGCCGGCATCGGAGTGGTCACCCTGGGCGCGCTGCTGGGGCCCAAGCACTGGGTGCTGCGCCTCGACGACGACGGCTACCGCGTGCGCGGGCTGCGCTCGGCCAAGGCCAGGTCGGCCCGCTGGACCGACGTGCTCGACCTGCAGGCCAGCACGCTGGCCGGCACGCGCTGCGTGGTGCTACGGCTGCGCGACGGCCGCACCACGACCCTGCCCGTGGACGCGCTCGAGGGCAGCGCCGAGGCGCTCACCGACGCCCTGTCGGCCCACCTCGACCGCGGCCACGGCTACCGCCGCCTGCGCTGAGCGCCGAGCACCGGACCGGCTCGCTGGACGGCCCGATTTTCTCGCGACACCCCGGCATGGGTAACCTGTGGCCTGCTCACTGGAGGTGTCGCCTAGTGGCCTATGGCGCCCGCCTGCTAAGCGGGTTGAGGGTTGAACCCTCTCGCGGGTTCAAATCCCGCCACCTCCGCAGGCTGACCGCCCCGGACCACACCAGGTCCGGGGCGGTCCTGCGTTCGCAGACGACGTACGCAGGCGCTGGGGTTCCGGAAATACCTGCACGAACATGCAATGCACCTTCATGAGGCAGGAGGACGGTGTTGGGTGCCTCCCCCCGAGGGCACGATTTCATTTGCCCCGAGATGAGAAGGATTTCTCCATGAATCTTCGTCGCCTGTCCAAGCCCATCGCCGCCATCCTGCTGGCCGTCGGAGTCCTCTCCGTCGGAATCACCGCACCGGCCGACGCTGCGTCCCGCCCCACCTACAGCACGAACGACACCGGCTGGGACAAGCGCTAGCTCTGCGCTGAGGGGCTCTGAGTCGATCCGTTCTCGGGGGTCTGCTCCGAGCCCCTAGATCCCATCGCCAGCCCGAGCTGGAACCGCGTCTCGACGCGGAACTCCTGCTTGAGCGCCGCGACGTACGACGCGTAGGTGCGTGTGCTGACGCCGACCCGTTTGGCGCTGGCCGAGTCACTGTGTCCCTCGGTCAGCATCCGGATCGTCAGGGCGCGCACCTCGGTCGCGACCTCGCTGTCGCTCACCGAGCTGGTGCCCTCGTAGTCGCGCCCGCGCTCCCACGAGCGCTCGAACACGTCGGCGAGGTAGGACACCAGGTGCCGGTCGTGGATCGCCACGGCCGTCTCGTTGGTCTCCCCCGGCACGAGCGCGAGCCGGCGGTCGATGATGATCAGCCGGTTGAAGAACTCGTCCAGCGTGCGCACCTGCGCGCCCAGCAGCCGCATGTGCTCGACGTAGTCGCGCATCGAGCTGCTGCGTCGCGCCGTGTGCTGGTAGAGCGTGCGCATCTTCACGCCCCGGCTCAGCGCCCGTTGGTCGCGGTCGATGCCCAGCTCGAGCCCGACCGTACGCCGCGGCCCGGCCGGCTGCGCGGTGAGCAGCTCGCTCTCGGCGTCGTCGACGGCGGAGTCCAGGAACCGGTTGATCGCGGCGATGCCGCGGATCTCGGTCAGCGGGCTGCCGCCGGTCGGCGTACGCCGGAACGCCTGGCCGAGCGCGCCGAACGCGTCGGTCCACGCAGTGGTCTCGTCGAGCAGCTCGACCACACGGCGCCCCAGAGGGGCTACGACGCCCGCCTGGATCGCGGAGGGGTCCACCGCCACCCAGCCGGCCAGCGCGTCGTCACGGCGCAGCAGGCCGAGGTCGATGAGCAGCGCAAGGGCGCGCGTGCTCGGGGTCGTCCGCTCTCAGCCGCGGGTCGGTCGCCGGGAGCACGCCGGCCTCGACGACCTCGCGGAACAGCGCGGCGCCGTCACCCTCCAGCAGCGCGCGCCGCTCGGCCTCCTGCTCGATGCTCATGTCATGCATCATGACGACCGACGCCCCGACCCGCACCACGAAGGGGCGGGTCGGGGCGAAGTCGATGCGATGATGAATGACCTCGGCTCAGGCGCCGAGCCGGGCCTTGAGGCCGTCGAGCTCGGTCCAGAGCACGGTCGGGAGGTCGTCGCCGAACTTCTCGAACCACTCGGTGATCTGCGGGATCTCGGCCTTCCACTCCTCCACGTCGACGTGGAGGGCGCGGGTGAGGTCGTCCTCGGTGACGTCGAGCCCGTCGATGTCGAGCGAGCCCGGCGCCGGCACGTGGCCGATCGGGGTCTCGATCGCGGCGGCCTGGCCGTCGATGCGCTCGATGACCCACTTCAGCACGCGGCTGTTCTCGCCGAACCCGGGCCACAGGAAGCCGCCCTCGTCGTCGCGGCGGAACCAGTTGACGTAGAAGATCTTCGGCATCTTGGCCGCGTCGTTGTCCTTGCCCATGTTCACCCAGTGGGAGAAGTAGTCGCCGGCGTTGTAGCCGATGAAGGGCAGCATCGCCATCGGGTCACGCCGCACGACGCCGACGGCGCCGGTCGCGGCCGCGGTGGTCTCCGAGGAGAGCGTCGCGCCCATGAAGGTGCCGTGGACCCAGTCGCGGGCCTCGGTGACGAGCGGGATCGTGGTCTTGCGGCGACCGCCGAAGAGGATGGCGTCGATCGGCACGCCGCGCGGGTCGTCGTACTCCGGCGCGAGCATGTCGCACTGCTTGATCGGGGTGCAGTAGCGGCTGTTGGGGTGCGACGACAGCTCCTCGCTGTCGGGCGTCCACGGCTCGCCCTTCCAGGAGGTCGCCTGCGACGGCGGGTTCTCCAAGCCCTCCCACCAGACGTCTCCGTCATCGGTGAGCGCGACGTTGGTGAAGACCGAGTTGCCCTTGTTGATGGTCTTCATCGCGTTGGGGTTGGTGTGCTCGTTGGTGCCGGGGGCGACGCCGAAGAAGCCGTACTCCGGGTTGACCGCCCACAGGCGACCGTCGTCACCGATGCGCATCCAGGCGATGTCGTCGCCGATGGCCTCGACCTTCCAGCCCGGGATGGTCGGCTCGAGCATCGCCAGGTTGGTCTTGCCGCAGGCGCTGGGGAACGCGGCGGCGACGTACTTCGTGACCTTCTGCGGGTTGGTCAGCTTGAGGATGAGCATGTGCTCGGCCATCCAGCCCTCGTCGCGCGCCATCACGCTGGCGATGCGCAGGGCGTAGCACTTCTTGCCGAGCAGCGCGTTGCCGCCGTACCCGGAGCCGAAGGACCAGATCGCGCGCTCCTCGGGGAACTGCACGATGTACTTCGTGTCGTTGCACGGCCACGCGACGTCGGCCTGGCCCTCGGCCAGGGGCATGCCCACGGAGTGCAGGGCGGGGACGAAGTCGGCGTTCAGCTCCTCCATCTTGCGCAGCACGTTGGTGCCCATGCGAGCCATCACGCGCATCGAGGCGGTGACGTACGCCGAGTCGGTGACCTCGACGCCGAACATCGGGCTGTCCGCCTCGAGGTGGCCCATGACGAAGGGGATGACGTACATCGTGCGGCCCTTCATGCAGCCGGCGTACAGCCCGCGCATGAGGTCCTTCATCTCGCTGGGGTCCATCCAGTTGTTGGTGGGCCCGCAGTCCTTCTCGTCGACCGAGCAGATGTAGGTGCGGTCCTCGACGCGCGCCACGTCGGTGGGGTCGGAGGCCGCGTGGAAGGAGTTCGGCTTCTTCGCGGGGTCCAGGCGGGTGAACGTGCCGGTGGACACCAGGGCGTCGGTCAGCTCCACCCACTCCTCGTCCGACCCGGTGCACCAGTAGATGCGGTCGGGCTGCGTCATCTCGGCGACCTCGGCCACGAAGGCGAGGATGCCCTCGTGCGAGGTCGGAGCGTCGGTGATCTTGGCGGTGTCGGCGGTCATGCCTTGTCGTCCCTCTCGAGCCTTCACGACCGGGGTGCCCGGTCGGTCGTCGTACGTGTCGACGATGTGGTTGTGGAGATCGGTTGAGCGGGTGCCGCGCCTTTGCCTGCGCCCGGTTGCCCCAAGGTAGGCCGCGTTCTCCAGCCCGACCCTGAGGAGTGACAAGGAATGTACGTGGCGTTTACGGAACCTCATATTGGATCGATCCAGCCGTCTCAGGTGACGTTATTTGTCGTTTCAGCCGACATTTCCTGGAGGACTTTCCCCAACCAGGATTGAGGATTCCCTCACCCGCCGCCGTTGGAACCCTCGTCGGCTGAGCACGGCCGAAGGCCCGTCGTCGAAACCCACCCGTACACCGACCGCGTACGTCGGTTGAGCAGGGCCGGAGGCCCGTCGGGCACGTTGGTTGAGCAGGGCCGCAGGCCCGTCGTCGTGCGGTGGTTGAGCAGGGCCGAAGGCCCGTCGTCGAAACCAAGCCCCCCACCACCCCAGGGTCCGATTTCAGCCCACCCAGCCCCGTCCGCTACAGTTCTCAAGTCCTCGTCACGGGGACGCGCGCCTGTAGCTCAACGGATAGAGCATCTGACTACGGATCAGAAGGTTAGGGGTTCGAATCCCTTCAGGCGCACAGCGCTCCAAGCCGCAGATCAGCATGCTGACCTGCGGCTTTGCTGTTTCCGGGGTCCTTGACGATCCGTATGCCGGCGGCTCGTCGTCGAGCCCCGATCGGCCCGCGGGCACACTCCGGGCA
>CAVVQW010000019.1:0-30673 GCA_963750435.1 uncultured Actinomycetota bacterium | reverse complement strand
TCTTCCCGCTCGGCCTCTAGCTGGGCCCTCTAGCTGGGCCCTCTAGCTGGGCCCTCTAGCTGGGGTGGACCCCCGGGTAGTTGCCCGTGCGCTCCCACTCGGCGCGCTCGACCTCGATCTTGCGCCCCAGGAAGTACGCCGTGGCCCAGAGCGCCAGGAACACCCCGCCGAGGAAGAACATCGTGCCGATCTTGAAGCCCACGGCGATGGCCGCGACCTGCACGGCCCAGCCGAGCCAGTAGCCCCACGCGAACCGGAGCACGCCCGCGACGAGCAGGCACGCCACGGTCAGGCCGACGCCGATCCACAGGGCCGCGGCCGTGCTGACGCCCGCGATCGAGATCAGCACGGGGGTGCTCAGGCCGAAGGCGATCGCCTCCAGGGTCAGGATCGCGGCGCAGAGGCGACGCTGCATCAGCCGTCCTCCCGCTCGGTCTCGTCACGGTCCTGGTCGTCACGGTCCTGGTCGTCACGGTCCTCGGCGGCCTGGCGCTCGGCATCGGTCTGCTGGTCCTCGGCGTCCTCCGCGTCGGCGTCGTAGCCGTCTGCGTCGAGCTCGTCCTGCTCGTCCCGGCGGGCCTGCTCGGCCTGACGGGCGCGGTCGGACCGCGGGTCCTTCTCGGCCAGCCGGGAGCCGTCGGCGTTGCGGCGGGGCCGCAGCAGGTGCCGCGCCTCCCCCACCGTGACGACCGAGCCGGTCACCAGCACGCCCCCGGAGCCGATGGCCTCGCCGAGCGCGCCGCCGGCCTCGGCCAGCGCGGCCGCCTGGTCGAGGGCGTCGGAGAGCACCGGCGCCTCGCTGACCCGGTCCTGGCCGAAGATCCCGCGGGCCGCCTCGGCGAGCTCGTCGGACGGCATCGAGCGGGCGGTGGAGTTCTGGGTGCAGACGATGTGGGCGAGCTGCGGCTCGAGCTCGGCCAGCAGGCCCTCGTGGTCCTTGTCGCCCATCACCCCGACGACCCCGATCAGTGGGGAGAAGGTGAAGGAGTCCTCCAGCGCGGCCACCAGGGCCGCTGCGCCGTGCGGGTTGTGGGCGGCGTCCAGCACGATCGTCGGTGAGCGACGGATCACCTCGAGGCGGCCGGGCGAGGTCACCGCTCCGAAGGCCTCCCTGACGACGTCGGCGTCCAGCGCGTCGTCGCCGCCGAGGAAGGCCTCGACCGCGGCCAGGGCCAGCGCGGCGTTCTGCGCCTGGTGGGCGCCGTAGAGCGGGAGGAACACGTCGTCGTAGGTGCCGCGCAGGCCCTGCAGGCCGATCACCTGGCCACCGACGGCGGGCACCCGGCTGGTGACGCCGAACTCGAGGCCCTCGCGGGCGAGGGTGGCGCCGACCTCGGCGCAGCGCTCGAGGACGACCACCGAGACGTCCTCGGGCTGGACGGCGCTGACCACGGTCGCGCCGGGCTTGATGATGCCGACCTTCTCCTGGGCGATCAGGACGGGCGTGTCACCGAGGTACGCCGCGTGGTCCATCGCGATCGGCGTCAGCACGGCGACCTTCGCGTCGATGACGTTGGTCGCGTCCCAGCGACCGCCCATGCCGACCTCGACGACCGCCGCGTCGACCGGGGCGTCGGCGAACGCGGCGTACGCCATGGCGACGACGGTCTCGAAGAAGGACAGCGGGTGGTCGCTGTCGGCGTCGACGAGGTGGGTGTACGGCGCGACGTCGTTGAAGGCCGCGACGAAGGCCTCCTCGCTCATCGGCTCGCCGTCGAGGGAGATCCGCTCGGTCATCGACTCGAGGTGCGGGCTGGAGAACCGACCGACCCGCAGGCCGATGGCCCCGATCAGCGCCTCGACCATCCGCGCCGTCGAGGTCTTGCCGTTGGTGCCCGTGAGGTGGATCGCCGGGTAGGACCGCTGCGGGTCGCCCAGCAGCTCCATGAACGCCTCGATGCGGTCCAGCGTGGGGTCCAGCCGAGTCTCGGGCCACCGGCTCAGCAGGGCGTCCTCGACCTCGGTGAAGGTCTCGGCGAGGCGGGGGTGGGCGGGGTTCCCGGCCGGGTTCTCGGCGGTGCCCCCGGAGGTGTCGCCGGAAGTGGTGTCAGTGTCGTCCATCGTCCCCCGAGTCTAGGGGCGGCCGGCGGGCGTTCCAGCGGGCCCGGGGAGAGGTGGGTCACGGACCCCCGGCTCCCGCGATGTTCAGCCCGGCGTCACCTGGGGTTCGCCCCGACTTCCGCCGACCGGTCGAGGTTGGACGGGCCCCTGCTCCAGCCCACCCAGTCCCCTCTCCCCGTCACACTCCCCCGTCATACCGAGCCCCCGGAGGCCCCGTGCACCGCCCGACCCTCGCCACCCTCGCCCTGCTCGCTGCTTCGGCCGTGCTCGTCCCCACCGCGGCCACGGCCGCCGGCCCGCACGGCGGCCCCCACGGCGGCCCCCACGGCGGCCCCCACGGCGGCCGCCCGGCGTACACCTTCGCCGTCATCGGCGACGTGCCCTACGGCGATCCCGCCCAGGCCGCGTTCCCGGCCTTCATCGCGGGCATCAACGACGACCCCGACGTGCAGGCGGTGACCCACCTCGGCGACATCAAGAGCGGCTCCACGACCTGCGACGACCAGCGCTTCGCCGCCGTCCGCCGCGACTTCGACCTGTTCGCCGACCCGCTGCACTACACCCCCGGCGACAACGAGTGGACCGACTGCCACCGGGCCAACAACGGCGGCTACCAGCCGCTGGAGCGCCTCGCGAAGGTGCGCCAGCTGTTCTTCAGCCCCGCCGGCCGCACCCTGGGTCGGCCCCAGCCGGTCACCACGCAGGCGGCTAGCGGCTTCCCGGAGAACCAGCGCTGGACCGAGGGCGACCTGTCCTTCGCCACCCTGCACGTCGTCGGCAGCAACAACGACCTGGCCCCCTGGTCGGGGCTGGGCAACACCACGGCCACCGAGCAGCAGGTCGCCGAGCAGTCGGCCCGGATGCGGGCCGCGATCGCCAACGTGCGGGCCGCCTTCGCCGACGCCCGGACCCACCAGCGGCGCGCCGTGGTGCTGATGCAGCAGGCCGACATGTTCGACCCGACCGTCACCGACCCGCAGCTCTCCGACTACTCCGCGTTCAAGCCGCTCGTGCAGGCGCTCGTCGACGAGTCCCGCCGGTTCCGCGGCCCGGTCTACCTGTTCAACGGCGACAGCCACCGGTTCAACCAGGACCGCCCGCTCGCGCCGGGGTCCTCCTGGCTGTCGTTCTACGGCGTCAAGGGGTCGGCCGACTCGCTGCGCCGGGTCACCGTCGACGGCTCCGACCTCGGCGAGGCCGACTGGCTCAAGGTGACCGTGCAGCCCCGCGGGAGCGACGTGCTCGCGTTCCAGCAGGTGGCCGGGCGCTGACCCCGACGCCCACGGCGTACGCCGGACCCGGGGGCAGGGCGGGATCTCGTGTCGCCCTGCCCCACGGGGCTCCGTAGGATCCGGACCATGACTCAGCAGCCCACGACCACCCGGACCGGCGAGACGACCGCAGCACCTGCGGCCGTCGTACCCGACCGGGCCGTCCTCGAGGGCCTGGAGGACAAGTGGGCCGCGCGGTGGAAGGCCGACGACACCTACGCCTTCGACCGGACCCGCCCCCGCAGCGAGGTCTACTCGATCGACACGCCCCCGCCGACCGTCAGCGGCTCGCTGCACGTCGGCCACGTCTTCTCCTACACCCACACCGACCTCGTCGCCCGCTTCCAGCGGATGCAGGGCAAGACCGTGTTCTACCCGATGGGCTGGGACGACAACGGCCTGCCGACCGAGCGGCGCGTGCAGAACTACTTCGGCGTGCGCTGCGACCCCTCGCTGCCCTACGACGACGACTTCACCCCGCCGGAGAAGCCGGACCCCAAGCGGCAGCTGCCGATCAGCCGGCCCAACTTCATCGAGCTCTGCGAGCGGCTCGTCGAGCAGGACGAGCAGGTCTTCGAGGCCCTGTGGCGCACCCTGGGCCTCTCGGTGGACTGGAAGCAGCACTACACGACCATCGGCCCCAAGGCCCAGAAGGTCAGCCAGCGCGCGTTCCTGCGCAACTTCGCGCGCGGCGAGGCCTACCTGCAGGAGGCGCCCACCCTCTGGGACGTCACCTTCCAGACCGCCGTGGCGCAGGCCGAGCTCGAGGCGCGGGAGTACGCCGGCGCCTACCACCGGGTCGCGTTCCACACCCCCGAGGGCCCCGTCTTCGTCGAGACCACGCGTCCCGAGCTGATCCCGAGCGTGGTCGCGCTGATCGCCCACCCCGACGACGAGCGCTACCAGGCCCTGTTCGGCACCACGGTGACCTCGCCCGTGTTCGGCGTCGAGATCCCCGTCGTCGCCCACGCGGCGGCCGAGATGGACAAGGGCTCCGGCCTGGTCATGTGCTGCACCTTCGGCGACCTCACCGACGTCACCTGGTGGCGCGAGCTGCAGCTGCCCGTGCGCACCGTCATCGGTCGCGACGGCCGGCTCACCCGCGAGACCCCGCCCTGGCTCGCCGGGCCCGAGGCCTCCGCGGCGTACACCGACCTGGCCGGCAAGACCACGTTCAGCGCCCGCGAGGCGATGGTGGCGCAGCTGCGCGGGTCCGGTGACCTCGACGGCGAGCCGAAGCCCACGCAGCGGATGGCGAACTTCTACGAGAAGGGCGACAAGCCGCTCGAGATCGTCGCCACCCGCCAGTGGTACCTCACCAACGGCGGCCGCGACGCCGACCTGCGCGACGAGATGATCGCCCGCGGTGCCGAGGTCACCTGGGTGCCCACCCACATGAAGCACCGCTACGACAACTGGGTCGGCGGCCTCAACGGCGACTGGCTGATCTCGCGCCAGCGCTTCTTCGGGATCCCGTTCCCGGTGTGGTACCCCCTCGACGACGAGGGCGAGCCCGACTACGAGCACCCGCTGGTGCCGCGGGAGGAGCAGCTGCCGGTCGACCCCTCCACCCAGGCGCCCTCGGGCTACACCGAGGACCAGCGCGGCCGGCCCGGCGGCTTCCTCGGCGACCCCGACGTGATGGACACCTGGGCCACCTCCTCGCTCACCCCGCAGATCGCGGGCGGCTGGGAGGAGGACCCCGACCTGTTCGAGCGGGTCTTCCCGATGGACCTGTGCACCCACGCCCACGACATCATCCGCACCTGGCTGTTCTCCCGCGTGGTCCGCGCGCACTTCGAGAACCACGCAGCCCCGTGGAGCCACGCGCTGATCTCCGGCTTCATCGTGGACCCCGACCGCAAGAAGATGAGCAAGTCCAAGGGCAACGTGGTCGTGCCCTCCGCGGTCCTGGAGACCTACGGCGCCGACGCGGTCCGCTGGCGGGCCGCCATGGCCCGCCCGGGCCTGGACTCCCCCTTCGACGAGACCCAGATGAAGGTCGGCCGCCGGCTGGCGATGAAGGTCCTCAACGTCTCCAAGTTCGTCCTCGGCAGCGTCGGGGCCGACCGGGTCGACCCCGCCCTGGTCACCGAGACGGTCGACCGGGCCCTGCTCGGCAAGCTCGCCGGCGTGGTCGACGACACCACCCGCGCGTTCGCGGCGTACGACTACACGACGGCGCTGGAGACGACCGAGCGGTTCTTCTGGGACTTCTGCGACGACTTCGTCGAGCTGGTCAAGGAGCGGGCGTACGCCGAGGACGGCGGCGCCGAGACCGACTCGGCCAAGGCCACCCTGGCCCTGGCCCTGCACGTCCAGCTGCGGCTGTTCGCGCCGTTCCTGCCGTTCGCGACCGAGGAGGTCTGGTCGTGGTGGCAGTCGGGCTCGGTGCACCACGAGGCCTGGCCCACCACCGCCGAGCTGGGCGACGCCGCGAGCGGCGACCCGGCCGCGGTGGACGCCGTGGCCGCCGTCCTGGCCGGGATCCGGGGCGCCAAGTCCAGCGCCAAGGTCGGCATGCGCACGCCGGTCCTGCACGCCCGCGTCACCGGCCCCGACGCCATGCTGGCCGCGGTGAGCAGCGCCGAGCGCGACCTCCGCGCCGTCGGCTCCATCACCGGCGACCTGGAGCTGGTGCCGTCCGACACCGCCGACATCAGCGTCGAGGCCACCCTGGGAGACCCGCCGCCCAAGCGGTGAGCCCACCCCGGGACGTCATGCGTCCTGAGGCCTATGGGCCACGATGCGCATGACGTCCCGCACCAGGTGAGGGGTGGTGGTCGTCAGCGCCACCGGGTCGTACGTCGTCAGTGACCGTGGCCGGAGTGACCGTGGCCGGAGTGACCGTGGTCGCTGCCCTTGCCGTGGTCGTTGCTCGCGTTCTTGCTCGTGCCCCTGCTCGTGCCCTGGCTCGTGCTCGCGCCGTGGCCGTTGCCCCGGTCAGCCCGGTGGCTGTTCCTGCTCGCGCTGCCGCCGGAGCTGCGCGTCGAGGTGTGCGGGGCCGGACCCTGCGAGCGGGAGCCGTGACGGACGGACGTGTGCTGCTCGGAGGGGCGAGGGGCGGGCTCGGACCGCCTCGGCGGTTCCGACCGGGTCTGGGGCGCGCGCGTCGGGGACCGGTGCGAGGTCACGTGGCGCGACGGGCCGCGAGAAACCTGCGAGGCGTGGCTCGGCGCTGCGTGCGCCGGGCGGGCCAGGACGGTCGACCGGTGACGGTCGCCCTCCCGGTCGTGGCTCGAGGACCGGTCCTGGTCACGGCTCTTGCCGGCGTCCTGGCCCCGGCCCTCGTTCTTGCGCGTGCCCTTGTCCTTGCTCGTGCCGTGGCCGTTCCCGTGACCGCCGGTGTGACCGTTCGGGAGGCCCGCGAGGCTGCCCTGGCCATGACCGTTGCCGTGCGTGCCGTGGGCGGGCTTGCCCTGGCGGTGCGTGTCGTGGCCGTGCGTGCCGAGGCCGTGCGTGTCGTGGCCGTGCGTGCCGTGGCCGTGCGTGCCGTGGCCGTGCGTGCCGTGGCCGTGCGTGCCGTGGCCGTGCGTGTCCTGGCCGGGCGCGGTCGGGCCGTCGTCGACCCCCTCCACGACGCCGTCACCGGTGCCGGGCGCGGTGAAGCCCGGACTGGAGACCCCCCACGTCGGGCGGACCGGGCCCGTGACGGGCGTCGTGATCGGCTGCGTGACCGGCCCGATGATGGGAACCGTGATCGGCCCGATGATCGGCCCGGTCACCGGCGTGCTCCCCGGTTTGGTGACCGGGGTGGTGCCGGGTGTCGAGCCGGAGGTGGTGACGGGAGCGCTGGCGGGCTTCGACGACGGGCGTCCCCTGCGGCCGGCGTCGGTGGCACCGGCGGAGCGTCCCGTGGTGGTGGGCGCCGGCACGCGGCCGGCGACGGTCGTGGCGGCCGGCCCGGAGACGGGGCGCGGGACCACCGCGACGGTGACCTCGCGCACGCGGTCGACCGCGGTCGCGGTCGACGTCGCGGCGTCCGCCGTCTCGCGGTTCAGCGACCGGCCGAGGACGAGGTCGGGGGCGAGGGCATTGATCACGGGGGCTGGCACCCGGGCCGCGACGAAGACGTCGAGGACCTCGCGGCGCAGGCTGTTGCCCATGATCAGGCACGCCACCGCCAGGACGGCGAAGAAGGCCACCAGCGGTCGTCGGTGCTCTGCGGACATCGTGGACCTCCCCCCGAGGCGGCGTGTGGTGGGGCACGCCAGTGAAGGTCAGAATACGGTCAAAACGTCAGTCACCTACCGGTGGTCTAGTGACAGGGGCCACTGGTCTAGTGGCCGTGACGCTCGTTGCGCTCAGCAGGCGGGGACCCGCCATGGCGACGGCCTCGACGGCCGCCCCTGCGACCCCTACGTCGACACCCGACGCACCGACGCCCGGGCCCCTGGGGCCCGGGCGTCCGGGTCGAGCGGGTCGGCTCGGTGGCCGACGAGGGACGGCCTGGATCAGGCCGACTTCTTCTTCTTGGGCTCGGTCTCGCGGGGCACCAGGGTCGGGTTGACGTTGTCGGAGACGACCTCGCCGGTGACCACGACCTTGCCGATGTCCTCGCGCGAGGGCACGTCGTACATCACGTTGAGGAGGACCTCCTCGATGATCGCCCGCAGCCCACGCGCGCCGGTGCCGCGCTCCATCGCCTTGTCGGCGATGGCCTCGACGGCGTCGGTGGTGAACTCGAGCTCGACGCCGTCGATCTCGAAGAGCTTCTGGTACTGCTTGATCAGGGCGTTGCGCGGCTCGGTGAGGATCTGCACCAGCGCCACCTGGTCGAGCTTGTTCACGCTCGCGATCAGCGGCAGCCGGCCGATGAACTCCGGGATCAGGCCGAACTTCACGAGGTCCTCGGGCCGCACCTGGTTGAACAGGTCGTCGGTCTGGGTCTCGTTGGAGGCACGCATCTCGGCGGTGAAGCCGAGCGTCTTCTTGCCCACGCGCTGCTCGACGATGTGCTCGAGCCCGGCGAAGGCACCCCCGACCACGAACAGGATGTTCGTGGTGTCGATCTGGATGAACTCCTGGTGCGGGTGCTTGCGACCGCCCTGGGGCGGCACCGAGGCGGTCGTGCCCTCGAGGATCTTCAGCAGCGCCTGCTGGACGCCCTCGCCCGAGACGTCACGCGTGATCGACGGGTTCTCGGCCTTGCGGGCCACCTTGTCGATCTCGTCGATGTAGATGATGCCGGTCTCGGCCTTCTTCACGTCGTAGTCGGCGGCCTGGATCAGCTTGAGCAGGATGTTCTCGACGTCCTCGCCGACGTAGCCGGCCTCGGTCAGCGCCGTCGCGTCGGCGATCGCGAACGGGACGTTGAGCATGCGAGCCAGCGTCTGGGCGAGGTAGGTCTTGCCGCAGCCGGTCGGGCCGATCACCAGGATGTTGGACTTGGCGACCTCGACCGCGTCCTCCTTGGAGGTGTGCTTGGCCGTGCCGTTGGTGACGCCGGCCTGGACGCGCTTGTAGTGGTTGTAGACCGCCACCGCCAGCGACTTCTTCGCCTGCTCCTGACCGATCACGTAGGAGTTCAGGAACTCGAAGATCTCCCGAGGCTTGGGCAGCTCGTCGAGGCCCACCTCGGTGGTCTCGTTGAGCTCCTCCTCGATGATCTCGTTGCACAGGTCGATGCACTCGTCACAGATGTAGACACCTGGTCCGGCGATCAACTTCTTGACCTGCTTCTGGCTCTTTCCGCAGAAAGAGCACTTCAACAGGTCGCCTCCGTCACCGATCCGTGCCACGGGCGACGTCTCCCATCATCCTGGTCGGACCGGGGTCCGACGTTGTGTCCATCACATCACGCTCTGGGGACAAGCCCTCAGACCGTACTCCGGGATCGTGCTCCTCGGGTGAGGACACGACGACGCGGTCCCTAGCGTCCGGCCCCGATCGAGACGGCCTTGCGGGACTCCAGGATGGAGTCGATCAGGCCGTACTCGAGAGCGGCGTCGGAGGTGAGGATCTTGTCGCGCTCGATGTCGAGGTTGACCTCCTCGGGCGTCTTGCCCGAGTGCTCGGCGATCAGCTTCTCGAGGAGCTCACGCATCCGGAGGATCTCGTTGGCCTGGATCTCGATGTCCGAGGACTGGCCGTAGGTGCCCTCGGTGTAGGGCTGGTGGATCAGGATGCGGCTGTTGGGCAGTGCCAGCCGCTTGCCGGGCGCGCCCGCGGCGAGCAGCACCGCGGCGGCCGAGGCCGCCTGGCCCAGGCACACGGTCTGCACGTCGGGCTGGATGAACTGCATCGTGTCGTAGATGGCCGTCATCGCGGTGAACGAGCCACCGGGGCTGTTGATGTAGATCTGGATGTCGCGCGCCGGGTCCATCGACTCCAGGCACAGCAGCTGGGCCATCACCGCGTTGGCGATGTCGTCGCTGATCGGGGTGCCGAGGAAGATGATGCGGTCCTCGAAGAGCTTGGCGTAGGGGTCGATCCGGCGCACGCCGTAGGAGGTGCGCTCTTCCCACTGCGGGATGTAGTAGTTCATCGTGTCGCTCGATTCTGGAGGCGTGGAAGAAGGGCTGGTCACTTGCGCGCGGGGGCGCCGGCGTCGGCGGCCTCACGGGCACTGGTGATCACGTGGTCGATGAAGCCGTAGTCCTTGGCCTGCTCGGCGGTGAACCAGCGGTCGCGGTCGGCGTCGCGCTCGACCTGCTCGAGCTCCTGACCGGTGTGCTGGCTGATCAGCTCGAAGAGCACCTTCTTGATGTGCAGGGACTGCTGCGCCTGGATCTTGATGTCCGAGGCCGAGCCGCCCATGCCGCCGGACGGCTGGTGCATCATGATCCGCGCGTGCGGCAGTGCGTAGCGCTTGCCCGCCGCGCCGGCGCACAGCAGGAACTGACCCATGGAGGCGGCCAGGCCCATGCCCACGGTCGCCACGTCGTTGGGGATGTAGTTCATGGTGTCGTAGATCGCCATGCCCGCGTCGACCGAGCCACCGGGGCTGTTGATGTGCAGGAAGATGTCGGTCTCGGGGTCCTCGGCGCTCAGCAGCAGGAGCTGGGCGCAGATCGCGTTGGCGTTCTGGTCGCGCACCTCGGAGCCGAGGAAGACGATGCGCTCGCGGAGCAAGCGCTGGTAGATGTGGTCGTCGAGGCCGTAGGACCCTCCACCGTTCATCTGGGGGGCAGCCGTGCCGGGCATGGAGTTCTCAGTCACGAGACCGACCCTAGACGCCGGGCCGGACATTTCCACGGGGCGACCCCTCGTGTTCGCCCACAGCAGACTCCCACCGCGGCGGGCGGTGGCCTCAGCCCGCGACGTGGGCGCGCTCGACGGCGTCCTTGACGCGCTCGAGCGTGGTGCGCAGGCCCGCGGCCAGCTCGGCGTCGTGGCCGGCGGCCCCGCCGATGAAGGGGCCCATCAGCGTCGTGCCGGCGGTGAACCGCGGCAGCACGCGACGGGCGGTGACCGACGTGCCGGTCGTGGTCGGTGCCAGCTCGTAGACCCAGGTCGCACCGCTCTCGCGGGTCTTCCAGGCGACGGCGCGGGACGGCTCCCACCGGACCACCCGCGACAGGGTCGGCCAGACGACCGCACCGCGTCGGTTCACCCCCACGACGCGGGCGCCCACGCCCGGGGTCCCGAGGACGTAGGCCCGGGCCAGCTCGGGGCTGAACTCCGGCATCCGGGCGAGGTCGGAGACCACGCCCCACACGACGTCGGGCGTGGCCCGGACCTCGACCTGGGCGGTGACGGGTGCGGGTGTGGGGCTCATGCGGCGCTCTCCTCCTGGGTGGGCGGGTCCGTGCGGTCACGCAGCCAGCGCCGGATCGCACCGAAGACCTCGTCGTGGTTGAGCAGGTCGAAGTGGTCGGCGCAGGGCACGTGCAGCGTCTCGGCCCCCGGGAACATCTCCTCCCCGCTGCGCCGCCGCCCGAGCGCCGAGGCGTAGGGCACGAGCAGGTCACCGATGGTGCTGGAGGTGACCGAGGTCGGCGAGCGGGTCAGCGTGGCCGCGACCAGACGGTAGCGGGCGTTGGGCAGGTTCTGCACGTCGCGCGCCAGCCCGTGGCGCAGGTCCAGGATCCCGACCGAGCGGTACTCCAGGATCCGTCCGAACGGGGCGGACTCCGGCAGGAACCCGAGCGCCCCGACGCCCTTGCTGACCACCCGCTCGAGCGGCGCGCCGAGGTGGGGCGTGCCCAGGCAGACCACGTCGGTGACCAGCTCGGTCCACGGTGTCGGCCGGTCGGTCGCCACCGCGCAGGCGGCCCGGACGATCAGGCCGCCCATGGAGTGACCGACCATCGCGAGCCGGCGCACGTCAGCGGGCCAGCACTCCACGAGGCGCTCCATCAGGGCCGCGAGCGCGACGCCGTTCTCCGCGATCGGCAGGCCGGTGTTGATCCGCAGGTAGACCGGGGTCCAGCCGTCGGCGACCAAGCGGTCGCCGTAGCTCGTGCGGTCGGGCTCCTCGCGCTTGGGCCGGGCCGGGCGGCTCCACTGCTCCTCGTTCTCGATCAGGCCGTGCAGGAAGACCACGACCTTCTCCCCCGCCCCCGGGAACGCCCGGGCCAGCCCCTCGGCGTCCAGGACCACGTCGCGACCCTCGCCGCGCACGGCCAGGTCGAAGGAGAACGGCGAGCCCTCCTCGCGCAGGCGGTCGCCGATCAGTCCGTTCACGACCGCGTTCAGCCGCCGTCCCTGCGGCGTCGACTCCAGGCTGCCGCCCACACCGGCCCGACCGGCCGTGCGCAGGCCGTAGGACCCCGCACGGAGGCCGCCGCTGATGCCGCCGTAGACGGCGCGCGAGATGCCGTCGTGCAGGCGGTGGCCCCACGTCGGGCCCCCGCCTTGCAGCCGGTCGTTGAGACCGTGGAACCGGCCGGCCACGGCCCCGTGGACGTCGCGGACCGTGCCCACGATCAGGTCCTCGGCGTAGTCGGCCGCCATCGCGGCCGCCTCGAGGGTGCTGGCTTGCTCTCGCTTCACAGTGGACGAGTGTTCACTGAAAACGCGGGCCGGTCAACGACAGCGCCCCGTGTCCCACGAAGGGACACGGGGCGCTCGGTCGTGACGCGGTGATGAGGCGGTCGGCTCAGGCCGTGGTCTCGGCCTCGGCCGACTCGTCGGTCTCGTCGGCCGCGACGGGCTCGACGTCGTCCGAGGCGGGAGCCTCGTCCTCGGCGGCGGGCTCACCGATGGAGCCGTCGGGCAGCAGGTTCTTCAGGTCGACGGCCCGGCCGGACGCGTCGGTCACGGTCGCACCCTCGACGATGGCGGCCAGCGCCTTGCCCCGCACGACCTCGGCCACCATCTCGGGGATGTGGTTGTGCTCGAGCATGTGCTTGATGAACTCGTCGGGGTTCTGCCCGGACTGCTGGGCCCGGCGCATGAGGTGCTGGGACAGCTCCTCCTGCTCCACACCGATCTCGGACTCCTTGGCGATCTCGTCGAGCAGGAACTGCGACGCCATCGCGTCGCGGACCCGCTTCTCGAGCTCGGCCTCGAACTCGTCGATGGTCTGCTCCTCGCTGTCGAGGTAGGCCTCCATCGTCATGCCGGCGTAGGTGAGCTGCTGCTCGATCTCCTGGCGACGGTTGGCCAGCTCCTCGGCGAGCACGCCCTCGGGCAGCGGCACCTCGACGGAGTCGAGCAGCTTCTCCAGGACGGCGTCGCGGGCGGCGGCAGCCTGCTCGAGGCGCTTGCCGCGCTCCAGGCGGGTCGCGACGTCCGTGCGCAGCTCCTCGATCGTGTCGAACTCCGAGGCGGTCTGGGCGAAGTCCTCGTCGAGCTCGGGCAGCTCCTGCTCCTTGACGGCCGAGAGCTGGACCGTGACGTCGACGTCCTGGCCGGACAGGTCGCCGCCGAGCAGCTGGGAGGTGAAGGTCTTCTCCTCGCCGGCGGACAGGCCGCGCAGCGCGTCGTCGATGCCCTCGAGCATGTCGCCCGAGCCCACCTTGTAGGAGTAGCCGTTGACCTCGCCGCCCTCGACCTCCGCGCCGTCGGCGGTGGCCTTGAGGTCGATCGTCACGACGTCGCCGTCCTGGGCGGGGCGCTCGACGTCCTGCAGGGTGGCGAACCGCTCGCGCAGCGCCTCGACCTGCTCGTCGACGTCGGAGTCGGAGACCTCGACGTCGTCGACCTCGACGGACAGGTCGTCGTACGCCGGCACCACGATCGTGGGGCGCACGTCGACCTCGGCGGTGAACTCGACGAGCGCGTTGTCCTCGAGCTTGGTCACCTCGATCTCGGGCTGCGCCAGGGGCTGCAGCTCGTTCTCCTGCAGGGCCTGCACGTAGAACTGCGGCAGGGCCTCGTTGATGGCCTGGTCGAGCACGGCACCTCGGCCGACCTGGCGGTCGATCACCGGCGGCGGCACCTTGCCCTTGCGGAAGCCGGGGATGTTGATCTGCTGGGCGATGGTCTTGTAGGCCGCGTCGAGGCTCGGCTTGAGCTCCTCGAAGGGCACCTCGACGGTGATCTTGGCCCGGGTCGGGCTCAGCGTCTCGACGGCGCTCTTCACAGGTCTTCTCCTCATGTGTGGGTGGTGGGTCCGGTCGGGGCGACAGGACTCGAACCTGCGGTCTCCTGCTCCCAAAGCAGGCGCGCTAGCCACTACGCTACGCCCCGGTCGACGACCCCTCCGGGGCCGTGTCGAGCGGATGACGGGAATCGAACCCGCGTCATCAGTTTGGAAGACTGAGGCTCTACCATTGAGCTACATCCGCGCACGCCCACGCGGTGCTCGCGAGGGCGGAGACCATCGTGCCACAGCGCGGGCGTCGTCCGTGAACCGGCCGTCGCCGCCCCGGAGGCCCTCAGCGCCCGCCGGTGGTGCTCCAGCGTCGGTGCACGACGACCAGGGCCCGGTCGTCGTTGGTCTGCTCCATCTGGTCGATCAGCATCTGCGCGCCGCCGTCGAACCCGCGCTGGAAGAGCCGCTCCCCCAGCCCCGCGAGCTTGTCCATCCCCAGGGAGATGTCGCGCTGGGCGGTCTCGACGAGACCGTCGGTGAACAGCATCAGGCCGTCGCCGCGCCCGAGGTGCCCGCGGACCACCTCGAACTCCGCCTCGGCGAGCAGCCCCAGCACCGGGCCGTCGGAGTTCAGCACCGACCAGCGGCCGGAGCCCGCGTGCAGCCAGACCGCCGGCGGGTGACCGGCCTTGCGCAGCTCGAAGTCGCCGGTGGCGAGGTCGAGGTGCAGGTGGATCGCGGTGGCGAAGCCCTCGTCCCAGTCCTGGCCCAGGAGGTAGTCGTTGGCGGCCGGGAGGAACTGCTCACCGGGGAGCGCCGAGACGATGCCGTTGAAGGCGCCGGAGAGGAACAGCGACCGGGAGCCGGCCTCCACGCCCTTGCCGGAGACGTCGACGACGACCAGGTCGAGGCACTCGTCCTCCGAGCGCCTCGCGACGATGAAGTCGCCCGCGAACGAGGTGCCCCCGGCCGACTTGGCGACCGACTCCACCAACCACTGGTCGGGCAGCTCGGGCAGGTTGCCCTGCGCCGAGATCCGGTCGCGCAGGTCGACGAACATCGACTCCCCGCGAGGCATCGACACCCCCAACCGGCTGCGGCGGAAGGAGGTGAACATGATCAGCAGGGCGATGGCGAAGGTGACGATCGCCCGCCCGATCGTGCGGTAGCTGACGGTCTGCTGGTCGATCAGCAGCACGCAGAAGCCCGCGCACACGAACACGATGAACCACGGCAGCACGCGCGGCCCGAGCCACAGGCTGCCGACGAACATCGGCAGCAGCACCACGGTCGAGGGGACGTAGTTCGGGTAGATCAGCCCGAGCACGACGCTCAGCAGCGTGAAGGCGACCAGGCCCAGGAGCGTCGGCCGGTCGGAGACGGCCATCTCCCGCCGCAGGCGCAGGGAGAGTCCGCGCCACGGTGACGCCGAGCGCTTGGGCAACCTCGTCTCCTTCGTGCGGCCCCGTCTCTGGAGCGGATCGGTCTCTGCAGCGGGTCGGTCTGGAGCGGATGGGTCCGAGCAGGTGGCGCGGAGCTCGGGGGTCTGTCGCCGGAGGATGTCTTGGCGGAGCGGGCTCAACCAGGGGGCATGACGGACATTTCAGTCATCCGGTCGACTTAGCCTACGGCGCGCGAGCGGAACACGGGCTGACATCGCGGACACCAGAACAGATTGCGTCCGGTGAGCTCCTCGGTGCGGATGGCGGACCCGCAGACCAGGCAGGGACGACCCGTGCGGCGGTACACGTAGTTGCGCACGCGGCCCTCCTGCTCGGCCGCCTGCGCCGCCACCTCGCGGTGCTCGGGCCGCAGGGTCTCGATGCGTCCGCTGCTGACCCCGGCGGCCAGCAGCACGACGAGGTCCTCCCACAGCGCGCGGAACTGGCCCACCCGGAGCGTGCGTCCGGGGCGCAGGGGGTGCAGGCGGTGCCGGAACAGCACCTCGGCCCGGTAGACGTTGCCGATGCCGGCCATCACGGCCTGGTCCATCAGCAGCCCCCCGATCGGGGAACGGCTGCGGTGGATGCGGGCCCAGGCACGCTCGGGATCGGCGTCGGGGTCCAGCGGGTCGGGGCCCAGCCGGTCCAGGATCGAGGCGCGCTGCTCGGGGGTGACCAGCTCGCAGGCGGTGGCGCCGCGCAGGTCGGCGTACGCCGTGGGGCCGACCAGGCGCAGCCGGACCTGGCCCACGGGGTCGGGGGCGGGCCCGCGGAAGACCGGGAACTTGCCGTAGAGGCCGAGGTGCACGTGCACCTCGTGGGCCTGCTCGAACTCCACGAACAGGTGCTTGCCGAAGGACCGCGCACCGAGCAGCCGGGTGCCGTCGAGCAGCGCGGCGGACTCCGCGAACCGACCCTGCGGGCTGGTCGCCCGCACGACGTCGCCGGCGAAGGCCGTGCGCAGGGAGGTGGCCAGCCGGTGGAGGGTGTGGCCCTCAGGCATCGGGACCGGCGGACGGCGAGTGACCGAGCGCGGACTCGGGCAGCGGCGGCAGGTCGCCGGTCGACTCGTAGTCGGCCAGCATCGCGATCCGCCGCACGTGCCGCTCCTCGCCGGTGAAGTCGGTGGTGAGGAAGACCCCGACGAAGCGGGTCATCTCCTCCACCGTGTGCATCCGACCGCCGACCGAGAGCACGTTGGCGTCGTTGTGCTGCCGGGCCAGGGAGGCGGTCTCGTCGCTCCAGGCCAGCGCCGCCCGCACGCCTGCCACCTTGTTCGCGGCGATCTGCTCCCCGTTGCCCGAGCCCCCGATCACCACGCCCAGGCTGCCCTCGTCGGCGACCGTGCCGGCGGCCGCGCGCAGGCAGAACACGGGGTAGTCGTCGAGGGCGTCGTAGACGAACGGACCGTGGTCGACCGGCTCGTGGCCCTGCGCCTGCAACCAGCGGACGAGGTGGTCCTTCAGCTCGAGGCCGGCATGGTCGGAACCGAGGTGCACGCGCATGGCGTCAGCGTAGTGGAACCGGACCAGCCGGAGCGGGCCAGCCGGAACGGTCGGTGGGACCGGCTAGCGGAAGCCTCCCGGCGCAGGCGCCAGCCGCGCCAGGAGCGCCCGCTGACGCACCTGGTTCGCGCTCAGCTCCTCGAAGGTGGAGTCGAACGGCTGGATGTCACCGGTGCACACCTTGCCCCGGGCCGGCAGCACCTGCTTGACCAGGTAGCGGTCGACGGCCGAGGTCACGCAGTCGGAGGTGCCGTAGGCGGTGTGGCCGAAGGAGTCGCTGGAGAGCAGCCGGCTGCCGGGGAGGCGCTTGGAGGCCGAGACGGCGCCGGCGTAGTTGGTCGCGGGGTCGTAGTAGTCGCCCACGAAGAGGACCGGGGACGCCGTCGCCCGGTCGAAGGGACCGGAGTAGGCGTCCTCGTCGTTGCCGGTGAAGGCGTCCTTCGCGCAGACCGAGGAGCTCCACGTCCAGATCCGGCCGAAGTACGGCGCCGACCGGTCGGCCTGGGCGGCGTACGCCGGGTAGTCGCTGCCGCGGGTGTCCTCGCGGGAGTCGGTGCAGGTCACCGAGGCGAAGGACTCGAGGCCGTTGTCGTAGGGGAAGCCGAACGCGGAGGTGCGCGACGAGGAGCCGAAGCGGGGTCGCACCGCGGCTTCGGCGTGCTGGCGGCGCAGGGTCGCGAACGAGGCGAGGGCCGACCGGCGGCGCTGGTTCTGCACGGCCGACGTCGTGGCCCCGGGGTTCGGCGGCTCGGTGAGGATGATCAGCTCCGACAGCATGCCGGCGATCGAGTCGTAGCCGGCCGGGTCGTAGAGCATGCCGAGCAGGTTGGCGACGAGGTCGGAGTAGTCGAAGGTGAAGACCTCGCCGGTGAAGGGGTCGGTGTCGGTCAGCGGGGAGGCCTTGAGCCGCTTGGCGATCAGGGCGAGGTTCGCGACCGGGTCCCCGGGGGCGAAGCTGCAGCGGGCGCCGCCGACCTGGTCACAGCGGCGCAGGATCTCGCGCAGCGCCTTCCACGCGCCCTGCGAGGACTTCAGCCGGGCCTCCAGCGGTCGGCCGAACGTGGCCGGGGAGCCGGCCCAGGCGACCGGGTCGAGGACGCCGTCCACGGCCACGGCGCGCACCCGCTGGGGATACATCTCGGCGTACACCTGGCCGAGGTAGGTGCCGTAGGAGAAGCCGAGGTAGCTGAGCTTGCTGTCCCCGACCGCGCGGCGCACGAGCTCCATGTCGCGCGCCACCTCGGCGGTGGACATCGACGTGGCCAGGGCCGTCGTGCTGCAGGCACCGCCCACGGCCTTGTCCGAGCGCAGCCACGCGCGCTCGGCGGCCGGGGTCGTGGGGAACGCCTTGGCGTAGCCGAGCAGGGCGGGTGCCTGCTCCCGGGCGCTGGGGAAGCACTGCACGTGGTCGCTGAAGCCGATGCCGCGCGGGTCCATCCCGACGATGTCGAAGCGGTCGAGCACGCTGGGCGAGAGGATCTGGTCGGAGAAGTAGGCCAGCTCGGTGGCCGACCCGCCGGGGCCGCCCGGGTTCACGAACAGGCTGCCGATGCGCTGGGCGGGACGGCGCGCCTTGAGCCGCAGCAGCGCCAGCTCGACCTTGGCGCCGGCGGGCTTGTCGTAGTCGCGTGGCACCTTGACCGTCGTGCACTCGGCCGTGGAGTAGCAGGGGTACCAGTCCAGCTTCGGCGTGGGCACGGCGTCGGTCTTGGTGACCGAGGCGGCCACCCGGGCCGAGGCGCGGGCCGGTGCGCCGGTCGCGGCGGTGGCACCCGTGGCGGGCACCACCGACGCGACGGTGGCGGTCAGGGCGAGGGCGGCGACGGCCACCCCAGCTCGGCGGAGTCGTGGGGTCATGTCGGCGCCCTTCCCGAGGATCGCGAAACCGGTGTGCGTCGCCCAACCTAGGAGCGCGTCTCGCATCGTGGGAAGGGGTCCGCACTGGCGCGCTGCCGCCGAGGGCCTCCGGTCTAGCCCGCTAGCGCGCCATGAGCGCGTCGAGACCGACCGCCATCGCGGCGGCGACCCGGAAGTCCAGGCGCGGGTCGGGCACGGTCACCTGGTAGCGGTCGCGCAGCGACATCTGCCGCTCCGAGCTCATCACCACCTGGCCCGTGGACTGGTCGACGAAGTCGAAGTGGAAGGCGAACGGGAAGTCGACGAAGCGGCGCAGGATCGCCACCACCTGGTTGCGCTCGCGCCCGGTGGCCTCGAGGCCGGGGGCGCTGAGGTGGAAGGTCGAGCGCAGCAGGCTCTGCCCGAAGTCCTTGCGGAACATCCCCAGCGGTTGACCACCGGCGTCGCGGACGTCGTACCCGGCGCCGAGGTCGAGGCGCTGCCGCGCCTGGAAGGAGAACACGGGCTGGGTGCGGGCCTCGTCGGCGAAGAAGGTGACCTGCTCCTTGAACGCCATCCGCTTCTGCTGGGCGATCGCCATCAACCGGCCCACGGAGCCGTCGGGGTTGGTCTCGCTGATCTCGTAGCGGTTCACCATCATCGTCAGCTTCTGCTTGACGGTGAAGGACGGGAGGTGCATCGCGGCGGTCATGCCGGTCATCCTGCCCGAGTCAGTCGTGCTGGCGCAGGAACCCCGCCACCTGCCGGGTCAGCGGCTCGGCGGCCACGAACACCGACGGGTGCCGCCAGAAGCCGTGCACCTGCCCGAGGTAGCGGGTCGCGGTGACCTCGACCCCGAGCTCGGAGAGCCGCCGGGCGAGCAGCTCGCCCTCGTCGCGCAGGGGGTCGCCCTCGGCGGTGACCACCAGCGTCGGCGGCAGCGTGCCGAGGTGCTCGGAGAGCAGCGGCGCCAGGTCGGGGTCGTCGAGGTCGGCCGGCGAGGCGGCGTACTGCTGCCAGTACCAGTCGGCCGTCGCCGGGTCGAAGCCCACGCCCTGGAGGCCGTAGGACTCCCCCGCGCGGCGCGGGTCGAGGAACGGGTAGGTGAGCGCGAGCGCCCGCAGCCGTCCGGGGTTGCGCAGGGCGGCGACCAGGGCCAGGTTGGCGCCGGCGCTGTCCCCGTGGGCGTACGTCGGGCCGGCCAGGCCGTGGGCGTCGGCGTGGGCCGCCAGCCAGCGCAGCACGGTGTCGACGTCGTCGGGGGCGGCGGGGAAGCGGTGCTCGGGCGGGAGCCGGTAGTCGACGCTGAGCACGGCCATCCCCGCCCGGTCGGCCAGCCGGCGCGCGGCGTTGTCGTGGACCTCGACGTCGTTGAGCACGAAGCCGCCGCCGTGGAGGTGCACCACCACGCCCGGGACCGCGCCGTCGGGGCGGTAGAGGCGGCACGGGACGCCGTCGGCGTCCAGGTCACGCACCTCGGCGACCGGCTCGCGGGGCTCGCGCGCGGCGAGCTCCCGCGCCTCGCGGCGGGCGGCCGCGATGTCGAAGGAGGGGTCGTGGACGGGGGTCTCCCCCGCGCCTGCCTCGACGGCCCGGCGTACGTGCGGGAAGAGCATCAGGACCCGCCCTCCCCCTCGCCGGCCAGCCGGCCGAGCTCCTCCTCGACGACCGCGGTGTCGAGCTTGGTGAACACCGGCGTCGGCTTGACCACCGGGGTGCCGACCACGACCGGTGTGCGCTCCCAGCGGGCGGCGCGGGTGTAGTCGCCGGTCAGCACGGGGTAGCCGGCGCCGCCGTCGAGGTCCTCCACCTCCTGCAGCTGCGGCATCGGCTGCACCTCGCCCTCGCCCCCGAAGACCGCGTCGACGGCGTTGGCCGAGAACGGCAGGAACGGCGACAGGACCGTGTTCAGGTCGAGGGTGCACTGCGCCAGCACGTGCAGGATCGTGCCGAGGCGCTCGCGCTCGTCGTCGGCCTTGAGCTTCCAGGGGGCCGAGTCGGTGACGTACTTGTTGACCTCCCCGACGACGCGCATGGCCTCGTTGATCGCGGCCTTCTGGCGGTGCCGGGCGATCAGGTCGCCCACGGTGTCGAACGCGGCCCCGACCTCGTCGAGCAGCGCCTGGTCGGTCGCGGTCAGCTCCCCTGCTGCCGGGATCTCGCCGAAGCTCTTGGCGATCATGGTGGCGGTGCGGTTGACCAGGTTGCCCCATCCGGCGACCAGCTCGTCGTTGGTGCGGCGCACGAACTCCGCCCAGGTGAAGTCGGAGTCCTGGTTCTCCGGCCCGGCCGCCGCGACGAAGTAGCGGAACGCGTCGGGCTGGTAGCGGCTGAGCAGGTCGCGGACGTAGATCACGACGCGCTGGCTGGAGGAGAACTTCTTGCCCTCCATCGTCAGGAACTCGCTCGAGACGACCTCGGTGGGCAGGTTCAGCTCGCCGTAGCGGCCGGGCTCGCCGCCGCGGTCGCCCTTCCCGGCGTACGCCAGGAGCTCGGCGGGCCAGATCTGGCTGTGGAAGGTGATGTTGTCCTTGCCCATGAAGTAGTAGGACAGCGCGTCCTCGGCCCCTGAGCCGTCCTCGGTCCCTGAGCCTGTCGAAGGGTTCCACCACTGCCGCCAGGCCTCCGGGTCGCCGGTGCGGCGCGCCCACTCGATGCTGGCCGAGAGGTAGCCGATGACGGCGTCGAACCAGACGTAGAGCCGCTTGGTGGGGTTCTCCCGCCACCCGTCGAGCGGGATCGGGATGCCCCAGTCGATGTCGCGGCTCATCGCCCGGGGGCGGATGTCCTCGAGGATGTTCTGGCTGAACTTGATCACGTTGGGCCGCCACGTCCCGCTGGCCTCGCGCTCGTCGAGCCAGGTCTTCAACGCCTCGGCCAGCGCGGGCAGGTCGAGGAAGAAGTGCTGGGTCTCCACGAACTCCGGGGTCTCGCCGTTGATCCGCGAGCGCGGGTTCTTCAGGTCCGCCGGGTCGAGCTGGTTGCCGCAGTTGTCGCACTGGTCGCCGCGGGCCTTGTCGTAGCCGCAGATCGGGCAGGTGCCCTCGATGTAGCGGTCCGGCAGCGTCCGGCCGGTCGACGGGCTGATCGCGCCGTGGGTGGTCTGCTCGAGGAAGTAGCCGTTGGCGTGGACGCCGGTGAACAGCTCCTGCACGACGGCGGTGTGGTTGCGCGTCGTGGTGCGCGTGTAGAGGTCGTAGGAGATCCCCAGCGCGGCGAGGTCCTCGGCGATCACGCGGTGGTTGCGGTCGGCCAGCTCCTGGGGGCTGACCCCCTCCTCGTCGGCGGCGATCAGGATCGGCGTGCCGTGCTCGTCGGTGCCCGAGACCATCAGCACGTCGTGCCCGGCCATCCGCATGTAGCGGCTGAAGACGTCGGACGGCACCCCGAACCCGGCGACGTGACCGATGTGGCGGGGGCCGTTGGCGTAGGGCCAGGCGACCGCGGACAGCACTCTGCTCATGCGTCGATCCTAGGTGCGGGGGACCCTCGACCCCGGGGCGGTCCGGTTTCCCGGGTGATGAACCCGATCTGCCTCCTCACACACGTCGTGTGGTGTGTGAAGAGGAGGTTGTGGTTCATCACCTGGGAAACCGACCGGTAGACTGCTGCCCGGTGAGCCGGGAAGTCTGGTCGGCATTCTCGTTGTCGACCCCGAAGGCCTGGTCCCATGGCACCGTCCGCTCCCCGCTCCCCCCTCTTCAGCCGCGGCTCCTGGTCCGAGACCTCGCGCATCAGCGAGCTGCTGCGGCAGGAGACCGTCGGCGGTGCCCTGCTCCTGGTCGCCGCGGTCGTGGCGCTGGTGTGGGCCAACACACCGTGGGCCTCGGCGTACGACGACCTGAAGAACCTCACCGTGGGCCCGTCGGTGCTGCACCTCGACCTCAGCCTCGGCACCTGGGCCGCGGACGGCCTGCTCGCCGTCTTCTTCTTCGTCGCGGGCCTGGAGGTCAAGCGCGAGTTCGTCGCCGGAGACCTGCGCGAGCCTCGCCGGGCCGTCATCCCGGTCGTCGCGGCCGTCGGCGGGATGGTGGTGCCGGCCCTGCTCTACACGCTGGTCAACCTCCGCACCGGTGACGGAGCGCTGCAGGGCTGGGCCATCCCCACGGCGACCGACATCGCCTTCGCCGTCGCGGTCCTCGCCGTGCTCAGCACGCACCTCCCCGTGGCGCTGCGCACCTTCCTGCTGACCCTGGCCGTCGTCGACGACCTGCTGGCCATCACCGTGATCGCGGTGTTCTACACCCGTTCGCTCGAGCTCGGCTGGCTGGCGCTCTCCCTGGTGCCGATCGCCCTGTTCGGGGTGCTGGTCCAGCGCCGGGTCCGCGCGTGGTGGCTTCTCCTGCCGCTGGCCTTCGTCGCCTGGGCCCTCGTGCACGCCTCCGGGGTGCACGCGACGGTCGCAGGAGTGTTGCTGGCCCTGACCGTGCCGGTGATCCGCAGCGACGCAGCGGGGGGCCCCGACGCCGGGCCCGGCATGGCCGAGCACTTCGAGCACCTCCTGCGGCCGATCTCCTCCGGCTTCGCCGTGCCCGTCTTCGCGCTCTTCGCGGCGGGCGTCACGGTGGGTGGGTGGTCCGGGCTGAGGGGTGCCGTGTCCGACCCGGTGGCGGTGGGCATCGTCGTGGCCCTGGTGGTCGGCAAGATGGTGGGCATCTTGGGATCGACGTACCTCGTGGCCCGGTTCACCGGTGCCGAGCTCGACGACGAGCTGGCGTGGGTCGATGTCCTCGGCATCTCGATCCTGGCCGGGATCGGCTTCACCGTGTCGCTGCTGATCGGCGAGCTGGCCTTCGGGCCGGACAGCGCCCGGGACGACCACGTCAAGATCGCGGTCCTGGTGGGCTCGGTCGTCGCTGCCCTATTGGCCGCGGTGGTCCTCCGCACGCGCAACGAGATCTACCGCCGCATCTGCGCCGCCGAGGAGGTGGACCAGGACCACGACGGTGTTCCCGACGTCTACCAGGAGCGGCCAGCCGGTGGTCAGGCCAAGGCGAAGTAGCGCAGCGCGACGTACGCCCAGGCGATGGCCACCGTGGTGACGGTGACCAGGATGCCGTACTTGGTGAACGTCCAGAAGCTGATCGGGTGACCGTGACGCGCCGCGATCCCCAGCACCACGACGTTGGCGCTGGCGCCGACGGCCGTGGCGTTGCCACCGAGGTCCGCCCCCAGCGCCAGGGACCACCACGCCGACTCCGAGCCCACCGACCCGTTGCCCGCCCCGACCAGGTCCGCGACGAGCGGGGCCATGGTGGCGACGTAGGGGATGTTGTCCACGACACCGGAGAGCAGGCCCGACACGCCGAGGACAGCCGTCGAGGCCAGGAAGTAGTTGTCCCCGACCGCGTCGGTGGCCCGCGCGGCGAGGTCGCCGACGACGCCGACCTCCACCAGGGCGCCGACCATCACGAAGAGCCCCATGAAGAACACCAGCGTCGACCACTCGACGTCGGCCACGCACTCCTCGATGTCCAGGCGCGAGACCGCGACGAGCGCGCCCGCTCCCAGCAGGGCCACCAGTGACGGCTCGAGGTCGATCAAGGAGTGGCTCACGAAGCCGGCGAGCACCGCCGCGAGCACCACACCTGACTTCAGCAGCAGGGCGCGGTCGGTGATCGCCTCGCGCTCGTCGAGGGCCATCAGGGCCTCGACCGACTCCGGGTGGAAGGTGAGGGCCGAGCGGAACATGAACCGGCACATCACGATGAAGACGAGGACGAGCAGGAGGACCACCGGGGCGAGGTTGACCACGAAGTCGTTGAAGGTCAGCCCGGACTTCGAGGCGATGATGATGTTCGGCGGGTCACCGATCAGGGTCGCCGTGCCGCCGATGTTCGAGGCCATCACCTCGGCCATCAGGAAGGGCGCCGGGGGTGCCTGGATCTGGTCGCACACCAGCAGCGTCACGGGAGCCACCAGCAGCACGGTGGTGACGTTGTCCAGCAGCGCCGAGGCGAACGCGGTCAGCACGATGAGCAGCACCATGATCAGGAAGGGGCGGCCCCCCGCCCGCTTGGCCGCCCAGATGGCGGCGAACTCGAAGACGCCGGTCTGACGCAGGACCCCGACGATGATCATCATCCCGAGCAGCAGGAAGATCACGTTCCAGTCGACGCCGGTCTTCTCGCTGAAGAACGCCACGCGGGCGTCCACGACCCCCAGGACGACCATGGCGGCGGCACCGAGCAGGGCGGCGGCCACCCGGTGGATCCGTTCCGTCGCGATCAGGACGTACGCCGCGACGAAGGCGACCACCACCAGGAGCGTCGTCACGAGCTGCCGGCGTCGGTGGGGAAAAGCACCTCGAAGAGCCGGCTGACCGTGACGGCGCCGAGCACCTGACCCTCGTCGTCGACCACCGCCACGACCGGGCTGTGCATGCGGGCCATCACGGCCGCCACCTCGAGGGTCGTGGCATCGGGGTCGACGACGGGCAGCTCGGCCCGGTCCTGCCGCTCCGGCAGGAGCTCGCGCACCGTCTTGCCCGAGAGCCGGCGCAGCAGGGCGTCGGAGCCCTTCTCGTCGTAGACGCGCGCGAGGGCCGGATCGTCCTGGACGTAGGAGGGGATCATGAAGCGCAGCACCTGCGAGCCGCCCAGGACCGTGTGCGGGTGCCCCTCGCCGTCGCAGACGATGAGCCCGGGAAGCCGCTGCTTGCCCATCGTCCGGGCAGCCTCCGACGCGTGGGAATCCAGCCCCACGACCGGGAACCGCTCGGCCAGCTCGCGTGCGCGCATCCTCGACTCCGTCCCGGATCGCTCGGGGGGCGATCACACCCCACCCTCTCACCCGACGGGCGACCGGTCAGGCCGAGCCGTAGCGGCGCGTGCGGCCGGCGTAGGTCTCGACCGCCTGCCACAGGTGGCGCCGGTCGACGTCGGGCCAGAGCACGTCGGTGAAGACCATCTCGCTGTACGCCGCCTGCCACAGCATGAAGTTGGAGAGCCGCTGCTCCCCCGACGTGCGCCAGACCAGGTCGGCGTCGGGCAGCTCGGGGACGTAGAGGTAGCGGGCGAAGGTGCGCTCGTCGATGCGGTCCGGGTTCAACCGGCCCGCGGCGACGTCGCGGCCCATGGCCCGGGCGGCGTCGGCGAGCTCGGCCCGGCCGCCGTAGTTGACGCACATGGTCAGTGTCAGCACGTCGTTGTCGCGGGTCAGCTCCTCGGCGACCTGGAGCTCCTTGATCACCGACCGCCACAGCCGTGGCGCCCGGCCGGCCCACCGCACGCGGACGCCGAGCTCGTGCATCTCGTCGCGCCGACGCCGGATCACGTCGCGGTTGAAGCCCATCAGGAACTTCACCTCGTCGGCCGAGCGCGACCAGTTCTCGGTGGAGAAGGCGTACGCCGACACGGCCTTCACGCCGATCTCGATCGCGCCCTCGACGACGTCGAACAGGGACGACTCACCCTGCTCGTGGCCGGCGGTGCGTGGGAGGCCGCGCTCCTTGGCCCAGCGGCCGTTGCCGTCCATGATCACCGCGACGTGGTGCGGGACCAGGTCGGCGGGGACCTCGGGCGGCACGGCGCCCGACGGGTGCGGGGTGGGGCGGCGGACCACCGCGCGCACCGGGACCTTGGACCTGCTGCGCACGCGCTCAGCCCTCCGTGACGTAGGGCATGGAGCGCAGACCGCGCTCGAGGTGCCAGGAGACGTAGGCCGCCACCAGCCCGCGGGCCTCGCGCCGGTGGCGCGTCTCGGCGTCGTGCACGACGTCCCACTCGCCGGCGAGCAGGGCACCGAGCAGCGTCAGCGTCTCCCCCGCCGGGTTGGCCGAGCCGGGCACGCGGCAGGTGGTGCACAGGGCGCCGCCCTGGGCCGGGCTGAACGCCCGGTGCGGCCCCTCGAGGCCGCAGCCGGCGCACGCCCAGAACGACGGGGCGTAGCCGGCCACCGACAGCGAGCGCAGGAGGAAGGAGTCGAGGACGTCGTTGGACCGGTGCTCACCGGCGGTCATCGCGCGCAGGGCCCCGACGAGCAGGAGGTACTGCTGCACCGAGGGCTGGCGCTCCTCCGAGACCAGCCGCTCGGCCGTCTCGAGCATCACGCTGGCGGCGGTGTAGCGGTCGTAGTCGGCCGAGATCGTGGCGCCGTAGGGGGCCAGCGTCTCGGCCTGGGTGATCGTGTCGAGGTTGCGGCCGACGGCGAGCTGCAGGTCGACGTGGGTGAACGGCTCCAGCCGGGAGCCGAACCGCGACGAGGTGCGGCGCACGCCGCGGGCGACCGCCCGCACGACGCCGTGGTGCCGGGTGAGCAGGGTGATGATGCGGTCGGCCTCTGCCAGCTTGTGGGTGCGCAGCACGATGGCTTCGTCGCTGTACAGGGGCATGGGTCCATTCTCACCCCCGCGACCGACAACCCGGGCGCCAACCCGCGGGAGGTGGCTGTGGCGGGCCAGGACGGCGAGGCAGGCTGGCAGGGTCGGGGCGGCGGGCTCAGGCGACGGACGCGTCGGCGCGCGCCAGCGGCAGCCGCACCTCGAAGGTGGAGCCGCGGCCCTCCTCGCTGGTCACCGAGATCGAGCCGCCGTGGGCCTCCACGATGGTCTTGGTGATCGCCAGGCCCAGCCCCACGCCGGGGATGGCGCCCCCCAGCACGGTGCTGCTGCGGAAGAACTTGGTGAAGACGGCGTCCTGCTCGTGCGCCGCGATGCCCCGACCGTCGTCGCGCACGCGGACCACCACGTCGGCGCCCTCGCGACCGATGCTGGCCACGACGTGCCCCCCATCGGCGGTGTACTTCACGGCGTTGCTGAGCAGGTTGTCGAACACCTGGGCCAGTCGCTGCGGGTCGCCCTCGACGTGGGCCCGGTCGGCGCCGTCGGGGGTGTCGAGCCACACCGTGAGCCCGGCGGCCGCGGCCGCCCCGGCACAGTCGCGCACCGAGCGGGCGAGCACGTCGGCGACGCAGACGTCCTCGACGTCGAGGTCGGTGCTCACCGACTGCAACGCCGTCGCGAGCAGGTCGTCGACCAGGCGGTGCAGGCGCCGGGCGTTGCGCTGCACCGTGGCGAGGTAGGCACGCGCATCCTCGGGGAGGTCCTCGACGTCGTCCAGGACGATGTCCACGTAGCCGATGATCGAGGTCAGCGGCGTGCGCAGCTCGTGGCTGACCGAGGCGACGAACTCCTCCTTCAGGCGCGCGGCCGCGAGCAGCTCGGTGATGTCGTGGTAGGCCAGCACGGCGCCCCCGGACGTCCCGTCGCTGCGGGTGTACGGCGTGGAGCTCACGGTCAGCGCCCGGCGCCGGTGCGGGTCCTCGCCGATCCAGATCAGGTGGTCGCGGAACGGCTCGCCCGTCAGCGCCCGCACGGTCGGCATCTGCTCCGCGGTCAGCAGCGTCTCGCCGTCCTCGGCGTAGACGAAGCCGGTCTGGCCGGCGTGGCCGAGGTGGCCCGAGGGGTAGGCGACGGCGAGGAACTCGCGGTGCCTCGGGTTCATCGAGTCGTAGGCTCCCTCGGCGTCGATGGCCACCAGGCCCACGTCGACGCCGTTGACGATGGTGCGGGTCAGCCGGCGCTGCTCGATCACGTCGGACATCGCGAGCCGCAGCTGCTCGGTGCTCGTGCGCGACTGCTCGACCTGCGCCTGCCACAGCTCGGCGGTGACCGCGACGACCAGGGAGGCGATGATCGCCATCATCGTCATCTGCGAGATCCGGGAGAACGCGGCCGCGGTGAACCCGAGCTGGGCGAGCGTCGGGACGACGTACGCCGCGCCCATCATCGCCGTGGTCGCCGCCACCCCGCGGCGGCCGAACTGGAGTCCGAGCCACATGGCCGGGAAGACGACCGCGACCCCGAGGGCGGTGTCGGTGGACTGGCGGTAGAGGCCGAGCGCCACCATGTCGAGCAGCGGCAGCGCGATCGTCCACCGCGGCGAGAGCCACCGGAGGCCGATCAGCACGGCCCCGGCGGTGGGCACCGCGGCGACCACCGAGCCGAGCTCGAACCAACCGTCGAACGCGGCCCCGGTGAGCTGGCGCAGCAGGATCTCCAGGAACACCGGCAGCAGGATCACGGCCTGGGCGGCCCGGGGGTCGGCGTGCTCGCCGCTGAGCAGCAGCTGGACACCCGAGGCGACGTCGGGGCCGGTCACGCCCTGGCGGAACCGGTCGGCCTCGGCCAGGGAGGGCAGCGCCGTCATGCCGTCCGTCCTCTCCGGATGTGCTCGTCCGCGGGAACCCTAGCCAGGATTCGGACCTGCGCGCGTCGAAATGCACGAACCGGACGAGCCGAGCCGAGGGCGCGGGCGCGCCCCTACCCCGGGAGCCGGCGCGCCGACGCCGGCTCCTCGAAGCACTGCTCGACGAACGCCGCCGCCAGGCCGTGCAGCCGCTGCGGCCGCAGCCGCCACTCGAGGATGCCGTGGGCCTCCACGAACTGCGCCCGGGGCATCTCCTCGGCCAGCATCGCGGCGTCGGCCGCGGGGTGCACGGGGTCGCGCGGGTGCCCGACGACCAGCGCGGGCGCCTGGATCTCGCGGCGCAACCGGCTCGAGGGCGCCACCCGCCCGAAGAAGATGCCGTGGATGGTCGCGGCCATCGGGGCCGGTCGCTGGTCCAGGGTGTCCAGGACGATCCCGGTCCAGAAGGGCACGACCGCGCGAGGCACGGCCCGGGTGGCCAGTCGCAGGCCGGTGACCGAGAGCGGCAGGAACCGGGAGGCGAACAGCAGCGGCGCGAACGCCAGGATGCCGGCCTCCAGCGCGTTGTCGAGCACCGGCATCTCGGCCAGCACACCCTGCACCCGCTCGGGAGCGAGCGTGGCCACCTCGAGCGAGACGTTGGCCCCGAGCGAGGTGCCCCCCACGACCGCACGGTCGATGCCGAGCTCGTCGAGCAGCGCGATCACCTGCTCCCCGAACGCCGTCATCGAGTAGACCAGCGGGTCGTCGGGGCGGTCCGAGCGACCGTGCCCGAGCAGGTCGAGGGCGAGCACGTGGGCGCCCTGGCCGGCCAGGTGCCGGGCCAGCGGCTGGTGCATCCGCCGCGGCATCAGCTGTCCGTGGAGCAGCACCACCCATCGGTCGCCGGCGCCGTACTCGGTGTACTCCAGGCGGTGCCCCTCGTGGAAGAACTGGCCGACGTGCTCCGAAACCAGGGTCATGGGGTCACCATGGCACCTCCGGGGTCCCGCCGTGGGCCAGTCCGCCGGGTGCTGGACAGAGCGGTTCCGCAGACGGACCCGCCCGGCCTGGGCCAGACTCGGACCGTGCACCGGGACGCGACCATGCGCGGATGGCCCCCCGCGGCCGCCGTGGCCGGCGTGGGCGGTCTCGTCGTGCTCGCCTACGGCGCGGCCGTGGGTGCGCTCGCCCTCGCCGGCATCGCGGGCAGCACCCCGGCCTGGTGGCCCGCGGCCGGGGTCGGCCTGGCCGCCGCCCTGGTCGCACCGCGACGCCTGTGGCCCGCCCTCGCGGTCGGGCTGTTCGCGGCGTACGCCCTGGCCAACCTGACCCGCGGCCGCGACCCGGTGACGGCTGCCCTGCTGGGTCTGTTCGACCTCGTCGAGACCGGGCTGGGTGCGTTCCTGCTGCAGCGGTGGCTGCCCCGCGGGCGCCTCGAGGGCATCGCGGACACCTGGAAGCTGCTCGCGGCCGCGACGGTCGGCGCGGTCGCGGCGGCCCTGGGGATCGCGGCCACCCTGGCCGGGCTGATCGCCACCGACTTCTGGTCCACGGTCTCGATCGTGGTCCCGGCGCACGTCGCCTCGGTGATGCTGCTGACGCCCCTGGCGATGGTCCCGTGGAGGCGGGTCCCCCTGCCCCGCCTCGAGCTGGCCCTGCAGGTGGCGCTGCTGGTGCTCTGCACGGTCCTCGCCTTCGGCCCCGACATGAGCCTGGCCGTCGGCTTCGTGCCGCTCCCGCTCGTGGTGTGGGCGGCGGTCCGCTTCGACGAGCGGGTGGTGGCCCTGGAGCAGGCGGTCTTCGCGGTCGCGGTGACGCTCTTCACCTCCTACGGCTGGGGGCCCTTCAACCTCAGCGCCACGGTCGACGGCGTGGGGGGTGCGAACAGCACCCAGCTGGCCCAGCTCTACCTGGTCTGCGTCGTGCTCGTCGGCCTGCCCCTGGCGCAGGCGATGCGGGAGCGCGAGCTCGCCCTGACCCGGATCTCGGCCGGCCGCCGGGTCTT
>CAVVQW010000018.1:0-110407 GCA_963750435.1 uncultured Actinomycetota bacterium | reverse complement strand
TGCCCCGTCGTGACGAGGCCAAGGCCGCGGCCTGAGCAGGACCTCCCGGTGAGAGCCGGGGCGTAGACCGAACGGCGAATGTCGCCGGTGTGACGGAAGTGACGAGCTTCCCGATCACCGGCGACATTCGCATGTCCGGCTGCGCCCGCACCCACCCCGCACCCAGTCCGCACCCAGTCCTTGCCCTCCCTGGCACCCTGAACGCCATGGAGGTCGGCGAGGAGGAGTTCGACGCACTGGTGTCGGAGGCCCTCGACGGGGTGCCCCCGGAGCTGACCCGGCTGATGGACAACGTCGTGGTGCTCGTGGAGGCCGAGGGGCCGCCGGAGGACCCCGACCTGCTGGGGCTGTACGACGGGGTCCCGCTGACCGAGCGGGACAGCGGCTACACCTTCGCGCCGCCCGACCGGATCCTGGTCTTCCGTGGCCCGTTGCTGCGGATGTGCTCCTCGCCCGAGGAGCTGGTCGAGGAGGTGCGGATCACCGTCGTGCACGAGATCGCGCACCACTTCGGCATCGACGACGAGGCCCTGCACGACCTCGGCTACGCCTGATCCCGGCACCCCGCGCCCGACGAGCGTCGCGGCGCCGATCTCCCCTACACTTTCCCCGTCGTCGACCGGCCCGGCCGGCCCGGCGGCAGGGCCCCCATCGTCTAGTGGCCCAGGACCCCGCCCTTTCACGGCGGTAGCACGGGTTCGAATCCCGTTGGGGGTGCCACGGGCCATGCACGCGGCCCAGCCTCCGCCCCAGGAGCCCCCACGAGCCCCCAGGCGCCCTCAGCGCCCGGCGCGACGCTCCTGGGCGGCGACCACCCGGCGTACGCGACGATGCAGCCACCACCGCGCCACCCAGCCCCGGGGCCCGGGGTCGAGGCGGCGTTCGTAGCCGAGGGGCGCGGGACTCATGGCACTCCGTGCATCGGGGGAGGTCGGGGCGGACACCTCGCCCAACGAGGCCTCCCACCCCCGGTCACGGTCGGCGTTCTGATGCTGAGACAGCCGCCGCGGCGGCTCCCGCGGGGGGCGTGACGACGCCCACAGGGGTGCCGATTTCGGGGCGGGGCCGGTTGTGCGTTAGCATTCCGTGGCTTCGCAAAACGGAGCCGGAACACCAGCACCAAGCAGCATCGAGGCCCCGTAGCGCAGTTGGTTAGCGCGCCGCCCTGTCACGGCGGAGGCCGCGGGTTCGAGTCCCGTCGGGGTCGCCGACACGAAGCAGCAGGGCGAGGTCATCACGACCTCGCCCTGCTGCGTTCCCGGCCCGGCACTCACCCGGCACGTGCCCGGCCGAGCCGGTTTCCGGGGCGGGCGGTGAGTCCGGTACAGTTCCGACTCGGTTCCCTCGGGAGCCTGGTGAGGGCAGGTAGCTCAGTTGGTACGAGCGTCCGCCTGAAAAGTGGAAGGTCGGCGGTTCGACCCCGCCCCTGCCCACCACCACGGGCCGCAGGCCGGAGCACTCCTCCGTCCTGCGGCCCGAACTCGTCCCCCCGGGGCTCTCCGGCCCCGTTGCTAGCGTCGCGGTCATGACTGCGACGACGACGTCCCGCTCCCCCGGTGGCCGCACCCGCCTCGGCGGCAGCGCGGTGCTGGCCTGGGCCGTCCTGGCAGCCGCCGTCGCCGAGGTCGTGGCGCCGGTGGTCACCATCAACGGCCCGGGCGCCTCGCCCGGCAGCGGAGCCGGCCCCGAGCTGCTGATCACCCCGGTCGGCTGGGCGTTCTCGATCTGGGGCGTGATCTACGCCCTCGCCCTCGCCCAGGCCGTCGCCGTGCTGGTGCGGGGCCGGGCCGCGGTGTCGCGCCGCCTGCAGGTCGACCTGCTGGTGCTCTACCTCGGCGGCACGGTCTGGATCGTCGTGGCGGCCCTGGACAGCAGCCTGGCGACCGCCGCCGCCCTGCTCGTGATGCTGGTGGCCGCCGTCGACGGCGTGGTCACCGTGTCGCGGCTGCCGCTCGTGCCGACCTGGTTCGCGGTGCTGACCCGCTCCGCGGTCGGTCTGTACGCCGGCTGGGTGACCGCCGCGTTCTTCCTCAACGCCTCCACCGCCCTGGTGGACCAGGGGGTCGTCGAGGCCGACGCCGTGGGCTGGCAGCTGGTCGTGCTCGCCGTGGCGGCCCTCACCCTGGTGGGGGTGCTCACCGCGACCCGCGGCGTCCCGGCGTACGCCGGCGCGGGGGTGTGGGCGCTCCTCGGCATCGCCGTCACCGGAGCGGGCGGCGACCACCCGTCGGTGCTGGTCCTCGCCCTGGCGGGCGCGGTCGGGGTGGTCGTGGCCGCCGTCGTCGTACGCCGCCGTGCCGGCGTCGCGACCTAGGGGGTCGTGGCGGCCGACGCCTCGGGCGTCGTGGACTCCCTCGGGGCGTCGGCGGGGGCCGACGGTGACGGCGTGCTCTGCGGCGCGGGGTCGGACCCGGTGGTCGGCTCGGTGCCGTCCGCCGTGCCGTCCTGGGTGCCGTCCTCGGGGGCCGGCGAGGCGCCCGTGCCGTCGGAGGACCCCGAGGAGGGGGCAGCCGACGTGCTGGCGCCCTGGGTGGGCGCCGCCGTGGGGATGGCGGACGCCTGGTCGCGCCCGGGCAGGGGTCCCTGGTCCTTCTCGATGATGGCCAGGATCTGCTGCTCGTAGGCCGTCAGCCGGTCGCGGATCTCCGCGAGCGGCACGTCGACGATGTTCGCCCCGAAGCGGGCGATCTCCTGCCAGAGCGCGGTCAGCTCCTGCGTGCTCGCGGGCTTCAGCGGCCCGTCGAGGGTGACGAAGAGCTGGGTGGCCAAGGCGTAGGTCAGGCAGTTCACGCAGTTGTAGTTGAGCGCACCCGAGAGGTTCTGCGGAACGGCGACGTGGTTGTCACCGGTCACGAGCACCACCTGGAAGCCGACCGAGACCGCGGCACAGTTCTCGCAGCTCGCGAAGGCGTAGGACTCGTTGGTGTTCAGCGCCGGCGAGTCGTCGTCGACCCAGACCAGGGCGAAGGCCACGTCGTACTGGATGGTGCCGTCGGTGGTGTTCACCGCCAACGCCTGGTTGTCGCCCCGGCCGGGCGCCAGTGGCTGGTCGAAGGGGAAGACCCACGACCGGGGGGCCGAGGACCCAGCACCCGCCCCGCCGTCCGCCCCGCCGTCCGACGAGCCGGTGCCACCGTCACGCGGCACCAGGACGAGCGCGAGCTGCGGCTTCTCGCGGGTCGGGCGCGGCTGGTCGTCGGACCAGCCCGTGCGGATGCGGCCGTAGGAGCCGGCGTGCAGCGCGCCGCCCGCAGCCTGCGGACGGGCCGCGGCGACGGCCTGGGTCACCGTGCCGCCCTCGAAGGGAAGGATCGGCCGGTAGGCGCCCTCGCGGGGCCACCAGAGGTAGGTCAGGCCGGCGACCAGCGCCAGCACCAAGGCGATCGAGGCGCCACGACGGGCGGGCCTGCCGTCGGTGGCCGTCCACAGCCGGCGGCCGCCCTGCCGCAGGAGCCGCCAGAGGACGACCCCGGTGGCCAGCACCGGGAAGACGACGGCGACGACCGCGACGCCGCGGGCGAGCACGCCGAGCACGTCGGCGTCGCCCCAGGCCTGGCCGAGCATCGCGCTCTGCCGGCCGGCGCTCGCCCACGCGGTGCCGAGCAACCGGGGCAGGGCGAGCACCATGCACCACAGCGAGAAGAGCAGCATCGGCACGACGACGAGCACCCAGGCGCTCACCACCGCGCGCGCCCAGGGCTTGAGCACCGAGGCCTCCGGGGACCGCCAGCGCCACGGCAGCAGGCCCACCAGGGTCGGCTTGATCCGGTGGAAGAGGTCCGGCACGCCCGTGACGTCGGCGAGCACGTGGTAGCCGTCGAAGCGCACGACCGGGGTCAGCTGACGCACCATCTGCAGGATCTGGGTGGCCACGACCAGCAGCAGCGCGTCGTACGACGTCAGCCACCAGACGCCGGCGATGCCGACCGCGACGATGGCGTTGAAGTACAGCCCGCCGAGGTCGGTCACCACGCGGCCCCAGCGGCCGAGCCGGTAGGAGTCGGTGACGTCGGTGTAGAACGCCGGCCAGACCAGGTAGATGCCGGCCCCCATCACGCCCGGGGTGGCCCCGCCGCGGCGGGCGCCGGCGGCGTGGCCGAACTCGTGGAAGCCGGCCGAGAGCACGGTGACCGCGACGACCAGCAGCAGCAGCCCGGGTCGGTCGAAGGCGTCGTGGGTCGCGGAGGCCAGGCCCTTGCGGAAGAAGACCCACCAGCTGACGACGACCAGGGCGGCCAGCACAGCGACCACGACGACCGGGTTGAACAGCAGCGCGAACGGCGCGGTGATCCGGCGGGTGCGGTCGGGGTCGGTGACGGCGTACTTGAACCTCAGGGCGAGCAGCGGGCTCGAGCGCCGGGTCTCCGGCTGGGTACCGTCGCCCTTGAGCACCAGGCCGGTGGTGCGCAGCTTCTGGTCGACCAGCGTGCGCACGTTGTCGGTCGAGACCGTGCGGCCGAAGCGCTCGGTGACCACGGCCGCGATCTGCTCGTGCGTGCGCCGCCCGTCGATCGCCTGGAGCACTAGGTACAGCAGGGCCGTCAGCTGCACCGTCTGGCCGTCACCGCGCCGGGCGAGGGCAGGCGGGGCCTTGTAGCCGGAGCCCTTCATCTCGCCGATCAGCTGGATGCCGTCGGCGCGCACCGGCACCTCGGGGTCGATCGGGGCGGGGTCGCCGGCCGCACGACCGGCAGACGACCCGCTGACCACCGTCATCGCGGCGGACTACTGACCGATGTCGGAGGTCTGGTCGGACGTCGCCGTGGCGGAGCCCGTGACGTCCTGGTCGATGATCGCGTCCTGCTGGGAAACCGCGACGGCGTCGCTGCCGACGCTGCCGACGTTGGCGCCCACGGCGGCGTCGATCGGGGCCGCCACGTTGGCGTTGGCCGCGACCGCGCCGTTGATGGGGGCCGCGACGTCGGCGTCCGCGTCGACGTTGACGTCCACGTTCAGCAGGTTGCCCGAGAGCGCGCCCGAGGTGTCCAGACCGCCGGCGGCACCGCCCACGGCACCGGTCGCGCCACCCACGGCACCGTCGACCGCGCCGCTGGCACCGTCGACGACCCCGCCGAGCCCGCCCGTGGCCCCTCCGACCGCACCGGTGGCACCGTCCACGGCGCCCGTCGCACCGTCCACGGCACCGGTGGCTCCGTCGACCGCGCCCGCGACCGGGGTGGTCGCCGCACCGGCGTCGGGAGCGGCGAAAGTCGCCGCACCGGCGGCGTCCCCGGCGCCCGCACCGTCGGCGGCCGCGGCAGCGCTGCCCGCCTCGGGGGCAGCGGCCTGGTCGATGACACTGCCCTGGTCGGCGTTGGCGGTCGCGTCGGCGTCGATGCCCTGGTGAATGACCACGCCCTGGTCGCTGAGCGCCTGGGCGCTGGAGTCGACCGAGAGCACGTTGGCGCCCACGGCGGCGTCGATGGGAGCAGCCACGTTGGCGTTCGCGGCGACGGCCAGGTCGATCGGCGCCGCGGCGTCGATCGCCAGGTTGATGTCGGCGTTGAGGTCGAGGATCGAGACGACCTCCTTGTCCGGGAGGGCCGTGGCCCCCTCGGCGCCGAGCTCCTCCGCGGAGAGTCCGTCCTGGCCGTGTGCGTCCACCATTGCTGCTCCTGAAGCTCCCTCGAGCGGTGGCCCGTGCCCCCGCCTCCGGTGGCAGGTACCCCCCTGGCCCCGGCCTCGAACACGGTGTCCGGAATGTGAACTACGGGCGTCCCAGCCCTCGGCCTCCCGGCGGCTTGGTTGTCGCCCACCACCACCGTTGGTCGGCTCCCCTAGGCTCTCGTTCCTGCCCCTCACAGCCACAGGAGTACAACCCCGATGGACGTCCCCACCTGGGTCTGGATCGCCACCGTCGTCGGCCTGGTCGCGATGCTGCTCTTCGACTTCGTCTTCCACGTCCGCAAGGCGCACGTGCCCGAGCTGCGCGAGGCTGCCGTGTGGTCCGCGGGGTACGTCGGGATCGCGGTGCTCTTCGGGCTGGGGGTGCTGGTCCTCGGCGGCGGCACGATGGGCGGGGAGTACTTCGCCGGCTACGTCACCGAGAAGGCGCTCAGCGTCGACAACCTGTTCGTCTTCCTGATCATCATGGCCAGCTTCAAGGTGCCCCGCGAGGACCAGCAGAAGGTGCTGCTCTTCGGCATCGTCTTCGCGCTGGTCGCGCGCACGGTGTTCATCTTCATCGGCGCCTCGCTGATCAACCAGTTCGCCTGGGTCTTCTACTTCTTCGGCCTGATCCTGCTCCTCACCGCCGGCAACATGCTCAAGTCCGAGAGCTCGGGTGAGGGGCACCAGGGCGAGAACATCATGGTGAAGCTGGCCAAGCGGGTCGTGCACACCTCCGAGCACTACGACGGCGACAAGCTCTTCACGACCGAGAACGGCAAGCGCGTCCTGACGCCCATGCTGCTGGTGATGGTGGCCATCGGCGGCACCGACATCCTGTTCGCGCTCGACTCGATCCCCGCCATCTTCGGCCTGACCCAGAACACCTTCATCGTCTTCACGGCCAACGCGTTCTCGCTGCTGGGCCTGCGCCAGCTGTTCTTCCTGATCGAGGGCCTGCTGACCGCCTGATCTACCTGTCCTACGGCCTCGCCGCGATCCTCGGCTTCATCGGCGTCAAGCTCGTGCTGCACGCCTTGCACGAGAACAACGTGCCCTTCATCAACGACGGCGAGCACGTCACGGTGATCGAGGTCAGCACCCCGGTCTCGCTCGGCGTCATCATCGCGTCCTGGTCGTCACCGTGGCCGCCTCGCTGCTGAGCAAGAAGGGGCGCGCGCAGACCGCGATCGGCAACGCCCGCGGCACGCGCCGAGTACCTCGACCTCGACTACACCGCCGACATCGCCTAGCGCGAGCGCTTCTTTTTGTCGCCCACCACCACCGTTGGTCGGCTCCCCTAGGCTCTCGTTCCTGCCCCTCACAGCCACAGGAGTACAACCCCGATGGACGTCCCCACCTGGGTCTGGATCGCCACCGTCGTCGGCCTGGTCGCGATGCTGCTCTTCGACTTCGTCTTCCACGTCCGCAAGGCGCACGTGCCCGAGCTGCGCGAGGCTGCCGTGTGGTCCGCGGGGTACGTCGGGATCGCGGTGCTCTTCGGGCTGGGGGTGCTGGTCCTCGGCGGCGGCACGATGGGCGGGGAGTACTTCGCCGGCTACGTCACCGAGAAGGCGCTCAGCGTCGACAACCTGTTCGTCTTCCTGATCATCATGGCCAGCTTCAAGGTGCCCCGCGAGGACCAGCAGAAGGTGCTGCTCTTCGGCATCGTCTTCGCGCTGGTCGCGCGCACGGTGTTCATCTTCATCGGCGCCTCGCTGATCAACCAGTTCGCCTGGGTCTTCTACTTCTTCGGCCTGATCCTGCTCCTCACCGCCGGCAACATGCTCAAGTCCGAGAGCTCGGGTGAGGGGCACCAGGGCGAGAACATCATGGTGAAGCTGGCCAAGCGGGTCGTGCACACCTCCGAGCACTACGACGGCGACAAGCTCTTCACGACCGAGAACGGCAAGCGCGTCCTGACGCCCATGCTGCTGGTGATGGTGGCCATCGGCGGCACCGACATCCTGTTCGCGCTCGACTCGATCCCGGCCATCTTCGGCCTGACCCAGAACACCTTCATCGTCTTCACGGCCAACGCGTTCTCGCTGCTGGGCCTGCGCCAGCTGTTCTTCCTGATCGAGGGCCTGCTGGACCGCCTGATCTACCTGTCCTACGGCCTCGCCGCGATCCTGGGCTTCATCGGCGTCAAGCTCGTGCTGCACGCCTTGCACGAGAACAACGTGCCCTTCATCAACGACGGCGAGCACGTCACGGTGATCGAGGTCAGCACCCCGGTCTCGCTCGGCGTCATCATCGGCGTCCTGGTCATCACCGTGGCCGCCTCGCTGCTGAGCAAGAAGGGGCGGGCGCAGACCGCGATCGGCAACGCCCGGCGGCACGTGCGGGAGTACCTCGACCTCGACTACACCGCCGACACCGCCGAGCGTGAGCGGGTCTACGGCGCGCTCGTCGGCGAGGCCGACCAGATCCGCTCGCTCGGCCCGAAGTACCGCCAGATGGTGCGCGACGAGCCCGGCCTGATGAAGGACATCGAGCGCGCCCGCGACCAGCACGGAGATGCCGTCGGCCAGGAGTCCGCCGACCGGCTCTGAGCCGACCCCACGGCTTACGCACGCGCGCCCGGCGGCCCGGCCCCGGCTAGAACCCCAGGCGGTCGAGGACCCGGTCGGTGGCGTGGCCGTCCTCGAGGCCGTTGTACCGCTCCTGGAAGGCGGCGTACGCCGTGGCGTGGTCGCGCTGCACGTCGGGCAGGGCCAGCAGGGCCTCGGTGAGCTCCTTGGTCGAGCGCAGCACCGGGCCGGGGGCCTCGGGCCACAGGTCGAAGTAGAAGCCGCGCTCGGAGTCGCGGTAGGCCTCGAGGTCCTCGACCAGGAACAGCACCGGCCGACCGGTGATGGTGAAGTCGAACATCGTGGAGGAGTAGTCGGTGACCATCACGTCGGCGGTGGCGTAGAGCTCGGCGATGTCGGCGTGGAAGGAGACGTCGCGCACCCACGGGCGCTCCTCGACGGCCCAGCGGCCGGTGACCATGTTGTGCGCCCGGGTCAGGACGACGTGGTCGTCGCCGAGGACGGCGCCGAGCTCGTCGAGGTCCAGGCGCAGGGGGACGGCCAGGGACTCGTCGTACCCCTCGGAGTCGCGCCAGGTCGGCGCGTAGAGCACCACGGTGGCCCCGTCGGGGATCTCCAGCTCGCGCCGCAGCCGGTCACGCACCTCGTCGCGCCGCGCGGACACCAGCAGGTCGTTGCGGGGCAGCCCCGACTCGAGCACCTCGCCGTCGTAGCGGAAGGCGCTCTGCAGGCGGGGCGTGCTGACCGGGTTGGGTGAGAGCAGGAGGTCCCACTTCTCGATGTCGCGGTCGAGCTCGTCCAGGAGCCCTTCGGGGGCCCACAGGACGTCGCGGTGCACCCGCTTGAGCGGGGTGCCGTGCCAGGTCTGGAGGAAGGTCGCGCCAGCGGGCTTCTCCCACGGCACCCGCAGGTGCGAGCTGGCCACGACCAGGTCGGCCGACTCGAGCACCGTGGTGGCCTCGGGGCCGTCGATGTCGACGATGCGGGCGGCCTCGGGGAAGAGGTGCCGGTGGTCGTGGTGCGCCAGCCAGACGTGCTCGACGCTGCGGTCATCGCGCGCGGTGAGGCGCTCGACGAGCCCCTCGTACAGCGCACGCGGACTGTCGCTGTAGCGGCCGTGGAAGCTGTTCCAGACGATCCTCACGCGACCCCTCTCGGTCCTGTCCCGGGGCCCCGGGACACGCGGATCGTATCTGCCCCGCACGACCTCGCCTCCTCACCACAGATCCCCTCGGTCATGACGAAATGCTTGATTTGCCTGCAAAACGGACACGGCGGGGCCACGATGAGTCTCGGAAGACGACGGGGGTCGAGACCACGGGAGGGCAGCATGGACATCACCTCAGATCCTCGGGGAACCCAGCACAGGAACGTCTTCGTGCTGTCGGGCGGAGCCGCGCGGGGCGCGGTGCAGGTCGGCATGATGGAGGTCCTCATCGGCCACGGCGTCGTCCCGCACGCGCTGGTCGGCACCTCCGTCGGCGCCCTGAACGCCGCCTTCATGGGCTGGCAGCCCGACCTCGCGCGGGCCCGTGAGCTGCGCTCGAAGTGGCTGCTGATGAGCACCCGCGACATCTTTCCCGGCGGCACGCTGACCCGGGTGGGCCACCTGCTCCGCCAGCGCCCCTACCTCTTCTCCTCGGCCGCCCTGACCCGGCTGATCGAGGACTGGAAGCCGGTCGACCGGCTCGAGGACCTGCCGGTGCCGGTGCGGGTGGTCACCACCCCGCTGGCCGGGGACAGCGCGGTCTACCACCGCCACGGCGACCTCAGCCGCCTGCTGCTCGCCTCCGCGGCCGTGCCGGCCGTCTTCTCCCCCGTCACGCTCCCGGCCAGCTGCGGCTTCCCCGGCCCGCACGTCGACGGCGGGGTGGCCGACAACGTGCCCGTGCGTGGCGCCGCCGACCTCGCCCCCACCCGCGTCTTCGTGCTCGACGCCAGCGTGCCCGCCCGCCTTCCGAGGGGGCGTACGCCGATCGACGTGCTGGTCGCCAGCATGGGCGTGGCCATGCGGGTCAACACCGCCCCCGACCTCGGCCCGGGGGTCGAGGTGCACCACCTGCGCACCCCCGACCTCGGCGTCCGGATGACCGACTTCTCGATGACCCACCAGCACCTCGCCGACGGCCGCGCGGCCGCCGAGCAGCTCGTCCAGGAGCTGGTCGCCGCCCAGGAGCTGACTCACGACCTGGACCAGGAGCTCACCCCGGCCGCCGAGACCCGCCGCAGCGTGATCCGGCTCTGGGACCGCCGCCACCGCGCGGCCTGACCGCATCCTCGTCACACGCGGGCACCAACGGTGCTGCCCGTGCCTCTCACCTGGTGTTGGCGAGGATGACACCCAGGGGGACCACCATGGACCGCAGGACAGCAGCAGCACTGATCACCGCCGGCGTCGTCGGCGTGACCGGCGGCACCGCCGCCGCCGTCCTCCGTGGCCCCGGGACCGGGCTCCACGGCAGGCGCCTCGGGGCCGAGCGCGACGAGCGGTCCCAACGATGCGGCCGACCCGACCAGCAGCCCGACCGCCACCCCCCGACCGCGGGCCGCGACGGTGCTGTACGCCGCCGGCGGCAAGATCCACGACGGGTCGAGGACGATCGGCTGGACCGCCCCGTTCCGTTTCGTGCGCGGCCTGACCCGGATCCGGGAGGGCTACCTCGTGGCCTTCTCCGGCACCGAGTCCGAGCCGGGGCTGGAGCTGTGGACGGTGCGGCCCGACGGCACCTCGACCAAGCTCGCCGCCGTGGTCGGCGACTGGGACCTCTCCCCCGACCGCACCCGCGTCGTGGGGCTGTCGACGTCCGGCCTCCGGCTCACGGTCTGGTCGGTGGAGGACGGCTCGGTGGTTCGCGCCTGGCGCAAGTTCGCCTACACCGTCAGCCCGGCCTTCGCCGGTGACGACGTCGTCGTCGACCCGGTGACGCCCGACGGGTCGACCGAGCTGGTCAGCTGGAACCCCGACACCGGTCGCGGCGGGCGGCTCACCCCGAGCGGGTTGGCCGGGATGACCGCCTCGCTCGACGGCCGCAGGCTCGCGGGCTCGACCGGGGTCGACGGTCGGACCAACAGCCAGGAGGGCACGCCGTGCCTCGGCACGGCGCGCTACCCCGCGACCTCCGAGGACGGCGGCAGCTGGCAGACCTGCGACTGGTCGGCGTACGGCGGCAGCACCACGCCGGTCAGCCCCGACGGGACGACGGTCTGGGCCGTGCCCTCGGGCTCCGACGGCTTCGGACCGACCCAGATCGCGACCTTCTCCGCCACCCAGGGGCCCACGGTCGGGCTGGTGCACTTCAACCCCCCTGCCGGCACCTACGACGCCACCTGGCTCGACGACGACCACCTGCTGCTCACGGGGGCGGTCGACCCCGGGCAGGTGGACGAGAGCACCGGCACCTGGCTCCGGACCTGCGACCTGTCGGGCCGGTGCACCCAGGTCGCCTCGGTGCCACGCGGGCGACTCGTCGCCGGCGTCCTGAAGTAGCCCCCTCAGCAGTCGGGGAGCGGGTCAGTCGTGCACGGTCAGCAGCGGCCGCACCAGGTGCGCGCGTGGTGGATCCGCGACTTCACCGTGCCCAGCGGCAGGTCGAGCACCCGGGCGATCTCGGCGTAGTCCAGCTGTGTCGACGTCGCGCAGCACCAGCGGCTCGACCAGCTCGGGCCGGGTCGCGCCCAGCGTCTCCAGCGCCTCGAGCAGGTCGAGCCGGCTGCCGGCGATGACGCTGGTGGTGCGCGGGTCGACCGCCGTCGGGCAGCTCGGCGCTGGGCCGCTCGCCGGAGCGCCGCCTCAGGGTGCGGTACGTCGAGCGCGCACTGTTCGCCGCGACCGTGTGCAGCCAGGTGGTGAAGGCGCTGCGGCCCTCGAACCGGTCGATGTGCCGGGACACCGCGAGCAGCGCGTCCTGGGTGGCCTCCTCGGCGTCCTGCGGGTGCAGCAGCATCCGGCCCACGATGCGCCGCACGCGCGGCTGCACCGCGACCAGCAGGTCGTGCAGCGCCTGCTCGTCGCCGGCCGCGGCGGCGCGGGCCAGGTCGTCCAGTCGACGGCTCGTCGGGCACCCGGTGGCTCCGTCGGTCGGCGTGGTGGGGGTCGGTCTCGGGCACACTACCCACATGTCGATGCCCGCACGCCTCGGTCGCCTGCGGCGGGTGGAGCGCATCGGCGCCGGTGGCTTCGCGACCGTCTGGCGCTACCACGACGACGAGCTCGACTCCGACGTCGCGGTCAAGGCGCTGGCCGAGAACTGGGCCCAGCGGCTCGACGTGCGCGAACGCTTCGTCGAGGAGGCCGCATCCTGCGTTGCGCGGAGGCCGACCACGTCGTCAAGGTCTACGACAACGGCGAGACCGAGGCCGGCATCCCCTACTTCGTGATGTCGTACGCCGATCGCGGCACGGTCGCCGACCTGCTCGAGCGCGCGCTGCGACCGAGCGTCGAGGAGAGCCTGGAGATCGTCCGCCAGGCCGGTGAGGGCCTCGCCGTGCTGCACCGCAACGGCATCCTGCACCGCGACGTGAAGCCCCAGAACCTGCTGCTGCGCAGCCTGCCCGACGGCAGCGAGGAGGTCCTGGTGGCTGACCTCGGGGTGGCCAAGGCGGTCGCCCACGCCTCCGGGCTGACCCAGGTGGTGGGGACACCGTCGTACATCGCCCCCGAGCAGGCACTCGGCCGACCTCTCGACGTGCGCACCGACGTGCACGCGCTGGGGGCCGTCGCCTACGTGCTGCTGACCGGTCGGCTGGTGCGCGAGAACGGCCTGGCCGACCTGTTCGAGGCGCGGCTGCCACCAGCCCCCTCGACGGTGGCCGAGGTGCCGCCGAGGCTGGACGCCGTGGTGCTGAAGGCGCTGGCGCTCGACCCGGAGGACCGCTGGCCCGACGTCGCGTCGTTCCTGGCGGCACTCGACGGGGAGGAGGCCGACCCGGTCACGAGGGAGGCCCCAGGACCCGCGTCCGGCGAAGGACGTTCGACCCGCTCGACCGCGGCCCTGGCGCTGCTGGTGCTGGCGATGACCTTCGTGGCGTCGTACGCCGTGACCGCGCTGCTGCGCTGACCTCGCGCTGAGCGCCGGGCCCACCAGGGGCCTCGAACGCACGCGAGGCTCCCCGTCCGTCAGGACGAGGAGCCTCGGCTCACGCGGCCACCGGGGGGACGGCCGACGTGGAAGATCAGTCGCGAGCGCTGCGCTGAGCGGGGATGACGTCGCCCAGGAGCTCCTTCACCTCCGACTCGCGGTACCGTCGGTGTCCACCTAGGGTACGGATCGCGGACAGCTTCCCGGCCTTGGCCCAGCGCGTCACCGTCTTCGGGTCCACGCGGAACATGGCGGCCACCTCAGCAGGCGTGAGGAGGGATTCAGTTTCAGTCGGTCGCGTTACCACGGCGCTCCCCTTTGGTACTCGGTTCTCTGAGCTCTTTGCTCTGATCGGAGTCTGCCACCGGGGCGCGAGTGCCGAAACCTGAAATGTCCGCTTCCGTCAAAACGGGCCCAAATAGACCGATGTAGTCTAGACCAGCGCGGGTCCACCCTTGCCCGCCGGTCAAAATCGTGCAATCACCCCAAGCACGACATATCAGGAAGTTCACCACCGTGACCCTCCCTCAGCTGGACCTGTTCGACCACCTCGGCTCCCACGAGCAGCTCGTGGTGTGCCACGACGAGCGCTCCGGGCTGCGCGCACTGGTGGCGATCCACTCCACGGCCCGCGGTCCCGCCCTCGGCGGCACCCGCTTCCACGCCTACGACAGCCAGGGCGAGGCGGTGCGCGACGTGCTGAACCTCGCGCGCGGCATGTCCTACAAGGCCGCGATGGCGGGCCTGGACCTCGGCGGCGGCAAGGCCGTCATCCTGGGCGACCCCCGCACCGCGAAGACCCCCGAGCTGCTGCGGGCCTACGGCCGCTTCGTGCAGTCCCTCGGCGGGCGCTACTACACCGCCTGCGACGTGGGCACGACCAGCGAGGACATGGACGTCATCGCCACCGAGTCCCGCTTCGTCACCGGTCGCACCGTCGGCCAGGGCGGCGCGGGCGACAGCTCGGTGCTGACGGCGTACGGCGTGTTCCAGGGGATGCGGGCGGCCGCCGAGGCCGCCTGGGGCAGCACCAGCCTCGCCGGACGCACCGTCGGGGTCGCCGGCGTCGGCAAGGTCGGTCGGCACCTCGTCGACCACCTGGTCGAGGACGGCGCCGACGTGGTCGTCACCGACGTCTTCGCGCCCTCGCTGGACGCCGTCACCGCCCGGCACCCGGAGGTGCGCACCACGGCGAGCACCGAGGAGCTGGTGGCGTCGCGGCTCGACGTCTACGCCCCGTGCGCCCTCGGCGACGCGCTGACCGACGAGGTGGTCGCCACGCTGAGCGCCCGCGTCGTCTGCGGCGCGGCCAACAACCAGCTCGCCCACGCGGGAGTGGAGAAGCAGCTGGCCGACCGCGGCATCCTCTACGCGCCCGACTACGTCGTGAACGCGGGCGGCCTGATCCAGGTCGCCGACGAGCTGCACGGCTTCGACTTCGCCCGGGCCGAGGAGCGCGCCAGCCACATCCTGGCCACCACCCGCGAGGTGTTCCAGGTCGCCGAGGCCGACGGGGTGCCGCCGGCCGTCGCGGCCGACCGGATCGCCGAGCAGCGGATGGCCGGCGCCGGGGCCGACCGGGGGATCTGGCTCCCCTGAGCCACCCGGCTCAGCCGGAGGTCAGGGGTGCCAGTGAGACCGACGCGACAGGACGCGCGTCAGTCGCGTGACGAGGAGTCGGTGTAGTCCGACCACTTGTCGTACTCGTCGGAGGATTCCTCCACACGGTCGGTGCGGTCGGCGGGAGCCGACTCACCGCCGTGCAGCTCCTGGGCCAACGATGTGAAGTCCGTCTCGTGAGTCCGGTACTTCAGGTCGCGAGCGACCTTGGTCTGCTTCGCCTTTGCTCGGCCGCGCCCCATGGGTGGCCCCCTCGCACGTTTGGCCGGCGCCCTGAGGGCTGCCGGTCTGAGTTAACTGTTCGTGGACCAAGCCTAACCGGACGGTGGTCGTCCGCGCATCCCGGCCCGCCCGTGGCGGACCTGAAATGTCTCGGGACGGGCTCGGGGCCGGTCTGGGGACGGTCTCAGCGGTGGTCGCCGTGCAGGGTCACGCGGCCGCCGGTGCCCTCGGCCGCGACCTCCACGGTGCCGGCCACCCAGGCGTCGATGCCGTGACCGGCGAGCAGCGCGATCGCCCGGTCGGCGTCGTCGGGGGCGGTCATCGAGACCATGCCGACGCCGCAGTTCAAGGTGGCCTCCAGGTCGGCCCGCGCGACCCCGCCGGTGCGCGCCACGAGGTCGAAGACCGGCGGCAGCGACCAGGTGGAGCGGTCCAGGGCGACCGACAGCTCGACGGGCAGGACCCGCTCGAGGTTGGCGGCGAGGCCGCCGCCGGTGATGTGGGACATCGCGTGGGTCTCGGTGTCGCGCGCCAGGTCGAGGCAGGCCTTGGCGTAGATGCGGGTGGGCTCGAGCAGCTCCTCGCCCAGGGTGCGGCCGAGCTCGTCGACGTGCTCCTCCAGGCCGCGGCCGGCGCCGCCCTCGGAGCGCGGCGCGAGCAGGACGTGACGGACCAGGGAGTAGCCGTTGGAGTGCAGCCCGCTGGAGGCCATCGCCACCACGACGTCACCGGGGCGCACCCGGCCCGGGCCGAGCAGCTGGCCGGCCTCGACGACGCCGGTGGTGGAGCCGGCGACGTCGTACTCGTCGGGCCCGAGGAGGCCCGGGTGCTCGGCGGTCTCGCCGCCGACCAGGGCGCAGCCGGCGACCACGCAGGCCTCGGCGATGCCCTTGACGATGGCCGCGATGCGCTCGGGCACCACCCGGCCGGTGGCGATGTAGTCGGTCATGAACAGCGGCTCGGCGCCGCACACGACGAGGTCGTCGACCAGCATGCCGACCAGGTCGAAGCCGATCGTGTCGTGCTTGTCGAGCGCCTGGGCGACCGCGACCTTGGTGCCGACACCGTCGGCGGAGGTGGCCAGCAGGGGCTGGTCCATCGCCTTCAGGGCGCTGGCGTCGAAGAGGCCGGCGAACCCGCCGATGCCGCCGATCATCTCGGGGCGGCGGGCCTTGTCGACCCACACCTTCATCAGCTCCACGGCGCGGTCGCCGGCCTCGATCGAGACGCCGGCGGCCTCGTAGGTGGCGGCGGGGCTGGACGTGGGGTCGCTCATCGCGCTCTCCTCGAGAGGGGGGTCAGGGTCGGTCGAGTGCGTCGGGGGCACCGCCGCCGGTGAGCGAGCTCACCAGTCCGTCGGCGTCGAGCAGCGGGGCCATCTCGAGCAGGTGCTTGCCGAGGTTCTCCGGGTCGGGCAGCTTGACCGGGTAGACCCCGTCGAAGCAGGCCCGGCAGAGCTTCTCCTCGGGCACGGTGGTCGCCTCGACCAGCTGCTCGAGGGAGATGTAGCCCAGGGAGTCGGCGCCGACCGAGCTGCAGATCTCGTCGGTCGTGAGCCCGTTGGCGATCAGCTCCGCGCGGGTGGCGAAGTCGATGCCGTAGAAGCACGGCCACTTCACCGGCGGGCTGGCGATGCGCACGTGCACCTCGCGGGCCCCGGCCTCGCGGAGCATCCGCACCAGCGCGCGCTGGGTGTTGCCGCGCACGATCGAGTCGTCGACGACGACGAGGCGCTTGCCCTCGATGACGTCGCGCAGGGGGTTCAGCTTGAGCCGGATGCCGAGCTGGCGGATGGTCTGGCTGGGCTGGATGAACGTGCGGCCGACGTAGGAGTTCTTCACCAGGCCGGTGCCGTAGGGGATGCCGCTGGCCTCGGCGTACCCGATCGCGGCGGGGGTGCCGGACTCGGGCACCGGGATCACGAGGTCGGCGTCGGCCGGGAAGTCCTTGGCCAGGCGGCGGCCGATCTCGACGCGGACGCTGTGGATGCGCTGGCCCGAGATCAGGGTGTCGGGGCGGGCGAGGTAGACGAACTCGAAGAGGCAGCCCTTGGGGGCGGCCTCGGCGAAGCGGCGCGTGCGCAGACCCTGCTCGTCGACCGCGACCATCTCGCCCGGCTCGATCTCGCGGATGTAGGAGGCGCCGACGATGTCGAGGGCCGCGGTCTCGCTGGCCACCACCCAGCCGCGCTCGAGGCGGCCGAGGACCAGTGGTCGGATGCCCTGGGGGTCGCGGGCGGCGTACAGCGTGCCCTCGTCCATCCAGACGAAGGAGTAGGCGCCCTGGAGCTTGGGCAGCAGCTCGGCGGCCCGCTCCTCCAGCGAGGTGTCGGGGTGGTGGGCCAGCAGCGCGGTCACCAGCGAGGTGTCGTTGGTGCTGGTCTCCAGCTTGCGGGTCTCGAAGCCGAGCTCGGCGTCGCGGGGCAGGTCGGCGACCATCGCCTGCAGCTCGCGGGTGTTGGTCAGGTTGCCGTTGTGGGCCAGCGCGATCGAGCCGTCCGCGGTGGGACGGAAGGTCGGCTGGGCGTTGTGCCAGGTGGACGCGCCGGTGGTGGAGTAGCGCGAGTGGCCGACGGCGAGGTGGCCCTTGAGCGCCTCGAGCGTGGACTCGTCGAAGACCTGGGAGACCAGGCCCATGTCCTTGTAGACCAGGATCTGGCGGCCGTTGCTGACCGCGATGCCGGCCGACTCCTGGCCGCGGTGCTGGAGCGCGTAGAGCCCGAAGTACGACAGCTTCGCGACGTCCTCACCTGGCGCCCAGACGCCGAAGACGCCGCACGCGTCCTGGGGGCCTCGGTCCTGGGGGTCTAGTTCGTGGGTAAGACGGCCGTCTCCACGACGGCGAGCGTTGCTGGCCACGATCAGGAGTGTACGGGTGATCGGGCCGCGGTGACGCCGCCCGTCACGCCCGGCTCGTGAGGTAGGACAGGACCGCCAGGCTGAACCCGGCCGAGACGACGACGCCCCCCGGGGTCGGGGCGAACAGCACCGGGGTGACGGCGACCAGGAGCACGTCGAAGCCGCGCAGCACGCTGCCGTAGAGGTTGGTCGGCACCGCCCCGGCCGGGGTCGAGACCAGCGGCTTGGCGTAGTCCGGCGGCCGGCCGGTCACCCAACGGACGCCGGAGGCCAGCACCGCCAGCCCGACCGCGCCGCCGAGCAGCACCCCGTCGGCGAGGTCCTTCGCGGTGGCAGCGGCCAGCGCCGGGGCGGTGGCCAGCCCGCACAGCAGGAGCACCCCTCCCGGGACGGCGAGGGTGGACCGGCGGGTCAGCGGCACCGGGAAGGGCATCGCGCGCACCAGGCTCGGCGTGCGCGTCATCACCCGGAGCGCCGAGAGCAGCGGCAGGCCGGTGAGGAAGCCGGCCAGCGCGGCGAGCAGGAGGACGACCCGGCCGGCGCCGGCGGCCTCGGCGGCGTACGCCACGACCACGGCGGCAGCCGGGACGACGACGAGGCGGGGGCTGCGCGACACCCGGACGGCGTCGCACCACACGAGGGCGGCGCGGCCCGAGGGCCCGCCGCGACGGGAGCGCACGGGCAGGTGGCCGTTCCAGCGGTGGCCGATGACGACGTCGTAGGCCAGGGCGAGGTCCAGGGTCGCCAGCGCCCCGGACAGACCGGGCGCCAAGGAGCCGCCGGGGGCGACCTGGTGGCGCGCCAGGCGCGGCAGCCGGGCGACGGCGGCCAGCAGCGCGACGCCCGCCAGCAGGAGCAGGCCTGCCATCAGCGCCGCCCCGAGCGGACCCACGCGCGTCGGTGCCGGCGGCGCGACGGTGAGCCCGAGCGCCAGGCCGAGCAGGCCCAGCCACAGCAGCGCCGTCAGCGCCCAGGTCAGGGCGCGGGAGAGGTGCCCGGCGCCGGCCTGCGAGACCGCGGCCCCACCCACGGCGGCGAGCGCCAGCAGCCCGCTCGACGCGGTGACGGCCAGCAGGGCGGCGGTGGTGAAGCCGCCGAGCGTCGTCGCAGCGGCGGTGACCAGGAGCGACACCACGGCTGCGACGCCCCCGGTCCACAGCAGCCGCGGACGCAGCAGCGCGGAGCGGTCGACGGGGGCGCCCATCAGCCAGGAGGCGACCGCCGGGCTGACGAAGACCGGGCCGAACAGCCGCGCGACGCTCAGCACGAGCGCGAGCACCCCGAGCACGACCAGCCACGGCAGAAGCGCGCGGGCGTCCTGGCAGCCCGAGGCGGTGCACGCCTCGTCGGAGACCAGTCGCAGGTTGACCAGGACGCTGACCACCATCGAGCCGAGCACCAGGGCGGCGAAGACCGCGGTGTAGGCGTCGCCCAGGGCCTCGAGCAGGCGGGTGTCGGCCCGGCCGCGCCGCCAGTGCCGGATGTCGCCGCGCAGGTCGCGCACCTCGGAGGCGGCCCCGTGGACGGACGGGTGTCGGCTCATGCCCCGTCGCCCAGGTCGACGATCTCGTCGGCGACGGCGTCCACCAGCTCCGGAGCGTGGCTCGCCAGGAGCACGCCGAGCCCCTCGGCCTTCTCGCGCTGGAGCCGGCCGGCGAGCCACTCCAGCCCGGCGGTGTCGAGCCGCTGCTCGGGCTCGTCGAGCACCAGCAGGCGGCGCGGGCGCACGAACGCGCTCGCCAGGGCCAGCCGGCGGCGCTGGCCCGAGGACAGCGTGCCGGGCAGCTGGCCGGACTGCCCCAGCAGGCCGACCTCACGGAGCACCTCGTCGACGAGGCTCTCCGCCTCGGGCACCCGGTGGGCCTTGGCGAACAGGTCGAGGTGCTCCACGACGCTGAGGTCGGGGAAGAAGTCCATGTCGTCCATCACCACGGCCAGTGCCGCCCGGATCTTCGGCGAGCGCTCGTCCATCGGTTCGCCGTCCAGCAGCACGGTGCCCTCGGTGGGGACGTCGGCCCCGGTCACGCAGCGCAGCACCGTCGACTTGCCGGCCCCGTTGCGGCCGGTCAGGGCCACCGCCCGCCCGGCGCGCACGTCGAGGTCGACGCCGTTCACGACCGCGACCTCGCCGAACCGGCGTACGAGACCGCGGACGTGGAGCAGCGCCGGCGGCTGCTTCTCGGCCGGCTTCTTGCGCGGCTTCTTGCCGGCCGACTTCCGGGAGGCGGGTGTGCTCACCGGCCCAGGCTCGCAGACCCCGGACTACATCGCGTCGCCGCCGGCCTTGATCGCCTCGCGGATCCGGCTGTAGGTGCCGCAGCGGCAGACGTTGCGGATCTCGTCGAGGTCGGCCTCGGTGATCGTGCGGCCCTTGGCGCGGGCCTCCTTGACCTTCGCCACGGCGGCCATGATCTGGCCTGGCTGGCAGTAGCCGCACTGTGCGACGTCGTACTCCAGCCAGGCCTCCTGCATCGGGTGCAGCTCGCCGGCAGGCGTCCCGTCGGTGGCGGCCAACCCCTCGATGGTCGTCACCTCGTCGGTCGGCCCGACGTCGGCGACCCGCACCGAGCACGGGTTGAAGGCCTTGCCGTTGAGGTGCGACGTGCAGGCCTTGCAGACGTTGATGCCGCAGCCGTACTTCGGGCCGGTGAGCCCGATCAGGTCGCGGATCACCCAGAGGAGGCGGACGTCGTCCTCGACGTCGACGGTGGTGGACTTCCCGTTCAGGACAAAGGTGTGCTTGGGCATCTCTGGGCTCCTCAGTAGGTGTACTTCAGGCCGTCGGTCGGCGACTCCGGCACCGGCGGCACGAAGGTCTTGATCTCGAACGAGATCGGCTTGTCGTGGTTGATGGGGAGCTTCGACGGGACCTTGCCGGTGACCCGGGCGTAGGCGCAGGCGACCGCTGCGCAGGACGCCGCGACCCCCGCCTCGCCGGCACCGCCGGGCTGCTCCTCGTCGGAGTCCATGACCACGACGTCGAACTTCGGGGGCACGTTCCACTGGCGCGTGTAGAAGTAGTTGTCCCAGCTCGCCTCGAGGAAGTGACCGTCCTTCAGGTGCATGCTGCTGGTCAGGGCCAGCGCGAGACCGTCGGAGAAGCCGCCCATCATCTGCGCCTTCAGGCCGGTCGGGTTGATCACCAGGCCGGCGTCGACGACCAGCGTCGCCCGGGTCACCCGCGGGCCGGTGACCGCGTCGCGGATCTTGCGGTTGACCGTCGCGGGGCGGCAGTCGAGCTCCACGATGCACGCGGTGGCGCCCTTGTACTCCTTGTGCACCGCGATGCCCTGGGCGGTGCCGGCAGGCATCTTCTTGCCCCACCCACCGACCTCGGCGGCCTTCTTCAGCACGGCCTTGACCCGGGCCTCCTTGAGGAACTCCAGGCGGAAGGCGACCGGGTCCTTGCCCATCCCCCGGGCGAGCTGGTCGACGACCAGCTCGCTGGCGGTGCGCACGTCGGGTGAGTAGATGTTGCGCATCGAGCCGGTGTTGAACCGTCGGTCGGTCTCCTGGAGCAGCTGGGTGACCGCGCCGAAGTTGTAGCCGAGCTCCTGGGTCAGCAGGAAGATCGACTCCGAGAAGCTCAGGTTGGCCAGCTCCGGGGGCAGCTTGGCGATCCTCGAGGAGAGGATGTCGCCGAGGCCGTGGCTGAAGTCGGTCGAGACGCTGGTGTGCCGCTGCTCGAAGCTGAGCACCTGGCCGGCGAGGTACGTCGCCCGGATGCGCGAGGTGGCCATCGGGTGGGCCCGGCCCTGGCGGGGCTCGTCGGCCCGGTGCCACATCAGGCGGACGGGCTTGCCCATCGCCTGGGAGATCCGGGCCGCCTCGACGGCGTGGTTGCTGAACAGCTTGTGGCCGAAGGAGCCGCCACCGGTGATGACGTTGACCTTCACCTTGGTGTTCGGCAGGCCGATCGCCTGGGCGACCTCGTCCTGGGCGATGATCGGCGACTTCAGGCCGGCCCAGATCTCCGCGGAGTCGGGGCGCACGTCGGCCACCGCGGCGTACGGCTCGAGGGCGGCGCTGGACTTGAACATGAAGGCGACGTCGACCTCGACCGTCTTGGCCAGCAGCGGGACCTTCGGGATCGCCAGGGGGACCTCGGCCCGGCGCAGCTCGGCGAGCACGGTCGCGTCGGACTCGCCCTCGGCGGTGCCCTTGTTCCAGTCGACCTTCAAGGCCCGCACGGCGTCGATGCACTGGCCGAACGTCTTCGCGCGGACGGCCACGCCGGTGGGCACCGAGACCACGTCGGTGACGCCGGGCATCTTCAGCACCGTCGCCTTGTTGCGGATCGCCCGGGGCGAGCCGTTCAGCGTCGGAGGGCGGCAGACCATCGTCGGCAGCGCGCCCGGGACCTGGAGGTCCATCGCGAACTTCTTCGCGCCGGTGACGATGTCGCGGGCGTCGGTGCGGTTGACCGGGGTGCCGATGACCGTGAACTCGCTGCTGGGCTTGAGCTGCACGTCGACGGCCTTCGTGACCGGGCTGGCGGCCTTCTCGGCGAGGTCGGCGTAGGTGACGGTCTCTCCGCCGGGCGCGGTGATCACGCCGTCCTTGGACTTCAGCAGCGCGACGGCCGAGCCGAGCTCGATCGCGGCGGCGTCGAGCAGGGCGCCCTTGGCGATGGCGGCGGCGACCCGCACCGGGGTGAAGGTCGACACGGTGGTGTTGGACCCACCGGTGAGCTGGTTGAACATCAGCTCCGGGCGGGCCGGGGCCAGGGTCACGACGACCTTGTCCACCGGCAGGTCGAGCTCCTCGGCGATGATCATCGCCGTCGAGGTGGTGATGCCCTGGCCGACCTCGGCCCGCGGGATGGCGAAGCTGGCGGTGCCGTCGCGGTTCATCGTGATCGTGATCAGCTGGCTGGTCGGCCGGGCGGCGTCGGTCTGCAGGTCCTCCAGGTCGTAGCCCTCGGCGATCTGCGGCCCCGAGGGCACCGCGGCGAAGGCGGGCGTGCCGAGCTCGAGGTCGGCGGCGACCATCAGCGTCGAGGCGCCCAGGACGTAGCCGAGGAAGCCGCGGCGGCTGGACCGCAGCCGGCCGCCCCCGCCGTCGTCGGCGGCGCCGTCGTCAGGGGTCGGGTGGGCATGGGTGGGCACGGTGGAGGTCACGCAGGCGTCCCTTTCGGTGGCTGCGGCCCGGGAGGCTCCCGAGCCTCCCTCCCCGTGTCCGTCGCTGCCCCGCTCCCGAGAGGTGACGACGGTCACTGGGCGTGACGTTACCCACCAGCGGTTGAATCCGAAACCAGCAGCGAGGTCCTATTTGGACCTTTTCGGCCACAGCTCCGCACATGCGGTGATCGCCAGCGTGAGGGTGGCCGGATCTGCGGCGACCACCAACCCCGGCGACGTGGTCCGGGCGGTGTACGCCGTGCCGTCGCGGTGGGCGACGGCTCCGCCGGCCTCGGTGACCATCAGCGTGCCGGGCAGGTGGTCCCACGGGAAGGTGTGGCCGTAGAGCACGTAGTCGGCCTCCCCCTCGAGCAGCTTGGGGTAGTCGACCCCGCAGCAGACCCAGGACCCCCGGAGCGGGGGCAGGCCCTCGGGGTTGCGCCCGCGTCGCGACCAGATGGAGGTGGCGCCCTGCGGCTGGTCGCCGGCGGGGGCGCGGTGCACCGGCTCGCCGTTGCGGCGTACGCCGGCACCGCGCTCGGCGACCCAGGACGTGCGGTGCTCGGGCTGCCAGATCCAGCCGCGCTCGGTCACGCCGTCGCGGACCTCGGAGACCATCACCGCGTGGTCCGGCGAGCCGTGCACGAAGTTCTTGGTGCCGTCGACCGGGTCGACGGTGAAGGCGTGGTCGGCGTCGCGGAAGCGGGCCATCAGCCCCTCGTCGCCGGCGTAGGCCTCCTCACCGAGCACGACGGCGTCGGGGTACGCCGCCAGCAGCGCGGCCGTGATCAGCTCCTCGGCCTCGCGGTCGGCCACGGTGACCAGGTCGCCGGGCCGCTTCTCGTCGATCTGGGCGTCGGTCAGCGAACGGAAGCGCGGCGTGATCACCTCGGCCGCGACCGAGGTCAGCAGCTCGAGGACGGCGTCGGTGGAGAGCCCGGTGGCGGCCACGGCGTGCTCAGCCCGCCAGGTTGACGAGCAGGAGGGTCTCGGCCAGGCAGACCCGCTCGAACTCGGCGAGGTGCAGGCCCTCGTTGGCACCGTGGGCCCGGGTGTCGGGGTCCTCGACGCCGGTCACCAGGACGCTGGCGTCGGGGAAGCTCTCCAGGAACTCCGCGATGAACGGGATCGAGCCGCCGACCCCCATGTCGATCGGCTCGGTGCCGTCCCAGGCGTCGGTGAACGCACGTCGGGCCGCGTCGTACGCCGGGCCGGTCGCGTCGATCCGGGTGGCCTCGCCGGTGTCGACGACGTCGACCGCGAGCTGGGCGCCCCAGGGGACGTGGGCCTCGAGGTGGGCGCGCAGGCAGTCGAGCGCGTGGGCCGTGGTGTCTCCGGGGGCGATCCGCAGCGAGATCTTGGCCCGGGCGCTCGCGACCAGGGTGTTGCTCGCGCCGTCGACCTGGGGGGCGTCGAGACCGGTGATCGACAGCGACGGCTTGGTCCACAGCCGCTCGACGACGGTGCCCGACCCGATGAACTCCACGCCCGGCGCGATGCCGGACTCGGCCCGCAGCCGGTCCTCGGGGTAGACGACGTCGGCGGCACCGGTGGCGTTCAGCCCCGCGACCGCCACGTCGCCCGCGTCGTCGTGCAGGGTCCCGATCAGCCGGCTCAGCGTGATCAGGGCGTCGGGCACGAGGCCGCCCCACATGCCGGAGTGCACCGCGTGGGTCAGCGTGCGGACGGTGACGTCGACCCGCACCAGGCCGCGCAGGCTGGTGGTCAGCGCGGGGGTGCCGATGTCCCAGTTGCCGCTGTCGGCGATCACGATCACGTCGGAGCGGAGGTAGTCGCCGTGCTCGGCCAGCAGGTCGGACAGGGTGTCGGAGCCGACCTCCTCCTCGCCCTCGATGAACATCGTCACGCCGACCCCGAGGTCGTCGCCGAGCGCCCGCACTGCGGCCAGGTGGGCGATGATGCCGGCCTTGTCGTCGGCCGCTCCCCGGCCGAACAGGCGCCCGTCGCGCTCGGTCGGCTCGAAGGGCGGGGAGTCCCACTCGGCGTGGTCGTTCTCGGGCTGCACGTCGTGGTGGGCGTACAGCAGCACCGTCGGCCTGCCCTCGGGCGCGGGCTTGCTGGCGAGCACCGCGGGGGCGCGGCCGTCCTCGCGCGCGCTGACGATGCGGGTGTCGGCGAAGCCCTCGGCGCGGAAGAGCGCGGCCACCGCCTCGGCGCTGCGCTGCACCTCCGCGGCCCGGGCGGGGTCGGCACTGACGGACTCGATGCGGACGAGGTCCTCGAGGTCCTGGCGCAGGCGCGGCAGCTCGGCCCGCACCCGGGCGCGGAGCTCGTCGATGTTCGTGGCGTCCATGGGGTCCAACCTAGGAGGTCAGGGCGACACCGTGAGCGGCAGGTAGGGGCTCAGGTCGGCCCGCTCCCCCGAGGCCCGCACGCGTCCGGCCTCCATCGCCGCGGCCCAGGTCAGCCCGCCCGTCGCGAGCGCGATCCAGGTCGGCGCGTCGAGCTCGACCACGGCCGGCGGCGTGCCGCGGGTGTGGCGCACGCCCGGCACGACCTGCACCGCGGCGTACGGCGGGACCCGCACCTCGACCGACCGGCCGGGCGCCCGCACGTCGAGCAGCGCGAGGAAGTGCTTGGTCAGCAGCTTCAGCTCGGCGCGTGTCGGCTGCTCGCTGGCGAGGGCGTCCGCGACCTCGGAGGGGTCGGCGGGGACGAGTCGGGGCACCTGGGAACGCTACCCGGAGGTGCACGCCGTTCGGACCCACGGCACACAATGGGGGCAGGAGCGGACAGTGCCGCCCGGAGGACGTACGAACGAGGAGCCAGCAGATGCCGATCCTGAGTGTCCGGGGCGCGCTGCCCGACCACCACCACCAGCAGTCCGAGATCACCGACGCGTTCGTCGACGTGATCGCCGGCGACGTCGCGCTCGACGAGCAGCTGCTGCGCCGGTTCCACGGCAACGCGGGGGTGACGACGCGGCACACGGCGCTGCCGCTGGAGGGGTACGCCGCGCTCGGCGACTTCGGCGTCTCCAACGACCTGTTCATCTCCCACGCCGTCGAGCTGGGCTCGCGCGCGGTCGTCGACGCGCTGAAGGCGGCCGGACTGACCCCCAGCGACGTCGACCTCGTCGTGTGCGCCACCGTCACCGGCCTGGCGGTGCCCTCGCTCGAGGCCCGCATCGCCGCGCAGGTGGGCATGCGCACCGACGTCAAGCGGGTGCCGCTCGTCGGGCTGGGCTGCGTGGCCGGGGTCGCGGGCATCGCCCGGCTGCACGACTACCTCCTCGGGCACCCCGACGACGTCGCCGTCCTGATCGCCGTCGAGCTCTGCTCGCTGACCGTGCAGCGCGACGACATGTCGGTGCCGAACCTGGTCGCCAGCGGGCTCTTCGGCGACGGCGCCGCGGCCGTGGTCGCGTGCGGCAGCAACCGCCAGACGGGGCCCGTGGAGGTGCTCGCGACGCGCAGCCGGCTCTACCCCGACACCGAGCGCACGATGGGCTTCGACGTCGGCGGCAACGGCCTGAAGATCGTGCTCGACGCCCAGGTGCCGGTGCTGGTGCGCACCTACCTGCGCGCCGACGTCGACGGCTTCCTGGCCGACCACGGCCTGACCATCGACGACATCGACTGGTGGGTCTGCCACCCGGGCGGCCCCAAGGTGATCGAGTCGCTCCGCGACTCCCTCGGGCTCGTGGACGAGGACGTCCGCCTGACCTGGGAGTCCCTCGACCGCATCGGCAACCTGTCGTCGGCCTCGGTGCTGCACGTGCTCGAGGACACCCTGCGCGACCGGCCGCCGACGCCGGGCTCGCACGGCCTGTTCATCGCCATGGGTCCTGGCTTCTGCGCCGAGCTGGTGCTGGTGCGGGCGGCGGAGGCCCGCGCGTGACCGGCCTGACGGCCTTCACGGTCGTCATCGTCCTGGTCGCCCTCGAGCGCCTGGCCGAGCTGGTCGTCTCGACCCGCAACGCGGCGTGGAGCCTGGAGCGCGGCGGTCGCGAGACCGGGCAGGGGCACTACCCGTTCATGGTGGTGCTGCACTCGGCGCTGCTCGTCGGTGCGCTGGTCGAGGCCTGGGGGCTGCGGCCCTCGGTGCCGGCCGCCCTGGCCTGGTCGATGCTCGTCCTGCTGCTGGCCTCGCAGGCGCTGCGCTGGTGGTGCATCGGCACGCTGGGTCGGCGCTGGAACACCCGGGTGATCGTGGTGCCGGGCCTCGCGCCGGTGCGCAGCGGGCCCTACCGCCTGTTCTCGCACCCGAACTACGTGGCGGTCGTCGTCGAGGGGCTCGCCCTGCCCCTGCTGCACTCCGCGTGGATCACCGCCCTGGTCTTCACCGTCGCCAACGCGGCCCTGCTGACCGTCCGGATCCGGGCCGAGAACGAGGCCCTGGCCACCCTGCCCGCCCCCTCCCTGGGGGGTCTCCGTGCGTGACCTCGTCGTCGCCGGTGGCGGCCCGATCGGTCTGGCGGCCGCGCTGCACGCCGCCCGGGCCGGGCTCGACGTGGTGGTGGTCGAGCCGCGCGAGGGCCCGGTCGACAAGGCCTGCGGCGAGGGCCTGATGCCCGGCGCGGTGGCCGAGCTGACCGCGCTGGGCGTGCGGCTCGACGGCCGCCCGATCGAGGGCATCCGCTACCTCGACGGCGACCACGTCGCGGAGGCCCGGTTCGCGCACGGCCCCGGCCGCGGCGTACGCCGGACCACGCTGCACGACGCCCTCTCCGAGGCCGCCTCCGCCGCGAGCGTCCCCGTCGAGCGGCGGGCCGTGGAGACCGTCGAGGACCGTGGCGACCACCTCGTCGTCGACGGCGAGCCGGTGCGGCACCTGATCGCCGCCGACGGCCTGCACTCCCCGCTCCGCCGGCTGCTCGGGCTCGAGGGCAAGGCCGCCCCGGAGCGCCGCTACGGCCTGCGCAGCCACGTCGCGATCGCGCCGTGGTCCGGCTGCGTGGAGGTGCACTGGTCGCCCGACGCGGAGGTCTACGTGACGCCCGTGGCCGACGACCTGGTCGGGGTCGCCGTGCTGAGCTCGCAGCGGGAGCCCTTCGAGCAGCTGCTCACGCGCTTCCCGGCGCTGCTGGAACGACTCTCCGACGCGGAGCGCACGCGCGTGCGCGGCGCCGGGCCGCTGCGCCAGCGCTCGCGGCGACGCACCGCCGGGCGGGCGCTCTTGGTCGGCGACGCGTCGGGCTACGTCGACGCCCTGACCGGCGAGGGCATCGCGCTCGGGCTGGCCCAGGCCCGGGCCGCTGTGGAGGCCGTGCGCCGCGACGACCCCACGTCGTACGAGTGGGCGTGGCGGCGGCTCGGGTGGCGGCACGACCTGCTGACCCGCGGGCTGCTCGCGGCCTCCGGCCGGCCCGGCGTACGCCGTCGGATCGTGCCGGCCGCCGCCGCCCTCCCCCGGGTGTTCGGCGCGGCCGTCAACCAGCTGGCGAGGCCGGCGTGAGCGCGACGACCGTCGAGCAGGTGGTGCTCCTCGACGAGGAGGGTCGTGCGATCGGCGCGGCCGACAAGGCGACCGTGCACCACCGCGAGACCCCGCTGCACCTGGCGTTCTCCTGCTACCTCTTCGACGACGAGGGCCGGCTCCTGCTGACCCGCCGCGCGCTGCACAAGGTGACCTGGCCCGGCGTCTGGACGAACTCCTGCTGCGGCCACCCCGGCCCGGGCGAGCCGCTCACCGCCGCCGTGCACCGACGCGTGCGCGAGGAGCTGGGCGTCGGCATCGACGACCTGCGCCTGCTGCTGCCGACATTCCGCTACCGCGCCGAGATGGGCGACGGCGTCGTGGAGAACGAGATGTGCCCGGTGTACGTCGGCCGCGTGCGCGGACCCCTCGCGCCGGACCCCGACGAGGTCGACGACGTGAGCTGGGTGTCGTGGACCGGCCTGCGGACCGACGTGCGGGACGGCGCGCGGCCGCTCAGCCCGTGGGCGCTGGAGCAGCTCGCGGGCCTGCCCGAGGACCCGTTCGCGGCTCCGGCGCGGGCCGAGGACCGAGATGCCGGTGGCGGCGCGGGGCTGAGCCCGCACTCCGGAGACCGCCGCCGAACCCCCGGGTGACCACCGTGTCCGACGCCACCACCCGGACGAGGCGGGTGCTAGGGAGAGGGGTGCACGTGCACCCCTCTCCCTAGCACCCGGGCGCGGGGTCGGGAACAGGCCCGACGCCCGCCAGGCGGCGTACGACGGCGAGCCCGGCGGGCGTGCCGGGCCAGTGGCGGTCGAGGGCGTCAGGACCGGCGGCGCGGACGACCGAGCGCAGCACCCACGCGACCAGCAGGACGTCGTCGGCGTAGCCCGCGACCGGGATCACGTCGGGCACCAGGTCGATCGGCAGGGCGAGGTAGGCCAGCAGGCCGAGCAGGCGCCAGCGCAGCGAGCGCGGCAGGGTGCGGTCGGCGGCGAGCCGCCGCAGCAGGCGCACGACGTCCGGCAGCAGCCGCAGCGCCTCACGCAGGGTGACCTGCGAGCCGCTGCGCCGGCCGGCGGCGTACAGCGCGACGACGAGCAGGACCCAGACCGCAGCCAGGGAGCCCACCACGAGGAGGAGCACGCGCCAGGCGTCAGCCGACACGGCGCGCCCGCTCGAGGGCCGACCCGACCGGGTCCTTCACCGCGGATCCTCCACCGGGTCAGCCGAGGGCGGCGGGGAGGGTGGCGGTCCAGATCGCTCGGAGCTCGTCGACCGGGAGCTCGATCCGGCCCTCGAACCGACCAGTCAGCGCGAGGGAGTCGCCGCGGGTGCGCCCCAGCGAGGTGAGGGGTACGCCGTGCTCGACGGCGAGCTCGAAGAGCCGCTCCTCGTCCTCGGCCGCGACCGTGACCACGACCCGGGCCACGGACTCGCTGAACAGGTCGAGGAAGGGGTCACCGGGCAGCTCGACCTCGGCACCGACCCCCCGGCTCAGGCACGACTCGGCGAGGGTCTGGGCGAGGCCGCCGTCGGAGACGTCGTGGGCCGAGGAGATCACCCCGGTCGCGGCGACGAGCAGCTCGCTGAGCGCGCGCTCGGCGGACAGGTCGACCTTCGGCGGCAGGCCCCCGAGGTGGCTGTGCACGACGTGGGCCCACTCCGAGCCGGAGAGCTCCTCGCGGGTCTCCCCGAGGAGCACGACCCGCTCGCCGGCGCGCTGGAAGCCGGTCGGCGTGCGGCGCGTGACGTCCTCGATCACGCCGAGGACGGCGACGACCGGGGTCGGCAGGATCGCGGTGTCGCCGGTCTGGTTGTAGAGGCTGACGTTGCCGCCGGTGACCGGGACCCCGAGCTCGAGGCACGCGTCCTTGAGACCGCGGCAGGCCTCGGCGAACTGCCACATCACGGCCGGGTCCTCCGGCGAGCCGAAGTTCAGGCAGTCGGAGATGGCGACCGGGGTGGCGCCGCCGGTCGAGACGTTGCGGTAGGACTCCGCGAGCGCCAGCTGCGCACCGGCGTACGGGTCGAGGCGGGCGAAGCGGCCGTTGCAGTCGGTGGCCAGGGCGACCCCGAGGTTGGTCTCGTCGTCGACCCGCACCATGCCGCTGTCGCTGGGCTGGGCGAGCACGGTGTTGCCCTGCACGTAGCGGTCGTACTGGTCGGTGACCCAGGACTTGTCGCACAGGTTGGGGCTGCCGAGCAGGCGCAGCAGGGTCGCGCGCAGCTCCTCGCCACCCTCGGGCCGGGGCAGCCGCTCGGCCACGTCGGCCTGGAGCACGTCCTGGGAGTCGGGCCGGGCATAGGGCCGCTCGTAGGTCGGGCCGTCGTGGGCCACCGACCGCGGGGGCACGTCGACGACGCGCTCGCCGTGCCAGTCGATCTGCAGGTGGTCGCCGTCGGTGACCTCGCCGACCACCACGGCCTCGACGTCCCACTTGGCGCAGATCTCCAGGAAGCGCTCGACGTCGGCGGGCTCGACGACCGCCATCATCCGCTCCTGGCTCTCGCTCATCAGGATCTCCTCCGGCGCCAGCGAGGAGTCGCGCAGCGGCACCAGGTCGAGCTCGACGTGCATGCCGCCGTCGCCCGCGCTGGCCAGCTCGCTGGTGGCGCAGGAGAGCCCGGCGCCGCCGAGGTCCTGGATGCCGGCGACGACGCCGGCGTGGAAGAGCTCGAGCGTGCACTCGATCAGCAGCTTCTCCTGGAACGGGTCGCCGACCTGCACGCTCGGACGCTTCGCCGGGCCGCGCCCCCGTCGGACTCTCGAAGGTCTCCGAGGCGAGCACGCTGACGCCGCCGATGCCGTCGCCGCCGGTGCGGGCGCCGTACAGGATCACCTGGTTGCCGACCCCGCTGGCCTTGGCCAGGTGGAGGTCCTCGTGGCGGAGCACGCCGACGCAGAGCGCGTTCACCAGCGGGTTGCCGGCGTACGTCGCGTCGAAGACCACCTCGCCGCCGATGTTGGGCAGGCCGAGGCAGTTGCCGTAGCCGCCCACGCCGGCCACGATCCCGGGCAGCACCCGGTGGGTGTCGGGGTTGTCGAGCGGGCCGAAGCGGAGCGGGTCCATCACGGCGACGGGTCGGGCGCCCATCGCGAGGATGTCGCGGACGATGCCGCCGACGCCGGTCGCGGCGCCCTGGTAGGGCTCGACGTACGACGGGTGGTTGTGGCTCTCGACCTTGAAGGTCACGGCGTAGCCCTGGCCGATGTCGATGACGCCGGCGTTCTCGCCGATGCCGGCCAGCATCTTGCCCGCGCGGGTCTCCTGCGGGATCTCGGAGAACTGCTTGAGGTGCACCTTGGAGGACTTGTAGGAGCAGTGCTCGCTCCACATCACGCTGTACATCGCCAGCTCCGAGGAGGTCGGGCGGCGGCCGAGGATCTGACGGATCTCGGCGTACTCGTCGGGCTTCAGCCCCAGCTCCGCCCACGGCTGGTCGCGGTGCGGGTCCTCGGCGGCCACGGCCACGGTGTCGAGACCGGTGAGGGTCGGGCGGTCCAGCGCGTCAGGAGTCGTGTCGGGCACGGGCGTCAATCTACCGGCCGCGACGCTCAGGCCAGCATCCCGTCGGCGACGACCTCGAGCAGCGGGCGCACGGCGGACGCCTCCAGGTCCCCCTGGTCGGCCACGGCGGCGACTCCCCCGACCAGACGGCACATCTGGACGGCGTCGACACCGGGGCGCAGCGCCTCCTGCTCGCGCAGCAGCGTGACCACGCGGCCCGCGGCCTCGGCGAGCACCTGACACTTGGTGCTGATCGGCGAGGCCGGGTCACCCAGGGCGGCGGTGATCTTGGCCGGGCCGCCCTTGTGCAGGCTGATCAGCCCGACGTAGGTCTCGAACCAGGCGAGCAGCACCTCGCGCGGCGGGCCCTCGTGCGCCAGCGACTTCTCGGTGCCCTCGTCGACCCGGTCGACCCAGCTCTGCATGATCGCGTCGAGCAGCGCGTCACGGGTCGGGAAGTGGCGGTAGAGGGTGCCGGCGCCGACCCCGGCGCGCTTGGCGACCAGGTCGAGCGAGGCGTCGTACCCCTGCTCGCGGAAGACCTCGCGGGCGACCTCGACGATGCGGTCGTAGTTGCGCTTGGCGTCCGCGCGCACCAGAACCCCCTTGCTAAACGGAGAGTGTCTCCGTATGGTTGTCGACGAACCGGAGTTCATCTCCGCATAGCCTACCTCGGCCCCTTCCTCCGGGCCAGAACAGGACCGCACCTCATGTCCTCTTCCACCACCGCTCCCCCCGCGTCCTCCCACGTCGCCCCGACCCACCCCGACCCGGCACCACGATCGACCCCACGGACCTCCCCCCGGACGCCGGCCGCGCCGCCGCCGGGATCGCGGTCGTGCTCGTGGCCCAGCTGATGCTGATCCTCGACGCCACCGTCGTGAACGTCGGCCTCCCGCGCATCGACGCGGACCTCTCCTTCGGCCCCGCCGGCCTCTCCTGGGTGCTGAACGCCTACACCCTCGCCTTCGGCGGCCTGCTCCTCCTCGGCGGTCGCCTCGGCGACGTGCTCGGCCGCCGCCGCATGTTCGAGATCGGCATCGCCCTGTTCACGGTGGCCTCGGTCGCCGGCGGCCTGGCCCAGACCCCGGGGTGGCTGGTCGCCAGCCGCGCCGTCCAGGGCGTGGGCGCCGCGATGGCCGCCCCCGGCGTCCTGGCCCTGCTGACCACCAGCGCCCCCGACGAGCTCGCCCGCAACCGCGCGCTGGCGCTGTTCGGCGCCGTCACCTCGGGCGGCATGTCGATCGGCCTGCTGCTCGGCGGCGCCCTGACCGACGTCGGCTCGTGGCGCTGGACGCTGTTCATCAACGTGCCGATCGGCATCGCCGTGCTGTCCCTGACCCGCCGCTACGTCTCCGAGACCCCGGCCCGTCCCGGCCGGTTCGACCTCGTCGGCGCCGCCACCGCCACCCTGGGGGCCGGCTCCCTCGTCTGGTCGCTGATCGGCGCCCCCGAGCACGGCTGGTCGTCGCTGCGCACCGTCGGCGGCCTCGCCCTCGGCGCGCTGATGCTGGTCGCCCTGGCGGTCACCGAGCGCCGCGTCGCCCACCCCATGCTGCAGCCGGTGCTGCTGCGCAGCCGTCGTCGGCTCGGTGGCCTGGGCATCATGATGCTCGTCGTCGGCGGCCAGTTCTCGGCGTTCTTCCTGCTGGTGCAGTACACCCAGCGCGTGCTCGGCTTCGGCCCGATGCTCTCCGGCCTGGCCTTCCTGCCGCTCACCCTCGGCATCTTCACGATGTCGCGGGTCACGCCCCGGCTGATGGCCCGGTTCGGCGCCCGCCCGATGCTGGTGGTCGGCACGATCGGCCTGGCCACGAGCTTCGCGTGGATGGCGCTCGGCAGCACCACCCACGGCGGCGGCTCCTACTGGGTCACGCTGTTCGCCCCGATGCTGCTGAACGGCTTCTCGGCCGGCCTGTCCTTCATGCCGATCACCGCCACGGTGCTCGCCGACGTCGACCCGGTGCACGCCGGCTCGGCCTCGGGCCTGCTGCAGACCGCCCAGCAGCTGGGCGGGGCGATCGGCCTGGCCGTGATCGCGTCGGTGTACGCCGCCGGCGCCGTGCCCGGGCAGTTCGTGCCCGGCCTGACCCCGGCCTTCCTGACCTCGGCCGGGATGCTGGCCGGGGCCTGCCTGATCGCCGTGGTCGCCCTGCGACGTCGGGCCGCCGTGCGCTGAGCCGAGGACGCACGCACTCCTGACCTCAGGCCGGTCGGTCCCCCTCGGGGGCCGGCCGGCCCTCTGCTGTTGCCAGACGGGCTTCCGCGAGGCGCGCCTGCAGGCGGTCGCGGACCTCCTCGGGGCTCAGGTTCGCCCGCTGACGACGGTCACGCGCGATGATGGCGCCCGTCGCGGCCACTCCTGCGACGCCGGCGAACCCCAGTGCCTTCCACAGCTTCACGTGCGTGCCCCACCTTCGCTCGACGAGAGGAACCCATGACCGGCCCCAGCATCCTCGATCTCGACGAGGCCGTCGACCTGACCCGCACGGGCGACCTCTGGCTGTTCCGTGGGCGGTCCGCCGCCGACCAGGCCATCCGGATGGTGACCAACGCACCGGTCAACCACGTCGGCATGGCCGTCGTGCTCGACGACATGCCCCCGTTGATGTGGCACGCCGAGCTCGGCAAGGGCCTGCGCGACGTGTGGACCAACAGCCACCACCGCGGCGTCCAGCTGCACGACCTGCGCGAGGCCGTCGTGCAGTGGTGCGGCCGCTACGAGCAACGCGCCTGGCTGCGCCAGCTCGACGCTCCGGTCACCCGCGGGCAGGAGAACGCCGTGCTGACCACGATCGCCCGGCTCGACGGCACGCCGTTCCCGCCGACGGCGGCGCTCGCGGCCCGCTGGGCGCGGGGCCGGGTGCACCACTCCGCGGGCGTGGAGACGACGTACTGCGCGGAGGTCGTCGCCTCGACGTACGCCGCGATGGGGCTGCTGGACCCCGACCGCCCGACGAACTACTACGACCCCGGCAACTTCTGGTCCGGCGACGGCCTCGAGCTGCTCGCCGGGGCCCGGCTGGGTGAGGAGATCAGGGTCCGCACCTGACCCGGACCGGCTAACCTGGTCGTGGTGGTTTGCCCAGGCACCGGACGGGGGAAACGGGTGTTCGTGGACAACTCCGTGCTGCGCAGCGAGATCAGGATGACCCGCCACGGCGTGGGCGACCCGGAGTCGTTGATGGCGGCGCTCCGGCACAGCGTGCTGCTGGTGCCGCGCTCCGGCGAGGACGGGCTGATGGCCGGCGACCGCGAGGGACTGCGCTGGATCCATGCGTTCACCTCGCCCGAACGTCTCGCCGACTTCTTCCTCGCCCGTGGTGAGGGCGACCGGCCGGTCCGCTACCTCACGGTGCGCGGCGACCGGCTGCTCGACGTCGCGCTGCCGCGCGCCGACGGCCCTGCCGGCCTGGCGGTCGACGTGGGGTCGGCCGAGCCCATGCTGTTCCCCGCGGCCGTCGGCGTCGTGCCGGTGGAGCGGGCGATCGACCGGGAGGTGGCGTGATGGGTGGCGGCTACGAGGTCGACCCCGAGTCGCTGGCGCAGGCGTCCAAGGGCATCAACGGCGTCATCGAGGAGCTCCGCGACCTCGGCGTCGTCGGCACCGGCGACGTCGGGCGGGGCTTCTCCCAGCTCGGCCTGTCGGGCATGGACGTCGGCCACGCGGGCCTCAAGGGGGCCTTCGACGAGTTCTGCACCCGCTGGTCCTGGGGCGTGCGCACGCTGGTGCAGGACGGCAACGAGATCGCCGTGCGGGTGGGCCTGAACGCCGGCAAGTACGCCCTGATGGAGCAGTACGGCCAGGACATGATGAAGCAGCTGTTCGTCGACGTCGCCGGGAACCCGCACATGACCGACGACCAGGCCACCCAGACCAGCTGGTCGGACCTGATGGCCCAGACCACCTCGACCGACTACAGCCCGCAGTCCTTCGAGGACGCGAGCGACCGCATGGGCGACTCGTGGAAGGACACCTGGGAGGACACCAAGGAGTCACGCAGCGACCCCGTCGGCACGACGATGGACGACCTCGACACCGCCTTCAACGGCGACGACTCCGGCGCCGGGGGGAAGTGACGCATGGGCTTCGGTGACTGGGTCAAGGACAAGGCCGGCGACGTCGGAGGGTTCGTCGAGGACAAGGTCGACGACGCCGGCGAGTGGCTCGAGGGCGCCTACGAGGACGGCAAGGAGACCGTCGGCGGCTGGGTCGACGACGGCTCCAGCGCGCTGGCCGACGTGCTCGACCACGTGGGGCTCGAGGGCGCGGCCGACTTCGTCGAGGACACGGGCGACGACATCGCCGACGCCCTCGGCGACGAGGTCTCCGAGCGCGAGCTGGGCGACAGCGACGACCCCAAGCAGCTGGTCCACGGCGAGGTCGAGAAGATCAACGAGGTCGCCACGCACCTGAGCAGCTTCGCGGGCTCGATGGCCAGCGCCTCCTCCGGGTTGGGCGGCATCGACGCCGGCGGCTGGACCGGATCCGCGGCGGACGGCTTCGACGTCAAGATGAGCGCCCAGCCCAAGAAGTGGAGCACCGCCGGCGACGCCTGCGGCGACGCGGCGAAGGCCTGGACGTCGTACGCCTCCACCGTGACCTGGGCCCAGGGGCAGGCCAAGAGCGCGATCCAGCAGTACGACCAGGGCAAGTCGGCCTCGGAGTCGGCGGTCAAGGCCCACAACGACAAGGTCGACACCTGGAACAAGGCGGTGACGCCGGCACCCCGGCCGACCAGATGCCGGCGGACCCCGGCACCTTCACCGACCCCGGCAAGGCCGACATGGAGGCCGCCCAGCACACCCTCGACCAGGCCCGCAAGCAGCGCGACGAGGCCGCCGAGCGTGCGGCCAGCACGATCCGGTCGGCCACCGCGGGGGCCCCGCAGGAGCCCGACTTCACCGACCGCATGGGCGCCAACGCCTCCGACCTGATGCAGATGCGGGAGGTCTGGGGCGCGCACGTCACCGGCGGCGTGCTCAAGGGCACCGGCGGCCTGGTGAAGTTCGTGCGCGGCCTGAACCCCACCGACCCCTACAACATGCGCAACCCCGCGGCGTACCTCGAGGGCTTGTCGAACACCACGACCGGCCTGATCCACACCGCCAACCACCCGGTCGAGGCCGTCAGCGCGATCATCGGCTCCGGGTGGACCACCGACCCGGCCGAGGCGTTCGGCGAGCTGCTGCCCAACCTGGTCGGCACCGTGGGCACGGGCGGGGCGGGTGCCGCGGCGTCGATCGGCAGTCGGACGGCGGTGCGCACGCTCGAGGACATCCTGCAGCGCGGCGCGACCCGCACCGCCGACGACCTCGCCGAGCGCGGGGCGATGGGCGGCGCCGACGACCTGGCCTCCCGTGGGGCACGAGGGCTGGACGACCTGCCCACCGGCACGCACGGCCCCGACTCCCTGGGCGACCCGGCGGACCTGAGCCGCGCCCTGGAGCGCAACGGCTGGGACCGCGACGACCTGATCGACATCATCAACGAGCGTCCCGGTGGCCTGTCGCCCGACGAGGTCGCCGACCTGAACCGCGTGCGCGACGCCGTGCCGGCACCCGACCCGGACACCGTGATGCAGAAGGTGATCACGCCCGAGCAGCGCTCCCGGTACCTCGGCGACGCTGCGGACAGCACCCGCCCGTTCGACCCGTCGCAGGTGCGCGGCTCGGTCACCCGGGCCGACGACACCGCCCATCTCGGCACTCCCGACGCCCTGCACGACGGCCTGCGCCTGGACTACCCCCGCACGACCTTCCACACCGGGGACGCCTCGTCCACCGTCATCCGCTTCAACACCCCCGACGGCTTCGAGATCCCCCGCACCACCGAGATGGGCGGCTCGGGGCACTACGACGGCTGGGACCACCCGTTCACCGGCAACGGCTTCACCAAGTCCCACGACGACGTCATCCCCGAGTGGCAGCCCGGCCCCAACGCCGAGGGCACCCGCGCCGCGACGATGGACGACGGCGCCGAGATGTGGTCGATCGGCAAGAACGGCGAACAGCACCTCGACGCCGTCTTCAAGGACGGCGAGTGGGTGAAGGTCCGGTGAGCACTCGGTTGGAGAGCTCGGCCAACTACGCGACCTACCGGGGGCGCGACCTGCCGGTCGCCTTCCAGGGCCGCGACGAGGTCGCGCTGGGCGACGACGGCGGCGACTTCCCCGACGCCCTCGAGCGCGGCCACTCGCCGCGCACCGGGGCCTGGGTCAAGGTCCCTGGATCCGCGCTGGAGCGGATGTTCCGCCGCGGCGTGACCGCCCTGTGGCGGGGAGAGCGGGTCGCCATCGACCTGGTCGACGAGACCGCAGCCGTCGCGGGCTTCTGGTTCACCGGCGACCGAGCGTGGGCTCTCCAGAACGGCCTGCAGGGCTCCCAGCACGACGGCGGGTACGCCGGCACGGCTCCGGTCGGGGAGTTCACCGGCGTGACCGTCAACGAGGCCGACCGTGCCATCCCGGGAGCCGACCGGTGAGCCAGCCGGACCAGACCTCGACCGACACCGAGGCGCCCGAGCCTGCCCGCGAGGGCCGGGTGATGCAGAAGCTGCTCTGGCCCCGGCACGCCGACCAGATCGCCAGCAACGGCATCAGCCACGTCTTCGGCCCCGTCGTCGCCCGCTCCGACGTCGCCGAGATCACCGACCCGGCAGCCCTGCTGGAGGCCTACGGCCTGACCGAGATCGCGCCGTACGGTCCTGAGCCGACGCACGTCGACGTCCTGCGCTACCGCGCGGCCCCGCTGATGCGGCACGAGATCCCGGACCGCCAGCCGGTGCCGCGGCCGTGGCCGCAGTACGACCTGGGCTTCCTGCGCACCCGCCTCGCGGTCGTGCCGGTCTGGTCGCTGGACACGACCCGGGTGCCCGCGGGAACGCAGATGTGGCGCCTCTCCGGCGACGGCGAGCAGCTGCTGTCGGTGTTCCAGGGGCCGGCCGCCGGCTGGGCACGGGTGCCGTCGTGGAGCCCGCCGTTCGTGTACGCCGGGCCGCGTGCGGAGTGGCACGGCCGCGAGTGGGTCGCCGACTTCGGAGCCGAGGACCGCTCCTTCGTCGAGCTGGTCGCGTTCGGCGACGTGCCCGACGGCTTCACACCCGCGCGCCCCGGTGTCTCGCACCGGATGGTGCCGCGAGCGGAGTGCGACCGGCTGTTCACCGTCGACCTGCGACACCGGTGGCGCGGGGTGCCCGGTCGCCTGCTGCACGCCTGGGGCCAGACCGGGATCCTGCGGCTGGACGACGACGACCCCGAGACGGCGGTGCGTGTGGGTGCCTGGTCGCCCGAGCCCGGCGTCTTCGAGGTGCAGGTCGCCCTGGCCGACCTCCAGACGGGCACCGTGCCGTCGACGAGCTTCGAGCTGCCGGCGCCATGACTGCCGGGGCCGACTGGGTGGTCGACCCGTCGCACCTCCTGGAAGGCGCCAGCACCGGCGGCACCTCCCGCAGACGCACCGACCTGCTCGTCCTGGGGGCCCTGCCCCTGGAGATCACCCGCGTCCACCGCCAGGGCGCCACCGGGGGCGTCTTCGGACCCGGCTGGTGCTCGCTGCTCGACGTGCACCTCGAGGTCGACGGCGACGGGGTGCGCCTCGTCCGGGCCGACGGCTCGGTGCTCGTCTACGCCGACCCGGTGGTGGGACGCCCCGAGCTCCCCCGGGACGGCGACCCGTGGCCGCTGGTGCTGGCAGGCACGGGCGCCTACGTCGTGACCGACCCGGCCACGGGCCGCCGCCACCACTTCGACCGCGCCCACACCCGCGCGGTGCCCCTCCACGCCGTCAGCGACGAGCGAGGGCACCGGTTCTCGCTCGTGCGCGACCTCGGTGGGCAGCTGCTGGAGCTGCGCCACACGGGCGGCGTGCGGGTGCTGGTCGCGACTGCCGACGACCGCGTGACCGGCCTCCGGCTGGCGCCGACCGAGTCGGGTCACCCTGACGAGCGGTGGCCCCGCGCGCCCGGTGACGAGCCCGATCAGGCGGAGGTCGGCGAGGAGGTCGTCCGCTACGCCTACGACGACCGGGGCCGGCTGGTCGGCCTCGGCACCCCGAGCGGGCCTGCCGTCCAGACCTGGACCTGGGACGACGCCGACCGGCTCGTCTCGTGGACCGACCGCACCGGCCACGAGGTGCGCCTCGACGACGGCGAGCCGCCGGTCACCGGCACGCCAGCTCGCGCCTGGGCCGACACCTCCTCCTGGCAGCTCTCCCCGGACGGGCGCGAGGCCGTGCGCACCGACGCCACCGGGGCCCGCACCCGCGTCACGCTCGACCGGGCCGGGCGGCCCGTCCGGCTGGTCGGCCTCGACGGCGCGACTTGGTCGTGGACCTACGACCTGGGCGGACGACTGACCTCCGCGACCGACCCCGAGCGCGGCACCACCCGGCTGACCCGCTCGGCCGAGGGACTCCTCGAGGCGGTCGTGCTGCCGAGCGGGGCCACCGCCCGCTGGGTGCGCGACGCCGAGGGACGACCGGTCGAGCTGGTCGACCCCGACGGCGAGGTGACCCGGGTCGAGTGCGACTCCCCGGCGCCGATCGCCGCCGGGACGGGTCCGGCCACCGTGGAGGAGCCCGTGGCGGACGTCGCCGTCGAGCGCGACGCCTGCGGTCGGGTGCTCGCGCGCACCCACCCCGACGGCCTGGTCGAGGAGTGGCAGCTCGACGCCGCCGGCCGTCCGGCCGGCCTCACCCTCACCCTCGACCGCGAGACCCGGCGCCTGACGCTCGCCCGCGACGCCTGCGGGCGAGAGGTCTCCCGGGTCCTGCCCGGCGGGCCCGTCCTGGAGCAGACGTGGGACACCGACGGGTGGCTGGTGGCCCAGACCCTGTCGCGACCCGACGCCGACGCCGCCCGGTCGCGGCTCGAGTCCCGCCTCGCCGGTCTCGGGGCGAGCGGGCCGGCAGCGCCCGCGGCACCGCCGGAGGTCCTGCTCCAGCGACGGCTCGTCCGCTCACCCGCGGGCCGCGTGACCCGGGTGGAGGGTCCCGACGCCGAGCTGCGGCCGGCCCCACCGCCCCAGGGTCACCTCACCTGGGTCCAGCACGAGGGCCGACCCCTCGTCGCGGTCACCGACGGCCTGCGCGTCCTCAGCGCGCTCGACGGCCCCGACGGCCGACCCGAGGCCCTCCTGGACCCCGACGGCCGGGTCCTGGCCCTGCCGCCAGGCGTGCCGGGGGACCCCGCGACCCACGCCGGAGGGCTCGATCGACAGGTCGGCGCCCGGCTCGGTCTCGACGTCCTCACCGCGGGCACGCCGCCCGAGGTCGGGACCCACCGCTGACGGCCCCCGACCGGGCGGGTCTCAGTCGGCGCGGCGGCGGAGCAGCGGGCGGAGCAGCAGGGCCAGCGCGGCCAGCCCGACCCCGCCGAGGGTCCACCAGACGGCTTCGCGGCGTACGCCGGTCATGGGGTCGGTGGTCTCGCTGGCCAGCTGCACGCCGGTCTCGGTCTTGGCCGCCTGCACCTTGGGCGCGCCGGGCATCGCCGGCCCGGGTCGTGAGGGGTCCGGGACGAGCGTGAGGGCGGCGTACGGCTGCACGAGGCCCCAGCCGGCGTTGTCGTCGCGGGCGCTCGGGCGGTCGCGCTTGGCCGTGGACATGATCCGCCACGCGATCATCGCGTTGGACTCGCGCGGGAACCGCTGCTTGAGCTGGGCGGCGAGACCGCTGACGAAACCGGCCGAGTAGCTGGTCTGCGGGGTGTCGCCCCCCAGGCAGTCGCCGTTGGCGTGGAAGGCCACCATGATCTGCTGGCCCGGCGCGATCACGTCCACGCCCGGGCTGTGCACGGAGTAGTCGTCGACCCGGCCCGAGGTGTTGGCCGCGGCCACGCCGATCACGCCGGGGAACGAAGCCGGGTAGCGGTCCTGGGTGACGGCGCCGATGTCGCTGTCGCCGCTCGAGGCCACGATCAGCGCGCCCTTGGCCTGGGCGTGGCGGACCGCGTCGCGCTGCTCGACCAGTCCCGGCGCGGAGGGGCCCGAGGAGATCGAGACGTTGATGACGTCGGCCCCGTGGTCCGCGGCCCAGCGGATGCCCTGGGCCACCCCCAGCGCGTTCAGCGGCTGCTGGGGCGGGGTGGCGTCGTTCTCCGAGTCGGGCAGGTCGTAGACGCGCACCGGCAGGATCGTGGCCTCGGGCGCCTGGCCCTCGAGCACCGACTGCGGGATCTTGCGGGCCGCGATCACCCCGGCCACGGCGGTGCCGTGGCCGAGCAGGTCGGTGCGGCCGTCGCCGTCGGGCAGCAGGCTGAACCCGGGCTTGACGTTGGCGGTGAGGTGCTGGTTCCCGACCTCGACGCCCGAGTCGACGACCGCGACCGTCACCCCCTTGCCGCGGGACAGCTGCCACGACTGGGGGGTGGAGATCATCGGCAGGGCGTTGGAGAGCCCGCGCTGGGCGATGAAGGCCGTGGTGCCGAGCTGGCAGTCGGCCGTGCCGGGGTCGGCCGCGGGGGCGACGGCGTGGGCCGCCACCGGCGTCGCCGACAGGGCGAGCCCGAGGGCGCACGCCACCGTCGCCGTGCGACGCAGGCTCACGAGCTGCCGCCGGTCGCCGGCTTGATCGCCTGCTCCGGGGCCAGGGCCGGGCCGTCGGTGAACAGCACCGTCCAGGCCTGGCTGACCGAGGGGGCCGCCACCGACCCGTAGCCGAGCCGACCCACGGCCTGCGGCGGGACGGTGAAGCGGGTGCCGGTGCTGTCGATCAGCACCGCGCCTCCCTGGTCGGAGCGGACCCCACCGCTGGTCTCCTGCACCAGGGCGCCGTGCCCCGGGCGCACCGTGACCGCCTGCGTCTTGGCGTCGGGCAGCCGGTCCGAGCCGGCCGTGGCCAGGCTGGTGGTGCGGAAGTCGCCGGACCCGTCGAGCACGAGGCACGGCGCGGACTGGCGGTACGGCGTCGGTGCCTGCTGGGGCCACGTGGCGAGGAACTCCAGACCCTTGACGCGGCCGACGTTGGGCAGCTTGGCCAGCTCGGCGGCCGACGGCTTGGCCGGCTGCACCGTCGACCCGGCCTGGTAGACGGCGTAGGCGAAGTCGCTCAGGGGCAGCAGCCCCGGCTTGCCGGAGACCGTGACCAGGAGGTACTGCGAGCCGCCCTGGATGATCGGCGTGCCGACCCGGTCGACGCCCGGGATGCCGGTGTCGACGACCTGCCCCTGGCCCGGCACCTGGAACGGCTTGATCTCCGGGCCGAGCTCGAGCAGGTTGACCCAGCTGCCGGAGGCCTGGAAGGCGTTGGTCGGCAGGCCCAGGGTGCGCAGCGTGTTGTCGCCGTTGCGCCCGCTGATCGGGTAGCGCCGGCCACCGGCGACCAGGAAGCGCTCGCCCCCCTCGCCGACCGACTCCACGAGCAGCGCCTGGTCCTGGACGGCACGCGCCGGAGCCCGGTCGTCGACGCTGACCTTCAGCCCGCCGGAGCCGTTGACGCAGGCGGTCCACCCGGTCTGGATCAGGTCGGCGTCGGTGGGCAGGGCGTCGGGTGCCCCCGGGATGCCGATGGTGAAGGAGACGTCCATGTCACCGAGGAGCTTGTCGTCGACGGTGCTGATCTTCAGCCGGCCGCTGCTGTCCGCGGCGATCAGCCGGGCCGAGGTGGTGTTGATGATCGGGAACAGGGTGTTCTTCTGGGCGAAGAAGCGGGCTCCGCTGTCCTTCCCGATCACCAGCGCGTTCTGGTTCCACCCGTCCTGGAGCTTGGGCTTGATCAGCCCACCGACCGCGGCCCCGACGACCACGAGGGCCGCCAGGACCGCGCCGGCCACGAGGGCCCGCGCGTAGCGCACCGGCTCGACCTCGCGCCCGCCCGGCGCACCGCTGACGAAGGCGGTGACCAGGCGTCGGCGGTTGAAGGAGTGAGCCTCGACGAGGTCACGCTTGCTGGACACGATCGCGCTCCTCGGCGTACGACGGGCGGGGCGGGGTCAGGCGATGGAGCGGGCGCGTCGCGGCTGACCCAGGAGCACGAGGCCCAGGAGGATCAGCGAGAGCCCACCCACGACGAGCAGGGCGCTCTGGGCCGGGGCACCGGTGTTCGCGAGACCGTCGGCGGTGGAGGTGGTCGCGGTCGTGGGGGCGGCAGCCGCCTGGCAGACCGCGGCGTCGGAGCAGCCGGAGTTCAGCGGCACCGAGCTCGCGCCCGACTGGGGCACGACACCCTCGGGGCTGGTGTTCCCGTCGGTGTCGCCCGTGCCGTTGCCCGCACCGTTCCCGGTGCCGGTGCCGGTGCCGTTCCCGGTGCCGTTCCCGTTCCCGTTGCCGTTGCCGTTCCCGTTGCCGTTCCCGTTCCCGTTGCCGTTCCCGTTCGTCGGGCCGGAGGAGGGCTGCAGGGTGGGGCCGGTGGTGGGGTCGGCCGTCTCGCTGGGCTGCGGGTCGTCCGTCGGCTCCGGGTCGACGATGGTGGGGCCGTCGGTCGGCTCCGGGTCGTCGGTCGGGAGCGGGTCGTCGGTCGGGAGCGGGGGCAGCGTCGGCACCGGGACCGTCGGCACCGGGATCGTCGGCAGCGGGTCGGCGAGCGCCGCACCCGCGGCGATCTCACGAGCCGCCACCTGGGTGTCGGTCGCCTTCTTGTCCGCGGCCGCCTTGTCGGCAGCCGCCTCGTCCGCAGCAGCCTCGTCAGCGCTGGCCTTCTGCGCGGCGACCTTCTCGGACGCCGCCTTCTCGGACGCCGCCTTGTCCGCAGCCACCTCGGCAGCGGCGGCCCGGTCCTTGGCCTTCTCCTCCGCCACCACGCGCGCGATGTTCGTGCGGGCGGTGATCGTGCCCTCGCGCTTCGCCTTCTGCAGGCAGCCCAGCACGTCGTCCTTGGTGCGGCAGTCGTCGACCACCTTGTTCTCCTGCTGCGCCGTGACACCGGCGGCGGACGTGTCCGCCCCACCGGCGCCGACGGCCGCGATCGCGGGCACCGACACCATCATCAGTCCAGCGACGAGCGTGGTCGTCGCGGCGACCCTACGGCCGAGCTTCATCTGTTTTCCCCCTTCGGGTTTCCCCGTGTTGCACATCAACGTCCTGCGTACGTCGGGCGTGATCCGCCCCGAGCCCTTCTCATCCGCGCACGGCGGACACCACCCCGATCGCGAAGACGAGCAGCGGGACCATGGCCACGAGTGCCGTCATCTCCGCGACGTCACCGAGCCGGCCACGACGGACCGACGGGGTGCTGGGTGCCAAAGTCAACAACAGCAGGATACTTCCGGCCACCGCCAGTGTCAGACCAACTGCTGAACGCCAGCCCTCGTGCTCGAGCAGTGCCGACAGCGCGATCGAGCCCAGCGCGGTGACGCCGAGCCCCAGGCCGACGGCCACCTCCGAGCCCACGCGGTACTGCCGGGTGCGGAGCATCACGACGGCCGCCGCGCACACCCCGAGGAGGGCGCCGGTGACGCCGCGCTGGGTCACCAGGGGCGCCAGCAGGGTGACCAGGACACCGACGGTCGCCGCGACCGCGAGCAGCAGGCCGTGGGCCGAGCGGGCGTCCGCGCGCACGGTCTCCTCGTCGATCTCGTCCGGCTCGGCCGTGAGGTCGTCGTGGGTGTAGGCCTGCGGAACGTGCGAGCGGGTGGTGCCCAGCGTCAGCCGCGGCACGATGCTGCCGACCACGACCACGACCGCCATCACGACTCCGGCCACCTGGCCGGGCTCGAAGGTGCTGAGGTGGACGACGGTGGCCGCGATCGCCACGACCAGCCCGATCATCACGGCCGGGTAGACCAGGGCGCGTCCGCGCTTGAGCCCGAGGGCGGCCACGAGGCCGGCGGCGGCCGTGCCACCGCCCGCGACGGCCGCGGGGAGGCCGAGCTCGGCACCGCCCGAGGTCGCGGTGAAGCCGGACGCGGCGGCGTACACCGCCCCCAGCCAGGCGAGCGTGACCGAGGCGTCGTACTCGTCCTTGAGCTGGCTGAGCACGATCGCGGCGACGACGAGGAGCAGCGCGATCACGCCGGCGGCGGCCCCGGCGACCAGGCTGGGCCGCATCATCAGGAGTGCTCCGGCGCCGATGCCCATCAGCACGCTGGCGGCGGCGAGGGCCGTACGCCGGCTGGCCGCCGGCTTCCAGGGCGACATGTCGTCCTCGATGGCGTCCGACATGGCCTCGACGATGTCGTCGTACACGCGGGGCGGACGCTGGTCGGCGCCGGCGACGACCGTGAGCAGCGAGCCGTCGAGGACACCCTGCACGGTGAGGCCGGCGTCGTCGTTGAGCGGGCGGCCGTCGGAGCCGATGAGGGTGTAGCCGGCGTGCACGATCTGCGGGTCGAGCATCCCCAGGCTGCGGACGAGGTCGGGCAGCAGCTCGGCGACCGCGACGGATCCCGGCAGCGCGAGGTCGACGCGACGTTCGCCCGCGGTGACGGAGACGCGCACGAGCCCGCTGCCGGGCGTCTCGGCGGTTGCCTCCTCCGTGGAGATGGTCACGCGTGGCTCCTCTGGTGGTGCGGGCGGTCGAAGGGTCGGGCGGGGTGGATGCCAGGCGCGATCGCGCTCAGCGGATGACGCCGGGGTTGGTGTCGTCACCGTCGAGCCAGGCCTGCTCGTCCTCGAAGGCGAGGTGGTCGCGACCCTGGTCCTCGCGGACGCTGCGGCCGCCCCCACGACCGAAGAGTCCGCGCCGGGGCTTGGCGCCGCCGGTGCTGCCGTCGGTTGCGCCACCGCGCCCGGCCGCGGCCCGGCCCGTGGTGCCCTTGGCGGCGCCGGCGGACCCGTTCGAGGACGGCTGGGCGGGCTTCGCACCCGCGCGGCCGGCGGCCGAGGAGGTCCGACCTGCGCCTGCCGCCTTGGTCTCCGTCGCCTTGGCACCGGTGGCCTTGGCGCCGGTCGCACGGGTCGCACCGGTCGCCTTGGCGCCGGTCGCGCGCGTCGCGCCGGTCGCCTTCTCGCCGGTCTGGCGGGTGGCGCCGGTGGCCTTGGCGGTGCCGGTCCGGGCGGCGCCCGAGGCCTTCGCACCGGTGGCCCGGGTCGCTCCCGTGGCCTTGGCACCCGTTGCCCGGGTCGCCCCGGTGGCCTTGGCACCCGTGGCACGCGTCGCGCCGGTGGCCTTCGCCCCGGTGGCGCGAGCGGCGCCGGTGGCCTTGGCGCCCGTCGCGCGTGCGGCGCCCGTCGCCTTGCCCGCGGCGGCGCCGGCGGCCCCGCGTGCGGCCGCCGGGTTGGCCCGGCCGAGGACGCTGCGCGCACCGGACCTGGCCGATGCGCCGAGCGTGGTGGGCTTGGCGGCCGCGCCGGCGGCCCGGCCGGCCAGGGCGCTGCGGATGGCGCCCGTGCCCTTGGCCAGCGCGGTGCCCCCGGCCAGGGCGGCCCGGCGGCGGTCGCGCCACCGCCCGCCTGCACGGGGTTGCCGAGCACGGAGCCCGAGGCGGTTCCTCCGGTGACCTGGTCGGTGCTGGCCGCCGGGACCGCGGTGCTCCCGGTGACCTGCCCCACCGCTCCGGTGGTGCCGGTCGGGCTCAGGTCCACCGTCGAGCCGGTGGCGTCGGTGCTGTAGCCGATGACGTGGGGGGGCTTGCGGCCGCCCGTGCTGGTCAGGGCGAACCCGGACGCGACCGGCGCCGTCGTCGACGTGGGGGCCGTCGGGACACCGCCGCCACCACCGCCACCGCTGCCGCCCTCGCTCGACTTCTGACCGGCGGAGGGTGCGGCCTTGGAGATCTTGGCGGCTGCGGTGGAGTAGCCGGCCACCAGGTCGTTGTAGGCGTGCTTGGCCTGGGCCTCGCGAGCGGCGTACGCCGCGTCCTTGGCCTCCTGGTAGTCCTTCTGCTGATCCGGGGTGACCTTGCCGGTGGGTGCGTCCGGGGCCGCGTGCCCGAGCGAGACCTTCTGCGCGTTCTCCATGGTCTCCGCGGCGTCGTCGAGGCCGCGGGCGACGTGGAGCATGTTGTCGCGCTGGATCTCGACACCCTTGGCGAAGGTCGTCATCGCCTCCCGTGCCGCCGCGGCGTCGGTGGTGCCCTCGTAGTACGGCTCCACGTCGGAGCGTGCCTTGCGGATGTCGGCGGCGGCCTCGGTGAGGGCCTTCGCCTGGTTGCGCCAGTGCGTCGCCCGGTTGCGGAGGTTCTCGGCGTTGCCCCCGCGGACCGCCTCGTTGAAGCGGAGCTCGTTCGGTCCTGCCATGGTCAGTGCCCCCCGGCTGGTTGGTGGTCGTGGTCGTGCGCGTCGCGGTGGTCGTCCTGCGAGCCCGTGGGTCGCCCGGTCCGTCGTCGTCGGGTGAGGAACGCGCCGGCGGCCAGGACCAGCAGCACGGCGAGGCCCACGGCCACCCAGACCCACGAGGAGCCGCCTGTCGACTCGGCGGCCGGCTTCGTGGCGGCGCTCCCCGTGGTGTCGGCAGCCTTCTCGGACGTGGAGCTCGTCGCAGTCGACGCAGTGGCCGACGGGCTGGCGGACGGGCTGGCGGACGGGCTGGCGGCCGGCTCCTGGCCCTCGATGCTCGAGGGGTACGTCGCGGCCACGGTGGTCGGGTCGATCACCAGCGGGTTCTCGTCGGGCCAGCCCGCCGGGTCGTGCTCGAGCATGTTCAGCGGCGACACCGGCCCGAAACCGGTGTTCAGGCCCCAGGTCATGTCGCGGATGCGCTTGGCGCCGGTGAGGTTGTCACGCGTCGTGTGGTGCACGAGGTTCTGCACCAGCTGCGACGGGGTGGCGTCGGGGTACTTCTCCTTGACCACCGCGACCGAGCCGGCCACCAGGGCGGCCGCCGGCGAGGTGCCCGTGACGTAGGCGCCCGGGCCGTAGCCGAGGGCCGTCCCCTCGGCGTCGATGTCCACACCGGGGGCGGAGATGGCGGGGGTGTACCACCCCTCGGTCTCGCTGCCCTTGTCCCGGTCGATCAGCGTGAGCGACTTCTTCCACGGGGAGTAGTCGCGGTCGAGGGCGTTGACCGACACGATGCCCGGTGCGCCCGCGGGCGGCTCGAAGGTCAAGGTGTCGTCGGACTTCGAGATCGAGGACGCGACGATCACGGCCTCGTTGCGCCGCGCGAGGCGCGCCCAGTCGTCGTCGGCCACCGACTGACCGCCGCCGAAGGAGAGCGACACGACGTCGGCGCCGTCCTTGATGGCCCGGGCCACCGTGTCGACGATGGTGGAGGGGTCGCAGGTGATGTCCTTGGGATCGTTGCCCCGGAGCGGCGAGACGTCGTAGAACCGCAGCTTCGCGTCGGGCGCCACCCCCATGACGCCCGTGCCCGGCCCGCCCGGGCCGTTGCCGCCGCCCACCAGGAGCGAGGCCATCTGGCTCCCGTGCACGGCGTCCGGCGTCGACTCGTAGGTCGCCTTCTTCAGACCGGTCCTGCTGTAGAGGCACGGGGACGTGCCCATCTCGACGTCGGCGCCCTCCAGGGCCGGCACCCCGGGCTGGAGGCCGGCGTCCAGCAGGGCGATGACGACGCCCTTGCCGGTGGCCCGTCGGTGCACCTGGTCGAGGTGCATCACGTCGCCCCACCACGTCGTGACGTGGGGGCCGTCGGCCCGCGACCCAGCGGCCTGCGCGGGTGCGACCCCGAGCACGCTGCCGCCGAGCAGGACCGAGGCGACGACGAGACCGGTGGTCCGCCGTCGACGCGTCCGAGCTGCCCGCGAGGGGTCACGGGGCGGGTGCACCGTCAGTGGCCTTCGCTCGTCTGCGACGGCTGGACGATCACGGGGCCGCCGGTGCCGTGGCCGCCCGTGGTCTTGTCCTCGCCGTCCTTGCCCTCGTGCTGGAGGGTCTCGTCGACGTCGAGCCGCTGGCCCTGGCGCTCGCGGGACTTGTCGTAGCGCTCGCGCGTGGACGTCGCCGCGGTGGGCAGCAGGTGCGTGGCCAGGATCTGGGCGCGCTCGGCGGCCGTCTGGTCGGCGTGGTGCCAGTTCTTGGCCGCGGTGTTCAGGTTGTGGCCGAAGGTGTCGAGGTCCTCGCTGACGCCCATCACGGTGTCGGTGAAGACGCTCTTGGTCGAGGCGTGCAGGCTGGCCAGCGCCTGACCCGGGTCGGAGCCGCCGAACGCGCCGGACCCCTCCGAGGTGTTCTCGAAGGTCTTCATCGCCGCCTGGACCTTGTCGTACGCCGGGCGCACGACCGTCTTGACGATCGCCTCGATCTCGTCGGGCGTGAACCGGGCGGTGCGGCCGCCGCCGCCCCCGCCCCCATCTGCGGTGTGAACCATGTCGTGCATCCCCCTGCAACCGATCGATGGTGGATCACGAGGAGAGCTCCCCCCGTGACCCACCACGACTTCTTGATCTGCCGACGCGCCAGCGGCGCGTCAGCCTCACCACATGTTGGTGTTCAGCTTCTCGGTGTCCTGGTAGCCGGTCCGGGCGTCGTTCACCGAGATGCCGACCGCCTGGAGGATCAGGTTCAGGTCGTCGGCCGCGGTGTTCCAGCGCAGCTGGGCGGTGTGGTAGGCGTCGCGGGCGAAACCGTCCCAGCTGGCCCGCATGGGCGCCAGGTCGGAGTCCAGCTGGTCCAGCCGGCCGCGGATGGTCTTGGACTTCGCGCCGATGGAGCTGCTCGTGGCGTCGAGGCCACTGAAGTTGACTTCGGTCGATCCGTTGCTCATGGTCTTCATCCTCTCCGGTTCCGCGTCAGCCGAGCTTGGCTGAGAGCTTGGTCATCGTGTCCTGGGCCTCGGACTCGATCTGGTTGTAGTTCTTGTCCGTGCCCCGCAGGTTGTTCTCGAACTCGTCGAGCGCCTTGGTGAGCAGGTTGGCGTCCTCGTCCCAGCGCTGCATCAGCTTGGTGAACTCGAGCGCCGCGGTGCCCTTCCAGCTGGCCGCGTTCTGCGACACCTCGCCACGCAGGGCGCCCAGCATCGACGTCAGGTCGCTGCGGGCGCTGCTCACCAGCCCAGCACCCTTTTGGATCTGTCCCGATTCTGTCTTGTAACCTCCGCCGCCAGCCATGGCGAACTCCCTTCTGTGGGACCCCCGTCGGGCCTCAATCGGATGCGCTCACCGGTGGGCAGCGCGGTGTCGGACCAGAGCCTGCCCCCGGGGGGTCAGCTCGTAAACCTCCAGACAAAGTCGAACAATCCGGATGCTAGAGGTAGCGCCGTCAGCGCGACAGCGAAAAGCACACCTTGGAGGACATCCGCCACTCTCGCCCACCACACCGAGCGCCACCCGTGCCCGAGGGCGAGCGCCGCGACGACGACCCCGGCGGCCACCGCGACGGCGCCGAGGACGACGAGGAGCGCGGCGAGGTCACCGAGGTCGGGCAGCACCGAGCGCGCCAGGACCGCGGCCAGGACTCCGGCGGCGACCCGCAGGAGCACCTGCAGGCGCCAGTCGCGGTAGTCACGGGCCACCAGGGCGGCCGCACCGGCGGCGGCGGCGACCATCACCTGCGCCCCGATCCGCGACCAGGCCCCGTCGCCGTCGACGGCGGGCAGCAGCAGGAACGCACCGAGCACCAGCACCGACACGGCCCCGGCCGTCCCGGTGCGCAGCAGCACGCCGCCGCGGCGCGCGAGCGAGCGCACCTGCGGCCGGCGGATCACCGGACGTCGCTGACCCCGGCGGGGCTCGTCGTGGGCGGACCAGGCGGTGACCGCCAGGGTCTCGAGGTCCAGGAGGGTGTCGTCGCTGACGTCGACCACCAGCGCCGGCAGCAGGCGTACGGCGACCAGTCCCCCGCCGACGAGCAGTGCCCAGAACCCGGACGGGCCGGCGCCCAGGACGAGGAGCACGACCGCGGAGGTGGCCAGCAGGCCGGTCGACCAGAGCCAGACCAGGGAGACGGCGTCGTCGTCGCTGAGCGCCCGGGCGGCACCCGACCCGGCCAGGGCGGCGACGGCCGCGACCGCCACCGGCAGCAGCGGGTGGTCGGGCGAGGGGCTGGTGGCCACCAGGGCCGCGCCGGCGAGGCAGAAGGGCGCCGCGTGCAGCCGTTGCAGGCGCAGGCGCTCGCGACCCAGCGGCAGCAGGGCGACCAGCCCGGCGACCAGCAGCACGACCGTGGTCACGGTGCCGAGCAGGCCGCCTGCGCCCAGCGCCGCGGCGACGGCGCCCACGACCACGGCGAAGGCGGCGACGTCGACCAGCCAGGAGGACGGGCCGGCGGACCCGTCGGGGCCGAGGGGCTCGCCGTGCTCGTCCACGCCCGGCGGGGCGACCTCGCGGGGGCTGTCGCCCGCCAGCAGCAGCGAGCCGTGCCGCAGCCCGGCCCGGTCCAGCGCACTCTCCGGGTCCAGCGGCGCACCGGTGGCCCGGCGCAGGACGGGGACGTCGGCGAGCCCGACGGTCTCGGCGTACGACCGGGCCACGTCGGCGACCTCCACCCACACCGGGACCACGAGGTCGATGCGCCCGGCATCGCCGAGGACGCTGAGGCGCATCGTGGCGCCGACGATGCTCTCGGCCAAGGTCGTTCCCCCCGCAGCAGATCTGGACGGTTTCGAGTGACTGTCCCTCATGGGTGCTGTGTACCGAATATCATGCACTGCGTCGGCGGGTCACCGTGCCCGAAGGACGAAGTCACCGGGGGCCGGCTCGCACGCGCGGTCCTCCCGGACGACCAGCACGACGAGGGAGCATCCGGGTGTCCACCACGCTGCGCAGAGGTCCCCAGCTCGAGGAGCCCGAGCTCCCCGAGGGTGAGCTGGTGCTCCAGCCACCCCCCGAGCTGGCGCCCCACGAGGGCATCTCCGGTGCGCTGATGATGGCGCTGCCCATGCTGGGCAGCGTCGGGTCGATCGTGTTCGTGGCGGCGGCCGGTGGTGGCAGCGGCGGCCAGAACTTCATCGCGGCGGGCATGTTCCTCGTCGCCACCCTCGGCTTCGTCTTCGTCAACGTCGACCGCCAGCGCAAGCAGCGCACGACGCAGGTCGCGGGCCAGCGCCGCGAGTACCTCCAGTACCTCCAGACCGTCCGCACCCAGGTCCGCGCCGCGGCCGACCAGCAGCGCAACTACCTGACCTGGAACCACCCGGACCCCAGCGCCCTGCCCGCGCTGGCCGAGGACGGCACCCGCCTCTGGGACCGCAACGGCGACAGCGACGACCTGATGCACGTGCGCTACGGCCGCACCTCGCAGCCGCTCGCCCTCGACCTGGTGCCGCCGGCGGCGGCGCCGATCGACCAGGTCGACCCGGTGGCCGCGTCGGCGCTGCACCGGCTCCTGGCCGTGCACCGGGTCCAGCCCGACCTGCCGGCGGCTCTGGACCTGCGGGCCTTCAGCACCGTGGAGGTCACCGGCCCCCGCGACGCCGCGCGCAGCCTGGCCCGGGCCCTGGTCTGCTCGGCCGCCGCGTTCCAGTCGCCCGAGCAGCTGCTGGTCGCGGTGCTCACCGACGACGAGACGATGCCGGAGTGGGAGTGGCTGAAGTGGCTCCCCCACGCCCAGTCCCCCACCGAGAGCGACGCGATCGGCCCCGAGCGCCTGGTCTGCACCTCCGTCGAGGACGCCATCGCGCTGCTGCCCAGCGACCTCAAGGACCGCCCCCGCTTCGGCGTCGACCAGGTCGGGGCGCTGCCGCACGTGCTCCTCGTCGTCGACAACGGCACCCTGCCTCCCGGCAACCACCTGGTCCCGACCGAGGGCGTGCACGGCATGACCGTGATCTCGCTGCCGACCCGGTACGCCGAGCTCGACGACCCGTTCACGCTCCGCCTCAACATCGCCGACGCCCGCCTGCGCCGGGGCGTCCCGGTGATGGCCGAGCGGGCCCGGGAGTCCAGCTTCCGGTGCGTGGGCGACCAGATGGACGTCGCCACGGCCGAGGCCTTCGCCCGCCGGCTGGCACCGCTGCACACCCTCGACGGCCCTGTGCGCGACGACCTGACCGCCAAGGTCCCGGAGATCACCGACCTGCTCGGCCTCGGCGACGTCACCGCGCTCGACCTCGACCGGGCCTGGGAGCGCCGTCCCGAGCGTGACCGGCTGCGGGTGCCGATCGGCATCGGGGACAACGGCGCGCCGGTGCACCTCGACATCAAGGAGGCCGCCCAGCAGGGCATGGGCCCCCACGGCCTGGTCATCGGCGCCACCGGCTCGGGCAAGTCGGAGTTCCTCCGCACCCTGGTGCTCGGTCTGGCGATGACGCACTCGCCCGAGACGCTGAACATGGTGCTCGTCGACTTCAAGGGCGGCGCGACCTTCGCCGGGCTCTCGGAGATGCCGCACGTCTCGGCGGTGATCACCAACCTGGAGAACGAGCTGACCCTCGTCGACCGCATGCAGGACGCCCTGTCGGGCGAGATGGTGCGGCGCCAGGAGGTGCTGCGCGAGGCCGGCAACTACGCCAGCGTCCGCGACTACGAGAAGGCCCGTCTCCAGGGTGCTCCGCTCGCGCCGCTGCCCAGCCTGTTCATCGTGGTCGACGAGTTCTCCGAGATGCTCAGCGCCAAGCCGGAGTTCATCGACCTCTTCGTAGCCATCGGCCGCCTCGGCCGGTCCCTCGGGCTGCACCTGCTGCTCGCCTCGCAGCGGCTCGAGGAGGGCCGCCTGCGCGGCCTGGAGAGCCACCTGTCGTACCGCATCGGCCTGCGCACCTTCAGCTCGGCGGAGTCCCGCACCGTGCTGGGCGTGCCCGACGCCTACGAGCTGCCCTCGGTGCCGGGCCTGGGCTACCTCAAGCCCGACCAGTCCACGCTCCTGCGGTTCAAGGCGGCCTACGTGTCCGGGCCCCCGCCCCGGCGCCGCGGCCGGGGCGGTGCCGGCCTCCGGGCCCGCGCGATCCTGCCCTTCACCCTCGGCCACGTGCTCGCTCCCGCCGAGGACGAGCCCGAGGTCCTCGACGCCCCGGCGGCCCTGCCGCACAACAGCAACGAGGCGTCCACGCTCGACGTGGCCGTCGACCAGATGGACGGCCGCGGGGGCGAGGCGCACAAGGTGTGGCTGCCGCCGCTCGACGTCCCCGACACCCTCGACGGCCTCGTCGGCGACCTCGACGTCGACGAGGAGCTCGGCCTGGTCTCGGCCTCCTGGCACGCCCGTCCCGGACTGCAGATCCCGCTCGGCACGGTCGACCGTCCGCGTGAGCAACGGCGCGACACCCTGACCGTCGACCTGGCCGGCTCCGGCGGCCACGTCGCGGTCGTCGGCGGTCCGCGCAGCGGCAAGAGCACGCTGCTGCGCACGATCATGTCCAGCCTCGCCGTGACGCGGTCGCCGAAGGAGGTGCAGTGCTACGTCCTCGACTTCGGCGGCGGCACCTTCGCCCCGTTCGTCGACCTGCCGCACTGCGCCGGCGTGGCGACCCGCTCCGAGCCCGACGTCGTACGCCGGATCGCGGCCGAGGTCACCGGCCTGGTCAACGCCCGCGAGACCTACTTCCGCTCCCAGGGCATCGACTCCATCGAGACCTACCGCCACCGCCGCGCCCGCGGGACGGCCGACGACGGCTACGGCGACCTGTTCCTGTTCATCGACGGCTGGGGCACGCTGCGCTCGGACTTCGACGAGCTCGAGGGCGAGCTGCAGTCGCTGGCCCAGCGCGGCCTGACCTTCGGCCTGCACATCATCGCGGCCGCGTCGAGGTGGGCGGACTTCCGCGCCGCCATCCGCGACGTGCTCGGCACCCGCCTCGAGCTGCGCCTCGGTGAGCCCAGCGACTCCGAGATCGACCGGCGCGTGGCCGCGCTGGTGCCGGCCGGACGACCGGGCCGCGGCCTGGTGCAGTCCAAGCTGCACTTCCTCGGCGCCCTGCCGCGCATCGACGGCACCGGCGACGCCGACGTGCTGTCCGAGGGCGTCACCGACCTGATCGAGCGCTCGCAGAAGGCGTGGCACGGCCCCACCGGACCCAAGCTCCGGCTGCTGCCCGAGCGCGTCACCATCGAGCAGGTGCTGGAGCAGGCCGGTCCGGCACCCGAGGACCGCCGGGTCTTCCTGGGCGTCGACGAGCGGGCCCTGGCCCCGGTCGGCCTCGACGTCGACCTGGAGCCGCACTTCTACGCCTACGGCGACTCCGGGTCGGGCAAGAGCACGCTGCTGCGCACCTTCGTGCGCGAGGTGATGCGCACGCGCACCCCCGCCGAGGCCCAGTTCCTGGTGATCGACTACCGACGCGGGCTGCTCGGCGAGGTCCCCGAGGACTACATGCTGGAGTACGTCACCAACGCCACCCAGGCCGGCCCGATGCTGCAGCAGGTCGTGCAGTACCTCACCAACCGGTTGCCCGGCTCCGACGTCACCGCCGAGCAGCTGCGCAACCGGTCGTGGTGGACCGGCTCCGACCTGTTCATCGTCGTCGACGACTACGACCTGGTCTCCTCCAGCCAGGGCAACCCGCTGGCCCCGCTCATCCCGCTGCTGGCCCAGGGTCGCGACGTGGGCCTGCACCTGGCCGTCGCCCGACGTGCCGGCGGCGCCTCGCGCGCGTTCGACCAGGTCCTCCAGGGCCTGGGCGACCTCGCGATGCCGGTGATGGTCCTCCCCGGCAGCCCCGACGAGGGGCCCGTGACCGGGCGGATCCGGCCCAAGCAGGGAGTGCCGGGTCGCACCCAGCTGAACACCCGCAACGGCGGCCTCGAGGTCATCCAGCTCGCCTACAGCGAACCCACCCTGTGACGTCAGGACGCCCTCGGTGAGGGCGTCTTGTCCGAATTACAGCGTTGTACTTCACTCGTTATGCTGTTACTGGTGTGAAACCTGAGGTTAGGGTGACGCAGTCCTCGACCTCTGGAGACCGTCATGCTGCCCCGTCCCACCCTGCGCCCCACCCTTCGGCGAGCCCTCTCGAGGACGATCGGCCTGGCCGTGGCGGGCACCGTCGCCGTCGCGGGCCTGACCCTCGCGGGCGGCCCGGCGTACGCCGCGAACCCCGTCACCCCGGGCAGCTACACCGGGCTGGGCTTCGACCAGTGCGAGGCACCGAGCCAGTCCGCGATGAGCACCTGGATCAAGCGCTCGCCCTTCCGCGCGGCCGGGATCTACATCTCCGGCAACTCGCGGGCCTGCCGCCGCCAGACGAACCTGACCTCGACCTGGGTGCGCACCCAGCTGGCCGCGGGCTGGCACCTGATGCCGATCACCCTGGGCCCGCAGGCGTCGTGCTCGAGCCGCTACCCGCGCTACGGCCGCAGCATCGACCCGACGATCGACCCCAGCACCGCCACGACGTACTACGCCGCCCGCGCCCAGGGCCGCCTCGAGGCCCGACGCGCCGTGAGCGCGGCCCGGACCCTCGGCATCGTGCCCGGCAGCACGCTGTTCTACGACCTCGAGGCCTTCAACACCCGCCAGAGCACGGCCTGCACCTGGTCGGCGCTGTACTTCCTGCACATGTGGACCAACACGCTGCACTCCTACGGCTACGCCTCCGGGTACTACTCCAGCGCGGCGTCGGGCATCAAGATGCTCGACGACGCCCGGGTCCGCGACGGCAACCGGATCGCGATGCCCGACCAGGTCTGGATCGCGGACTGGAACGGCCGCGCCGACACCAGCTCGTCGTACATCCGCAGCGACGGCTGGCTGCCCCACGGCCGGATGAAGCAGTACCAGGGTGGGCACGACGAGACCTGGGGCGGCGTCCGGATCAACATCGACCGCAACTACCTGGACCTGCGCACGCCGGTCCTCGGGTCGCCCGCTCCGGCCCCGACCCCGACGCCCACCCCGACACCGACACCGGCGCCGACCGGGCCGGCACCCACGGGGAACGAGCTCAGCGATGCGCGCTGCACACCGGCGTCGATCAACCGGACGGCGTACCGCCCGACCAGCCCGCAGCGGGGCAGCTTCGTGGTGCCGCTGCAGTGCCTGCTCAAGCAGCAGCGGCTGTACCGCTACGAGGTCACCGGCACCTGGAACGGGCCGACCTCGACGGCGCTGGCCGCGTTCCAGAAGCGGGTCGGCCACCTGGTCCGCGACATCGTCACGCTGAACGACTGGATGAGCCTGGTCACCGCGGGCAACGGCGGCAGCGCGCTGCGGGCCGGCTCGACCGGCGCCGACGTGGTGCGGGTGCAGCGCGCGCTGAACGCGTGGGGCACGCCGTACCTCACGGTCACCGGGACGTACGACGCACCGACGGCGGCCGCCGTGGGCGCCTACCAGCGCAGCATCCGGCTGCCGGTGACGCGCACCGTCGGCTCGGCCACGTGGGCGGCCCTGGTGGCGGGTCGGCGCTGAGCTCGCCTGGGCGGTTCAGGCGTCCTGGAGCCGGGTGGCGAAGCCCGCGACGGCGCTGGTGAAGAAGCCGAGCCCGTCGGTGCCGGGGCCGCAGAGGTCCTCCACCGCGTGCTCGGGGTGCGGCATCAGGCCGACGACGTTGCCGGCCGCGTTGGACACGCCGGCGATGGCGCGCTGGGAGCCGTTGGGGTTGCCCCCGACGTAGCGCGCGACCACCTGCCCCTCCCCCTCGAGCCGGTCGAGGGTGTCGGCGTCGGCGACGAAGGAGCCCTCGCCGTTCTTGAGCACGATGGTCACCTCCTGGTCCTGGGCGTACGCCGAGGTCCACGCCGTGTCCGTGCGCTCGATGCGCACGACCTGGTCGAGGCAGCCGAACTTGCGGTGGTCGTTGCGGATCAGCGCACCCGGGAGCAGGTGGGACTCGCACAGGATCTGGAAGCCGTTGCAGATGCCGAGCACGGGCATGCCCTGGTGGGCCCCGGCGATCACCTCGGTCATCACCGGCGCGAACCGCGCGATGGCGCCGCAGCGGAGGTAGTCGCCGTAGGAGAAGCCCCCCGGGAGCACGACCGCGTCCACGCCCTGCAGGTCGTGGTCACCGTGCCACAGGGGCACCGCCTCCGCACCGCCGAGCCGGACCGCGCGCCGGGCGTCGACGTCGTCGAGGGAGCCCGGGAAGGTGACGACGCCGATCCGCACGCTCACCCGAGCACCCGCACGGCGTAGTCCTCGATGACCGGGTTGGAGAGCAGGGTCTCGGCCATCCGGTGCACCTCGGCGAGACGCTCGTCGGTGGCCTCGCCGTCGAGCTCGAGCTCGAAGCGCTTGCCCTGGCGCACCTCGGAGACCCCGGCGAAGCCGAGGCGCGGGAGCGCCCCCTGGACGGCCTTGCCCTGGGGGTCCAGGATCTCCGGCTTGGGCATGACGTCGACCACGACTCGGGCCACGGGGAGCCCCTCTCACTGGCTGGGTGCGGGCAGGGCGCAGTCTATCGGCGGCGGAGGGCCACGATGCCCAGGGCCACGCCGAGGCCGGCGACGGCCGGGCCCACCACGGCCCAGTACGCCACGCCGGTCATGGCGCTGCCCTTGAGGTAGCCGAGGCCCTGGGCGGTCCACACCAGACCGACCACGACCAGCAGCACGGCGAAGATCGCCGCGACCACGCGCCCGGTCACGACGGCGTCCGCTCGGCGAGCAGGCGGCCGGCCCGGGCGAGGTCGGAGCGCACGGCGAACAGCCCGGCGCCCGTGGACACCCAGCCGACCGGCGCCAGCAGCCGGCGACCACGGACCTCGAAGGCCACGTCGAGGCGGGTGCCGGTGCCGTGGGGGGCGAAGCCGAGCATCAGGTCGGCCTCGATGCCGCGCCAGCGACCGGTCTCGGCCCAGCGCACGTCGGGCTCGAGCTCGGTGATCACCATCTCGGGAGCGACCCCGACCGCGGTGTGGTCCAGCCAGCGCTGGCCCACGCGGGGTCCGTCCTCGTCGAGCAGCTGCACGCGCTTGAGCGAGGACTGCCACTCGGGGCGGTTGCGGGGATCGGCGAGGTAGGCGAACGCGACCTCGGGCGGGACGGCGTACTGCAGGGAGGTGCGGAGCATCAGAAGCGCTCGCCGGTGAGCAGCTCGAACGCCTCGACGTAGCGGGCCCGGGTGCGATCGACCACCTCGGTCGGCAGCGGGGGCGGCGCCTCGCCGGAGCTGCGGTCCCAGCCGCTGGCGGGAGACGTCAGCCAGTTGCGGACGATCTGCTTGTCGTACGACGGCTGCGTCCGGCCGGGCTCCCAGTCGCGGGCGGACCAGTAGCGGCTGGAGTCGGGGGTGAGCACCTCGTCGGCCAGGACCACCGGGCCGCGCTCGCCGCTGCCGGGGCTGTCGTGGTCGTCCAGGCGGGTGCCGAACTCGAACTTGGTGTCGGCCAGGATCAGGCCGCGCTCGCGGGCGACCTCCTCGGCGCGGGCGTAGACCCGGAGCGTCAGGTCGCGCAGCTCGGCGGCCGCGTCACCCCCGATGTCGCTGACCACGGCCTCGTAGGAGACGTTCTCGTCGTGGTCGCCGAGCGCGGCCTTGGTGGCCGGCGTGAAGATCGGCGACGGCAGCCGACTGCCGTCGACCAGGCCCTTGGGCAGCGGCAGGCCACAGACCTGCCCGGTGGACTGGTAGTCCGCCAGGCCGGACCCGGTGAGGTAGCCGCGGGCGACGCACTCGACGGGGTACATGGCCAGCTCCTCGCACACCACTGCTCGGCCCTTGACCGACTGCGGCACGTCGGTCGAGACCACGTGGTGGGGCACCAGGTCGCTGAGCCGGTCGAACCACCACAGCGACATCCGGGTCAGGATCTCGCCCTTGTCGGGGATCGTGGAGTCCAGGACGAAGTCGTAGGCCGAGATCCGGTCGCTCGCGACCATCAGCAGGTGACCGTCGGGCAGACGGTAGAGGTCGCGCACCTTCCCCGAGTGCAGGTGCGTGGCGCCCTCGACGGACGGGGCAGCAGGGATGTTGTGCACGGGATCCACCCTAGACGCACGCAGGGACGCACCGGCCGAGGCCGGTGCGTCCCTGGTGTACCGAGAGGCTCAGAGCCTTCAGAGGATGGCCTTGTCAGCCTTCAGGATGGCCTTGTCGTTCGAGACCTTGAGGATGGCGGCGTTCTTCAGGATCGCCTTGCTGTCGTGGTTGTTGCCACCCTTGGCCTCGGCGGCCACGGAGGCGGCCATCGGCGCCGAGACGGCCAGGCCCAGGCTCACGACGAGCAGTGCGGCGCGACCGATGCGGTTCTTGGCGTTCATGATGTGGGTTCCTCCCCCTCGTCCCGAGCCCCGACGGCCCGAGTCAGGTCACCGACGCTAGCGCAGAATCACCCGTATGTGTATGAATCGGACAATTTGGCTTCGGAGGGGGTGCCCCAGCGGTCAGAGGATCTCGCCCGGGACGTACGCCGCCGCGGCCGGGTCGGTCTCCACGACGCGCTCCACCCGGCGTACGACCCCGGCGACCTGGTCGCGCGCGGCGCCGGTGAACTCGACCGGGTCGGCCACCAGCGCGTCGATCTGCGGACGGGTCAGCCCGAGCCGCTCGTCGCGGGCCAGGCGCTCGAAGAGGTCGTTCACGGCCAGACCCTGACGCATCTCGAGCGCCACCCCGACCGCGTGCTCCTTGATGGCCTCGTGCGCGGCCTCGCGACCGACGCCGTTGCGGACCGCGGTCATCAGCACCTTGGTGGTGGTCAGGAAGGGCAGGTAGCGGTCCAGCTCGCGCCGCACCACGGCCGGGAACACCCCGAACTCGTCGAGCACGGTCAGGAAGGTCTGGAAGAGCCCGTCGGTGGCGAAGAACGCGTCGGGCAGCGCCACCCGGCGTACGACGGAGCACGAGACGTCGCCCTCGTTCCACTGGTCGCCGGCGAGCTCGCCGACCATGGAGAGCTGGCCACGGAGGACGACGGCGAGCCCGTTGACCCGTTCGCAGGACCGGGTGTTCATCTTGTGCGGCATCGCCGAGGACCCGACCTGGCCCTCCTTGAAGCCCTCGGTCACCAGCTCGATGCCGGCCATCAGCCGGATCGTCGTGGCCAGGTTGGACGGACCGGCGACGGCCTGCACCAGCGCCGAGACGACGTCGAAGTCCAGCGAGCGCGGGTAGACCTGCCCGACGCTGGTGAGCACGCGGGTGAAGCCGAGGTGGGCGGCCACCCGCTCCTCCAGCTCGGCGAGGTCGGCGGTGGACCCGTCCAGCAGGTCGAGCATGTCCTGCGAGGTGCCCATCGGGCCCTTGATGCCGCGCAGCGGGTAGCGGACGAGCAGGTCGTCGACCCGCTCCAGCGCGACCAGCATCTCGTCGGCGACGGTCGCGAAGCGCTTGCCCATCGTGGTGGCCTGCGCGGCGACGTTGTGCGAGCGCCCGGCCATCACCAGGTCGGCGTGCTCCGCGGCGAGCCGGGCCAGCCGGGCCAGCGCAGCGACCATCCGCTGCCGCACGAGCTCGAGGGAGCCGCGCACCTGGAGCTGCTCGACGTTCTCGGTCAGGTCGCGCGAGGTCATCCCCTTGTGGATGTGCTCGTGCCCGGCCAGCGCGCAGAACTCCTCGATCCGGGCCTTCACGTCGTGGCGGGTGATCCGCTCGCGGGCGGCGATGCTGGCCAGGTCGACCTGGTCCACGACCGCCTCGTAGGCCTCGACCACACCGTCGGGCACGTCCACGCCCAGGTCCTTCTGCGCCCGCAGGACGGCGATCCACAGCTGCCGCTCGAGCACGATCTTGTGCTCCGGGGACCAGATCTGCGCCAGGTCGGCGGCGGCGTAACGGGTGGCGAGGACGTTGGGGACGGTCACAGCGCGGATTCTCCCACGGCCATCCTCCGCGGCTCACCGAGCAGGAACCAGGACTTCCCGGACCCTGCGGGGAGCCGCCGCCCCGCGAACCGTGCGAACCACTCCCCCGGCCCCACCAGCACGAGCCGCGGCCCGAAGCGCGTCACCTCCGCCCCCATCGCGACGAAACCCCCCACCGTGACCACGGCCGGGAACCCCGTCCACGGCACCGCCTCCCGCGAGCTGCGCAGCGCCATCCTCAACGCCAGCCCCAGCGCCGTCCAGTCCGAGATGTCCCAGCCCGCGCTCACCGCCGCCAGCCGCACGTCCAGGGGCTCGAGCACCGAGACCTGTCGGCGCAGCACCAGCAGCCCGTGCGGGCACACCTCGGAGCAGTCGTCGAGGGTGACCGCCGGCCACTCCAGGAGGCTGCGCACGCGGGCCTCGTCGTAGAGCGTCACGCCCGGCAGCGAGACCGCCGGCCCTGCGAGGCCTGCGTGCAGCACCTTGGTCGCGTGCCTGCGCGACAGCCCGATCGGGGCCAGCAGCGACGCGGACCTGCGCTCTGAGCTCCAGCGCCCGGTGCCGTCCTCGGGCTCCTCCACGGCCAGGGACCGTAGCGCGACCGCCCTCCCGGGCACCAGGAAGCGCGAGCCCACCTGTGGAGGACGGCGGCGGCGTCCAGTCCTGACCCACCGGGCCGACGCTAGGTAGAGGGGGCCACGTGGCCCCCTCTACCTAGCGTCGGCCCGGGTGCGGGGGGCCCGGGTGCAGGGCCCGAGTGCCCGAGGGCCGGAGTCGGCCGCGGGTACCGCCTCAGCCACGTGCGGCATCGACCCAGACCCCGGGCTGGGAGCCCGGGGCCGCGTCGCGTGTCAGGCCTGCAGGCTGGCCCGGGCGGCGATGTCGGTGCGCCACTGGGCGCCCTCGAAGCTGACCGCGGCGAGGCCGTCGTAGGCCTTGGCGCGGGCGTCGGCGACGTCGGTGCCCACGGCCGTGACGGCCAGGACGCGACCCCCTGCCGTGACGAGGTCGCCGTCGCGCAGGGCGGTGCCGGCGTGGATGACGTCGACGTCGGGGGACGCGGCAAGCCGCTCGGCCACCGTGATCACGTCGCCCGTGCGGGAGCTCTCGGGGTAGCCGGCGCTGGCCATCACGACGGCGACGGCGGCGCCGGGCTTCCACGCGGGCGGGGGCACGTCGGCCAGGGTGCCGTCGGCGGCGCCCTTGAGCAGGGCCGCCAGCGGGGAGTCGAGGAGGGCCATCAGCGGCTGGGTCTCGGGGTCGCCGAACCGGGCGTTGAACTCCACGACCCGCAGGCCGCGCGAGGTCAGGGCCAGCCCGGCGTAGAGCAGGCCGGCGAAGGTGGAGCCCCGCCGCTGCATCTCGTCGACGGTCGGCTGCAGGACCCGCTCGAGCACCTGCGGCACCAGCTCGGGCGGGGCCCAGGGCAGGGGCGTGTAGGCACCCATGCCGCCGGTGTTGGGGCCCTGGTCGTCGTCGCCGATGCGCTTGAAGTCCTGGGCGGGCTGCAGCGGGTAGACGGTGCGTCCGTCGGTGATCGCGAACAGCGAGACCTCGGGGCCGTCGAGGAACTCCTCGATCACCACGCGGTCGCAGCCGGCGGCGTGGGCCACGGCCTCGGCGCGGTCGTCGGTGACCACGACCCCCTTGCCGGCGGCCAAGCCGTCGTCCTTGACGACGTACGGCGGGCCGAACGCGTCGAGGGCGGCCTCCACCTCGTCGGGGGTGGTGCACACGTGCGCCTCGGCGGTCGGCACTCCGGCCGCGGCCATCACGTCCTTGGCGAAGGCCTTGGAGCCCTCGAGCTCGGCGGCGGCACGCGACGGGCCGAAGCAGCTGATCCCCCGCTCGCGCACGGCGTCGGCCACGCCCGCGACCAAGGGGGCCTCGGGCCCGACGACGACCAGGTCGATGCCGAGCGACACGGCCAGGTCGGCGACCGCGGCGCCGTCGAGCTGGTCGACGTCGTGCAGCGTGGCGCAGTCCGCGATGCCGGGGTTGCCGGGGGCGGCGTGCACCTCCGTGACCGCCGGGTCGCGGGAGAGCGCGAGCGCGAGCGCGTGCTCACGGCCGCCGGTGCCGATGACGAGGGTCTTCACCGCGGCGGCACGACGAGGGTCTGCTCGCGGCCCGGGCCGACCCCGACGGCCCAGAACGGGGCCCCGGACATCTCCTCGAGCGCCCGCACGTAGCGCTGGGCGTTCGTCGGCAGGTCCTCGAAGGTGCGACAGGAGGAGAGGTCGTCGGCCCAGCCGTCGAGGTACTCGTAGATCGGGGTGGCCTTGTGGAAGTCGGTCTGCGTCAGCGGCATCTCGTCGTGCCGGACGCCGTCGACGTCGTAGGCCACGCAGACCGGCACCCGCTCCCAGCTGGAGAGCACGTCGAGCTTGGTCATGAAGAACTCGGTCAGCCCGTTGACGCGGGCGGCGTAGCGGGCGACCACGGCGTCGTACCAGCCGCAGCGGCGGTCGCGGCCGGTCGAGACGCCGACCTCACCGCCGACCCGCCACAGCTTCTCGCCGTCGGCGTCGAAGAGCTCGGTCGGGAACGGGCCCGAGCCGACGCGGGTGGTGTAGGCCTTGATCACGCCGATCACCCGGTCGATCCGGGTGGGGCCCACGCCGGACCCGGTGCACACGCCACCGGCGACGGGGCTGCTGCTCGTGACGAACGGGTAGGTGCCGTGGTCGACGTCCAGCATCGTGGCCTGGGCGCCCTCGAAGAGCACCGTCTTGCCCTCGTCGAGCGCGCGGTTGAGCAGCAGCGAGGTGTCCGCCACCATCGGCTGGAGCCGGTCGGCGTAGGACAGCAGGTCCTCGACGACCTCCTCGACGGAGATCGCCCGGCGGTTGTAGACCTTGGTCAGCAGGTGGTTCTTGACCTCCAGCGCAGCCTCGACCTTCTCGTTGAGGATCTCCTCGTCGAAGAGGTCGGCGATCCGGATGCCGACGCGGTTGATCTTGTCGGCGTACGCCGGGCCGATGCCGCGGCCGGTCGTCCCGATCTTGTTCTTGCCCAGGAACCGTTCGGTGACCTTGTCGACCGTGGAGTGGTACGACGCGATCACGTGCGCGCTGCCGCTGACCACGAGCTCGCCGAGCTCGACGCCGCGCTGCTCGAAGGCGTCCAGCTCGCGGAACAGGGCCTCCGGGGAGACCACGACGCCGTTGGCGATCACCGAGACGCAGTCGGGCGAGAGGATGCCGCTGGGCAGCAGGTGGGTGGCGAACTTCTGGCCGTCGACGACGATCGTGTGTCCTGCGTTGTGCCCACCGCTGGTGCGCACGCAGAAGTCGATCGAGTCGTCGGTGGTCAGCTGGTCGGTGGCCTTGCCCTTGCCCTCGTCGCCCCACTGGGCTCCGAGCACGACGATCGCAGGCATGTGCACCCCTCCATCAGCGGGTGTCGGGTGTTTCCGGACCGGGCTGGCGCCCTGACGAGCCAGGGCTGGTGCCCCGACAGACGAGAACCCGGCGCCGTGGCACCGGGGTCCTGCGACCTCACGCTACCAAGAGGCGTCGCGACCTGCACATCTCCCCGGAGTCCCGGCGCCGTGGCCGAGTGCCCCTCTACAGTGACCCCGTGGACCCCCTCCTGCTGATCGCCAACGCCGAGGCCGGCGGCGGGGAGCGCGACGCGCTCGACATCGCCCTGGGCGTCCTCCGTGAGGAGACCGACGTCGAGGTGGCCCGCACCAGCAACCCCGGCGAGCTCGACGGGGTGCTGCACCGGGCCGGGTCGCGGCGCATCGTCGTGGCCGGCGGTGACGGCAGCCTGCACGCGGTCGTGGCCGCGCTGCACCGGCGCCACGAGCTCTCCGAGCGCACGCTCGGGCTGATCCCGCTGGGTACCGGCAACGACTTCGCGCGCACCCTCGAGATCCCGCTCGACCCGGGCGAGGCGGCCGCGGCGCTGATCGCCGGGGAGCCCCGGAGGATGGACCTGATCGTCGACGAGCTCGGCGGGGTCGTGGTCAACAGCGTCCACGCCGGCGCGAGCGCCCAGGCCAGCCGCCGCGGGGCCCGGTGGAAGAAGCGGCTGGGGCCCTTCGGCTTCGGCATCCTCGGCTACCCCATCGGTGCCGCGATGGCCGCGGTGCGGCCGCCCTTCGTGCGCCTGCGCATCGAGGCCGACGGCGAGGTCGTCTCCGACGTCGACCAGCACATCTTGATGGTCGCCGTGGCCAACGGCGCCAGCGTCGGGGGCGGCACCGAGCTGACGCCCGACGCCGACCCCGAGGACGGCCAGCTCGACGTGATGATCTCGTTCGCCACCGGACCGGTGGAGCGGATCGCCTACGTCTGGCAGCTGCGCAACGGCGAGCACGAGGAGCGCGACGACGTGCTCAGCATCCGGGCCAAGCAGGTCACCGTGTCGGGCGAGGACTTCTGGCTCTCCGCCGACGGCGAGATCAGCGGCCCCGAGCGCCGGCGCTCCTGGCACCTCGAGCAGGGGGCCTACTCCCTCGTCGTGCCCCCCGCTCCCTGACGCCCGGCCTCGCGACGACCGAGGTCCTTCTCGACCCGCGGGTCACCGGCGTCGGCGTAGTAGTCGCCGGCCGTGGTCTCGTCGTACCCGTTGGCCACCTTGGTGGCGTTCAGGACCGCAGAGACCACGGCGGTGACCACCACGTTCAGCACGAATGCCGTCAGCGCGATGTAGCCCAGCTGCCCGAACCCGGGGATCTCGGCCAGCGAGCCACCGAAGTGGTTCGTCGTCGGGCTGGCGACCCGGTAGGCCGCGACCGTGCCGTAGACCATGCCGACCGCCCAGCCCGCGAGCAGCGCCCACTTGTGGAACCAGCGGGTGTAGAGGCTGAACACCACCGACGGGAAGGTCTGCAGGATCCAGATGCCACCCAGGAGCTGGAAGTTGATCGCGTTCTGCTTGTCCATGGTCAGCACGAAGACCAGCGCGAAGGCCTTGACCAGCAGCGACATCAGCTTGGAGACCTTGGCCTCCTGCTGCGGCGTCGCGTCGGGCTTGATCCACTCCTTGTAGATGTTGCGGGTGAAGGTGTTCGCCGCCGCGATCGACATGATCGCCGCCGGGACGAGCGCGCCGATGGCCACCGCCGCGAAGGCGACACCGGCGAACCAGCTCGGGAAGCTGTCCTCGAACAGCTGCGGGATCACCAGCTGCGGGTTGGGCTTGCCGTCCACGCCCACGGGCGTCGTACCGGCCGCGATCGCGACCCAGCCCAGCAGCGCGAGCAGCCCCAGCACGAAGGAGTACGCCGGCAGGATCGCGGCGTTGCGCCGGATCGTGGTGCGGCTGTTCGACGACAGGCTCGCGGTGACCGAGTGCGGGTACATGAACAGCGCCATCGCCGACCCGAGGGCCAGCGTCGCGTAGGACCACATCTGGCCGCTGCCGGGGATGAACGACCCGGTCGGCTTGCCGGTGGCCTCGTTCGTGGCGGCCATCTTGTCCTTGGCGGCGCTGAAGATCGTGTCCCAGCCACCCACCTTCGTGGGCAGGTAGATGATCGCCACGATGATCACGACGTAGATCAGGCCGTCCTTGACGAAGGCGATCACGGCCGGGGCGCGCAGGCCCGCGGTGTAGGTGTACGCCGCCAGCAGCGCGAACGCGATCAGCAGCGGGGCGTCCTTGGCGATGATGTTGCCGCCGCCGCCCAGGCCGACCACGTCGAGCACCGCCTGGATGCCGACCAGCTGCAGCGCGATGTAGGGCATCGTGGCCAGGAAGCCGGTGACCGCCACCGCCAGCGAGAGCACCCGCGAGTCGTAGCGGCCGCGCACGAAGTCGGCGGTCGTGACGTAGCCGTGCCGGTGGCTGACCGACCACAGCCGCGCCATGAAGATGAAGATGATCGGGTAGAGCACGATCGTGTAGGGCACCGCGAAGAAGCCGGCGACCGCACCGGTCGCGAACATCGCCGCCGGCACCGCGACGAAGGTGTACGCCGTGTAGATGTCGCCGCCGAGCAGGAACCAGGTCACCCAGGTGCCGAACTTCCGGCCGCCGAGGCCCCACTCGTCGAGGGACTCCAGGCTGTCGCCCTTGCGGAACCGGGTGGCCATGAAGCCCAGCACGGTGACCACCCCGAAGAGCACCACGAGCACGCTGAGCGCGATCCAGTCCAGGCCGTCCTTGCCGGCCACGAGCGGGCTCATCGGCCGACCTGCCCGTCACGCGACCGCGGCTTGCGGGCGGCCAGCACCAGACGGTGCGCGGTGTAGGTGCAGGCGGCGCAGACGAAGACCCAGAGGAACTGGTACCAGAAGAAGAACGGCACTCCCCCCAGCTCCGGGGTGTCCCGGGCGTAGGGCTGCACCCAGATCAGCGCGACGATCGGGATCATCAGCAGCACGCCGGCGATCCAGAGGAGGGTCTTGTTCGTGGGGGGGACGGCGTCCCCGCCCGAGCGGTGGTGGTGTGCCATGCCACGGGACTCTAGAACAACGGACGCGCACCGGACATGGTTCCCGGTGCGCGTCCTGACGTCGCGTCGATCCTGCGAGGAGGGTGGCGTCAGCCCTTCTGGGCCAGGTCGGCGATCGTCTTCAGCTTGTACTTCGCCGCGGTCTCCTTGGTGACCACGACCGCGTCGCTGTCCTGGGCCTCGGCCATGGTCAGCGCGACCAGGTTGCTCGGCAGGACCTTGCCCAGCGCGGCGTACACGTCGTCGGGGCTGGTGGCCGTGGACTTGTCGTCCAGGTAGCTCAAGATCGTGCCGGTGTACTCCGGGAAGAGGTCCAGCGAGCCCGACTTCAGCGCCGGGTAGTACTTCTCCCGGCTGCCGATGTTGAGCTTGGTCTTGATCGTCGCGCCCTGGGCCTGCAGCGCCTCGGCATAGATGTTGGCCAGGATGACGTTCTCGGGGAAGTTCGCCGAGCCGACGGTGATGGTCTCGCCCTTGGCCGAGCTGCCGGTGGTGTCCAGGCCGTTGTCCGACAGCCAACCCTTGGCCACGTCGGCCGGGTCCAACTTGTCGTTGGCGACCTGGCCGATCAGGGTGCCGAGGCCGTCGGTGGTGAGCTTGGCCGAGACGCCGTCGAGGACCTGCTTGACCCCGTCGCTGGCCTTGTCCTTGTTGATGATCGGGACGATGTTCTGCGCCGCGAAGTTGCTCTTGGGGTCCTCGAGGATGACGAAGCCGTTGGCCTCGATCGCGGGGTCGGTGGTGAACAGGTCGACCGCGTCGACCTGGCCGCGCTTGAGGGCGTTCACGGTGACCGGCCCGCCGGTGTCGGTGACGGTGTACTTGCCGAACGTCACGCCGTAGTTCTTCTCGATGCCGGGGATGCCGTCGGCGCGGGTCTTGAACTCCGGCGGACCGCCGAAGATCATCTGGGAGGCGACGGTGCCGCCGCCGCTGCTGCTGTCGGACGAACCGCCCGAGGAGCTCGAGCCGCACGCGGTGAGCCCCATCGTGAGGACGGTCGCCGCCGAGGCGATCGCGATGAGCTTGCTCTTCATGGTTCTTCTCCTGGTGGGGCTGGAAGGGTCGGGGTGGTGCCGGGTGGTGCGTGAGCGTTCAGGTGCCCTCGGCGGCCAGCTCCTCGGTGAGGACGGCGGACCGTGAGTCGGCTCCCTTCTGGCGTCCGGTGCGTCCGGTGACGCCGCGGGAGACGGTGTAGCGCTGCACGAGGGCGAGCAGCAGGTCGGTCACGAGCGCCAGGGCGGCCACGAGCAGGCCACCGCTGATCATCTGGGGGTAGTCCTTCTGCGCGAGGCCGTCGTAGATGAACCGGCCGAGCCCGCCGAGGGTGACGTACGACGCGATCGTCGCGGTCGCGATCACCTGCAGGGCGGCGGAGCGGACGCCGGAGAAGATCAGCGGCAGCGCGTTGGGCAGCTCGACCCGGGCCAGCACCTGGGGGCCGGTCATGCCCATCCCGAACGCGGCGTCGCGCACGGCCGGCGAGACGTTCTGCACCCCGGCGAAGGTGTTGGACAGGATCGGCGGCACCGCCAGCAGCACCAGCACGATCTCGGTCGGGATCAGGTAGCCGGAGTTGGTGCGGCCGTAGAAGTGCGGCGCGATGATCACGACGAGCAGCACCAGCACGCCCACGGTGGGCAGGGCGCGGACGGCGTTGGCCACCGTGATCAGCCAGGTGGCCTTGCCCGTGTGACCGATCCACAGGCCCAGAGGGAGCGCGATCACCAGCGCCACGGCCATCGCGATCAGGGTGTAGCCCAGGTGCGCGCCGAGCTGGCCGAGGATGCCGGTGTCGAAGTTGGTGCTGCGCCAGTGGACCGGGTCGAAGAGCCAGCCGAACGTGTCGCCGATCATCAGCGGGCCACCCGTCGCCAGGGGGTCAGCGCGCGGCTGGCCAGCAGCACCAGCCCGTCGAGCACCAGGGCCAGCAGCACGCAGAGCACGATGCCGAGCACGATCGGCGGGTAGTACGGCTGGTCGACCGAGAGCGTGAACCCCTTGTCGAAGAGCCGGCCGAGGTTGTCCATGCCGATGGTGCCGGCGACCGCGACGATGCTGACGTTGGCCACGATCGCGACCCGGAGCCCGGCGGTGATCACGGGCACGGCGATCGGGAGCTCGACGGTGAAGAACCGGCCGACCGGCTTGTAGCCGATGGCGGTGGCCGCCTGCAGGGTCTCCTCGGGCACCGCGCCCAGGCCGTCGGCCACCACCCGCACCAGCAGGGCGGTGGAGTAGACGCTGAGCGCGATCGGCACCTGCAGCGGGCTCAGCACGTCGAGGCCGAGCAACGGCGGGATCAGCACGAAGAGGGCGATCGAGGGGATCGTGTAGAGCAGCCCGCTCGCCGACATCATCGGGGCGTAGAGCCAGGGATAGCGCCGGGCGAGCCAGCCCAGGGGCAGCGCCAGCAGCAGGCCCACGACGACCGGCACGACCGAGAGCCAGGTGTGGTCCCACAGCCAGCCCAGGTCCTCGGACCGGTGGTCGAGGAAGTAGCCCCAGAAGTAGAGCGGGGAGGAGCTGGAGGAGTCGAAGGTGGCGATCATGCGGGCTGCCGCTCGATCAGGTCGAGCACCTCGCGGGCGGTCAGGGTGCCGAGGAGGCGCCCCTGGCCGTCGACGACGACCCCACGGCCCGAGGGCGAGGACAGGCAGGCGTCCAGGGCGGCCCGGAGGGTGCCGCCCTGGGTGGCCAGGGTGCCGCCCCGGAGCAGCTGCTCCTCGGTGGCGGTCGGCGAGGTGCCCCCGCCGTCGACCCAGCCCTGCGGCTCGCGGTCGCCGTTGACCACCAGCACGTGGCCCTGGCCCCGTGGGACCTCCTGCCCGAGGGTGATCGTCGCCTCCTCGTGGGTCGGCAGCGTGCCGCCCTCGGCGAAGCCCAGGGCCCGGTAGCCACGGTCGCGACCGACGAAGCCGGCGACGAAGGCGTCGACGGGGCGGGAGAGCAGCTCGTGGGGCGGCGCCAGCTGGGCGAGCGTGCCCCCGACGCGCAGGACGGCGACCTGGTCGCCCAGCTTGATCGCCTCGTCGATGTCGTGGGTGACGAAGACGATGGTCTTGCCGAGCTCCTCCTGGAGCCGCAGGAACTCGTCCTGGAGCTGGTCACGCACGACGGGGTCGACGGCCGAGAACGGCTCGTCCATCAGCATCACCGGCGGGTCGGCGGCCAGCGCCCGGGCCACGCCCACGCGCTGCTGCTGCCCTCCGGAGAGCTGCGAGGGGTAGCGCTTGGCGAAGGCCGGGTCCAGGCCGACCCGCTCGAGCAGCTCCATCGCCCGCGAGCGGGCCTGCTACTTGTCGGTCCCCAGCAGGAACGGCACGGTCGCCACGTTGTCGACGATGGTCCGGTGCGGGAACAGCCCGGCGTGCTGGATCACGTAGCCGATCTTCCGCCGGAGCTCGTGGGCGGGCATGCTGGCGGTGTCGGTGTCGTCCAGCCAGATCGTGCCGCCGGTGGGCTCGATCATCCGGTTGATCATCCGCAGCGAGGTGGTCTTGCCGCAGCCGGACGGGCCCACCAGCACGGTGATCTGACCGGTCGGAGCCTCCAGGGTCAGCTCGTCGACGGCGACGGTCCCGTCGGGATACTGCTTGCTCGCGTGGTCGAAGCGGATCATGGTCAGGACTCCTGCCGGACGGGGCCAACACCAGGCTGTTGGACTACCGGTTCACGAGACTATGGCACCGGACCCCGAGACCCCACCAGGCTTGACCTGCGAGACGCCCCCAAGGAGAACCGATGCCGCTCATCGACGGCACCCACCTCACCCTCGACGACATCGTCGCGGTCGCGCGGCAGGGCGCGCCGGTGACCCTGGATCCGTCGGCCCGGGAGCGGGTGGCCGCCTCCCAGGCCTACGCCGACGAGGTCGCGTCGCGGCGCCCGATCTACGGCCGCTCGACCGGGGTGGGCGCCAACCGCGAGGTCGTGCTGCCCGAGCCGGAGTCCCAGGCCCAGCAGCTGCTGCGCTCCCACGCGACGAGCTCCGGCGAGCGGCGTACGGCGCCCCGGGTGCGCGCCATGCTCGCGATCCGGCTCAACCAGCTCGCCGCCGACGGCAACGGCATCGACCCACGGGTGCTGGACGCGCTGACCGCGATGATCGTCGACGACGCGCTCCCGCCGGTGCGCGAGGGCGGCAGCGTCGGCACCGCCGACCTCGCGGCGCTGGCCACGACCGCGCTGGTGCTCTCCGGGGAGCGCGTCAGCGACCCGCCCGTGCAGACGACGGCGACCTTCGGGCCCGGTGACGCCCTGACCTTCATGTCCAGCAACGCGGCCGTGCTCGCCGACGCGGCGCTGGCCGTGGCCGACCTCGACCGGCTGGCGCGGGCCGCCCTGGTGGTCGCGGCGATGGGCTTCGCAGCGGTGCGCGGCAACGCCGAGGCGTTCGGCACCGCGGTCGAGGCGGCCACGCCGTTCCCCGGCGCCCAGGTGGTCTGCCGCACCATGCGCGCGCTGGTCGGCCCCGACCCGGTGCCGGCACGCATCCAGGACCCGTTCGGCCTGCGCACGCTCCCCCAGGTGCACGGCGCGCTGACCGACCGGATCGCCTTCGCCGAGCAGGTCGTGGTCGCGATGGCCAACTCGCCGTCGGAGAACCCGATCGTCTCGGCCCGGCTGGGGGTCGCCCACCACGGCGCGTTCCACGCGGCGTACCTCGTGCAGTCGCTGGACGCGCTCGTGCTCGCGCTGGCCCAGGCCGCGCAGCTGAGCCTGGCCCGGCTGACGATGCTGGCCGAGCCGGCGTACACGGGGCTGCACCCGTTCCTCGGCGACGGGACGCCGGCGGCGTCGGGCGTGATGATCGTGGAGTACAGCGCCGCGTCGGCCCTGGCCGAGCTGCGCGCGCTGGCCACGCCGGCCGGGACCCAGGTCGTGACCCTCTCCCGCGGGGTCGAGGAGGACGCCTCCTTCGCCACCCTGGCCGCGCAGCAGGCACTGGGCGCGGTCTCACGCTTCCGGGCCGTCCTGGCCGCCGAGCTGGTGGCGGCGCTGCGCTGCCTGCGGATGCAGGGAGCGCACCCGGAGTCGCTGGCCGGGGCCCTGGCCTACCTCGACGAGCGTGACGGCGGGGTGCCGGACATGCACGACCGCGACCTGACCTCCGACCTGCTGCTGGCCGAGGAGATGGTCGACGGGCTGCCCGACCACGCGGAGGCGGTGCGGCGGTCCTCGCTCAGGCCTGCTTGAGCGCGGGGCGCGCGGGCGCGACGCTCGCGCGGCCCAGGACATGCTCGTCCCAGGCGGCCAGGGCCACGACGGAGTCGGTCGGCCCGGCCTCCCACGAGGCCAGCGCGTCGGCCTCCTCGGCCTGGCGCACGGCCAGCGCGCGCTCGAGCTCGTCGACCCGCTCCTGGCTGGCGACGAGCGCCTTCGACTCGGCGACCAGCTTGGCCTCGGCACGGACGGCGCGGCTCTGGTGCTGCACCAGGAGGCCCTCGAGCTCGCGCTGGGACAGGTGCGCCTCGGCGAGGCGCTCGGTCATCGCGGTGGTGAACTCGGCGTGCTCGGCCGCGCGGACGCCGAACAGCTCGCGGTAGGCCGCCGCGGAGGCGGCCCGGTCGGAGGCGTTCTCGCGCCGCGACTGCAGGACCTCGGTCCACATGATCCGCACGGCCGCCCAGGACAGCGCCAGCGCCAGGACCGAGCCGAGGCTCAGCCACAGCGGCGACTGCGTCGGCAGGCTGGCGAGCACGGCGACCGTGGCCGTGCCGAGCAGCCCGACCGAGACGCTCACCCGCACGCTGCGCTGACGACGGCGGACAGGGGTGCGGGGTGCGGCCATGTGCCGCAGGATATTGCGCTAGTCGTCGTCGTCGGGCACGCGACACGCGTGCTCCAGGGCGAGGGCCGCCGCGGTCACGAGCGCCGACGCCACGGCCGCCGCGCCCGACCGCCGCAGGCGCAGGGCCGACGCGGCGTCACCGACCCCGAGCTGGGCCAGGGCGTAGCCGAGGTAGCCGCCCAGCAGGAGCGCCCCGACCAGGGCGCACGCCTTGCCCAGGGCGAGCCGGTTGACGGCCTGGTGGTGCGGCAGCGCCGACCGGTCACGGCGTACGACGCGACGGGTGGCCCAGGCGGACCATCCCACGACGAGGGCGACCAGGAGCAGCAGCAGGATCGAGCCCCAGGTGACGTCGGGCTCGACGAAGCCGAACCGCAGCGCCAGCGGGCGCAGCGCCCAGCCGGCGACCAGCCCCCCGACGGCGGCGACCACCAGCGGCCGGTGGCTGGTCGGACCGATCCGACCCGGGGGCCGGTCGCCCTCCCGGTCGGCCGGTTGCTGGCTCAGCCGAGCTCCAGCTCGATGTCGTCGCGGAGGGTGACGCCCTCGCGACCGGTCTTCTCCAGCAGGTCGGCGACGTCGCCGACACCCGGGATCGCGGCGTCGGGCTCGACGTCGAGCCAGGGCGCGAGCACGAAGGCGCGCTCGGCGGCGCGGGGGTGCGGCAGGACGAGGTCGGGCTCGTCGGCGCGGCGGTCACCGAGCACGATCAGGTCGACGTCGAGGGTGCGCGGCGCGTTGGGCGTGCCGTCACGCTCGCGGCCGTACGCCGCCTCGACGGCCAGCGCCCGCTCGAGCAGGGTGCGGGCCGAGAGCGTCGTGTCGAACAGCACCACGGCATTGAGGTAGTCGCGCACGCCCTCGGGGGAGTCCACCGGCGCGGTCTCGTAGACCGGGGAGATGGAGGTGACCCAGACCTCGGGGGTGTCGGCGAGCGAGGCGACCGCGCCCTGGAGGTTGTCCCGGCGCTCGCCGAGGTTGGACCCGATCGCGATGACGCCGCGGCGGATCGGGTGCATCTCGCCGGTCAGGCTGTCGGCGTCGACGATGTTGGGGTTGGGTGACTCGGTCACGGACGGCTCCGGTTGATGGTCAGGGCGACGTCGTTGAACGTCGCCTGGATCGGGGCGTGCGGCTTGTGCACGGTGACTTCCACGTCAGCGACCCGGGCGTCACGCAGGCACACGTCGGCGATGCGCTGGGCCAGGGTCTCGATCAGGTCGACGGGATCGTTCTCCACGGCCGACCTGACCTGGTCCACGAGGGTCCCGTAGTCCACGGTGTCCTGCAAGTCGTCGCTCGACGCGGCGATCGAGCTGTCGACACCGAGGACGAGGTCGATCACGAACTCCTGGCCGTCACGACGCTCGAAGTCGAAGACACCGTGGTGGCCGTGCAGGGCGAGCCCGCGCACGGCGAGACGGTCCAGGGATGCGGTCATGGTGCCTCGACACTACCGGCGGGCCCGGGGACCGCGGCGGGCTCCCCCAGCCACCGGCCCACCACCCGGATCGCGTCCAGGCTCCCCCGCACCTCGTGCACCCGCACGGCCCAGACCCCCTGGACCGCCGCGATCGTGGTGAGGGCGACGTTGGCGGCCTCACGGTCCAGCACCGGGCGCGGGGACCCGTCGCGGTCGGTCAGCAGGGCGCCCAGGAAGGACTTGCGGCTCGAGCCCACCAGCACCGGCACCCCGAGGGCCTCGAGCTCCTGCAGGCGCTGCAGCAGCTCCCAGTTGTGGTCGGCGGTCTTGGCGAACCCCAGCCCGGGGTCGGCGACCAGGCGGGCGGGGTCGATGCCGGCGGCCGTCGCGGCGTCCAGGCGCTGGGACAGCTCGTCGCGCACCTCGCGCAGGACGTCGTCGTACGCCGCGTGCTGCTGCATCTCGGTCGCGTGCGCCCGCCAGTGCATCGCGACGTAGGCCGCGTCGTGGTCGGCCACCACGGACAGCACCTCGGGGTCGGCCAGGCCGCCGGAGACGTCGTTGACCAGCACCGCACCGGCCTCGAGGGCGGCGGCGGCGACCTCGTGCCGCATCGTGTCGACGGAGACCGCGACCCCCTCCTGCGCCAGGGCCCGGATCACCGGGACCACGCGGCCCAGCTCCTCGGCGACCAGCGGCCGGGTCGCTCCGGGCCGGGTGGACTCGCCGCCGATGTCGACCACGTCGGCGCCCTGGGCGCGCAGCTGCAGCGCGTGCCGGATGGCCGCCTCGGTCGTGACGTGGTGACCGCCGTCGGAGAAGGAGTCCGGCGTGACGTTGACGATCCCCATCACCAGCGGGCGATGGAGGACGGGCAGGCCGTCGCTCCAGTCCGCCGGGACCGTCATCGCGGCGAGGCGCTGATCAGCGACATCGCCTCGGCCCGCGTGGCGGGGGCGTGCATCATGCCGCGCACGGCCGAGGTGATCGTGCGCGCGCCCGCCTTGCGGACCCCGCGCATGGTCATGCACAGGTGCTCGGCCTCGATCACCACGATCACGCCGCGGGGCTCCAGGATGCGCACGACGGCGTCGGCGACCTGGGTGGTCAGCCGCTCCTGCACCTGGGGGCGCTTGGCGAAGACGTCGACCACCCGGGCCAGCTTGGACAGGCCGGTGATCTTGCCGTCGGTGCTGGGGATGTAGCCCACGTGCGCCACGCCGGTGAACGGCACCAGGTGGTGCTCGCACATCGACCACAGCTCGATGTCGCGGACCAGGACCATCTCGTCGTGCCCGATGTCGAAGGTCGTGGTGAGCACGTCCTCCGGCTTCTGGTGCAGGCCGCTGGTCAGCTCGGCCCAGGCGCGCGCGACCCGGGCCGGGGTGTCCTGGAGGCCCTCGCGGTCGGGGTCCTCGCCGATCGCGAACAACAGCTCACGGACGGCGGCAGCCGCCCGGTCGTGGTCGAACGCGGCGACGGCACCCTGGCCCTCGCCGACCTTGTCGATGCTCATGCTCCGCAGCCTAGGCCTCGGGGCGGAGGCGTCAGATCCCGGTCGGCGGAGCCGGGGGCTGGCCGCCGTTGCTGCCACCGTTGAGGCCGCCACCGTGGAGGTCGCCGCCGGAGCCCGGAGGCGTGATGATGACCGAGCCCTGCTCCTCCTCGCGCACGGCGCCCTGGGCCGCGGCGACGCGCACCTTCTCGGGCACCTCCACCGGCGGGATCGCCGAGGGGTTGCGGTGGGGGGAGCCGGTCCAGGCGGCGCGCACCGGGAATCGGCGCAAGGGCTCGAAGATCGTCGCGATCTGGGCCTTGTCCAGCGTCTCCTTCTCCATCAGCTCGAGCACCAGCGCGTCGAGGACGTCGCGGTTCTCCTCGAGGATGTCGAAGGCCTCCTGGTGGGCGGTCGCGAGGAACTTCTTGGTCTCGTCGTCGACCGTGGCCGCGACGTCCTCGGAGTAGTTGCGCGAGTGGCCCATGTCGCGGCCCAGGAACGGCTCACCCTGGGTCTCGCCGAGCTTGATCGCCCCGAGGCGCTCGGTCATGCCGTACTGCGTCACCATCGCGCGGGCCAGCGCCGTGGCCTTCTCGATGTCGTTGCCGGCGCCGGTGGTCGGGTCGTGGAAGACCATCTCCTCCGCGGCGCGGCCGCCGAGCATGTAGGCGAGCTGGTCGAGCATCTCCGAGCGGGTCTGGGAGTACTTGTCCTCGTCGGGCAGCACCATCGTGTAGCCCAGGGCCCGGCCGCGCGGCAGGATCGTCACCTTGTGCACGGGGTCGGTGCCCGGGAGCGCCGCCGCGACGAGCGCGTGGCCGCCCTCGTGGTAGGCGGTGATGAGCCGCTCCTTCTCGCTCATCAGGCGCGTGCGCTTCTGCGGGCCGGCGATGACGCGGTCGATGGCCTCGTCGAGGGCGTGGTCGTCGATCTGCTTCTTGCTCTCGCGGGCGGTCAGCAGCGCCGCCTCGTTGAGCACGTTGGCCAGGTCGGCGCCGGAGAAGCCCGGCGTACGGCGCGCGACGGAGAGCAGGTCGACGTCGGTGCCCATCGGCTTGCCGCGGGCGTGCACCTTGAGGATCTGGTGGCGGCCGTTGAGGTCGGGGGCGTCGACGCTGATCTGGCGGTCGAAGCGGCCCGGGCGCAGCAGCGCCGGGTCGAGGATGTCGGGGCGGTTGGTGGCCGCGATCAGGATGACCCCGCCGCGCACGTCGAAGCCGTCCATCTCGACGAGGAGCTGGTTCAGGGTCTGCTCGCGCTCGTCGTGGCCACCGCCCATGCCGGCGCCGCGGTGACGGCCCACGGCGTCGATCTCGTCGATGAAGACGATCGCCGGGGCGTTCTCCTTGGCCTGCTCGAACAGGTCGCGCACCCGGGAGGCACCGACGCCGACGAACATCTCGACGAAGTCGGAGCCGGAGATGGAGTAGAACGGCACGCCGGCCTCGCCGGCGACGGCGCGGGCCAGCAGGGTCTTGCCGGTGCCGGGCTGGCCGTAGAGCAGGACGCCCTTGGGGATCTTGGCGCCGACGGCCTGGAACTTGGCCGGCTCCTGGAGGAACTCCTTGATCTCACCGAGCTCCTCGATCGCCTCCTCGCACCCGGCGACGTCGGCGAACGTGGTCTTGGGCATGTCCTTGCTGATCAGCTTGGCCTTGGACTTGGCGAACTGCATCACCTTGCCGCCGCCGCCCTGGATGTTGTTCATCAGGAACAGGAAGAGCAGCACGATGATCGCGATCGGCAGCAGCGACACGAACAGCGACCCGAGCAGGCTGGGCTTGGGGTTGTCGACGTTGAAGTTCTCGATCGTGCCCTTGTCGACCTGGTCCTGGGTGAGCTTCACCAGCCGCACCTGCTGACCGGCGACCCAGGTCGACATCACCTTGGTGCCGTCGTCGAGGGTGGCCCGCATCTGCTGGTCGCCGCCGTCGACGAAGGTGATGTCCTTGACGTCGCCCGAGGTGATCTTGGAGACCATCGTGGAGGTCTTGATCTCCTGGTAGCCCCCGTTGGGCACGAGGTACTGCAGGGCCAGGAGGACTCCGACCACGGCCACAGGGATCCACAGCCACGGACTGCGCAGATACTTCTTCACCCCCTCATCCTCTCAGGTGGGCCAACCGCTCACGACGAGACCTGTCCAGCCGGTCCCCGAGAGGCGTCACTCGCTCCAGCAGGCGACCACCGACGCGGCCACGCCGTACGCCGCCTCGGAGCGGCTCAGACCCTTCGGAAGGGTCGACCGACCTATCCCGCTGGCGTCGACGAGGAGCGTCTTGTCGTCCTTGAGGAAGAGGACCTCTCCGCTGACCGGTGTCTCGGCGGAGGGGAGGCCGAGGCTCTGCACACCGCGGATCGGTCGGGCTCCGAGCCGGCCGCTGAGGCCGGTGAACCACGCCTTGCCGGGCACGGCCTCGTCGAGGTCCTTCACCGCGAGCCGCAGCTTCCCGCCGGGAAGCCGGTAGGTGCAGGTGTAGGTGCGGTCGGCCCACCCGTCGATGGCCGTGGGCACCGTGCGCAGCTCGAAGGTGGCGCGCACGGAGTCGGCGACCTCCCTGCTGCAGATCATCCCGGCGGCGGCCGAGGGGGCGTTCGCGCCGGTGCGGTGGGTGACCGAACCGGGAGCCGGGGCGACCTCGTCGCCTTGGTCAGAGCCCATCTGCGCCATCTCGGCGTCGGACATCGAGGAGCCGTCGGTCATCTCGTGGGAGTCGGCGTCCTGGGTGTCCTGGGCGTCCTTCTTCGTCGAGGTGCCGGCCCCGGACGAGCCTGCTGGGGCCGCACCCTGCTGGCCGCACGCGGCCAGCACCGCCGCGAGCGAGAGCGCGGTCAGCAGCGCCCCCACGCGTCGTCCGGTCGGCGTCTCGCGCACGTCGCACTCCTCATGATCGGGGTGGCCCGGGGCTGATGGTGCCCGGTGCCGATGTGGCCTGGGTCTCACCGTAGTTCGGAGAGCCGCACCGATCGGCTTGCATCCGGGCACCGGGACATGTGGACGACTTCCACCAATCCAGTGGCCGGGGCCGTGACGAACACCACACGACCGAGAGCTCTGCGCCCCTGCACCACGCGAACCCGGGCAGGGCTCCTCACACAGAAAGAGAGTCCGATGCGCACAGCACTACGAGTCCTCGTCCCCCTCGCCGCAGCCGTTCCCCTGATGGCCATGGCTCCCGGGGCGTTCGCGGCCGGTGACACGACGTACCAGACCACGCTGAACCCGTTGAACGGCTCCTCGGGCTCCGGCATGGCGACCATCTCGCTCAACGGCAACAGCGCGGACGTCAAGCTGAGCTGGAGCGGTCTGCCCAAGACCTTCATGAACGCCGACTACCCGCACGTGCAGCACATCCACATCGGCGGACAGGGCGCCTGCCCGGACCAGTCGGCCGACAAGGACGGTGACGGCGTGATCAGCACGACCGAGGGTGCCGGCGCCTACGGCGGCATCGGCACCACGCTCTCGCTCAAGGGCGACACCTCGCCCAAGGCGGGCACCAACCTGAAGATCGCCCCCGGTGGCGACACCCTGGACTACAGCCGCACCATCCAGCTGGACTCCGCGACCGTCGACTCCCTCAAGGCCGGCACCGGCGTCGTCGTCGTGCACGGTCTCGACCCCGCGACGTTGAGCAAGAAGGCCCAGAAGGCGAAGAGCGACCTCGTGCCCAGCCTCCCGCTGGCCGCGACCTCGCCCGCCTTGTGCGGCGTCCTCTCCTCGATGCCCAGTGGTGGCGTGGCCACCGGCACCGGCTCCACCGCCGGTGTCGAGGATGCTGGCATGCTCGGCGCCGGTGGCGGACTCGTCGCCCTCGGTGCTGCCGGCATCGCGGTCTACGCGGTGCGTCGTCGTCGCGGCGCCGTCGAGGCCTGAGCCTGCTGATGGCTCGCCTCGCGAGATCCTTCCGCGGCGGCCGGAGCCTGCTGATGCTGGCCCTGGTCGTCGTGGTTCTCGGGGCGGGCCTGATGGCCTACTCCCTGACCCGTCAGGAGTCCGCTCCCCAGGCCCAGTCCTCGGGAACCGTGGAGCCACCGTCCGGGACGGGGTCACCGCCTGCCCCACCCTCGGCGTCGGCGACCGCTGATCCCGTCCGGGACCAGCCGGCGGCGCCTGCGCCGCTCGGCCCCTCCAAGCCCACCCACATCTCCATCCCGGCGATCGGAGTCGACTCCGTCGTCAACGGGATCGGCCTCAACGGCGACGGCAGCCTCGCGGTGCCCCAGCCCGGACCGCGACTGAACCAGGCCGCGTGGTTCGAGAAGTCGCCGACCCCCGGTCAGCCCGGCCCCTCGGTGATCGAGGGCCACGTCGACTCCGAGTCGGGGCCTTCGGTCTTCTTCGAGCTCGGCTCGATCAAGCCCGGTCAACGCATCCTCGTGACCCGGGCCGACGGCACCCGCCTGACGTTCATCGTCGACGGGGTCCGCAACTACCTCAAGAGCCGGTTCCCCACCCGCGCGGTCTACGGCGCCATGGACCTCAGCCAACCGGCCCTGCGCCTGATCACCTGCAGCCAGTTCGACGAGGCCACCCGGCACCACATCGGCAACGCGGTCGTCTTCGCGCACCTGAGCAAGGTCTCGGGACGCTAGGACCGACCCTCCATCCCCAGGGAGAAGCAATGAACCGTCGCATCCAGCTCGCCACGCTCGCCGCCACCACCGCACTCGTCGTCGCGGGCTGCGGTTCAGCGAGCAGCGAGAACAGCTCCTCCGCCGGCGGCGGCTCCTCCAGCTCGGCGGCCTCCTCCCCCGCGCCCTCCGACTCCGCGAGCGGGTCGCCCAGCGCCCAGGCCAGCCCGGACGCCGAGGCGGCCGTGATCACCATCACCGACTACGAGTACGCCGTGCCGGCCAAGGTGGCGCCCGGGGCCACGGTGATGATCAAGAACGAGGACGCCGTCGCGCACACGGTCACCGCGGACAAGGGCGGCGCCTTCGACGTCAAGGTCCCCGCCGGCGGGACCGCCGAGCTCACCGCGCCCGACCAGGCCGGGTCCGTGCCGTTCCACTGCACCTACCACTCCAACATGGAGGCGACGTTGCAGGTCGGCTGAGGCACTCGGCGCGGCTCAACTGTAGACGTGCGGCGCGAGCGTGCCGATGTCGCGCAGGTTGCGGTACTGCTCGTTGTAGTCGAGGCCGTAGCCGACGACGAACTCGTTCGGGATGTCCCACCCGACGTACTTCACGTCGACCTGCATGGTCAGCGCCTCGGGCTTGCGCAGCAGGGTGCAGATCTCGACCGAGGCGGCGTTGCGGGAGGCCAGGTTGGCGGTCAGCCAGCTCAGGGTCAGGCCGGTGTCGATGATCTCGTCGACGATCAGCACGTGACGCCCGGTGATGTCGGTGTCGAGGTCCTTGAGGATGCGGACGACGCCGGAGCTCTTGGTGCCCGAGCCGTAGGACGAGACCGCCATCCAGTCCATCTCGAGGTGGCGGGAGAACGCCCGGCCGAGGTCGGCCATCACCATCACCGCGCCGCGCAGGACGCCGACGATCAGCAGGTCGTGGCCGTCGTAGTCCTGCTCGATCTGCCGAGCCATCTCGGCGAGCCGGTTCTGGATGTCCTCCTCGGTGAAGAGAATGTTGACGAGGTCACCGTCGACGTCGGCTGCGTCCATGGGGTGCAGCCTGCCACACCGAGGACGGGAAGGCTCCGGGGCCTCGTGGCGTTGTGACCCACATGCACCTCTCCGTCCTCGACCTCGTCCCCGTCCGCTCCGACCAGACCACCGGCGACGCGATCGCGGCCGCGCGCAGGCTCGCGCAGGTCGCCGACGAGCACGGCTACCAGCGCTACTGGGTGGCCGAGCACCACAACATGCCCGCCGTCGCCGCCACGAACCCGCCGGTCCTGATCGCGATGCTGGCCGCCGCGACCTCCCGCATCCGGGTCGGCTCCGGCGGCGTGATGCTGCCCAACCACGCGCCGCTGGTGGTCGCCGAGCAGTTCGCGCTGCTCGAGGCGGCCTTCCCCGGCCGCATCGACCTCGGCATCGGACGCGCGCCCGGCTCCGACCCGGTGACCTCGTGGGCGCTGCGCCACGGCGCCGGCGGGGTGGACGAGGACGCCGTCTCGCGGTTCCCGACGTACGTCGACAACGTGGTCGCGATGATGAGCCCCACCGGGGTCGGCCTGCAGCTCCAGGGCCGCACCCACGCCCTGCACGCGACCCCGCGGCCCAGCTCCAAGGCCCCGGTCTGGCTGCTCGGCAGCTCGGACTACTCCGCCCGGCTGGCCGCCGAGAAGGGCCTGCCCTACGTCTTCGCGCACCACTTCTCCGGGCACGGCACGGCCGAGGCGCTGGAGCTCTACCGCTCGACGTTCCGGGCCTCGGAGGCGCTGGCCGCCCCGCGCACGTTCCTGACCGTCAACGCCGTGGTCGCCGCCACCGAGGAGGAGGCCCAGCGGCTGGTGCTGCCCAACCTGCACTCGATGGTCGCCCTGCGCACCGGCGGACAGCTGGCCCCGCAGCGCACCGTCGAGGAGGCCGAGGCCGACCCGCTGCCCGACGCGCACCGCTCCCTGGCCGAGTCGATGCTGACCCGCTGGGTGGTCGGCACCCCCGGCCAGGCGGCGAAGCAGGTGCGCGAGCTGGCCACGACGTACGACGTCGACGAGGTGATGATCCACCCGGTCGCCGGCGCGGTCGCGGGCACCGACCCCACCGCCGCCCCCGCTCGCGAGGAGACCCTGCGCCTGCTGGTCGACGCGCTCTGAGGATCGGGTCAGGATCGGGGCCGGCCGAGGCTCCGCCTCGACCGGCCGTCTAGGCCGGGTCGGTGGGGCCGAAGCGCAGGACCGGGCCGTCGCGGTAGGCCGTCAGGTGTCCGGGAAGCCGGATCCGGCGGTCGTCGCGCGAGCCGGTGACCAGGCTGCCGACCGCCTGCACGTGCTCGCGGCTGAGGTCCGAGGCCAGCGCCCCCGCCTCGAGGGCCGCCAGGCGGACCACCCGGCCGGCGAGGGCGGCGGGCAGCGTCGCCAGGACGGCGGTGTCCAGGCCGCCGTCGGCGCGCACGTCGGCCAGGGTCCGGTCGGCCAGGTCGTCGAGGAACAGCACGTCCTCGCGCACGCTGTCGGCCGTGCGGGCCAGGGCGGCGCCGACGCCGGGGCCCAGCTCCTGCTCGAGCAGGGGGAGCACGGTGTGCCGGACGCGGGACCGGACGAACCGCGGGTCCTGGTTGTGCGGGTCGTCCCACCAGGTCACCGCCTCGGCCCGGCAGGCGGCCTCGGTCTGCGCGCGCGTGACGTCGAGCAGCGGGCGCACGAAGGCGGTGCCGGCGCGGTCGAAGGCCCGCCGCATGCCGGCGATCGAGCGCCCTCCGGAGCCTCGGGCCAGGCCCAGCAGCACCGTCTCGGCCTGGTCGTCCTGCGTGTGCCCGAGCAGCACCCGGTCGGCGCCGAAGTGCTGGGCCAGCTGGCCGAGCGCCGCGTACCTCGCCTCGCGGGCCCCGGCCTCGACGCCCCCCGGCCCCGGGTCCACCGTGACCCGGATCGAGGCCGTCTCGTCCACCCCCAGCGAGGCCATCTGCTGCACGACGTCGGCCGTGTGGCCTGCGGAGCCGTCCTGCAGGGCGTGGTCGACGACCACGCCGATGACCCGGAAGGGGGCACGCGCGGCCTCGAAGACGGTGGCGGTCAGCAGGGCCAGGGAGTCGGCCCCGCCCGAGCAGGCGACCAGCACGCAGCCGCCGTCGTGGACGTCGGGCGTGCGCACGCCCCCGTGGCCGTCGGGCCGGAGCGCCAGCCCCCGGCGTACGGCGAGCCGGACGGCCGCCAGGGCCGGATCGAGCGCCATCGCCCGCGGTCAGCCGTGGACGCGGGCGACCCACAGCTGCGGGTCGTGGATCTCGGCCTTGCTGGGCAGGTTCGCGGGCTCGGCCCAGACGGCGTTGAAGCCCTCCATGCCCACCTTGTCGACGGCGGCGCGCACGAAGACGGCACCGTCGCGGTACTGGGCCATCTTCTGGTCGAGGCCGAGCAGGCGGCGCAGCAGACGGTCGAGGCCGCCGGCCCCCTTGCGGCGCTGGTTGAACCGGGCGCGGATGTGCTCGACGCTCGGGATCACCTGGGGTCCGACGCCGTCCATGACGACGTCGGCGTGACCCTCGAGGAGGCTCATCACGCCGGTGACGCGCTCGATGACGGCCTTCTGCTCCGGGCTGGAGAACAGGTCCATCAGGCTGCCGTCGGTGCGGCCGGTGACGAGGTCGCCGATCTTCTTGACCGCGTCGCCGAGCAGCTCGGACGGGTCGGTCTGCACCGCGCCGATGATGGAGTCCATCTCGGAGCGCAGGTGGTCGGTCATCCAGGGCACCGCGGTGAACTGCACGCGGTGGGTCTCCTCGTGCAGGCAGACCCAGAGCCGGAAGTCGTGCGGGTCGACCTCGAGCTCGCGCTCGACGTGCACGATGTTGGGCGCGACCAGCAGCAGCCGGCCCTGCTCACCGGGCTGGTCGTGGAACGGGTCGAACTGTCCGAGCACCTTGGAGCCGAGGAAGCCCAGCATGGCGCCGAGCTCGACGCCGGTGATCCGCGATCCGATCGCCTCGGCGACCGGGCCGGGAGCACCCTTCTTGGCCTGCAGCTTCTCCACGAGCGGCGCGATGATGCTGGCGAAGCCGTCGGCGTTGGCCTGGATCCAGCCGGGCCGGTCGACCACCAGGACCGGGGCGGTGCGCTCGTTGGCGACCAGTCCGGTGAACTCGCGGACGAGCGGGGTGGACCGGTCGGCCCCGGCCCGCAGCTCCTCGACGGCCTCGACGGCCTCGTCGCGCGTGACCTGGGGTCCCTCACCGACGAGGCGTGAGCCCACCCGGACGGCCAGGTCCCAGTCGACCATTCCCGGACTTCCCGGACGATTGCTCATGGCGCCGACCCTACGCCGCACCTGCACGCCCCCAGGGCCCCGGCGATCCGGTCGATCAGGGTCTGCGCCTCCAGCTCCTTCTCGGGCCCGACCTGGTCGGCCACGACGACGAAGCCCAGGCGGGCGCCGCTGACGTCGTCGGCGACCCCGGCCAGCCCGTGCACGCCGGTCAGGGTGCCGGTCTTGGCCCGCACCCGGCCCTTGGCGGCGTCGGGACCCTCGTCGAAGCGGTAGGTCAGCGATCCGGTGAACCCGGCCACGGGCAGGCCGGTGAAGACCTGGCGCAGCTCGGGGTGGGCGTCCTGCTCGGAGAGCCGCAGGACCCCGGCCAGGGTCGCCGGGGAGAGCTGGTTCTGGCGCGAGAGCCCGCTGCCGTCGTACAGCAGGTCGCCGGCGGTGGGTACGCCGAGCCGGCGCAGCACCCCGAGCACGGCGGAGGTGCCGGCGGCCGAGGACCCCTCCTGCCGCTCGGCGAGGCCCACGTGGCGTGCGAGGACCTCCGCGGCCTGGTTGTCGCTGACCGCGAGCGTGCGCTCGACGATCTCGCCGAGGGGGGCGCTCGAGACGGCGGCGAGGTCCTCCGACGCGGTGGGGGCGACGGCCCGCGCGACGCGCGGGAGCACCTTCAGGCCACTGCCCGCGAGCGCGGAGCGGAAGACGTCGGCGGCCTGCTGCGCCGGGTCGTCGACGAAGCCGAGGCCCGAGCGTGCCTCGTCGACCCACAGGGCGCTGATCGGGGGGACGACGTCCTCGGGGATGTAGGTGTCGGGCCAGGCCGGGTTGACCGACGGCCCGCTGAAGTAGGAGTCGTCGAAGGCGAGGCGGACGCGCCCGACCTTCCGGGCCCCCTGCCGGGCCCTCAACGCGCTCACGGCCCGCTGGGCGAGCGTGGTCAGGTCGGCGCGGAGCGGATAGCTGGACCGGCCCAGGCGCGGGGTGCTGGACAGGAACGGGTCGCCGCCCCCGACGAGCACGAGGGTGCGGGAGCGCGGCACCCAGCGGACGGTCGTGCGGAAGCGGGCCATCGGGCCGAGCGCCTCGAGCGCGGCCGTGGAGGTGAGCAGCTTGGTGGTCGAGGCGGGGGTGATGGTGGTGGCACCGACGCGGTAGACCGGGCGGCCGGTGCGCAGGTCGGTGACGAGCACGGCGTAGTGACGGCCGAGCACCTTCTTGCGCAGCAGCGGGCGCACGGCGGCCGACACCCGGGCGGGGTCGGGGGCGGCGTGCGCCCCGGGACGCGCCACCACGCGGACCGCCCCGGCGTCCGGCAGCTTCAGGCCGACTGGCGGCAGCACCTCGGCCGGCGCGGTGGTCGGGTCGACCGGCCCCCACCCGAAGAACCGCTCCCCGAGGTCGAACCGGTAGCTCGCCACGGCCCCGGCGAGCAGCACCAGGACGAGCAGCTCGGCGGCGAACCGGAGGAGGAAACGCCCAGGCCCGTGGCGTTGGTCACCCACAGTGCCTCAGTCCCCCTTCGATGTGCCGTTCCGGCGAAAGTGCTGCGAGACTAGCCCGCGTGCGCCCGCGGAGGCGTGCACAGGTGCCTGGTGAAGGGAAGAACTGTGGAGTTCGACGTGCTGGTGGAGATCCCCAAGGGTCAGCGCAACAAGTACGAGGTCGACCACGAGAGTGGCCGGATCCGGCTCGACCGCACCCTGTTCACCTCGACGCAGTACCCCGCGGACTACGGCTTCATCGAGAACACCCTCGGCCTGGACGGCGACCCGCTGGACGCGCTCGTCCTGCTGCAGGAGCCCACCTTCCCCGGCTGCCTGATCAAGTGCCGCGCCATCGGCATGTTCCGGATGACCGACGAGGCCGGCGGCGACGACAAGGTCCTGTGCGTGCCCGACAACGACCCGCGCCTGGAGCACCTCCGCGACATCAACCACGTCTCGAAGTTCGACCGTCTCGAGATCCAGCACTTCTTCGAGGTCTACAAGGACCTCGAGCCCGGCAAGTCCGTCGAGGGCGCCAACTGGGTCGGGCGCCACGAGGCCGAGGCCGAGGTCCGCGCCTCGTTCAAGCGTCTCCAGGACCACGACGCCGAGAAGTCCTCCGAGGTCCAGGGCGACGGCGCCCCCGACACCGGCCGGCACACCTCCGCCTGAGCGGTCGGGGCCACCCCGTCAGGGGCGCACCCCGCGGAAGTAGACGATCGCGCCCGACCGGGTCAGCGTGACGTCGGTCAGTCCCACCTCGCGCAGCCACGACCGCAGCTCGGCCGTGGTGGCCGAGGGGCCGAGCAGGCCGGCGAGCCGGCCCCCACGGCGTACGCCGGCGTAGCGCAGGCCGGTGTCGTTGAGCAGCGCGCTGCCGGTGAGCACTCCGCCCGGGTGCAGCACCCGCGCCATCTCGCGCACCGCGAGGTGCGGGTCGGGGAAGCAGTGCAGCCCGGTGAAGCTGACCACCAGGTCGAACTCCTGGTCACCGAACGGCAGGTCGCCCACGTCGGCCAGCACCGGCTCCACCTGGCCGGCGACCTGGCGGCGACGGGCCGCGGCCACGGTGCGGTCCAGCATCCGCCGGGAGATGTCGGCCGCGACGTAGCGCACCCCCTGGCCCGGCCGCAGCCCCCGCAGGGCGACGCCACCGCCGGAGGGCACGTCCAGCACCGAGGACCCGGCCGGCTGCCGGCCGATCTCGGAGGCGGCGGCGTACAGCAGGGTCAGGTCGCTGCCGATGCCGGTCTGCCACATCAGCCCGCCGGCGGCCGGGTGCTCGACCGACCAGTCGTAGACGTGCGCCCACAGGGGGTCCTCCCCCCAGCCGCCGAGGCCGGGGAGCCGGGGCAGGCGTGGCCAGCGCGGCGCCATGCTCAGTAGCCCGACTCGAGCATCTCCGCGTGCAGCATCTCCGCGGGCACCCCGAAGCCGTCGACGAGGTCGCCCGCGATCGCCCGCAGCCGCCGGCACAGCGCGTTGACCTCGCGGCTGATCGCCTTGCTCCTCGGGCTGGAGAGCCGGCCGTGCTCCATGAACCAGGCCCGGTCCTGCTCGAGGGTGGAGAGCGCGAACAGGTCGCGCAGCGCGGCCAGCACCTCGGCGTTGGCGTCACCGGCGTCGGCGGCCGCGACGACCTGGTCGGTGAAGGCCTCGAGCACCAGGCGCTCCATGTGGGCCCGGGCCGCGTGGATGACGTGGTCCTGCACCTGGCTGAAGACCTGGACGGGGTCGGTGCCGCCGTCGATGCCGCGCTTGAGCCGCCGGGCGAGGCCGCTGAGCACGTGCTCCTCGCGCCAGCGCAGCATCGTGAGCTGGTAGTCGGGGTCCAGCAGGCCGGTCTCGTCGTCGCCGGTGTCGGAAGGCAGCACGTCGCGCAGGCGCTCCAGCAGCTTGTGCACCGCCGTGCGCTCGATCACCGTCTCCACCGCGAGGTCGGCCACGAACCGGGCCACCCCGAACTGGTCGAGCTCCTCGAAGTTGGTGCTGTAGTCGGTGAGCAGGCCCTTGGCGACGAGCTGGAGCAGCACGTGGTTGTCGCCCTCGAAGGTGGTGAAGACGTCGGTGTCGGCCTTGAGCGCGGCGAACCGGTTGGCGGCCAGGTAGCCCGCGCCACCGCAGGCCTCGCGCGCCTCCTGGATGGTGTCGGTGGCGTGCCAGGTGCCGTAGGCCTTGGTGCCCGCGGCGCGCGACTCCAGCGCCCGGCGGTCGCGCTCGGGGGTCTCGGGATCGCCCAGCACCTCGTGCAGCTGACCGATCAGCACCTGCTGGGCGGCGTGCAGCGCGTAGGTCTTCGCCAGCCGCGGCAGCAGCCGCCGCTGGTGCAGCCCGTAGTCGAGGAGCAGCTCCTCGTCGTCGGTGCCAGGAGCACCGAACTGGCGCCGCTTCAGGGCGTACTTCACCGCGATCGTGATCGCGACCTTGCTGGCCGCGATGCCGGCGCCGCCCACGCTGACCCGCCCCTGGACGAGGGTGCCGAGCATGGTGAAGAACCGGCGGTCGGGGTTCTCGATGTCGGAGGAGTAGACGCCGGCCTCGCTGACGTCGGCGTACCGGTTGAGGAGGTTCTCGCGCGGGACCCGGACGCCGTCGAACCAGAGCCGGCCGTTGTCGACGCCGTTGAGGCCCATCTTGGCCCCGTCGTCGCCCACGCGCACGCCGTCCAGCACCGCCCCGCCGTCGTCGCGGATCGGCACCACGAAGGCGTGCACGCCCTCGTCGGTGTCGCCGATCTCCAGGCGCGCGAAGACCACCGCGTGGGTGGCGTGGGCGGCGGCGTTGCCGATGTAGTCCTTGCGGGCCGACTCCGTGGTCGTGGTGATCACGAACTCCCGGGTCTCCAGGTCGTAGGTCGCCACGGTGCCGAGGTGCTGCACGTTGGAGCCGTGCCCGGACTCGGTCATGGCGAAGCAGCCGAACAGCTCGGCGTTGATCAGCGCGCTCAGGTAGGCGTCGTGGTGGCGCTCGGTGCCCAGCTGCAGGATCGCCCCGCCGAAGAGGCCGAACTGCACGCCGGCCTTGACCAGCACCGAGAGGTCGCCGAAGGCGAGGGTCTCGAAGGCCGCGATCGAGGCACCCACGTCGCCGCCCCCGCCGTACGCCGTGGGGAAGCCGAGGCCGGTCGAGCCCGTGCGGGCCATCTCGACGATGATCTCGCGCACGCGCTCGCGGAAGTCCGTGGCGGACATCTCGATCTGGTCGTCGATCACGCCGGCGTGCTCGACCAGGTTCTTGCGCACCAGGTCGCGCACCTCGACGTAGCGGCCGTCGAGCAGCGCGGTCAGGGCGGGGACGTCGACGTGCAGCGGGGAGGGCTCGGCCATGGGGTCATGGTGCCGCACACCACCCCGGCCGTCAGGAGGACGGGCGATCCCGTGAGACGGGCCGGGGCGGGGTGTGCCGTCAGGGACGGGCCACGAAGTCGGGGTACCAGTTGTCGACCGAGTTGTAGCGCACGAAGGCGCCGGTGTGCGGTGCCTCCAGGAACTGCCCGCCGCCGAGGTAGAGCGCGACGTGGTGGATCCCGCCGGGGGTGCCGTCGTTGCTCCAGAAGAGCAGGTCGCCGGGCTTGGCGTCGGCCATCGAGACCCGCGTGCTCTGCTCGAACTGCGCGACCGAGTAGTGCGGCAGGCTGACGCCGGCGCGGGCCCATGCCTGCATGGTCAGCCCGGAGCAGTCGAAGGACGCCGGCCCGCTCGCGGCCCACAGGTAGGGCTTGCCGAGCTGCTGCTTGGCGTAGGCGATGACCCGCTTGACCGCCACCGACTGGTTCGGGGCCGGGTTGCTGATGACGGGCGGGGCCGACGGGGCCACGACGGGCGCCGGGGCCCCGCTCTCGGTGGCCCGGGTCGCGGCAGCGTCGGAGCTCGCGCTCGCGGCCGCTCGGGCCTGCGCCGCTGCCTTGCGCTGGGCCGCCTCGGCGGCCTGGCGCAGCCGCGCCTGCTCCGCCGCCTGGCGGGCACGCGCCGCGGCGGCGGCCTTGCGCTGGGCGACCAGCTCCAGCGCCGCGTGGCGCCGGGTGGCCAGCGCCACGGAGATGTGCTGGGCCCGGGCCAGCGCGCGGACCAGCTGCTGCTTCTGCGCGGCGATCTCGTTGGTCGCGACCCCGGCCGCGGCGACGGCCCGGCCGGCCTCGACCGCGAGGTCCTTCGCGGAGGCCGCGAGCGCGTTCTGCTTCTTCTCGGCCTTCGCGGCCTGGGCGGCGTAGGTCTTGGCGCGGGCGGACGCCGTGCGGAAGTCGGCGTACTTCGCGTCCATGGAGTCGCCGGCGCTGGAGACCACGGCGTACCGGTTCATCAGGCCGCGCGGGCCCTCGTCGCTCATCAGCGCCGTGGCGGTGTTCAGCTCGGTGCCGTTCTGGTAGCTCTCGGTGACCAGGGTGACGATGCCGCTGCGCTGCTGCTGCACCTTGGCCTTCGCCAGGGCCGACCGGCGTACGGCGAGACGGTGCGCCTTCTGCGCCTCGCCCAGCTTCCAGCGGGCGCCGTTGTAGCGCTCGGCGGCCTGCTCGGCCACCATGGAGGCCTGCTCCATCCGGGTCGTGGCGGCGGCGAGCGCCGACTCGATCTGGGCCACGCTCTGCTTCTTGGTCGTGACGTCGCGCTGGGCCTGCTGCACCTCGGCCCGGCTGGGGCCGGAGGTGCTCCCCTGGCCCGACTGCGCCACCGGCGGCGCCACCGGACGGGGCGCGGGAGCGGCGCTCGCGGACCCGGCGAGGGGCAGCGAGACGACCAGGGCCACGGCGGCCGCGAGGGCCGGGGTGGAGGCGGAGCGTGGCACGAAGCGCACGGAGGCAGAACCTTTCGTCGGGGTCTCGTGCCGCTTCCCTCGGCACGAGACAAAAGAGACGTTAGGCCTCACCAGTCCCACTGGAAACACTTTCACCATAAGAACAAGGCTGTTATTAGCGTGTCGCCTTGACAATTACACGCATGTCATTCAAGTCCTGGAGATCCGATGTCGCCAATGTCACCCCCGTCACTCGAGCCGCTCCTGTCCCACGAAGGGTGGGTGCACGCCTCCTCGGAGGCGGTGGAGGCGAGCGATCCAGGCCGCTTCCACGCGCTGTTCGGCCGGGACTCCCTGATCACCGCGCTGCAGGTCCTGCGCCGCAGGCCCGAGGTCGCGACCGCGACGCTGCGCGCCCTCGCGTCCCGCCAGGGCGCCGTCACCGACCCCGAGACCGAGGAGCAGCCCGGGCGGATCCTGCACGAGGACCGTCCGGTCGCCCCCGACTGGCTGGTGGCCCAGGGCTGGCCCGTGCGGGACGGGGCGCTGAGGTACTTCGGCACCTCCGACGCCACGTCCTGGTTCCTGGTGCTCCTCGACGCCACGGGCGACCCGGCCCTGAGCGCGGAGCTGGCTGCGGCCCGGGAGCTCGCCGCGGCGTGGCTCGAGGGAGCGCTCGGCGCCGGTGACGGGCTCGTGCGCTGCGGCCCGCGCACCTTCCCGGGCGGGCTGTCGCAGCAGGGGTGGCGTGACGCGCGCGACCCCCAGCACGACGAGAGCGGCGGCGGCATCGTCCGGCCCGACGGGTCGGCGCCCGCCTCGCCGCTGGCCGACGCCGACTCCCAGGCGGCCGCGGTCGCGGCGCTGGACGCGCTCGTGCGCCTCGACCCGGGCCGGGCCGCGCACTGGTCCGACCTCGCGGCCGACCTGCGGGCCGGGGTCGAGGCCGCCTTCGGGCCCGAGGTGATGGCCCTGGAGGCCGGCGACCGCCCCGTCCCCGGGGCCGGCTCGCAGCTGGGCTGGCTGCTGTGGGCCGACGCCCTCTCCCCCGCGGCCACCACCCGGGCGGCCGAGCGGCTCTCGCGGCCGGACGTGCTCACGGCGTACGGCGTCCGGACGCTGGCGGCCTCGCACCCGGCGTTCCTCACCGAGGGCTACCACCGCGGCGCGGTGTGGCCCTTCGACTGCTGGCTGGCCTGGGGCGGCCTGCGGGCGGCGGGTCACCCCGAGGCGGCGGAGCAGGTCCGGGCGGGCGTCCGTCGGGCGGTGGCGCAGCTGGGCCGCTTCCCCGAGCTGTACGCCGTGACGCCCACCGGCGAGCTGCGGGGCCTGCCCGTCGCCAACCGGGTGCAGGGCTGGACGGTCGGCGCGATGATCGCCTTCGACGACGACTGGGACGGCCGCCCGGCGCGGGGCTAGCCCGAACGTGCTCCGACCGAGCTGCTCGCCTCGGCGCCCTTGCGGGAGCCCGTGGCCGTGGCCCGCCCCTCGGAGTCGACGGGGATGTCGCTGGTGGTCGTCGTGGGGTGGGAGTGCCGGCCGTGCTCGTCGAACTTCTGCCCCGAGGCGATGCCGCCGAGGTAGAAGGAGATGAACGCGATCAGGGCGCCCGCGATGTCGTCGGCGATGTAGTGCCAACCGAAGTACGTCGTCGACAGCACCGTGATCGCCATGTAGACCCACAGCGTCACCTTGATGGCGCGGTGCCGCACGGTGTACTGCGCGACCAGGGCCATCAGCAGCGTGATCGCGACGTGCAGGGACGCGAACCCCGCGATGGACTGCACCCCTGTGGACAGACCTGTCATCACGTCGTAGCGGCCGTTCCACAAGGATTCCTGGAGCTGGGTGACCCCCGTGTCGTCGAGGTCCTTGTAGAGCCAGAGGAACGCGAAGTTCGGGCCCATGGTGGGGATCATGTAGTAGCTGGCGGTGCCGAGGGTCCAGGCGATGCACTGCGAGGTGACGAACCAGTAGCCGAAGCTGACGTTGCGCGACCACACCAGCCACACGGTGACCGAGATCGGCACCATCGGCAGGAAGATCAGGTAGACGTAGGACAGCATGTGCGCCGAGACCGTGGTGCCGAGCAGCTCGTGCAGCAGCACCGCCGGGTCGTGCCCGAAGAGCAGCCACTGGTCGAACTTGTGCAGCTCGTAGTCGCCCTGGCGGGTCTTGCCGCCGCGCACGAACGGCAGGAAGTTCTTCAGGTTGCGGTAGCTGACGTAGGTCACGTAGAAGCAGATCAGGCCCAGGACGACCAGGGTGATCCGGTCCTTGGTCCAGTGCTCGCGGATCACCAGCCGCGCCTCGGCGTGGAACTGGCGCACGCGGAAGCGCGAGCGCCACAGCGTGCGCGGCACGATGTCGGCCACGAAGGCGCCGATGCACAGCATCGGCAGGCGCACCCAGGCCGGGCCGAGGAAACCGTCGGGGTCACGGAGCGGGTAGCCCAGCGCGTAGCCGGTGATCACCGCGAGCAGCCCCATCACGACGGCGATGGTGACCATCGTTGCGTAGGCGCGCCTCTTCACAAGAGTTCATCCTAGGTGCGCGGACCTAGTGCTTTCCTGGGACGGCGGCGATCCTCGACGTGTCGAGGGCCACACGCACCCGAGCCCCGAGGCGTACGTCGCTCCCGGGGTCGGCCACCCCGGGCAGGGAGCCGGCTCCCTCGACGTCGAGCTGCACCCTGATCTGGTCCGGTGTCACCCGGGCCTCGGTGACCGTCGCGGCCAGCGGCCCGTCCGGTCGCACCCGCAGCGCGGAGCGTCGCAGCGCCACCGACTCCCAGTCCGCACCCGGCACCGCGAGCGAGCGCAGGCGGCGGGCGGCCTCGCCGGTGAGCACCGTGGCGTAGCCGAGGAACTCCGCGGTCCAGCCGTCGGCCGGGCGCCGCCAGACCTCGTCGAGGGCACCCTGCTGGACGATCCGCCCGTCCCGCATCACCGCCATCCGGTCGGCGACCGCGAAGGCCTCCTCCTGGTCGTGGGTGACCAGCATCGCGGTGGCCCCGGCCGCGCGCAGGATGTCGTGCAGGTCGGTGGCCAGGCGCTCGCGCAGCCCGCGGTCGAGCGCGCTGAGCGGCTCGTCGAGGAGCAGCAGCCGCGGCTCGACGGCCAGCGCCCGGGCCAGGGCCACCCGCTGGCGCTCCCCGCCCGACAGCGTGCCGGGCAGCCGCTCGGCGTACCCCTGGAGGCCGACGAGGTCGAGCAGCTCGGCGACCCGGGTGCGGCGGGCGGCCCGGGGCACCTTGCGCAGCCGGAGCGAGTAGGCGACGTTGGCGGCCACGTCGAGGTGCTCGAAGAGCTGGCCGTCCTGGAACATCAGCGCGAACCCGCGGCGGTGGGTCGGGACGCCGGCGAGGTCCCGGCCGTCGAAGGACACCCATCCGGCGGCCGGGCGCTCCAGGCCGGCGACCGTGCGCAGCAGGGTGGACTTGCCGCAGCCCGACGGGCCGAGGACGGCCACCACCGAGCCGGTGGGCACGCTCAGCGCCACGTCGTCGACCGCGACCGCGTCGCCGAACCGCACGGTCAGGTCCGCGACCTCGAGCCCCATCAGAAGGCCCCGACCGAGCCGACGCGCAGCCGCTGGACCGCCAGCATGACCACGGTGGTGGTGGCGGCGAGCAGCACCGAGGCGGCCATGGCCATCCCGAAGTTCTCGGCCCCCGGGTGGCCGATCAGCCGGTAGATCACGACCGGCAGCGTGGGGCTGTCGTCGCGGGCCAGGAAGCTGGTCGCCCCGAACTCGCCCAGCGAGACCGCGAACGCGAAGCCCGCGGCGGCGAGCAGCGCCCGCCAGGCCACGGGCAGGTCGACGGTCAGCAGCACCCGCAGCGGCCCGGCCCCGAGCGAGGAGGCGGCCTGGCGCTGCCGGTCGTCGACCGAGCGCAGCACCGGCGCCACCGTGCGGACCACGAGCGGCAGGGCCACCATCGCCTGGGCGACAGGGATCAGCAGCGCCGAGCTGCGCAGGTCCAGCGGCGGCCGGTCCAGGGTGATCAGGAAGCCGAAGCCGACGGTCACGGCCGAGACGCCGAGCGGCAGCATGAACACACCGTCCAGCACGCGGGTGCCGCGGCCGCCGCCGGGGCGCGAGACCAGGAAGGCCACGAGCCCACCGAGCGTCAGGGCGAGCAGCGTCGCCCACCACGCGATCACCAGCGAGTTCGCCAGCCCCTGCGTCGCCGGCACCAGCAGCGCGTTGCGGTCGCCGGTGGTCGTCAGGTCGCGGTAGTTCGCCAGGCCCCAGGTCTCGCCCCGACGCAGGGAGGAGAGCACCAGCGAGGCGAGCGGGGCCATCAGGAAGACCACGACCGCCGCGGCCCAGGCGAGCACCGGCAGGTGGCGCAGGCGCGGGGTGGGGAGGCGCCGGACGCTGCGCGCGACCGGTCCCGCCGTACGCCGGACGCGGGCGGAGACCGCGAGCAGGACCGTCACGACGAGCACCTGCAGCACCGAGAGCGCGGCCGCGCCGGTGAGGTCGAGCTCCTGGGTGGTGAGCAGGTAGATCTCGGTCTCGACGTTGGCGTAGCGCAGCCCGCCCATCGTCAGCACCACCCCGAAGGCCGTCGCACAGAACAGGAACACCACGCTCGCCGCGGAGACGATGCCGGGCAGCAGCGCCGGCAGCGTGACCGTGCGCAGGACCTGCAGAGGTCCGGCGCCGAGCGCGGCGGCCGCCTCCTCACGTCGCGGGTCGATCGCCTCCCAGAAGGCGCCGACGGTGCGCACGACGACGCTGACGTTGAAGAAGACCAGGGCGGCGACGATCGCGGTCGCCGTGCCGTCGAGGTGCAGCGACCCCAGCGGGCCGGTGGGCACCAGCAGCTGGCGGAACGCCACGCCCACCACGACGGTCGGCAGCACGAAGGGCACCACGACCAGGGCCCGCAGAAGGTCGCGGCCCGGGAACCGCAGGCGGTGCAGGGCGAAGGCCACGGGCACCCCGGCCAGCACCGCGACCACGGTCGCGACGGCCGCGGACCACAGCGTGAACCACAGCACCCGGTGCACCCGCGGGCGAGCGAGCACGTCGAGCACCTCCCCCGGCGCGAACCGGCCGTCGGGCCAGAACCCGCGGCCGACCATGCCGCCCACGGGATAGAGGAAGAACACCAGCAGCGCCGCGAGCGGGACCGCGGCCAACGCCACGGTCCCGGCCCGGCGACGCAGGACGGTCACGAGCGCGTCACTGGCTCGTGACGTCGCGCCAGTCGCGCAGCCAGCCGCTGAGGTTCGCCGCCACCGTGGCGGCGGGCAGGCTGAACGGCTTCGGCGAGGTCGGGGCGTACGCCGCCCACGACGCGGGCAGGGCGACCGAGGTGTCGACCGGGTAGACGTACATGTTGTCCGGCAAGGCCGCCTGGAAGTCCTGGCCGAGCATGAAGTCGATGAACTTCCGCATCCCGGCGGGGTTCCCGCCCCCCTCGAGGACGCCGGCGTACTCCACCTGGCGGTAGCAGGTGTCGAGCAGCGCGCTCGTGGTCGGCTTCGTCCCCCCCTCGGGGATGGTGAACGGCGGCGAGGAGGAGTACGACGTCACGATCGGCCGCGAGCCCTTCCCGCCCCCGGCGGTGAAGTCGACCTCGTAGGCGTCGGTCCAGCCGGCGTCGATCTTGGTGCCGTTGGCCATCAGCTTCTTCCAGTAGGCCTGCCAGCCGTCCTCGCCCTTCGCGGCGACGGTGGCGGCCAGGAAGGCCAGGCCCGGCGACGAGGTCGTCGCACCGGGGGTGACGAACAAGTTCTCGTACGCCGGCTTCGTCAGGTCGTCGAGGGTCCTCGGCGCCTGGATCCCCTTGTCGGCGAACCAGGTGTCGTCGACGTTGACGCAGACGTCGCTGACGTCGATCGGCGTGGTGAGGTCGGCGGCGCTGCCGGCCAGGCGGTACTGCCCGGCGGAGGCCGGCAGCCCGCGGGCGGCGTACGGCGCGAGGACGCCGGCGTCGACGGCCCGCGAGGCGAACGAGTTGTCGATGCCGTAGACGCCGTCGGCGAGGGGGTTGTCCTTGGTCAGCACGAGCTTGTTGGTCAGCTCGCCGGCGTCGCCCTGCGGCTGGATCTTCACGGTGATGCCGGTCTTCGCCTTGAACGCCGCCATCACCTCCTTCGACATCGCCCAGCTGTCGTGCGTGGCGACGACGAGGGTCTTGGAGTCAGTGGCCGACGAGCCGCCGGCACCGGACGAGCCGCCGGCACAGGCGGTGACGGCGGTCAGTGCGACCGCGAGGAGGAGCGCGAGGACCGCGGGACGGCGTCGGTGGGCGGGGTGGGACAGGCCAGATCGGGAGCGGGCAGGGTGGGAGTAGCGCACGGAGTCTCCTTCGACTTCCTTCGCCGGTGCTAACCGGAGCAGGTTCAAGGGTCTGCGGCTCACCGCACTCTCAGCGCCCCCGTCGGCCGTCGTGCGGCCTGGACCCGGGCGTTCCCCTGTCGGACACGCGCAGCGTAGCCCACCCCTGCGCACGACCTGACGTGGGAGGTGCGCGGCGAAATTCCGTCGACATGCGCCCAAACCGGTTTGCAGACGGCACCGCCTTGGCATGCTGCGCACAGCGGGGGGACAGCCAGGCCCGCACACACCAGATCTCGAGGAGCAGGCCAGCATGAGCGGCAACGACCCGTACGCCGGCGGTCAGGGCAACTACCCCGACGGCCAGAACCCCCATCCGAACCCCGGTCAGCAGTACCCGCCCACCGGCCCCCAGCAGGGCTCGGGGCAGTACCCGCCGCCCCAGCAGCCGGGCCAGCCGGTGTACGGCCAGCCGGGAGGCCAGCCGGGCGGTCAGCCGGGCTACGGCCAGCCGGGGCAGACCTACCCGCCCGCGGGCCCGACCTTCAACCCCACGTCCGGCGGCGGCGGCTACCCGCCCAGCACCGGTGGCTACGGCGGCCCCGGCGGTCCCGGCGGCCCGCCCTCGGGCGGCAGCAAGAAGGGCCTGTGGATCATCCTCGCGGCGGTCGCGGCCTTCCTGGTCCTCCTCCTCGTCGTGGTGATCGCCCTGGTGGCCTCACGCGGCGGCGACGACGCCACCACGGCGTCCGGCGGCGGCTCGGGCTCGGCCAAGACCGACACCCAGGACGCGGTCGTGAAGTCCTACCTGCAGGCGGTCGCCGCGGGTGACGCCAAGAAGGCGCTCTCGCTGGTGGCCCAGAAGCCGGCGACCACCGACTTCCTCACCGACGCGGTGCTCCAGGAGTCCGCGAAGACGGCCAAGATCACCGAGATCAACGTGCCGAAGGTGCAGAGCGAGTACAGCTCGATCGTCAACGCCAGCTACAACGTCGGCGACGAGAGCGTCTCGGAGACCTTCTACGTCTCCAAGACCGCCGACGGCTACGCCGTCAAGGAGGTCGGCAACGACCTCGACCTGAGCCGGCTGCGGGCCAACACGCTGCCGCTGCTGATCAACGGCAAGCAGGTCGAGACCGACAAGGTCGTGCTCTTCCCGGGCGTCTACACCGTCACCTCGGGGACGCCCAACGTCGCCTACGGCGAGGACGGCAAGCTGACCGTCAAGGGCGGCTCGGACTACGTCTCGACGATCGACCTGCAGCCCACCCTGACCGCGGCCGGCGAGAAGGCCTTCACCGCGGCGGTCCGGCAGTCGACGCTGTCGTGCCTGAAGAAGAAGGAGCTCTCGCCGAAGAACTGCCCCAACCAGGCCGGCGCGAGCCAGACCTACAAGATCGACAACGCCTCGATCAAGTGGAAGCTGAAGGACAGCGACGCGTTCGCCAACCTCAAGCCCCGGCTGGACTACGACAACCCGGCCCTGGCGAGCGTCTACCCGAGCCTGCAGATGGAGATCACCGCCAACTGCAGCTCGCCCAGCGGTCGGTGCAGCCTGAACACCTACAGCCGCGGCGACGTGAAGGCCGACATGACCAAGAACCCGGTCGCGGTCACCTGGGAGGACTGACCAGGACCCGCGACAGCGGGGGTGACACCGGACCGGTCGGCGCAGCACGCGCCGGCCGGTTCGTCGTTCCCGGGCGCTCCGGCCCCTCGCTCAGCCCCGCCGTGAGCCCGGCCGTGAGCCCGGCCGTCAGCCCGGGGCGACGGGGGTGAGCAGCGGGGCGAACCGCACGGTCGGCCCGTCGATGCGGCGCACCCGCGCCTGCAGCGCGAGCAGCTCGAGGTGGGCCAGGGTCTCGAAGGAGGCGAGGACGGCGTCGAAGGGCCCCAGCTCCTCGCGGGTCCGTTCGTGCCGGGTCCAGGGCAGCAGGCCGGCCACCTCCCAGGCCGTGCCGGCGCCCGCCTCGACCGCCTCCAGCGACTGGCGCAGCCGCACGTCGTGGTGCGCCACCAGCTCGTCGATGCGGGTGTGCGACGACGCCGTGACCGGGCCATGCGCGGGCAGCAGGCGCAGGTCGGGCATGGCGCGCACCTTGGCCAGGGAGGACAGGTAGTCGCGCAGCGGCTGCTGGACGTACGCCGGCTCGAAGCCGATCGAGGGCGTGATGGTGGACAGCACGTGGTCGCCCGCGAACAGCAGCCCGCCGGCGGTGTCGGCGAAGACGTAGTGGCCCTGGGTGTGGCCCGGGGTGGCCACCGCGTCGAGGGAGCGGCCGCCGAGGTCGACGACGAGGTCGCGGTCCAGCCACTCGTCGGGCATGCCGTAGTCGTCGAGCGCCTCGGGACGACGCGGCATCAGCTCGTTCCAGCGCGGGGCGAGGTGCTCGGCCCCGGCCTCGCGCAGGCGCGTGACGTTGGGGTCCTCCCCGCGCTCGCCACCGAGCGCCCCGGAGTGCATCAGCTCCATCGTGGCCCGGTCGCCCAGGCCGAGCGAGACCGGAGCACCGACCTCGCGACCGACCACCGAGGCCTGGGTGTAGTGGTCGCGGTGCATGTGGGTGACCAGGAACCGGCGTACGTCGCGCGCGGTGTAGCCGAGCCCCGCGAGGCCCGCGTCGAACAGGGCCCGGGACTCGGGGATCGCCCAGCCGCCGTCGACCAGGACGAGGCCGTCGTCGGTCTCGATGACGTAGACGTTGACCGCCCGCAGGCCGTCCATCGGCAGCGGCAGCGGCATCCGGTGGACGCCCGGGGCGACCTCGAACGCCCCCGGCTCGGTCCACTCGCCGCGGCCGGCGCGGTCCACGACCCGCTCGGGGCTGCTCGCTGCGTCACTCGTGGCATCGCGGGAGGCATCGGTCACCGGGCGGACGCTACCAAGCGGGCCGCCGCGGCGTACGTCGCACGAGACCTGAGGAGGGAGGACCCCCGCTCGGCTCAGGCCAGACCGGCGAGGTGCTCCTCGGCCGACAGAGGCACGTGCAGCAGGAAGGTGGCCCCCTGGCCGGGCTCGGACTCCACCGAGACGGTGCCGCCGTGGCTCTCGGCGATCTGGCGGGTGATGAACAGCCCGAGTCCGCGGCCGGGCACGGACTCGGCGTCGGGCTCGCGGTGGTAGACCTCGAAGATGCGGGCCCGGCCCTCGGCGCTGATACCCGGCCCGACGTCGTGCACGGCGATCTTGGCGTCGTCCATCCCCCGGTCGAGGGCGACCGACACCGTCGACCCGGTCGGGGAGAACTTGATGGCGTTGCCTAGGAGGTTGCTCAACGCCCGCTCCAGCTTGATGGAGTCACCGTCGACCCAGCAGCCGAGTCGGTCGGGCTGGTCGACCAGCAGCTCGATCGTCATCCCCTTCGACGCCGCCAGCACGCGGGTGCGCTCGACCACGGAGGTGACCAGGCCGACGAGGTCGAGCCGCTCGAGGTCGAGGCGGCTGTAGTCGTCGAGCTCGAACCCCTGGCTGAGGTCGGCGATCAGGGCCGACATCGTCAGCGCCGAGCGGTGCAGCTGCTCGACGCGGGCCCGCACCATCGGGTCGAGGTTCTGGTGCTCGAGCAGGAGCTCGCTGAGCCCCATGATCACCTGGGCCGGGTTGGACAGGTCGTGCACCGTCATCGCGCTGTGACGACGCTGGGAGGCCAGCTCGCTGTTGATGCGACCCAGCTCGCGCAGGAGCAGCTCGTGCCCCGCCTCCTCAGCCGGCATCGCTCATGCGCTCCGCCCCGGCCTCGGTCCACGAACGGCACAGGGCGAGTGCCTCCTGCGCACCGGGCGCCCAGTCGTCGGCCCCGACGAGCGTCGCCAGCCGAGGGTTGATCGTGAAGGGGCGGCCACCGACGAGCACGCGCACGCCGGCGCAGCGCGGGTCGGCCCGCAGCGCGGCGATCAGCTCGCGCACCCCGCGGAGGTGGCCGGCCATCGTGGCCGACACCGCGAGCACGTCGGCCCGGTGCTGGGCGACCCGCTCGATGACGTCGGTGTGCGGGACGTCGGCGCCGAGGTAGGCCGTGCGCCACCCGGCCTGCTCCAGCAGGTCCGAGATCATCCGGATGCCGACCTCGTGGGCCTCCGACCCGACGCTGGTCAGCACCACGCTGCGGCCCAGGAGCGTGCGGTTGAGCAGCAGCCGCGGGTAGAGCAGCGACAGGCTGAGCTGGGTGATCGCGGTGGTGTAGTGCTCGTGCGCGATCGAGATCTCGCCCTGCTCCCACAGGCGCCCGAGCTCGAGCTGGGCGGGCTGGAGGATGGTCAGCATGATGTCGGAGACGTCGAGGTCGGCCAGCATGGCGTCGCGGACGACCTTGATGGCGTCGTCGCGGCGCCCCGCCAGGGCGGCGTCGAGGTAGTCGCGGGCCGGGCCGTTGCCGAGCTCCTCGAGGGCGTCGCTGATCGCGCCGCTGGCGCCGAGCACCGCGGCGGCGCGCTGGAGATCCTGCACGGTGGCCCGCGCGTCGTCGTCGAGGTAGGGGGCCAGCGCCTCGCGCACGGCCTCGTCCACCTCGTCAGGCCCGAACGGGGCCCCGGCGCTGCGCAGTCGCACCAGCTGCCAGCGCATCTGGTCGGCGAGCAGCTCGGGGGCGCCGAGGGACAGCGCGCTGTCGAGGGCCTCGAGGTGCAGGCGCACGACCTCGATCACGGAGGCGGAGAAGAGGCCCAGCTCGGAGGCGACGTCCTCGGCCATCACGCGGGGCTCCAGGGGGACCGCGGAGAGCACGGCGGAGTCCCAGGCAACAGTCATGCCCCTCAGGGTAGACATGAAAGTTCAACAGTTGACCCCATCCGAGGGGTTTGCTCACCCTCGGGCGGGACGAACCCGTTCAGAGCCGGACGAACCCCACCGTCGAACTGGTCCAGCAACTGGTCTACGAGCGGGCTTCGCCACCGAGGAGCACGAAGTAGACGAACGCACCCGCGATCACCAGCAGGAGCAGGATCAGCATCTTGCGGGGGCCGAGGCCCACGGCCTCCAGCGAGTCCTTCTCCCGTGGCTCCCGTGGCTCCCGTGGCTCCCGCGGCTCCTGGGTGCCGGGGGGGCCACCGGCACCGGCAGGACCGCGGTCGTCGGGATCCTCGCCGGGGGTGCTCATGCGGGCAGCGTAGTCGCCGGTGGGAGCGCCGGCGCTCAGGCTCGACCCGGGTCGGCCAGCTCGTCGCGCCAGGAGTGCTGCGGCTCGAAGCCGAGCAGCTCGCGCGCCTTGTCGATCGCGTAGAAGGTCTCGTCGCGCCCCAGCTCGCGGCGCACCTCCACCCCGTCGTAGAACCGCTCGAGCACCTCCGCGGTGGTCGCGGCGACCGACAGGTCGGCGTTGGCGACGTTGAAGACCTCGTAGCCCAGGCCGTCGGTCTCCAGGCAGCGCTGGACCATCTGGCCCAGATCGCGGACGTCGATGTAGGCGAAGATGTTGCGCCGCCGCAGGGACGGGTCGTCGAGGAAGGCGGGGAACAGCTCGGCGTACTCGTGCGGCTCGATGACGTTGTTGATCCGCAGGCCGTAGACGTCGGCCCCGGTGCGCGCGTGGAAGGCCTGCGCGGTCACCTCGCCGGCGACCTTCGACATGGCGTAGGCGTCCTCGGGGACGGTCGGGTGCTCCTCGTCGACCGGCACGTAGGCCGGACGCCGCTCGCCCTGGGCGAAGCAGATGCCGTAGGTCGTCTCCGAGGAGGCGAAGACCACCTTGGGCACGCCCAGGCGGGTGGCGGCCTCCAGCACGTGGAAGGTGCTCAGCACGTTGGCGGCGTACGTCGCGGAGTCGGAGGTCAGCAGGATCCGGGGCACGGCGGCGAAGTGCACGACCGCGTCGTACGCCGGCTTCTCGGGCAGGTCCAGCTCCGCCATCGTGGCCAGGCCGGCCATCGCCGACCAGGTCTCCCCCGCATCGGTGAGGTCGACCCTGAGGTCGGCGACGTCGGGGTGGTCGAGGGCGACCAGGTCAGCGTTGGTGACCTGGTGGCCCTGGGCGGCGAGGAACGGAGCCACGTGCCGGCCGGCCTTGCCGCTGCCGCCGGTGAAGAAGATGCGCATGACGTAGTCGTACCCCCTCGACCCTCGCCGGCAGGGGCCGGGTCTCGTGGAGCCGCGTCGTCTCACCCCCGCACCGAGGGGTGTGACAGCGGGCAGCGGCGTCGGCTAGAACATGGTCCGATGGACGACGACTCCGAGCCCGAGGGCGATCACGGCAGCACCGCCGAGGGGCGCGAGACCGGGTGGTACAGGCACTCCTCCCACCCGGGCGGGCACCGCTACTGGAACGGCCGGGAGTGGGTCGACCAGCCGTCCGACGGGTGAGGCTCCGGCGCGTGCGCGCTCACACGCCGAGACGCCCCCGGGCGTGGTCGAGCCGCTTCATCACGGGGGTGGCCAGCACGCCGTGCAGCATCACCGACAGCACGATCGTGAAGGCGACGGTCGACCACGACCAGTCGTCGCCGAGGTCGGCGGACTCGCCCGCGGCGTAGGCCAGGTAGAACAGCGAGCCGACGCCGCGGACCCCGAAGAAGGAGACCGCCCACGTCTCGGGGGTCGACATGCCCCCCACCTCGTCGGGGTGCCGGGCCCAGGGGGCGAGGGCGAGGTAACCGGACAGCGGCCTGATCACGAGCACGAGCAGGACCGCGACGACGACCCCGCGCACGTCGAGGTCGTCCAGCAGCCCGCGGGTGAGCGCGATCCCGAGGACGAGCAGCACGAACAGCGTGAACAGGCGCTCGAGACGCTCGACGACCTCGTGCATCGCCCGGTGGTAGGCATGGCCCCGCTCGGCCGATCGGAGGGTCATCGCACAGGCGAAGACCGACAGGAAGCCGTAGCCCCCCGCCACCTCCCCCGCGCCGTACGCCGACACCAGCGCGGCCAGCACCAGCAGGGACTCCCCGCGCTCGGCCACGGTCGGGGCGTCACTCCGGCGGCGCTCGCGGAAGGCCACCTTCGCCAGGACCCACCCGACGCCGATCCCGACCAGGACACCGACCACGATCTTGCCGACGAGGTACCAGGCCACCCACTCCAGCCCCCAGTGACCCACGGACCCCTCCGTGGCGAGGAGGATCGCGGCGTACACGAACGGGAAGGCGAGGCCGTCGTTCAGCCCGGCTTCGGAGGTCAGGCTGAAGCGGACGTCGTCGTCACCCTCCACCTCGTGCTCGTCGTCCTCGGTGCGCGGACCCGCCACCTGCACGTCGGAGGCCAGCACCGGGTCCGTCGGGGCGAGGACCGCGCCGAGCAGCAGGGCGGCGGCCGGAGCCAGCCCACCCACCGTCCACCCGAGCAGCGCGACCGCTCCGATGCTGAGGGGCATGGCGACGGCCAGCAGCCGCCAGGTCGGGGACCAGCCGCCCCAGGAGGCGCGCCGCAGCAGGCTCAGAGGTCGGTCGAGGGCGAGCCCCACGCCCATCAGGGCGATCAGCACGGTGAGCTCGGTGACGTGCTCGATGGTGGCGCGGTTCTCCCGGGGGTCCAGCGGCATCCCGTCGGGCAGCGGGGTCAGGCCGATCAGCAGGCCGACGGCGACGAGCACCATCGGGGCCGAGATCGCCCAGTGGCGCAGGACCTGCGGCAGCACGACGGCGAGCATCAGCGAGCCGCCCGCCACGAGGTAGACGAGGTCGGCGGTCACGGGAAGTACCCAGACCCGGTCGCACGATCCGGTCGCAGGACCACCCCGGCACGCCGCGAGGGCGAACGGTGCGGATCGGGCGCGTGCGTGCTCATGGATCTCCTCGGTGCGGCGGCGTCATCCACGGGTTCCCGAGAAGGTGGAGGTCACGTCACAGGCGCGTGACTGGTCGGTCACTCCCTGCAGCCGATCACGGGGACGTGACCGCCTCGGAGCCGCCCCCACCGCTACCGGGGCCGACACGGCCCGTCGAGCCCTGCCCGGAGGTTCCGCTCGGACGGGACCTGACCTGCCCGGTCCGACAGGTGACCTGAGCCACCGGCTGCGGTAGACACGAAGGGCGGACCCATCGTCCGCATCCCACCAGGGTCCGTCCACGAGCCAGGAGCCCGCATGCCCACGTTCCCACCGATCGGTCACGCCGCCCTCACGGTGTCCGACCTCGAGGCCAGCACCCGGTGGTACGCCGCGCTGCTCGGCACCTATCCCGTCCTCGACGAGGACGAGACCACCGGCGGCTTCCACCACACCGTGTGGGCCCTCCCGGGCGGCCAGCTCTTCGGGCTGCACACCCACCCGACCTCGGCCGAGGGCGGATTCGACGAGCACCGCCCCGGCCTGGACCACCTGTCGTTCGCTTGTGCTGACCGCGGCGAGCTGGAGACCTGGGCGGCCCGGCTCGACGAGCTCGGCATCACCCACGGCGGCATCGTCGACGCGCACTACGGCAGCGGACTGTCCTTCCGCGACCCCGACGGCACCGCCCTCGAGCTGTTCGCTCCCCCCGGCTGAGCCGAGGCGGCAGCACCACCGCGCCACGTCCGGCCCCGCCACTACGCTGCGCGGCATGACCGAGCAGCCCGGCCACACCGTGCTGGTGGTCCCGGTGCCGCAGCTCGAGGCGTTCGTGCGCCGGCGGTGGGAGCACTACGACCCTGGCTGGGTCTCGACCGACCCCGCGTTCACCCACGCCCACGTGACGGCCCTGTCCCCGTTCCTGCCCGGCCCGACGCCCGCGGACCTGGCGCGGGTGGGCGAGATCGCCGCGTCCGTGCCGCCGGCCGACTTCGGGCTCGACGCGATCCACACGTTCCCCGACGGGACCCTCCACCTGCGTCCGGAGCCGGCCGAGCCGTTCGCCGCATTGACCCGTCACCTGCGAGCGGCGTTCCCCCGCTGCCGGCCGTACGACGGGCGGTACGACGACCTCGTCCCCCACCTCACCCTCGACCGCGTCGCCGGGTCCGTGACGGCCGCGTCCACGCGCCACCTCCTCGGTAACGCCGTGCCCGTCCGCTGTCGTGCCGAGCGCCTCGAGCTCCACCGGTACGCCACCGGCGGCTGCCGGGTGCTGCACGCCTGGCCCCTGGGCGGGCACCCAGGAGACGGTCGGAGCCGCCCGTCGACATCGGACCGACGACCCCCTCGTGACGGGTGAGAGGCCCCACCGCCACCCACACCGACGCCAGGTGAGCCGCTAGCCTGAGCCCATGCGTCGCACCGCAGACGCCGTGGTCATCGGCGCCGGAGTCATCGGCTGCTCCGTCGCGCACGCCCTGGCCGGCTCGGGACGATCGGTGCTGGTGGTCGAGCGCAACCCGGGGCCCGGCCAGGGGTCGACCAGTGCCTCCTCCGCGATCATCCGCTTCAACTACTCGACCCTGGCCGGGGTGGCGACGGCTTGGGAGGCGCACTGGTCCTGGCTGGACTGGGAAGGGTTCCTCGGGGGCCCCGACGAGGACGGGTCGCTCGCGACGTTCTGGCGAACCGGCTCCTTGTGCCTCGACGCGCCGACCCACGACCCGGCCAAGGTGACGCGGCTCTTCGACCAGGTCGGAGTGCCCTACGACGTGCTCGGCCCGGACGAGATCCGGCGGTCCTATCCGTGGTTGGACCCCGCGCGTCACTACCCGCCGAAGCCGGTCGACGCCGACGCCTTCTGGGATGATCCCTCCGGAGAGGTCGGTGGGTACTTCACGCCCGACTCGGGGTTCGTCGACGATCCCTCGTTCGCCGCGCACAACCTCGCCACGGCCGCTGGACGGCGGGGCGTGCAGTTCCTCTTCCGAGCCACGGTGACGGGTGTCCGGGGCCGCGGTGACCGGGTCTCCGGGGTCGAGCTGGCCGACGGGTCCGTGATCGACACACCACTGGTGGTCAACGTCTCCGGGCCTTCCTCCGGTCACGTCAACGACCTGGCGGGCGTCTCGGAGGAGTTCGCGGTCCGGACCCGCCCCCTGCGGGTGGAGACGCACTCGGTGCCGGCTCCGGCGGGGTTCGACGTGGAGGGCCGGCCCGGTCCACTGGTCGCCGATCTCGACCTGGGCACCTACTTCCGGGGCACGCCCTCCGGGGGGCTGCTCGTCGGCGGCGCCGAGCCGGAGTGCGACCCGTTGGAGTGGCTGGAGGATCCCGACACCTACGACCCGTCGGTGACCCGATCGACCTACGAGGCGCAGGTGTACCGCGCCGCCCGACGCATGCCGGAGCTGGGCGTCCCCGGCGCGCCCCGCGGGATCGCTGCCGTCTACGACGTGGCCGACGACTGGATCCCGATCTATGACAAGACGGCTCTTCCCGGGTTCTACGTCGCGATCGGCACCAGCGGCAACCAGTTCAAGAACGCGCCGCTGGTGGGGAGCTATCTGCGCGCGATCATCGACGCCTGCGAATCGGGGGTCGACCACGACGTCGATCCGGCCATTTTTCACCTGCCTCGCACCGGCATCGACCTGGACCTCTCGGCGTACAGTCGACGTCGTCGGCCCAGCTCTGAGAGCAGCAACACGGTCATGGGCTGAGCGGCTGACCGTTTCGCCGCCAGAACACGTAGGACCGACGGAGAGCGACTGTGGAGCAGACCCACTACAGAGCCGTGGTGATCGGTGGCGGCGTCGTCGGCGCGAGCGTGCTCTACCACCTGGCCAAGCTCGGCTGGAGCGACCTGCTCCTGATCGAGCGGTCCGAGCTGACCGCGGGATCGACGTGGCACGCCGCGGCGGGCTTCCACACCCTCAACGGCGACCCCAACGTGGCCGCCCTGCAGAAGTACACCATCGACCTCTACCCCGAGCTCGAGGCGGAGACCGGGCAGTCCTGCGGTCTGCACATGACCGGTGGCATCAACCTGGCGGGAACCCCGGAGCGCTGGGAGTGGCTCCAGGCGCAGTGGGCCGTGTTCCAGACGATCGGCAACGAGACGGTGCGTCTGGTCGGACCGGACGAGATCAAGGAACTGTGCCCCATCGTCGACATCGACGGCATCCACGGCGGCATGTACGACACCCACGAGGGTCACCTGGACGCGTCCGGCACGACGCACGCCTACGCCGCCGCTGCGCGCAAGCGCGGGGCAGAGGTCGTCCTGCACAACCGCGTCGTCGAGCTCCACCAGCGCCCGGGGGGCTGGAGCCTGGTCACCGAGCACGGCACGATCACCGCCGACCACGTGGTCGACGCCGGAGGTCTGTGGGCTCGCAACGTGGGTCGCATGGCGGGAGTCGACCTGCCGGTGACGCCGATGGAGCACCACTACCTCGTCACCGAGATGATTCCCGAGGTGGCCGGTCACGACGGCGAGCTGCCGATGATGATGGACCTGGAGGGCTTCACCTACCTCCGGCAGGAGGGGCAGGGGCTGCTGCTCGGCGTCTACGAGCTGCGTCCCCAGCACTGGCACGTCGACGGTGCTCCGTGGGACTTCGGGATGCGTCTCCTCCCGCCCGACATCGACCGCATCGGACCCGAGCTGGAGATCGGCCTGTCCCGGTTCCCGTGCCTGGAGACGGCCGGGATCAAGAAGTGGGTCAACGGTGCCTTCACCTTCACCCCGGACGGCAACCCCCTCGTGGGGCCGGTCGGCGGGCTGCCCGGGTTCTGGGTCGCGTGCGGAGTGATGGCCGGATTCAGCCAGGGAGGCGGGGTGGGGCTGGCGTTGGCGCAGTGGATGGTGGACGGCGAGCCGGAGCGCGACGTCTTCGGCATGGATGTCGCC
>CAVVQW010000017.1:0-68882 GCA_963750435.1 uncultured Actinomycetota bacterium | reverse complement strand
GGCCCGGACCATCGCCCCGACCTGCGGGATGGCCGTGCCGGCGGCCGCCGCGGCCAGGTGCGGCCACGGCAGGGCCCAGTCGCGCAGCACCGCGGTCAGCATCACCGTCGTGGCGGCCACGAAGGCCACGGTGTCGGCGTAGAGCACGAGGGTCTGGCCGAAGCGGTCGGCCAGCCGGCCGTGGAGCACCGCGAACGCCGCGTTCCCCACGACGTACGCCGCGGAGACCTGGCCGGCCAGCGCGTAGGAGCCGGTGAGCGCGCTGACGAGCAGCACGATGCCGAGCGTCATCATCGAGATCGGCAGCCGGGCCACCAGCCCGGTCAGGGAGAAGGCCGCTGCCCCGGGGTGGGCGAAGACCCGGCGGTAGGAGGCGAGCACCGGCCCGATTCTAGGGGGCTCCTAGGCTGTCCCCATGCCTCCCGAGCCCGTCTCCGACACCAGCGCCGTCCGCCAGGACGCCACCGACCCGAGGCCCGACCACGGGCCCTACGACGCCCTGCTCCTCGTGTCCTTCGGCGGCCCGGAGAAGCCCGACGACGTGGTGCCGTTCCTGCGCAACGTCACCGCCGGCAAGAACATCCCCGACGCGCGCCTGGAGGAGGTCGGCGAGCACTACTTCTCCTTCGGCGGCCGCAGCCCGATCAACGACCAGAACCGCGCCCTGATCGCGGCCGTGCAGGCCGACCTCGCCGCCAGCGGCATCGACCTGCCCGTCTACTGGGGCAACCGCAACTGGGACCCGTTCCTGCGCGACGCGCTCGAGCAGATGAAGGCCGACGGCATCCAGCGGGCGGCCGCGCTGGTGACCAGCGCCTACTCCTCCTACAGCGGCTGCCGCCAGTACCGCGAGGACCTCGCGGGCGCCGTGGCCGAGGTGCCCGGCGCCCCCCGCATCGACAAGCTGCGGCACTACTTCAACCACCCGGGCTTCGTGGAGTCGATGGTCGACGCCACGCTCGCCGCGCTGGCCGACCTGCCCGAGGACGCCCGCCGCGGTGGCCACCTGGTCTTCGTCACGCACTCGATCCCGACCACCATGAACGACGCCAGCGGCCCCCGTGGGGGCGCCTACGTCGCGCAGCACCGGCTGCTGGCCGCCGAGATCGTGGAGCGGGTGCGCGAGGAGACCGGTCACCGCTACCCCTCCGAGCTGGTGTTCTGCTCCCGCTCCGGCCCGCCGCAGGTGCCGTGGCTGGAGCCCGACGTCAACGACCACCTGCGCGGGCTCTCCGACCGCGAGGTGCCCGGCGTCGTCGTGGTGCCGATCGGCTTCGTCTCCGACCACATGGAGGTCATCTACGACCTCGACACCGAGGCCCGCGAGACCGCCGAGGAGATCGGCCTGCCGTTCGCCCGGGCCGCCACGGCCGGGGTGGACCCCCGGTTCGTCGCGATGGTCCGCGACCTGCTGCTCGAGCGGGCCGCGGTCGAGCGGGGCGAGCACGTCGAGCGGGCGGCGACCGGCTCCGAGGCCCTGTGGGACGTCTGCGCCCCCGGGTGCTGCGCCAACCCCCGCGGCCCGAAGCCGGCGATCTGCGGGCAGGACTGAGGTCGTGGGCGACCACGACGAGCTGCTCGACCTGGCGCTCGAGGTCGCCCGCGAGGCCGGCGCGCTGGTCACCGCGATGCGCGCCGAGGGGGTCGACGTCGCCGCCACCAAGTCCAGCCCGATCGACGTCGTCACCGCCGCCGACCGGGCCTGCGAGCAGCTCGTGCGCCGCCGGCTGCTGGCCGCCCGCCCCGACGACGCCGTCCACGGCGAGGAGGGCGACGACCACCCCGGCACCTCCGGCGTGCGGTGGATCGTCGACCCGATCGACGGCACCGTGAACTACCTCTACGGGCTGCCGCACTGGTCGGTCTCGATCGCGGCGGCCCGCGACGACCGCGTGGTCGCCGGGGTGGTGCTCGCCCCGGCGCTGGGCGAGGAGTACGCCGCCACGCTGGGCGGGGGAGCGACCCTGGGTGGCCGGCCCCTCGGCGTACGACCGAGGCCGCCGCTGGCGGAGTCGCTGGTGGCCACGGGCTTCGGCTACCAGGCCGACATGCGCACCCGTCAGGGCCAGGCCGTGGCCCGGCTGCTCCCGCAGGTGCGCGACGTACGCCGGCTCGGGTCCTGCGCCCTCGACCTGTGCGCGCTGGCCGCCGGCCGGCTCGACGGGTACGTCGAGGAGGGCCCCCACCTGTGGGACCACGCGGCCGGCGGACTGGTGGCCGGCGAGGCCGGAGCGACCGTCGAGGTCTGGACCACGACCTTCGGCAGCGAGGTCGTGGTCGCGGCCCCCGACGAGGCCTGGGCGGACTTCTCCCGGCTGGTCCGCGACTGCGGTTTCGTCGGCTGATCACGCCTGCACGCAGGCGATCCGCGAGGTCTGCGTCACGCCCGCGAAGGTGAGGGCCGGGGCCGGGAACAACCGGCCGGGGGCGTGCGTTCTCGTGAGGTCTGCCACCCGCAGACGCCACCCGGGGCCTCGGGTGTGCACAATGCCGCTGACTAGTGCACAATCGCGCCCGTCACCGGGGTCGCACAGCAGCGACGGGCACCGGGGCCCGATCCGGTCGACACGACCGGCAGGACACCCGGGACCACTGGGACTTGGGAGCAGGAGAGAAGCACATGGCAACCGACTACGACGCACCTCGCAAGACCGAGGAAGAGCAGAACGAAGACAGCCTCGAAGAGCTCAAGGCGCGCCGTCACGACAAGAACTCCGGGAAGGTCGACGAGGACGAGGCCGAAGCGGCCGAGTCCTTCGAGCTCCCCGGGGCCGACCTGTCGCACGAGGAGCTGGCCGTCGAGGTCAAGCCCAAGCAGCTGGACGAGTTCACCTGCATGAGCTGCTTCCTGGTGCACCACCGCAGCCAGCTCGCCGACGAGAAGAAGCTGATCTGCCGCGACTGCATCTGAGCAGCCGGCACGCACGAACGACGAAGGGCCGTCCCCGGTGGGGGACGGCCCTTCGTCGTACGTGGACTACTGGGTCGGGGTGGGCGACTTGCCCGCGTCCTGGTCGTCCTTCTGCAGCCCGGGGGGCAGGTGGCCGGTGGACTTGGCGTAGTAGCCGGCCGCCTTGCGGGTGGCGAGCATCCGGGCGATCTGGACGACGGTGCCGCTGACCGCCGCCCACATCAGGGCCTCGGCGAAGTCGACGTCGGGGTCGGCCGGGTTGGCGGGCGGGTTCTTGCCGGTCGCCTTCTGCCACGACTTCGTCAGCGTCTTGCGGGCGACGGTGGCGCCGCCGATCGCCGCGACGAGCGAGAAGATCGACCAGACCTTCGAGCTGTCCTTGTTTCCCTTGGCCATGTCTGCCTCTCGGTGGAGCTGTCGGTGGGTCCTGCGCGGATCGCGTGGACGTGTGTCAGGGGTGCCGTCGGTGCGGCACGAGTGCTCGTACCCCGATCACCCTAGTCAGAACCGGCGGCGGAGCGGGCCAGCGCGGCAGCCAGGTCGCCGGGGTGCCGGGTCGAGACCAGCCAGTACGGCGTGGGGTCGGCCGGGTCGTGCACCGGGATCCGCACCGAGCGCTTGAGGTAGGGCCGGGTGAGCAGGTAGGCCCGGGCATCGGCGTCCACGCCGTGCACCCGGCGGGTGCCTTCGGCGTCGAGCTGCTCGGCCGCGCCCACGAGGCGGGTGGGGATGCGGGCCCGCCCGGCGTGCAGCTCGCCGTCGCGCACCGCGACCCGGGCGCTGCCCAGGCGCACGAAGAACGCACCCACCCCGACCAGGAGCAGGCCGGCGAACAACGAGGCGGCCCAGACCGGCATCGCCACGACGAAGGCCAGCCACAGCGTCGCCAGCAGCATCGTGGTCTGCACCCACCAGCGCAGGGGGACCGTCAGCCGCTCGCTGTAGGCGGCGGGACTGCTTCCCGGGGCGGTGGAGGGCACGGGCAAAGCCTGTCACCTCCCCGTCGCCCGTGCGCGGGTAGGGTCGCGGGCCATGGTCCAGATCTCCGTGAAGCGGCTCGACCCCGGGCTGCCGCTGCCCGCCTACGCCCACCCCGGCGACGCGGGCGCCGACCTGCACGCAGCGACCGACCTCACCCTCGAGCCCGGCGAGAGGGCCCTGGTGCCGACCGGCCTCGCGCTCGCGCTGCCCGAGGGGTACGTCGGCCTGGTCCACCCCCGCTCCGGCCTCGCGGCGAGGCACGGCATCTCGGTCGTCAACGCGCCGGGCACGATCGACGCGGGCTACCGCGGCGAGATCAAGGTCTGCCTGGTCAACACCGACCGCCGTGAGTCCTTCGTCGTGCGCCGCGGCGACCGGATCGCCCAGCTGGTGGTCCAGCAGGTCGAGACCGCCTCGTTCGTGGAGGCCGAGGACCTGCCGGACTCCGTGCGGGGCGACGGGGGCTACGGTTCCACCGGAGGTTTCACCCAGGTCGCCACGGGAGGCACAGCATCGTGAGGTTCCGCCGCAAGTCAGGCACCGAGGACGACGCCACCGGCGTCGCGTCGGGGAGCGCCTCGGACGACGCGACGAACGGCCCGGTCGGCCCGTTCGACGCCGCCGACGTCGCGGACCTCGAGGACCGCGAGTGCATCGACCTCGGCAGCCTCCTGGTGACGCCGGTCGGCGACGTCGAGATGCGCCTGCAGGTCGACGAGGAGTCCGGCGACGTGATCGCCGCGGTCCTCGTGGGCGACCAGGGCGCGCTGGAGCTGCGGGCCTTCGCGGCCTCGCGCGGCGGCGGCGCCTGGGACGAGCTGCGTCCCCGGATCGTCGAGGAGACCGAGCGCATGGGCGGTCAGGTGACCGAGCAGGAGGGCACCTTCGGGGCCGAGCTGCTGTGCCTGGTGCCCGTGCAGACCCCCGAGGGCGAGCAGGCCACGCAGGCCAACCGCGTCGTGGCCCACGAGGGCCGCAACTGGCTGCTGCGGGCGACCCTGATGGGCCAGCCCGCCGTCGAGCCCGACGAGGCCGGGCCCTGGGAGGAGACCATCCGCCAGACCGTCGTACGACGGGGGCGCGAGGCGATGGCGCCGGGCATGCCCCTGCCGCTGACGCTGCCCGCCGAGGCCCGTCGCGTCGACTGACTACGCTGGGCCCATGTCCGAGCACAAGAGCCGCCTGCGGTCCTCCATCAGCCGGTGGGCCAACCAGGACCGCGTCGAGGCCAGCGAGCTGCGCAAGGTCACGCGCAAGGCCGGGCTGGTGTGCATCGGTGACGCGCCCAACCGCGAGAAGGTCGTCGTCCAGGGCACCCTGAAGACCGTGACGCTGCGGCCCCGCGGCGGCGTGCCGGCGCTGGAGGCCGAGCTCTACGACGGCACCGGCTCGATCAGCCTGGTCTGGCTGGGCCGCCGCCGCATCGGCGGCATCGCCCCCGGCACCGGCATCCGGGTCGAGGGCCGCATCGGGCTCCAGGACGACACCCGGGTGATGTACAACCCCCGCTACGCCCTGCGACCGGTGGGCGCGTGAGCGCCACCGACCGGCCCGACTCCGAGGTGGCCGCCGGGGCCGAGGCGCCCGCCGAGGACGCGACCGGCACCACAGCCACCCCGCCCACGACGCACACCGTCGAGCAGGTGGTCCGCAAGCAGCTCTCCGACGCCCTCGGTGGCGTGCGCGGGATGCTCGAGGCGGCAGTGCCGACCGTCGCCTTCACGATCCTGTTCCTGACCGTGCACGACCTGCGGCTGGCGATCATCGTCAGCGTCGCCGCCGCCGGCGTGCTGCTCGCGGTGCGCCTGGCCCAGCGCACGTCCCCGCAGTTCGTGCTCAACGCCCTGGTCGGCATCGGCATCGGGGCGCTCTTCGCCTGGCGCGCCGCTCGCGGCGGCGGCGACGCGGGGGAGCAGGCGCTGGCCTACTTCCTGCCCGGCCTGCTCTACAACCTGGTCTACGGCGCCGTGATGATCGTGACCATCGTGGTGCGCTGGCCCATCGTCGGCTTCATCGTCGGCAGCGTGGCCGGTGACCCCACGGCCTGGCACGCCGACCCGCACGTCGTGCGCCTGTGCAGCAGGCTGACCTGGCTGCTCGCGCTGCCGTGCCTGGTGCGCGTGGTCGTCCAGGGGCCGATCTACCTCGCCGGCCGCAACGGCTGGTGGTCCACCGACTCGGCGGTGGCGGCCCTGGGGGTGGCCAAGCTGACGATGGGCTGGCCGCTCCAGGTGGCCGCGCTCGGCGCGATGGTCTGGGTGCTCACCCGCAACAGCACGCCGCTGCCGGCGGGCGAGGCCGAGCCCGACCTGCACCACCACGCCTGACCCGCCGCCACTGACGGCGGCACAGCCCGACGGGAGCTCAGCCCCGAAGCGCTCAGCCGTCGACGGCGCTCAGCCGTCGACGGCCCGGTGCTCCTCGGGGGCCAGCAGCGACTCGAGCCGGTCCTCCAGCTCGGCGGGGACCACGAACAGCAGCTCGTCGCCCGCCTCCACCGGCTGCTCGGCCGACGGCACGTAGACCTGGCCGTCGCGCAGGATCGTGACCAGCGCGCAGTTGTCGGGGAAGGGGATCAGGCCCGAGGGCTTCCCGACGTACGGCGAGTCGGCCGGCAGCGTCATCTCGACCAGGTTGGCGCCGCCCTGGCGGAAGGTGAACAGGCGCACCAGGTCGCCGACGGTGACGGCCTCCTCGACCAGCGCCGACATGATCCGCGGGGTGGAGACGTTGACGTCGACCCCCCAGGCCTCGGTGAACAGCCACTCGTTGTTGGGGTGGTTGACCCGCCCGACCGTGCGCGGCACGCCGAACTCGGTCTTGGCCAGCAGCGAGGTGACCAGGTTGGCCTTGTCGTCACCGGTGGCGGCGATCACGACGTCGCACTCCTCGAGCCGGGCCTCCTCCAGCGAGGACAGCTCGCAGGAGTCCGCGAGCAGCCACTCGGCGTCGGGCACCCGGTCGGGCTTGATCGAGCCGGGCTCCTTGTCGATCAGCAGCACCTCGTGGCCGTTGCCGATCAGCTCGCGGGCGATCGAGCGACCCACGGCCCCTGCTCCAGCGATAGCGACCCTCATCAGTCTGCCTCGGGACCCTTCTTGAGTACGTCGTAGACGCGGCCGGCGTTCTCCTCGCGCATCACCAGGTGCAGGATGTCGCCCTCCTGGAGCACGGTCTCGCGGGTGGGCAGCATGCCCTCGCCGAGGCGGTCGATCCAGGCGATCCGGCTGGCGGACTGCTCCTGGAAGTGGATGGTGCGCCCGCCGACCCACGGCTCGCTGACCTGGATCTGGTCGACCCGGATGGTGCCGGAGGGGTCGCGGAAGTCGGGCTCGGCGCCGGCCGGCAGGATCCGGCGCAGCACCTGGTCGGCGGTCCACTTGACCGTGGCGACCGTGGTGATGCCGAGCCGCTGGTAGACCTCGGCGCGGCCGGGGTCGTAGATCCGGGCCACGACCTGCTGGATCCCGAAGCTCTCGCGGGCCACCCGCGCGGCGATGATGTTGGAGTTGTCACCGCTGCTGACGGCGGCGAAGGCGTCGGCCCGCTCGATGCCGGCCTCGGTCAGGACGGCCTGGTCGAAGCCGTAGCCGGTCACCTTCGTGCCGTTGAACGACGGGCCGAGACGCCGGAAGGCGTCGGGGTTGCTGTCGATGACGCTCACGGTGTGGTTGCGGTCCTCGAGGGAGCGGGCGAGCGTCGAACCGACGCGGCCGCAGCCCATGATCACGACGTGCACGGGACGAACACTAGACGGTGCGCGTCCGCCGCGGTCCTCCGTGCCCTAGCCTCAACGCTGTGGGCCTCGGAAATGTCTCGAAGCGGATCCTCCTGGGTCGCAAGCTGCGCAGCAGCCAGCTGGGGGAGACGCTGCTGCCCAAGCGCATCGCCCTGCCGGTCTTCGCCAGCGACGCGCTCTCCTCGGTCGCCTACGCGCCCGACGAGGTGTTCATCATGCTCTCGGTCGCGGGAGTCTCGGCGTACGCCTTCAGCTGGAAGATCGCGATCGCCGTCGCCGTCGTGATGCTCACCGTGGTGGCGTCGTACCGGCAGAACGTGCACGCCTACCCCAGCGGCGGCGGCGACTACGAGGTCGCCAGCGTCAACCTGGGCCAGACGGCGGGCGTCACGGTCGCCTCGGCGCTGCTGGTCGACTACGTGCTCACCGTGGCGGTGTCGGTCTCCTCGGGCGTGCAGAACGCCGCCTCGGCGATCCCGCTGATCTCCGGCCACGAGGCGCTGGTCGCCTGTGCCCTCGTGATGGTGCTGGCCGCGCTGAACCTGCGCGGCGTCCGCGAGTCGGGCGCCTTCTTCGCGATCCCGACGTACGGCTTCATGGCCGGCGTGATCGGGATGGCCGCCTACGGGGCGATCCGGGGGGCCCAGGGCACGCTGCCCGGGGTCGAGAGCGCCAACCTGACGATCGCTCCGGCACCGGGGTACGGCGGGGAGATCTCGCAGGTCGCGATGATCTTCCTGCTCGCGCGGGCCTTCTCCTCCGGCTGCGCGGCGCTGACCGGGGTCGAGGCGATCTCCAACGGCGTGCCCGCCTTCCGCAAGCCGAAGAGCAAGAACGCCGCCACCACGCTGTTCCTGCTGGGCGCCCTGGCGATCACGATGATGCTCAGCATCATCATCCTGGCCCGCAACATGGGGCTGAAGTACGTCGACCCCAACGACCTCGACCGGCTCACCCGGCCCGACGGCACCAAGATGTCCGACGTCGTGGGCTTCGACCAGCACACGGTGATCGCGCAGATCGCCCGCGCGGTGTTCAGCGACTTCCCGCCCGGGTTCTACTTCGTGGTCGCCACGACCGGCATCATCCTGATCCTGGCCGCCAACACCGCCTTCAACGGGTTCCCGGTGCTGGGCTCGATCCTGGCCAAGGACGGCTTCGCGCCCCGCCAGCTCGGCTCGCGCGGCGACCGGCTGGCCTACAGCAACGGCATCCTGATCCTGGCCGGCTTCGCGATGGTGCTGATCCTGGCCTTCAACGCCGAGACCACCAAGCTGATCCAGCTCTACATCGTCGGCGTCTTCGTCTCCTTCAACCTCAGCCAGCTCGGGATGATCCGGCACTGGACGCGGCACCTGAAGACCGAGACCGACCCGGCCGCCCGCCGCAAGATGTTCCGCTCGCGGCTGATCAACGCCTTCGGCCTGGCGATGACCGCGTCGGTGTTCGTCGTGGTGCTGCTGACCAAGTTCCTCGCCGGCGCCTGGATCGCGATCCTGGCGATGATCGTCTTCTACGTGATCCTGAAGTCGATCCGCAAGCACTACGACCGGGTCGAGGACGAGCTCGCGATCAAGGACAGCGACCCGGTGCTGCCGACGCGCGTGCACGCGATGGTGCTGGTCTCCAAGCTGCACAAGCCGACGATGCGCGCGCTGGCCTACGCGAAGGCCTCGCGCCCCAACATCCTCGAGGCGGTCTTCGTCGACGTCGACGGCGGGCGCACCAACAAGCTGGTCGACGAGTGGGACGCCCAGGGCATCGACGTCCCCCTGAAGATGCTCTACTCGCCCTACCGCGAGGTGATCCGGCCGATCGTGCAGTACGCCATCGAGATCCGTGAGTCCAACCCGCGCGGGGTGGTCGCCGTCTACATCCCGGAGTACGTCGTGGGCCGCTGGTGGGAGCAGATCCTGCACAACCAGACCGCCCTGCGGCTCAAGGGCCGGCTGCTGTTCACCCCCGGCGTGATGGTCACCTCGGTGCCCTACCAGCTGCGGGGCGCCGAGCTCGGCAAGGACCGCGACGACTGGGAGCTGCAGCGCCTGCGCCCCGGCGACGTGCGGCGCGGCCGGACGCAGGCCCCCAAGTGAGCGGGCCCACGGAGCCCGTGGAGCCGGTCGAGCCTGCCGAGGCCTTCGAGGAGGTCGTCGAGGACGTCGCCGGCGAGCGCTTCGAGGTCGAGGTCGGGGCGGTCGCCCACGGCGGCCACTTCGTCGCCCGTCACGACGGCCGCGTGGTGTTCGTGCGGCACGCGCTGCCCGGCGAGCGCGTCACCGTCGAGATCACCGAGGACAGCGGGCGGTTCCTGCGGGGCGACGCCGTCGAGGTCCACGAGGCCTCGCCCGCCCGGGTCACCCCGCCGTGCCCGTACGCCGGCCCCGGCGCCTGCGGCGGCTGCGACTTCCAGCACGTCGACCTCGCGGAGCAGCGGCTGCTCAAGGCCGCCGTCGTCAGCGAGCAGCTGTCGCGCCTGGCCGGCCTCGATCGTGAGGTCGTCGTCGAGCCGGTGCTCGTGACGTCACGGCCGGACGGGACGGGAGCCGGGGACGGACACGGCATCGACGACGGCCTCCGGTGGCGGTCGCGGATGCAGTACGTCGCCCTGCCCGACGACCAGCGCGGCCTGCGGGTGCACCGCTCGCACGACGTCGTGGTCGTCGACGACTGCCGCATCGCCGCCCCCGACGCCCGTGAGCCCGGCGACGGCACGCTGGTGGAGACCGTCGTGACCACGCACGGCACGCGCTCCTTCGAGGTCGCGGCCGACGGGTTCTGGCAGCCCCACGTCGAGGCCCCCCGCCTGCTGGTCGAGTCGGTCCTGGAGGCGCTGGCGCCGCGGCCCGGGGAGTCGGTGCTGGACCTGTACGCCGGCGTCGGGCTGTTCGCGGCGTACCTCGCGGAGGCCGTCGGCCCCACCGGCTCGGTGCTGGCCGTCGAGGGCGACCGGACGGCGTCCTCGCTGTCGGGGCGCAACCTCTCCGACCTGCCGTGGGCCGCGTCCATCGCCGGCCGCGTCGACCGCGTGCTGCACCGCGGCGTGGAGCGGCCGGACCTCGTCGTGCTCGACCCGCCGCGGGTGGGCGCCAAGCGGCAGGTCGTGCGCCAGGTCGCCGCCCTGGCGCCCCGGGCCGTCGCCTACGTCTCCTGCGACCCGGCCGCGCTGGCCCGCGACCTGGCCTACTTCGCCGAGCAGGGCTACGAGCTGGCCTCGCTGCGGGCCTTCGACCTGTTCCCGATGACGCAGCACATCGAGTGCGTGGCCCTGGTGGTCCCGGCCGGGTGAGCGACGTCGCGGACGTCCTCGACCTCGTGCGCCAGCTCGAGGAGGTCACGGTCGAGGACCGCGGCCGCTACTCGCGGCTGCAGGTCGCCGGGGCGACCTTCGGCTACCTGTGGCCGCTGACCCGCACCGTCGGGCTGAAGCAGACCCTGGTCGAGCAGGCCGCCCTGGTGGGGGAGCGGCCGGAGGTCTTCGAGGTGCAGTTCACCGCCGGCGGCTTCGGCTGGGTGGTGGCCCACCTCGAGCGGGTCGAGCGGGACGAGCTGGCCGAGCTGGTCTTCGAGGCCTGGCGCCTCTCCGCCCCGGCGGCCCTGCGTGAGGCGAGGGGCGACCACCTCCCCACCTGACCGCCGACAGGGGGATCCAGGCACGCCGCAGGTTGGTGACAGGGGGATCCAGGCACCTTCGGGGCCGCCGACCGGGGGATCCAGGCACCTTCGGGGCCGCCGACCGGGGGATCGGCGTACCGCGTTGACCTGGAGTGCACTCGAAGTCCTAGCGTCGGGGGCATGACTGACTTCGACGGCAAGACCTGGTTCATCACCGGCGCTTCGCGCGGCTTCGGCCGCGAGTGGGCGATCGCCGCCCTCGAGCGCGGCGACCGCGTCGCGGCGACGGCGCGCGACACCGCGTCGCTGGACGACCTGGTGGAGAAGTACGGCGACGCCCTGCTCCCGCTGCAGCTCGACGTGACCGACCGCGAGGCCGACGTCGCCGCCGTGGGTCAGGCGGCCGCGCACTTCGGCCGGCTGGACGTGGTCGTCAACAACGCCGGCTTCGGCCACTTCGGCTTCGTGGAGGAGCTCAGCGAGAAGGACTTCCGCGACCAGATGGAGACCAACGTCTTCGGCGCGATGTGGATCACCCAGGCGGCGCTGCCGTTCATGCGCGAGCAGGGCTCCGGCCACGTCCTGCAGGTCTCCTCGATCGGCGGCATCTCGGCGTTCCCGCTGGTCGGCGCCTACCACGCGTCGAAGTGGGCGCTCGAGGGCTTCTCCCAGGCCCTCGCCCAGGAGGTCGCGGGCTTCGGCATCAAGGTGACCCTGATCGAGCCCGGCGGGTTCTCCACCGACTGGAGCGGCCCGTCGGCGAAGCACTCCGAGCAGCTCCCGGCGTACGACGGGGTCCGCGCGCAGGTGATGGAGGCGCGCAGCCAGCGCAACGCGGCCCCGGGCGACCCGACCAGCTCGGCCGCCGCCGTCCTCCGCGTCGTCGACGCAGCCGAGCCCCCACTGCGCGTGTTCTTCGGCAGCGCCCCGCTCTCGATCGCTCAGGCGGACTACGAGTCCCGCCTCGCGACGTGGGAGCAGTGGCAGGACGTCGCCGAGCTGGCCCAGGGCTGAGGCTCACGCGGACGCCTCGGCCGCGCCCGACGTCATGCGTCCCGGTGGCTGTGGCGACCGGGACGCATGACCTCGTTGGGGAGGTCATCCGCTGTGGTCGTCACGGCGCGCGACTCGCATGACGTCTCGGGCCGGCGATCCGACATGGCTAGGTTGGCGCGGTGGATCCCCTGAAGTACGCCGTCGTCGAGCGCGAGCGCCGCTGGCTGCTCGAGGGCCTGCCTCAGGGCGAGGTCGAGGGTGAGGTCGTGCTGGTCGAGGACGACTACGTCCGCGGCACCCGGCTGCGTCTGCGCCAGGTGACCTCGGCGGACGGCACGGTCGTGCGCAAGCTCGGGCACAAGGTGCGGCTCGGCGACGGAGGTCCGGCGGAGGTCGCCTGCACCTCGCTCTACCTCGACGACGCCGAGTGGGGCCTGCTCGCCGATCTGCCGTCCGACCGGCTGACCAAGCGCCGCACCCGGCTCGCCCGCGACGGCGCAGTCGTCGCGGTCGACGAGTTCCTCGGCGACCTCGCCGGCCTCGTCCTCGGCGAGATCGACCGATGCGACGGTCCGCAGGTCGAGCCTCCGGGGGAGTGGCGGGTGCTCCGCGAGGTCACCACCGAGGAGGCCTTCACCGGCTCCGAGCTGGCCGGGCGGGGCGTGCCGCCGGGGATGGCGTAGCCGGGACGGCGAATGTCGCTGGTGGGGCGGCTGTCCACCCCGTCAGGCCCGCAGGCCACATTCGCAGGCCGGGTGACGACACCGCCCCGGCGTACGCCGACTCCGCCGGGAAGGCCGACTCAGCTCCCGTCGAGCTCCCGGGCCCGCTGCTCGAGGGCCATGGAGCCGTAGGGGTAGTCGGTGGCGGCGAGGTCGCTGGCGGTGTCGAGGCGGGCGAGGTCGTCGTCGGTCAGCTGCACCTCGACCGAGCCGAGGTTGTCCTCGAGCTGCTCCAGGGTGCGGGCGCCGAGGATGGTGGCGGTGACGCCGGGGCGGTTGGTGACCCAGCTGAGGCCGACCTGCGCCATCGTGGCGCCGCGCTCGTCGGCGACCTGCTGCACGGTCTCGATGATGTTCCAGGTGCGCTCGGTGCCACGACGGTCCCAGGCCTCCATGCCGCGTCCGGGGTCCTCGCCGAGGCGGGTGGCGCCGGTGGGGCGCTGGTCGCGCTGGTACTTCCCGGTCAACCAGCCGCCGCCCAGCGGGCTCCACGGCAGCATCCCCATGCCGGCGTCCAGCACGGCGGGCACGATCTCCCACTCGATCTCGCGCACGATCAGGCTGTACTGCGGCTGCAGGGTCACCGGCTGCGCCAGGCCCAGCGCGCGGGCGAGGTGGACGGCCTTGGTCAGCTGCCAGCCGGTGAAGTTCGACAGGCCGTAGTAGCTGATCCGGCCCGACCGGATGAACCCGTCGAGCGTCCGCAGGGTCTCCTCCAGCGGCGTGAGGGCGTCCCACGCGTGCACCTGGTAGAGGTCGACGTGGTCGGTGCCGAGCCGCCTCAACGAGGCGTCCAGCGCGCGGGTCAGGTGGCGGGTGGAGAGCCCGCTGCTGTTGGGGCCGGTGCCGCCGGGGCCCTGCCCGAGCGGGAACCGGCCCTTGGTGGTGAGCACGACGGGCTCGGTGACGTCGGCGGGTCGGCTCGCGAACCAGCGGCCGATGATCTCCTCCGACACGCCGTGGGTGTAGACGTCGGCGGTGTCGACGAAGGTGCCGCCGGCCTCCACGAACCGGTCGAGCTGGGCGTGCGCCCCGGCCTCGTCGGTCTCGTTGCCGAAGGTCATCGTGCCGAGGCAGAGCTCGGAGACGGCGCAGCCGCTGGCGCCCAGGGTTCGGTATCGCATGGACGCCACCGTAGCCACCCGAGCCGACGTGGGTAGGCGGGCCGGGGGGACGCCGTGGTATCTTGACGTCAAGATAGTTTGGACCGACTAAGGGTTGCCTCTCTTTCGCCCGCTCGGCGGAGATGGGCAAGATGACCCAGGACGGTCCGGACACCACGATGACTTCGAGGAGAACCATGGCGAGCCCAGGAGATCGACAGGACAGCTTCGGCGCCAAGGGCACGTTGGAGGTGAACGGGAAGTCCTACGAGATGTACCGCCTCAGCGCGGTCCAGGGCGAGGGTCTCGACGTCGACTCGCTGCCCTTCAGCCTCAAGGTGCTGCTCGAGAACCTGCTGCGCACCGAGGACGGTGCCGACATCACCGCCGACGACATCAAGGCGCTCGCCGGCTGGGACGCCGACGCCGAGCCCGACAAGGAGATCCAGTTCACGCCCGCCCGCGTGATCATGCAGGACTTCACCGGCGTTCCCTGCGTCGTCGACCTCGCCACGATGCGCGAGGCCATGAGCGACCTCGGCGGCGACCCGTCGAAGATCAACCCGCTGGCCCCCGCCGAGATGGTGATCGACCACTCCGTGATCGCCGACGTCTTCGGCACTCCCGAGGCCTTCGAGCGCAACGTCGAGATCGAGTACGAGCGCAACCGCGAGCGCTACCAGTTCCTGCGCTGGGGCCAGGGCGCCTTCGACGACTTCAAGGTCGTCCCCCCGGGCACCGGCATCGTCCACCAGGTCAACATCGAGCACCTGGCCCGCGTCGCGTTCACCCGTGACAACGGCGAGGGCGGCACGGTCGTCTACCCCGACACCTGCGTCGGCACGGACTCCCACACCACCATGGTCAACGGCATCGGCGTGGTCGGCTGGGGCGTCGGCGGCATCGAGGCCGAGGCCGCGATGCTCGGCCAGCCGGTCTCCATGCTGATCCCGCGCGTCGTCGGCTTCAAGCTCAACGGCGACCTGCCCGAGGGTGCGACCGCCACCGACCTGGTGCTCACGATCACCGAGATGCTGCGCCAGCACGGCGTGGTCGGCAAGTTCGTGGAGTTCTACGGCCCCGGCGTCTCCGCGCTGCCGCTGGCCAACCGCGCCACGATCGGCAACATGAGCCCCGAGTTCGGCTCCACGATCGCGGTCTTCCCGATCGACGAGGAGACCACGAAGTACCTCGAGCTGACCGGCCGCAGCGCGGAGCAGGTCGCCCTGGTCGAGGCCTACGCCAAGGAGCAGGGCCTCTGGCACGACCCGTCGGCCGAGCCGCGCTTCTCCGAGAAGCTCGAGCTCGACCTGGCCACGGTCGTCCCGTCGCTCGCCGGCCCCAAGCGCCCCCAGGACCGGGTCTCGCTGTCCGACGCCAAGGAGGCCTTCCGCACCGCGCTGGCCGACTACGCCGAGGGCACCGACGACGACGGCGTGAAGTCCAAGGTCGACGAGGCCTCCGACGAGTCCTTCCCCTCCAGCGACGCCCCCTCGGTCTCCGAGGGCGGCAACGGCGCGGGCAAGCCCGACGACTGGCGCAACCACCCCGCCGGCGACGCCGCGGGCCGTACGTCGAACAAGGCGCAGGTCACCCTCGAGGACGGCACGTCCTTCGAGCTCGACCACGGTGCCGTCGCGATCGCGGCGATCACCTCGTGCACCAACACCTCGAACCCCTCGGTGATGATCGGTGCCGCGCTGCTGGCCAAGAACGCCGTCGAGAAGGGCCTCACCACCAAGCCGTGGGTCAAGACCACGCTGGCGCCGGGCTCGAAGGTGGTCTCGGACTACTACGAGAAGGCCCAGCTCACGCCGTACCTCGACAAGCTCGGCTTCAACCTCGTCGGCTACGGCTGCACCACCTGCATCGGCAACTCCGGCCCGCTCATCCCCGAGGTCAGCGACGCCGTGAACGCCAACGACCTCGCCGTCGTCTCGGTGCTCTCGGGCAACCGCAACTTCGAGGGCCGGATCAACCCCGACGTGAAGATGAACTACCTCGCGTCCCCGCCGCTCGTCGTGGCCTACGCCCTGGCCGGCTCGATGGACGTCGACCTGTTCAACGACCCGCTGGGCCAGGACGAGGACGGCAACGACGTCTTCATGCGCGACATCTGGCCGAGCGCGTCGGAGGTCGAGGAGGTCATCGCCGGGGCCATCACCTCGGAGATGTTCACCAGCGACTACGCCGACGTCTTCGCCGGCGACGAGCAGTGGCGCTCGCTGCCCACGCCCGAGGGTGACACCTTCGAGTGGGACCCCGAGTCGACCTACGTCCGCAAGCCCCCGTACTTCGACGGCATGCCCGACGAGCCGAGCCCGGTCGAGGACATCACCGGCGCCCGGGTGCTGCTCAAGCTGGGTGACTCGGTCACCACCGACCACATCAGCCCGGCCGGTGCCATCAAGAAGGACAGCCCGGCGGGCAAGTACCTCGCCGAGCACGGGGTCGCCAACCGCGACTTCAACTCCTACGGCTCGCGGCGCGGCAACCACGAGGTGATGATCCGGGGCACGTTCGCCAACATCCGGCTGCGCAACCAGCTGGCGCCCGGCACCGAGGGTGGCTTCACCCGCGACTTCACCGGCGGCGGCGACACCACCACCGTCTTCGAGGCCAGCGAGAAGTACCTCGAGCAGGGCACCCCGCTCGTCGTGCTCGCCGGCAAGGAGTACGGCTCCGGCTCGTCGCGCGACTGGGCGGCCAAGGGCACCGCGCTCCTCGGCGTACGCGCCGTGATCGCGGAGTCCTACGAGCGCATCCACCGCTCCAACCTGATCGGCATGGGCGTCCTGCCGCTGCAGTACCCCCAGGGCCAGACGGCCGAGTCGCTCGGCCTGACCGGCGAGGAGGAGTTCTCCTTCACCGGCGTCACCGCGCTCAACGACGGCAGCACGCCGAAGACGGTCAAGGTGACCGCCGGCGACGTGGAGTTCGACGCCGTCGTGCGGATCGACACCCCCGGCGAGGCGAACTACTACCGCAACGGCGGGATCATGCACTACGTCCTGCGGAACCTGCGCAAGGCCTGATCCCGGGGCCTGCATCCAACGGGCCGAGAGGTCCAGCACCACCACGTCGTACGAGCCGGTCGCAGCAGCGGCCGGCTCGTACGACGTCCGTGGCCGTTTCCGCCCGAGGGAGGCGCCGGCGTTCAGCGGTCGGCGTACGCCGGGAGGGTGACGGTCACCGTCGTCCCCCGGCCGGACGCGGAGTCGACGATCACGTCGCCGCCGTGCTGGGTGACGATCGAGTGCACGATGCTCAGGCCGAGCCCGGTGCCCTGGATGGCGTGGGTGGTGGCCGCGGAGGCGCGGAAGAAGCGCGTGAACAGGTGCTCCTGGTCCTCCAGCGAGATGCCCATCCCGGTGTCGGCGACCACGAGCCGCACGACCGGGGCCCCGTCCCCGGCGTCGCCCTCCGAGGCCGCCGTGGACAGCGCCACCGACACCCGGCCGTCGTCGGGGGTGAACTTCAAGGCGTTGCCGATCAGGTTGGTCACGACCCGCTCGAGGGCGTGGGCGTCGCCGAGGACCGTCACCGGTCGGTCGCCGAGGTCGAGGTCGAGCTCGCGCGACCCGGTGCGGATCGCCTCCCCGAGCAGGTCGAGCGACTCCCCGACCACGTGACGGAGGTCGACCGGGGTGCTCTCCAGGTCGAGCTTGCCCGACTCGGCGCGCGAGAGCGTGAGCAGGTCCTCCACCAGCAGGCCGAGGCGGCTGGTGTTGCGCCCGATGCGGCGCACGGCGCCCAGCTGCTCGTCGTTCAGGTCGCCCAGGCTGCCGTCGCCGAGCAGCTCGGTGTAGCCCGCGATGCTGGTGATCGGGGTGCGCAGCTCGTGGCTGACGTTGGAGACCAGCTCCTGCTTGACGTCGTCGACCTCCTGCAGCCGGAGCACCGAGGCGTGCTCGCGGTCCAGCGCCGTGACCAGGGCCTCCTGGGCCCGCATGCGCTCGGTGACGTCCTCGCCGGTGGCGATGTAGCCAGCGGGCCGACCGTCGGCGTCGGCGACCGTGCTCAGCGTCAGCGAGGTGATCTTGCGGCTGCCGTCCTGGTGCACGAACTCCCAGTCGCGCTGGTCGCCGCGACGCACCATCTCCAGCACCACCTCGAGGTAGCTGTCCGCCACCCCCATGTCGACGGCGTGGCGACGGACCTCCTCGTCGGTGTGGAACATCTGGGGGCTCAGGCCGAGCACCTCCTCGGGGCGGTAGCCGAGGGTCTGCTGGGCGCCGGTGTTGTAGTGCGTCATCCGCCCGACCGCGTCGGTGGCGATGAACAGGGTGCCGCCCGCCGAGTCCAGCAGCCGCTCGATGGTGGTGGCGGCGCGGGTGGCCTGCCCGGTCATCGTGAACAGCCGATCGACGGTCAGCGCCAGCGGGACCGTGCCGTAGCAGAGGGCGAGCAGGTACACGTAGATCTGCGCGCTCATCAGACCGTCGGGCAGCTGTGCGGGGGTGGGGTCGACGAACGGGCCGCGGCCGGCCACGGTCAGGGCGTACGCCGTCACGCCGACCACGAACACCTGCAGGTGGGTCTCGCGCTGGGTGGCGCGCACGGCGGCCCAGCCCACGGCCGGCAGGACGAGGAAGGCGGGGCTCGCGCTGGTGCTCACCCAGAAGGCCGCGACCACGACGGCGAGCAGCACCACGCGCTGCGTCATCCGTTCGCCGGGCCCGGCCGTGGCCGGCCGGTCGGTGGTGCGGAGGAAGAGCGGCAGCACGACCAGCTGGGCGGTGAGGACCGCCAGCGCCGTGCTCAGGGTCACCGAGGCCGCTTCGGCGAGGTCGCCCGCGGACAGCGCCAGCACCATCGGGAGCAGGCTGTTCAGCAGGGCGCCCGCGAGGGTGACGGCCAGGAAACGCGCGCCGTCGATCTCCACCAGCCGCCCCGGGCCGGTGTGCCGACCGGCCAGCAGGAACGAGGCCACGAACAGGGAGGACAGGGTGAGCGCCAGCGCGCCCACGACCCCGAGGTAGAGGGGGACGCCGTAGCTGAGGGCGAGCGCGGGGGTGGACACGAGGGTCAGCAGCGCCGTCGTGGCCCACCGGCGGTGACGCTCGACGCTGAGCAGGAGGGCGACCGAGAAGCCGAGGGCCGGCCATCCGGCGTACGCCTCGGAGGGGGCGAAGGCCGGCAGGGCCAGCAGCGCCACCACGACCACCAGCAGCAGCGCCTGCAGCGCCAGCGGCCGGCGGCCCACCCACGTCGTCGTCACACGCGTCCTTCCTCCCGAGCGCGGACATCGTCGCCTGCCGGAGGCCGAGTTGGCGACTCGACCCGTCGTTGAGAGGCTGGGGACATGCTCGTAGCCCTCAGCATCAGCCCTGCCGGTCAGCCCCGCACCGGGAACTCCGAGGTCGACGGTGGCGTCAGCCAGGCCGTCGCCGCCGCCGTGCGGGTGATCCGCGAGTCCGGTCTGCCGACCGAGACCAACGCGATGTTCACCAACATCGAGGGCGAGTGGGACGAGGTGATGGCGGTGGTCAAGCAGGCCGTCGACGTCGTCGCCGCGGAGTACCCCCGGGTCTCCCTGGTGCTCAAGGCCGACCTCCGAGCGGGGTACGACGGGCAGCTCACCGCCAAGGTCGCCCGCGTCGAGGAGCACCTGCGTGACGCCTGACCTCGACGCGGGCGCCGGGAACGCCAGCGCACCCTTCCCGTCCGACGACCCGCAGGAGCAGCGACGATGAGGACCGAGACCCGCGACTACCGCACCGGCGACCGCGAGGCCGTGCTCGACCTGACCCGCGACTGCGCCGCCTTCGTCGCCGGGGAGGGCGACGGGTTGCTGCAGCTGTTCGTCCCGCACGCCACCGCCGGCATCGCGGTCCTGGAGACGGGCGCGGGGTCCGACGACGACCTGCTGGCCGCCCTCGGTGACCTGCTCCCGGCCGACGACCGCTGGCACCACCGGCACGGCTCGCCCGGTCACGGCCGCTCCCACGTGATGCCCGCGATCGTGCCGCCGCACGCGACCGTCCCGGTGGTCGGCGGACGCCTCGCCCTGGGCACCTGGCAGAGCATCTGCCTGGTCGACCTGAACGTGGACAACCCCGACCGCGAGGTCCGCCTGTCCTTCCTCGCCGGGTGACGCCCGCCCTGGTCCCGGCCGTGCTGCCCTGCGTCGTGCCCGCCGCGGCGCACGCCGTCGTGCCCGCAGCCGTCCTGGGCGTGCCCACGGGCGCCTTCGTGGTGATCGTGCTGGTGGTGCTGGTCGGCGCGGTGCTGCAGAGCCTGGTCGGCCTCGGCCTGAACCTCGCGTCGGCGCCGATCATCACGCTGCTCGAGCCGTCACTGGTGCCGGTCCTGCCGCTGGTGCTCGCCGTGATCCTCCCGGCGGCCACCCTGGCCCACGACCGCGCCGGCGTCGACTGGCGCGGGCTCGGGTGGGTGATGCCGGCGCGGGTGCCGGGCAGCGTGCTGGGGGTGCTGCTGCTGGGCTGGTTCTCCACCCGCTCGCTCGGGATCGCGGTCGGCGTCATGGTCCTGGTCGCCGTCGTGCTCACCCTGCGGGCCGTCGAGGTGCGCCCTACCCGCGGTGCCCTGGCCACGGCGGGCTTCGTCTCCGGCGTCGCCGGGACCACCACGTCGATCGGCGGCCCGCCCGTGGCGCTGCTCTACCAGCACCGCGACGCCCAGGAGATCCGCTCGACGCTGGCGGTTTTCTTCACCTTCGGCGCGCTGATCAGCCTGGTCGCGATCGGTCTCGGGGGCGACCTCGCCTGGCACGCCGTCCTCGTCGGGGTGGTGCTCACCCCCGTGCTGTTCCTCGGGGCGTTCGTCGGCGTACGCCTCCAGGGCGTGCTCCCCGACCGTGCCACGAGGTACGCCGTGCTGGCGATCTGCGCCGCGTCCGCGCTCGTGCTGCTCGTCCGCAGCCTGGTCTGAGCGCCGGTCGGACCCCCTGGAGAGCGGGGCCGACCGGGACCGGCCGTGGCAGGGTGGGGCGATGAGCACGCCACGCGAGCAACCCTGGTCCGACGACGCCACCGAGGCCGGCCGGGTGGTGGTGCTGACCCGCAACCCGATCGCGGAGGGCATCGCGGCCATCGCCACCACCGTGGGCCGCGAGGTGGTCGTCGTCGAGGACGACGAGGACGGGCGCGGGGCCGCGGCCGTCGCCGGTCTGTCGCTGCGCGCCGGTGACGCCGTCGTGCTGTGCGACCACGACGCCCCCGACGCCCCGCGCGTGCTCCGCGAGGCGCTCGCGTCGCCGGCGTCGTACGTCGCGATGATGGCCAGCCGTCGTCGTGCCCAGGGCCTCCTCGAGGACCTCGCCACCGAGGGGGCCGCGGGTCTGGACAAGCTGCACGTGCCGGCCGGGCTCGACACCGGGGGCCGGGCGCCGGGCGAGATCGCGCTGTCGGTGGTCGCCGAGATCGTCGCGGAGTCCTACGGGCGCTCCGGCGGATCGATGCGGGGTCGCTGACCCGCGCACCCGGCCGGGGCCCCGCTCAGCCCTCGGCGAGGTCGAGGCGCCGCAGGCAGAACCGGCGCACGGCCTCGCTGTGCGCGTCGACCACGAGGTCGGCGTACCACCGCGCGGCCTCCGCCCGGCGCCCCGTGCGCCACAGCAGGTCGGCCAGGGCGAAGCCCGCGTCGCGGCGGGCGTAGGACGGCCCCGTGCGCCCCAGGTCGCGCAGCTCGGCCTCCAGCGCGACCAGGTCGGCCTCGCGACCCCGGGCGTCCGAGGAGCGGAGGACGACCTGGGCGGTCGCCGAGAGCCGGGCGACCCGGACGGCGGGGGAGCCCCACACCGACTCCAGCGCCTCGTAGAACGACACGATCAGCGGCCAGTCGGTGGCCTCGGCCGACGGGGCCGAGGTGTGCAGCCCCGAGATCGCGGCCTCGAGGGCGAACCTGCCGGCACCGTCGGCCGCGACGGTCGCGTCCGACAGCCCGGCGCGCAGCAGCCACGGGTCCCAGCGGGAGCGGTCGACCTCGTCGAGGGTCAGCGCCACGCCGTCGTCGTCGACGCGACCGGGCCGTCGCGCCAGCCCGAGGCGTACGACGGCCCGCAGGCCGCGCACCTCGGTGTCGCCGGGGTAGGCCGCCACCAGCGCGTCCGCGACCGACAGCGCCGAGGTGCCGAGGTCCTCCGCGGCGTCCTCGGGCTCCAGCCCGGTGCGATGGGCCACGGTGAACATGCCGGCGACGCAGTCCAGGACGACGGGCAGCCGACGGTCGCGCTCGGTGCGGCCGGGCACCTCGAACGCCGGTCGCGCGCCGGCCAGCGCCTTGCGGGCCCGGGTCAGCCGGGCGGCCGTGGCCGTGGGCTTCAGGCCCAGGTGCTGGGCGATCTGGGGCACGTCGAGGCCGCACACCAGCCGCAGCGCCAGGACGAGCTGCGCCCCCGGCACCAGTGCCGGGTCGCAGGCCACGAAGAGCAGCGCGACCCGGTCGTCGAGTGCCGATTCGCCGGTGGGGAGCGCGTCGGGGTCGACCCGGTGGTCCGGTGCCACGGCGTCCTCCCGGGCGATCTCGGGCGCGAGGCGCTGGAGCACGCCGCGGCGGCGGTGGTCGTCGATCCAGGCCCGCTTGGCGACGCTGACGCACCAGGCGGCCAGGTCGTCGGGCGGCCGGCCCTCGTGCGACTGCTCCACGGCGCGGGCGACCGCCTCCGCGGCGTACTCCTCGGCGTCGTCGATGCTGCCCGACCACGCCGCGAGGGTGCGCACGACGCGGGGCCAGGCGGCGAGGAACTGCTCGGGGTCGAGCTGACGGGGCCGCACGACCCCATCGTGTCGCGAGGCCGGTGACGCCGTCGAACCCCCGGGCACGATCCCAGGCCCTACACCTGGCCCGACCCCGGCGCAGGGTCGTCAGCGGGTGGGGAAGACCTTGCGCCACTCGACGGTGGCTCCGGTGGGCACCAGGGCGGCGACGTGCCGGGCCATCGCCTCGTCGTCGACCTCGACGAGGTAGATCCCGGTGATCAGCTCGCTCGAGTCGGCGTACGGGCTGTCAGTGTGCACGGCGTCCTCGACGCGGCGCTCACCGGCACCGGGCGTGACGACGCCGCCGTAGCGGGCGCTCTGCAGGGCCTCGCCCCCGAGGATGCGGGCGCCCAGGCGGGCGACCGCCGCCTGGAACTCGCCGTGCTCGGCGAAGGTGTTGTCGGCCCCCGCGGGGTCGGCCCCGGGGAGGAAGGCGTCGGAGTCCCAGTCCTTCTCGCGGATCAGGTAGGCGTAGGTGTCGGTCATGGTGGTCCTCCCGGGGGGCGGTGGCGTCGGTCGCCACTCTCACCCTGGTGACGAACTCGCCGCGGCGCAATCGACAGCGCCCGAGGGACGAGTTCCCCGGCAGGCGTCAGCCGTCGAGCAACCGGGCCAGCAGGTCGTCCATCGCGAGGTGCTTGCCCTCCTGTCCCAGCGGGACCACGGCGCAGGTGTCCTCGACGAAGCGCTGCACGAGCCGCGACGAGGTCTGCAGCATCGCGGTGCCGTCGGGGGAGGTCAGCTCGATCACCACGACCGCCTCGCCGGTGCTGCTGAGGCACGGCCAGACGTGCACGTCGCCGTCGCCCGACGGCTCGTAGAGACCCTCGGCGAGCAGGTCGCGGGCGAAGGTCCAGGTCACCCGGCCGCCGGTGGCGAAGAGGTGCATGGTGACCGCGAAGGGGTCCCGAGGGTCGAAGCCCAGCTCGCCCGCGAGCACGTCGGCCTGCGACTCGCCGGAGACGAACGGCGTCGCCAGGCGCACGGTGCGGGGGTCCGGGCGGTGGTCGGTGCCGGAGAGGGGGTGCTGGTCCATCGGGGTCTCCAGGTGTCGGGTCGGGTCGGTCGGGTCGGGGGCTGCGTCTGAGGAGGAGACGACCCACACGCCGGTCCATGACACGGTGCGGGCACTGGTCTAGTGAAAGGGCTCTACTGGTCTACCCGGGTCGAACAGGTGTTCGAACGACGTCTAGGGTGGATCGCATGTCCCGACTCGTCGCCCCGCCCGGTTGGCCCGTCGAGGTGCGCCCTCCCGACGCGCCCGACTGGGAGGCCACCGCCAGCGCCTGGCTGCTCGACCTCTGCCCACCGGAGTACCGCTCCTACCCCGCCCTGCGCCGCCACGCCGTCGTCCTGGCGCGGTTCGCCGTGCTGCACGTCGAGGCCGGCCAGGCGGCCGTCAACCGCGGGCTCAGCGAGGCCCGGGGAGGGCTGCGCGAGGTCGCCGACGCGATGGTCGTCGACGCCGCCGTGGAGACCTTCCAGCGCGAGTCCGCGCGGCTCCTGGGCGTGCGTCGGGCCGCCGGCCTGGTCGAGGAGGCGCTGCGCGGCCGGCGTTTCGTCGCCCGGCTCTGATGCGCGCCGCCCCGGTCCTGGTCCCGGTCGTGGTCCTAGGGTGGACGACGTGCCCCGGATCGCCGTCTGCTACGTCGTCGACGCCCGCGGGCACGTCCTGCTCCAGCACCGCGACGAGCACGCTCCGCGGGCGGCCGAGCAGTGGGGCATGGTCGGCGGGCACGTCGAGGACGGCGAGGACTTCGACACCGCCGTGCACCGCGAGCTGCTCGAGGAGACCGGCGTCCGCACCGGCCCCGGCGACCTCGAGCTGTGGCAGGCGACCGGCTTCACCTACTCCGACGGCCACCACGGCGACTACCGCGTGTACGCCGGCCGGGTCGACCTGACCGACGACGACATCGTGCTGGGGGAGGGCCGGGCCATCGTCTTCGTCGAGCCCGCGGTGGCGCTCACCCTCGACCTCGCGGAGTCCAACGCGCACTTCCTGCCGCTGTTCCTCGCCTCCGACCTCTACCGCCGCCTGACCCGGAAGGACCCCGCGTGACCCCAGCTGACGCGACCGCCCGCACCGTCGCCCTGCACCGCGTCGAGGTGCCCTCGCACGGCGCCGAGGACGTCGTCGTCGACGAGCAGGGCCACGTGTGGACCGGCACCGCCGACGGCTGCGTCTACCGCATCGACCCCGGCGGCGGCGTACGCCTGGTGGGCCGCACGGGCGGTCGCCCGCTGGGGCTGGAGCTGCTCGGGCCCGACCGGCTGCTGGTCGCCGATGCCCACGCCGGGCTGCTGGCGATGAGCCGCACCACCGGTGTGGTCGAGCGCTTGGTCACCCAGGTCGACGGGCGCACGATGCGGTTCTGCAACAACGCCGCGGTGGCGCGCGGCGGCGACGTCTGGTTCTCCGACTCCAGCACGGTGCACCCGATCGAGCGCTGGAAGGCCGACTTCGTGGAGGACACCCGCACCGGCCGGCTGCTGTGCCGCCGCGCCGACGGCCGGGTGGAGGTGCACCTCGACGGCCTCGCCTTCGCCAACGGGGTGGCACTGGCGCCCGACGAGTCCTACGTGTGCGTCGCCGAGACCGCGCGCCGCACCGTCGTGCGCCTGTGGCTGACCGGGGAGCGGGCCGGCACCCGCGACCTGCTGGCCGACGACCTGCCGGGCTACCCCGACAACATCTCCACCGGCAGCGACGGGCTGGTCTGGGTGACGATCGCCTCGCCCACCGACCCCATCGTCGAGCGGCTCAAGGCCAGGGCCCCGCTGCTCGTGCGCAAGGCGGTGACCAGGATCCCCGCCGCCCTGCAGCCCCGCCCGAAGCAGACCGTCCGCGTGCAGGCGTACGCCGGTGACGGACGCCTGCTGCACGACCTGAGCGCCTCGTCGCAGAGCTACCACATGGTCACCGGGGTCCGGGAGCACCACGGCGACGTCTGGCTGGGCAGCCTGGAGGAGTCGGCCGTGGCCGTCCTGCCGGGAGCCGCCGTCTAGGATCGTGGGGTTGACCGGGTCCCCCCGTCGGGGGCCCCTCGCACGGACTCGATGGCAGCGCCGCCCCGGCAGCGCGATGGAAAGGGGAGTGCATGGGACACCTCGAGCACCTCTCGGGTCCCCAGGACCTCCGCAGGCTCGGCGACCACGAGCTCACCGAGCTGGCCTCGGAGATCCGTGACGAGCTGGTCCGCACGTGCTCCCCGCGCGGCGGCCACCTGGGTCCCAACCTCGGCGTCGTCGAGCTGACGATCGCGATCCACCGGGTCTTCGAGTCGCCCCGCGACCGGGTCGTGTTCGACACCGGTCACCAGGCCTACGTGCACAAGATGCTGACCGGCCGCGCGGGCGAGTTCGACTCGCTGCGCACCGAGGGCGGCCTGTCGGGCTACCCCAGCCAGAAGGAGTCGGCGCACGACATCGTCGAGAACAGCCACGCCTCGACCTCGCTGTCCTACGCCGACGGGCTGGCCAAGGCCTACGCCATCCGTGGCGAGGACCGGCACGTGGTCGCGGTCATCGGCGACGGCGCCCTCACCGGCGGCATGGCCTGGGAGGCGCTGAACAACATCGCCACGGGCGACGACCGACGCCTGGTGATGGTCGTCAACGACAACGGCCGCTCCTACATGCCCACCGTGGGCGGCCTGGCCGACGCCCTCACCACGCTGCGCACGAGCCCCCGCTACGAGCAGGTCCTCGACCAGGTCAAGCGCCGCCTGAACGGCGTCCGCGGCGTCGGCCCGGCCGTCTACGACGCGCTGCACGCGATGAAGAAGGGCATGAAGGACGTGCTCGCGCCCCAAGGGCTCTTCGAGGACCTCGGGCTGAAGTACGTCGGCCCGGTCGACGGCCACGACCGCACCGCGGTCGAGCACGCGCTCAGCCAGGCCAAGAAGTTCGGCGGCCCGGTGATCGTGCACGTCGTCACCCGCAAGGGCTTCGGGTACGACGCCGCCGAGCGCAACGAGGCCGACCAGTTCCACCAGATCGGCCCGTTCGACGTCGAGACCGGGGTGGGCACGCCCAAGGGCCGCATCTGGACCGACTTCTTCTCCGAGGAGATGGTCGCCCTCGGCTCCGAGCGCCAGGACCTCGTCGCGATCACCGCGGCGATGCTCTACCCCGTGGGGCTCGACCGGTTCGCGGCTGTGCACCCCGAGCGCACCTTCGACGTCGGCATCGCCGAGCAGCACGCCGTGACCAGCGCTGCCGGCCTCGCGATGGGTGGCCTGCACCCGGTGGTCGCGATCTACGCCACCTTCTTGAACCGCGCCTTCGACCAGGTCCTGATGGACGTCGCCCTGCACCACTGCGGCGTCACCTTCGTGCTCGACCGGGCCGGGGTCACCGGTGACGACGGCGCGAGCCACAACGGCATGTGGGACATGTCCATCCTCCAGGTCGTGCCGGGCCTGCGGCTGTGCGCGCCGCGCGACGGCGCGCGGGTGGCCGAGCTGCTGCGCGAGTGCGTGGCGGTCGACGACGCCCCCACGGTGCTGCGCCTGCCCAAGGGCGCCCCGCCCGCGCAGGACCTCGCCGCGGTCGACCGGGTGGGCTCGATGGACGTGCTCGTCCGCGACGGCGCCCGTGACGTGCTGATCCTCGGCATCGGCTCGATGGCGACGGTCTCGGTCGAGGTCGCGGGCCGGCTGGCCGACCAGGGCATCGGCGTCACCGTGGTCGATCCGCGCTGGGTCAAGCCGTGGGACCCTGCCGTCGTCGAACTCGCGCGTGACCATCGGCTGGTGGTCTGCGTTGAGGACAACGGAAGGGTCGGCGGCTGCGGCTCCACCCTCCTGCAGCTGCTCAACGACGAGCAGGTGGACACCCCCGTGCGGCTGCACGGCATCCCCCAGGAGTTCCTCGACCATGCCAAGCGCGACGCCATCCTCGAGCGGATCGGCCTCACGGCGCAGTCGCTGGCGCGCGGCATCGTGGAGGACGTCACCGCCCTCGACGGCGACGCCGCGGGAGACCCGCTCCGTGGCCGCCGGACCCAGCGGGCGACCCCCTCGGACTGAGGCCCCGACCCGCTCACGGGCCGGCTCACGGGGCAGCTCAGGGAGGCTCCCGCGGGTGGCTCGCCGGCCGGCCGTGGCGGCGTACGTCCTGGTGCTGCTGGCGACCCTGGTGGGCTGCGGCGGTGGCGACGACGGGACGCAGGACCGGCCGGTCGGCAGTGCCGGGGCGCCGGCCGAGATCAGCCCGGCCCGCGCCCGGGTGCTCGAGCAGCGCCTCCTGGACCAGCGGGTGAAGGCGGTCCGCGACCGCGACCTGGCGGCGTTCATGCGGCGCGTCGACCCCTCCGACGCCGGCCTGGTGGCGCGGCAGCGTCGCTACTTCCGCAACCTCGTGCAGCTGCCGCTCCAGCGCTTCTCCTACCGCGTGCAGGACGCGACGTGGGACGTCTCGACGCCGCGGCGCTGGGGGGCCGACGTCCGGGTCCCGCGGATCACCCTCGCGCTGCAGCTGCAGGGCTTCGACGCGGTGCCCGTCGAGCGCACCGTGGGCTTCGCGTTCGCCTTCCGGCAGGGCCGCCCGCGGATCGTCTCGGACCGGGCCGCGAGCGGGCGGCCGCTCTTCGAGGGCGCGCCCGCACCGTGGGACCTGACGGCGATCACCGTGCGCCGCGACGGCGACGTGCTCGGTGTCTTCGACAGCCGCACCCGGGGCTCGGCCGGCACGGTGACCGCCGCCGTGCGCGCGGGCATCGACGACATCACCGGCGCCCTGCCGTTCACCTGGTCGGGCCGGGTGGTGGTCTACAGCGTCCGCGACTCCGGCGTCCTCGACTCCTTCACCGACGTGCCCGGTGGCGCCCTGGACCACCTCGGCGCGATGACGTTCCCGACGTACGCCGCCTCAGGACGCTCGCAGGTCGCCTCCACGCGGATGCTGCTGATGCCGAGCTCGGTCGCCGCCGGCCAGCCCTTCCTGGGCCGGATCACCCGGCACGAGCTGAGCCACGTCGCCATCGGCATCCGCGACGACGGCGCCCCGGCCTGGGTCTCGGAGGGGATGGCGGAGTACCTCGGCGCCCGCGAGCTGCCGCGCACCGAGCGGATCATCCCGACCTCGGCCCTGGACCGTGCCCGGGGGGCCGTCGACGGGATGCCGGTGACGAAGGGCTTCAACGACGGCGAGCAGGAGTGGCACTACGCGCTGAGCTGGATGGCGTGCGACTACATCGCGGCCACCGACGGCGAGTCCCGCCTGTGGGAGCTGGTCGACGCGATGCACAACGGCGGCGACGGGACCACCGAGGCGCAGCAGGACCGCGTGCTTCAGCAGGTGCTGGGGTACGACAGCCGTGAGCTGGCCACGCGCGCCGCCGCCCGGATCCGCTCGATCTACGGCTGAGGGTCCGCGCCACCGGGCTCCAGCAGCGGTAGCGTGCGGCGCATGGCCATGAACGTGCTGCGCACCAAGTCCGTCGAGCAGTCGATGAGCGACACCGAGGATCCCGACTTCAAGCTCAAGCGCAGCCTGTCCGCGCTCGACCTGACCGTCTTCGGCATCGGCGTCATCATCGGCGCCGGCATCTTCACCCTCACCGGCAAGGCGGCCCAGGCGTACGCCGGCCCGGCCGTCGTGTTCTCGTTCGTGATCGCCGCGGTCTGCTGCGGGCTGGCCGCGCTCTGCTACGCGGAGTTCGCCTCGACGGTGCCGGTGAGCGGCTCGGCGTACACCTTCTCCTACGCGACGCTCGGCGAGCTGGTCGCCTGGATCATCGGCTGGGACCTGATCCTGGAGCTGATGCTCGGCGCCTCGGTCGTGGCCCAGGGCTGGAGTGAGTACTTCGTGAACTTCCTCGACGCGATCGGCCTGGGCTGGCCCGACTCGCTCGGCCCCTCGACGTCCGCCGGCTGGGGCCACTTCAACCTGGCCGCGTTCCTGCTGGTCGCCGTGCTGACGGTGCTGATCGCGATCGGCATCAAGGAGTCGCTGCGGGTCAACCTGTTCCTGGTCGGGATCAAGCTGTTCATCGTGCTGTTCGTGATCGTGGCCGGCCTCTTCTTCGTCAAGGCCAGCAACTACACCCCGTTCGTGCCGCCGTCGGCCGGGCCGCAGGACGCCTCGGGCATCACCCAGCCGCTGTTCCAGTGGATCTTCGGCATCGAGGCCCAGACCTACGGCGTGCTCGGCGTCGTCTCCGGTGCCTCGATCGTGTTCTTCGCCTACATCGGCTTCGACGTGGTGGCCACCACCGCGGAGGAGGCGCGCAACCCGCAGAAGGACCTCCCGCGCGGCATCATCGGCTCGCTGGTGATCTGCACGTTCCTCTACGTCGCCGTCGCGCTGGTGATCACCGGGATGGTGCGCTACGACAAGATCGACCCCAACGCCGCGCTGGCCACCGCCTTCCAGGACGTCGGCAAGAGCGGGTTCGCCACGATGATCTCCGCCGGCGCCGTGGCCGGTCTGACCACCGTGGTGATGACGCTGATGATCGGCGCGGTCCGGGTGCTCTTCGCGATGAGCCGCGACGGCCTGCTGCCCCGCCCGTTCGCCAAGGTCTCCCCGCGCACGGGCACCCCGATCACGATCACCGTGACCATCGGCGTGCTGGTCGCGATCGTCGCCTCGCTGACCCCGATCGGGAAGCTCGAGGAGATGGTCAACATCGGCACCCTGACCGCCTTCGCGCTGGTCTCGCTGGCCGTGCCGATCCTGCGCAAGCGCCGCCCCGACCTCGAGCGCTCGTTCAAGGTGCCGTTCAACCCGGTGCTGCCGATCGTGGCGGCCCTGGTGTGCGTCTACCTCGCCCTGAACCTGTCCATCGAGACCTGGCTGCGGTTCCTGATCTGGATGGCCCTGGGCTTCGTCATCTACTTCGCCTACGGCTACCGGCACAGCCGCGTCGGCCAGGGCGAGGGCCTCTCGGCCCCCGACTACTCGGTGGGGCGCGACCGGGCCTAGGTGCCCCGCAGGGCCGACCCGTCGCCGCACTAGGGTGGGAGGGTCGGCCCGCCCGGGCCGGAGGACCCACCGCCCTGGAGGAGCACCGTGACCGACGCACGTTTCGTGCACATCGTCGACGACGTCCCGGAGCTCGAGGGGCGCGCCGAGGGCCCCGTCATGGTGGCCGCCCTCGAGGGCTTCCTCGACGCCGGCCAGGCCTCGGCGCTCGCCGTGGCCCACCTGGGGGAGGGCGAGCCCGGCCGCGTCGTCGCCAGCTTCGAGGTCGACGAGTTCTACGACTACCGGGCGCGACGCCCGCCGCTCAGCTTCCACGAGGACCACTACGCCGACTACGAGGCGCCGCGGCTCGTCGTACGCCTGATGAACGACCTGCTCGGGTCGCCGTACCTCCTGCTGACCGGGCCCGAGCCCGACATCCGCTGGGAGGCCTTCGCCCGCGCCGTGCGCGCGGTCGTCGAGCACTTCGACGTGCGCCTGGTCGCCTCGCTGGGCTCGGTGCCGATGGCGGTGCCGCACACCCGTCCGGTGCAGCTGACCAACCACGCCACGTCGCAGCGGCTGCTGGTGCAGGAGAACGTCTGGAAGGGCGAGATCCGGGTGCCGGCCAGCGCGCAGGCGCTGCTCGAGCTGCGTCTGGGGGAGTGGAACCACGACGCCATGGGCTTCGTGGCCCACATCCCGCACTACGTCGCGCAGTTCCCCTACCCGCAGGCCTCGGCCGCGCTGCTCGACGGCCTCGAGGACGTCACCGGGCTGCAGTGGGACCAGGCGGCGCTGAAGGAGGCGGGTGAGTCCCGCCAGGTCGAGATCGCCACCCAGATCGCCGACTCCGACGAGGTGCGCGAGGTGGTCACCGGCCTCGAGCAGCAGTACGACGCCTTCCACAGCCAGGCCGCCAACCTGCTCGCCGAGGACGAGCCGCTGCCCAGCGGCGAGGAGATCGGCGCCCAGTTCGAGCAGTTCCTGGCCCGTCTCGAAGAACCCGAGGAGTGAGCCCGTGCCGGCTTCCGTCGAAGAGCTGATGTCGCTGCTGGACCTCGAGGCGATCGAGGACGACCTGTTCCGGGGCCAGCAGCCCGACACCCACATGCAGCGGGTGTTCGGCGGCCAGGTCGCGGCGCAGGCGATCGTGGCCGCGGCGCGCACCGTCCCGGAGGCGTACGTCGTGCACAGCCTGCACTCCTACTTCCTGCGCCCGGGCGACACCCGGGTCCCGATCGTGTACGACGCCGACACCCTGCGCGACGGCCGCAGCTTCGCCACCAGGCGCGTGCTCGCGCGCCAGCACGGCCGGCCGATCTTCGCGCTGACGGCGAACTTCCAGATCCCCGAGGACGGCCTGCAGCACCAGGACCCGATGCCCGTCGTGCCGGCGCCCGAGGACTGCCCGCTGCTGGAGGACGTCTCCCCGGACCCCCGCCGCAAGAGCGAGGAGTGGAAGCGCGAGTGGGCGGCGCTGGAGATCCGGCACGCCGGCGACTCCCGTCCCGGTGGCGGGATCGTCGACCCGACCGTGGCGTCCCGGGTGCGGCTGTGGATCCGGGTGAGCGGACGGCTGCCCGACCAGGCGCTCGCGCACACGGCGGCCTTCACCTACGCCAGCGACCTGACCCTGCTCGCCGCGTCGCTGGTCCCGCACGACCGCGACATCTGGTCGCCCGACCTCCAGCCCGCCTCGCTGGACCACAGCATCTGGTTCCACCAGCCGGTCCGGGCCGACGAGTGGTGGCTCTACGACCAGGCCTCGCCGTCGGCCTCCGGAGGTCGCGGCCTGGCCCTGGCCCGGGTCTTCGCCCAGGACGGCACGCTCGTGGCGACCGTGGCCCAGGAGGGTCTGATCCGCGTCATTTCCGAGACTCCTTAGCCCATATTTCGACCGTTCGGGTCGCGACACACCGATAAGTCCGTTACTTTCGTGACCGGTGTGACTCGAGCGATGGGTGTGGTGTCTCGTGCAGGAGCGACGATCGGGCGTGGCGACGGTTCGGCGATGGGGATGGGGGCTGTCCCTGGCGCTGGTGGGTGCCGCCCTGGCGGCACCGGCGGCGAACGCCGCCGACGGGGGGCACGGCTTCGGTCGCATGGGTCCCAGCGTGGCGCGGACGACCACCGTCTCGCCGTCCAGCGGCCCCGACTTCGAGATGCCCTTCCTGTGCGGCCAGCAGTGGACGGGCAGCACCCGGTCCTCGCACTCGCCGAGCGTCTGGACCATCGACTGGAACGCACCCGACGACCTCGGCAAGCCCGCCCTGGCCAGCGCGCCGGGCATCGTCACCCGCGCGGTGACGCTCACGGGCAGCTACGGCCGCTACGTCGTGGTCGACCACGGGCGCGGCTACACCACGCTCTACGCCCACCTCAACCAGATCGTCGCCGCCGTCGGGCAGGTCGTCGACCAGGGTGACCTGATCGGGTACGTCGGCGGCAGCGGCAACGTGACCGGCCCGCACCTGCACCACGAGGAGCGGCTGGACGGCAGCTACTTCCGGCCCTACCTGCACCGGACCACGTGGAGCTTCGGGGCCACGCGGGCCTCGGCGAGCTGCAACGACCGTCCCTTCGCCGGCGACTTCGACGGTGACGGCAAGGCCGACGTCGGCATCTTCCGCGCGAAGGCCGGCACCTCGGCGTTCTACGAGCGCATCGGGTCGACCACCAAGATCCTGAACTGGGGATCGGCGGCCGACGTGCCGGTCGCGGGCGACTTCGACGGCGACGGCGCCTCCCAGATCGGCGTACGCCGGATGGCTGGCGGCACCTGGTGGCTGCGCAGCACCTCGGGTGCCCGGGCGACCGTGTCCGGCGTCAGCGCGGCCTCGGACTTCCCGGTCACCGGCGACTGGGACGGCAACGGGCGCGACGGCCTGGGCTTCTACCGCTGGTCGACGCACACGTTCTACCTGCGCAACGACAGCGGCGCGCTGTCGGCGGTGCGGTGGGGGACCACCGGCGACCAGCCGGTCACCGGCGACTGGAACGGCGACGGCCGCACCGACGTCGGGGTGTTCAACCCCTCGACCCGCACGTGGTCGCTGCGGGTGCCCAGCGGCGGCACCTACGTCACCCAGCGCATCGTCTACGGCGCCGTGGGCGACAACATCCCGGTCACCGGCGACTGGGACGGCGACGGCCGCACCGACGTCGGCGTCTGGCGACCCTCGCTGGGCCGCTTCCACGTGCGCACGGTCAAGCCCGGCACCGACCCAGGTGGTCTCGAGCTACCGCGTGTTCGGCCTGCGCCGGGGCTGAGCCCCGACGCAGCCGGGCCGGACGTCAGGACTGTGGGCCGTCAGGCGCTGCGCAGCCGTCCCACGAGGTGGGGCGCGCCCGAGGACGGGTTGGTCAGCGAGAAGTCGAGGCCGTCCTCGACCAGGCGCGACCCGAAGGCCACCGTGCCCGGCAGGAAGACCGGCTTCTTGAACTCCACCTCGACCGTGGCGGCGTCGGGCACGCGGTTGGCGAAGGCCGCGACGCAGCGTGCCTTGGTCCACATGCCGTGCGCGATCTGGCGCTTGAAGCCGAACGCCCGGGCGCTGAGCGGGTAGAGGTGGATCGGGTTGTGGTCGCCCGAGACGGCGGCGTAGCGGCGCCCGAGGTCACCCGGCAGGCGCCACTGCGTGCCGGTGCCCGCGACCAGGTCGAAGGGCTCACCCTCGGCGCGCGCCGCCTCGTCGCCCCGTCCGACCCGCAGGTAGGTCGAGGTCGACTCCCACACGGTCTCCCTGTCGCTGGTGACGGTGGTGACCAGGTCGAAGACCCGGCCCTTGGCGTGCGGCCGCAGGTCGACGGCTCTGGCCGAGACGTCGAGCCGCTCGGTGGGGGCGATCGGCCGGTGCCGGGTGATCGCGTTGCGCAGGTGCACCGTGCCGATCGCGGGGAACGGGAACGACGCGTCGGTCATGATCCCCATGTGCAGGCTGAAGGCCAGCATGTGCGGGTAGGTGAACGGCAGCGTCTGGGTGGGCGCGAACCCGCACACTTCGGCGTATGACGTCACGTGGGCGGGGTCGACGACCACCGCCTCTCGGCGCAGGGTCAGGTCGGGCAGCTCGGTCGCCGTGCGCCGCACCCCGGGGAGGAGGTTGACGCCCGGCAGCACCGGGAGCGCGGCCTTCAGCATGGTGGGCAGGGCGCTGGGCCGGCCCTCGACGAGGCGCTCGGCCATGCTCAGGCGCCCAGCATCATCTGGCCGCACACCCGCACGACGTTGCCGTTGACGGCGGTCGAGCCGGGGGAGAGGTACCACGCGATCGTCTCGGCCACGTCGACCGGCAGGCCGCCCTGGCTCATCGCGTTCAGCCGCTGGCCGACCTCGCGGGTCGCGAACGGCACGGCGGCGGTCATCTGGGTGATGATGAAGCCCGGGGCCACCGCGTTGATGGTGATGCCGGCCGTGAGCTCGCCGGCGAGGCTGTCGACCAGGCCGATGACGCCGGCCTTGGAGGCGGCGTAGTTCGTCTGGCCCAGGTTGCCGGCGATGCCGGCGATCGAGGAGACGCCGACGATCCGGCCGTTGTCGGCGACCAGGCCCTGCTCGAGCAGCTCGCGCGAGATCTTCTCAGGGGCGGTGAGGTTGACCGCGATCACCGAGCTCCAGCGGTCCTCGGCCATGTTGGCCAGCTTCTTGTCGCGGGTGATGCCGGCGTTGTGCACGACCGCGTGCACGACGCCGAACTTCTGCTTGACGTGCTGGGCGATGCGCTGCGGCGAGTCCTTGCCGGTGATGTCGAGGGTGAGGTGGTCGCCGTCGAGCTCCCTCATCAGCGCCTGCAGCTCGCTGGCGGCCTGCGGCACGTCGATGCCGAGCACGGTGGCGCCGTCGCGGTGGAGGACGCGGGCGATCTGCTCGCCGATGCCGCGCGAGGCACCGGTGACGATGGCGACCTTGCCGGTCAACGGGCGGGCGGGGTCGGTCACGGGCTCGGCCTCGGTGGTGCCGGTGGCGCCCACGCGGACGACCTGGCCCGAGACGTAGGCGCTCTTGGGGGAGAGGTAGAAGGCGAGGGTGGAGCCGAGCGCCTGCTCGGCACCGGGGGCGACGTACACCAGGTTGACGGTGCTGCCCTGGCCGATCTCCTTGCCCAGCGAGCGGGTGAAGCCCTCCAGGGCGCGCTGGGCGATCCGCTCCCCGGCGTCGCCGGTCTGGTCCGGGACGGTGCCCAGGACCACGACGCGGGCGCAGCGCTCGAGGGAGCGCATCAGCGGGGTGAAGAACTGCTGCAGCGCGACCAGCTGCTCGGCGCTGGTCAGGCCGGTGGCGTCGAAGACCAGGCCCTTGTACTTCTCGCCGTCGACGCCCGTGCCGACGTGGGTGACGCCGAGGCCGTCCAGGGTGCTGGTCAGGGCCTCGGTGAGGCGGCCGTGGCCGCCCAGGACGACGGTGCCGTCGACGGTCGGGGCGCCCTCGGTCCACCGCTCGAGCTTGGTCGGAGCGGGGAGGCCGAGGTTCTTGACCACCAGCTTCCCGATGGGGCTGGCGCTGAAGGACTGGTAACGGTCGGACATCTCACGTTCCTCTGGGTCGGACGTCTGGGGCAGACGTCTGGGTCAGGCGTCTGGGTCAGGTCGCTGCACGCCACGGTACGACGTGGCACGATGGTCGCCTACTCGTCAGTAGGGAACCACGGTAACGAGCCGTGTAACTCGGCGTCCACTTTTCGTGATCTGGCCCTCATGCGGTTGGTCCCGGGCGCCGCCGACGCGAGTATGGCGTGAAGCATCCCAGCCCAGAGGAGACGAACCACCCATGCAGGAAAAGACTCGTCGCGTCGCCGTGCTCGGCGGCAACCGGATCCCCTTCGCCCGCTCCAACAGCGTCTACGCCTCGGCCTCGAACCAGGAGATGCTGACCGCCGCCATCGACGGCCTGGTCACGCGCTACGGCCTCGAGGGCGAGCGTCTCGGCGAGGTCGTCGCCGGCGCCGTGCTCAAGCACAGCCGCGACTTCAACCTGACCCGCGAGTCGGTCCTGGGCTCCAAGCTCGCCCCGGAGACCCCCGCCTCGGACCTCCAGCAGGCCTGCGGCACCGGCCTCCAGGCGGCGATCTACGTCGCCAACAAGATCGCCCTGGGCCAGATCGACGCCGGCATCGCCGGTGGGTCCGACACCACCTCCGACGCGCCCATCGCGATCTCGGAGAAGCTGCGCAAGAAGCTGATCAAGGTCAACCAGCAGAAGGACAACCTGGGCCGCCTCAAGGCGCTCGGCGCGATCCGGCCCACCGACCTCGGCATCGAGGTGCCGCAGAACGGCGAGCCCCGCACCAAGCTCTCCATGGGCGAGCACGCCGCGCTGACCGCGCTGGAGTGGCAGGTCACCCGCGAGGCCCAGGACGAGCTGGCCGTGGACTCCCACCACCACCTCGCCGCGTCCTACGACCGGGGCTTCCAGGACGACCTGATCACCCCCTTCAACGGCCTCGAGCGCGACCAGAACCTGCGCGCCGACTCCTCGCTGGAGAAGCTCGCGAAGCTGCGGCCGGTCTTCGGCAAGGGCGAGGCGGCCACGATGACCGCCGCCAACTCCACCCCGCTGACCGACGGCGCCTCCGCGGTGCTGCTCGGCACCGAGGAGTGGGCCATGGAGCACGGCCTGCACGTCAAGGCCTGGTTCGTCGACGCCGAGACCGCGGCCGTCGACTTCGTGCACGGCAACGAGGGCCTGCTGATGGCCCCGGCGTACGCCGTGCCGCGGATGCTCGCCCGCCACGGCCTCGCGCTCCAGGACTTCGACTTCTACGAGATCCACGAGGCCTTCGCCTCCCAGGTGCTCTCGACGCTGAAGGCCTGGGAGGACCCCGTGTTCTGCCAGGAGCGCCTCGGTCTCGACGCCCCCCTGGGCTCGATCGACCGCACGAAGCTGAACGTCAACGGCTCCTCGCTCGCCGCGGGCCACCCCTTCGCCGCCACCGGCGGCCGCATCGTGGCCAACCTGGCCAAGCTGCTCGACGAGCTGGCCACGTCGACCGGCAAGGGCGGTCGAGGACTCATCTCCGTCTGCGCAGCCGGTGGCCAGGGCGTCACCGCGATCCTCGAGAGGTAGGTCGCCGGCCGGGGGATCGGCGCCGTCCGGTTTCCCAGGTGATGAACCCGAACCGCCTCCCTGCACACGTCACGTCGTGTGCAGGGAGGCGGTCTGCTGTGTGAGGTCGGGTCGTACGCCGGGGCGCGGTCGTCCGGGGAGGACCACCTCGGGCGCTTCGACGGTGGGGGGCGCCCGGCCGCCCGGGACGTCATACGAGCTGGCCGTCATGACGACCGGGACGGATGACCTCCCGTGGGACGTCATACGAGCTGGCCGTCATGACGACCAGGACGCATGACCTCCCGGGGACGTCATACGAGCTGGCCGCCATGACGACCGGGACGGATGACCTCCCGTGGGACGTCAGACGAGTGGGCCCCGATGACGACCTGGACGTATGACCTCCGCCCGGATCGCCGCCCACCAAACACGCCGCCGCCCGCCCACCGCGGCCGCCCCCCGGCCCCCAGCCGTACGCCGACTCGCAGGCCCCTCAGCCCGTCGCCAGCGCGCGGGCCGTGGCGACCACGTGGCGGGTGACCTCGGCTGCGGAGACGGGGGCGATCGCGGGGATGCCGGGGGCGGACTCCTTGACCAGCATGCCGACGCGGGCGAGCTGGAGGGCGCCGAGGCCGCTGGCGTACATGTGGTTCGCGAGCAGGGTGGAGTCCGCGACCGTGAAGTCACCGCTCGCGACGCCGGCGTCGAGCACGTCGCTGAGCTGGGTCAGGCACCCCGAGATGCCGCGCCCGAGCCGGAACAGCGAGCTCTCGCTGATCTCGTCGAGCAGCTCGGGGCCGGGGCGGCGCATCAGGGTCTGGGCGCAGTCGACGAAGGCGGGGTAGGCGACGCCGAAGTCCATGAAGGCCTCGGTGACCGCCTCCAGCTGCGTCATCGGCTGATCGCTGCCGCGGGCCGCCTCGCTGAGCAGGCCCTGGAGCTCCTCGAGGTAGCTGACCAGGGTCAGCGCGAAGAGCTCCTCCTTGCCGCTGAAGTGGCGGTAGATGATCGCCCGGTTGACCCCCACCGCGCGGGCGATGTCCTCGATCTGCGCGTCGCGCACGCCGTTCTCGTCGAACAGGGCGCGGGTGGCCTTGAGGATCTCGCGCTCGCGGGCGCGGCGGCGCACGGCCGCCGGCTGCCGGGGTGAGGGGCGCGTGGTGCTCATGCGGGGATCCTAGTGCCACACCCGTTTACACACGTGTGCGTCAGTCGTCACACTCCGGACGACCGACAGGAAGGTGGTCAGTCCCGGCCCAGGGCCCGCACCGCACCGATCGTGTCGGCCTCGTCGGGGCGCTTGTCGTCGCGGTAGCGCAGCACCCGGGCGAACCGCAGCGCCACGCCGCCGGGGTAGCGGGTCGAGCGCTGCACCCCGTCGAAGGCGATCTCGACGACCTGCTGCGGGCGCACGGTCACCACCCAGCCGTCGTCGGAGACCTCGAGCTCGCGGAACCGCTCGGTCTGCCAGGCGAGGATCTCGTCGGTCATCCCCTTGAAGGTCTTGCCCAGCATCACGAAGCCACCCGTCTCGGGGTCGCGGGCGCCGAGGTGGATGTTGGACAGCCAGCCCTTGCGGCGGCCGCTGCCCCACTCGACGCCGAGGACGACGAGGTCGAGGGTGTGCCGGGGCTTGACCTTGACCCAGCCGGACCCACGGCGGCCCGCGTCGTACGCCGCGTCGAGGCGCTTGAGGATCACGCCCTCCTGGCCGTCGGCCACGGCCCGGTCGAAGAACTCCTGGGCGGCCTCGGGGGAGTCGGTGACCAGCCGGGAGACGCGGTGCTCGACCGGCACGGCGTCGTCGAGGCGGGCGAGCCGCTCGTGGGTGGGCGCCTCGATCAGCGAGTCGCCCTCGTGGAGCAGCAGGTCGAAGAAGAACGGCCGGATGCCGGTCGCGCCGGCGTGGGTGGCCGTGGTCGAGGCGGTCTCCTGGAAGGGGCGGGGGCGGCCGTCGTCGTCGAGGGTCAGCGCCTCGCCGTCGAGGATCAGGTCGGTGGCCGCCAGCGAGCGGGTCACCGCGACCACCTCGGGCAGCCGCTCGGAGATCTCGTCGAGGCTGCGGGTGAAGATCGCGACCTCGTCGCCGTGCTTGTGCACCTGGATCCGGATGCCGTCGAGCTTGGTGTCGACCGCGAAGGCCTCGGGGCCGACCTTGTCGGCGCCGGCCGCCACGTCGGGGGCCGTGCCGGCGAGCATCGGCCGCACCGGTCGCCCGACCAGCAGCGTGAACGCCGCCAGGGCCTCCTCGCCCCCGGTCAGGGCGGCCGAGGCGATCGGGCCGGTGGGGGCGCTGAACATCGCCGCCCGTCGTACGCCGGTCACGGGCAGGTCGGCGGCGGCCGCGACGGCGTCGAGCATCACCGAGTCGAGCGCGCCCTGGCGCATGTTGCCGGTGACCAGCCCGCGCAGGAAGGTCTGCTCGGGCCCGGTCAGACGCTCGAACAGCGCGGTCACCGCCGCCCGGCGGGTCGCCGCGGAGCCGGCACCGGCCAGCGCGCTCACCTGCTCGAGCACGTGGTCGACCTCGAGCAGCTCGACCGAGGCCTCGTCGGCGGGGGTGGGCAGGCCCGTCAGCGAGCGGTGGCCGAGGCCGGTGCGGCGCTGGCGCAGGGTGCCGGAGAGGTAGGCCGCGGCCACCTCGACCTCGTCGGCCGGGTCGCTCCCGAGCGCGACCTCGCGCAGGAGGCCGGCGATCAGGTCGCGCTTGGCCAGCCGGGACCGGGTGGCGGCCACCTGGCCGGAGACGTCGACGAGGCGCGAGAACAGCATGGCCCCATTGTGTCGGCGGGCACCGACATAGTCTCAGGGACATGGCCCCGTCCTCCCCGCTGACCCGCGTGTGGAGCCCCGGGTGGCCGGTGCCGGTGGGTCTCGTGCTGGCACCGCTGCGGCACGGCGCGGGCGACCCGACCTTCCGCCGCACCACCGACGGGGCCGTGTGGCGGGGCGTGCTGAGCCCCGAGGGCCCGGCGACGCTGCGCGTGCTGGCCGACCCCGCGGGCGCCACCGTGACCGGTGAGGCCTGGGGCGAGGGTGCCGCCTGGGTGCTGGAGCAGCTGCCCCGCATGCTCGGCGCCTTCGACGACCCCAGCGGGTTCGTCCCCCCCGAGCCGCTGAAGGACGCCTGGCGCCGCCACCAGCACTGGCGCATCGGGGCGACCGGCCTGGTGATGGAGTCGCTCGTGCCGGCGATCATCGAGCAGAAGGTCACCGGGCAGGAGGCGTTCGCGGGCTTCCGCAAGCTGGTGCACCGCTTCGGCGAGCGCGCGCCCGGCCCGCCGAGCGAGCCCGACCCGGTCGTGCGGCTGTGGGTGCAGCCCTCGCCCGAGCAGCTGCGTGCCGTGCCGTCGTGGGAGTGGCTGGCGATGCACGTCGACGGCGCGCGCTCGCGGCCGATCCAGACCGTCGCCCGGGTGGCCGCCGCCCTGGAGCGGGCCGGCCGCGAGACCCCGGTCGAGTTCGACCGGCGGCTGCGCACGCTGCCCGGCATCGGCGTCTGGACCAGCGCCGAGACCCGCTCGCGCGCGCTCGGAGACCCCGACTCGGTCAGCTTCGGCGACTACCACGTCGCCAAGAACGTCGGCTGGGTGCTGACCGGCGAGCCCGTCGACGACGAGGGCATGGCCGTCCTGCTCGAGCCGTACGCCGGCCACCGGCACCGCGTGCAGCGGCTGATCGAGCTGGCCGGGCTGCACCGCCCGCGCCACGGCGCCAAGATGGCCCCGCGTCGGCACCTGCCCTCGCGCTAGCCGGGCCGGGCTCCTCAGCGCCCGACGGCGTACCCCTGCATGCCGCGCGGGTTGGCCCCCGCCGCCAGCAGCCCCGTGGCGGGGTCGCGGGTGACCGCGCACATGCGGCCCAGCGACCAGGATCCCTGCGTGACGACCTCGTGGCCGCGACCCCGCAGGGCCTCCAGCACGGCGGGGTCGACCCGGTCCTCGGTGACCAGCACGCCGGGCTCGCTGCCGCGCGGGTGGAAGGACCCCGGGAAGCTCGTGGTGTGGAACATCGGGGCGTCGATCGCCTCCTGCAGCGTCTGCCCGCCGACCAGGTGCCGCAGCAGGAACAGCGACTGCCACTGGTCCTGCTGGTCGCCGCCCGGGGTGCCGCACGCCAGCACGGGCTCGCCGTCGCGCAGCACGAGCGTGGGGGAGAGCGTCGTGCGCGGCCGGGCGCCCGGCACGAGCGAGGCCGGCAGGTCCTCGTCGAGCCAGAACATCTGCGCGCGGCTGCCGAGGCAGAAGCCGAGCTCGGGGATCGTGGGCGAGCTCTGCAGCCAACCGCCGCTCGGCGTCGCGCTGATCATGTTGCCCCAGCGGTCGACCACGTCGATGTGGCAGGTGTCGCCCCGGGTGGTGCCGTCGCGCTGCACCGTCGGCTCCCCGGTCGTGACGTCGGCGGTGCGGCCGGTGCTGCGGCCCTCGACGAGTCGGCGCACGTGCTCGGACAGCCGGGGCTCGCGGCCGTCGGGCGAACCCGGGCGCAGGTCGCGGTCGGCGCCCTCACCCACGAGAGCGGCCCGCGCCGCGACGTAGGCGGGCTCCAGCAGGTCGGCCACGGCCAGCGGCGAGCGGTCGCCGAACCACGCCTCCCGGTCGGCCATCGCGAGCTTCCAGGTCTCGGTGATCGCGTGCATCCCCGCCTCGGTGTCCGGGTCCAGCACGTCGGCCCCCTGGGCACCGACCTGCGCATCGAGCATCGCGAGGGCCTGCAGCAGGGTCGGGCCCTGGCCCCACAGGTCGGTCTTCGCGACCTGCACGCCGTGCCAGTCCATGACGGCGGGCTGCTCCCAGGTCGCGGAGTACGCCGCCAGGTCGTCGCCGCCGACGAGCCCCGGCAGCACCTCGCCGCCGGAGTGCCGCCACTCCCGCGGCCGGAACCGCTCGACCGCCTCGGCCACGAACCCCTGCCCCCAGGCGCGGCGGGCGCCCTCGGCCTGGGCCGCCGGACCGGCGCCGCTCGCCTCGCCCTCGGTCACGAGGCGCTCCAGGGTGTCGGCCCAGGCGGTGTTGGCGAACAGCTCCCCGGGACGGGGTACGCCGCCGGCGAGCCACAGGTCGGCCGAGGTGCTCCAGTGCTCCTCGAACAGCGACCGCACGTGCTCGATGGTGGCACTGACCCGCGCCAGCAGCGGGTGTCCGTGGCGGGCGTAGCCGAGCGCGGGCTCCAGGACGGTGCGCAGCGCGAGCGTGCCGTGGTCGCGCAGCAGCAGCAGCCAGGCGTCGACCGCGCCGGGGACGGCCGCGGCCAGCGGTCCGGAGCCGGGCACGTGGTCCAGGCCGAGGGCGGCGTACGCCTCTCGCGTGGCGCCCGCCGGGGCCGGCCCCTGGCCGCAGAGCACCCGCGGGGTGGGGTCGGCGGCGGTCGCGAGGATGGCGGGGAGGTCGCCGCCGGGCCCGTTCAGGTGCGGCTCGACGACCTGGAGCACGAAGCCACCGGCGACCGCCGCGTCGAACGCGTTGCCGCCCAGCTCGAGCATGCGCTGGGCCGACTGCGAGGCCAGCCAGTGCGTCGAGGAGACCATGCCGAAGGTGCCGGTCAGGGTGGGACGGGTGGTGAAGCTCATCGCACCATCGTGGCAGCCGGGTGGAGAGCGGGACCAGCAACCCCTCCCGGCTGTGAACTGGCTGAGGAAGCCGGGCGAAGGTCTGGAAATCGGTCCGGTCGTGCGCGAGGCTTCGTGACACCGGTCACGCCCACCCCTCCGACAGGACCCCCATGCAGAGCACGATGCAGGACTTCCCGCTCACCATCGGCGGCATCTTGAAGCACGGCACGACGGTGCACAAGGACTCCGAGGTGGTCACCGCTACCGCCGACGGCACCCGTCGCCAGAGCTACGCCGAGCTCGGTCGTCGCGCCGCGCAGCTCGCCCACGGGTTGCGGTCGCTGGGCATCGACGGCGACCAGCGGGTGGCGACGTTCCAGTGGAACAACGCCGAGCACCTCGAGGCCTACCTCGCGATCCCCTCGATGGGGGCGGTCCTGCACACGCTCAACATCCGGCTCTTCCCCGAGCAGCTGGTCTACATCGCCAACCACGCGGAGGACCAGATCATCATCGTCGACGACTCCCTCGTCGGCCTGCTGGCGCCGCACCTGTCGCAGATGGAGACCGTGCGGCACGTGCTCGTCGCCGGGCCGGAGGCCGCCGACGCCGACCTGGGCTCCCTGCGCTCCAGCGGCAAGGAGGTCTCGCTGTACGACGACCTGCTCGCCGGGCAGCCCGAGGAGTTCGACTGGCCCGAGGTGGACGAGCGCAGCGCCGCGGCCATGTGCTACACCAGCGGCACCACGGGCAACCCCAAGGGCGTGGTCTACAGCCACCGCTCGGCCTGGCTGCACTCCCAGGCCGTGAGCACGGGCAACGCGGGCGGGATCAGCTTCCACGACCGGGTGCTGCCGATCGTGCCGATGTTCCACGCCAACTCCTGGGGCCTGGCGTACGCCGCCATGATGTGCGGGGCCTCGCTGTGCATGCCCGACCGGTGGCTGCAGGCCGAGCCGCTGTGCCGGTTCATGAACGACTCCGAGCCCACGCTGTCGGGGGCCGTGCCGACGGTGTGGAACGACGTGCTGGGCTACCTCGACAGGTTCCCCGAGAAGAAGCCCGGGTCGCTGCGCCTGATCCTCTGCGGCGGCTCCGCGGTGCCGGTCTCGCTGCAGAAGGCGCTGCAGGACCGCCACGGCCTGCTGATCCGGCAGGCGTGGGGGATGACCGAGACCTCCCCGGTGGCCTCCGCCGGGCTGCCGCCGTTCGGGGTGGACGGCGAGGCGCAGTGGGCCTACCGCGGCAGCCAGGGCCGCGTGCTCTGCGGCGTCGAGGGCCGCATCGTGGCCGACGACGGCGCCGAGCAGCCCTGGGACGGCCAGGCCGTCGGCGAGCTCGAGGTCCGCGGCCCGTGGGTCACCGCGGGCTACTACCGCTCCGACGACCCCGAGGTCGACCAGAAGTTCCGCGACGGCTGGCTGCGCACCGGCGACGTCGGCAGCATCGACGAGCTCGGCTACATCCGGCTCTCCGACCGGGCCAAGGACGTGATCAAGTCCGGCGGTGAGTGGATCTCCTCGGTCGACCTGGAGAACGCGCTGATGGCCCACGACGACGTGGTGGAGGCGGCCGTCATCGGCATCCCCGACGAGCGCTGGGACGAGCGGCCACTGGCCTCGGTGGTGCTGCGCGAGGGCGCGAGCGTCACCCCGGCCGAGCTCCGGGAGTTCCTGTCCCGCGACTTCGCCAAGTGGCAGCTGCCCGACTCGTGGGCCTTCATCGACGCCGTGCCCCGCACCAGCGTGGGCAAGTTCGACAAGAAGGTGATCCGTCGGTGGTACGCCGACGAGGAGATCACCGTCGAGAAGCCCTAGCGCACACCCCAGGTGTAGGTCTGCTTCTCCAGCTCGAGGTAGAGGAAGGTGTGGATCGCCTTCACGCCCGCCAACGGCTTGACCCGGGTCGTGACCAGCTCGAGCAGGTGGGCGTCGCTGTTGCCCACGACCTCGGCCAGCACGTCGAAGCCGCCCGCGGTGATCACCACGTAGACGATCTCCTGCACCTCGGCGATCTGCTGGGCCACGGCCTTCGCGGTGCGGCCCTCGACGGTGATGCCGAGCATGGCCTGGCGGGCGAAGCCGAGCTGGAGCGGGTCGGAGACGGCGGTGATCTGGATGACGCCGGCGTCGCGGAGGCGGGCCACCCGGGTCTCCACCTGCTGGCTCGAGATGCCGAGCTCGACGGCGATGTCGGCGTACGGCCGGCGACCGTCGACCTGCAGGGCCCCGATGATCGCCTTGTTGGTCTCGTCGATCTCGCTGCGCGGGGGGCGTCCGGCCACGGGGGCCCGCTGATCGTCGCCCGAGGGGCGTTCGCCCTTGATCACGGGTGGATCCTGTCACGGCTCGCCGACCGGCGGGCGGCTATGGCCCGTCGTGGGTCTGGTGCGTCGTGGGTCTGCTGCGCCGTGGGTCAGTGGCCGCCGGTCAGGGGCGCCATCAGGCGGGCGATGCGGCTCTCGCGGCCCGTGCGGTGCTCCTCGGCGTCGGCCAGGGTCATCGCCCGCAGCCCCGCGTTGATGCCGAGCCAGCGGAGCGGCTCGGGCTCCCACGACCGGCTGCGGTGGCCGACCCAGGGCAGCGTGGTCAGGTCGGTCTCCGCCCCGGTGACGAGGTCGGCGAGCGTGCGTCCGGCCAGGTTGGTGGTGGAGAGACCGTCGCCGACGTACCCGCCCGCCCACCCCAGGCCCGTACGCCGGTCGAGCCCGACCGAGGCGGCCCAGTCGCGGGCGATCGCGAGCGGCCCGCCCCACTGGTGGGTGAACCGCACGCCGGTGCGCTCGTCACCGAGTGGGGGCAGCAGCTCGCGCAGCGTGGCCCGCAGGTCGTCGAAGACCCGGGGCTCGACGTCGAAGGACGGGTCCACCCGCGACCCGAAGTGGTACGGCGCGCCCCGGCCGCCGAAGGCCAGGCGCCCGTCGGCGGTGCGCTGGCCGTAGATGATCAGGTGCCGGCCGTCGCTGAACGTCGGCCGGTCCGCGAGCCCGATGGAGTCCCAGGTGGCCTCGTCGAGCGGCTCGGTGGCCACCATCAGGGAGTAGACGGGGACGACCGTGCGCCGCTCGCCCGGCAGCCCGGGGGTGTAGCCCTCGGTCGCACGGAGCACGACGTCGGCGCGGACCACCCCGGCGGTGGTGTGCACCCGCCCGGGCTCGACCGCGGTGACCGTGGTCTGCTCGAACAGGTCGACCCCGGAGGCCTCGACGACGCGGGCCAGGCCGCGCACCAGCCGGGCCGGGTGGACGCGGGCGGTGTGCGGGGTGAAGGTGCCGCCGAGCACGCCGTCGGCGGCCAGCATCCCGCGGGCCTCCTCGGCGCCGAGCAGGCGCTCGTCGGCCTCGGTGAACCCGCGCGCGTGGGCGGTGCGGACCGCCTCGGTCAGCCGGGCCAGCTGCACGGGCGTGCGGGCGACCGAGACGGTGCCGCCGCGGTGGTAGTCCGCCTCGATGCCCTCGGCCTCGACCACGCGGCCCACCTCGCGCACCGTCTCCTGCATGGCGCGGTGCTGGCGCAGGGCGCCGTCGGTCCCGGCCGTGCCGACGAGGCTGTCCCACGAGGTCGGGAACAGCGCGCTGCACCAGCCCCCGTTGCGCCCCGACGCGCCGAACCCGGCGATCTCACGCTCGAGCACCGCGATCCGCAGCGTCGGGTCGGCCCGGCGCAGGTAGTACGCCGACCAGAGACCGGTCAACCCGGCCCCCACCACCACGACGTCGTACGCCGCGGGGCCCGGCAGGGCGGGCCGGGGGAGGAGGTCGTCGTCGACGGTGTCGTGCCACAGCGAGAGCGAGCGGTACGCCGTGCTGGTCACCGCACGCCCCAGGAGTAGGTCTGCTTGGCCAGCTTGAGGTACATGAAGGTCTCGGTGTTGCGCACCCCCGGCACCGCGCGGATGCGCGCTGAGACCAGGTCGAGCAGCTCCTCGTCACCGGTCGCGACGACCTCGCAGAGCACGTCGTAGGTGCCGGCGGTCATCACGACGTAGATGACCTCCTCCATCGCCGACAGCGCGTCGGCCACCGGCTGGATGGCGCCCTCGACGTGGATGCCGACCATCGCCTGGCGGCCGAAGCCGAGCTGCAGGGGGTCGGTGACGGCGACGATCTGCATGACGCCGGCCTCGGTGAGCCGCTGCACGCGCTGGCGCACGGCTGCCTCCGACAGTCCGACGGCCTTGCCGATGGAGGCGTAGGAGCGGCGTCCGTCCTGCTGGAGCTGCTCGATGATCGACTTGGAGACCTCGTCCAGCGAGGAGCTGCCCTTGGGCGCCGGTGCGGAGTTCGCGGCCATGGGGGTCATCGTCGCGGGTGCCGGCAGCCGCTGGCAAGTCTGAAGGGGCGTTCCGACGGCGTTATCCGTTGCGAGAATGCTCCAGATGTAACGTTTCCGTGGCAAGCGTGTGTCGTGACAACGGTTTCTCTTGTTTCTCCTCGCTGGTCGTGCGAAGGTACCGGCGACATCAGGAGGAGGCCCGCGTGGCTGCTACATCCCGACGCACGTTCCTCAAGGCCGGAGGCTTCGGCGCCTTCGCCGTGGGCTCGGCCGCGGTGCTCCCGGTCTTCGGCACCCCCTCGGCGGTGCAGGACCCGATGAAGTGCAAGGTCACCGACCTGTCGGCCAAGGACAAGCGGGTGATCGTCTCCAACTGGCCCGCCTACCTCGACGAGCCGGAGAAGGGCGCGACCGGCACCCTCGACGACTTCGAGAAGGCCACCGGCGTCAAGGTCAGCTACACCGACGACGTCAGCGACAACGCCGAGTTCTTCGCCAAGGTGCGCAACCAGCTCGGCGACTGCCAGCCCGTGGGTCGCGACCTGATGGTGCTGACCGACTGGATGGCCGCCCGGATGATCAGCCTCGGGTGGGTGCAGCCGCTCGACGCCGCCAAGGTGCCCAACCTGCACAAGAACCTGCTGCCAGCGCTGCGCGACCGCGCGTGGGACCCCGACCGCACCTACTCAGCGCCCTGGCAGGCGGGCCTGACCGGCATCGCCTACAACGCCAAGCTGACCAAGGAGGTCGGCAGCTTCAGCGACCTGCTCACCCGTCCGGACCTCAAGGGCAAGATCACTCTGCTGTCGGAGATGCACGACACGATGGGCTTCCTGCTCAAGATCGTCGGCGCCGACCCCGAGAAGTTCTCCGCCGACGAGTGGGACCAGGCGATCACCAAGCTGCGCGGCGTGGTCAGGGCCGGGCAGGTGCGGGCGTTCACCGGCAACGAGTACATCCAGGACCTCACGGCCGGCAACATCGTGGCCTGCGAGGCGTGGTCCGGCGACGTCATCCAGGCCCAGTTCGACAACCCCGACATCAAGTTCGTGATCCCCGAGGAGGGGTTGTCGCTGTGGAGCGACAACATGATGGTCCCCAACGGCGCCCAGCACGAGGCCAACGCCGAGAAGTGGATCGACTACTACTACGAGCCCGAGGTCGCGGCCAAGCTCGCCGCCTGGGTGAACTACATCTGCCCGGTCGAGGGCGCGCGCGAGGCGATGATCAAGATCGACGACTCGCTGGTCGACAACAAGCTGATCTTCCCCTCGGAGGAAGACCTCAAGGACACGTTCGCCTTCATGGCGCTGAACGACAAGCAGACGAAGCTCTACGAAGGAGACTGGTCGGATGTCACAGGTGGCTGAGGCGGCACCCCCGCGGACCGAGGGCGGCGCGGCGTACGACGGGCTGCGGCTGCGCGACCTGACCAAGGAGTTCGCCAGCTTCACGGCCGTGAGGTCCCTCGACCTCGACGTGCCGACCGGGTCGTTCTTCGCCCTGCTGGGCCCCTCGGGCTGCGGCAAGACCACGACCCTGCGCATGGTCGCCGGGCTGGAGACCCCCACCTCGGGCTCGATCCAGCTGGGTGGCAAGGACATCACCTGGGACAAGCCCTACCGGCGCCCGGTCAACACCGTCTTCCAGAACTACGCGCTGTTCCCGCACCTCGACATCTTCGAGAACGTCGCCTTCGGCCTCCGGCGCCGTCGCTCCAAGGAGGTCGACGCCAAGGTCAAGGAGATGCTGGACCTCGTCGAGCTCGAGACCCAGGCCCGCAAGAAGCCGGCCCAGCTGTCCGGCGGCCAGCAGCAGCGCGTGGCGCTCGCCCGCGCCCTGATCAACAGCCCCGAGGTGCTGCTGCTCGACGAGCCGCTCGGCGCGCTCGACCTGAAGCTGCGCCGCTCGATGCAGGTCGAGATCAAGCGGATCCAGTCCGAGGTCGGGCTGACCTTCGTGCACGTCACCCACGACCAGGAGGAGGCCATGACGATGGCCGACACCATCGCGGTGATGAACGCGGGCGTGATCGAGCAGATGGGTGCCCCCGCCGAGCTCTACGACAACCCGGAGACCACGTTCGTGGCCAACTTCCTGGGCCAGTCCAACCTGATCGAGGTGGACGTGAAGGGCCGCGAGGGCGAGTTCGTCTGCGTCGACATGCAGGGCACGATGGCCTCGATCCCGACCGAGCGCGCGCACGTCAGCGGGGCCGGGGGAGAGAAGGGCTGGGTCGGGATCCGTCCCGAGAAGGTCCTGATCGCCGAGGTGGGCGAGGACATCGACGCCCCGGGCAACAGCATCCCCGGCGGCCGCGTGACCGACGTCAGCTTCATCGGCGTGAGCACGCAGTACCTCGTCCGGATGCCGTGGGGCCAGGAGATCCAGGTCTTCCAGCAGAACACCGGCCGTCGGCGGCTGTTCCGTCAGGGCGAGGAGGTCGACATCTCCTGGCGCCCGGAGTTCGCCTTCCTGCTCGACCACGACCAGGACGCCAGCGCCGGTCGCGACCGGGAGGACGTCGCCCCGTGAGCGCGTCCAGCGCGGGGGCTCCCCTCGCCGCGGCCGCCGAGGCCGGGGGGCCCCAGCCTCCGGTCGACGAGCCGCACGGGACGCGCCACCGGGAGAAGCGCAAGCTGACCGGCTACTGGCTGCTGATCCCCGGCCTGCTCTGGCTGGCGGTCTTCTTCGTGGTGCCGCTCTACTCCCTGGTCGCCACCAGCCTCTACGACCCCGACGGCTCGGTCCTGCAGGGCTACTCCATGGACTGGTCGTTCGGCAACTACGTCGACTCGCTGCAGGGCTACTGGAGCCCGCTGCTGCGCTCCCTGGCGTACGGCGCGGTCGCCACCTTGATCTGCCTGGTGCTCGGCTACGTGCTCGCCTACGCGATCGCCTTCAAGGCCGGCCGCTGGAAGAACCTGATGCTGGTCCTGGTGATCGCCCCGTTCTTCACCAGCTTCCTGGTGCGCACGCTGTCGTGGAAGCTGCTGCTGCGCGACGACGGCTTCATCGTCAACAGCCTGCAGTTCCTGCACCTGCTCGGCCCCGAGGGACGGCTGCTGGCCACCCCGGTGGCCGTGATCGCGGGCCTGGTCTACAACTTCCTGCCGTTCATGGTGCTGCCGCTCTACGCCAGCATCGACAAGATCGACCACCGGCTGATCGAGGCCGGCGCCGACCTGTACTCCCGGCCCTTCGTCGGGTTCTTCAAGGTCACCTGGCCGCTGTCGCTGCCCGGTGTCGTCTCGGGCACCCTGCTGACCTTCATCCCTGCGGTCGGCGACTACATCAACGCCCAGCTGCTCGGCAGCCCCAAGCAGCGGATGATCGGCAACGTCATCCAGAACCTGTTCACCGACGCCAACGACTACCCCGCGGCCGGCGCGCTCTCGGTGATCCTGATGCTGCTGATCCTGGTGATGGTGCTGTTCTACGTACGCCGGGCCGGGACCGAGGAGCTGCTGTGAGCACCACGACGAAGACGCCCTCGCCGAAGTCCACGTCGCCGAAGTCGGGCCCGCTGCAGCGTCTCGGGCGCTGGGTGGGCAGCCACCTCGTCCTCGCGGGCGGCCTGCTGGTGATCGTCTACATGTTCGTGCCGATCTTCGTGGTCGTCCTGATGAGCTTCAACAAGCCCAAGAGCAAGCTGATCTACCGCTTCGACGCGTTCACGATGTCGAACTGGCTGAACCCCTGCAAGGCCGCGAACATGTGCGGCGCGGTGTCGCGCAGCATCCAGATCGGCCTGCTCGCCACCGTGGTCGCGACCGTGCTGGGCACGCTGATGGCCTTCGCGCTGGTGCGGCACGACTTCGCGGGTCGCTCGGCCTCGAACCTGCTGATCTTCCTGCCGATGGCCTCGCCCGAGATCGTGATGGGCTCCTCGCTGCTGGCGCTGTTCGTCGCGGCCGGCTTCGGTGGTCAGCTCGGCTTCTGGACGATCCTGATCGCGCACATCATGTTCTGCCTGTCGTTCGTGGTGGTCACGGTGAGAGCGCGGTTGGCGGGCCTGGACACCAACCTCGAGCAGGCCGCGATGGACCTCTACGCCACCGAGTTCCAGACCTTCCGGCGGATCACCCTGCCGCTGGTCTTCCCCGGCATCCTCGGCGCGGCGCTGCTGTCGTTCTCGCTGTCCTTCGACGACTTCATCATCACCAACCTGAACGCGGGCAACACCACGACCTTCCCGATGTACGTCTGGGGCGTCGCCCAGCGCGGCGTACCCATGCAGGTGAACGTGGTCGGCACCGTGATGTTCGTGGTCTCGATCGCCATCGTGATCGGGGTGGAGCTCAACCGTCGGCGGCAGGAGAAGGCGCTCGCCCGATGAGCCCCGGTCCCTTCGCCGAGCCGGCGAGGGCCGTGGACGACGCGGTGGTCAGGGCCTCGCTCGACGGCGCGGTCGGCACGCCGTACTGGCTCGACGACGACCGGCGTCCCACGTCGCCCTCGGCGCTGGAGGGCACGTCGTCGGCGGCGCTGGTCGTCGTCGGCGGGGGCTACCTCGGGCTCTGGACGGCGCTGCTGGCCAAGGAGCGTGACCCCGCCCGCGACGTCGTCGTCCTGGAGGGGGAGATGTGCGGCCACGCCGCCAGCGGGCGCAACGGCGGCTTCTGCGAGGCCAGCCTGACCCACGGCTTCGGCAACGGCGCCGCCCGCTGGCCCGACGAGCTGCGCACGCTGCTGCGCCTGGGCCGGGAGAACCTCGACGGCATCGAGGGGTCGATCGAGCGCTACGGCATCGACTGCGACTTCGTGCGCAACGGCTCGCTGGCCGTGGCCACCGAGCCGCACCAGGTCGACTGGCTGCAGGAGGAGCACGCCGGCACCCACGCCTACGGCGAGGAGCGCACGTGGCTCTCGCAGGAGGCGCTGCGCGCCCGCGTCGACTCCCCGACGTACCTCGCCGGGCTGCACGACCCCGACTCGGCCGTCCTCGAGCCCGCCCGTCTCGCCTGGGGGCTGCGCGACGCGTGCCTGCGGCTCGGCGTACGCATCGCCGAGCAGACGCCCGTCCTCGACCTGCGAGCCACCTCGCAGGGTGTCGTGGTCTCGACCGACGCCGGTGACGTGCACGCCGACCGGGTCGTCCTGGCCACCAACGCCTACCGCCCGCTGCTGCGCCGGCTGCGGCTGATGACCGTGCCGGTCTACGACTACGCCCTGATGACCGAGCCGCTGACCCCCGCCCAGCGCGAGGCGATCGGCTGGCACGGGCGCGAGGGCATCGGCGACAGCGGCAACCAGTTCCACTACTACCGCACCACCCGCGACGGCCGGATCCTGTGGGGAGGCTACGACGCGGTCTACCACTTCGGCAGCCGCACGGGTCCGGCGTACGACGAGCGGCCGGAGACCAACCACACCCTGGCCCGGCACTTCTTCACCACGTTCCCGCAGCTCGCCGAGCTCGACGGGGGCCTCGCCTTCACCCACGCCTGGGGCGGCGTGATCGACACCTGCACCCGGTTCACCGCGTTCTACGGCACCGCGATGCGCGGCCGCGTCGCCTACGCCCTCGGCTTCACCGGCCTCGGCGTCGCCGCCACCCGCTTCGCGGGCGACGTCGTCCTCGACCTCCTCGCCGGCGCGGACAACGAGCGCACCCGCCTGGAGATGGTGCGCACCAAGCCCCTGCCGTTCCCGCCCGAGCCCGTCCGCTGGGCCGGCATCGAGGCCACCAAGCGCAGCATGGCCCACATGGACGACCACGGCGGTCGCCAGAACCTGTGGCTGAAGACGATGGACAGGCTCGGGCTGGGCTTCGACTCCTGAGAGCAGACCTGGCCGACCAACCTGACGCCTCTCCGCCCTCACTCCCGCCGGTGGAACCTGAGCGAGCCGTCGGGGAGCCGTTCGTGGCGGAACGACGGGTCGTGGACGCGGCGGTGGTGGTGACCGCACAGCAGGCGACCGAGGGCCAGGTCGGTGGGTCCGCCCTGGCTCCACGGCTGGTCGTGGTGGGCGTGGCAGAGGGCCGGGGGAGCGTCGCAGCTCTCGGCGGTGCAGTGCCGATCCCGTATCTGGAGCGCGATGCGTTGCTGCTGGGAGAAGAGGCGGCGGGTGCGGCCGGCGTCGAGCGGGACCGAGGCACCGCCCAGCACCATCGGGATGATGCCGGCGCGGCTGGCGAGCCTCCGGGCCTCGGCGGCGCTGAGGCGTCCGCCGGTGTCGAGGGTGGCGACGCCCGCGGCGTCGAGGTCGGCCAGGAGCTGCTCCACCGTCATGGTGACCACGACGGTGGCGCCGCAGCCTCCTGACGTCGGCAGGCTGGCGGCGGGGATGCGCTCGATCAGGTCGGTCAGGGCGATCCCCTGACGCACCGGCAGGGGCAGGTCGGCGGCGTCGGGGGCGTGGGCGGGCGACGACAGCGAGTGGATCATCTTGGCCAGCATCTGGCCGTGGCGGGCGGAGATGCGGAACCGGCCGTGGCAGACGCCCTGGTCGTCCTCGCGCATCGTCAGCGTCGTACGCCGGGCAGCCGCCTGCTCTTCGGCCTCCAGCAACCGACCCTCGATCTCCTCGGCCCGGTCGGGGCAGATCACCTCGAGGAGCCGGCCGCCGAGGAGCCGCAGCGTGGCCGCGTCGTGGTGAGCGGCCTGCTCGACCATCCAGAGCTCGGCCTCGTGGTGCTGCTCGGGCGCGATCGCCAGGTCGCCGGTGGTCGGCAGCAGGGCCAGCGCGCCCACGATCACCCGCGCCTGGTCGGCGTTGGCCCGGCCCTGGCGCAGCGCCTCGGCGAGCGGCGGGTGCTGCTCGAGCGCCTGGGCGAGCCGGAGGTCGGAGCGGCAGATGACCCGGCGCTGGCGTGTCTCCACGGCCAGCCAGTCGGCGGCGGAGCGGGCCGCGTGCGCGTCGGTCGCCCCGGACCGGTCGGCCTCGGCCAGCACCTGCAGCCGGAGCGCGTCGAGCTGGGCCTGGGCGGTCGCCAGCTCGACCAGCACCCGCCGCTGCTCGTCGCCCGACAAGCCCCACACCGGCCTGGCCGACGGCCCGGTCAGGTCGTCGAGACGACCGCGCAACCGCACCACGAAGTCGACGACCGGGTGGGCCGCCGAGGCGTCGTGGTGGGAGCGGGTCATGAGTCCATACAAGCACCGACCACCGACAGAGCAGGGAGTCCGGAAGTGCCCCTGACCTGCACGTTCACCGCGATCAGGTCCGTGCGGGACGTCATGCGAATCGTGGCCTATAGCCCACAGGACGCATGACGTCCGGGGTGAGAACGCCCCCAGCGTCGGGCGTCCGGGGTGAGAACGCCCCCAGCGTCGGGCGTCCGGGGGGTCCACCTCCGAGCCGCCGGCCTCAGCCTGCGGGCCAGCGCCCCTGGCGCTCGACGAGCGGTCGCGCCTCGGGCATGCGGGTGTGCGGGACGACGCGGGTGCGCAGGCGGGAGACCGACCGGTGCGACCCCGCGCCCCGTGGCCCGCGCAGACGCACGCGGTGCGCGGTGGAGACCTCGCTGCACTCGAACAGGCCGCAGGCGGACACGGTCGCGGTGCCCCGGGCGCGACCACGGGCGTAGGTCGCGAAGGGCGAGACGACGCGGGCGAACCACCGGTGGCGTCGGCCGTCACACCGGCGCTCGACGAAGAAGTCACCACGGATCTTCAGTCGGCCCGCCCGCTGCAGCAGGCTGCCGAAGAGGAGGGCGGAGTCGGCCGAGGTGCAGGAGTAGGTCCCACGGAGCCGGGCGTCACCGTTGCGGAAGGCGCGGCCGTACCGGGCCAGGGAGAGACTGACCCGCGGGCGCGGTGGGGCGGCCGACAGGGTCAGGTCAAGGGTGCCGCCGGCGACGTCGGTGTCGGAGAAGACCATCACGGTGTACGTCGTCCCGGCCTGGGCCTGCAGCGCGAGCAGCTGGGGCCCGCAGTCCACGAGGCTGTCGGGGGCAGGGGTCCCCTGGAACACCAGGAACCCGACCTCGTAGTCGGAGGCCGACGCATCCAGCACGACGTCCCGGGCGGTGGTGGAGGTGAAGGAGTACCACACCGACGCGTTCGTCGCCGGTGCCCCGCAGCTCGCGTTCAGCGCGGCGTCGTCAGCGTCGGTGGTGGCCTCACGAGTGTCCTGCTCGACCGGGACGCCCAGCTGGAGCGGCACGGCACCCGACGGGACGTCGTTGCCAGGGGGCCCGGCCGCCGCAGCGCGCCCCGGCGAGGCTGCCACCAGGCTCGTGACGAGGGCCAGCACCGCCACCGCCCCGGTCGTCGTACGGTGTCCGGCCGTGGGTGCTCCGCATAGCCACATGGCGACCTCCTGGGTCGACGCGGAGCCACGGGGAGTGACCGTCCGCACATCGACCGTAGGACGATGGGCGGGGGTCAGCCAGAGGCGTGGGCGGCTCGCCCCTTTGGTCGGAAGCGTGGTCTCGACCAGGTGACGCAGGTGCGGCCTACAGCCCCGTGAGCTTGGGGTAGGGGCTGGTGATGCGCAGGGTGCGGCCACCGAAGTCCACGGTCACGGCCGCTTCCTCGACGTTGACCACGCGGCCGAGGCCGTAGAGGTCGTGGGTGACGCGGTCGTCGACCTCGAACTCCTCGATCACGGGCTCGACGGGCGCAGCGAAAGGGCTGCTGGGCAGGTGGCGGCGGCGTGCAGGAGGCGGAGTCATCACTCCTATTATGCCCCTTCACTGTCGTGAGCCCGCCAGGTGGCGCGATCGTGACGAGATCGGGTCTCGACGACGGGCCTCCGGCCCTGCTCGACCGGCGAAGGGGGACGGGCGTCCGGCCCTGCTCGACCGGCGAGGGGGGACGGGCCTTCGGCCATGCTCGACCGGCGAGGGGGACGGGCCTCCGGCCCTGCTCGACCGGCGAGGGTCAGTCCGGCAACCGGAACTGGATCCGCTGGATCGTCTCCGATATCGGCGCGAACAGCTCTCGACGGATCCGGTTGTGCTCCTGGTCCGCGTCGTAGGCGCGGTAGTCGTCCTCGGTCGCGAAGTCCACGGTCAGGGAGTACGCCGCGTTCCCGGGCCGCAGCCCGAGGTCCTGGCCGGCGACGATGCCCACGCGACGACCGTCCATCTCGAGGTCGCGGAGGGCCTGCAGGGCGGCCTCCACCTGCTCGGGGGGTACGCCGGGGCGCACGGTCCCTACGACGACGTTGCGGATCATGGGGCCCAGTGTGGCCGACGCCCGGAACGACGGACGACCCCCGGCAGCAGCCAGGGGTCGTCCGGGTGAGCTCAGGTCAGGGACCGCGTCAGAGCTGGTCCCACGCACGGGTGAGCACGTCGCGCAGCACGCGCTCCATCTCGTCGAAGACCGCCTGGTCGGCGACGAGCGGGGGAGCGAGCTGGATCACCGGGTCGCCCCGGTCGTCGGCGCGGCAGTAGAGGCCGGCCTCGAACAGGGCGCCGGAGAGGAACCCGCGCAGCAGGCGCTCGGACTCGGCGTCGTCGAAGGTCTCCTTGGTCGCCTTGTCCTTGACCATCTCGATGCCGTAGAAGTACCCGTCGCCACGGACGTCGCCCACGATCGGCAGGTCCTTGAGCTTCTCGAGCGTGGCGCGGAAGTCGCCCTCGGTCTCGCGCACGTGCTCGTTGAGCTGCTCGCGCTCGAAGATGTCGAGGTTGGCCATCGCGACCGCGGTGGAGACCGGGTGGCCGCCGAAGGTGTAGCCGTGGGCGAAGGAGGTGTCGCCCTTGCTGAACGGCTCGAAGAGGCGGTCGGTCGCGACCATGGCGCCCAGCGGGGAGTAGCCCGAGGTGAGGCCCTTGGCGCAGGTGATGATGTCGGGCTGGTAGCCGTAGCGCTCGGCGGCGAACATGTGACCGAGGCGGCCGAAGGCGCAGATGACCTCGTCGCTGACGAGCAGCACGTCGTACTCGTCACAGATCTCACGGACCCGCTCGAAGTAGCCGGGCGGGGGCGGGAAGCATCCGCCGGAGTTCTGCACGGGCTCGAGGAAGACGGCCGCGACGGTGTCGGGGCCCTCGAACTCGATCGCCTCGGCGATCCTGTTGGCAGCCCACTGGCCGAACTGGTACTCGTCGTCCGGCCCGAGGTAGGAGGTCTCGTCGGAGCGGTAGAAGTTCGTGTTGGGCACCCGGAAGGTCGAGGGCACCAGCGGCTCGAAGGGCGCCTTCATGCCGGGCAGGCCGGTGATCGAGAGCGCGCCCTGCGGGGTGCCGTGGTAGGCGATGGCCCGGCTGATCACCTTGTGCTTGGTGGGCTTGCCGGTGAGCTTGAAGTACTGCTTGGCCAGCTTCCAGGCCGACTCGACGGCCTCGCCGCCACCGGTGGTGAAGAAGACGCGGTTCAGGTCGCCCGGGGCGTACGACGCCACCCGCTCGGCCAGGTCGATGGCACCGGGGTGGGCGTAGGACCACAGCGGGAAGAACGCGAGCTCGGCGGCCTGCTTGGCAGCGGCCTCGGCGAGCTCGGTGCGACCGTGGCCGGCCTGCACGACGAACAGGCCCGCGAGCCCGTCGATGTAGCGGTTGCCGTGGGAGTCCCAGATGTGCACGCCGTCACCGCGGACGATCGTGGGCACCGGGTGGGTGTCGTAGGTCGAGTGGCGCGTGAAGTGCATCCACAGGTGGTCCTTGGCAGCACGCTGGCGGGACTCGTCGGACTGCAGGTCGTTCATGGAGACGGCACCTCGGAAGTCGTGATCAGGGACGGCCAGTGTGCCTCCTGTGACGACCCGAAGGCAAACGATCCGACGTTTCCAACGGGTGAATTCAATGGATTCCTCGGTCCAAGACGCCGCAGACCTACCGAATCCGTTGCCGGGTGACTACTCTCGGCGCATGCCTGAGACCCACTTCCGCAACGTCATCAACGGAGAGCTCGTCGACAGTGCGTCGGGGGAGACCTACGACATCGTCGATCCCACGACGGGCGAGACCTACGCGACCGCCCCCCGCTCCGGCGCCGAGGACGTCGACCGCGCCTACCGCGCCGCCGACACGGCGTTCGAGTCCTGGCGCGACGCGACCCCCTCGGACCGCCAGCGGGCGCTGCTGAGGATCGCCGACGCGCTGGAGGAGCGGGCCGAGGAGTTCGTGCGGGTGGAGTCCCGCGACACCGGCAAGCCGATCGGGTTCACCGTGAGCGAGGAGCTGCCGCCGGCGATCGACCAGCTGCGCTTCTTCGCGGGCGCCGCGCGCGTGCTGGAGGGCAAGTCGGCGGGGGAGTACCTCAAGGACCACACCTCCTGGGTCCGCCGCGAGCCGATCGGCGTCGTCGGCCAGGTGACCCCCTGGAACTACCCGCTGATGATGATGATCTGGAAGATCGCCCCCGCCCTCGCGGCCGGCAACTGCCTGGTCCTCAAGCCCAGCGACACCACGCCCGCCTCGACCACCCTGTTCGCCGAGATGGTGCAGGAGTTCCTGCCGCCGGGCGTCTTCAACGTCGTCACCGGTGACCGCGACACCGGCCGCGCGCTGGTCGAGCACAAGATCCCGCAGCTGGTGGCGATCACCGGTTCGGTGCGGGCCGGCATGGAGGTCGCCTCCTCGGCCGCGCAGAACCTCAAGCGGGTGCACCTCGAGCTCGGCGGCAAGGCCCCGGTCATCGTCTTCGACGACGCCGACGTCGAGGCGGCCGCCGAGGGCATCGCCGGCGCCGGCTACTTCAACGCCGGCCAGGACTGCACCGCCGCGACCCGCGTCATCGCCGGCCCCGGGGTGCACGACGACTTCCTGGCCGCCCTGGCCGAGCAGGCGCGCTCGACCCGCACCGGCATGCCCGACGACGAGGACGTCCTCTACGGACCGCTGAACAACGCCAACCAGCTCAGCCACGTCTCCGGCATGGTCGACCGGCTGCCCGACCACGCGCAGGTCACCGCCGGCGGCAAGCGCCAGGGGGAGACCGGCTACTTCTACGAGCCCACGGTGCTCTCGGGCCTGCGGCAGGACGACGAGCAGATCCAGAGCGAGATCTTCGGTCCCGTCATCACGGTGCAGAAGTTCAGCGACGAGGCCGAGGCCCTGCGCTGGGCCAACGGCGTGGAGTACGGCCTGGCCTCCAGCGTCTGGACCAAGGACCACGGCCGGGCGATGCGGATGTCGCGGGCGCTCGACTTCGGCTGCGTGTGGATCAACACCCACATCCCGATCGTCGCCGAGATGCCCCACGGCGGTTTCAAGCACTCCGGCTACGGCAAGGACCTCTCCATGTACGGCCTCGAGGACTACACCCGGATCAAGCACGTCATGTCCTACATCGGCGAGTGACGGCGACCCGATGAGGATCCTCCTGGTGGGTGCTGGTGGCGTCGGGTCGGCGTTCACGGCGATCGCGGCACGACGCGAGTTCTTCGAGCTGTGCGTCGTGGCCGACCACGACGAGACCCGGGCCAAGCGCACCGTGGAGGCCCTCGGGGGCGACAGCCGCTTCGTGGCGGCCCAGGTGGACGCCTCCGACGCGGCCTCGGTGGCCGCGCTGGTGCGCGACCACGGCGTGACGCACGTGATGAACGCGGTCGACCCGCGCTTCGTGATGGGCATCTTCGAGGGCGCGTACGCCGCCGGGGCCGACTACCTCGACATGGCGATGAGCCTGTCACAGCCGCACCCCGAGCACCCGCACGAGCAGACCGGCATCAAGCTCGGCGACGAGCAGTTCGCGGTGGCCGACCAGTGGGAGCGCTCCGGCCGGCTGGCGCTGGTCGGGATCGGCGTGGAGCCCGGGCTCTCCGACGTGTTCGCCCGCTTCGCCGCCGACCACCTGTTCCGCGAGATCGACGAGCTCGGCGTGCGTGACGGGGCCAACCTGGAGGTCGCCGGGCACGACTTCGCGCCGTCGTTCTCGATCTGGACCACGATCGAGGAGTGCCTGAACCCGCCGGTGGTCTGGGAGCAGGACCGCGGCTGGTTCACCACGCCACCGTTCAGCGAGCCCGAGGTCTTCGACTTCCCCGAGGGCATCGGCCCCGTGGAGTGCGTCAACGTCGAGCACGAGGAGGTGCTGCTGATGCCCCGCTGGGTGGACTGCAAGCGGGCCACCTTCAAGTACGGCCTCGGCAGCGACTTCATCGAGGTGCTCAAGACCCTGCACATGCTGGGGCTGGACCGCACCGAGAAGGTCTCCGTGGGCGGCGTCGCCATCAGCCCGCGCGACGTCGTGGCGGCCTGCCTGCCTGACCCGGCCACCCTGGGGGAGGCGATGACCGGCAAGACCTGCGCCGGCCTCTACGTCACCGGCACCGGCCTCGACGGCAAGCCCCGGGCGACGTACCTCTACCACGTGGTCGACAACGAGTGGTCGATGCGCGAGTACGGCCACCAGTGCGTGGTCTGGCAGACGGCCGTGAACCCGGTCGTCGCCCTCGAGCTGCTCGCCAGCGGCGAGTGGTCCGGCTCCGGCGTGCTGGGCCCGGAGGCCTTCGACGCGGTGCCGTTCCTGGACCTGCTGACGGAGTACGGCAGCCCCTGGGGTCAGCGCGACGACGAGCCGGAGGCCGAAGCAAAGTAGAGTTCAGGGGTGCAGAATCCCCAGCGGCTCCCTCCGGTCGTGCGCGGCCCGGTCCTGGTCCTCCTCGCCGTCATCGGGCTCCTCGGTGTGCTCGGTCCCGGCGCGGCCTCCGCGACCACCAGCGCGGCGAGCGGCGAGGGCCGCGTCGTACGCGTCGGCACCGAGGGCACCTACCCGCCCTTCACCTACCGCGACCCGCGCAGCAACCAGCTCACCGGCTACGACATCGAGGTGATGCAGGCGGTCGCCAAGGAGGCCGGCTGGAAGCTGGACTTCGTCACCTCGACCTTCGACGCGCTCTTCCCGGCCCTGGACTCCAAGCGCATCGACGTGATCGCCAACCAGGTCACGATCAACCCCGAGCGCCAGGCCCGCTACGCCTTCTCCACGCCGTACACCTACTCGCGCGGCGTGATCGTGGTCGCCAAGGGCACCAAGGGCATCACCTCGCTGGCCGACCTGAAGGGCAAGACCACCGCCCAGTCGGAGACCAGCAACTGGGCCCAGGTGGCCCGCGACGCCGGCGCGAAGGTGCAGTCGGTCGAGGGCTTCGCCCAGGCCGCGGCGCTGCTCAAGCAGGGCCGGGTGGACGCGATCGTCAACGACAACATCGCGGTCCTGGACTACCTGGCCTCGACCGGGACCACCGACGTGCGCATCTCCGGCGACGCCGGCGGTGAGATCAGCAAGCAGGCGCTGCTCTTCCGCACCTCCGACACCGCCCTGCGCGACGAGGCGAACGCAGCGCTGGCCAAGCTCGCGAAGGACGGTGCGCTGGCGAAGCTCTCGAAGTCCTACTTCGCCGCCGACGTCTCGGTCGCCGACCCGGCCAAGGTGAAGCTGAAGGGCTCCGACACGGGCCGCAGCACCTGGCAGGTCGTGAGGGACGCCGCGGGCCCGATGGCGCTGGCCGCGGTGAAGGTGACCATCCCGCTGACCGCGATCAGCTTCCTGCTCGGCCTCGTCCTGGCGCTGCTGGCGGCACTGGCCCGGTTGTCGGGCAACCGGCTGGTGGACGCCCCCGCCAGGTTCTACATCTCCGCCATCCGGGGCACGCCCCTGCTGGTGCAGCTGTTCATCGTGTTCTACGGCCTGCCCGAGATCGGTGTCGACCTGCCCCGCCCCGTCGCCGCCGTGCTGGCGCTGAGCCTGAACGTCGGCGGCTACGCGGCCGAGATCATCCGGGCCTCGATCCTCTCGGTGCCCCGGGGCCAGTTCGAGGCGGCCACCACCATCGGCATGGGCTACCGGTTGGCGATGCGCCGGATCGTGCTGCCGCAGGCGGCGCGGATCGCCGTGCCCCCGCTGTCGAACACGCTGCTCTCGTTGGTCAAGGACACCTCGCTGGTGTCGGTGGTGCTGCTGACCGACCTGTTCCGGGTCGCCCAGAACGCGGCGTCGGTGAGCAGCCGGACCCTCGCGCTCTACCTGCTGGCGGCGGTCTACTACTGGATCATCTGCTGGGTGCTCTCGCTGGTCCAACTTCGCATGGAACGCCGACTGGAGAGGTTCGCCACGTGACGCATCTGATCGAGGTCAGCGGGCTGACCAAGTCCTTCGGCGAGACCCCGGTGCTCCGGGGTGTCGACTTCACCGTCGCCGAGGGGTCGTCCACGGCGGTGCTGGGGCCGTCGGGCTCCGGCAAGACCACGGTGCTGCGCTCCCTCAACGTGCTGGACACCCCCGACGCCGGCGTCGTACGCATCGCCGACGCGTCGGTCGACTTCGGTGCCCTGTCGCGCGACAAGGCCGAGCGCCGGCACCAGGTCGAGGCCCTGCGCTCGCGCAGCGGCATGGTCTTCCAGTCCCACCACCTGTTCCCGCACAAGACCGTGCTCGGCAACCTCGTCGAGGGCCCGGTGCAGGTGCAGGGCCGCTCGCAGGACGAGGCGGTCGCCGACGCGAGGCGGCTGCTGGCGCAGGTCGGGCTGGAGCAGCGCGAGGACGCCTACCCCGCCCAGCTCTCCGGCGGCCAGCAGCAGCGCGTCGGCATCGCCCGCGCGCTGGCGCTGAAGCCGCAGGTGGTGCTCTTCGACGAGCCCACCTCGGCCCTCGACCCCGAGCTGGTCGGTGAGGTCCTCGCCGTGATCCGCGACCTGGCCCAGCAGGGCTGGACGATGGTGATCGTCACCCACGAGGTGCGCTTCGCCCGTGACGTCGCCGACCAGGTGCTCTTCCTCGACGGCGGCGTCGTCGCCGAGCGAGGCGGCCCCGAGGTGATCACCGACCCCACCGAGGAGCGCACGCGGCAGTTCCTGGGCCGGATCCTCGACGCCGGCTGACCCCGCCCCGCGCCCGCGGCCCCCGGACGTCATACGAAGCGGTCGCCATGGGCGCCGTGACGCATGACGTCGTGCGGGAGGTCATACGTAACGGCCGTCATCGCGGCCCCTCCGCATGACGTCCCGTCGGGTCGTCGACGCCGGGACGTCGCGGCCGCGGCGCGCTGACCTCAAGCGGTCTCGCGCAGGACGATCTCCTCGAGCACCGAGAGCGCCTCGTCGAGCAGGTGGTCGGGGATCACCAGTGAGGGCAGGAAGCGCAGGACGTTGCCGTAGGTGCCGCAGGTCAGGGTGAGCACGCCGGCCTGGTGGCAGGCCGCGCTGATCCGGCCGGTGAGGGCGGCGTCGGGGGTGGTGGTGCCGGGCTCGACGATCTCGACGGCGATCATCGCGCCGCGACCGCGCACGTCGCCGATGGCCGGGACCTTGTCGGCCAGGGCCCGCAGCCGGTCGGTCATGGTGGTCTCGATGCGGCGCGCGGCGGCGTTGAGGTCGAGCTGCTCCATCGTCGCGATCGAGCCGAGGGCCGCGGCGCAGGCGACGGGGTTGCCGCCGTAGGTGCCGCCCAGGCCACCGCCGTGCACGCTGTCCATCATCTCGGCGCGGCCCACGACCCCGGCGAGTGGGAGGCCGCCGGCCACGCCCTTCGCCACCGTGACCAGGTCGGGCACGACGCCCTCGTGGTCGCAGGCGAACCAGGCGCCCGTGCGGCACATGCCGGACTGGATCTCGTCGGCGACGAACACCACGCCGTTGTCGCGGCACCACGCGGCGATCGCGGGCAGGAAGCCCTCGGCCGGCACGACGAAGCCGCCCTCGCCGAGCACCGGCTCGATCACGACGCAGGCCAGGTTGCCGGCGCCGACCTGCTTCTCGATCACCTCGATCGCCCGGGCGGCCGCCTGGGCGCCGGTGATCTCGGTCGGCTCCCGGAAGGGGTAGGAGATCGGCGCGCGGTAGACCTCGCCGGCGAAGGGGCCGAAGCCGTCCTTGTAGGGCATGTTCTTCGCCGTCATCGCCATCGTCAGGTTGGTGCGACCGTGGTAGGCGTGGTCGAAGACGACGACCGCGTCGCGGCCGGTGAAGTGGCGGGCCACCTTGACGGCGTTCTCGACCGCCTCGGCGCCGGAGTTGAAGAGCGCGGCCTTCTTGGCGTGGTCACCGGGGGTCAGGCGGGCGAGCGCCTCGCAGACCTCGACGTACCCCTCGTAGGGGGCGACCATGAAGCAGGTGTGGGTGAACGCCGCCACCTGGTCGGTCACGCGGGCGACGACCTCGGGGGCGCTGTTGCCGACGCTGGTGACGGCGATGCCGCTGGCGAGGTCGATCAGTGAGTTGCCGTCGACGTCGACGACCACGCCGCCACCCGCCGCCGCGACGTAGACCGGCAGGGCGCTGCCGACGCCCGACGCCACGGCCGCCGTGCGCCGCTCGTGGAGCTCACGGGAGCGCGGGCCGGGGATCTCGGTGACCAGACGACGCTCCTGGGGGAGGTCAGGTCCGCCGCGAACGGTGGTCGGAACAGCGGTTTCAGTCGTCATCAGGGTCCTCCGACCACGAGATCAGTCATCGAGCAGCAGTGCGGCTATCAGTATCCGTGGTCACGGGTCACGGGGCAAGCGGGTCACCGGGCCAGCGAGCCGAGCCGGCCCGGCAGCACTCCGGAGTCCAGCACCGCGCGCCGCAGGGGAGCCATCAGCTCACCGAGCCGCTGCGTGTCCTCCAGCCCCAGGGCCCGCCAGCCGCCCATCGAGACCAGGTCGGTCGCGTGCTCGAGGTCCTCTCGGGCCGCACGGCCCGCGTCGGTGAGCGCGCCCTGGTCGTCCAGCCAGCCGCGTGCGGCCAGCCGGCCACGGGCGGCGTCGTGCTCGTCGTCGCTCCAGCCGCGGGTCGAGCGCAGGAAGCGCTCCTTGCCGGCCCAGGCGCCGTCGAGGACGGTCGCCTCGACGGGGTCGATGCCGCGGGCGGTCAGCAGCGCCACGTGGCCGTCGCCGCGGTGCTCGCGCACGAGGGTCGCGGCGTGCCACAGGGCGACCAGGTCGTCCTCGGGCCAGGCGAGCTGGGCGTGGGCGGCGTACAGCGGACGGCCGGCGGCCGACCCCAGCGTCTCGGCCAGGCCGTCGGTCAGCCGGCGGGCCAGGGCCAGCGCCTCGGTGACGTCGGGGGCGCCGACCGTGCGGGCCAGGGCGCGCGCGATGCCGCGTCGCCGGGCCTGGACGAGCAGCTCCGGGGTGGTGTGCTCCCAGGCCGCCGGCAGGGCGGCGTCGTGCAGCCAGGGGGCGAAGACGTAGAAGGTCGCCTCGGTGACCCGGGGGCCGACCGGGCCGAACGCGGCGCCGCGAGCGGCGAAGTAGGAGAGCTTCTCGTGCAGCCCGAGGGCGACGTACTCCTCGGGGAGCTCCTCGGCGAAGTAGCCGACGACGTGCAGCACCTCCAGGGCGGCCCAGGTCCTCCGGGAGGCGGCGACGAGCTCGGGGTCGGGTGCGGAGCGGTGGTCGGAGGAGGTCATGTGGGGACTGTAGCCACGCCGGCCGACGTACGCCGGGTCAGAGGAGCGGGCGCAGCGGCTTGAGGATCATCTCGGTGAACCGGCTGTAGACGTCGCGCGCCTGCCACTCCGCCAGCGTCAGGGGCAGGCTGTTGGTCAGGTCGGTCTCGAAGATCCGCTCCATCTCCTGCGCCAGGGAGGCGTCGATGATCTCGACGTTGATCTCGTAGTTGCCGCTCATCGAGAGCCGGTCGACGTTGGCGGTGCCGATGGTGGTCCAGCTGCCGTCGATGGTCGCGGTCTTGGCGTGCACCATCGCGTCCCGGAAGCGGTGGATGCCGATGCCGGCGTCGAGCATCCGGCGGAAGTACCCGCGCGAGATCCAGTCGGCCACGATGTGGTTGGACTTGGCGGGCAGCAGGAGGCGTACGTCGACCCCGCGCGCGGCCGCCCCGACCAGGCTGTCCACGAAGTTCTCGTCGGGGATGAAGTAGGCGTGGGTCATCCAGATGTTGGTCTGGGCGCGGTTGATCGCCTCGAGGTACATCGAGCGGATCGGGAACATCCACAGCCGCGGCACGTTGCGGTGCACCCGGATGCGGGGCTCCCAGCTCGAGGTGGTCGACAGCAGCATCGGGGGCTCGCGGTGGCGGCGGGTGGGCAGGAACCGCGACCGCTCGCGGTGCAGGTTCCAGAAGTCGGCGAAGGCGCGGGCGAGGTCCCACACGCCCGGGCCGGTGATCCGGCAGTGGGTGTCGCGCCACTCGGTCGCGTAGGCCGAGCCGATGTTGTAGCCGCCCACGAAGCCGACCTTGTCGTCGACCACCAGGATCTTGCGGTGGTCGCGGCCGTAGCGGCGCAGGTCGAAGAACCGCCATCCCGCGCTGTAGACCGGGAACGCCAGCACCTTCACGTTGGGCGGGAAGTGCTTGAACGGCGGCCGGACCACGATGTTGGCGAAGGCGTCGTAGATGACCCGCACCTCGACCCCGCGGTCGGCCGCGTCGATGACGGCCTTCTTGAAGCGCTGGCCGAGCTCGTCGCCCTTCCAGATGTAGGTCTCGAGCAGGACCTGCTTCTCCGCGCCCTCGATGGCCGCGAGCATGTCGTCGTACAGGTCCTGGCCGAAGGTGTACGTCGTGACCGTGCCCTCGCCGACCTGGGTCTGGGCCGCCGTACGGGTCGGGAAGGGCTTGGGCCGCTTGCCGCGACGCCGGTAGGAGTCGACCAGGCTCATCGCCACCGCGACGATCACCGGGATCCCGAAGGTGACCCCGAAGAACCGTCGGACCACCCGCGCCACCGGGTGGCTCATGTTCACGAGGGGGTGGTGTCGACGCTGCACAGGGCCATCCAACCAGAGCGACCGCGAGGCCTGTCGGTGGCGGCCCGTAGGCTCGACTCATGCGTCCAGTCACCGATCTCGAGCGCCGCGTCGCGCCGTTCGACGTCCAGTCGGACTACCAGCCCGCCGGCGACCAGCCGGCCGCGATCGCCGAGATCACCGAGCGCATCCGGGGCGGTGAGAAGGACGTCGTGCTCCTCGGTGCGACCGGCACCGGCAAGACGGCCACGGTGGCGTGGGTGGCCGAGCAGGTGCAGCGCCCGATCCTGGTGATGCAGCCCAACAAGACCCTGGCCGCCCAGTTCGCCAACGAGCTGCGCCAGCTGTTCCCGGACAACGCGGTCGAGTACTTCGTCTCCTACTACGACTACTACCAGCCCGAGGCCTACGTCCCCCAGACGGACACCTACATCGAGAAGGACTCCTCGATCAACGAGGAGGTGGAGCGGCTGCGGCACTCCGCGACCGCCTCGCTGCTCACCCGGCGCGACGTGATCGTGGTCTCGACCGTGTCCTGCATCTACGGCCTCGGCACCCCGCAGGAGTACGTCGACCGGATGCTGCGGCTGAAGGTCGGTGCGGAGATGGACCGTGACGACGTGCTGCGCCGCCTCGTGGGGATCCAGTACACCCGCAACGACCTCGCCTTCACGCGCGGCACCTTCCGTGTCCGCGGCGACACCCTGGAGATCTTCCCGGTCTACGAGGAGCACGCGGTCCGGATCGAGTTCTTCGGCGACGAGATCGAGCGGCTGATGACGCTGCACCCGGTCACCGGCGAGGTGCTCAGCGACGACCAGGAGCTCTACGTCTTCCCCGCCACCCACTACGTCGCCGGACCCGAGCGCATGGAGCGGGCGATCGCCGGCATCGAGGCCGAGCTGGAGACCACGCTCGCGAGCTTCGAGAAGCAGGGCAAGCTGCTCGAGGCCCAGCGGCTGCGGATGCGGACGACGTACGACATCGAGATGATGCGGCAGGTCGGGTCCTGCGCCGGCATCGAGAACTACTCGATGCACATCGACGGCCGGAAGCCCGGTTCGGCCGCCAACTGCCTGATCGACTACTTCCCCGAGGACTTCCTGCTCGTCGTGGACGAGTCGCACGTCGCGGTGCCGCAGATCGGCGGGATGTACGAAGGCGACATGTCGCGCAAGCGCAACCTGGTCGACCACGGCTTCCGGCTGCCCAGCGCGATGGACAACCGGCCGCTGAAGTGGGAGGAGTTCCTCGACCGCATCGGCCAGACGATCTACCTGTCTGCGACCCCCGGCAACTACGAGATCGCCAAGGGCGGCGGCATCGACCACGTCGTCGAGCAGATCATCCGGCCGACCGGGCTGATCGACCCCGAGGTGGTGGTGAAGCCGACCAAGGGCCAGATCGACGACCTGATGAGCGAGATCAACGCGCGGGTGGAGAAGAACGAGCGGGTCCTGGTCACGACGCTGACCAAGAAGATGTCCGAGGACCTCACCGACTACCTCCTCGAGAACGGCGTCCGCACCCGCTACCTGCACTCCGAGGTCGACACCCTGCGCCGCATCGAGCTGCTGCGCGAGCTGCGGCTGGGGGAGTACGACGTCCTGGTCGGCATCAACCTGCTGCGCGAGGGCCTCGACCTGCCCGAGGTGTCGCTGGTGGCGATCCTCGACGCCGACAAGGAGGGCTTCCTGAGGTCGGACAAGTCGCTGATCCAGACCATCGGTCGTGCGGCCCGCAACGTGTCCGGCCAGGTGCACATGTATGCCGAC
>CAVVQW010000016.1:0-87952 GCA_963750435.1 uncultured Actinomycetota bacterium | reverse complement strand
ACATGCCGCGACCGACGTCGCCCATCACCGGGTCGCAGCAGTAGACCGCGTCGGCGTTGAGCTCCTTGGTGCGGGCCACCGCCTCGAGCACGACGGCGCCGACCTCCTCGGCCCCCTGGTAGCCGCTGAGCACCGCCGCCACCCGGGCGAGCACGCCCCGGTCCTCGACGCCCTGCACGACCTCACGCAGGTCGTCGGCCGACAGTAGCGGACCGCGCCACTCGCCGTACCCCGTGTGGTTGGAGAAGTGCACGGTGTTCACCGCCCACGCCTCGATGCCGAGCCGTTGGAGCGGGAAGACCGCCGCGCTGTTGCCGACGTGCCCGTAGGCGACCGAGGACTGGATGGTCAGGAGCTCCATGGGGTCATCTTGACTGCTCGGCGGCCCGGGCATGTAAATCGGGGTTATGGACGCTCCACTCGGGCCGCTCCAGGGTCCGAGCGTCCACAACCCTCGCCAAGCCGACGTACGCCGGGTCAGGCGACGACGAGCGACCGCTTCGACAGGCCCATCCAGTAGCCGTCGATGACCTGCTCGCCCGGCGTCTCGGCGTCGGTCGCCGCGCCGAGGGTGACGAAGAGCGGCGTGTAGTGCTCCACCGTCGGGTGGGCGTAGGGCATCCCCGGCGCCTTCGAGCGGTACGCCGCCAGCTCGGCCACGTCGCCCCGGCTCAGCGCCTCCGCGGCCCAGAGGTCGAAGTCGGTCGACCATCCGGGGGCCGCGGCGTCGATGTGGAACTCCGTGAGGTAGGGCAGGCCGTGGGTGAGGAACCCGGAGCCGATCACGAGCACGCCCTCGTCGCGCAGCTCGCGCAGGCGGCTGCCGAGGGTGAGCAGCCGGTAGGGGTCCTGGGTCGGCAGCGACATCTGCAGGACGGGGATGTCGGCCTCGGGGTACATGATCTTCAGCGGCACCCAGGCGCCGTGGTCGAGCCCGCGCGACGCGTGCTGGTGCACCGGCTCGGTGTCGGGCATCATCGCCGCGATCCGCTGGGCCAACGCCGTGGCGTCGGGGGTCTGGTAGGTCATCCGGTAGTAGCGCTCGGCGAACCCGCCGAAGTCGTAGACCAGGCCGACACCCGGCCCCGACGCGCTCAGCGACAGCGGCGCCGACTCCCAGTGGGCGCTGACGATCAGGATCGCCTTCGGGCGGGGCAGGTCGGCGGCGAGCGAGCGCAGCTGCGCCGACCACAGCGGGTCGTCGAGCAGCGGCGGGGCGCCGTGCCCGATGTAGAGGGCGGGCATCCGGTCGCTGGCGCTGTTCGTGGGCATGCTCTCCCCAACTGCTTGTAGCAACAACTTATTCCACGGTCAGGCGAGTGTCCAGTCGACGGGCTCGCCGCCCTGCTCCTCGAGCATCCGGTTGACGCGGCTGAACGGCTTGGAGCCGAAGAAGCCGCGGTGCGCCGACAGCGGGCTGGGGTGCACCGACTCCACCCAGGGGATCGGCGCCAGCTCGGGCTTGAGCGACTGCGCGTCGCGGCCCCACAGGATCGCGGTGAGCGGGGCGCCGTCGGCGGCGCGGGCGGCCAGGACGCGGATCGCCTGGTCGGTGACCGGCTCCCACCCGCGGCCGCGGTGCGAGGCCGACTGGCCGGGCGCGACCGTCAGGCAGCGGTTGAGCAGCATCACCCCGGCATCGGCCCAGGGGGTGAGGTCGCCGCTCGTCGGCTGGGGTACGCCGAGGTCCTCGACCAGCTCGCGGTAGATGTTGACCAGGCTCTTCGGGGTCGCGACCCCGGGAGCCACCGAGAAGCTCAGCCCCACCGGGTGGCCCGGGGTGGGGTAGGGGTCCTGCCCGACGACGAGCACCTTGACCTGGGCCAGCGGTCGCGAGAACGCCCGGAACACGTGGTCGCCGGCGGGGAGGTAGCCACGACCCGCGGAGTTCTCCTCGCGCAGGAACCGGCCCATCGTGGCGATCTGGTCGTCGACCGGCATCAGGGCCTCGGCCCAGTCGGGCGCCACGAGCCCCTTGTCGACCAGGCCACCGAGTGCGCTCATGGGCCCACCCTAGGTCGGCCCCGCGCGGGCTGTAACGCGGTGTTCATGCCACTGAGGCCCTCCCCGGGAGGGGCCTCGGCGTACAGAACCCCGCGTTGCAGCCGGCCGTACGGCGACCCTCAGGCCAGGAAGCCGAGCAGCTGCTCGTTGAACTCGCTCGCGTGGCTCACGTTGAGGCCGTGGGGGCCCTCGGCGACGACGTGCAGCTGCGCGCCGGCGATGCTCGCGGCGGTGCGCTTGCCGGAGACCTCGAAGGGCACGGTGCCGTCGCTGTCGCCGTGGATGACCAGGGTCGGCACGGTGACCTTCTCGAGGTCGGCGCGGAAGTCGGTGGTGCCGAAGGCCGCGATGCAGTCGACCAGGGCCTTGTCCTCGGCCTTCGCGGCCAGGGTCAGCGCCTCCTGGCGCTGCGCCTCGGTCACCTTCAGCTCCTCGCCCGCGGAGAAGAAGGCGGTCGTGAAGCCGTCGAGGAAGCCGTCGCGGTCGTCGCGCGCTGCCTGCTGCATGCCGTCGACGTCGGCCTGGCCGAGACCGCCGTCGGGGTTGTCGTCGGTCTTGAGGAGGTACGGCGGCACGGCCGAGGCGAAGACGACGGAGGACAGCCGGTCCTCGCCGTAGGTGCCGATGTAGCGGGCGATCTCACCGCCGCCCATCGAGAACCCGACGAGCGTGACGTCGTTCAGGTCGAGACCGTCGAGCAGGCCCTTGAGGTCGGCCGCGAACGTGTCGTAGTCGTAGCCGCTGCCGGGCTTGTCGGAGTCGCCGAAGCCGCGACGGTCGTAGGTGACGACGCGGTAGCCGGCGCCGGTCAGGGCCGGTACCTGCTCGGACCACGAGGCGCCGCTCAACGGCCAGCCGTGGATCAGGACGACGGGGCGGCCGTCGCCGCCGGAGTCGGTGTGGTTCAGGGAGATGCCGTTGGCGTCGATGGAAGCCATGGATGAGTCCTTTCGTCGGAAAGTAGTTCAACTCGTGTCTACCCGCCGCGTGGTCGGGCATGCGCGGGCTGGCGTCGGCTTGGAGAGGCTTGCGGACGGTTCGGCCCCGGTGGAGGCCGAGTGGAGCGTCCATAACCCCGATTTACATGTGCGCCGCGGGCCGCTACAGGCGCCGCGGCCGCTGCAGCCGGTCCAGGAACGCCGTCAGCAGCGCCTCCCGCAGGGCGGGGGAGGCGAGGTCGAGGAGGGCGTTGATCTCGGCCATCGACTCCGGCAGGCCCGCCCCGTCGCCGTCCGCCATGCCGACCGCGGCGAGCAGGCCGTCGAAGTCGTCGTCGGTGAGGCCGGCGGGGTCCAGGGCCTGCACGAACTCCACGACGCCGGGGTCGACCGCGATCGGGCCGGAGGCGACGGCGTCGGCCACCGCGGCGGCCAGGGCGGCGAGGAACTCCTCGACGTGCGGGGCGGTGGCGGCGCTGAGCGAGAGGTGGATGGTCGGGGCGTGGCCCTCGAAGGACAGCTGGGGCTGGACCCACCAGCCGGCGCGGGTCATCGCGTCGGTGATCGTGAAGACGTCGCAGGTCTCGTCCGTGGCGAGGGCGACCAGCGTGGAGTCCGGTCGTACGACGACCCGCAGGCCGTCGATCGCCGCGATCCCCGCAACGAGCCGGTCGACGCCGTCGAGCACCTGCTCGGTCAGGGCGAGGTAGCCCTCGTCGCCGATCGTCGAGACCACCGCCCACGCGCCGGCCAGCGGGCCGCCCGACTTGGTCGACTGCATCGTCGGGTTGAGCATCGTGTAGCCGGGCCAGCGGGCGCTGGCGAAGTACTGCGGGCGCCGCAGCGCCGGGTCGCGGTGCAGCAGCACCGAGGTGCCCTTGGGGGCGTAGGCGTACTTGTGCAGGTCGACGCTGATGCTGGTCACCCCCTCGACCGCGAACGTCCACGGCGGCAGCGGGCGTCCCAGCCGGGCGGCGTACGGCAGCACCCACCCGCCGATGCACGCATCGACGTGGCAGCGCACCCCGCGGGCGGCCGCCGCAGCGGCGATCGGGGTGACGGGGTCGACCACACCGTGGGCGTACGACGGCGCGCTGGCCACCACGAGCACCGTGCGGTCGTCGATCGCGGCCTCCATCGCGTCGGGCCGGGCGCGGAACTCCTCGTCCACGTCGACCATCACCGCCTCCACGCCGAAGTAGTGCGCGGCCTTGTGGAACGCCGCGTGCGCCGTCACCGGCAGCACCATCCGGGGCCGGTCGACGTCGGGGCGGCTGTCGCGCGCGGTCTGCACGGCGAGCAGCACCGACTCGGTGCCGCCCGAGGTGATCGTGCCGACGGCCGCGGCCGGAGCGTCCAGCAGCCGGCAGGCGAACCCGACCAGCTCGTTCTCCATGCTCAGCAGCGAGGGGAAGGCGGTCGGGTCCAGCCCGTTCGACCCGGCGTACGCCGCTACCGCCTCGCGCCCGACCGCGTCGGCGTCGGCCAGGCCGGAGTCGTAGACGTAGGCGAGCGTGCGGCCGCCGGTCACCGGCACGTCGCCGGCCTGTCGGGCGTGCAGCCGGGCGAGGACGTCGTCGTTCACGAGGGGGCTCCTTCTCGGGAGGGGGTCGGGCCGGAGCCGACGGCGGCGGCGTCCAGGGAGTAGCGGGACAGGGGCAGCAGGCTGAGCACGACGAGCGCGGCCGGCAGCAGCGAGAAGCCGAGCACGATGGCGGTCAGGGCGCTGTCGGGCTGGTGCTGGGTGAGCCAGTCGGCCGGCTGGTCGGTCGAGACGTAGCCGCCGACCGCGAGCACGAGCGCGTAGACCGCCGGCCCGAGCGCGAGGCCGAGGGTCTCGCCCGCCGTCCAGACACCGGTGTAGACACCCGCCCTGTTCTCACCCGTACGCCGGGCGTCGACCGCCGCCGCGTCGGGCAGCATCGCCATCGGGAAGACCTGGATGCCGGCGTACCCGACGCCGACCAGGGCGGTCGCGGCGTACACCCACCAGGCCGGCGTCGAGCGGGCGAGGGCCAGCAGCACGGCCGCGAGGGCCAGCACGAGCGACGACGCGACGTAGCCGCGCTTCTTGCCCACGCGCCGGCCGAGCGCGCTCCAGGCGGGGGTCAGCAGCAGGGCCGGCCCCACGAAGCAGACGAACAGGATGGTGGCCGCCGCCTGCTGGCCGAGCACCCAGCGGGAGACGTAGGCGACCCCCGCGAGCATCGCCCCGGTGGCCAGGGCCTGGAGCACGAAGGTGGCCAGCAGCAGCCGGAAGTCGCGCGCCGCCGCCACGACCCGCAGCTGCTCGCGCAGGCTGCCGGTGCCGGCCGCGACCCGGCCGATCGGCGCCGAGCGGGTGCCGACGTACGCCCCCACGACGCCGACGACGAGCAGGACCGCGACCACCAGCCCCATCACCCGGTAGCCCGTGCGGCCCTCGAAGGCGTCGCGCACGGCCGGAGCCGAGGCGCCGCTGACCATGATCGCGAGCGCCAGGATCGCCACCCGCCAGGTCATCAGGCGGGTGCGCTCGTCGTAGTCGTCGGTGATCTCGGCGGGCATCGCGACGTACGGCACCTGGAAGAAGGCGTACGCCGACGCGCAGGCCACGAAGACCACCAGCACCCAGACGGCGTCGGCGACCTTGGAGCCGAGGTCGGGGGCCGCGAACAGCAGGGCGAAGCCGACCGCCAGCAGCAGGCCGGCGCGCAGCAGGAACGGGCGGCGCGGCCCGCGCGGGTCGGTGGAGCGGTCGCTGATCCGACCCGCGACCGGGTTCAGGACGACGTCCCAGGCCTTCGGGGCGAAGACGATCGCCGCGGCCACCACTGCGGCGATCCCGAGGGTGTCGGTCAGGTAGGGCAGCAGCATCAGGCCCGGCACGGTGCCGAAGGTGCCGGTGGCGACCGACCCGAGCCCGTAGCCGGCCCGGACCGAGCGGGACAGGGGCGGCGCGCCCGTCGTCGGGGGTGGCACGGCGGCGGGCATGCGCCGAACCTAGCGCCGACGGCGGGACGGCGAGGGGAACTCCCTCCACCGGTGGGGCCCGCGGGTGGGAGCATCGGCGCATGCCGAGCCGTGCCGAGCGCTGGGAGCGCACCGTCCAGCTGCCCCTGACCCTGGCCTCGCTCGCCTTCGTGGCGGCGTACGCCTGGCCGATCATCGACGTCGGCCTGGGCCGCTTCTGGGTCGGGCTGTGCAGCGCCGTCGTGTGGGGGACGTGGGGGCTGCTCGTCGTCGACCTCGTCGTCCGGCTCGCGCTGTCCGAGGACCGCGGGCTGTTCCTGCGCCGGCACCCGCTCGACGTGCTGATGGTGCTGCTGCCGATCCTGCGGCCGCTGCAGCTGCTGCGGCTGTTCACCCTGCTGAAGTCGCTGAACCGGCTCGCGGGCAATTCGCTGCGCGGCCGCGTGGGGATGTACGTCGCGGGCTCGATGGGGCTGATCGTGTTCATCGGCTCGCTGGCCGTGCTGGACGCCGAGCGCGGTGGGCCGGGCCCGATCCAGGACTACGGCGACGCCCTGTGGTGGGCGCTGGTGACGGTCGCGACCGTGGGGTACGGCGACTTCTACCCGGTCACCACCGAGGGTCGGGCCGTGGCCGTCGGGCTGATGCTCTTCGGCATCGGGGTCCTCGGCGTGGTCACGGCGGGGTTTGCCTCGTGGCTGGTGGAGCGGGTCGACGACCTCGACGAGCAGGAGAACGGCGCCGACGCGACCGCCGCCGACGTCGAGGCGCTGCGGCTGGAGATCGTGGCCCTGCGCGAGGCGCTCGAGCGCCGCTGAGCCGAGCGGCCCGGTGCCGGGGCCCGGGCTGTCCGAACCGGGCGTCAGTCCGGCGGCGGGCGGCGCAGGACGTCCTCGATCTGCCGCGCCAGGGCCAGCTGCTCGACCGCCAGGGGGTGCATCCCGGCGGCCCGGCGGCCGTTGCCGTCGCGCCCCTGGAGCCAGGGGTCGGAGGAGCAGATGTCGTGCCCGAGCGAGGTGGCGTAGAAGTCGACGAACTCGACGTCGGACTCCGCCGCGGCGCCGCGCATCTGCTCGACCAGGCCCTTGTTGGCCCACCGGAAGGTGGCCCGGTCCTGCGGCCGCATCCGCGGCAGCCGGGCGCAGTCGCCGCGCTGGGGCAGCAGCTTGGGGTAGCCGATCAGCAGCACCCGCGCCTCGGGCGCCCGCTCCTGGATCAGCCCCAGGCTGTCGACCAGCGAGGGGCCGATCCGGTCGATGATCCGGCCGATGACGGCCCGCTCGTCGTACAGCCGGCAGATGCCGGTCATCCGCCGGCAGCGGGTCGCGATCCGGCCGTAGAGCCGGTCGTCGTTGGCGCCGATGCCGACCGTCACCAGGTCGGTACGCCGGTCGAGGACGTCGAGCTGCGGGGGCACGCGTCGGCCCAGCAGCGTGGTCTGCGCGCCGTCGAGGTCCCGGGTCTGCGCCCCGGTGCAGGAGCGGTCCTCCAGGACCGGGATCCGCAGGGCGCCCGCGACCAGGTGGGGGTAGTTGTTGATCGAGCGCAGGCAGCCGTCGCCGACCTCGGTGAGCGGCACGTACGGCGCCGCGGTGAACGAGTCGCCGAGGGAGACGTACCGGTCGTAGACGGGCTCGCGCACCTCGCTGGCACTGACCGCCCCGAGCACGAGCACGACCGTGACCGTCAGCAGCGCGGCCACCAGGCGCAGGACCTGGGGCGGGTTCTGAGGGGGAGGGAACCTCACCAGACGGTCGGCCCTAGGACTTCCGGGCCAGGTCGCGAGAGGACGCGGAGGCGAAGCGACGCTCGGGGTTGGACCCGATGGAGCCGCGGTCGGGGGTGCTCCTCGTGGCGGGGGTCTTCTTGGCCGGAGCCTTCTTGGCCGGAGCCTTCTTGGCGGCGGTCTTCTTCGCCGCTGCCGTCGTGGTGGCCGCCTTCTTCGCGACCGTCTTCGTGGCCGCCTTCTTGGCAGGAGCCTTCTTCGCACCGGCCTTCCCGGCCGTCTTCCGGGCCGTCTTCCTCGCGGGGCGGGCGTCGCGGTCGTCGGGCGTGGAGTACTGCTCGATCCACTCGTCCATCGTCACCCACGTGGTGGTGCGGGCGGCCCGGCCGGTGAGCATGCCGAGGTGGCCGCCGGGCACGATCTCGAAGCGCACCTCGTGGGCGTTGGGCAGCAGGTCGACGATCGGCCGCACCGCGTTGATCGGGGCGATGCCGTCGGTGTTGCCGCCGAAGACCAGCACCGGCGCGGTGATGTTGGCGAAGTCGATCTCGTGGCCGGACAGGTTGACCTTGCCGGAGAGCAGCTGGTTGGCCTTGAGCATCCGGTGGTAGAGCTGCCCGAACGTGCGGCCCGGGTAGGCGATCATGTTGTCGGTGAAGCGGTCGACGGCCTCGATCTGGGCCAGCCACTCGGCGTCGTCGAGGTGCTGCAGGGTCGCGAGCGGCTTGGTGAACAGCTTGGTGCCGGAGCTGAGCTGGAAGGCCCGGCGCACGAGCGGCTTGGGGGCCCCGCCGAGCAGGCGGTAGAGCTGGGTGACGATGCCGCCGTCGGTGAGCCGCAGGATCGGGCGCAGCGGCGCGACCATCGGCACCTGCTTGACGTCGACGGGCGAGCCGACGACGGTCAGCGACGCGATCGGCAGGTCGGGCCGGTCGGCGGCGGCCAGGGCGGCGAAGATGCCGCCGAGGCTCCAGCCGATGACGTGCACCGGACGGTCGCCGGCGTGCTCGCTGACCGCCTTGATCGCCTCGGGGATGACCTCCTCGATCCAGTGCTCCATGCCCAGCCGACGGTTCTTGAACGAGATCTCGCCGTACTCCACGAGGTACGTCGGGCGGCCGCCCTGCACGAAGTGCTCCACCAGCGAGCAGCCGCGGCGCAGGTCGAAGCAGAGGGCCGGGGCGGCGAGCGGGGTGACCAGCAGCACCGGGTCCCCGGTCGAGCGGGTCTTCTTCTGCGGCCGGTAGTGGTAGACCTCGCGCAGCGGACCGTCGTCGATGAGCGTCCGGGGCATGGGGCGGAGGTCGGCCAGCCCGCCGTACAGCACCTTGTGCGCGACGTTGCTGGCGGCGGACGCGACCTGGTCCGGCTTGGGGAACAGATCCATGGACCGAGGTTACCGGCTGGTTGCACCGGGTGCCGGTGGCCTCCTGGCCGGTCCGGTGCATGGACACGGGCGGGCGCCCCGAGTAGGACTGGTCGCATGGTGCTGAAGAAGGTCCTGGGAGGCGTGGGCGTCGCCCTGGGCGCCGTGGCGGTGCGTGACCTGACCCAGAAGAAGCACGCGCTGATGCGCAACTTCCCCGTGGTCGCGCACGCGCGCTACTGGCTGGAGACGATCGGGCCCGAGCTGCGGCAGTACATCGTCACCAGCAACGACGAGGAGCGTCCCTTCAGCCGCGACCAGCGGTCGTGGGTCTACGCCTCGTCGAAGCAGCAGAACAACTACTCCGGGTTCGGCACCGACAACGACGTCGAGCACACGCCGGGCTACGCGATCGTCAAGCACCGCACCTTCGCCACCTCGCTGCCCGACGACCACGCCTCGGGCGGGCTGCCGTCGGCCAAGGTGCTCGGCGGTCCCCGCGGCCGCACCCACGCCTTCCGCCCCGCGTCGATCATCAACATCTCCGGGATGAGCTACGGCGCGCTGTCCGGCGCGGCGATCACGGCCCTCAACCTGGGCGCCAAGGAGGCCGGCTGCCTGCACAACACCGGCGAGGGCGGGCTCTCGCCGTACCACCAGCAGGGCGGCGACCTGGTCCTGCAGATCGGCACGGCGTACTTCGGCTGCCGCACGCCCGACGGCGCCTTCGACCTCTCCCGCCTCGTCGACGTCGTCGCGGCGAACCCCGTGCGCGCGATCGAGGTCAAGCTCTCGCAGGGCGCCAAGCCCGGGCTGGGCGGCCTGCTGCCGGCCGGCAAGGTGACCGAGGAGATCTCGCGCATCCGCGGCATCCCGATGGGCCGCGACTGCGCCAGCCCGTCGCGGCACACCGCCTTCACCGACGAGGACAGCCTGCTGGACTTCGTCGAGACGATCGCCGAGGCGACCGGCGTGCCGGTGGGCATCAAGTCGGCCGTGGGCGAGCTCGGCTTCTGGCGCGAGCTGACCCGGCTGATGGAGCCGCGCGACCGCGGCATCGACTTCGTCACCGTCGACGGCGGCGAGGGCGGCACGGGCGCCTCGCCGCGGGTCTTCGCCGACTCGATCGCGCTGCCCTTCCGCATGGGCTTCGCACGGGCGTACGCCGCCTTCGCCGAGGCGGGGCTGACCGACGACGTCACCTTCATCGGCAGCGCCAAGGTCGGCCTGCCCGAGAACGCCGTGGTGGCCTTCGCGCTGGGGGCCGACATGGTCAACGCGGGCCGCGAGGCGATGCTGGCCATCGGTTGCATCCAGTCGCAGAAGTGCCACACCGACCACTGCCCGACCGGCGTCGCCACCCAGAACGCCTGGCTCACCCGCGGCCTGGAGCCGGTCAGCAAGGGCGAGCGGTGCGCGCAGTACCTCCGCACCTTCCGCGCCGAGATGGTCAAGGTCACCGAGTCCGTCGGCGTCGCCCACCCGGGGCTGATCACCGTCGACGACGTCGACATCATGAGCGGCGACTTCTCCGCGACGTCGCTGCGCGAGGCCTACGGGTACGCCGACGGCTGGGGCCGCCTCGGCCCCGACCTCACCCGCTCGGTGATCGACCTGATGTCCCCCAGGGGCATGCGCACCGAGTCGCGCTCGAGCGAGGCCGAGCACCACTCGGGGCAGAGCTCGGTGCAGAACTCGGGGCAGGAGTCGATCGAGCAGGGCGAGGGTGAGAAGGACCTCGGCCGCGGGGCCCCCACCACCGCCCGCTAGGAGCGCCGAGACGGCGCGTGTGTCCGCCGAGACGGCGCGTGTGTACGCCGAGACGGCGCGTGTGTACGCCGAGACGGCGCGTGTGTACGCCGAGACGGCGCGTGTGTACGCCGAGACGGCGCGTGTGTACGCCGAGACGGCGCGTGTGTACGCCGAGACGGCGCGTGTGTACGCCGAGACGGCGCGTGTGTCCGTGACTCACCCGAGACGGCGGGGCGACTGCCGCCGCTCGGCCTCGTGGACGCCCGACCAGAGCATCGCGATGACCTCCTGGTGCTGGCCGAAGAGGTGCTCCTTGCGGATCACCCGGATCGTCCACCCGGCGGCCCTCATCGCGGCACGACGCTCCTCGTCGTGCGCGGCGTGGGCAGCGTCGTGGAACTCGTCGCCGTCGTACTCCGCGAGGAACATCAGGTGGGGTACGACGAGGTCGCCGCGACCCAGGAAGTGGCCGTGCTCGTCGAAGATGTCGACCTGGGGCACCGGCGTCGGCAGCCCGCCCTGGTGAAAGCGCAGCCGCAGCGTCGCCTCGGGAGGTGACTCGGAGCGCCGGTCGGCCAGCGGCGCGAGCTGCCTCAGCTGGACGACACCGCGCATGCCCCGGAAGCGGACGATCTCGGGATAGACCTCCTCGTGGTCGAAGGCATCGAGCGCCAGCAGCTGGTCGAGCGCGCCGATCGCGCGGTCGCGGTGGAGCAGCCGGCCGAGGTCGAGGAAGGTGCGCAACGGCGTGGTGACGCGTACGCCGTGCACGTCCATGACGTCGCGGGGGAGTAGTCGCCGGGTGCCGCTGTCGGCCAGCTCGTTGCGCAGCCGGTCGTGCGGGCCCGAGGCGAACACCTTCAGCGGCGGCACCTCCAGGTGGGACCCCGGGCGCAGGATCATCGGCGCCCCGGCCAGCCAGCCCGCGCTCTCGTCGGTGACCACGAAGCCGTCGGGCACGACGAGTCGGATCGCCCGGGCACGCAGCAGCTGGGTGTCGGGCAGCGCGGCGGCGGCGTACACCCCACGGAGGAGACGACGCAGCACGCCTGCCTCGAGGAGCTGGCGCAGGTCTCGGCGGCCCACGCCGGCCGCGAGGGCCGCGGCGTACGTGAAGGGTGAGTCGTGGGGCAGCGCGAAGGCCCGGCCGAGGTGGATCAGCGTCATCGCACGGATGATGCTCGCGATCCGCCGATCGTGCGTTCGGCCGTCCACAGGCCGCCGTACATCCACGCCGTCTGGGCGTGCACGCGCGCCGTCTGGGCGTACACACGCGCCGTCTGGGCGTACATACACGCCGTCTCGGCGGGTCCCGCCGACCCCGGCCCGGACCCCGGCCCGGACCCCGGCCCGGACCCCGGCCCGCGCCGGGCCCGGCGCTAGGAGCGTCGGGCCGGGTGGGTGTCCTTCGTGTGGGTGGGCTGGACCCCGGAGAGCTCGTCGAGGAAGGTCGAGGCCCAGTGGGCGACGTCGTTGACCGAGACCGTCTTGCGCATGGCCTTCATCCGGCGGGTGAGCTCCTTGGGCTGGGCCTCGTAGGCCTGGAGCATCGTGGCCTTCATGCCGTTGATGTCGTAGGGGTTGACGAGGTAGGCCTGGCGCAGCTCGTCGGCGGCACCGGCGAACTCCGAGAGCACCAGGGCGCCGTCGTCGTGGAAGCGGCAGGCGACGTACTCCTTGGCCACGAGGTTCATGCCGTCGCGGAAGGGCGTGACGACCATGATGTCGGCGGCGCGGTAGAGCGCGGCCATCTCCTCGCGGGGGAACGAGGAGTGCAGGTAGGAGATGACGGGCCGGCCGATGCGGCCCAGGTCGCCGTTGATCCGGCCGACCAGGCGGTCGATGTCGTCTCGGAGCTTCCGGTACTGGTCGACGCGCTCGCGTGACGGCGTCGCGACCTGCACGAACACGGCGTCCTCGACGTCGAAGTGGCCGTCGGCGATCAGCTCGCTGAACGCCCGCAGCCGGGCGTAGATGCCCTTGGTGTAGTCGAGCCGGTCGATCCCCAGGAAGATCTTGCGCGGCGAGCCGAGCTCGCGACGGATCTCGTCCGCGCGCTCCTCGACCGGCTCGGAGCGGGCCAGCTCCTCGAAGCCGTCGAAGTCGATCGAGATCGGGAACGCCTTGGCCTGCACGACCCGGCCGTCGGGCAGGTAGACCGAGTCGCGGTGGGTCTTGTGCCCCACGCGCTGGCGCACGAGCCGCACGAAGTTCTGCGCCGCGCCGGAGAGCTGGAACCCGACGAGGTCGGCGCCCAGGAGGCCCTCGAGGATCTGGCGGCGCCACGGCAGCTGGGAGAACAGCTCGGCCGGCGGGAACGGGATGTGCAGGTAGAAGCCGATGCGCAGGTCGGGGCGCAGCTCGCGCAGCATCTGCGGCACCAGCTGCAGCTGGTAGTCCTGCACCCACACGACGGCGCCCTCGGCGGCGAACTTCGCGGCGGCGTCGGCGAAGCGCTGGTTGACCGTGACGTAGGAGTCCCACCACTCGCGGTGGAAGGACGGCTTGGCGACGAGGTCGTGGTAGAGCGGCCACAGGGTGTCGTTGGAGAAGCCCTCGTAGAACTCTTCGTACTCCCGGTCCGAGATCGACACCGGCACCAGGGTCAGGCCCTCGTCCTCGAACGGGTCGACGTCGGTGCCCGTGTCGCCGGGCCAGCCGATCCAGGCGCCGTGGTTGGCGCGCATCACCGGCTCGAGCGCGGAGACCAGCCCGCCGGGGGAGCGGCGCCAGCTGACCTCGCCGTCGTCGGAGACGACCCGGTCCACCGGCAGGCGGTTGGCCACGACGACGAGGTCGGCGGCGGTCTTCTCAGTCTTCGGGGTCACTGCTGGACCTTACCCAGGAAGACCGACACCAACCTGGTGCCGGACCTCGTCGAGCTGCCGCATCAGCGAGATCGTCTGGGTCGGCGGCACCAGCTCGCTCGTCAGCGCGCCGGCCCGCAGGCAGCGGTGGACCTCGAGGACCTCGTGGGCGTAGCCGAGCCCGACGACGGGCTCGTCGGGGCCGATCCAGGTGGTCACGTCCTCGCCGTCGACCTCGGTGGTCCAGCGCAGCCCGCCGGGCGTCAGCCAGCCCTGGGGCAGGTCGAACCGGCCGGTCGAGGTGGACACCGACGCGTTCGAGGGGGAGGCGGCGGTCATCGTGGCGGTCAGTGCGGCGGTCGCGCCGCCGGCGTACATCCCGGAGACGGCGACGTCGAGGTCGATGCCGGTCTCCGACAGCGAGGCCACCGCGGCCAGCCGCTCCGGCTCGCCCAGCACGAGGTGGGCGAGGGTGAGCGGGTAGATGCCCATGTCGAGCAGCGCCCCGGCACCCATGGCGGGGTCCAGCAGGCGGTCGTCGGGCTCGGCGCGCACGACCGAGCCCAGGTCGGCGCGCACCTGGCGGGGCACGCCGTGCTCACCCGAGGCGAGCAGCCGCAGCAGCGTGCGGAACACCGGGTGGCAGGCCGTCCACATCGCCTCCATCAGGAACAGCCCGCGCTCCGCCGCGACCGCGAACAGCTCCTCGGTCGTCGCGGCGTCGAGGGTCATCGGCTTCTCGCAGAGCACCGCCTTGCCCGCGTGCAGCGCCCGCAGGACGTGCTCGTGGTGCAGCGCGTGCGGCGAGGCGACGTAGACGACGTCCACGTCGGGGTCGGCCAGCAGCCCGTCGTAGTCGTACGCCGCGCCGCCGAACTCCGCGGCGAAGGCCTCGGCGCGCTCGGCGCTGCGGGACCCCGTGGCCACCAGGGTCGCGTCGGGCACCTCCCGGAGGTCGGTCGCGAGCTGCCGGGCGATGCGGCCGGGGGCGAGCACGCCCCAGCGGATGGTGTCCATGGCTCGACGCTAGGGCCCGACCCCAGGACCCCGGCCGACAACCCCGGCCACGCCGTGCGGCCGGTCGAATGACATGGGTGTATTTCCTCGCCTACACTGACCCGGACGCACCCGTTCCCAGCAGCACGAGGAGTCGCGACGATGGTCGGCAGCCACGCGCTCAACCCCACCCAGCCCGAGGGCGCGGGCGAGATCTCGGCACGTGACGCCGCCATGCTCGACTTCGAGCGCCAGTGGTGGAAGTACGCCGGCGCCAAGGAGCAGGCGGTCCGCGAGAAGTTCGACATGTCCTCTACGCGCTACTACCAGGTCCTGAACGCGCTGATCGACCGCCCGGAGGCGCTGGTCCACGACCCGCTGCTGGTGCGTCGCCTGCGCCGCCTGCGGGCCTCCCGCCAGCGCCAGCGCTCCGCCCGCCGCCTCGGCTTCGACCTCTCGGAGTGACCTCGTGACCCGTCGTCCCCAGCGCAGTGCCCTGCGGCCCCTCGTCGCCCTGTCCGCCCTGTCCGCCCGTCCCCGCGACGAGCACGGGGTCGTCCTGCCCACCCGCCTGCTGGTGCTGTGCGTCTCGGCGCTGGCGATGGCCGGCCTGGTCTACGTCGCCAACGACCCCGACCAGCCGAGCACGGCCACCGAGGCCACCCCGGTGCGCACCACCCCCTCGGCGACGCCGACGACCTCGCCGTCCTCGACCGGCGGCCCCACGATCAAGGCCAAGCCGAAGCCGCAGCCGGTCAAGCGCGCCGACACCTACGTCGTGGTCTTCAACAACACCCGCACCCGCGGTCTGGCCGGCGGCGCGTCGACCAAGGCCAAGGCTGCCGGCTGGAACGTCGTCGGCTCCGACAACTGGTACGGCACCGTCGACGGCACGGCCGTCTACTACCCGCCGAAGCTGAAGCGGGCCGCCCAGGAGCTGGGCTACGACCTGGGCATCAAGAAGCTCAAGCCGGCCCAGGAGCCGATGCAGTTCGACCGCCTCACGGTCATCCTCACCGACGACTACTCCTGACCCACGGCTGACCCGGGCGTCGCTCCCGCGCGTCCGGCGCCGAGCACCCGCGTCGACAACGCTGTCGTGGGGCTGGAACAGTGAGCCCCATGGAGTTCGCGTCGGCCAACGGCGAGCAGGAGTACGCCGCGGTCGTGCGCGCCTCCGACGACCTGGTCGTCGGCCTGGACTTCGACGGCACCCTGGCCCCGATCGTCGACGACCCGGAGAGCGCCCACATCCACCCCGACGCGGGCGAGGTGCTGGTGGCCCTGGCCGAGCAGGTGCGCGCCGTCGCGGTGATCACCGGCCGCCCCGCCCGTCAGGTCCTCGACCTCGGTGGTCTCGAGGAGGTCGGCACCGCCGTCGGCGAGCGCGGCCGCGAGCTGTTCGTGCTCGGCCAGTACGGCAACGAGCGCTGGACCTCCACCGACCGTCGGGTGATCTCGCCCAAGCCCCCGCGCGGCCTCGCGACCTTCACCAGCGGGCTGCCCCGGCTGCTGCGCCGGGCCGATGCCGCCGACGCCTGGATCGAGGAGAAGGGTCTCGCCGTGGCCGTGCACACCCGCCGCCTCGAGGACCCGCAGGCGGCGTACGACCGGCTGCTGCCGCTCCTGGAGGAGTCCGCGCACGGCTTCGACCTCGACGTCGAGCCGGGTCGCTCGGTGATCGAGGTGCGCGCCCACGGCATGCACAAGGGTGCGGCCGTGCACCGGCTGGTCGAGGAGGTCGGGGCGAAGGCCACCGCGTTCTTCGGCGACGACCTCGGCGACGTCGAGGCCTTCCGGGCGGTCGAGGAGCTGCGTCGTCAGGGCCGTCCGGGGCTGCTCGTGTGCTCGGCCTCGGAGGAGGAGAACGCCCTCGCCGACCTGGCCGACGTCGTGGTCGCCGGCCCCGACGGCGTGCTCGACCTCGTGCGGCAGCTGACCGCCGACATCCGCTCCGCGCGCGCCTGAACGTGGCCTCCCTCATCCGCTCGGCGGGGGTCTGCACGCCCTCCTGAGGAGCGAGACGATGCGTCTCGCATGCCGGGACCGATGTGCACATCGTGAGACGGCTACCTAGGCTGGAGCACAGCTCATCACGAGGGACAGAGGGAAACGGCCCGTCGAAGTCCCGGCAACCGCCACACACACGCCTCCGAGTCATCGGACAGGGTGCGGTGCGGTGCCACATCCGTCCCGGACCGAGATACGGCCTCCGGGGAAGATGAGAAGGAGGCAGTCGTGAGCGTCGACACATCCCCAGCACCGACCACCGGGCACCAGATCCGTGAGGGCGCGTTCGGCAACGCGACCGGCCTCGCGTGCCGCGAGTGCGGCCATGAGATCGCCCTGGGCCCGCACTACGCCTGTCCGGAGTGCTTCGGGCCCCTCGAGATCGCCTACGCCTTCCCGGCCGTGACGCGCGAGCAGATCGAGGCCGGCCCCCGCAACATCTGGCGCTACAAGGCACTGCTGCCGGTGCCCGACGACATCGAGCAGAGCCCCAACATGGAGCCCGGCTTCACCCGGCTGCTCAAGGCCCACAACCTCGGCCGCGAGCTCGGCATCGACAACCTGTGGGTCAAGGACGACTCGACCAACCCGACGAACTCCTTCAAGGACCGCGTCGTGGCCTGCGCGCTGAGCGCCGCCGTCGAGTTCGGCTCCAAGGTCTTCGCCTGCCCCTCGACCGGCAACCTGGCCAACGCCGTGGCCGCCGCCGGGGCCCGCGCCGGCATCCGCACCGTGGTCTTCATCCCGAGCAACCTGGAGAAGCCCAAGCAGGTCAACTCGGCCGTCTACACCGACTCGCTGGTGGCCGTGAACGGCAACTACGACGACGTCAACCGGCTCGCCTCGGAGATCGCCGGCGAGGAGGAGGGCTGGGCGTTCGTGAACGTCAACGTCCGCCCCTACTACGCCGAGGGCTCCAAGACGCTCGGCTACGAGATCGCCGAGCAGCTCGGCTGGCGCCTGCCCGACCAGATCGTGATCCCGGTCGCCTCCGGCTCGCAGCTGACCAAGGTGCACAAGGCCTTCCAGGAGCTGATCAAGCTCGGCCTGGTCGAGGACAAGCCCTACAAGGTGTACGGCGCGCAGGCCACCGGGTGCTCGCCCGTCTCGGTCGCCTACAAGGCCGGCGTCGACGCGATCCGCCCGGTCAAGCCCGACACGATCGCCAAGAGCCTGGCCATCGGCAACCCCGCCGACGGGATCTACGTGCTCGACATCTGCCGACAGACCGGCGGCGCCGTCGAGGACATCACCGACGAGGAGGTCCGCGAGGGCATCCTGCTGCTGGCCCGCAACGAGGGGATCTTCACCGAGACCGCCGGCGGCACCACGGTCGGCGTGCTGAAGAAGCTGGTCGAGACCGGCCAGCTCGACACCTCGCTCGAGACCGTCGTGATCAACACCGGCATGGGCCTGAAGACCCTCGACGCGATCAGCGACCGGGTGGGTCCCGCGGCGACCATCGACCCGTCGTACGCCGCCTTCACCGGCAGCGGCGTCCTCTGAGCGTCCCTCCCACTCACCCCCTGCGAGGAGCAGCATGAGCGTCAACGTCCGGATCCCCACGATCCTGCGCACCTACACCGGCGGCGCCTCCGAGGTCACGGCCTCCGGCGGCACCCTGGCCGACGTCCTCGAGGACCTCGAGGTGAACCACTCGGGCATCCGTGCCCGCGTGCTCGACGACAACGGCCAGCTGCGCCGCTTCGTCAACGTCTACGTCGGCAACGACGACGTCCGCTTCCTCGAGGGCCTCGCCAGCCCCACCCCCGACGGCACCCAGATCTCGATCATCCCGGCCGTCGCCGGCGGCTGAGGCTCGCCGTACGTAACGGTGGTGGAGGGGTAGTCCGAGACGTTCGGACCCTCGTACTGATCAGTAAGGGGTCCGAACGTCTCGGACCATCCCGCCGGGAGTGGGGCACACTGGCGCCATGCCTCGCACCATCGCCACCGCCGACCACGTCGAGCGGGCCGAGCTCCTCGACTTCGTCCGTCCGCGTCACCGCGCCGTCCTGGTCACCACGCGCAAGGACGGGCGGCCGCAGCTGTCGCCGGTCACGTGCGGGGTCGACGAGGAGGGCCGCGTGGTGATCTCGACGTACCCCACCCGCGCCAAGGTGAAGAACCTGCGCCGCGAGGCGACCACCTCGCTGATGATCCAGAGCGACGAGTGGGACGGCCCGTGGGTGCAGCTCGACGGCACGGCGGAGGTGATCGACCTGCCCGAGGCGGTCGAGCCGCTGGTCGACTACTTCCGCAGCATCTCCGGCGAGCACCCCGACTGGGACGAGTACCGCCAGGCCATGCTCGACCAGGGCAAGTCGCTGATCCGCGTCACCATCGAGCGCTGGGGCCCGATCGCGACCGGCGGCTTCCCGCCCGAGATGGCCGACTGACCGGGGTTTCCTGGCACGACCCACGCCGCCGAGCGGGGGTTTCCTGCACGGCCGACGCTGGCGAGCGGGGGGTTGCTGCACGCGCGGCGTACCTGGATCCCCCGGTCGGCGGACCAGGGCGTGCGCGGATCCCCCGGTCGGCGAAGTCTGCTGGGCCCTGTGATCTGAGGGCTGTCTGCTGGGGCCTGTCTGCTGGGGCCTGTCTGCTGGGGCCTGTCTGCTGGGGCCTGTCTGGTGAGGGCCCGATCGCTGCGGGCTAGCCTGCTCCGGTGCCGTCCACGACTCGCGACCTCGTCCTGCTCGCCACCTGCACCTCGTTCCCCGAGGGCGAGGAGGGGTGGTTCGAGGGCACCCCGCTGCTCGACGCGCTGACCGAGGTCGGGCTCGAGGGCCGCTGGGTGGCCTGGGACGACGCGACCGTCGACTGGGCCGGGTCGCTGGTGGCCGTGCGGGCGACCTGGGACTACGAGACCCGTCGCGAGGAGTTCCTCGCCTGGGCGGGCCGGCTGCCGCGGATGCTGAACTCGGCGGCGATCTTCACCTGGAACACCGACAAGCACTACCTGCCGCAGCTCGCCGCCGCCGGGGTGCCGGTCGTGCCGACCACGGTCGTCGAGCCCGGCGACGACGCGCAGCGCGACCTCGAGGCCGCCGTCGCGACCCACGCCCCTGCCGTGGTCAAGCCGACCGTCGGCGCGGGTGGGCGGGGCGTGCTGGTGGTCGAGCGCGCCGGGCCCTTCGAGCCGCCCACCGCGGGCCCGTGGGCGGTGCAGCCCCTGGTGGAGTCGGTGCGCACCGAGGGCGAGACCTCGGTGTTCGTCCTCGACGGCGAGCCGGTCTCGCAGGCCCGCAAGGTGCCGGCGGCCGGTGAGATCCGGGTGCACCCGCAGTACGGCGGCTCCACGGTCGCCGTCCCTCTCTCCGACGAGGCCGTCGCCGTGGCCCGCGCTGCCGTCGCCGCCGCCGAGAAGATCCTGGGCGAGCGGCTCGACTACGCCCGGGTCGACCAGATGCGGCTGGCCGACGGCTCGCTGGCGGTCAGCGAGCTCGAGGTGACCGAGCCCGGCCTCTACCTCGACGTGGTCCCCGCGAACGCCCGCGCCTTCGCCGCCCTGGTCGCCGACCGGGCGCGGCGCTCCTGACCTGCGCCGGACCTGGGCCCGACCTCAGCCGGACCTGCGCCTGACCCGATCGACCGGTCGTGTTCGGGTCCCGGCCACCCGCGGTTGCGGGCCCGTTCGTCGCGCTGGGGTCGACTGGGCGGTGATGACCGCCGCACCCGCACGCCCTCGTCAGCTCGTCCGACCCGCGGCCGTCGCCCTGGTCGGCGTCGGCTTCCTCGGCGGCGCCGCCGCCGGTGGGCGCGGCCTGCTCAGGCGCCAGGCGGCCACTGCCCGCGACCTGATCGGCAAGCCGCTGGGGGAGCAGGCTCTGGCGGCGGACCGCACCTGGAAGAAGAAGTACGGCGACCGCGTCGACCTGCTGCTGCTCGGCGACTCGATCGCCGCCGGGCTGGGCGCCGAGACGCCGCGCACCACCCTCGGGGCGCGGCTGGCCCGCTCGCTGGCCAAGAGCTCCCACCGGGCGGTGCGGCTGCACACCGGGGCCGTCGTCGGCTCCGAGAGCAGCGACCTCGCCGCCCAGGTCGCGGCCCTGCCGCCGGCGTACGCCCCGGACGTCGCGGTCGTCGTCGTCGGTGGCAACGACGTCACCCACCGCGTCCCGACGGCCGTCTCGGTCGGCCACCTCGTCGCCTGCGTCCAGGCGCTGCACGACCGGGGGACCCGGGTGGTCGTCGGCACCTGCCCCGACCTGGGGGCGCTGCGGGCCGTGCCCCAGCCGCTGCGGGCGATCGGCTCGCGCGCGTCCCGCCAGCTGGCCGCCGCCCAGGGGCGCGCGGTCGGGCCGATGGGGGCGCGCGTGGTCTCGCTCGCCGACGCGGTGGGGCCCTACTTCGTGGCGTTCCCGGACGACATGTTCAGCCTGGACCGCTTCCACCCGTCGTCCCTGGGTTACAAGCGCACTGCGCAGGCGTTGCTGTCTGATGTCATCCGGGCCCTGGAGGGATGAATCGCGGGATGCGCTGGACAAGTTGAGTCGCGCAACGACAGGCTGTCCAGATGGCAGAGCGCTCGGGCGGGTCGCCCACCAAGACCGGGATCACCCGCACCAAGGACGTCGAGACGGTGCTTCACCAGAACGACGACGGCGGTGAGGGGGGTCATCACAACGGCCTGACGAAGAGCCTCGGCTCCCGAGACCTGATGGGTTTCGGGATCGGCATCGTCATCGGCACCGGCATCTTCACGCTGACCGGGATCGAGGCGAAGACCCACGCGGGGCCCGCGATCGTGGTCTCTTTCGCCATCGCCGGGGTGGTCGCGATGCTCGCCGCGTTCTGCTACGCCGAGCTCGCCGCAGCCGTCCCGACGGCCGGGTCGTCCTACACCTACGCCTACACGACGATCGGCGAGGTCTTCGCCTGGATCATCGGGTGGGACCTCGTGCTGGAGTTCGCCCTGGGGTCGGCGACGGTGGCCCGCAGCTGGTCGGGCTACCTGCAGGAGCTGCTCGGCTTGCCGACGTGGGCGTTCGGGGAGAAGGCCCCGGTCAACCTTGGCGCGATCTTCATCGTGCTCGCGCTGGGTGTCGTCGCCACCGTGGGCATCCGGGAGTCCAAGTGGGTCACCAACGTCCTGGTGCTGGTCAAGGTCAGCATCACCGTCTTCGTGATCATCGCCGGTCTCTTCTTCCTCAAGGCCAGCAACCTCACGCCCTTCTTCCCCGCGAGCCGTCCCGACCCCGAGCCCAAGGGTGGCCTGGGACAGCCGCTGTGGCAGTTCCTCTCGGGCGCCGACCCCACGGCGTACGGCATCGGCGGTGTGCTGATCGCCGCCTCGGTCGTGTTCTTCGCCTACAGCGGCTTCGAGGCCGTGGCCAACCTCGGGGAGGAGACCGAGAACCCGGGCAAGGACATGCCGCGCGGCCTGATCGGGACGCTCGTCATCTGCACGGTCCTCTACCTCGCGGTCTGCGTCGTGCTGACCGGCATGGTCAAGTACACCGACCTCTCCAAGGGGGCCCCGATCTCGGACGCCTTCAAGCAGGTGGGGCTCGACTGGGCGTCCACACTCGTCGGGATCGCTGCGATCGCGGGCCTCACCTCGGTGATCCTGGTCGACATCGTGGCCATGGGGCGCATCGGCTTCGCGCTGTGCCGCGACGGCCTGCTCCCCTCCGCCGTGGGCAAGGTGCACCCGAAGTTCAACACCCCCGCCCGGTTGACCATGGGCACGACGCTCGCGGTCGCCGCGATCTCCGCCGTGGTGCCGATCGACGCCCTGGCCGAGATGGTCAGCATCGGCACGCTGTTCGCGTTCTTCGTCGTCGCGATCGCGGTCGTGGTCCTCCGGCGCACCAAGCCCAAGATGAAGCGGCCCTTCCGCACCCCGTCGGTGCCGTACCTCCCGATCGCCTCAGCGGTGACCTGCCTGGCCCTGATGGTCAGCCTCGCCACCGAGACCTGGGTGCGGTTCCTGGTCTGGTTGGTGATCGGGATGGCGATCTACTTCTTCTACGGTCGCACTCACTCCCGCCTCGCGCCCGGTGTCGCGGATGAGGACGTGGACCGTCGACTCGGGTCCGACGAGACCGTCTGATTCCCCCGGGAGGCGTTTGCACTCGCCAGGGTCGAGTGCTAAAAATGGCACTGGCACTCTCCTGTCGAGAGTGACAGCACAAGCACCGAACCACGGCTGTCTGAGTCGAGGTCCGAATGCACCGGCGGGAAGGGTCCGCCGGTCGCGCGGACCGTCCGTCGCGGGCGACGAAGCGGCCACCCACACTTGAGCGTGAGGAATCACCACAAGCCATGTCGAAGCTGATTGCTTTCAACGAGGAGGCCCGCCGCGGGCTGGAGCGGGGTATGAACACCCTCGCCGACGCGGTCAAGGTCACCCTCGGTCCCAAGGGACGCAACGTCGTCCTGGAGAAGAAGTGGGGCGCCCCCACGATCACCAACGACGGTGTGAGCATCGCCAAGGAGATCGAGCTGGAGGACCCCTACGAGAAGATCGGCGCCGAGCTGGTCAAGGAGGTCGCCAAGAAGACCGACGACGTCGCCGGCGACGGCACCACGACCGCCACCGTCCTGGCCCAGGCCATGGTCCGCGAGGGCCTGCGCAACGTCGCCGCCGGGGCCAACCCGATGGCGCTCAAGCGCGGCATCGAGCTCGCCGTCGCCTCGGTCTCCGAGCAGCTGCTCGCGATGGCCAAGGACATCGAGACCAAGGACCAGATCGCCGCCACCGCGTCGATCTCGGCCGCTGACGCCACCGTCGGCGAGGCCATCGCCGAGGCGATGGACAAGGTCGGCAAGGAAGGCGTCATCACCGTCGAGGAGTCCAACACCTTCGGGCTGGACCTCGAGCTGACCGAGGGGATGCGCTTCGACAAGGGCTACATCTCCCAGTACTTCATGACCGACCCGGAGCGCATGGAGGCCGTCCTGGACGACCCCTACATCCTGATCGCGAACTCGAAGATCTCCACGGTCAAGGACCTGCTGCCGCTCTTGGAAAAGGTCATGCAGTCCGGCAAGCCGCTGCTGATCATCGCCGAGGACATCGAGGGCGAGGCGCTCTCGACCCTGGTCGTGAACAAGATCCGTGGCACCTTCAAGTCCGTCGCCGTCAAGGCCCCGGGCTTCGGTGACCGCCGCAAGGCCATGATGCAGGACATCGCGATCCTCACCGGCGCCCAGGTGATCTCCGAGGACGTCGGCCTCAAGCTGGAGTCGGCCGGCATCGAGCTGCTCGGCCAGGCCCGCAAGATCGTCGTCACCAAGGACGAGACCACGGTCGTCGAGGGTTCTGGTGACGCCGACCAGATCGCCGGTCGGGTCAACCAGATCCGCAACGAGATCGACAAGAGCGACTCCGACTACGACCGCGAGAAGCTGCAGGAGCGCCTGGCCAAGCTGGCCGGCGGTGTCGCGGTGATCAAGGTCGGCGCGGCCACCGAGGTCGAGCTCAAGGAGCGCAAGCACCGCATCGAGGACGCCGTTCGCAACGCGAAGGCAGCCGTCGAGGAGGGCATCGTCGCCGGCGGTGGCGTGGCGCTCGTCCAGGCCGCGGCCGTCGCGTTCGAGAAGCTCGACCTCGAGGGTGACGAGGCCACCGGCGCGAACATCGTCCGCGTCGCCTCGGAGGCCCCGCTCAAGCAGATCGCGATCAACGCCGGCCTCGAGGGCGGCGTCGTGTCGGAGAAGGTGCGCAACCTCGCGCCGGGCCACGGCCTGAACGCGGCCACCGGCGAGTACGTCGACATGATCGCCGAGGGCATCATCGACCCGGCGAAGGTGACGCGTTCCGCACTGCAGAACGCCGCGTCGATCGCCGCGCTGTTCCTCACCACCGAGGCCGTCGTGGCCGACAAGCCGGAGAAGGCTCCGGCCATGCCCGGTGGCGGCGACATGGGCGGCATGGGCGGCATGGACTTCTGATCCTCAGCGATCAGAGCTCAGCCACCCGCTGACCCCAGCACCTCACGCAGGGCCCCGGATCCGACTCGGATCCGGGGCCCTGTGCGTGCCCGGCGTACGACAGACTCCAGACCCACTTACGAGAGGCCCCCATGTCACGAGAGACGACCGTCAGCGACAGCGTCGTGATCGCTGCCGACGCAGGCGAGATCTGGCGCCAGCTCGCCGACCCGACCCAGATGCCGCGGTGGAGCCCCGAGAACACCGGCGCCCGCACCGCGTCGGTGGAGCGGCCCCTGGAGCAGGGCGAGGTCTTCGACGGCACCAACCGGCGCGGTCGCGCACGGTGGTCCACCCAGTGCGTCGTCCGGCACTCGGTGCCCGGCGAGCGGTTCTGCTTCGACGTACGCCGGATCGGCCTGGGCACCCCGCGACTGCCCGGTCGGATCGCGCGCTGGGACTACGTCCTGGTGCCCGTGGCCGGTGGCACCGAGGTGACCGAGACCTGGACCGACGGTCGCCGCGGCTGGCCCGACTGGCTGGCCGCGGCCTTCGACCGCACGGTGACGGGCGGCCGGCTGTTCAGCGACTTCCAGCGCCGCAACATCGCGCGCACCCTGGCGGCGCTGAAGGCCGACCTCGAGTCGGCCGGGGACGGCGACGCCGTGCGCGGGGGCACCACCGCATGACCGTGGCGGTGCAGGAGCCCGTGGGTCGGCTCGGCGTCGGGGCCGGAGTGGTCGCGGGGCTGTTCGCCGCCTCGGGCGTCGTCCACCTCGTGCGCCCCTCGGTCTTCGAGTCGATGGTGCCGGGGTTCCTCGGTGATCCGACGCCCCTGGTCCTGGTCTCCGGCGTCGCGGAGCTGGCGTGCGCCGCCGGGCTGCTGCGACCGCAGACGCGGCGTCTCGCCGGCCCCGCCTCGGCGGCCCTGCTGGTGGCGATCTTCCCGGCCAACGTGGCGATGGCCGTCGAGGCCTGGCAGGGCTGGCAGGCGGGCGGGGACAGCGCGGGATGGCTGGCCGGCACGCTGCTGCGGTTGCCCCTCCAGCTGCCGCTGGTGTGGTGGGCCTGGCGCGCGGGGCGGCCCGCGCGCAGCTCGCGCACCCGCACCGGCTGAGCCCGGGCCTCCCGACCGGCCACCGCGTCCAGCGACCTCCCCGGTGGAGTGGCTCCGATGTCGTACGCTGACGTGCAGTCGATCCGGCCCGCCCCGCCCATTCCTGCCCACCCCGGCGCAGGGCGTGCCGCCCCGCTGCAGGAGGTGCCCCCGTGGAGCCCCAGACCCCCTCGACCGCCCCGGCGCCAGCCTCCGTCGCCGGATGGTCACCCACCGTGGGGGGCGGACCGCTCTTCGCCCGGACCTGGCGACTGACGGGGGCGGCGTACCCCGCTCCCGACGGGATGGAGCTCGTGCTCGAGGTCATCCTCCCCGGCATGGCCGCGCTCCCGGGCTTCAGCGGTGCCACCGTGGTGATCGACCGAGCGACGGGCGAGGTGATCACCACGGCGTTCTGGGACTCCCTGGAGCACCTGGAGGCCAGTGCGGTCGCGGCGCGCAACGCCTCGGTCGCCGGAGGGATCCTGGCCGACGGCGCCACCATCGAGGAGCTGCGCGTCTGCGACGTGCTCGCCGTCGTGCCGACCCCGGCCGTGGCCGACCCCGGCCTGCGTCCTCCTGGCACCGACCGCGACGCCCCCTCCCCCCGGAGCGGCGGGTGAGGGAGCCCGCGCCGGCGGCCGCGGCTCCGGTCCTCGGCGGGGGCAGGGACGCCTTCGCCCAGGTGATGGCGGCCTCGCCCGACGCGATGGTGGTCTACCTGGCCGGGTCGGGGATCCGTGACGTCAACCCCCGCTTCGAGGCGATGTTCGGCTGGTCGCGCGAGGAGCTCGTGGGCCGGTCGTACGACGTCCTGGTGCCCGAGCGCCTGCACGAGGAGCTCCGCGCGCGGGTGTCGGCGTACCTCGCCGAGGACCCGCCGGAGGCCGTGGCCTGGCGGCCCGACATCCCGGCGATCCGCAAGGACGGCTCGGAGTTCCCGATCCAGTACTCCGCGGTGCCCCTGCCGGAGCCCGGGGGCCTGTGGCTGGTGGTGACCGTCCACGACGTCTCCGAGCTGCGCGCGAGCGAGGCCCGGGTCAGCCAGGAGAGCCGGCGCTACCTCACCCTCGCCCGCCTCAACGAGGCCGTGGCGCAGGCCCGTGACGAGGCGACCCTGTTCGCCGAGGCGTGCCGCGTCGCGGTGGAGGTGGGCGGGTTCGCCGGCGCCTGGGTCGCCGAGGGCTCGGCCGGACGGCCGCTGCGGCGCGTGGCCAGCGCGGGCGTGGTCGAGGCCGTGGGTGCGGAGCTGGACGCCTCCCTGGCCCGGGGTGGGTCCGAGGGGTCCAGCCCGAGCCGTCGGGCGGTCGAGAGCGAGCGGGCCGTCTACGCCCCCGACCTGCTCGGCCGTCCTGACGACGTCCCGTGGGTCGACACGGCGCGACGGGCCGGCTTCGCCGCCGCGGCGTCGCTGCCGCTCTTCCGTGGCGGCCGTGCCGTGGCTGCGCTGACCTTCATCGGCTCCGATCCGGGCAGCTTCGACACCGAGACGTGCGACCTCCTGGAGGGGTTGGCGCGCAACGTCTCGGCAGCGCTGGAGGCCTTCGCCGACCAGGCCCGGCTCGAGCGCCTGGCCGGGCACCGGCGCGACCTGGTGCGGCGGCTGATGGAGGTGCAGGAGAGCGATCGCGACAAGATCGCGGCCGACATCCACGACGACTCGGTGCAGGCCCTGGCCGCCGTGGACCTGCGGCTCGGGATGGTGCGTCGGCAGGCCCGGCAGCTCGCCCCCGACCTCGAGCCCGCCCTGGAGCAGACGTGGGCGGTGGTCAGCAGCGCCACGGCCTCGCTGCGGCACCTGCTCTTCAGCCTGGAGGCGCCCGACGTCGAGGCGGGCCTGCGTGCCTCGCTGCTGGAGGCGGCCGAGCACGTCTTCCTGGACACCCGCGTGCGGCTCGAGCTGCACAGCGACGACTCCGAGCTGCCGGCCCTGCTGCTGGGGCAGGCGCTGCGGATCGTCAAGGAGGCCCTGGACAACGTGCTGCGGCACGCCTCGGCCGGCACCGTGTGGATCGACGTCAACGCCCTCGACGACGGCGTGGAGATCCGCGTGCGCGACGACGGGACGGGCGTGCGGCCCGGTGCGGGTCAGCGGGAGGGCCGCCCCCGCGGCATCGAGACCATGCGGGAGCGGGCCGAGCTGTCGGGCGGACGCTGCGCCGTCCTCGACGGCCCCGAGGGGAGGGGCACCGAGGTGGTCCTGTGGCTGCCGCGAGAGGTGCGGCTCGAACCTCGCTGAGGGAACGCCTCAGGCACGTCGGGCGCGCAGGGCGCCGAGGCCGGCCAGCAGCACGAGCACCCCGGCGACGCAGTCGAGGCCCAAGGCGGCCGCCGGCCCGGAGCCGTCGACGAGCACGCCGGCCAGGGCCGACCCGGCGGCGACGCCGACGACGTTGGCGGTCGCCAGCGCCGTCATCATCGTGGTGCCCCGGCCGTGGGGCGTGACCCGGTCGGCGAGGGCGTAGGAGCTGACCATCGCCGGTGCCAGCGCGATGCCGAGCAGCAGGTTGCCCAGGGCCAGGGGCACGGGCGCGGCGACCGCGGCGACGACCGCCCCGGCCCCCACCAGGAGGGCGCCCGCGGTCACGATGCGCAGCTCGAGGGAGAACCGCCGCGGCAGCCGCGTGGTGAGCAGCCCGGTGACCGCCGAGCCGATGCCCATCAGGGCGTAGACCGGGCCGGTCAGCTCGCCCGTGCCGGCCAGGGCCATCCGGGCGGCGACGCCGGTCGAGGTGGCGCCGAAGACCATGCCGACGGCGCCCATCGCGACGAGCAGCGCGGCGACGTAGACGTGCGGCAGGGGCGCGGCCGGCGACGCCACGGTGGTGCGCGCGTGCCCGGGCAGGGCGCTGGGGTGCAGGCCGAACCCGGTCTGCGCGACGGCCGCGAGGACCAGCGCGACCAGCAGGCCGGCAGTGGGGGACACGACGGCCGCCAGGGTGCTGACCAGAACCGGGCCGACCACGAAGGCGGTCTCGTCGACAGCGCCCTCGAAGGCCATCGCGGAGCCGACGAAGCCGCGCTCGTCACCGGCCGGCCCCCGACGGCGAGCGACCACCGACCAGCGGCTGCGGGCCATCGCCCCGGCCTGGGGGTTGGCCAGCCCGACGAGCGCGACCAGCGCGATGGTCACCGCGAGCGGCTCGCTGCCGTGCAGGGCCAGGGCGGTGCCGAGGGCGGCGACCTGGACCAGCGTGGCGGCCACAGCCACGGCGCGCTGCCCGAATCGGTCGGCGGCCAGCCCGACGAGCGGGCCGCCGACGCCCCCGCCGATGCTCAGCGCGGCGACCGCGAGTCCACCGAGCCCGTAGGAGCCGGTGAGGTCCGCGACGTACAGGAGCAGGCCGAGGGGGAACATCGCGGTCGGCAGCCGGACGACGGCGTCGAGGGCGAGGAAGGGCCGGTCGACGCTGCCGAGCACGGTGCGCAGCGAGGTGCGGGCCGGTGGTGGAGTCGGGGTGGACGCGTCGAGGCGTGGGCTGTCAGGCAGCTGGGTCATGCGGTGGCTCCGGGGTGCGGTGGATCGGCGCACGTCACCCCACCACTGACGCGCAGGACCCCTGAGCGGTCCTGATCCTAGCCGAGCGGGGAGGGGGACGCCGACTCCAGCAGGGCGGTGCTGGCCAGCGCCCGGGTCCGGCGTACGACGAGCTCGACGACCCGCGGGTGCGGCCCGAGGACGTCGGCGACCACGCGTGCCCCGGCCTCGCTCGCCACCCGGGCGGCGCGGTCGGCGAAGAACCCGCCGGCGAGGAGGTACAGCGAGACGCAGTCACCGGGGCGTACGACGTCCTCGGGCCGCTCGCCCAGCCCCGACAACGTGGCGAGGCGCACGGGGCCACCCCAGGCGCGGGCCAGCAGCTCGCCGGCGCGATCGAGGTCGCGGGTGGCGAGGGCGTCGCTCGAGCCCGCGGCCACCATCACCAGCGGCTCACCCGGTCGGGCGCCCGCGGACCGCAGCTGGGCGACCTGGGCCGCGGCCAGCAGCGCGTGCGGGCCCAGCGAGCGGCCGAGCAGCGTCGGGCCACCGGCCGCGTCGACGGCCTCGGGCAGGTCCTGGCGCAGGTGGTAGCCGGTCGAGAGCAGCAGCGGCAGCACCACGGTGGGGGTGCTCGAGGCGGCGAGCACGTCGGTCAGGAGCGGCTCGCACAGCTCGACGTACGACGTCACGGCGGGCAGCTGCATCTCCTCGCCGGCCCGTCGGGTGATCTCGGCGGCCACCGCGTTGCCGGAGCTCTTGCGGGTGCCGTGGGCGACGGTGACCAGACGGACCTGGGGCGTGGGCACGGCGGCGTCCTCTCGGGGGTTCACGGGATCGTCCATGGGGTCGCTCACGGCGCGTCCGGAGCGCTGGTGCCGTGCCGCCGACGGTGGGCCGGCAGCTCGGTCTCGAGCTGCTTGACCATGGCGGTCAGGCGGGAGCGCTCGGGGAAGATCGTGGGCACCCCCCACCTCTCGAACGCCGCGGAGGTCACCGGCCCCACGCAGGAGGCGACGACGTCGTCCTGGAAGGCCGAGACCACCTCGTCGCGGCGGCCGGTGGATCCGGCTGCGTCCATCAGCGCGACGACGGCCGGGGCCGAGGTGAAGGTGACGGCGTCCAGGGCCCGGTCGGCGATCAGGTCGATCAGGGCGAGCAGCGGTCGCGGGTCCTCGGCCGCCACGACGCGGTAGACGCTGACCGTGGTGACGTCGGCCCCACGGAGGCGCAGCGCGTCGCCGACGGTCGAGAGTGACTGGCCGTGCTCCTGCACCACGATGCGGGTGCCGGTCAGGTCGCGCCCGCGCAGGCGGTCGAGCACGTCATCGAACTCCTCGGACTCCGGTGACCAGAGCTCGCGGAGGCCGTAGCGGCGCAGCGCTCCGACGCTCTTGGGGCCGCGGGCGAGGATCTCGGCGCCACCGATCGCCTCCAGCAGCGCGTCGAGCAGGCCCCAGTCCCTCGTCGCCTCGCACCAGGCCTTCATGCCGATGCCGGTCGTGGCGAGGAACAGGTCGATCGGCCGCGAGAGCACGTCCTCGGTCGCGGCGCGCAGCTGCGCGTCGTCGACCTGGTGCGGGTCCAGCGACAGCGCGGGTCCGGACTCGACCCGAGCGCCCCGGCGCTCGAGCAGGGCGACCTGCTCCTCGACCTTGCGTGCCGCCGTGACGCCGATCCGGTAGCCGGCGAGGGGTACCTGTGCGTGGTCAGGCACGGGTTCCCCCGGCACCTGTCGGGCCCTCGACGGTCGTGCCGACCTCGAGGCCCGTGTGGTGGGCCGCGAACGCCAGCTGGTCGGCGTGCTCGAGGGCGGCGGCGTCCTTGGGCTTGCCCGCGCCGTGGCCGGCCCGGGTGTCGACCGACAGCAGGATCGGTGCCTCCCCGCCCGCGGCGTCCTGGGCCCGCTGCAGCGCGGCCGCGAACTTGAAGGAGTGCGCGGGCACCACCCGGTCGTCGTGGTCACCGGTCGTGACCAGCGTGGGCGGGTAGGCCACGTCGCGCACGTTGTGCAGCGGCGAGTAGGCCCGGAGGTAGGCGTGCGCCTCGGCCTCGTCGGGGTCGCCGTAGTCGCTGGTCCAGGCCCACCCGATCGTGAACCGGTGGAAGCGCAGCATGTCCAGGACGCCGACGCCGGGCAGCACCACGGCCCACAGGTCGGGGCGCTGGGTGAGGGCGGCGCCGGCCAGCAGACCGCCGTTGGAGCGGCCGTGCAGGGCAAGCTGGGCGTGGGTGGTGACGCCGGTGGCGACCAGGTGCTCGGCCACGGCGTACAGGTCGTCGAAGACCTGCTGCTTGCGCTCCTTGGTGCCCGCCTTGTGCCAGTCGGAGCCGAACTCGCCACCACCCCGTAGGTTGGGCACGACCAGGGTGCCGCCGGCGGCCACCCAGGCCGCGGTGACGGCCCGGAACTCGGGGTTCATCGCGATGTTGAAGCCGCCGTAGGCCCACACCAGGGTCGGGCGGGGCGCGTCGGTCGCGGCGCCCTTTGGCCGGACGACGAACGCCGGCACCGCGGCGCCGTCGGTCGAGGTGACCCGGATCCGTGAGGTGGTCGCCGGTGGCGCCGTCGGGCCGGGGGAGGTCAGGGTGCGGTGGGACCGGAGGCGGTCCCCCTCGACCTCGACGACGTGCCGGGTGCCGCGGTCCACGAAGCTCGCCGTCGACACCAGCACCTGGTCGCTGTCGTCGCTGGCCTGGAGACCGGTGACGCTGACCCCCTCGCCCAGCGGGAGGTCGTCGCCCGGAACACCGTCCGGGGTGGCCAGCTGCGCGCGGTGGCTGGCGTCGTGGGAGTAGACGAGCACCAGGCCGCTCGCGGTCAGCGAGGCGTCGAGCAGCACGTCCTCGGCGTGCTCGGGCACCAGGGTGCTGCGCTCGCCGGTCTCGAGGTCGAACGCGTCGAGGCGGTAGCGCGGCGACCCCTCGTCGGTCACCACGAGCAGGCGTCCGTCGCGCACCCCGGCGGGCCGACGCTCGTGCTCGTGCCCCTCGGCCAGGAGGCGCAGCTCCTGGGAGGCGGGCGCGTCGTGCCGGCGTACGGCGAGGTCGTTGCCGCTCGAGGCGCCGGTGTCGGTGGACAGCACGAACCAGGTGTCGTCGCGGGGCGCGTTCCAGGCGAAGGTGCGCGGGGCGTCGGGCCGCGTCCAGAGCAGCGCGTCGTCGGCCACCGGCGTACCGACCACGTGGGCCATCAGCCGACCCGCGCCTGCCTCGTCGGTCAGTGCCTCACCGGTCGGGGCGTCGTAGGCCCAGTAGGTGAAGGAGCGGTCGCCGGGCAGCCAGACGGGCGCGTTCCACTTCGTCCAGGGGATCTCGTCGGCCAGGTCCTCCCCGGTGGCGACGTCGCGCACCCGGACCGTGCGCCAGTCCGACCCGCCGTCGGAGACGCCGTACGCCAGCAGCGCGCCGTCGGGGGAGACCGACGCGACCGTCACCGCCACCGTGCCGTCCGGCGACAGGGTGTTCGGGTCGAGCAGCACCCGACCCTCCTCGAGGCCGTCGACCGAGTCGGCCACGACGAGCACCGGCTGGTTCTGCCCGTCGGAGTGCCAGGCCAGCACCCGGCCGCCGCGGGTCCAGGGGCACCCGCGGGTCGGGGCCGTCAGCAGCGAGGAGGTCAGCTCACGGAAGGCCGCGCGGCCGGGCAGGGCAGCCAGCAGCGGCTCGGCGTGGGCGTTCTGAGCCGCGACGAAGGCGGCCGTCTCCGGGGAGTCGGACTCCTCGAGCCACCGGTAGGGATCGGCGACCTCCTCCCCGTGGAGCGTCTCGACGGTCTCGCCTCGGTGCACCTCGGGGTGTCGCATCCCCCCACCCTACGAACGAGACCAGGACCCGCGACCGGGGGATTGACGCACGCCCAGGCCCGGCGACCGGGGGATTCCCGCACGCCCAGGCTCGTCGACCGGGGGATCCGTGGTCCGCGGATCCCCCGGTCGGTGGCGTATTTCGTGCCTGGATCCCCCGGTGGGCGGTGGGCTGGGGTGGGGTGGGGTGGGGTGGGCTGGGGTGTGGGTGGGTGGGTGGGTGCCTTAGGAGGCGCGGCGCTCTTCCCGCGGGGCGCCGAGGGCGTCGCCGGCCTCGCGGGCGGCGGACAGGGCCTTGTCGTGGATCTCCTGGGCGAGGTCGGTGAACTCGTCCAGGGCCGGGTTGACGCCGACGAGGGTGAACTCGCGCTCGACGACGGTCAGGTCGGCGCCCCAGACGTCGGCGAGGATGCGACGCAGGTAGGCGGTCGAGTGGTCCCAGCCCTCGCGCGGCGTGCCCGCGGCGTACGACCCCCCGCGGACGGTGGCCAGCACGACGGGCTTGCCCTCGAGCAGGACCTTGCCCGCACCGGAGCCAGCGATGACCAGGTCGATCCAGGCCTTGACGTGCTGGGAGACGCCGAAGTTGTAGAGCGGCACGGCCAGGAGCACGGCGTCGGCGGAAGTGAGCTCCTCGACCAGCTCCGCGGCGAGCGCGAGGGCGCGCTGCTGGCCCTCGGTGCGCTGGTCCTCCGGGGTGAACCCGGCGGTGACCGCGTCGGCCCACGCCTCGGAGGGCAGCGGCTGGGAGCCCACGTGGCGGCGGATGACCTCGTCGTCGGGGTGCTGCGCGGTCCACTGCTGCTCGACGATGTCGGCGATCTCGCGGCTGGACGACGACGCGGGCAGGATGCTGGCGTCGAGGCGGAAGAGGGTCATGGGTGCTCCTTCGAAGTACGTGGTCGCTTTCAAATCAGAAGCAACCAGGCATGACGAAGTCCTATTCCCGCCGAGCGGTCCACTATCCTCACGGGCGTGGCGGAGGACGTCGTCGAGGAGCACAGCGCGCCGCAGTGCGACGCGGCGCTCACCCACGCGTTCGCGCTGCTGGGCAAGCGCTGGAACGGCGTCATCCTGGGCGCGCTGATGGAGGGGGCCGCGGGGTTCGTGGAGGTACGCCGGGCGACCGGCATCAGCGACTCCGTGCTGGCCGACCGGCTCGCCGAGCTGACGGCGGCCGGGCTGGTCGTCCGCGAGGTGGACGAGGGGCCGCCCGTGGCCGTGCACTACCGGCTCGCACCGGCCGGTGAGGCGCTCGTCCCCGTGCTGCACGACCTCACCAGCTGGGCGCGGGACAACCTCGACCGTCCGCCCCTCTAGGGCACGGTCCCGCTAGAACACGTTGCGCGGCCGGAACTGCACGCTGATGCGGGGGCCGACGGGGCGTGAGGTCTTGGGCACCGCGTGCTCCCACGTGCGCTGGCAGGAACCGCCCATCACGATCAGGTCGCCGTGGCCGAGGGCGTGGCTGACCGCGAGCTGGCCGCCCAGGGGGCGCAGCTGCAGCTTGCGGGGCGAGCCGAAGGACACGATGGCGACCATCGTGTCGCTCGAGCGGCCGCGTCCGATGTTGTCGCCGTGCCAGGCGACCGAGTCGTGGCCGTCGCGGTAGTAGCAGCAGCCGGCCGTCACGAACGGCTCCCCGAGCTCGGGGGCGTAGTGCGCGCTCAGCGCGTCGCGGGCCTCGGCCAGCGCTTGGTGGGGCAGCGGGTCGCCGATGCCGTAGGTGTGCAGCAGGCGCGGGACCTCGACGACGTGGTCGTACATCGGTCGTTGCTCCGCCCGCCACGGCACGTCGTCGACCAGGCCGGCGAAGACCTGGTCGGCCCCTTCGAACCACCCCGGCAGCACGTCGACCCAGGCGCCGTGGCTCAGCTCGGTGCGCTGCACGCGCCCGGCCAGCGGCCCGACACCGATCGTCGGCCCGTCGAAGAGCGAGGCCTGGAAGTCCAGCGACATGAGCGCGATCCTAGCAAGTCTTCGAACACCTGTGCGAGAGGTTGGCGTCGCGGTTTCTGCGTGGCGCGGGTCGCCCTGCGAGGATCACCAGGTGACGACGACGCAGCGGGGCGACGGGCTCTCGGGGATCCGGGGCGTGGTGCTCGCGGCGGGGGCCGGGCGGCGGATGGGCCGTCCCAAGATCCTGGTCGAGGACTGGCTCGAGCGCGCCGTCCGCTCCCTGGACGCCAACGGGCTGGCCGTTACCGTCGTGGTCGGCGCCGAGGCCGAGGCGGCGTACGACCGGGTGGGGCAGGTGGCCGAGACGCTCGACCTGACCCTGACCGCCACCGAGGCCGAGGACTGGGACGAGGGGATGGGCGCCTCGCTCCGTGCGGCCCTCGACCTCGCGCTCGGCCACGTCGAGGTCGCCGTACTGGTGACCCTCGTGGACCTGCCCGACGTCGACGCCCGGGTGGTGGCCCGGCTGCTGGAGGACCCCGTCGACGTGGGCACGCTGCGTCGGGCGGCGTACGCCGGGAAGCCGGGGCACCCGGTGCTCCTCGGTCGCGACCACTGGCGGGGCGTGCGGGACACGGCGACGGGCGACCGCGGGGCGCGGGCCTACCTGCAGGAGCGTGAGGTCGAGCTGGTGGAGTGCGGCGACCTCGCGACCGGCGAGGACGTCGACTCCTTCAGCGGACCTTCCTGATCCGGATCGCGCCCTTCGCGGTCGAGGGGTCGACGACCTGGCCCTTCTGGGTGATCTCGACCTCGCCCGCGGCGACCAGGCGACGGGCGGCCCGGCGGGCGGGCTCCATCAGGTCGCGCCAGCCCTCGTCCTCCGCCGGCCCCACCGCGCGGGCCGCGTCGGACGGGCAGATCGTGGCGCCGCCCTTGCGCTGGTCGAGCAGCTCGAGGATGGTCCGCTCGAGCGCCTCGTCGTCGGCGCTCACCCCGTGGCGCCGGCAGGTCGTGCTGCAGTAGCGCACCTGGTCCCAGTCGCGCTCCCACTTCTTGCGCCACTCGATCCGTCGCCCGCACGACGCGCAGGTCTTGTCCTCGGGCTGCTCCGAGGAGCGCGCGGTCGAGCGGTGGGCCATGCGCCAAGTCTGCCGGGCCCCTGGCGCGACGGCGACGCCGAGACGCGCGGGTGTACGCCAGACTGCGGGGGTGACGGGTCGGGGCGAGGGCGGTGTGCGCCTGCAGCCGCTGGCGCGGGCCAAGGTCTCCTCGCTCGGCGACATCGGCGCGGCGTGGCTCGCGGACCTGCCGACAGTGCTCGACGAGCTGGCCGAGCGCTGGTCGCTGACGTGGGGCCCGGCGCTGCCCGGCGGGAGCGCGTCGTACGTCGTGGCCGCGACCACCGCCGCCGGCGACCAGCGCGTGGTCAAGCTGGTGGTGCCCGACCCCGGCCTCGCCGACGGGTCGCGGGTGCTGCGCGCGGCCGGCGGGCGCGGGTACGCCGTGCTGCAGGACCACGCCCCCGAGCACGCGGCCCTGCTGCTGGAGCGGCTCGGCCCCTCGCTCGACCACCGCCCGCTCGCCCCGGAGCGCACCCTCGACCTGCTCGTCGACACCCTCGCGGAGGCGTGGCGGCTGCCCGTGGCGGCGGTCGGGCCGGACGCCGCGATGCCCACCGACAAGGCGGCCTCGCTGCACCGCATGGTGGTCGACCTCGACGACCGGCTGGAGCTGTGCACGCCGGGGGTACGCCGCCAGGCCCTCGAGTACGCCGGGCGGCGCACGGCCGCGCAGGACCCCGACGCCGTCCTGGTCCACGGCGACCCGCACTCCTCCAACGCCCTCCGCGTGCTCGAGCCCCGGCCCGGCGCCGCGTCGGGCTACGTCTTCGTCGACCCGGACGGCTTCCGCTGCGACCCGGCGTACGACCTGGGCGTGGTGCTGCGCGACTGGACCGGGCGCCTCGCGACCGGTGGGCGGGCCGTCCTCGAGGCCTACTGCGACCGCGTCGCCGAGCGCTCGGGCGTCGACCGCCGGCGGATCTGGGAGTGGGCGTTCCTGGAGCGGGTGTCGACGGGGCTCTACGTCAGCAGCTTCGGGGGCACGACGATCGGCGCGAGGTTCCTGCGCAGCGCCGAGCTCCTCCTCGACTGAGCACGAGCGCTGGACACCTGCGCCGTCTCGGCGTACACGCGCGCCGTCTCGGCGTGCACACGCGCCGTCTCGGCGTACACCTGCGCCGTCTCGGCGTACACCCGCGCCGTCTCGGCGGGCTTCCTCGGAGGTCGCCAACCGCGGGCCAACCCCGGCTGCGTAACGTCCGTCACATGGAGCTCACTTCGCCCCAGGCGGTCACGGCTGCCCTCGGGAGCACCGGCTACCTCGCCGACGACGACCTCTCCACGGTGCTGTTCCTGAGCGAGGGGATGCAGCGTCCGCTGCTGCTCGAGGGGGAGCCCGGCACCGGCAAGACCGCGTTGGCCGAGGCCCTGGCCGAGCTCAAGGGCGTGCCGCTGATCCGGTTGCAGTGCTACGAGGGGATCGACGCCAGCCAGGCGCTCTACGACTGGGACTTCCCGCGGCAGATCCTGCACCTGCGCACCCTCGAGGCGGCGACCAAGGCCGGTGAGCTCGACCCCACGGAGGCCGAGAAGTCGCTGTTCGACGAGCGCTTCCTGCTGGCCCGGCCGGTGCTCCAGGCGCTGCGCGAGTCGCCGGCGGTGCTGCTGATCGACGAGATCGACCGGGCCGACGACGAGTTCGAGGCGTTCCTGCTCGAGGTGCTCTCCGGCTGGTCGGTGAGCATCCCCGAGCTGGGCACGGTGACCGCCGCGACGCCGCCGAGCGTGGTGCTCACCTCCAACCGCACCCGCGAGCTGCACGACGCGCTCAAGCGCCGCTGCCTCTACCACTGGATCGACCACCCCGGCCTCCAGCGCGAGATCGAGATCGTCCGCAGCCGGCTGCCCGAGGTCAGCCAGCGGCTCGCCGAGCAGGTCGTCGGGCTCGTCCAGCGGCTGCGCGACGAGCAGCTGCTCAAGCCCCCGGGCGTCGCCGAGACCCTCGACTGGGCCCGCGCCCTGCAGCGGCTCGGCGCCGAGGAGCTCGACCTCGAGACCGCCGCCCGCACGCTGGGCGCGGTCGTGAAGTACCGCGAGGACACCGACCGCGTGAAGCAGGCCCTGGACCGGATGCTGGCCGGCTGAACGTGCCCCTCGAGACGCTCCCGCCCCCCGTCCACGACGCCGACGAGATCCTGCTCGGCTTCACCCGGGCCCTCCGCTCGGCCGGCGTCGTCGTCACCGTCGACCGGGCCACCGCCTTCCTCGAGGCGGCCGCGATGGTGGGCGCCGACGACCCCGCCGCCACCTTCCGAGCCGGGCGGGCGACGCTGTGCGCCGGGCCCGACGACCTGGTGCGCTACGCCCACGTCTTCGAGGCCTGGTTCGGCGCCAAGGAGAAGCTGCCGCGGCAGATGCCCTCGGAGAAGCCGCGCCAGATCCGGTCGCCGCTGCCCAGCGGCGACGACGGCGAGGCCGGCGGCGAGGACACCCCCGACGTGCTGCAGGCCTCGGCCAGCGAGGCCGAGGTGCTGCGTCACCGCGACGTGGCGACGCTGAAGCCCGACGAGAAGGCCCTGCTCGACGCGATGATCCGCGCGCTGGAGCCCCGGCTGCCCCGCCGCCGCGCCACCCGGCGTACGCCGTGGCGCCGGGGCGAGGTCGACGTGCACCGCACGCTGCGCACCACCCTGCGCCAGATGGGCGAGCCCGGTCGCGTGGAGCACCGCCGCCGTGGCACCACCGCCCGCCGGGTCGTGGTGCTGATCGACGTCTCGGCCTCGATGCGGCCCTACGCCGACGCGATCGTGCGCCTGGGGCACCTGCTGGTGCAGGCGCCGGGGTCGCACGGCCGCGTGGAGGTCTTCACCCTCGGCACCCGGCTCACCCGGGTCACCCTGCCGCTGCGCACGACCGACGCCGAGCAGGCGCTGGTCCGCGCCGGCGCGCAGGTGCCCGACTGGTCGGGTGGCACCCGGCTGGGGGAGACGCTGAAGGCGTTCCTGGACCGCTGGGGCGCCCGGGGAATGGCCCGTGGTGCCGTCGTCGTTGTGTTCAGCGACGGGTGGGAACGTGGTGACGCCCGAGAGCTGGGAGAGCAGATGGCACGCATGCAACGCCTCGCGCACCGGGTGGTGTGGGTCAACCCGCACCGCGGCAAGACCGGCTACGAGCCCGTCCAGCTCGGGATCCAGGCAGCCCTGCCGCACTGCGACGACTTCGTCGCGGGGCACTCGCTGCGCGCGTTCGACGAGGTGCTGGGAGTGGTCGCCCGTGCGTGAGGTCCTTCCCGAGCTGCTGTCGTGGTGGGAGGCCGGCGAGACCGTCGGCGTCGGCACCGTGGTCGCCACCTTCCAGTCCGCCCCCCGGCCCGCGGGCGCCTCGATGCTGGTGGGCCCCACCGGCGAGGCGGTCGGGTCGGTCTCGGGCGGCTGCGTCGAGGGCGCGGTCTACGAGCTCGGTCAGAGCGTGGTGGAGTCCGGCGAGCCCGTGCTGCAGCGCTACGGCGTCTCCGACGACGACGCCTTCGCGGTCGGGCTGACCTGCGGCGGCATCCTGGACGTGTACGTCGAGAAGGTGAACCGCGAGACCTTCCCCGAGCTCGCCGAGATCGCCGCCGACATCGAGCAGGGCCGCCCGGTCGCGCTCGCCACCGTGATCGAGCACCCCGACCCCGCCTGGCACGGCCGGCGGCTGGTCGTGCGCCCCGACGCCGTGGACGGCGCCCTCGGCAGCGACCGCGCCACCGACGCCGTCACCGACGACGCCCGCGGGCTGCTGGCCAGCGGCCACAACGCGACCCTGACCTACGGCCCCGACGGCGAGAGGCGCGGCGAGGGGATGCGCGTCTTCGTCTGGGCCTTCGCCCCGGCCCCGCGGATGCTGGTCTTCGGCGCCATCGACTTCGCGGCCGCGGTCGCGAGCGTGGGCCACTTCCTGGGCTACCACGTCACCGTCTGCGACGCCCGACCCGTCTTCGCGACCCGCACGCGCTTCCCCGACGCCGACGAGGTGGTGGTGAAGTGGCCGCACAAGTACCTCGCCGAGGAGCTCGAGGCCGACCGCATCGACCGCCGCACGGTGGTCTGCGTGCTCACCCACGACCCGAAGTTCGACGTCCCCGTCCTGGAGAAGGCGCTGCGCCTGCCCGAGGTCGCCTACATCGGCGCGATGGGGTCCCGGCGCACGCACGAGGACCGTCTGGACCGCCTGCGCGAGGCCGGCGTCACTGAGCAGGAGCTCGCCCGGCTCTCCAGCCCGATCGGCCTCGACCTCGGGGCCCGTACGCCGGAGGAGACGGCCGTCAGCATCGCCGCGGAGATCATCGCCGGCCGCTGGGGCGGCAGCGGAGACCGGCTCTCGACGACCGACGGCCGGATCCACGCCCACGCGGCCGTCGACCGCTGACCGGCTGCCTCCCGGGCCCGAGCCGCGGCCGATGAACACCGGGGCCTCCCCTCGGCGTCTCCTCCCAGGTCGCCAACCGCGGCCACCAGGCCTGCGTAACGTCCGTCACATGGAGCTCACTTCGCCCCAGGCGGTCACGGCTGCCCTCGGGAGCACCGGTTACCTCGCCGACGACGACCTCGCCACGGTGCTGTTCCTGAGCGAGGGGATGCAGCGGCCGCTGCTGCTCGAGGGGGAGCCCGGCACCGGCAAGACCGCGCTGGCCGAGGCGCTGGCCGAGCTCAAGGGCGTGCCGCTGATCCGGCTGCAGTGCTACGAGGGGATCGACGCCAGCCAGGCGCTCTACGACTGGGACTTCCCGCGGCAGATCCTGCACCTGCGCACCCTCGAGGCCGCGACCAAGGCCGGCGAGCTCGACCCCACCGAGGCCGAGAAGTCGCTGTTCGACGAGCGCTTCCTGCTCGCCCGGCCGGTGCTGCAGGCGCTGCGCGAGTCGCCGGCGGTGCTGCTGATCGACGAGATCGACCGGGCCGACGACGAGTTCGAGGCGTTCCTGCTCGAGGTGCTCTCGGGCTGGTCGGTGAGCATCCCCGAGCTCGGCACGGTGACCGCGGCGACGCCGCCGAGCGTGGTGCTCACCTCCAACCGCACCCGCGAGCTGCACGACGCGCTCAAGCGCCGCTGCCTCTACCACTGGATCGACCACCCGGGCCTCCAGCGCGAGATCGAGATCGTCCGCAGCCGGCTGCCCGAGGTCAGCCAGCGGCTCGCCGAGCAGGTCGTCGGGCTCGTGCAGCGGCTGCGCGACGAGCAGCTGCTCAAGCCGCCGGGCGTCGCCGAGACCCTCGACTGGGCGCGCGCCCTGCAGCGGCTCGGCGCCGAGGAGCTCGACCTCGAGACCGCGGCCCGCACGCTGGGCGCGGTCGTGAAGTACCGCGAGGACACCGACCGCGTCAAGCAGGCCCTCGACCGGATGCTGGCCGGCTGAACGTGCCCCTCGAGACGCTCCCGCCCCCCGTCCACGACGCCGACGAGATCCTGCTCGGCTTCACCCGTGCGCTGCGCGCGGCCGGCCTCGCCGTCACCGTCGACCGGGCCACCGCCTTCCTCGAGGCGGCCGCGATGGTCGGCGCCGACGACCCCGCCGCCACCTTCCGGCCGGGCGGGCGACGCTCTGCGCCGGGCCCGACGACCTGGTGCGCTACGCCCACGTCTTCGAGGCCTGGTTCGGCGCCAAGGAGAAGCTGCCGCGGCAGATGCCCTCGGAGAAGCCGCGCCAGATCCGGTCGCCGCTGCCCAGCGGCGACGACGGCGAGGCCGGCGGCGAGGACACCCCCGACGTGCTGCAGGCCTCCGCCAGCGAGGCCGAGGTGCTGCGTCACCGCGACGTGGCGACGCTGAAGCCCGACGAGAAGGCCCTGCTCGACGCGATGATCCGCGCGCTGGAGCCCCGGCTGCCCCGCCGCCGCGCCACCCGGCGTACGCCGTGGCGCCGCGGGCGAGGTCGACGTGCACCGCACGCTGCGCACCACCCTGCGCCAGATGGGCGAGCCCGGTCGCGTGGAGCACCGCCGCCGCGGCACCACCGCCCGCCGGGTCGTGGTGCTGATCGACGTCTCGGCCTCGATGCGGCCCTACGCCGACGCGATCGTGCGCCTGGGGCACCTGCTGGTGCAGGCGCCGGGGTCGCGCGGCCGCGTGGAGGTCTTCACCCTCGGCACCCGGCTGACCCGGGTCACCCTGCCGCTGCGCACGACCGACGCCGAGCAGGCGCTCGTCCGCGCCGGCGAGCAGGTGCCCGACTGGTCGGGCGGCACCCGGCTGGGGGAGACGCTGAAGGCGTTCCTGGACCGCTGGGGCGCCCGGGGAATGGCCCGTGGTGCCGTCGTCGTTGTGTTCAGCGACGGGTGGGAACGTGGTGACGCCCGAGAGCTGGGAGAGCAGATGGCACGCATGCAACGCCTCGCGCACCGGGTGGTGTGGGTCAACCCCCACCGCGGCAAGACCGGCTACGAGCCCGTCCAGCTCGGGATCCAGGCAGCCCTGCCGCACTGCGACGACTTCGTCGCGGGGCACTCGCTGCGCGCGTTCGACGAGGTGCTGGGAGTGGTCGCCCGTGCGTGAGGTCCTTCCCGAGCTGCTGTCGTGGTGGGAGGCCGGCGAGACCGTCGGCGTCGGCACCGTGGTCGCGACCTTCCAGTCCGCCCCCCGGCCCGCGGGCGCCTCGATGCTGGTGGGCCCCACCGGCGAGGCGGTCGGGTCGGTCTCGGGCGGCTGCGTGGAGGGCGCGGTCTACGAGCTCGGCCAGAGCGTGGTGGAGTCCGGCGAGCCCGTGCTGCAGCGCTACGGCGTCTCCGACGACGACGCCTTCGCGGTCGGGCTGACCTGCGGCGGCATCCTGGACGTGTACGTCGAGAAGGTGAACCGCGAGACCTTCCCCGAGCTCGCCGAGATCGCCGCCGACATCGAGCAGGGCCGCCCGGTCGCGCTCGCCACCGTGATCGAGCACCCCGACCCCGCCTGGCACGGCCGGCGGCTCGTCGTGCGCCCCGACGCCGTGGACGGTGCCCTCGGCAGCGACCGCGCCACCGACGCCGTCACCGACGACGCCCGCGGGCTGCTGGCCAGCGGCCACAACGCGACCCTGACCTACGGCCCCGACGGCGAGCGGCGCGGCGAGGGCATGCGCGTCTTCGTCTGGGCCTTCGCCCCGGCCCCGCGGATGCTCGTCTTCGGCGCCATCGACTTCGCGGCCGCGGTCGCGAGCGTGGGCCACTTCCTGGGCTACCACGTCACCGTCTGCGACGCCCGACCCGTCTTCGCGACCCGCACGCGCTTCCCCGACGCCGACGAGGTGGTGGTCAAGTGGCCGCACAAGTACCTCGCCGAGGAGCTCGAGGCCGACCGCATCGACCGCCGCACGGTGGTCTGCGTGCTCACCCACGACCCGAAGTTCGACGTCCCCGTCCTGGAGAAGGCGCTGCGCCTGCCCGAGGTCGCCTACATCGGCGCCATGGGGTCCCGGCGCACGCACGAGGACCGTCTGGACCGCCTGCGCGAGGCCGGCGTCACCGAGCAGGAGCTCGCCCGGCTCTCCAGCCCGATCGGCCTCGACCTCGGGGCCCGTACGCCGGAGGAGACGGCCGTCAGCATCGCCGCCGAGATCATCGCCGGCCGCTGGGGCGGCAGCGGCGACCGGCTCTCGACGACCGACGGCCGGATCCACGCGCACGCCGCCGTCGACCGCTGACCTGTTGGAGCTCCCGCCAGGATGGGGCCGTGGACGCCCCGCTCGAGGCCGGGCCCCGTGGCCCCGGTCCGCTGACCCGACGTACGACGCTCGCGGGCGCGCCCTCGGGCTGGCGCTCACCGCCTGCGGCGGCGAGGACGCCCCGGACACTCGCGCCGTCTCGGCGTACACACACGCCGTGTCGGTGTACGCACGCGCCGTGTCGGCGGCACCGCCGTCTCGCCGCTGCCGGTGGCACCCGACCGGGTGTCGCTGCCCACGCTGATGCGCGAGCGGTTCCCCGGAGGCCGGGTCGCGCGGGTGCGGCGGCAGGTCGTGACCGACGCCTACGAGCGCTGGGAGGTGACCTACCCGGCCGGGGACGTCACCGTCTCGGGGATCCTGCTGCGGCCGACCGGGCGCGGCCCCTTCCCGGCCGTCGTGCTCGCCCACGGCTACATCGACCCGGCCGTCTACGTCACCGGTCAGGGCCTGGCGCGCGAGCAGGACCGCCTGGCCCGGGCGGGCTTCGTCGTGCTGCACACCGACTACCGCGGGCACGCCGCCTCCGACCCCGTCGGCGAGGTCGAGCGCGAGAGCCGGCTGGGCTACACCCGCGACGTCCTGCACGCCGTCGGCACCCTGAAGCGGCTGCCGTACGTCGACCCCGACCGGGTGGCGCTGCTCGGCCGCTCCATGGGCGGAGGCGTCGTGCTGAACGCCCTCGTGGCCCAGCCCGGCGCGGTGCGGGCGGCCGTGCTCTTCGCCTCGGTGAGCTCCCTGTTCGTCGACAACCTCCGGCAGTTCACCGTGCCGGGGCGTCCCGAGGCGGCGCGTCGCTTCGAGCACCGCTTCGGCACCCCGAGCAGCGCCCCGGAGGTGTACGCCGGCCTCTCGTCGCGCACGTACTTCGACCGCGTGACCCAGCCGCTGCTGATCCACCACGGGTCCTCCGACGACACCTGCCCGATCGCCTGGTCGCGCGACACCCAGCGGCTCCTGCGGCGCGCCGGTGCGCACTCGCGCCTGGAGGTCTACCGCGGTGAGGAGCACGCGTTCATCCCGCAGTGGCCGCTGTCGATGGATCGCACGGTCGCGTTCCTGCGGCGACGCATGCTCGGGACGAGCGGGCGTGAGTGGCCCTGTCGTGCTGGGGTGCCTCGGGCTACGGTGTGGTCCAGATCTCACCCTGGAGCAGACCCATGAGCAGGTGCCGATGACCACGGCCAACGACGAGCTGCAGACCCGACGTGTGACGGCCGTGCAGGCCTGGACCAACTTCGTGGAGCACGGCGACGGCGCCACCGGCCTGGTGCGGCCCGAGATCCTGCGCTCCTGGGAGCGCTCGGCCCCCACCGTCGACCACGACATGACCGAGGCGCCCCTCGACGACGAGGGCGACACCGCCACCTTCTGGCAGGGCTCGCCCCTCCAGGTCGCCGTCGAGCGGGTCGAGTCCGAGCTGCGCCGCACGGCCGAGGACGGCGACCTGGTCGTCGCCGTGACCGACGCCGAGACCCGGATCCTGTGGACCTACGGCGGCCGGGTGATGCGGCGCAAGGCCGAGACGGTCAACTTCGTGGCCGGTGGCCGCTGGGACGACACCTCCGTGGGCACCAACGCGCTGGACCTCGCCACCCGCAACGACGCGCCGTCGATGGTCTTCAGCGCCGAGCACTACGCCCAGGTCGTGCACAACTGGGTCTGCTGGGCGGCCCCGGTGCACGACCCGGTCAGCGGCGAGCAGCTCGGCGTGCTCGACCTCTCCACCACCTGGGACCGCACCCACCCGATCGGCCTCGCGACCGCGCGCGTGATGGCCCGGCTGATCGAGACCGCCATGCCCGCGTCGTCCTCCCACCCCGGCCTGTCCGGCCAGGGCGACGGCACGGTCGTGCCCGGGCTCGACCTCACCCTGCTCGGGGCCGCGGAGGCGCGGCTCGACGGCAAGCGGCTGCTGTTGAACCGGCGCCAGACCGAGATCGTGGCGCTGCTGGCGCTGAACCCCTCGGGGCTCTCCCTGGAGCACCTGCACGCCCTGCTGTACGGCGACCAGAACGTCACCTTCTCCACCCTCAAGGCCGAGGTCTCCCACCTGCGCAGCGCGCTGGAGGGCCAGCTCGCCTCGCGGCCCTACCGGCTGATGATGCCGGTGCAGGTCGACGTCAACGAGGTGCTCCGGCTGCTGCGCCGCGGGCAGGTCCGCGCCGCGGTGCTGGCCTACGGCGGCGACCTGATGCCCGGCACCGAGTCGCCGGCGCTGACCGAGCTGGCGGACTACGTCGCCGTCGCCGTGCGCGAGGCCCTGCTGGCCGATCCGCAGCCCCAGGCGGTGGCCCGCTACACCGAGCTCGCGCCGTACGACACCGAGGTGATCGAGGTCTGCCTGGCCGTCATGGGCGAGGCGGCCCACCCGACGAAGCCCCTGCTCAAGGGCCGGCTGGCGGCCGCGCGACGCTGAGGCCGGCGCTGAGGACGGGCGCTGAGGACGTGGGCTGGCCCTAGGCGTCGGCCAGGGCCGCCACCACGGCGCGCACGGCGGGGGAGCCGTCCATGCTGCGGCGGTGCAGCACGCTGACGGTGCGCTCCGGCACCGGGTCGAGGGCGGTGAGCGCCACGACGTCGTCGGGCAGCACGGCCCGGCCCAGTCGTGGCACCAGCGCCACCCCGAGCCCGGCCCGCACCAGGGCGAGATGGCTGTCGAACTCGCCCGAGACGTGGGCGATCCGCGGCGAGCGGCCGGTGCCGACGTACATCCGGGAGAGCCACTGCCGGCAGATCGTGCCCTCGGCCGTGGCCACCCAGTCGACCTCGAGCAGGTCGCGCGGGGTGACCTGGTCGCGACCGGCGAGGTGGTGGTCGGCCGCCACCACGACGTCGGCGACGTCGTGGGCCACCGTGGTGGCGACCAGGTGGGCGGGCACGGTCAGCGGCAGGTCGCCCCAGCTGTGCACGATGCCGAGGTCGAAGCGCCCGTGGCGACCAGGTCGACGGCCTGCCAGGGCTCGTGCTCGTGCAGGGTGAGCTCGAGGTCGGGGTGGGCGGTCAGCACCCGGCGCACGGCCGGCGCGACCAGACCGCGCACGGCGGTGGAGAACGCCGTGATCCGCAACCGACCGGCGACGGTGCCGGCGGTGCGGTGCAGGTCGGCGGTGATCTGCTCCAGCTGGCTGCGGACGCCACTCGCGTCGTCGACCAGCTGCCGCCCGGCGCCGGTGAGGATCACCCCGCGACCGACCCGCTCGAGCAGGGGCAGCCCCACCTGCCGCTCCAGCCGCTTGACCTGCTGGGAGACCGCGCTGGGGGTGAACCCGAGTGCGGCCGCGGCCGCGTGCACCGAGCCCTCGGTGTCGATGCTCGCGAGGGCATCCAGGGAGTCGAGGTCGATCATGCAGCGATGCTACCGAGTTCGGTGCAGGAACCGTGGCTGGTCCTTCACGGTTATCTGCCCCAGGCTGGGGGTCGTGACCCGTCGTGACTGCTGCCTCGCCGCCCTCGTCGCCCTGCTGTGGGGCCTGAACTTCGTGGTCATCGACGTCGGCATGGCGGGGGTGCCGCCGCTGCTGTTCCTGGCGATGCGGTTCGTGCTCGTGGTCGTGCCCGCCGTCTTCCTGGTGCCCCGCCCCACGGCGTCCTGGCGCACCGTCGCGCTGGTGGGGCTGTTCATGTCGCTGGGCCAGTTCGGCCTGCTCTACGCCTCCATCGACGTTGGGCATGCCGCCCGGCCTGGCCGCCCTGGTGCTGCAGGCCCAGGTGATCTTCACCGTCGTGATCGCGGCCGGGGCGCTGCGCGAGCGGCCGACCCTGGCGCAGCTGGCCGGCATCGGCGTCGGCACCGTCGGCCTGCTCGTGGTCGGGCTCGGTCGCGGGGGTCACGTGCCCGCGGCGGCCCTGCTCCTGTGCCTGGGGGCGGCGCTGAGCTGGGGGATCGGCAACGTCCTCTCCCGGGCGTCCGGGGTGGCCGGCGGCCTGTCCCTGACCGTCTGGTCGGCGCTCGTGGTGCCCGTGCCGGCCCTGGCCCTCTCGCTGCTGCTCGACGGACCCGCCGCGGTGGCCGACGGCCTGGCGGCGTTCGGCTGGCAGGCGGCGCTCTCCACGCTCTACACCGCCGGGCTGGCCTCGCTCGTCGGCTACGGCATCTTCAACACCCTGCTCGGGCGCAACCCGGCCGCCGCCGTCGTGCCCTGGATCCTGCTGGTGCCGCCGGTCGCGCTGGCCTCCGCCTGGCTGCTGCTCGACGAGGTGCCCAACGCCGCCGAGCTGATCGGCGGGCTGGTGATGCTGCTCGGCGTCCTGGTCGCGCTGCGACCGCCGGCAGCGAATCGGGTGGACCGCCCGCTGGTCACGGCCCCACACTGATCCCGTGCCGTCGACCAGCCAGTGGATCACCTTCCTGATCGCCTCGATCCTGTTCATCCAGGTGCCCGGACCCAGCCTGCTCTTCACCATCGGCCGCGCCCTGACCGTGGGCCGTCGCGACGCCCTGCTCTCGGTCGTCGGCAACGCGCTCGGCGTGGTCGCCCAGGTGCTCCTCGTCGCCCTCGGGCTCGGCGCCCTGGTGGCGGCCAGCGCGACGGTCTACACGGCCGTCAAGGTCGGCGGAGCGGCGTACGTCGTGTGGCTGGGGGTGCAGGCGATCCGTCACCGCGGCGACGCGCGCCAGGTCCTGCAGGACGGAGCGGCGGCCCGGCCGGCCGGACCCCGCCGGCGCTCGGTCACCACCGGTCTCGTCGTCGGCGTGACCAACCCCAAGACCCTGGTCTTCTTCGTGGCCTTCCTGCCGCAGTTCGTCGACCAGACCGCGGGACACACCGGCCTCCAGGTCGCCGTGCTCGGCCTCGTCTTCGGGGTGCTGGCCTGCTGCTCCGACAGCATCTGGGCGCTCGCCGCGGCCCGGGCCCGCGACTGGTTCGCCCGCACGCCCAGCCGGCTGGACGCGATCGGCACCGCCGGGGGCGTGATGATGATCGGCCTCGGCGCCACGATGCTCGCCTCGGAATAAGAGCGGTGGGGCCGGCGGGCCGGGACGGCGGCGCGGCTGCGCGGTGGGGCGGCGGCTGGCGGCGGCGGGTGACGCCGACGTCATACGAGCTGGTCGTCATGGCGACCGGGACGGATGACCTCCCACGGGACGTCATCAGAAGTGAGGCCTATAGGCCTCAGAACGTATGACGTCCGCTCGCGCCGCGCCGCCGCCGCCGCCGCTCGCCGCCCGCTGCCCGCCGCGCCTCGCGCCCCCGTCCGACACCCCACCCTGGCCCCGGATGACAGGATGACCGACATGTCCCTGGACCTGAGCCACGACGTCGTGGCGCTGACCGAGACGGTCGTGAACATCGAGTCGGTCAGCCAGAACGAAGAGACCCTGGCCGACGCGATCGAGACCGCCCTGCGCGAGCTGAGCCACCTCGAGGTGACCCGCATCGGGCACTCGCTGGTGGCCCGCACCCTCCTGGGTCGCGGCGAGCGGGTGGTGATCGCCGGGCACGTCGACACCGTGCCGCTGAACCGCAACCTGCCGGCCCGCAACGACGGCACCTCGCTGCACGGGCTCGGCACCTGCGACATGAAGGGCGGCGTCGCGGTCGCCCTGCGGCTGGCCCACGACCTGACCGAGCCGGTGCGCGACGTCACCTACGTCTTCTACGAGGCCGAGGAGATCGACGACGTCTACAACGGTCTCGGCATCGTCGCCCGCGAGCGGCCCGACCTGGTCGAGGGCGACTTCGCCATCCTGATGGAGCCCAGCGACGCGGTGGTCGAGGCCGGCTGCCAGGGCACCCTGCGCGTGGAGGTCCGCACCACCGGCGAGCGCGCCCACTCGGCCCGCTCCTGGCGCGGGGTCAACGCCATCCACGGCGCCGGCGAGGTGCTGCGCCGGCTCGAGGCGTTCGAGCCGCGCAAGCCGGTGATCGACGGGCTGGAGTACCACGAGGGCCTCAACGCCGTCGCCATCTCCGGCGGCGTCGCGACCAACGTGCTGCCCGACGAGTGCGTGGTCACCGTGAACTACCGCTTCGCCCCCGACCGGTCCGAGTCCGACGCGCTGGCGTTCGTCAAGGACGTCTTCACGGGGTACGACGTGACCGTCACCGACTCCGCCCCGGGCGCCCTGCCGGGCCTGGGGCTGCCGGCCGCCCGGGCCTTCGTCGAGGCCGTCGGCGGCGAGGTGAACCCGAAGTTCGGCTGGACCGACGTCGCGCGGTTCACCGGGCTGGGGATCCCCGCGGTCAACTACGGCCCCGGCGACCCGATGCTGGCGCACAAGCAGGAGGAGTTCGTGCCGATCGAGCAGCTGCACGCCTGCGAGGCGACGCTCCGGGCCTGGCTGGGCGCATGAGCCCCACCAGCGGAGGATCCGGCGGCGAAGGACCCGCCGGCCAGCGGCCCGCCGCCGACCGGCGCGAGCAGCGCCGCGGACCCACCCTGCTGCGCGGGACCGCGGTCGAGCCCTCGACCACCGACCAGCGCCTGCTCGACTCGCGTGGGCCCACGGACTGGGTGCACGCCGACCCCTGGCGGGTGCTGCGCATCCAGTCGGAGTTCGTCGAGGGCTTCGGCGCGCTGGCCGAGCTCGGCCCCGCGGTCGGGGTCTTCGGCTCGGCCCGCACCACGGTCGACGACCCGTTCTACGCCGTCGGCGAGGAGGTCGGGCGCCGGCTGGCCGAGGCCGGCCTGGCCGTGATCACCGGTGGCGGCCCCGGTGCGATGGAGGCGGCCAACAAGGGCTGCTGCGAGGCGGGCGGCACCAGCGTCGGCCTCGGCATCGAGCTGCCCTTCGAGGCGGGGCTGAACTCCTGGGTCGACCTCGGCGTGAACTTCCGCTACTTCTTCGCCCGCAAGACGATGTTCGTGAAGTACTCCAGTGGCTTCGTCGTGCTCCCCGGCGGCCTCGGCACGTTCGACGAGCTCTTCGAGGCCCTGACGCTCGTGCAGACCCAGAAGGTGACGTCGTTCCCGGTCGTGCTCCTGGGCGTCGACTACTGGTCGGGCCTGCTCGACTGGCTGCGACAGACGGTGCTGGCGGCGGGCAAGATCTCGGAGTCCGACCTCGCCCTGATGCACCTCACCGACGACGTCGAGGAGGCCGTGCAGCTGATGGTCGAGGGGGTGGCGGCGCGGTGACCTGGTTCTTCGCCGTGCTGGTGGTGCTCGTGATGGGTGGCGTCGCCGTCGTCGCCGCGGGTCACGGCGCGCCGCTGGGAACGGCGTACGACGACCGGCCCGACGTGCGCCTCCCGGCCGACGGCCCGGTCACCGGCGACGACCTGCGGGACCTGCGCTTCGACACGGTCGTGCGCGGCTACCGGGCGAGCGAGGTGGACGCCCTGCTCGAGCGGCTGGCCGCCCAGCTCGACGGCGACATCCCGGCCCCGCCGGACGACTCCACTCCCGAGCCCGGGCCCGAGCCCGAACCTGCGCCCGAACCTGCGCCCGACCCCGAGCGCGCCTAGCCCGGTCCGCGGAGCCTCGCGGCCCCCTCAGCGCCCCTGGAACGTCGGCTTCTGCTTGCCGACGAAGGCCTCGACCGCGTGGTGGTGGTCCTCCGTCGCGCCGGTGAGGGTCATCATCGACGACTCGAACTCCAGCGACTCCTCGAACGAGTGGCCGGCCGAGAAGGCCACGGAGCGGCGGATGGCGCCGTACGACAGCGTCGGGCCCGCCGCGAGCCGGGCGGCCAGGGTGGCGACCTCGGTCTCCAGCTCGCCCTCGGCGGCCACCTTCGAGGCCAGGCCGAGCTCGAGGGACTCCGCGGAGCCGATGGTGCGCGGGAAGTAGAGCAGCTCCATCGCCCGGGACTGCCCGACCAGTCGCGGCAGGGTCCACGAGCAGCCGGTGTCGCAGGAGAGCGCGACGCCGGTGAAGGCCAGGTTGAAGCCGGCCTTCTCGTCGAGGATGCGGAAGTCGCAGGCGAAGGCGAGGCTGGCGCCGGCCCCGGCCGCGACGCCGTTGACGGCGGCGACGACCGGCTTGTGCATCGTCGCCAGCGCCGTGACGATCGGGTTGTAGTGCTCGTCGACGGTGTTGAACAGCTGCTCGGAGCTGGTGTCGCGCAGGATCTCGACGTGCTCCTTGAGGTCCTGGCCGACGCAGAAGGCGCGGCCGCTGCCGGTGAGCACGACGCACCGGACGGCGTCGTCGTCGGCGGCCCGGCGCACGGCGGCCAGGAGGGCGACCTTGGTGGCCACGTTCAGACCGTTCATCGCCTCGGGCCGGTCGAGGGTGATCGTCGCGACGCCTCCGTCGACGTCGTACCGCACGGGCTCGGTCATGAGGATCTCCTCGCAGTCGGGGGGCGGTCGGGGCGCCGCACCCTGCGGGACCGGCCACGTTCGGGCCGAGTCTGCCCCATCAGTTGGGTGGCGTTGGTCATGCCGGCTTCGGTGATGGGGAATAATAGGAGCCAGTACGGCGCGTCATGCGCACGAATGACATGGGAAGAGGGTGTGCACATGGCGGCCATGAAGCCGCGGACGGGCGACGGCCCGCTTGAGGTCACCAAGGAGGGTCGCGGCATCGTCATGAGGGTTCCCCTCGAGGGCGGCGGACGACTCGTGGTCGAGCTCAAGCCGGACGAGGCCTCGGCGCTGGGCGACGCCCTCAAGGACGTGGTCGGCTGACGCCGGTCCCCCCACATCGTCACGACCCCCGCCCTCCGGCACAGGAGGGCGGGGGTCGTCGGTTATAGGGTCGACCGCGTGTCTCTCCCGCCGCAGGTCTCCCCGCCCGAGCTCGTCCTCGACGAGCGCGCCCCCTCCCGTGGGGACGCCACCGTCGTCGCCGTGCCCGTCCTCCCCGGTGAGGAGGGCCCGGTGCTGGGCCCCGGCGCCGCCGAGCTGGCCGACGACCTCGGCCTCGACCTGCTCGAGGCCGCCGCCGCCACGCGGGTGACCGGTGCGACGGGCGACGTCGGCGAGGTCCCCGTCGTCGGGTCGCCGTCGGGCGTCACGCGCGTGCTGCTCGTCGGCGTGGGTGCTGCCACCACCACCGACCTGCGCCGCGCAGGCGCGGCCCTGGCCCGGCACACCACCGACCTCGACGTCGTGGCCAGCTCCGTCGCCGCCGTCGGCGGCGACGACGCCCTCGCGGCCTTCGTCGAGGGCGCCACGCTGGGCTCCTTCGGCTTCACCCTGCAGAAGGACGGCCCGGAGCACCGACCGGTCGGCCGGGTCGTGCTGGCCCTGACGCCGTCGAACGAGGCCACCGAGGTGCGGCTGGCCCGAGCCGTCGCCTCAGCCGGCGCCGGGTGGACCGCCCGGCTGCTGGCGCACGTGCCGTCCAACATCAAGACGCCCGCGTGGCTCGCAGGCCGGGCCGTGGAGGCCGCCGAGGCGGCGGGCCTCAAGGCCACGGTGCTCGACGAGGTCCAGCTGGCCGAGCGCGGCTTCGGCGGCGTGGTCGGCGTCGGCCAGGCCGCGGCCGCCCCGCCGCGGGTCGTGCAGCTGGACTACAAGCCGCGCAAGGGTGCTCGCAAGGCGCCGCACGTCGTGCTGGTCGGAAAGGGCATCACCTTCGACAGCGGCGGCCTCTCGATCAAGCCCGGTGCCGCGATGGTCAACATGAAGCGCGACATGACCGGGGCCGCGGTCGTGGCGGCCGTGATGGCGGCCCTCCCGGCCCACGACTGCCCCGTGCGGGTCACCGGCCTGCTGATGGTCGCGGAGAACGCGGTCAGCGGCGACGCGATGCGACCCGGCGACGTGATCACGCACTACGGCGGGCGCACGACCGAGGTCACCAACACCGACGCCGAGGGTCGGCTGGTGCTCGCCGACGGCCTGGCGTACGCCGTGGGCGACCTCGATGCCGACGTGCTCGTCGACGTCGCGACCCTGACCGGCGGCATCAAGGTCGCCCTGGGCCAGCACCTCGGCGGCCTCTTCGCCAACGACGACGCGCTGGCCGGGGCGCTCGAGGGCGCCGGTGAGCGGGCCGGCGAGCCGGTCTGGCGGATGCCGCTGAGCGGGGAGTACGAGTCCAAGCTGTCCTCGAAGATCGCCGACGCCGACAACGCGCCGGGAGGTCCGCCGGCGATCACCGCCGCGCTGTTCCTCCAGCACTTCACCGGCGGACTGCCGTGGGCCCACCTCGACATCGCCTCGGTCGGCGACGCCCCGAAGGACAGCTTCGAGTGGACCGAGGGCCCCACCGGCTTCGGCGCCCGTCTCCTGCTCGACTGGCTCGGCGGCGAGACGCCGCTCGACGGCATCGCCTGACCCCACGGCGTACGCCGGCGGCCGGAGACCCAGCGAGCGGGTCGGGGCGAGCGGGTCAGGCGGTCCAGACCTTCTTGGCCACCAGCAGGCCGTCGCCGACCGGCAGCAGGGCGGGGACGAGGTCGTCGTGCTCGGCGATCGTGCGGCCGAGCTCGCGGATGGCCACGGTCTCGGCGTCGCGCTGGGCCGGGTCGGCGACCTTGTCGTGCCACAGGGCGTTGTCGAAGGCCACCACGCCACCGGGGCGCAGGAGGCGCAGGGCCTCGGTGAGGTAGTCGGAGTACTCCTGCTTGTCGCCGTCGCAGAAGACGATGTCGTAGTGGCCGTCGGTCAGCCGCGGGATCACCTCGAGGGCCGAGCCCGGGATCAGGCGCACACGCTGGGAGGCGATGCCGGCCTCGGTGAAGCCCTGCTTGGCCAGGCGCTGGTGCTCGGCCTCGGTGTCGACGGTGGTCAGCACGCCGTCGGGGCGCATGCCGCGCAGCAGCCACAGGCCCGAGACGCCGGTGCCGGTGCCGATCTCGACGACCGCGCGGGCGTCGAGGACCGAGGCGATGAACCGCAGGGCGGCGCCGCCGCCCGCCCCGATCGCGGTGACCCCGACCTCGTCCGCACGGGCGCGGGCGTTGGCGAGGATGTCGTCCTCGACGACGAACTCCTCGGCGTAGGTCCAGCTCGCGGGCTTCAGTGGCGTGACGATGGCGATGCTCCTGGTGTGTCGTGGTCGAGGTGCCGGGCGCCCCGGTGTGCCCCGGCGTGCTCAGGCCAGGACCCTACCGCTTGGGCGCCGGGAACCCGGGGTCGGCGGCGTTCGTTCACCGCTCGTGAACATTCCTTGGGCGCACGCTGGGTCTTCCTTCAGCCGGGTCTCAGCAAACGTTCCTAGCGTGGACCCCATGGCCACCCCCTCGCCCCAGCCTGACGACCTCAGCTGGGAGCAGATCGTCACCGACCACTCGGCGCGGGTCTACCGGTTGGCCTACCGCCTGACCGGCAACGGCCACGACGCCGAGGACCTCACCCAGGAGGTCTTCGTGCGGGTCTTCCGGTCGCTGCACACCTACACGCCCGGCACGATGGAGGGCTGGCTGCACCGGATCACCACGAACCTCTTCCTCGACGGTGCCCGCCGCAAGCAGCGCATCCGCTTCGACGCTCTCAGCGACGAGGCCGCCGGCCGCCTGCCGAGCGCGCTGCCGACCCCCGACGCCGCCCAGATGGACCGGATGTTCGATGCCGACGTCGAGGCCGCGCTGGCCTCCCTGGCGCCCGACTTCCGCGCCGCGGTCGTGCTCTGCGACGTGGAGGGCCTGACCTACGAGGAGATCGCCGACGTGCTGGACCTCAAGCTCGGCACCGTCCGCTCCCGCATCCACCGTGGCCGCGCCCAGCTGCGCGCCGCCCTCGCCCACCGCGCCCCGCGGCCGGGCCGGACCCGGGTCGCCGGACCCCGGGTGGGCGGGCTCGCCGGACAGGTGCGCTGATGCTCTCCCTGAGCGGCCACATCGGCACGAAGGCCTCGGCGCTGGTCGACGGCCAGCTCTCCCGCTCCGAGGAGGAGCGGGCCTGGTCGCACGTCCTGACCTGCCCCGGCTGCCGGGCCTCGGTCGAGCACGAGGGCTGGACGAAGCGCCAGCTCGGAGCCCTCGGTGGTCCGGCCGCGCCCGAGGGCGGGCTGCCCTCGCCGCAGCTGCTCGGTTCGCTGTACGCCGTGGACGCCGCCGACGCGTGGGCGGAGGTCGGGGCCATCGAGCGACGGTCGCGCCGACGTCGCAGCACGGTGGTCGTCGTGGGTGGTGGAGCCGTCGCCGCCTCGGTCCTGGGGCTGCTCACGCTGACCGGTCCGCCCGCTGGCAACGGTGAGCTGCCGGTGCGCCCGTCGCCCGCGACGATCCGTCGTGACCTGGCGCCGACGCAGGTCGGGTCGCCGACGGGGGCCGAGACGAACGCGTCCCCGACGTGGAGCAATAGGTCAAGATAGGTGGCGTGAGCCACCAGGACCCCGACGAGCCGACGACCCCGCTGCCCTCGTCACCGCCGCAGCCGTCGCCGTACGCCCCTCCTGGCCCCGGTTCCTCCCCGCAGGCCGACGCCCCGTCGCCCTACCAGCAGCAGCCGCCCGCGACCCAGCCGCTTCCCGGGTGGGGCCCGCCGCCTCTTCCGTCCGGCACGTCGGGTCAGCCCGGCCCGTCGGGTCAGCCCGGCCCGGGATCCCAGCCCGGCCCGCCGCGGGGTGCCTACCCCCCGCCGCAGACCCCGGGCCCCCGGCCCGCCTACGGCCAGCCCCACCCCGGTCAGTCGGGCCCCGGTCAGTCGGGCCCCGGTCAGCCAGGCCCCGGTCAGCCAGGCCCCGGTCAGTCGCTCTACGGCCAGGCCCCCTACGGGACGCCGCCCTACGGCCAGCCCGGCCCGCCGGCCTTCGCGCCGTACCCCCAGCCCCCGGCCGCCCGTGCGCACCAGCAGCCACCGCAGGAGACCGCGTCGCAGGGCCGACTGCCCCGGTGGGTCTGGCCCGTCGTCGCGGCGCTGGCGCTGGTGCTGGGAGCGACCGGCGGTGCCATTGCCGGCAGCCTCACCGGCGGCGGCTCCGACAGCGTCGTCAGCGTGCAGCGCCGCACCGCGGCACCGCTGCCCAACGACAACACCAGCATCGCGGCGGTCGCCCAGAAGGTGCTGCCGAGCACGGTCCAGATCGTCGCGGAGTACGCCGGCAAGGCGCAGGGCGCGACCGGGTCGGGCTTCGTCTACGACCGGCAGGGCCACGTCATCACCAACAACCACGTGGTGGCCCAGGCCGACGAGGACAAGGGGCCGATCGAGGTCATCGACCAGGACGGTGACCACTTCAAGGCCACCGTCGTGGGCCGCAGCACCGTCTACGACATCGCCGTCCTCAAGGTCGAGCAGGCCTCCACGCTCACCCCGGCCGCCGTCGGGTCGGCCGACCAGATGCGCGTCGGCGAGACGGTGGTGGCGATCGGGTCGCCGCTCGGGCTGTCCGCGACGGTCACCTCGGGCATCATCAGCGCGGTCAACCGCCCGGTCACCACCGGTGAGGGCGCCAACGACAACTCCTACATCAATGCCGTGCAGACCGACGCGGCGATCAACCCGGGCAACTCCGGTGGGCCGTTGGTCAACCTGCAGGGCCAGGTCGTGGGCGTGAACTCCGCGATCGCCTCGTTGGGGTCCTCGATCTCGTCGGACCAGGGCGGCAACATCGGGGTCGGCTTCGCCATCCCGATCGAGCAGGTCGAGGTGACCACGACCCAGATCCTGAAGACCGGCAAGGCGCAGTACCCCGTCATCGGCGCCACGGTGAAGCCCACCACGACCCTGGACGGCGCGACCGTGGACTCCATCTCCGCCGGCACCCCGGCCGCCAAGTCGGCGCTGCGCGAGGGCGACGTGATCCGCAAGGTCGACGGCAAGCCGATCACGAACTCGATCGACCTGATCGTGGCGATCCGGTCGCACGTGCCGGGGGAGAAGGTGAAGCTCCTCGCCGAGCGTGGAGGCAAGACCTTCGAGGTCACCGTGGGGCTGGCCGCCAAGACGGGCTGAGTTTTCGCGATCCCCTCGCAGAATCGGGCGGAACGCTGCAAGATGTACATATGGGACAGATGCAGCGCTCGGTGGCGGCAGACCAGTTCGGATTGGCCCGGGTGAACCGGGAGCGACGGTGGACCGCCATCGTCGACGGGGTGCTCGTCGTCGCGACCCTGGGCTGGCTCGCCGTGCTGCGCGTGGGCACCGGGGGGTCGAGCCTGCGCTGGGGCGTGTCGCTCTTGGTGCTGGCGATGATCGTGCACCGCGTGCTGCTGCTCGCCGAGCGGCTGCGCCGGCGTCACCGGGCCCGATCGGCCTCGGCCCTGCCGGTCGTGGTCGAGGCCGAGACGGCCGTGGTCGCGGCGGTCGTCCCCCCGGGCGCCACCGCGGCCTGACCACCCGAGCGGGTGGGCCGAGGTCCGGAGCAGGCCCCTAGGTCGATTCGTCGTCGTACGGCGGCCGCTCGCCGTGGGCCAGCTCCTGCTGCGCCGGGAGCACGGCCGACGACCGGTCGTCGTCGTCGTCCTCCATCGCCTCGAGGATGTGCCGGCGGATCGCCTGGCGCGGGTCGAGGTCGGTGAGCTTGAGGTCGGCGTACTCCGGGCCCAGCTCCTCGCGCAGCTGGGTCTGCGCGCTGTTGGCGAGGTTGCGCATCTGCCGCACGAAGCGGCCCGCCTGACGGGCGAGCTCGGGCAGCTTGTCGGGACCGAAGACGACCACGGCGACGACCATGATGACCATCAGCTCCGGCAGCCCGATCCCGAACATGGCCTGGTCAGCCCTTCGCTGTGGGGCTCAGGCCCAGCTGCATGCCGGCCAGACCGCGGCCGCGACCGGCGAGGGTGCGGGCGATGCCGCTGAGCACGAGCGCGCCCGGGGCCGTGGGGTCGGACTCGACGATCGGCTTGCCGACGTCGCCGCCCTCACGGAGGCTGACGTCGATCGGGATCTCGCCGAGGACGGGGACGTCGTAGCCGAAGCGGCCGCCCAGGGTGGCGGCCACCCGGGCGCCGCCGCCGGAGCCGAAGATCTCGAGGCGGTGCTCGCGGCCCTCGTCGGCGCAGTGCGGGCAGGGCAGGAAGGACATGTTCTCCACGACGCCGATGACCCGCTGGTGCATCATCGAGGCCATCGTGCCGGCGCGCTCAGCGACCTCGGCGGCGGCCTCCTGGGGGGTGGTGACGACCAGGACCTCGGCGCTGGGCAGGTGCTGGCCCAGCGAGATGGCCACGTCGCCGGTGCCCGGCGGCAGGTCGAGCAGCAGCACGTCGAGGTCGCCCCAGTAGACGTCGGCCAGCATCTGCACGAGCGCCCGGTCGAGCATCGGGCCGCGCCAGGCGACGACCTGGTCGCGGCGCGGCTTGAGCATCCCGATGCTGATCACCGACACCCCGCTGGGGGTCGGGACCGGCATGATCAGGTCGTCGACCTGGGTGGGGCGGGTGTCGGCGATGCCGAGCATCGCGGGCACCGAGTGGCCGTAGATGTCGGCGTCGACGATGCCGACCTTCAGGCCCTGGTGGGCCATCGAGACCGCGAGGTTGACGGTGACCGACGACTTGCCCACGCCGCCCTTGCCGGAGGCGATCGCGAACACCTTGGTGAGGTTGTCCGGCTTGCCGAAGGGGATCTCGCGCTGGGCCTGGCCGCCCTGCAGGGTCTCGCGCAGGGCCGTGCGCTGCTCGGCGGTCATCACGCCCAGCTGCACCTCGACGGCGGTGACGCCCTCGACCTTGCTGACCTCGGCGGTGGTCTCGTTGGTGATCGTGTCCTTGAGCGGGCAGCCGGAGACGGTCAGCAGCACCCGCACCGTCACCTTGCCGGTGTCGTCGACCGAGACGTCCTCGACCATGCCGAGCTCGGTGATGGGTCGCTTGATCTCGGGGTCGTTCACACGAGCGAGGGCAGCCTGGATCCGGTCGATCGAGGGGGAAGTCATGTCCACAGCGTACGTCGCCTCAGCTGGCCACGTCCGGGGCGTCGTCGTCCCCGGACTCGGTCAGCTCCTCGAGCAGGTTGCGCAGCTCCGAGCGCAGGAAGTCGCGGGTCGCCACCTCGCCGACCGACATCCGCAGCGAGGCGACCTCGCGGGCCAGGAACTCCATGTCGGCGTGCGAGGCCGCGGCGGCGCGGCGGTCCTGCTCGTTGATCACGCGGTCGCGCACCTCCTGCCGGTTCTGGGCCAGCAGGATCAGGGGCGCGGCGTACGACGCCTGCAGGCTGAGCATCAGGGTCAGGAAGATGAACGGGTAGTCGTCGAACCGCCAGCCCGACGGGGTGGCGAGGTTCCAGGCGACCCAGACGAGCACGAACAGGGTCATGTAGATCAGGAACCGGGCGGTGCCCATGAAGCGGGCGAACTGCTCGGCGAAGATGCCGAAGGCGTCCTGCTTGACCGACGGCCGGCGCACCAGGGAGCGGCGTACCTCCCGGGGCGTGTCGAGCCGCGACGTGCGCTGGACCTCGGTGCGCTTGTCCCCGCGGCGCTCGGCACGCCTCTCGGTGGCCCGCTTGTCGGTGCCGCGCCTGTCGGGGCGGCGCTCGCCCCGGCGCTCCCCGCGTCGTTCGTTCTTGTCCGGCATGGCCGTCACCTCCGTCCGATCTTGCGGTCGCGCCACCCCTCGGGCAGCAGGTGGTCGAGGAGGTCGTCGACCGTCACGGTGCCCAGCAGGCGACCGTCCTCGTCGACCACGGGTGCTGCGACGAGGTTGTAGGTCGCCAGGAACATCGCGACGTCCTCGAGGGTGGCCTCGGGGCGCAGGAAGTCGATGCCGGTGTCCAGCGCCCCGGCGACCAGCGTGGAGGGCGGCTCGCGCAGCAGGCGCTGGATGTGGGCGACGCCGAGCAGCTTGCCGGTCGGCGTCTCGAGCGGGGGCCGGCAGACGTGCACCAGCGCGGCCAGCGAGGGGGTGAGGTCCTCGTTGCGCACGTGGGCCAGCGCCTCGGCCACGGTGGCGTCGGGGGGCAGGATCACCGGCTCGGGCGTCATCATGCCGCCGGCGGTCTCCTCGCCGTAGACCATCAGCCGGCGCACCTCGGCGGCGTCCTCGGACTCCATCAGCTCGAGCAGCTGCGCGGCGGTCTCGGGCGGCAGGTCGGCGATCAGGTCCGCCGCGTCGTCGGCCGACATCTCCTCGAGCACGTCGGCGGCGCGCTCGTTGTCGAGGTGCTCCAGGATCTCGACCTGGTCCTCCTCGGGCAGCTCCTCCAGCACGTGGGCGAGGCGCTCGTCGTCGAGGGCGTCGACGACCTCACCACGACGCTGCGCGGTGAGCTCGTGGATGACGTCGGCCGCGTCGGCCGGGCGCAGGTCGGCCAGCTGGGCGACCAGGTGGTCGGCGCCCTGGGCGCCGGTGCCGCTCTCGGCCAGGCCCTCGACGTCGTCCCACTCCACGACGTGGGTCTGCGGCCGACGACGGAAGCCCGTGGTGGGGCCCTCGGTCAGCGCGACCCGCGAGAGCACCCAGTCACGGGTGCGGGCCTGCTCCATCGCGACGTCGTAGACGACGCCCTCCACGTTGCTGCTCCGCACCCGCACCTTGCGGTCGAGCATCTGCCGGATCACCAGCGTCTCGGTGGAGCGCTTCTCGAAGCGGCGCATGTTCAGCAGGCCGGTGATGATCACCTGGCCGGCGTCGATGTCGGTCACCCGGGTCATCGGCGCGAAGATCTGCCGGCGGCCGAACACCTCGACCACCAGACCCACGACGCGGGGCTGCCGGACGTCGGAGCGCAGCACGACCACGACGTCGCGCACCTTGCCCACGGGGTCGCCCTGCGGGTCGAACACCGGGAGCCCGGCCAGGCGGGCGGCGAACACCCGCGGCGGTGCGCTGCTCATCCGGGGTTCCGCGCGGTGGGGTTCACGAGCGGTGAGCCTATCCGTAGGTAGGCTCACCGGGATCCAGCGCCGCCGCGACCCGCGGAGGCCCTCTCACCCACCCCATCCGGCACCCCAAGGAGTCCTCCCCGTGGTCAAGCAGGTCGTGATCCTCGCAGCGGGCCTGGGCACCCGTCTCGGCAAGCCGCACCCCAAGCCGCTCACCCCCCTGCGGTCGGGCGAGAGCATCATGCGGCGAGCGGTGAACGCGCTGCGCACGGCGTACGACGACGTCCACGTGACGGCCGTCGTCGGCTTCAAGCTCGACCTGGTGATCGAGGCGATGCCCGACATCTCCTTCGTCTACAACGAGGTCTACGACTCCACCAACACCTCCAAGAGCCTGCTCAAGGCGCTGCGGCTGTCCCAGCCCGGCGGCGTGCTGTGGCTCAACGGCGACGTGGTCTTCGACCCGCGGGTGCTGCCGGTGCTGCAGGAGCACATCGACGCCGACCGCAGCTTCGTCTGCGTGAACACCGACTCGGTGGCCGAGGAGGAGGTGAAGTACACCCTCGACGACGAGGGCTTCATCCGCGAGCTGTCCAAGCAGGTCGTGGGCGGCCTCGGTGAGGCCGTGGGCATCAACTTCGTCGCGGCGGCCGACAAGGCGACGCTGGTGCAGCGCCTCGAGGAGGCCGGCGAGCAGGACTACTTCGAGCGCGGCATCGAGCTCGCGATCGAGCAGGACGGACTGCGCGTCGAGGCGCTCGACATCTCGGCGTTCCACATCGTCGAGGTCGACTTCGACGAGGACCTCACCCGGGCCAACGAGTTCGTCGGGGACTGAGGTCGTGACGTCGGGGGACGTGACGCCGGGGACCACGGTCGCCCGCGTCGACGACGCGGGCGTGCACCTGACCAGCGCGGTCGACACCGTCGTCGACGTCCTCTTCGACGGGCGCCGGATCTGGTCGTTCTGGACCCTGCGCGACACCGTCGCCGACGAGGGGGAGGAGCCGGGCGCGCTCGTGGCGCACTGGCCCTCGATGCTGCGCCGCTTCCTCGAGGGCACCACGCGGCTCTCGGTCGTCGAGCACGTCTCCGGCGGGGTGGCCTTCGACGAGGAGACCCGGCTGGGCTCGCGCGCGGGCTCGGCCGAGAGGCGGATCGCGGTCGTGGACGCGGCCGGCCGCCCGCTGGGCATCGACAAGTCGAACCGCATCGCCACCACCTTCGACACCCGCGACCCCGAGCACACCCGCCCCCTCCTCGACGCCACCGAGCAGGTGCTGGGCGCCCTGCGCGACGCGGGCGTCGACGCGTTCCCGGCGTACGGCACCTTGCTGGGGGCGGTGCGCGAGCAGGACTTCATCGGCCACGACAGCGACGTCGACCTCGGCTACGTCAGCCGTCACACCCACCCCGTCGACGTGGTCCGCGAGTCGTTCCGGCTGCAGCGTGACCTGCAGGAGCGCGGCTTCGACGTCGACCGCTACAGCGCGGCGGCCTTCAAGGTCGACGTCGTCGAGGCCGACGGCGGCGTGCGCGGGCTCGACGTCTTCGGCGGCTACTTCCAGGGCGGCTCGCTCTACCTGATGGGCGAGATCGGCACACCGTTCCGCGAGGACTGGATCTTCCCCCTCGGCACCTGCACGCTGGCCGGCCGCACCCTGCCGGCGCCGGCGCAGCCGGAGAAGCTCCTCGAGGCGACGTACGGCCCGAGCTGGAAGGTGCCCGACCCGGCCTTCCACTTCGAGACCCCGCGCTCGACGCACCGACGGCTGAACGGCTGGTTCCGGGGCCAGCGGATCCACCGCAACGAGTGGGACCGCCGCTACAGCCGCGTCCGCGACAAGCTGCCGACCGGCGCCCCCAGCTCGCTGGCGGAGCACCTGGCCGCCGAGGAGCCCGACCTCGGGCTGCTCGTCGACCTCGGGGCCGGTCGCGGAGGCGACGCGCTCTGGTTCGCCCGCCGCGGCGTCCCCACGGTGGCGCTGGACTACTCCCACGGCGCCAGCAACGGCGTACGCCGGGTGGCCGAGGCCGAGGGCCTCGACCTCGACGTCGCGTGGGTGAACCTGCACGAGCTGCGCTCGGTGCTGGCGCAGGGAGCACGCCTGGCCCGCCACGACGGGCCGGCCGCGATCCTCGCGCACCACCTGATCGACTCCACCGACGCGCGGGGCCTCGAGGCCGTCGGCCGGTTCGCCCGGATGGTGCTGGGCCGGGGCGGACGTCTCTACGCCGACTTCGACGAGCTGCGGCCGGGGGAGCGCTACCGCCCCGAGGGGTCCCGCGACCCGGTCCGACCCAAGGACACCGGCCGCGTCGTGCGCGCCCTCGAGGCCGCCGGGGCGGTTATCGTGCACTCCTCGCAGGCCGAGCGTGTGGCCCGCGACGGTGCTCGGGAGCCGGCTCCCGAGCAGAGACCAGCACAGGCGGAACCGGCTCGTCCGGTCAGGCGATTGGTGGCGGAATGGCGCAGGTGAAGACGGGGGGCTCCTCCGACGGGCGGTCGCTGCGGGCGCGCGCGGTGGACCGGGTGGCCCGGGCGGTGGCCGGCGACCGGCTCGACGCCCTCCAGCAGCGGCTCGAGGCGCTCGAGGCCGAGGTGCAGGAGTGCCGTCAGCTGAACGTGCGCCTGGCGGAGGTCACCGACCTCGTCGAGCAGCTGCTCCTGCCGATGGCGGCCCGCGACGAGGAACGCCTCGCCTCCGCCGTCGAGAAGTACTCCCGGACGATCTGAGCCGTGGCCAGCCGCGTCTTCGTGCACCTCGGGCTCCCCAAGACCGCGACCACCTACCTCCAGACGATCCTGTGGTCGCACCGCGAGCTGTTGCGCGACCAGCAGGTGCTGGTGCCCGGCTCGGAGCGTCGCGAGCACTACTGGGTCAGTCGGATCGTCCGCGAGGACCCGCAGTTCGCCACGGCCAACCGGCGCCAGCGCGGCTCCTGGGACCGCCTGCGGGCCGAGATCGACGCCTGGCCCGGCACCGCCCTGATCAGCCACGAGTTCCTGGCCGCGGCCTCCGCGGAGCAGGCCGCGCAGATGGTGGCCGACCTGGCACCGGCCGAGGTGCACCTCGTCGTGACCGGTCGCGAGCCGCTGGGGCTGTTCACCGCCAGCTGGCAGGAGAGCGTCAAGAACCGCGACACCCGGCCGCTGTCGGAGTACAGCCTGGTCGAGGCCCCCGACAGCGGCGGCATCTGGAACTGGCGCACCCTCGACATCGGGCGCGTCCTCCAGCGCTGGTCGCCGGCCGTCCCCGCCGAGCGCGTGCACGTGCTGCCGCTGCCCCCGCCGAGTGCGCCCCGGCGCGAGATCTGGGACCGGTTCGCCACGCTGGTCGGCATCGATCCGACGTCGGTCGACCTCGCAGCAGAGCTTCCCCAACGCCTCGATGGGCGTGGTCGAGGCCGAGACCCTGCGCCGGGTCAACGCCCACCTCGGCGACTTCCACAGCGCCATCGACCGGGGCACCTACATCCGCACGTTCCTGGCCGACGAGCGGCTCGTCCCGCGCCGGGGCGACCCGTTCTGGCCCTCGCCCGAGCGGATCGAGGAGGCCCGGGTGCGCGGCCGCGACGCCGTCGCCTACATCGACGCGCAGGGCTTCGACGTCGTCGGGGACCTCGCCTCGCTGCTGGTGCCCGACGACCTGCCGGAGCGGCGTACGCCGGAGACGGTCACCGACGCGGAGGTGGCCCGGGTCGCCGTCGAGCTGGTGGCCCGGATGCTGCACGACGTGCGCGAGCTGCGCCACGAGCGCCGCGAGCTGAGGAGCCGGGTCCGCACGCTGACCTGGCGCACCCAGAACCCGCCGCTCCGCAACGCGCTGATCAAGCGCTTCCCGCGCCTCGGCAGCGTGCTCGAACCGCACGAGCTGCTCGACCCGCCCCCGGAGTGGCGGATGGGCCCGGCGAAGTGAAATTGGTCATGGCGGCCCGACCTACCGTTGCGTAACGTCACCTCGGCCGCACCCGGACGCCTCGCGCCCCGGCCGTCGCGGCGCAGCCCGGGCACCCGGCCCCGGACACCACAGCGAAGGACGGACACCATGGGTCGCCTCTGCGAGACCGAAGGCCTCACCGACATCCAGGAGGAGATCCTCAAGGCTGTCCGACAGTTCGTGGAGGCGAAGATCCTCCCGGTCGCCACCGAGCTGGAGCACAAGGACGAGTACCCCACCGAGATCGTCGAGGGCCTCAAGGAGCTCGGCATCTTCGGCCTGATGATCCCCGAGGAGTACGGCGGGCTGGGTGAGTCGCTGCTGACCTACGCGCTGGTCGTGGAGGAGATCGCCCGCGGCTGGATGAGCGTCTCGGGCGTCATCAACACCCACTTCATCGTGGCCTACATGCTGATGCACCACGGCACCGAGGAGCAGAAGCAGAAGTACCTCCCGCGGATGGCGACCGGCGAGGTGCGCGGCTCGTTCTCGATGTCCGAGCCCGGCCTGGGCTCCGACGTCTCGGCGATCAAGACCAAGGCCGTCAAGGGCGCCGACGGCGACTACACGATCGACGGCCAGAAGATGTGGCTGACCAACGGTGGCTCCTCGACGCTGATCGCGGTGCTGGTCAAGACCGACGAGGGCGCCGACTCGGTCTACAAGAACATGTCGACGTTCCTGGTGGAGAAGGAGGCGGGCTTCGGCGAGACCGCTCCCGGACTGACCATCCCGGGGAAGATCGACAAGATGGGCTACAAGGGCGTCGACACCACCGAGGCGATCTTCGAGGGCCACCAGATCTCGTCCGACCAGATCCTGGGCGGCGAGGCCGGCAAGGGCTTCTACCAGATGATGGACGGCGTCGAGGTGGGTCGTGTGAACGTCGCCGCCCGTGCCTGCGGCATCGCCAACCGGGCCTTCGAGCTCGGCATCTCCTACTCCCAGCAGCGCGAGACCTTCGGCAAGCCGATCTCCCAGCACCAGGCGATCCTGTTCCGGCTCGCCGAGATGGCCACCAAGGTCGAGGCCAGCCACTCGATGATGGTCCGGGCCGCCCGCCTGAAGGACAAGGGCGAGCGCAACGACGTCGAGGCCGGCATGGCGAAGTACCTCGCCGCGGAGTACTGCAACGAGGTCGTCGAGGCCAGCCTTCCGGATCCACGGCGGCTACGGCTACTCCAAGGAGTACGAGATCGAGCGGCTCTACCGCGAGGCGGCGTTCATGCTGATCGGCGAGGGCACCGCCGACATCCAGAAGATGATCATCGGCCGCAGCCTGCTCAAGGACTACAAGCTCAGGAGCTGACCCTCGTCCTCGCCCCTCCCGCCGTCGCGGGTGGGCCGGGGCTTCGGTGGTTGAGCAGGTCGCTCAGCGACCGTCGTCGAAACCACGTCACCCTTGGTACGGCGGCGTACCCCATGAGCGCGGCGCGGGCCCCGGGTCGTCGGGCAGTCCCCGCCCATCACCTCGGCCCACCAGGCGGTGACGTGCTCGCGGTGCTCGGTGGTGACCGTGCCGCCGAACACGGGCGCGAGCAGGGGGTCCTGCTCGACGAGGTCGTAGAAGGTGTCGAGCCACCTCCGGATCGCAGCCGTCCCGCCGATCCACGCGTGGATGCTGGGTGTCTCGCTCATGGCTCAGCCTAGGCCGTGGCTAGGGTGCGGTGGTGAGCACTGTGGACGTCTCGGCGTACGACTGGATCTTCGAGGGCGAGCTGGCCTGGTTCAGCGAGGGGGCCTGCGTCACCGTCGCGGTGGGCGCCACCCGCGAGCAGCTGGCCGAGGCCTTCGGGGTCGACCTGGAGAACGGCCCCGCCGACCCGCGGCAGACCAAGCCCGACCCGTCGACCGGCGAACCGGCGCCGCTGGTGGGCTTCACCGAGATCTCCGGCCACCAGGTCGCGATCGAGCCGAACGGCTTCGGCGGCTCCGCGCCCGAGGTGCTGCTGCCCGCGTCCGAGCCCGGTCGCGCCGCCAGTGCGTTCTGGAACGCCGACGCGCTGGCGCGCTTCGGCTGCGCCCGCTCGGGTGAGCTGCTCTACACCGGCGAGTTCGTCTACGACGGCACCGACGGGCTGCCCGCCGACCTCGTGCCCTACGTCGAGCTGGTCGCCGACGACCTCGACGACGACCTGCTGGCCGACGCCTCCTCCGACGCCGAGGCGCCCCTCGACATCTCCGTCGCCCTGGCGATGCTGGAGACCTACACCGGCGTACGCCTGACGGCCGCCGACGTGACCCGGGCGCTCGAGCAGCAGTACGTCCGCACCGACCTGACCGAGCAGCCCGCTCCTCACTGAGGCCTGCGAGGGGCCGGGAGGGATGGTCCGAGACGTTCGGACCCTCGTACTCGCCAGTAAGGGGTCCGAACGTCTCGGACTACCGCGTCACGTCCCCAGGACCCGACGTATCTGGAGGCCGTCGCGGCTCCTCCTGCCCTGCGAGCCGCCCGTCGCGTGCCCGTCACCGGGTCGTGCGGAGGGCTCGCCACCACGAGCGCAGGGGAGCACGACGATGGGTGCACGGACGACACGGACGGCGGCGGCAACGGTCACCCTGGTGGTGCTGGGCGCCCTGGGGCTCGGGGGCTGCGGCAACGCCGCTGAGGACGCGCCCCCGGCCGTGCAGGACGCTGCCCGCTCGGTGCCCTCCGACGACGGTGCGGCGACCTCGGGCGACCGTGACCTCGACGGCCAGGCCGACGCGGGCAAGGCGCTGACACCGGCGCAGCTGTGCGGCTTCCTCGAGGCCGAGGCCCCGAAGGTCGTCGACCTGCAGCCGGAGGAGTACGCCGCGGCCAGCTTCGGCAGCGCCCTGTTCGCCTTCTACACCGACCACGGCCTGCTCACCGACATCGACGGCGCCGAGATCGACACGCTCGCCGCCCGGGGCTGCCCCCAGGTCGCCGCGACCCTCCTGACCCCCCTCGGCGCCCCCAGCTTCGCCGACCTGCTCTCCCGCTGACCTTCCCGCCGCCCGCGTCGGTCGAGCAGGGTTTCGACGACGGGCGCGGGGCGCCCTGCTCAACCACCGTGGCCCGGCGCACCCGTCGGTCGAGCCGGGCCGGGGGGCCCGTCGTCGAAACCACGCCGACCCCGGCCGACGCGGGGGTGCGAGACTGCCCGGGTGGGACCGGGGGAGGCGTTGCGGCAGCAGGGGGTGGCCTGCGGGCGGCTCGGGTCCCCGATGTACGCCGGGCTGCTGGCGCGGCTGGCCGACGACGTGGAGGCCGGTGGACCCACGGCGACCGTGCTCGCGGGGCACGAGGACGACCCCGGCCCGAGCGCCCTCGGGCTGCGCCTGCTCGGCAGCGTGCACCGGCTGGTGCTGGAGCGGCGGGCGGGCGTCCTGGCGACGTACTACCCGAGCGTCGGCGGTCACTGGGACCCGGTCTCCGGACCCGAGGCCGTGCTGGACCTGCTCCGCAGCGACCCGGACACCGTGCGGGAGTGGCTCGACCGGCCGCCGCAGACCAACGAGGTCGGACGGGCCGCGGCGCTGGTCGGCGGCCTGCTCCACCTGGCGCCGGACGAGCGCCTGCCCGTGCGCCTGGTCGAGATCGGCGCCTCCGCGGGCCTCAACCTGCTGGCCGACCGCTTCCACCTCCTCGACGACCGGGGCACCGCCACGGGCGACCCGGCCTCGCCGGTGACGCTGCAGCCCGCCTGGCGGGGGCCCGCGCCCGAGCCGTGGCCCGGCCTGAGGTTCACCGAGGCGCTGGGGTGCGACCTGGCCCCGATCGACGCGACGACGACGGAGGGCCGGCTGGCGTTGACGGCGTACGTCTGGCCCGACCAGCAGCACCGCCACGAGCGGCTCCGCGGCGCGCTGGCCCTGGCCCAGCGCCATCCTCCCGTCGTACGCCGCCAGGGTGCCGCCGACCTCCTCGACGCCGTCGAGCTCGTCGAGGGCACGACGACGATGGTCTGGCACAGCGTGATGTGGCAGTACCTCCCCGAGGCCGAGCAGCAGCGGGTGACCGACCGGCTCGAGCAGCTCGCCGGCACCGCGACGGCCGAGGCGCGGCTGGCGCACCTCTTCCTGGAGCCGACCCGCCGCGAGGACCACCGCCACCACGAGTTCCTGGTCGTGCTCACCACCTGGCCGGGCGGCGAGCGGCGCGTGCTCGGTCGGGCGGCCGCCCACGGCCTGCCGGTGACCTGGGCGGGCTGAGCGATTCCCGGTCGACGCCCGTGGTGCCGCGTGCGAGGGTGGGGCTCCGGTTGTCGAGCAGTGGAGGAACCATGGCGCAGCAAGAAGGCAACGACGACATCAAGGCCAAGATGCGTGAGGCCCTGGAGCGCAAGCAGGCCAACGACCGTGGGGTGCCGAAGGACCAGCCGCTGAAGGAGAAGGCCCACGGCTCCGAGGTCGCCGGAGGCGGCCCGAAGATGCACCGCCGCAAGGCCGGCGGCGGGGGTTCCTGAGCCTGTCGTCGCGACCGCACGCCGCACCGGGGCCTATGCTCCCCGGTGTGGCGAAGCGGGTGGTACTCCACATCGGAGCGATGAAGTCCGGCACCAGCTTCATCCAGAACGTCCTGCACCAGAACCGCTCGCGCCTCGCCGAGCACGACCTGCGCTTCGCCTGCGACCGGTGGCGCCAGCAGGTCCTCGCCGTCCGTGACCTGATGGCGCACGGCGGCCCCAAGCAGGCCCCGCTGGCCCCCGACGGCCCCTGGCAGCAGCTGGTCGACGACGTGCGCGCCTGGCCGGGCACCGCCATCGTCTCGATGGAGTTCCTGGGCCCGCGCAACCGGGCCAAGATCGACCTCGTCCGCGAGGCCTTCGCCGACGCCGACCTCCAGGTCGTGCTGACCGCGCGCGACCTCGCCCGCTCGCTGCCCTCGATGTGGACCGAGTCCATGCAGAACCGCGGCGTGAAGTCGTGGGAGGAGTTCCTCGAGGCCGTGCGGTCCGAGGACATGACCAGCCGGCCCGGCCGCAACTTCTGGCGCAACCAGCGCATCTCCGAGATCGCCGCGACCTGGTCCGAGGCCGTCGGCCGCGACCACTTCACGCTGATCACGATCCCGCCCCGCGGCGCACCGCCCGAGGTGCTCTGGGAGCGGTTCAGCGAGGTCGCCGGCATCCCGCGAGGCCTGTGCGACCTCGACGCGCGCAGCAACCCGGCGCTCGACGCCGCCTCGGCCCTCGTGCTCCGCTCGGTCAACGAGCGCCTGACCGAGCACGGCTTCGACCGCCAGGAGTACGAGCGCGTCGTCAAGGGGATGCTCGCCAAGCAGGGCCTCGTGCGCCGCGGCCGCGAGACCGTCCCCCTCGGCATCGACGAGCGCTGGGTGCGCCGCAAGTCGCGCGACGAGCTCGACCGCCTGCGCGCCCTCGACCTGAGGGTCGTCGGTGACCTCGAGGAGCTCGCCGCCGACAAGGTGCCCGGCGTGCACACCCGCAAGGTCACCGCCGAGCAGCAGCTCGAGGCCGCCGTCGACGGCCTCGTGTTCCTGCTCGAACGCCTGATGAAGCCCCCGGCCGAGACCAGCGCGGTCACCGGGGCCCCCGACCGAGAGGACGACGAGTGAGCCGCGTGCGCGACCTCCTGCGAGGCCGGGGCGACCAGCCCGACGCCGACCAGGACACCCCTGCCCAGGACGCTCCGGCTCCGCAGGGTCAGGACCGCTCCGAGCGTGAGCCGGGGGAGCCGCTGCGGATCGCCGCGATCACCTTCTGCCGCGACGAGGGCCGGATGCTGCCGCTGTGGGTGCGCTACTACGGCGGCCTGTTCGGTGACGCCAACATCTACGTCGTCGACGACAACTCCGAGGACGGCTCCACCGACGACCTGCCCTGCGACGTCCTGCACGTGCCCCCGATCCGCGGCGGCCGGTTCAACACCACCCGGATGGCGATGGTCGGCAACCTCGGCCGCTCGCTGCTCACGCTGTACGACGTCGTGCTCTTCTGCGACACCGACGAGTTCCTCGTCCCCGACCCCGCGAAGTACGCCGACCTCAAGGCCTACGTCGAGGCCAAGGACGGCGAGGGCCTCGACGCCGTCGGCTCCCTCGGCTTCAACGTCGTGCATGCCGTCGACTCCGAGCCCCCGCTCGACCTCACCCAGCCGCTGCTCGGCCAACGCCGCCTGGCCAAGTTCCTGCCCCTGATGTGCAAGCCCGCCATCAAGTGGGTCCCGGCCCATTGGAGCGCCGGCACCCACGGCATCCGCACGCCGTACGCCGTGGACCCCGAACTGTGGATGTTCCACATGAAGTTCGGCGACCGCGACCACCTGCAGGAGGCCGCCGACCACCGCCTGCGCATGGTCGAGGCCGACGGCCGCTCGCGCGACACCCAGTGGCGCCAGGGCGGCGACGCCCTCGTCGACCTCCTCGTCACCGCCACGACCGGGGTCGACCCGGCCACCGTGCCCGAGTTCGTCCCGCCGACGGGGGAGAAGCTGGCCGCGCTGGTCGTCGAGGACCCGCCCGGCAACTGGCGTGCCCCCAAGGGCAGCCAGATGAAGCTGATGGAGAACCGGCCGCTCGTCCGGATCCCGGACCGGTTCCTCGGCACGGTCTGAGGGCTCGGCCGGCCCCGCGTCGACGTCGCTCGGCGTGGCACCTCCACCGTGTCGCGGGCCGATGTCGCCTGTGACCGGCGGAGGCGGTCGACCTGCTTGACGGTGAGGCTGGTGGTCCCCCACCCCTGAGGCTGTGGACGACACCCTCCAGAGGCTGGCCGAGGGTGCGAGATCATCCGCTGATGCAGTCTTTTCCGTCTGACTCGGTCTTCAGCTTCGATACCGACCTGCCGTACCTCTCCGCTGGTTCGCATCGAGCACCTGGGCCTGCCCGACGAGAAGTGGCCAGGAACTCCCTCCGTGGATCTTCCCCGACGAGGCGCAGCTTCTCATCGAGACCCTCTACGCGGACTGCGCTGGGCGGTGGTCGACCATCACGACTCACTACGAGGGCCGCAGCTACGCACGCGTTTGTCACCGTCAGGAAGTGGTCCGGCGAGATCGTGGCCGCGATGGTTCAGCGGGCCGTCACCCTGGACGGGGCGGACGAGCAGTCCTGCGGGACTCAGCGGGCGTTTCCAGCACATTCCTTCGCTCATGCCCGATCGGCAGGCGATCGTGGAGCTCGACGGTCGGTGGCGACAGGTCAACAAGGCGCTGACCGGGCTCACGGGATACTCCGAGGCCGAGCTCTTGGCAGGCACCTTCCAGGACATCACCCACCCCGATGACCTCGATGCCGACCTGGACCAGCTCAGGAGTCTTCTCGCGGGAGACATCAATGGCTACGAGATGGAAAAGCGCTACATCACCGCGTCCGCAACACCGGTCATGGGTGTTGCTGTCCGTCACGCTGGTTCGCGACCAGCAAGGCCAGCCGGCGTACTTCATCTCCCAGATCCTCGACATATCGGAGCGGAAGGCCAACGAACAGGCACTGCAGGACCTCATTGCCATGCTGGCCCACGACCTGTGGTTCTCGATCACCGTGGCCATGGGCTTCGCCGACATCTTGGACTCCTCCTGGACAGAGATGGCCGACGACGAGCGAACCGCACTGCTGCACAAGATCAGCGCCGCCGGCAGATCCGCTCAAGCTCTGCTCGAGGACACGTTGACGGTCTCCGCGATCAACGGTCAGGGGATCGTCGCTCGCCCAGCCCCGGTCAGGGTCGACACCGTGGTTCGCGCGGCCCTGGAGAGCGCTGGAACGTCCGCGATGTTCGACGTCGGGAGCTCGCTCCGCTAGCCCTGGTGGACCCGACCTCTCCAGCACGTGGCGTCAATCTCGGGGGCGACGCGGGCAAGAACGGTGAGCCCCCCTTCGATGTCAGTGTCGATGAAGGCCCAGAAGCCGTCACTCTGCGCGTGAGCGATAGTGGGCGAGGAGTCCCGCCTGAGTTCGTGCCACACCTGTTCGACCGGTTCACCAGGTCCGAGGCGTCGCGCTCCGGGCCGGCACGCGGAACGGGTCTGGGCCGCTACATCATCCGCCAGCTGCTCTCCGTCAACGACGGCAGCATCCGGTACGAGGAGACCCCCGGGGGCGGTGCCACTTTCGTGCTGACCCTACGTCGATCCGCTTGACCCGGGAGGCCGTCGCCGCTGGGCTCGGAGCTTCCGGCCGCTCCTGCCCCGTTCCCCGCGATGGGTGAGCGTGGTGGGGCTGGGCGCGTCGCATCCACGACGGCGCTCGCCTCAGCGCGCCGGAGCGTCCCCGAACATGACCTTCTCGCTGTAGCGCTTTCCGATCGAGAGGTCGTACTGGATCATCCGGTAGTCCGCGAGGACCTTCTTGGCCGCAGGGTCGAGCTCCGAGGGCTTGACCCGCTGGTCCTGGGCGTTGATCGCGATGCCGGCGTCCATGGCGGGGACCCGGGCGTCGAGGTCGGTGAGCAGGGCGTACCACGGCGGGATCGGCACGTTCATGGCGTCGAACATCTTCGGCATGAACTGCGTGGGGCTCGTGGTCGGCAGGTCGGTGTGCTTCAGCGGCGCGCGGTTGCTCCAGATCAGGAAGGGCGTCTGGTGGGCGGCGACCAGGCCCTCCTTGTTCACCAGGCTCTGCGGGTAGACCTGCGGCGGGAGGTGGTCGCCGTAGAAGATCACGGTGGTGGGCTCCGGTGACTTCTTCAGCTTCGCCATCAGGTCGGCCAGGGCGTCGTCGGTGCGGGAGATGCCGCGGGCGTACTGGCCGGCGAGCTGGGCGTAGGGCTTGGGCAGGCCGCTGGTCGGGAGGATCGGGTCGCCGTACTGGCCGCCGTAGGGCATGTGGTTCTGCATGGTCACCAGGTGGGCCAGCACGGGCTTGCTGTTGGTCTCGATCTGGTGCAGCACCTCGTCGTACGCCGACGCGTCGTCGATGAAGCGGCCGCCGCCTCGGGCCTTGTCCGTCATCGTGTCCTTGGTGATGAACTTGTCGAAGCCGAAGGCGTCGTAGACCTGGGGGCGGGAGTACATCCGCGGCGAGAACGGGTGGATCGCGATCGGCTCGTGGCCGTGGGCGCGGAACCAGTCGACGGCCGACGGGAAGGTCTTGTAGTGCGAGACCAGCTGCTCGTACGGCGTGGAGAGCTGCGGGGAGAGCTGGCTCAGGGACTGGCCGGTGAGCACCTCGTACTCCGTGTTGGCGGTTCCGCTGCCGAAGCCGGGGGTCAGCATCTTGCCCGAGACCGTGCGCTTCATGGTCGCGGTCGTCTTCGGGATCAGGTCGCGGGAGAACTTCACGGTCTTGAGCCAGGCGGGCTGGCTGAAGCTCTCGGACAGCACGATCACGACGTTGGTCTTGTCCAGGCTGCCGGTGCGGCCGCGGTTCATCTCCTCGGCCTGCCGCTCGTAGCGCTGGGTGATCTCGCCGACCGCTGCCTCGGAGTAGCCGTTCGGCTTCTCCATCGCGTCGACGTGCATGTTGAACAGCAGGCCGGAGACGAAGCCGTTGCGCTGGTAGTTCACGCGCTGGTCCCACGAGCGCCACCGCATGCCGGTGGAGTCGAAGGCCGCCCGCCAGGGGTTGCCCTTCTCGTTGAAGTTGCTGGCCACGTGCAGCAGGCCCAGGCACAGCAGCACGACGAGCAGCCGGGCGGCGTACACGACGACCAGGCCACGGCGCGAGGTGCCCTTGGTCAGGCGCGGGAACACCTTGCCGACCAGCCAGCCGACGCCGGCGGCGACGAGCACGACGGCGACCAGGGCGAGCGCGCCCATCACCAGCTGCGACTTCGAGACCATCTCCAGCAGGAAGCTCGGCTGGCCGAGGAAGACGACGTCGCTGGGGTAGACGGGGTCGTTGCGCAGCTCCAGCTTGGTGACGTTGACCAACCCGACGAGGCCGACCAGCGCGCCGACGACGCCGAGGGCGATCCACAGCCGTCCCAACAGGGCCACCAGGAGCAGCACGAGCACCCAGACCACCGCGACGCTCTCGGGGAAGGCGGGTGAGGCGAACGGCTCGGTGCGCAGGTGGGTGACCGGGTGCGGCCAGGCCGAGGCGTCCAGCAGCACGGTCGCGAGCAGGGCGACCGCCAGCGTCAGCGCCAGGCCGAGCACGAGGGTCACCGCGGAGGTGACGCGTCGCCGGCCCGCCGAGGGGGCGGGTCGGGAAGGAGTTCGGGGCACGTCGGTCGACCCGGTGTCCGGGTCGACGTGCGCGTCGGTGGCCGGGTCGTCCTCGGTGCGCCTGCGCAGTCCGAGCATGACGGGCAGCATATGTCGGCCCCGGTGGGTCCTCCCGCCACGAACCACGGTCCGGGCGACAGTTCTCACCGCCTTCTCAGGCGGCCGGGCCCAGGCGGCCCGAGCGTGGCAGGAGCGTGACCCAGGCCACGGCCCGGGACGCACGTGGCGTGGCACACTCAGCCGTCGTGAGGGGCCCGACACCAGCGGGCCGGTTCGACGAAGGAGCGTGCAGGATGCAGTTCGGTCGCAGCTACGAGGAGTTCGAGGTCGGGGCGACCTACCAGCACTGGCCCGGCAAGACCGTCACCGAGTTCGACGACCACATGTTCTGCCTGCTCACGATGAACCACCACCCGCTCCACCTCGACTCGAACTACGCCGAGGAGACCACGCAGTTCGGGAAGAACGTCGTGGTCGGCAACTACGTCTACTCGATCCTGCTGGGCATGAGCGTCCCCGACATCTCCGGCAAGGCGATCGCCAACCTCGAGGTCGAGTCACTGCGGCACGTGGCGCCGACCTTCCACGGCGACACGTTGTACGGCGAGACCACCGTGCTGGACAAGTGGGAGAGCAAGAGCAAGGACGACCGGGGCGTGGTCCACGTCGAGACCATCGGCTACAACCAGGACGGCACGATCGTCTGCGTCTTCCGCCGCAAGGTGATGGTTCCCAAGGACAGCTACCTCACCGCCCGCGGAGGCGAGCAGCCCGGGCGCCCCGTGCCGCAGCCGGACAAGAACTGGCCCGGCCACGCCGCCGCGGGTGACACCGCCGGATCGCAGGGCTGACCCGTGGCCGACACCGACAGCGAGCTCTGGGTCGTCCGGCACGGCGAGACCGAGTGGAGCCGCGACGGCAAGCACACCTCGACGACCGACCTCGACCTGACCGACGAGGGGGCCGAGGTGGCCCGCGGGCTGGCCGCCCGGCTCGCCGACCAGCACTTCGACCTGGTCCTGAGCAGCCCGCGCCTGCGTGCCCGGCGTACGGCGGAGCTGGCGGGGTTCACCGACGTCGAGAGCACCGAGGACCTCGCCGAGTGGGACTACGGCGACTACGAGGGCCGCACGACCCCCGAGATCCGCGAGGACGTGCCCGACTGGACGATCTGGTCGCACCCCAGCCCCGGCGGCGAGAGCGCCGACGAGGTCTCGGCACGCCTGGACCGCGTCGTGGAGCGGGTCCGGGCGAGCGGCGGCCGGGTGATCGTGTTCAGCCACGGCCACGCCTCCCGCGTGCTCGCGGCCCGGTGGCTCGGGCTCCCGGCCACCAGCGGGCGACACTTCGTGCTGGGCACGGCCACGCTCTCGACGCTGGCCTGGGAACGCGAGTCCCCGGCCGTGGCGCGCTGGAACGCCTGACCACTACTCTCGGGTCGTGTCGCTCGCGGCGTCGTGCCCCCGCTGCACCTCTCCCGTGACGGGTGCGGGTGCCACCTTCGCCTGCTCCCTGCACGGCCCGGTCGAGCCGCTGTGGCGCCCCGACGTCGCCGACTACGACTCCTTCGCCGAGCTGGTCGCCCGCAGCGACGACCTGCCGACGTACCTCCCGTGGCCGATGAGCCCGGGCTGGACGATCGCGGACTTCGGCTGCGTCGGCGACGCCGGTCGCGTGCGGGCGACGGTGACCACCACGGTCGGCGTGAGCGACCTCGACGGCGCCGTCGAGGTCACGATCGTCTCCGAGGACCCCGGCACCGGGCTCGGGGCCCGCTGCGCCGGGCTGGCCCACGACGACCCCGGCCCCCGGATGGGCGAGGACCCGCCCGCGATCCACGTCCGTGCCGGCGGCCGGCCCGTGCCGTTGTGGCTGGTGGACGGCCACGACGACGACCTGCTCGCGCGGGCCGTCTTCGCGGGCGAGGCCGACGGTCGCTGGCTGTGGCTGGTGCTGCGACCGGCCTCGGCGGCACTGCTGCTGAACGACGAGTGGCTGCTGGCCGACGTCACCGGCTTCGGCCCCGAGGCGCTGGAGATGCCGTTCGGGGGGCCGCGCCCGGCCTGGTGATCAGCCTGGTGACCGGTCGGGCGACCTGCCGCTGTCGACCAGTGACCGGCCTGAGGCCGAGACGCCCCGGCGTGTGGTGCGTCACGGACCGCTCCACGGCGCGGGCCGTGGGGCACAATGTGCCGTGATGCCCAGCACCCACGTCCTCGCCGTCGCCAACCAGAAGGGCGGCGTGGCCAAGACCACGACCGTCGCCTCCCTCGGCGCTGCCCTGGCCGAGCAGGGGCAGAAGGTCCTGCTCGTCGACCTCGACCCGCAGGCCTGCCTGACCTTCAGCCTCGGCATCGACCCCGAGGACCTCGAGATCTCGGTGCACCACGTGCTGACCAAGGGCCTGGACCCCGCCGAGGCGATCATCGAGACCGAGGACGGCGTCGACCTGCTCCCGGCCACGATCGAGCTCGCCCGGGCCGAGGCCGACCTGCTCACCCGCACCGGCCGTGAGTACGTCATCCGCACGGCCATCGAGGAGAGCGCCGACTACGACTGGGTGCTGCTCGACTGCCCGCCGTCGCTGGGCGTGCTGACCGTCGCTGCGCTGACCGCCGCCACGGGGGTGCTGATCCCGCTGCAGTGCGAGACGCTGTCGCACCGCGGGGTGGGCCAGCTGCTCGACACCGTCCACGACGTGAAGCGGTTCACCAACCGGGACCTCGAGGTCTGGGGCGTGCTGCCGACGCTGTACGACGGCCGCACGAACCACTCGCGCACCGTGCTGGAGACGATCTCCGAGACCTACGACCTCGCCGTGATCGAGCCGCCGATCCCCAAGTCGATCCGGTTCGCCGAGGCCCCCGCGGCCGGTCGCTCGATCCTGCGCACCTCGAAGTCCAACAAGGGAGCGCAGGCCTACCGCGACGTCGCGACCGGTCTGCTGAAGCGGGGCTGAGCGTGCGCGGGTCGGCGACCACCTGGCGGCACGGTCGCCTGTGGGCCGCCGGCGCCTCGGGCGTGGTCACCCTGGTGACGCTGCTGGCCGGCGTCGGCCTGCTGCCCACGGGCGGGTCCAGCGCGTCGGCCAGCGCGTCGGCCAGCGCGTCGGCCAGCACCTCGCTGTCGGAGGTCACGCCCAGCGCCGGGGAGCAGCCGTCTCCTGCCTCGGCGCCCAGCTCGGCACCCGCGTCCTCTGCGCCGGCCTCGTCGGAGCCCTCGTCGGAGCCTTCGACGGCCCCCGCGTCGGCCGCCCCGGCGGCCGTCCCCGCGCGCAGCGGCTTGGGCACCCGCGTCGTGTTCGACATGAGCGCCCAGCGCGTGTGGCTGGTGGAGCGCGGCTCCGACGGGCAGGACGACGTACGCCGCACCTACCTGGTCTCCGGCAGCCTGAGCGACAACCTCGACCCAGGCACCTACGCCGTCTACTCCCGCTCGCGCTGGGCCGTGGGCATCGGCGACTCGGGGGTGATGCAGTACTTCGTGCGCTTCACCCGCGGCGACAACGCCGCCATCGGCTTCCACAGCATCCCCACCAAGGACGGCCGGGCGCTGCAGACCAAGGCGCAGCTCGGCACCCCTCAGTCCCACGGCTGCATCCGGCAGAAGCTCGCCGACGCCCACCGGCTCTACGACTTCGCCCCCGAGGGCACCACGGTGGTCGTCACCGCCTGAGGGCTGGACCCCGGTCGCTGGGCCCCGCGCTGGGCCCCGCGCTTGGCCCCGCCCGACGTCATACGTCGCGGTCGCCATGGCGACGAGCTCGGATGACGTCGCGCGGGAGGTCATACGTCGCGGTCGCCATGACGGCGAGGACGTATGACGTCCTTCCGGCCGCGCCGCTCGTCCCCGGAGGTCATACGTCGCGGTGGCCATGACGGCGAGGACGTATGACGTCGTACCGGCCGAGCCGCTCGTCCCGTCGAAGGTCATACGTCGCGGTCGCCATGGCGACGAGCTCGGATGACGTCGCGCGGGAGGTCATGCGGAGCGGCCGCCATGACGACAAGGACGTATGACGTCCTTCCGGCCGCGCCGCTCGTCCCGTCGGAGGTCATACGCCGCGGTCGCCATGGCGACGAGGACGGATGGCGTCGCCCGGGAGGTCATGCGGAGCGGCCGCCATGACGACAAGGACGTATGACGTCGTACCGGCCGAGCTCCTGAGCCAGCCTGACGTCGTACGTCGCGGTCGCCATGACGGCGAGGACGTATGACGTCCCCCGAGGTGCCTCGCCCCGCAACGACCACCGCCCCGCAACGACCACCGCCCCGCAACCACCACCGCCCCGGCGCGAGGCGCCGGGGCGGAGGGTCGTGCTGGGCTGCTGCGGGTCAGCTGTCCGTGGGGGCGGGGTCGCCGCCACGGGTGCGCCGGCGGCTGCGGCTGCGCTTGCGCGGGGCGGCGTCGCCCGACGCTGCTGCGGCCGGGGCGTCACCGGCGGTCTTGGCCTCCACGCGGGGAGCCGACTCGTTGCGTCCCGACTCCTTGCGTCCCGAGTCCGAGCGGCCCGACTCCTTGCGTCCCGAGTCCGAGCGGCCCGAGTCCGAGCGCCCGGAGTCGGAGCGGCCGGAGTCGGAGCGGCCGGAGTCCGAGCGGCCGGAGTCCGAGCGACCCGAGCCCGAACGTCCGCCGCGGCCACGGCCACCGTCGCGGCCGCCGTCACGTCCACCGTCACGGCCGCCGCGACCGCCGCCGCCTCCGCGGCCGTCGGTGCGGGGCTCGCGGGCGATGACGACCTGGCCCTCGGGGATGACCCGGCCCTTGATGCCCTTGGCGATGCCCTGGTCGTGCAGGAAGTTCTCGGAGCTGGAGTAGGTCTCGAGCGGCTCGTCGAACGGCAGGTCGAGGGCCTTGTTGATCATCTTCCAGCGGTGCAGGTCGGCCCAGTCGACGAAGGTGATCGCGATGCCGGTGGCACCCGCGCGGCCGGTGCGTCCGATGCGGTGGACGTAGGTCTTCTCGTCCTCGGGGCAGGTGTAGTTCACGACGTGGGTGACGCCGGTGACGTCGATGCCGCGGGCGGCGACGTCCGTGGCGACGAGCACCTGCAGCTTGCCCTCGCGGAACTTGGTCATCGCCTTCTCGCGAGCGGCCTGCGCCATGTCGCCGTGGAGCGGGGCGCTGACGAAGCCACGCATCTCGAGGTCGTCGGAGATGCGCTGCGCCTGGCGCTTGGTGCGGGTGAACACGATCATCAGGTCGGCGCCCTCGGCCTGCAGCAGGCGGCCCAGCATCTCGGGCTTGTCGAGGTCGTGGGCCTGGTAGATGAACTGCGCCGTGGCCGGGACCATCTGGTTGTCCTCGCCGGACTCGGCGCGGATGTTCATCGGGTGCCGCATGTGCGTGCGCGCCAGGGCCACGATCGCGGCCGGCATGGTCGCGGAGAACAGCATCGTCTGCCGGGTCTCGGGGGTCTGCTTGAGCAGGCGCTCCACGTCGGGCAGGAAGCCGAGGTCGAGCATCTCGTCAGCCTCGTCGAGCACGAGGGACTTCACGTGCGAGATGTCCAAGGCACGGCGGTTCATCAGGTCGATCAGGCGCCCGGGGGTGCCGACGACGACCTCGACGCCGGAGGCCAGCGCGTCGAGCTGGCCCTCGTAGGGGACGCCGCCGTACACGGTCAGGACGCGCAGGCCGCGGTCCTTGCTGGCCATCGTCAGGTCCTTGCTCACCTGGAGCGCGAGCTCACGGGTGGGCGCCACGATCAGGGCCTGCGGCTTGCCGGGCGCGGCCAGGTCCTCGAAGTCGGGGTCGTGCTGGGCGACGGAGCGCTGGATGACGGGGATGCCGAAGGCCAGCGTCTTGCCGGTGCCGGTGCGGGCCTGACCGATCAGGTCGGTGCCCATCAGGGCCACGGAGAGGGTCATCTCCTGGATCGGGAAGGGGGACACGATGTTGGCGCGCTCGAGGGCGTCGCAAATCTCGGGGAGCACCCCGAGCTCTCGGAAGGTGGTCAGGTTCTTGCCTGTTCTGTGTGGACGCGGCAGGACCCGCGGCCACCGTCACGACCGCCGTCACGTCCACCACGACCGCCGCCGCCTCCGCGGCCGTCGGTGCGGGGCTCGCGGGCGATGACGACCTGGCCCTCGGGGATGACCCGGCCCTTGATGCCCTTGGCGATGCCCTGGTCGTGCAGGAAGTTCTCGGAGCTGGAGTAGGTCTCGAGCGGCTCGTCGAACGGCAGGTCGAGGGCCTTGTTGATCATCTTCCAGCGGTGCAGGTCGGCCCAGTCGACGAAGGTGATCGCGATGCCGGTGGCCCCCGCGCGGCCGGTGCGGCCGATGCGGTGGACGTAGGTCTTCTCGTCCTCGGGGCAGGTGTAGTTCACGACGTGGGTCACGCCGGTGACGTCGATGCCGCGGGCGGCGACGTCGGTGGCGACGAGCACCTGCAGCTTGCCCTCGCGGAACTTGGTCATCGCCTTCTCGCGGGCGGCCTGCGCCATGTCGCCGTGGAGCGGCGCGCTGACGAAGCCGCGCATCTCGAGGTCGTCGGAGATGCGCTGCGCCTGGCGCTTGGTGCGGGTGAAGACGATCATCAGGTCGGCGCCCTCGGCCTGCAGCAGGCGGCCGAGCATCTCGGGCTTGTCGAGGTCGTGGGCCTGGTAGATGAACTGCGCCGTGGCCGGGACCATCTGGTTGTCCTCGCCGGACTCGGCGCGGATGTTCATCGGGTGCCGCATGTGGGTGCGCGCCAGGGCCACGATCGCGGCCGGCATGGTCGCGGAGAACAGCATCGTCTGCCGGGTCTCGGGGGTCTGCTTGAGCAGGCGCTCCACGTCGGGCAGGAAGCCGAGGTCGAGCATCTCGTCGGCCTCGTCGAGCACGAGCGACTTCACGTGCGAGATGTCGAGGGCGCGGCGGTTCATCAGGTCGATCAGGCGCCCGGGGGTGCCGACGACGACCTCGACGCCGGCGGCCAGCGCGTCGAGCTGGCCCTCGTAGGGGACGCCGCCGTACACCGTCAGGACGCGCAGGCCGCGGTCCTTGCTGGCCATCGTCAGGTCCTTGCTCACCTGGAGCGCGAGCTCACGGGTGGGGGCCACGATCAGGGCCTGCGGCTTGCCGGGCGCGGCGAGGTCCTCGAAGTCGGGGTCGTGCTGGGCGACGGAGCGCTGGATCACCGGGATGCCGAAGGCCAGCGTCTTGCCGGTGCCGGTGCGGGCCTGACCGATCAGGTCGGTGCCCATCAGGGCCACGGAGAGGGTCATCTCCTGGATCGGGAAGGGGGACACGATGTTGGCGCGCTCGAGGGCGTCGCAAATCTCGGGGAGCACCCCGAGCTCTCGGAAGGTGGTCAGGTTCTTGCCTGTTCTGTGTGGACGCGGCAGGACCACGTCAGTCGATTCACGTCTGTCTCGTACGTCGCCGGCGAGCCGCCCGCAGTGTCGTTCAGGGGGGTTGCTCAAGGGGGCATCAAGCCCGCGGTACCACATCAGTCTATCGGTAGGCTGCTCGCATGACCGAACCCTTGCCCGATGACCCCCGTGGCGCAGCAGGCGGAGGACTGGATCCGGCGCACGACTCGGTCGCCTTCGAGGACCCCGCCTACCGGGCCGCCGTGGTCGACCTGCTCGGGGTGGTGACCTACGGCGAGATCTCCGCGTTCGAGCGTCTGGCCGAGGACGCCAAGCTCGCCGTCGAGCTGCCCGACAAGCTCGCGATCGGCCGGATGGCGGTCGTGCAGTTCGGTCACATCGAGCCGCTGATGCAGCGCATCTCCACCCTCGGCGCCGACCCGATGGAGGCGATGGCGCCGTTCGTGAAGGCCTTCGACGTCTTCCACGCCAGCACCGCGCCGAGCGACTGGCTCGAGGGCCTGATCAAGGCCTACGTCGGCGACGGCCTGGCGGCGGACTTCTACGTCGAGATCGCGCAGTACCTCGACGGCGGCACCCGCCAGCTGATCGTGGACTCCCTCGCCGACGCCGGCCAGGCCGACTTCGTGGTCGGGCGGGTACGCCGCGCGATCGCCGAGGACCACCGGGTGGGTGGGCGGCTCGCCCTGTGGGGGCGCCGGCTGATGGGGGAGGCGCTGTCCCAGGCGCAGCGCGTCGCCGCCGAGCGCGACTCCCTGGCCGCGCTGCTGGCCGGTGGGGTCGACCGCCCGGGCATGGACCTCGCCGCGCTCACCCGGATGTTCAGCCGTCTGACCGAGAACCACGCCAAGCGGATGGCCGAGATCGGCCTGGCGTCCTGAGCCCGAGCCGGGGCCTCCGGAGCCCCGAGCCCGTGTGCCGGGGCTCACAGCCAATGAAGTTGCTTGCGTCAACCAACTAAGGATATGGTTGACCTATGTCAACCACTGTCGCCCCGCTCCCGGTCGACCGTGAGCGCACCGCGGCCGTCGCCGGCCTCTTCGACGCCCTGATCCGGTTCAGCCGGTCGCTCAAGGCGCGCGGCGGCGACTGGTCCCACCTCGCCCACGACCTGACCCGGGGCGACATCGTCACCCTCGGCGTCGTCGCGGCCCACGGCAGCATCCGCCCGGGCCACATCGCCGCCGAGCTCGCCGTCGACGCCTCCGTCGTCAGCCGCCAGCTGGCCGGGCTGCACCGGCTCGGCCTGGTCGAGCGGGGCCCCGACCCCGACGACCGCCGCGCCGAGCTGATCACCCTGACCGCCGACGGCCGAGGCCCGCCTGACCGAGGCCCGCCAGGTCCTGTGCCGGGCCCTCGCGGAGCGCCTCGACCACTGGGACGTGACCGCGGTCCTCGAGGCCGCCGCCATGGTCGACGACCTCGGCCTCCGGCTGCAGCAGCCGCTCGTCCCCGCACGCCACCCCGAACGCTCAGCACACCTGTCTCCACCGCCACCACGCACCTGTGAAGGAAGTTCATGTCTGACACCGCGACCCGCCCGTCGGTCGCCGCGACCAGCGACACCCACGAGCCCACCCACAAGGAGATCGTCGAGGTCCTGATCGGACTGCTCTCGGCCCTCTTCGTCGCCATCGTGAGCACCACGATCGTCTCGACCGCCCTGCCGACGATCATCGCCGACCTCAAGGGCACCCAGACGCAGTACACCTGGGTGGTCACCGCCTCGCTGCTCGCGATGACCGTGACCAGCCCCATCTGGGCGAAGTTCTCCGACCTCTACAACAAGAAGATGCTGGTGCAGATCGCCATCGGCATCTTCGTCGTCGGCTCGCTGGCCGCCGGCGCCGTGCAGAACGTGCCCGAGCTGCTCGCGGCCCGCGCCGTCCAGGGCCTCGGCATGGGCGGCCTGATCGCGCTGACCCAGTCGATCATCGCCTCCCTGATCCCGCCGCGGCAGCGTGGCCGCTACAGCGGCTACATGGCCGGCGTGATGGCCGTGGCCACCGTCTCCGGCCCGCTCCTCGGCGGCCTGATCGTGGACACCCTCGGCTGGCGCTGGTGCTTCTGGGTGGCCGTCCCCTTCGCCGTCCTCGGCCTGGTGATGCTGCAGAAGTTCCTGCACGTGCAGACCATCCGGCGCGAGGTGCGCATCGACTACCTCGGCGCGCTGTTCATCACCGCCGCGGCCGCGCTGCCCCTGGTCTGGGTCTCCTTCGCCGGCACCAGCTTCGCCTGGTGGTCCGCCGCCACGGCGTACTTCCTCGGCGGCACCCTGGTCGCCGTCATCGCCGCGGTCGTCGTCGAGCGTCGCCACTCCGACCCGCTCGTCCCGCCGCACATCATCGCGGGCCGGATGACGATGCTCTCGATCGTCGGCAGCCTCGCCGTCGGCGTCGCGCAGTTCGGCGCCTCGGTCTTCCTCAGCCAGTACTTCCAGGTCGCCCGGGGGCACACGCCCACCGAGGCGGGCCTGCTGATGCTGCCGCTGATCGTCGGCAACCTGATCGGCGCGACCGGGTCCGGGCAGTACATCACCCGCACCGGGCGCTGGAAGGGCATCATGCTGGCCGGCGGCGCCCTGCTCTCGGCGGGCCTGCTGCTGATGGGCACCGTCGACCACACCAGCCCGCTGTGGCACCTCTCGGTCTACATGGTCGTGATGGGCCTCGGCACCGGCGCCCTGATGCAGAACCTGGTGCTCGTCGTGCAGAACACGGTCGACGTCACCGACGTCGGCGCGGCCTCCGGCGTGGTCACCTTCTTCCGCTCGCTCGGCGGCACCATCGGCGTCGCGGCCCTCGGGGCGGTGCTCGCCAACGGCGTCACCGACCAGCTCGCCGACCGGCCTGGCGCAGCGCCGGTGCCTCCGGCGCCGGCGGCACCCTGGACCTCGCAGCTGCCGCCCGCGGTCGTCACCACCGTCCGGGCGGCGTACGCCGACTCCACGGCGCAGGTGTTCCTGATCGCCGGGTTCGTGGTCGCTGACCCTCGTCGCCGTCGCGCTGATGCCGGTCACCGAGCTGCGCACCACGGTCCGCAAGGTGAGGAGGGACAAGCCGGCCGAGGACGCGCCCTCGAGGACGCCCTGGTCTGAGCACCACGACGCCGAGACGTCGCATCGGAGCCGACCAGACGCGACGGCTCGAGCACGTCTCGGAGGCGTCCGGCGCGCGACGTCGTCGGCGGCGGCGTGCGGGTCCAGGAGCGGAAGCCGACGGTGCCGGTGACGCTGGTGGAGATGTCGACGTAGGCCAGCTTGTCGCCGGGGATGACCAGGCGGCGGCCCTTGGTGTCGGTGAGCGCGAGCACGCCGCCGTCCGCCAGGGCGGCCGACACGGCCTTCTCGACGCCGTCGGCGTCGAGGGTGGTGTCGATGCTGAGCTCGCGGGAGGCGTTCTGCACGCCGATCTTGACCTCCATCGGAAGGCCTCCTTGTGACGGCTCGGGTGTGCTGCTGGGCGAACTCTCTCAGGCGCCGCCTAGAGCGGACCGGGCGCCCGGGTCGTGACGGGCTCAGCGCTCGTCGGCGCGGGGGTAGCCGCGGATGCCGCGCCAGGCGAGGCCGGCCACCAGCGTGGCGGCGGCGTCCTGCGCGATGGTTCCGCCGTCGTGCAGCCAGTAGCGGGCGCTGACCTGGCCCATGCCGACCAGGGACACCGCGAGCAGCTGCGACTGCTCCTCCGAGAGGCCCGTGTCGTCGGCGATGACGTGGGCGATCAGCTTGGCGCACTCCAGCGTGACCCGGTCGACGCGCGCGCGCACCGCGGGCTCGTTGGTCAGGTCGGACTCGAAGACCAGGCGGAAGGCGCCCTCGGCGTCGGCGACGTAGGCGTAGAAGGCCTGCATCGTCGCGGCGACGCGCAGCTTGTTGTCCTCGGTGGAGTCCAGGGCCCTGGCGACGGCGTCGATCATGGCGTCGCAGGACTCGTCGAGCAGTGCGAGGTAGAGGTCGAGCTTGCCGGGGAAGTGCTGGTAGAGCACCGGCTTGGAGACCCCCGCCCGCTCGGCGATGTCGTCCATCGCGGCGGAGTGGTAGCCCTGGGCCACGAACACCTCGCGCGCCGCGGTCAGCAGCTGGGCACGGCGTGCGCGTCGGGGGAGCCGGACGCCTTGGGCCGCGGGCGCGGGCCGCGCGTCCGCCCCGTCGGCGTGTCCCTCGCGGGTCGTGGTCCGGCGCTGGCGCCGGTTCCTCGAACGTGCTCACCGGCGCAGCCTACAAGCAGCGGGCCGTCCGACCTGTCCGGATGGCGGGCAGGCCACCGGGCGCTGTCGCCGGGGCGGGGAACATGGTGGGGAGCGGCTGGTGTTCCACCGAGGACCCGCCCAGTCGGGTCGTCCGAGACCCGGCCACACACGAGGAGAAGCAGTCGTGTCCCTTCCTGCACTGGTCGAGCCAGCAGCCGAGCTGACCATCGACGAGGTACGCCGCTACAGCCGCCACCTGATCATCCCCGACGTCGGGATGACCGGGCAGAAGCGGCTCAAGAACGCCAAGGTGCTGGTCATCGGCGCCGGTGGCCTCGGCAGCCCGGCGCTGCTCTACCTGGCCGCGGCCGGCGTGGGCACCCTCGGCATCGCGGAGTTCGACGAGGTCGACGAGTCCAACCTGCAGCGCCAGATCATCCACGGCCAGTCCGACATCGGGAAGTCCAAGGCGGTCTCGGCCCAGGAGTCGATCGCGGAGACCAACCCGCTGGTCAACGTGGTCGTGCACGACGAGCGCCTCGACAACGACAACGTCCTCGAGATCTTCAAGGACTACGACCTGATCGTCGACGGCACCGACAACTTCGCGACCCGCTACATGGTCAACGACGCGGCGTACTTCTTGAACAAGCCCTACGTGTGGGGCTCGATCTACCGCTTCGACGGGCAGGCCAGCGTCTTCTGGCCGACGCTGACACGAGGGTCAGCGCCGACGCCCCCTGCTACCGCTGCCTCTACCCCGAGCCCCCGCCGCCGGGCATGGTCCCGAGCTGCGCCGAGGGCGGCGTGCTGGGCGTGCTGTGCGCGAGCATCGGCTCGATCCAGGTCAACGAGGCGATCAAGCTGCTCGCCGGCATCGGCGACCCGGCCGTCGGCAAGCTGGTCATCTACGACGCCCTCGAGCTGGAGTGGCGCACGCTGAAGGTCCGCAAGGACCCCAACTGCGCGCTCTGCGGCGAGAACGCCGACCGTCACCGAGCTGATCGACTACGAGTCCTTCTGCGGCGCCGTCTCCGAGGAGGCCTCCGAGGCCGCGGCCGGCTCGACGATCTCGGTGACCACGCTCGAGCACATGCTCAAGGAGCGCGAGGAGGGCACCCGCGACTTCACGCTGGTCGACGTGCGCGAGCAGAACGAGTACGAGATCAACCAGATCCCGGGCTCGGTGCTGATCCCCAAGGGCGAGTTCCTCAACGGCAACGCCTTCGAGCAGCTGTCGCAGGACAAGCCGGTGGTGCTGCACTGCAAGTCCGGGCGTGCGCTCGGCCGAGGCGCTGGCCGTGCTCAAGGGCGCGGGGTACGCCGACGCCGTGCACGTCGGCGGCGGCGTGGTCGCGTGGGTCAACCAGATCGACCCCTCGCAGCCCTCCTACTGACGA
>CAVVQW010000015.1:0-172934 GCA_963750435.1 uncultured Actinomycetota bacterium | reverse complement strand
ACGCGGCGACAGCTGCCAGATCGGCGAGACCCAGCAGCTCGACGAGGCCGTCCAGGAGGCCCTGAAGTTCGCGAAGAAGGACGGCAACACCCTGGTCATCGTCACCGACGACCACGCGCACACCAGCCAGATCGCCGACGGCACACCCCCGGCCTGACCGCCAAGCTCGACACCGGCGAGGGCTCGGAGATGACCGTCGCCTTCGGGACCAGCGGCGCCGGCGGCAGCCAGCAGCACACGGGCACCCAGGCGCGGGTCGCGGGCTACGGGCCCGGCGCGGCCAACCTGGTCGGCCTGATCGACCAGACCATCCTGCACTTCCGGATCGGCGACACCGTCCGTGGAAGGCGCTGAGCCACCCGTGCTCCGGCGCTGACCCGCGGCTGCCCGCCGTACGGCTGGGGGCTGCACGAAACTGCCACTTCCTGCGCGAAGCTTCGCGTCGGGAGTGGCAGTTTCACTAGGGCCCTAGTGAAACCACCACCCCTGCTCCGGCCCTACTTCGGCGACGCGACGACCGGCTCCCGGCGTACGACGACCGCGCCGGTGTTGGTGGCGACCGCGATCAGGCCGGCGCTGACGGCCACCTGGTAGGGCCAGTACGTCGTGTTGATGCCGTCGGTGGGCAGCGCCGCCGAGGTCATCGCGCCGGTGCGCAGGTCGAGGGTGCGCAGCGCGGCCGTCGTACCCAGCAGCAGGTGGTCGGCATCCAGCGACGGGACCGCATCGAGCTCGAAGCCGTAGGGGAGGAACTGCGGTCGCGCAGGGACGGTACGCGTCCACAGCCGCCGGCCGTCGGAGGTGGCGTACGCCGCGAAGCCGGCCTGCTGGCGCACCAGGAGGCGCTCGCCGCGCAGGGTGACGTCGTACGCCGTGCCGCGGGCGGGGACGACCGACCACAGCGGCGTGCCGTCCTCGTCGAAGGCGACGATCTTGCCCGAGAGGTCTCCGCTGCGACGCTCCTGGACGAAGGTCCTCCCCGAGGACGCGTCGACCCCGATGACGTGCACGTCCTCGCCGCTCGGGAGGGGCCGCGACCAGGTCGTGCTGCCGTCGCGTGCGTCGAGCATCACCAGGGCGTTGCCGTCGTCGCGTCTGTCGAGCGAGGCGTCGTCGAGCAGATCGGCGGCGGCCCGGCCACCCACCAGCACGCCGTGCTCGCCGACGGAGCCCACGAAGTCGCCGGCGTCGGCGTCCACCGTGCGCTCCCAGGCCACCGAACCGTCGCGTCCGGCCAGGCGCGTGACCCGCTCCTTCGACCCGGGACCCGGCCCGAGGGCCACCACCGAGCCGTCGTCGAGGATCTGGGTGGCGAACGGGTCCGCCCCGCTCACGGGGTCCTCGCCGAGCGTCGCGCACCACCGGCGCTTCCCGGTGCCGGCGTCCAGGGAGACGGCGTCCGGAGCCGACCCCGCGGACATCGTGGTGGCGAGGTAAGTGTCCTCGCTGGCGTCGTAGGCCGACCGCGCCGCGCTCACCTGGACGCTCCACCGCGGCTCCAGGGTGCGGTCGTCGAGCATCGTGAAGTCGGGGTTGTCGCGGGTGCGGACGCCGATCCCCTGGGCGTACGCCGAGACCTGGGCCCACTGCTCGTAGTGGTACCCGACGGCGCCGACCACCTCCCCGATGGGACCCTGGTCGGCGGCCAGGGTGCTGACCAGCCGGTCGCGGTCCTGGTCGGGCTGCGCGCGCCGCTCGGCGGCGCCGAGGAAGGGCGAGCTGGAGCGCGCCGCGGACAGCGACGTCACCGTGTCACCGCAGTGGGGGAGCAGCCGGTCGGCGGCCAGGGCGCCGCCGCCGGCGAGCACGACCGCACCGGCCACCGTGCCGATGACCCACGTGCGTCTGCTCACCCGTGCAGCGTAGGCGGCGACCGACGAAGGAGGCTCGGCCGGCGTCGTAGACGCGCGGACACAGGTCGGGGCCGCGCGGTCGGCGTCCCGGGGCTGAGCCTTGCGGTGGGGCTCCCGGGCTGTGCGGGCGGAGTTCTGTCCGCGCGTCTACGTGGCCGGCACGAAGGGCGCCGGCGCGAAGGGGCTCAGGCCCTCCGGCGCTGGATCTCCTCGTTGATGGCCGGGACGATCTCGTGCATGTCGCCGACCACCGCGTAGGTGGCCTTGGTCATCATCGGGGCCTCGGGGTCGGTGTTGATCGCGAGGATCACCTTGGAGCTGGCGCAGCCGGCCCAGTGCTGGATGGCCCCGCTGATGCCGCAGGGGATGTAGATCTCCGGGGCGATCCGGCTGCCGGTCTGGCCGACCTGCTCGTGGTGGGGGCGCCAGCCCAGCGAGGTGACGACGCGGGAGACGCCCAGGGAGCCGCCGAGCAGCTCGGCCAGCTCGATCACGTCGCCGAAGCCCTCGGGGCCGCCGGCGCCGCGGCCCGCGCCCACGACCACGCGGGCCGACTTGAGGCTGTCGGCACCGTCGCGCGCCTCGCGCTCGACCGAGACGACGCGGCCGACCAGGTCGGCGGGCGTCAGCTCCACGGCGAGGGGGGTGAGGGTGCCGCTTCCCGGGGCGTCGGCAGGCACCGGCTCGACCGCGTGGCCGGCGACGGTGAAGACGGCCGGTCGCTTGGAGAGGCGGACCTCCTCCAGCGCGGCCCCGCCGATGACCTGGCGGGTGACCACGAAGGGGGAGAGCCCGGAGAACGCGACCACGTTGGCGGCCATCGCGACGTCGAGACGGGTGGCGACACGGGCCATCACCTCGTTGCCGCGGTTCGTGCCGCCGGACATCAGGACCACCGAGCCGCCGGCCTGGCGGGCCGCGACCACGGCGGCCGCGGTGGCGGCTCCGGAGTAGCGCTCGAAGTCGTCGCTGTCCGCGTGGTGCACCGTGCGGACGCCGTACGCCGCGAGCTCGTCGGTCACGCCGGGGCCCAGCGGTCCGGCCACGACGGCGTCGACGGGCACCCCGCCACCGGCGGCGCTGAGCTGAGCGGGCGAACGTGACCGCCTCGAGGGAGACCTCGCGGACGCCCTCGGCGGAGGTCTCGACGTAGACGACGATCATCGCGCCACTCCCAGCTTCTGCAGCAGGTCGACGACGACCTTGGCGGTGTCGGGGCCCTCGCCGAGCACCTCGGCCTGGCTGGGCATCGGCGGCGGCAGCGTGAGCTGCACCCGGCCGCTGCCCGCGGCGGCGTCGGTCGCCTGCCGCGTCTCGACCGGGATCTTCTTGGCCTTCATCCGGCCGGTGATCGTCGGGTAGCGGGGCTCCACGCCGCCCTCGAGGATGCTCACCACCGCGGGCACCGGCACCTCGTAGGTCTCGGTGCCGTCGGGTCCGTCGCCACGCAGCCGCGCGGTCCCGTCGGCGACGGCGATCGTCTGGATGCCGGTGACGACGGGGCGCTCCAGCAGGTCGCGCCAGCCGGATGGCGACCTGGAAGTCGCCGGAGTCGGCCGCGTCGTTGCCCAGCAGCACCAGGTCGTACGCCGTCCCGGCCGCGGAGTGGTCGGTGACCACGGCCGCGATCTCGCGGGCGACGTCGGCGGGCCCCAGGGCGACCGGGTCGGCCTCGACGAGCACCGCGGCGGTGCAGCCGACCCCGAGGGCGGTGCGGATCTGCTCGACCGACTCGGCCGCGCCGACGGAGACGCACCGTGGCCTGCCCGCCGGACCCCGCGGCGAGCTGGACGGCCAGCTCGACCGCACAGCTCTCGTGGTTGCTGGTGGTGAAGCCGACGAAGCGCGCGTCGACCGACTGGCCGTCCTCGGTGAGCAGCACCTCGCCGGACACGTCGGGCACCCGCTTGACGCAGACGAGCACGTTGATCGTCATGGCGCCGAGTCCATCACCGGATCCGCTCGTTGCCGGGGTCGAGCAGCGGCGTCGAGTCGACCGAGCCGACGACCACCGGGTAGAGCTCCTCCATGTAGGACACGGTGAGCTCGTTGCCGACCGCGCCTCCTCGGGCGGCAGGTAGGCGAGCAGCACGTGCTTGCCCAGGGTCGGGCGCCGACCCGGCCGAGGTGACGTAGGGGTGGTGCCCGTGGCCGTCGGTGAGCAGCTCGCCGTCCCTGCTGAGGATCGGCTCGCCGCCGAGCATGTAGCGCTTCACGCCGCTGGCCGAGGTGTGGTCCTCGACGGTCAGCGTGCACAGCACCGACGGCGGCTCCTCCGCGCGCTGGGCGAGGTAGGCCTCCTTGCCGACGAAGTCGGCGGCCTTGACCTTGGGCCGCTGCATGCCGGCCTCGATGATGCGTGCGCTCGGCGTCGAGCTCGGCACCGAAGGCGCGGTAGCCCTTCTCGATGCGGCCGGTGGTGCCGTAGACGCCGATGCCGACGGGCACGGCGCCGTGCTCGCGGCCGGCGGTGAGCAGCGCCTCCCACAGCTCGGCGCCGTCCTCGAAGGGCACGTAGAGCTCCCAGCCGAGCTCGCCGACGTAGGAGATCCGCGAGGCGAGCACGGGGGCGTCGACGCCCTTGACCGTGATCTCGCGGCTGGTCAGGAAGCCGAAGCCGGCGTCGCTGACGTCGTCGCGAGGTCAGCGAGGCGAGGATGTCGCGGGCCCGGGGGCCCCACACGCCGATCGTGGTGACCTGCTCGGTGAGGTCGGCCAGCTTGGCGCCCTCGGCGAGGTGGTCGGTGAACCAGGCGCGGTCGGCCATGCCGTGCGCGCCGCCGGTGACGACGCGGAAGTGGTCCTCGCCGAGCCGCATCACGGTGAGGTCGGAGCGGAAGCCGCCCTTCGCGTCGAGCACCGGGGTGTAGACGACCTTGCCGACGGCCACGTCGCACTGCGCGACGCAGGTCTGCTGCACCGAGGCCAGCGCGCCGGGGCCGGTGATGTCGAAGACCGAGAACGCGGTCAGGTCGATGATGCCGGCGTTCTCGCGCATCGCGAGGTGCTCGGCGTTGATGATCGGGCTCCACCAGCGGGCGTCCCACTCGTGCTCGCGCGGCATCACGGCGTCGCCGTACTTCTCCACCAGGCCGGCGTTGGACTCGTACCACCAGGGCCGCTCCCAGCCGACGGTCTCGTGGAAGACCGCGCCGAGCGCCTTCTGCGACTCCGCCATCGACGACCAGCGCACGCCGCGGTCGGAGGTGTACTGCTCGCCGGGGTGGACGATGCCGTAGGTCTTGATGAACGACTCGCTGGTGCGGGCCCGGACGTGCTCGCGGGTGGTCTCGTGGTCGTGGAAGCGGGCGATGTCGCTGTGCGAGACGTCGATCTCGGAGTGGCCGTGGGTCATCCACTCGGCGACCGCGCGGCCGACGCCGGGGCCCTCCTTGATCCAGACGGCCGCGGCGGTCCACAGGCCCTTGACGTGGCTCTCGCCCAGGATCGGCGAGCCGTCGGCGGTCAGCGAGAGCAGGCCGTTGATGGCGTAGCGGATCTCGGCGCCCTCGGCGCCGAGCAGCTCGGGCATCAGCTCGAGCGCCTGCTCGAGCTGGGGGTCGAAGTCGTCCTCGGTGAAGGGCATCTCGGTGGGGGAGAGCCGGGCCTGCTCGATCGAGGGGATCTCCTCGGGCTCGTGCAGGATCGCGCGGTGGGCGTAGGACCCGACCTCCATGTCGGCGCCGTGCTGGCGCTCGTAGCAGAAGGTGTCCATGTCACGCACGATCGGGAAGGAGATCTCGCCCTCGCGCTCGGCGAGCTGGGGGCACGGACCGACCGAGATCATCTGGTGCACGGCGGGCGTCAGGGCGATCTTGACCCCGGCCATGTCGCCGATCTTGGGGCTCCACACGCCGCAGGCGATCACGACGTACTCCGCCGCGATGTCGCCCTGGTCGGTGACCACCTTGGTGATCCGGCCGTTCTCGACCCCGAGGTCCTCGACCTCGACGTTGGGCACGACGGTGAGCGCGCCGGTGGCCAGGGCCTTCTCGCGCATGATCGTGCCGGCCCGGAGCGAGTCGACGACGCCGACCGACGGGGTCCAGAAGGCGCCGATGATCTGGTCGGGGTCGAGGAACGGGACCTTCTCGGCCACGAACGCAGGGCTCACGATCTCGGCCTCGATGCCCCACGCCTTGGCGCTGGACATCCGGCGCCGCAGCTCCTCCATGCGCTCCTCGGTGCGGGCGACCTCGAAGCCGCCGGACTCGGTGAACACGCCCATCTCCTTGTACTGCCGCACCGAGTCGAGCGTCAGGTCGGTGATCTCGCGGGAGTGGTCGACCGGGAAGATGAAGTTCGAGGCGTGGCCGGTCGAGCCGCCGGGGTTGGGCAGCGGGCCCTTGTCGAGCTGCACGATGTCGGTCCACCCGAGCTCGGTGAGGTGGTGCACCAGGCTGTTGCCGACGATGCCGGCGCCGATGACGACGACCTTGGCGGTGGCGGGGGGCGGGGCCATGGATCCTCCAGTTGTTGCGTATCGCGCAATGTTGTGCGCATTGAGAAACTCAGGGCTCAATCGTCACCCGCACGCGGAGGGGTGTCAAGCACCTGGACGCACCAGCGCCCGGGGCCCGATGCCGGTCCCGGGCGCTGGTGCAGGTCAGGTCGTGCGGGCGGTGCTCAGCCCAGCCAGGCCTTGACCTTGTCGGGGTTGGCCTCGACCCACTTCTTCGCGGCGTCGTCGGGCTTCATGCCGTCCTGGGCGATGTACTTCGCGACCAGGTTCTGGTCGTCGTTGGTCCAGGTGAAGTTCTTGACCAGGCTCACCGCGGGCGAGCCGGAGTCCTGGAACTTCTTGGCGATCAGCTTGTTCAGGGTGTACGGCGGGTAGTCGCAGTTCACCTTGGCCGCGTCGGCGTCGCAGCCGTCGGTGTACTTCGGCAGGTCGACGTGCACCAGCTTCATCTCCGAGAAGAACCACTGCGGCTCGTAGAAGTAGGCCAGCAGGGGCGTCTTGTTCTTCTCCGCCGACTTGAAGCTCTGGATCAGGCCGGCCTCGCTGCCGCCGACGACCACCTTGTAGTTCAGCTTCAGGTTCTTCACCAGGGCCTCGTCGTTGGTGACGTAGGACGGGTCGCCGTCGAGCAGCTGGCCCTTGCCGCCGGACTCGGAGGTCTTGAACAGGCTGGCGTACTTGTTCAGGTTCTTGGAGTCGGTGATGTCGGGGTACTTCTTCGCCATCCACGGCGGGACGTACCAGCCGATGATCCCCTTGCCGCCCGTCGGGCCGGCGTCGACGACGGTCTTCTGCTCGTCGATGTACTTCTTGACCAGGTCGGGGTGGCCCCAGTTCTCCACGATCGTGTCGATGGAGCCGCTCGCCATGCCCTGCCAGCCGACCTCCTCCTTGACGTCGGGGTAGGTGACGTTGCACCCCAGCTTGGTCTGGGCGAGGTAGCCGATCACGTGCGCGTTGGCGACGTAACCGGTCCAGGGGTTGACCGCGATGCGCAGGTCACCGCAGTCCTTCCCGCTGGCGCTCCCGCCCGAGGTGGTGTCCTTGATGCCCCCGCTGCCACACCCGGCGAGCCCGGCCAGGCCGAGGCCCACCGAGGCCACGACGGCGACCAACCGGGTGCGTCCCCGGATCAGTCCTCGTGCCATGTCGTTCTCCTCTTGCTCTGCTCCACGGTGGGCCCGTGGAGACGTCTGAGGGTGCGGTGGACCGACCTCATCGGCCGCTGCGCGCCGCTGCGTGCCGGGCGATGCGGTCGAGCATCACGCCCATGGCGGTGATGGCGATGCCGGCGGCCAGGCCCTTGCCGAAGAGCTGGTCCTGGGAGAAGCCGGAGACGACGATGTAGCCGAGGCTGCCGCCGCCCACCAGGCCGCCGATGACGACCATCGACAGCACGTAGAGCAGCCCCTGGTTGGTGGCCAGCACCAACGCCTCGCGGGCCATCGGCAGCTGCACCTTGGTGATCAGCTGCCAGGTGGTCGAGCCGCTCGCGCGGGCCGCCTCGACGGTGGTGGGGGAGACCCCGCGGATGCCGTCGGCGACCAGCTTGGTCGCGATCGGCACGGCGTACGCCAGGGCGGCCATGATCGCGGTGAAGCGGCCCACCCCGAACAGGGCCAGGGCCGGCACCAGGTAGACGAACGGCGGGATGGTCTGGAAGGCGTCGAGGAACGGCCGGATCAGGGTGTCGGCGCGTCGGCTGCGGCCCATGGCCACGCCGAGCACGACCGCCACGACCATCACCAGCAGCGTGGCGATCAGGGTCATCGCGAGCGTGATCATCGAGTCGTTCCACAGGCCGACCGCGAAGATGATCGCCAGGCAGATCGCCGAGGAGACCACGGGCCGCCAGCCGCCGAGCACGAAGGCCAGGGCCAGGATGCACCAGCCCCATCACCCACCACGGCGACTCCGACGAGCAGGCTCTGGAACGGGTTGACCACCCCGTCGGTGACGTCGTTCTTCAGCGCGAGGGTGAAGGTGTCGACCTTGTCGATGAACCACGTCGAGAAGTCGTTGACGAGCTTGGTGACGGTGGTGCCGTCGATGGGCTTGAGGAACGGCCACACCGTGCGGTCCGGGAACTTCGCGAGGTCGAGCTGGGCGCGGGAGAGGTAGACCGCGACCAGCACGGGCAGCAGCCACAGCGCCCGGACGGACCACCGGCCGGCGTTGGTCAGCCGGGGCTGGCGCACGCCGCGCCCGGCGTCCTCGGTCGCCCAGCGGGGCAGCTTCTCCAGCACCACACCCATCCGCATCACACCCGGACCGCTGACCGAGGCGATGCCGCTGCGGCCCATGCTCTCGGAGCGCTCGCTGGCGGCGGTGGTGGTGCGGTCCAGCATGATCGCCATCAGCACGATCAGGACGCCGGCCACCGAGGCGGCGCCGATGTTCTGGATCTGCAGGGCGGCGTTGACCGGCTTGCCGAGGCCGGGGCCGTTGACGAGCGCGGCGATGGTCGCCATCGACAGCGCGGCCATCATGCTCTGGTTGACGCCGACCACGATGGTGCGACGGGCCATCGGCAGCTGCACCTGGCGCAGCATCTGGCCGCCGGTCAGGCCCATCGACCGGGCGGCCTCGACCGTGGTCTCCGGCACCGAGCGGATGCCGTGCTCGGTGATCCGCACCAGCGGCGGCAGGGCGTAGATGACCGTCAGCACGATCGCGGTGGTCGGGCCGATGCCGAAGCCCAGGGCGACCGGGGCGAGGTAGGCGAAGGGCGGCAGGGTCTGGGCGATGTCCAGCAAGGGCGTGATCACCGCGGAGACCCGGTGGCTGCGGGCCATCGCGATGCCCAGGGGCAGCCCGATCACGAAGCAGACCGCCACGGCGAGGACGGTGACGAGCAGCAGGTCGATGCTGTCCTGCCAGAGACCGAAGATGCCGAAGAACAGCACGGAGACGACGACCAGGGCCATCGAGCGCAGGCCCGCGACCGCCCACGCGACCCAGGCGGCGATCGCGACCACGCCCAGCCAGCCGATCTGGGGCACCGGGCGCGGGAAGGCCGGGATGCTGACCAGCTTCTGCAGGAACGAGAAGATCGCGTTGAAGGCGTCGCCGATGAAGCCCAGGACGCCGCCGAAGAACCAGTTGTCGGGGCCGTTGAGCTGGACCCAGTCGCGCACGCGGTTCAGCCAGTCGTGGAACCCGGTCGTGTCCTGGATCCCGAGGGCACGGGTGTCCTGGCCCTTGAGCACCGCGAACAGCACCAGCCAGACGGCCAGCAACCCGAGCAGCAGCCACCCGGTGTGGCGCTTGCGACCGGGCTCGACGTACGGCTGCTCCTCCTTGCTGCTGCCCGACTCGGGGGCGGCGGGACGGGGAGCCGTCGTCGTGGTGGCCATCAGGAGCGTCCGTCCTCGGCGACGACCACGCGGAGGATGTCCTCGTCGTCGACCACGCCCACCACGCGATCGCCGTCGACCACCCGGCAGGGGCCCTGGTGGTCGAGCACGATCCGGGCGGCGTCCCGCACGATCTGGTGGCACGACAGGGCCGGCGCGTCGGCGGGCACGGTGCCGTCGTCGGGCCGCATCACCCACTTCAGGGTCAGCACGTGCGACTTGGGCACCTCGCTGGTGAAGTCGCGGACGTACTCGTCGGCCGGGGCCCCGACCACCTCGTCGGGCGTGCCGATCTGCACGATCTCGCCGTCGCGCATGATCAGGATGCGGTCACCGAGCTTGAGCGCCTCGCTGAGGTCGTGGGTGATGAAGACCATCGTCTTGCCCACCTCCTCGTGCAGGCGGATGACCTCGTTCTGCATGTCGCGACGGATGAGCGGGTCGAGCGCGGAGAACGGCTCGTCGAACATCAGGACCTCGGGGTCGGCCGCGAGCGCCCGGGCCAGGCCCACCCGCTGCTGCATGCCACCGGAGAGCTGGTCGGGGTAGTTGTTCTCGTAGCCCTGGAGGCCGACCAGGTCGACCATCTCCTGCGCACGGTTGCGGCGGTCCTTCTTGCCCTCGCCCCGCACCTCGAGACCGAAGGCGACGTTGTCGACCACCTTGCGGTGCGGCAGCAGGCCGAAGTGCTGGAAGACCATCGAGACCTTGCGGCGCCGGGTGTCGAGCAGTGCCGAGTCGGCCATGCCGGTGATGTCCTCGCCGTACAGCTCGACGGTGCCCGCTGTCGGCTCGATCAGCCGGGTCAGCAGCCGCACCAGCGTGGACTTGCCGGAGCCGGAGAGCCCCATCACCACGAAGACCTCGCCGGGGGCCACGTCGAAGGAGACGTCGCGGATGCCGACGACGTGGCCGGTCTTCTCCTGCAGCTCCTTGCGGGAGAGGTGGGCCTCGTCGGTGCCGATGATCTTGTCGGCTCGCGGGCCGAAGATCTTCCACAACCCCTCGACGTGGAGCGCGGGCGTGCTGTCGCCGCCATGGATCGGGGTGTCCCGGCCTGTGTCGGTCGCGGTCATGACCGCACCTCCCCTGTTCGGTTGTTGCGGCTGTCCCCGGGCGGGTAGAGGGGGGAGTCGTCGCGGTGACGGTAGAAGGGCACCGGGTCGGCGACCAGGGGCGTGTGGCCCAGGATGAGGTCGGCGGCCTTCTCGGCGACCATCATCACGGGGGCGTAGATGTTGCCGTTGGTGACGTAGGGGAAGACGCTGGCGTCGACCACCCGCAGGCCCTCGGTGCCGTGGACCCGCATCGAGGAGGGGTCGGTCACCGACATGTCGTCGACCCCCATCTTGGCCGTGCACGAGGGGTGCAGCGCGGTCTCGGCGTCCTTGCGGACCCAGTCGAGGATCTCCTCGTCGGTCTCCACGCTCGGTCCGGGCGAGAGCTCGCCGGCGTTGAACGGGTCGAAGGCCGCCTGGTTGAGGATGTCGCGTGCCACCCGCACCGCCTCGACCCACTCGCGCTTGTCGTTGGCGGTGGAGAGGTAGTTGAACAGCATCTTGGGGTGCTGCTTCGGGTCGCGGCTGCTGATCCGCACCCAGCCCCTCGTGTCGGCGTACATCGGGCCGATGTGCACCTGGTAGCCGTGGCCCTCGGTGGGCGAGGTGCCGTCGTACCGGATGGCGACCGGGAGGAAGTGGAACATCAGGTTCGGCCAGTCGACGTCGTCGTTGCTGCGGGCGAAGCCGCCACCCTCGAAGTGGTTCGTGGCGCCGAGGCCCTGACGGCGGAACAGCCAGTTGGCGCCGATGCCGGGGCGGCGGTGCCAGGCCAGGCCGGGGGCGATCGAGACCGGCAGCTTGGAGGAGTACTGGATGTAGACCTCGAGGTGGTCCTGGAGGTTCTCCCCGACGCCCTTGAGCTCGTGCACCATCGGCACGCCGAGGGGCTCGAGGTGGGCGGGGTCGCCGAGGCCGGAGAGCTGCATCAGCTGGGGGGTGTTGATCGCGCCACCGCAGAGGATGACCTCGCCGGCCTGCACGGAGCGGTGGGCGCGGCCGCCGCGGAGGTACTCGACCCCGGTGGCGCGGGTGCCGTCGAAGAGCACCTTGGTGGCCATCGCGAGGGTCTCGACCCGCAGGTTGGGGCGGTCCATCACCGGGTGCAGGTAGGCACGGGCGGCCGAGAGCCGTCGACCGCGGTGGACGTTGCGGTCGAACCGCGCGAAGCCCTCCTGGCGGTAGCCGTTGACGTCGTCGGTCAGGGGGTAGCCCGCCTGCTGGGCGGCCTCGAAGAAGGCGCCGAAGAGGGGGTTGGTGGCGGGGCCGCGCTCGAGCACCAGCGGGCCGCTGCCGCCGCGCCAGGTGTCGGCCTCGCGGCGCCCGTCGACCATCAGGGTCTCCATGCGCTTGAAGTACGGCAGGCAGTGCAGGTAGTCCCAGTCCTGGAGGCCCTCGTCGCCGGCCCAGCGCTCGTAGTCCATCGGGTTGCCGCGCTGGAAGATCATGCCGTTGATCGAGCTGGAGCCACCGAGCACCTTGCCGCGGGCGTGGTAGATCTTCCGGCCGTGCATCTCCGGCTCGGGCTCGGTCTCGTACTTCCAGTCGTAGAGCCGGCTGCCGATCGGGAACGGCAGGGCCGCGGGCATGTGGATGAAGGGGTCGATCCGGAAGTCCGAGCGGCCGGCCTCCAGCACCAGCACGCTGGTCGAGGGGTCGGCGCTGAGCCGGTTGGCCAACGCGCAGCCGGCCGAGCCGCCGCCGACGATGACGAAGTCGTAGTGGTCCGCGCGGGTCATGCCGGTCCTCCGAACCACTCGGAGGAGGCGGGGGCGATGTTGTGCCACACGTGCTTGGCCTCCTGGTACTCCGCCAGCCCGTGCGCGCCGAGCTCGCGACCGATGCCGGACTGCTTGTAGCCGCCCCACTCGGCCTGGGCGACGTAGGGGTGGTAGTCGTTGATCCAGACCGTGCCCATGCGCAGCCGGGCCGCGACCCGCTGCCCGCGACCGGCGTCGGCGGTCCAGACCGCGCCGGCCAGGCCGTAGATCGAGTCGTTGGCGAGGCGCACGGCGTCGTCCTCGCCCGAGAACGTCTCGACGGTCATCACCGGGCCGAAGGACTCCTCCTGCGCGACCTGCATGTGGGAACGCACGCCGCCCAGGATCGTGGGGGCGAAGAAGAAGCCGTCGGCCAGCGCGCCCTCGGTCACCCGGTGGCCGCCGACGAGCACCTCGGCCCCCTCGGCGATCCCGGCCTCGACGTAGGCCGTGACCTTGTCGAGGTGGGCCTGGGAGATCAGCGCGCCGGTCTCGGCCTTTTCGTCGAAGGGCCCGCCGAGGCGGATCTCGCCCGCCCGGCGCACGAGCTCGGCGACGAAGTCGTCGGCGATGGACTCCTCCACCAGCAGTCGCGCCCCGGCGGAGCAGACCTGGCCGGAGTGCAGGAAGACCGCCGTCAGGGCGTTGTCGAGGGCGGCCTCGCGGTCGGCGTCGGCGAAGACGATGTTGGGGTTCTTGCCGCCGAGCTCCAGCGCGACCTTCTTCACCGTGGCCGAGGCGGCCGCCATGATGCGCTTGCCGGTGGCCAGGCCGCCGGTGAAGGAGACCAGGTCGACGCGCGGGTCCTCGCTGAGCAGCGCTCCGGCGTGGGGCCCGTCGCCGAGCACCAGGTTGGCCACGCCGGGTGGGAGCCCGGCCTCGTCGAGCAGCCGCACCAGGTGGATCGCCGTGTGCGGCGAGAGCTCGCTGGGCTTGAGCACGAAGGTGCAGCCCGCCGCGATCGCCGGCGCGACCTTCCAGGAGACCTGCAGCAGCGGATAGTTCCACGGGCTGATCAGGCCGCAGACGCCGATCGGCTCGTGCACGATGCGGCTGACCACGCCGGCGTTGCCGGTGTCGACCACCCGGCCCGCGTCGGCGTCCGCGACCCGGCCGAAGTGGCGGAAGACGCTGGTCACGTCGTCGATGTCGATCTCGCTCTCGACCAGCCGCTTGCCGGTGTCGAGCGACTCCATCCGGGCCATCGCCGCCCGGTCGCGCTGCATCAGGTCGGCCACCCTCAGCAGCAGGTCACCTCGCTCGCGGGCGCTCGTGCCGGGCCAGGGGCCTGAGTCGAAAGCCTCGCGGGCCGCGCCGATCGCCGCCGAGGTGTCGACGCTGGTCGACTCGTCGATCTCGGCGACGAGCGAGCCGTCGGCCGGGCAGCGGATCTCCCGGCGGCCGCCCTCCTGAGCGGCCACCCAGCTCCCACCGATGAAGTTCTCGGGCATGCGGATCCGTCCTCGCCTCGTGGTGCGTCAGTGGGTGTTGCGCAGGTCGCAACCGGTAGGCGTCATCTGAAACACCCTGCTCACCGGCTGCCGTGTCGTCAAGGCATGAAACCCGATCGGTACACACCGTTCTGGACCGGCTCGGTCGGGGCTTGCGTCAGCGCACGCCCCAGCCGAGCCGGTGCGAGAGCTCGTCGGCCGCCTCGACGAGCAGGGGGACGACCTGCTCGACGCGTGCGTCGCCCAGCCGGAAGGTCGGACCGGAGACGCTCATCGAGCAGAGCACGTCGCCGTGGGCGTTGCGGACCGGCGCGGCGATCGCGGTCAGGCCGACCTCGAGCTCGTCGACCGCGACGGCGTACCCCTGGTCGCGCACCTGGTCGAGTTCCTTGCGGAGCCGGGCGCGGCTGGTGATCGTCAGCCCGGTGTACGCCGGGAGCCGGCCGAGCAGGTCGCCGAGCTCCTCGGCCTCGAGCCACGCGAGCAGCACCTTGCCGTTGCTGGTCGCGTGCAGCGGGATGTGCTGGCCCACCCAGTTGTGCGGCTGCAGGGCCGAGGGGCCGGCCACCTGGTCGAGGTAGAGCGCGCTGTGCCCGCTCAGCGTGGCGACGTTGACGGTCTCGCCGGTGGCGGCGGCGAGCTGCTTGCACAGCGGCCGGGCCTCCTGCACGACGTCGAGCCGCGCGCTGGTGGCGCCGGCGAGGCGGAGCAGACCGACGCCGAGGCGGTACTTGCCCCGGCCCTCGACCTGCTCGACGAGCCCGTGCTGCTCGAGGGTGGCGACCAGGCGGAACGCCGTACTCTTGTGCACCTCGAGGGACCCGGCGATCTCCGTGACGCCGGCCTCGCCGGTGCGTGCCAGGATCTCCAGGATCCTCAGGGCCCGGTCGACGGACTGCACGCCGGTGGCGTTCTCCGTCGCGCCGTTGCTCATGGCGCAACCGTAGACCGCGAGACGCAACCGTGCCAGGGGGTGTCCCGCCGCCCGACCCGCCCGTCCGTCCGACACCACCCACCACCAGTGAGGGGACCCCCACCCGATGCAGGCCAGGTACGCCACGAAGTGCGCCGCATGCTCCGAGCGGATCGGGGTGGGCGGCGAGATCGTCCGCTCCAGCGACGGCTCCGCGTGGGTCCACGACACCTGCGCGGGGGCGCCGTCGGCCGGGGGCACCGCCACGAAGCGACCCGGCACGAAGGCCGCGAAGAAGGCCTCCGCCCAGGGGCCGCGCGTGCAGGAGGCCGACGCCCCGGTGCCCGAGGGCACCACCGTGGCCTTCACCGACGGGGCCTGTCGTGGCAACCCGGGTCCGGGCGGCTGGGCCTGGGCCGTGGACGGCGGACCCCAGGGGTCGGGCCACGACGCCACGACCACCAACCAGCGGATGGAGGTGCGGGCGGCGTACGAGGCGATCGTGCACCTGCCCGGGCCGCTCGTGGTGGTCAGCGACTCGACGTACGTCGTGAACTGCTTCAAGAACAGCTGGTGGGTCGGCTGGCGTGCCCGCGGGTGGACCAACTCCGCGAAGAAGCCGGTGGCCAACCGTGACCTGTGGGAGCCGCTGATCGACCTGGTCGAGGAGCGCGGCGACGTCAGCTTCCGCTGGGTCAAGGGCCACAGCGGGCACCCGATGAACGACCTCGTCGACCGGCTGGCCGTCGAGGCCAGCCACGACGCCGGCTGAGCTCGGCGGGCAGGTTTCCTGCTCGGGTCAGGCCGGGCGGGGCCCGGCGTGCTGCAGGTCGTCGGCCCGCGTCGAGGCGTCGGCGACGGGTGCCGCCACGGGCAGCGTGAAGGAGAACGTGGAGCCGGCGCCGGGGGCGCTCTCGGCCCAGATCCGCCCGCCGTTGGCCGCGACGATGCGGCGGGTGATGGCCAGGCCCAGACCCGCCCCCGACTGCTGGCGGGCGTCGTCGGGCTCGACCTGGTGGAAGCGGTCGAAGATCGCGAACAGCTCCGAGGCCGGGATGCCGCGCCCGGTGTCGGCGACCGAGACCTGCATCTCCTCGCCACGGCGCGCGGTGCTCACCAGGACGGAGCCGCCGACCGGGGTGAACTTCAAGGCGTTGCCGAGCAGGTTGACCAGCGCCTGGGTGATCCGGTCTCCGTCGCACACGACCCCCGCCGGACCGGCATCGATGCGCACCGTGACCCCCGCCTCCCGCGCCAGCACGGCCAGCGACCCCACGGCGTCGTGCACCAGCAGCCCCAGGTCGTGCCGTGCCGGGAGGAACCCGAAGGTGCCGCTCTCCAGGCGCTCCAGGTCGATGATGTCGTCGACGAGCCGCGAGAGCCGCAGGCTGCCGCGGACGGCCATCTCGACCACGGGTCGCGCGGTCGTCGGGAGCTCGCCCGCGTCGCCGTCGGCGAGCAGCTCCAGCGACCCCCGGATCGCGGTCAGCGGGGTGCGCAGCTCGTGGCTGACGGCGGTGACCAGCTCGCGCTTCATCGCGTCGAGCCGGCGGTGCTCCTCGGTGAGCAGCCGCAGCTCCTCGGTGCGCTCGGTGACCCGCAGCTCCAGGCGTCGCCGCAGGCGCAGGTTGGTCGCGGTCAGCAGCAGCTGTCGCAGCCCGGTCAGCACGAGCACCACGGTGACCAGCGTGCCCTGCATCATGTCGGCGACGCCGGTGGCCACGCAGGTGCCGAGGGCCACGAAGGCCGCGAGGTCGGGCAGGACCGGGGCCACCGGTCCCGAGAGGTGGGTCCGCAGCGGGCGGATCCCCGACTCCAGGGTCGCCGCCGCCAGGGCGGCGCTGGCCAGCAGCAGCGCCGCGACGACGTACCCCAGGAGGTAGACGTCGCCCAGCTCCTGGTCGCGCACGCTGCTGAGCGCGAAGCCCTGGTCGGCGACCGCGAAGGCCGCGAAGGTCATCGCGATCAGGACCATGTCGACCCGCACCCGACCGGCGCTGCGCAGGAGCAGCACCACGATCAGGGACAGGATCGCGACGTCCATCACCGGGTAGACCAGGAAGACGAAGGCGCGGCTCCCGGCGAGGTTCCCCGCCACCTCGCTGAGCCCGAAGACGGTGCTCAGCAGCAGGGTCGAGGACCCCACCACGAGGCCGTCCAGCACGAGCGGTCTCCAGGCGCGCCGGATGCCGGTGGTCATCGGGTAGAGCACCAGCGCCAAGCCGGCGGGCACGACCCCCGCGAGGTAGAGGCCGTCGGCCCACGAGAGCGCCCGGTCCCCGTCGGAGCCCCCGGTCGCCAGCCACTGGGTGGCCCCCACGGTGTTGAGCAGGATCATCACGCAGAACAGCAGCCACGAGCGGCGCATCGCCCCGCTCCGGCGTACGCCGGCGTAGAGGGAGCTGGCCGTGGCCACCACGGCCGCGAGCACGGCGACGGAGTCGCTGGTCACCGGACCCCACGCCCGACCGCCCAGGATCACCACGCAGGACAGCACCAGCAGCGCCACGATGGCGCCGCCGCCCACACCCAGGGCGACGAGGTCGCGGGTGGGGGTCGTCCGAGAGTGCGGCTGCCGCATGGGTCCAGCCTGTCACCGGATTCCTAACAAATAAGTCAAAGACACCAAATAGGGCATTGGCGCTAGACCGGCCGGTGCGGCGTACGGGGCTGGGGAACCGGCTGAGCGGCGTCCCCCAGGGGACTCAGCGGAAGACGACGGTCCGGTGCCCGTCGAGGCGCACCCGCGACTCGGAGTGCCAGCGGACCGCACGGGAGAGCACCGCGGCCTCCACGTCGCGACCGGCGGCGACGAGCTGGTCCTGGTCGTGGTTGTGGTCGACCCGGATCACGTCCTGCTCGATGATCGGGCCCTCGTCGAGGTCGGCGGTGACGTAGTGCGCCGTCGCCCCGATCAGCTTCACCCCGCGGTCGAAGGCCTGGTGGTAGGGCTTGGCGCCCTTGAAGCTCGGCAGGAACGAGTGGTGGATGTTGATCGCCTGGCCCGACAGTCGGCGGCAGACGTCGTCGGAGAGCACCTGCATGTAGCGGGCCAGCACCACCAGGTGGATGTCGAGCTCCTCGTGCAGCGCCATCAGCTCGGCCTCGGCGTCGGCCTTGGTCGCCGCCGTGACCGGGATGTGGCGGAACTCCAGGCCGTAGGAGCGGACGAGCGGCTCGGCGTCGCGGTGGTTGGACACGATCACCGGCAGGTCGACGTGCAGCGAGCCGGTGGAGTGCCGGAAGAGCAGGTCGTTGAGGCAGTGCAGGTGCTTGCTGACCATGATCAGCGTGCGGTACGGCGCCTCGGCGTCCCACAGCTCGTAGGTCATCTCGTAGCGCCGGGCGACCTCGTCGAAGTCGGACCGCAGCTGCTCGGCGGTCGGCCGCTCGCCGATCTCGGGGGTCATCGTGAAGTCGATGCGCATGAAGAACCGGCCGTTGAGCCGGTCGCCGAACTGCTGGCTCTCCACGATGTTGCCGCCGTGCTGCACCAGGAAGCCGCTGACGGCGTGCACGATGCCCGGGCGGTCGGGGCAGTCGAGGGCGAGGACGAAGTCGCCGGAGGGGGGCCCGGCGTTGGCGGACGGTGGCGTGACCATCAGTCCCCGAGCTCCTTGCGACGGCGTACGACGAACTCTTCCATCTCGGCGCGGATGGCCTCGTCGAGGGGCGGCTGCTCGTACGCCGCCAGCTTGTCCTGGTAGATCTTCGTGGCCCGGTGGGCGGCGTCGTTGCCGCCGTTGCGCATCCACCGCTCGTAGTTCTCCGACGACGACAGCAGCGGCCGGTAGAAGCAGGTGCGGAAGCGCTCCATCGTGTGCATCGCGCCCAGGAAGTGGCCGCCGGCGCCGACCTCCTCGTGCGCACCGAAGGCCAGGGACGCCTCGTCGATCTCGAGCGGCGTGAACTCGGCCTGCATCATCTGCAGCAGCTCGATGTCGACGATGAACTTCTCGAAGCCCGCGACCAGGCCGCCCTCGAGCCAGCCGGCGGAGTGCATCACCCAGTTGGCGCCGGCCAGGAAGGTCGGCATCAGGGTCATCAGCGCCTCGTAGCCCGCCTGCGCGTCGGGCACCTGCGAGGAGGTCAGCGTGCCGCCGGAGCGGAACGGCAGGCCGAAGTGGCGCGCGATCTGGCCGGTGCAGAGCAGGCCGATGCCCGACTCGGGGGTGCCGAAGGTGGGGGACCCGGACTGCATGTCGATGTTGGACAGGAACGACCCGAACACGACGGGGCAGCCGGGCCGGATCGTCTGGGCCAGGGCGATGCCGGTCAGGGCCTCTGCGATCTGCTGCACCAGCGCGGCGGGGATCGTCACCGGCGACATGGCGCCCATCAGGATGAACGGGGTGAGGACCACGGCCTGGTTGGCCTCGGCGTACTCGAACAGCGAGTCGAGCATCCGGTCGTCCCAGCGCAGCGGGGAGTTGCAGTTGATCAGCGAGATCAGGGCCGGGGTCTGCTCGATGCTCGCCCGGCCGGCCTCGCGGCCCGCGCTGCCGCCGAGCAGGATCGAGGTCAGCTCGATGGTGTCGATCGCGTTGGGGCCCGAGACCACGTTGCCCATGAAGGGCTTGTCGGTCAGCGTCGCCAGCGCGTAGGTCATGTCGAGGTGGCGGCTGTCGAGCGGGGTGTCGTTCGGCTCGCAGATCACGCCGCCCGCGGAGTCCATGATCGGGAAGGTCTGGGCGAGCTTGGCGAACCGGGTGAAGTCGTCCATCGTCGCGTCGCGGCGCACGTCGCCCTCGCGCACGAACGGCGGCCCGTAGACGGCGCCGAAGGCCATCGAGTCGCCGCCGATGTGCAGGTTGTGGGCGGGGTTGCGGGCCTGCAGGTCGAACTCGCGGGGGGCCTTGGCGACCTGGGCCAGGATCCAGTCGGGGTCGAAGAAGACCTTGTCGCCCTCGACCCGCTGCCCCTCGGCGGCCAGCGCGTCGAGCGCGCGCTGGCTCATGAACTCCACGCCGAGCTCGGTCACCAGGCGGCGCCACCCCCGGTCGAGCGTGGCCATCGCGTCCTCGCTGAGGATCTCGTAGCGGGGCATCTTGTTGCGGAACATCGGCGGACTCCTGATGACGCGGGGGACGGAACGGCTGGTGGTGCTTGACCGGGACTGTCCAGGAAACCTAGCCTCACCATGTGGGCGGCTCGTTCCACATCGTGGGAGTCCTGGGTCAACCTTGGACCGAGGGACGAAGGGTGGTCAAGCGTGACGGGCAGTACGACCGTGGAAAGTGCGAGCGGCACCCAGGCGCTGGACCGCGCCGCCGCCCTCGTCACCTACATCGTCGAGGCCGACCACCCCGTCGGGTTCGCCGAGGTCGTGGAGACCTCCGGCCTGGCCCGCTCGACCGCGTCCCGGATGCTCTCGGCCCTGGAGCGCGCCCGGCTGGTCGAGCGCAGCGGCCCGGGGGAGTACATCGGCGGCTCGCTGTTCGTGCTGTACGCCGCCCGCCACGACCGCACCGCCCAGCTGGCCCGCCTGGCCCGTCCGGTGCTGGAGTCGATCGGCCTGGACACCGGCGAGACCGTGCACCTCGCGGTGGCCAGCGGCGGCCGCGTGGCCCACATCGACCAGGTCGACTCGACCTTCCTGCTCGGCGCCCGCGACTGGCTCGACGTCGAGGTCCCCGCGCACGCCTCCGCCCTGGGCAAGGTGCTGCTCGCCTGGGGTGCCCTCGAGCTGCCCGACGGTGAGCTGGAGTCGCTCAACGACCAGACGATCGCCCGGCGCGGCGACCTCGAGGGCGACCTCGAGTGGGCGCGCTCCTGCGGCTACGCCGTCACCCACGACGAGCTCGAGGTCGGGCTCTCCGGTGTCGCCGCCCCTGTCTTCGGCCCCGACGACGACGTGGTCGCCGCGGTCGGTGTGTCCGGTCCCACCGCACGGCTGGAGTCGCGTGCGAGCGAGATCGGGCAGCTGCTCGTCGACCACACCCGGGAGCTGTCGCGACAGCTGCACCCCGGGGTGCACACCTGAGCGGCGCCCCCCGCGTCACCACCCCGCGTCAACCAAGCGTCACCCACACGAAGGAACCGGCATGACACCTGAGGAGATCCTCCAAGGCCTCTACGACGAGACCCTGGTCGGCAACGCCCCCAAGGTCCTCGACCTCACCCACGAGGCGCTGGGCATGCAGATGGAGCCGCAGTCGCTGCTCTTCGACGCCCTGATCCCGTCGCTGGAGGAGGTGGGTGCCCGGTTCGAGCGCGGGGACTTCTTCGTCCCCGAGATGCTGATCGCGGGTCGCGCCATGGCCGGGTCGATGGAGGTGCTGCGCCCGCTGCTCGCCGAGACCGGCGTCCAGACCATCGGCAAGTTCCTGATGGGCACGGTCAAGGGCGACGTGCACGACATCGGCAAGAACCTCGTCAACATCATGCTCGAGGGCGCCGGCTTCGAGGTGATCGACCTCGGCGTGCAGGTGGCGCCGGAGACCTTCGTGCGCAAGATCGAGGAGCACCAGCCCGACATCGTCGGGTTCTCGGCGTTCCTGACCACGACGATGCCGATGTTCAAGGCCAACATCAACGCGCTGCAGAAGGCCGGCATGCGCGACGAGGTGATCGTCATGGTCGGCGGCGCCCCCGTCACCCAGGAGTACGCCGACGCGGTCGGCGCCGACGGCTACGCGGCCGACGCCTCGGGGTGCGTGCGCAAGGCCAAGGCCCTCCTCAAGGAGAAGCGCGCGAAGGTCTCCGCCTGATGGCCGCCGAGCTGCAGGAGACCCACATCCGGTCGGCCTCCAAGGAGGTCGTGATCGGCGGCATGCACCGCTTCTGCCTGATCGGGGAGCGGCTGAACCCGACCGGTCGCCGGATCTTCCAGGACCAGATCAAGGCCGGCGACCTCTCCGCCGTCGAGCGCGACGTCAAGGCCCAGGTCGAGGGCGGTGCCGACGTGCTGGACATCAACATGGGGGTGCCGCTGGTCGACGAGGCCGAGCTGCTCGCCAAGGTCGTCACGATGGTCCAGGAGCTCACCGACCTGCCGATCTGCATCGACTCCTCGGTCGTGGAGGCCCTCGAGGCCGGGCTGTCGGCGTACAAGGGGCGGGCGCTGGTCAACTCCATCACCGCCGAGGACGAGCGGATGGAGCAGATCCTGCCGCTGGTCAAGAAGTACGACGCCGCCGTGATCGCGCTGCCCAACGACGCCGACGAGATCCCGATGGAGGCGGAGAAGCGGCTCCTGCTGGTCGACAAGATCGTCCGGGTCGCGACGCAGGAGTACGGCATCGCGCTCGCCGACATCGTGATCGACCCGCTGGCCATGCCGATCGGCGCCGACCAGATGACGGCGCTCACCACGATGGAGACCATGCGCGGCATCCGCGACAAGCACGGCCTGAACATGACCTGCGGCGCCAGCAACGTCTCCTTCGGCATGCCCGGTCGCCACCAGCTCAACGGCACCTGGCTGACGATGGCGATGACGGCCGGCCTGACCAGCGCGATCATGGACACCCGCACACCGTCGGTGGTCGACGCCGTCAAGGCGACCGACCTGCTGCTCGGGCACGACGACTGGGGGATGTCGTGGATCACGCGTCACCGCGAGGCCAAGGCAGCCGCCGCAGCAGCGGCGACGTGAGCTCCGGTCCCGGACCAGGTCCAGCGTCCGGCATCGACGTGGACGGGCTGGCCCGTGAGGGTCTGATGGCGCCGAGCGGCAGCCCGACCGAGCCGCACGACGGCACCGGTCGGGTGCAGCTGGCGTTCACCGTCCTCGACGGCCCCTCGTCGGGTTCGACGCCCCCCGTGCGCACGTTCCGCGTGCCCCCGGGCGTCACGGTCTTCGACGCGGGGTCGTGGAACGGCATCGCGATCGACTCGACCTGCGGCGGGCACGGCACCTGCCACAAGTGCAAGGTCCAGCTCGACGTGCAGACGACCGTCTCTCGGCACGACCGACGTACCTTCTCCGAGGCCGAGCTGGCCGCGGGCTGGCGGCTGGCCTGCCTGGCCACCGCCACGCAGGACCTGGCCGTCACGGTCCCGCCGCTGACCACCCGACCCAAGGCGGCGACGGTCGGGGTCGGCCGGCAGGTGATCCTGCGACCGGCGGTGCAGAAGCGCTACGTCGAGCTCACCGACCCGTCGCTGCAGGACCAGCGCACCGACCTCGTGCGGCTGACCGATGCCATCGAGGACCTCGAGCTGACCGTCGACCTGCACGTGCTCCGCCGGTTGCCGAAGGTGCTGCGCGAGGCCGACTTCAAGGTGACCGCGGTGATCGTCGACGAGGCGCTCGTCGACGTCGAGCCGGGCGACACCACCGAGCAGCGCTACGCGATCGCCTTCGACCTCGGCACCACCACGGTCGTCGCGACCCTGCTCGACCTGACGACCGGCACCCCGGTGGCCGTGGCGTCGCGGCTGAACAAGCAGCAGCCGTTCGGCGGCGACGTGATCACCCGGATCAGCGCGACGATGATGGATCCCGACGCGCTCGGACGGCTGCAGCAGCTCGCCGCCGAGACCCTCGACGAGCTGGCCGCCGAGGTGTGCACGGAGGGCGGGGTCGCGCCGGAGCACGTCTACGAGGTCGCCGTCGCCGGCAACGCGACGATGACCGCGCTCCTGCTCGGCATCGACCCCGAGCCGCTCGGCGTCGCGCCGTTCGTGATGTCGACGTCGCACCCGCCGGTCGTGCTGGCTGCCGAGGTCGGGCTGCACGTGCACCCGCGCGCGCGGCTGGCGCTGTTCCCCGCGCTGGGGGCCTACGTCGGTGGCGACATCGTGGCGGGCATGCTCGCCACGGGGATGGACCGCGACAAGCGCACGCGGCTGTTCATCGACGTCGGCACCAACTGCGAGATCGTGCTGAGCAACGGCGACACCCTGGTCTCGACCGCGGCGCCCGCCGGGCCGGCCTTCGAGGGCGGCGCGATCCGCTGCGGCATGCGGGCGGCCGACGGTGCCATCGAGGTGGTCCGGCTGGACCCTGCCGCAGGGGAAGTGCGGCTGTCGGTGATCGGCGACGTCGAGGCGCGCGGGCTGTGCGGGTCGGGCCTGGTCGACGCGGTCGCCGAGCTGGTGCGCGTGGGGCTGCTCGACGCCACGGGCCGGTTCGTGCCGGTCGAGACCGCCGCCACGGTGGCGCCCGGGCTGGCCGACCGCTTCGCCAAGATCGGTGAGGAGCGGGTCTTCGTGCTCCACCGGCCCGAGCCGGACACCGACGTGGCCGAGACCGTCTACCTCTCCCAGCGCGACGTGCGCGAGCTGCAGTTCGCCAAGGCCGCCATCTCGACCGGCTGGACGCTCCTGCTCGAGCAGCTCGAGCTCGAGCACGACGACGTGCAGCAGGTGCTGCTCGCCGGGTCGTTCGGGTCCTACCTCTCCCCGGCCTCGGCCATCCGCATCGGGCTGGTCCCGAAGCTGCCGGTGCTGCGCATCGTCTCGGCCGGCAACGTCGCGGGTGAGGGCGCGAAGATGGCCCTGCTGTCCCTGCGCGAGCGGGCCGGCGCCACGACCCTGCTGGAGGAGGTGGAGTATGTCGAGCTCTCCGACCGCCCCGAGTTCAACGACCGGTTCGTCGACCTCCTCGCCTTCCCGACCTGAGGGGGGCGGCGCGGCCGCACATGTAAATCGGGGTTATGGACGCTCCACTGGGCCCGCGCCGGGCCCGGAGCGTCCTCAACCCTCGCCAAGCACCCGGCGTACGGCGCTGATCGCGTGCGGGGCGATCGCCCAGCCGGCCGCCCAGGTCGTCGCGGCGCGGGGCTGGGACGTCGACGTGCACCCGCTGCCCCCGCTGCTGCACAACCAGCCCCAGCTGATCGCCGGGGAGGTGACGCGCCTCGCCGAGCAGCTCGCGGCGGCGTACGACGTGGTGGCGGTGGGGTACGCCGACTGCGGCACCTACGGCGCGCTCGACGAGGTGTGCGAGCGGCTCGGGCTGCGCCGGCTCGAGGGCCTGCACTGCTACGACGTGTACGCCGGCGCCTCGCGGATCGAGGAGTTCTTCGCCGACCAGGCCGGCACCTACCTGCTCACCGACTTCCTGGTGCGGTCGTTCGCGCGCACGGTCGAGACCGAGCTCGGGCTGGACCGCTACCCCGAGCTGCTCGACGACTACTTCCGGCACTACACCCGCGTCGTGTGGCTGGCCCAGGAGCAGACCCCGGAGCTGCTCGCCGCCGCCGAGGCGGCCGCCGGCCGGCTCGGGCTGCCGCTGACCGTCGTGCCGACCGGCCACGGGGGTCTCGAGCGGGCGCTCGAAGGCCTGCTGGCGTAGGAGTCTGGGTCGAGTCGGCCCTCACGGTGCCGGCCGGACGTCATGCGTCCCGGTCGCTGTAGCCGCCGCCCCGGATGACGTCCCGTGGGAGGTCATCCGTCCTGGTCGTGATGACGACGAGGACGTATGACGTCCGGGGCGGGCGCAGGCAGCACCCGCCCCTCAGAGACGGGCCAGCAGGTCCTGGCGCCAGGCCTCGGTCTCGGCGACCTGGTTGAAGGTGAAGACGTGCAGGCCCTCGATGAAGTTCTCCGGCTTGGCGGCGACGGGGGCGCAGTCGCGCAGGAAGGTCTCGCCCGTGAAGCCGCCGGGGGCGGCCAGCCGCATGAAGGTGCCCTTGTTCTTGGCCAGGAACCGGGTCGACTCCCCGACGCCGATCTTGGTGGCCATCGTCAGCAGCTTGGCCCGGTCGATCGGGCCGGGCATGCCCAGCAGCAGCGGCATCGTGATCCCGCGGCCGCGCATGCGCTCGACCCACGCCCGGATCGCGTCGGGGTCGAAGGTCAGGTTGCTGACCACGTGGGTGGCGTGCCGGCGCTTGTCCCACATCGACTGCACGGTCAGGTCGTCGGTGATCTTGGGGTGCGTCTCGGGGTAGCCCGCGATGCCGACGTGGGTGAACGGCTTGGCCAGCGTGTGCAGGTCCTCGAGCAGGCTGAACGCGTCGGGGTAGTCGCCGACCGGGTCCACGTCGCCGCCCGGCACGAAGATGCTGGTGATGCCGCTCTCGCCGAGCCGGTCGCGGATCTCGGTCAGCTCGGCGCGGTCGCGGATCATCCGCGCGGCGAGGTGGGGCACCACGGCGTACCCGTGGCCGGCGAGGTTCTCCGCCAGCGCCAGGGTCGCCTCGAGACCCTTGGTGCCGGACGCGGTGACGGTGACCGCCACGTCCTTCGGCACCGAGGCGACCACCTTCTCCTCGGTGGTCGCGGTGGGCAGGACCTCGTAGCGGGTGTGGGTCAGCAGGCGCTGCAGCGTCTGGTTCCGGACCGCCGTCTTGTTGCGCATCATGCAACTCGTTTCGTCATACGCACCACTGGTGACTCAGACTAACGCCGTGGTGAGGTCGCCCACAAGATCCCGCGCCCACCCGTACGCCGAACGGGGGACCCCCGCACCCGTGTGCAGGGATCCCCCGGTCAGCGTCGGTCGGTCACCAGATGCGGACGCGGTCCTCCGGGTCGAGCCACAGGGTGTCGCCGGGCTGCACGTCGAAGGCCTCGTGGAACTCCGCGAGGTTGCGGGCGATGTTGGCGCGGAACTCCGGCGGCGAGTGCGGGTCGGTGGCCAGGTAGGTCTGGGCCAGCTCCTTGCGACGCTTGGTGCGCCAGACGTAGGCCCAGTTCAGGAACAGTCGCTGCACCCCGGTCAGGTCGTCGCGCTCGGGCACCTCGGCGCCGTCGAGGGAGATCCGGTAGGCCTTCAGCGCGATCGTCAGGCCACCGAGGTCGCCGATGTTCTCGCCCACGGTCAGGGCACCGTTGACGTGCTCGCCGGGCACGTCGCGGGGCTCGAAGCCGTCGTACTGTGCGATCAGGGCCGTGGACTTGACCTCGAAGGCGGCCTTGTCGTCGCTGGTCCACCAGTCGTTGAGGTTGCCCGCGCCGTCGTACTGCGCGCCCTGGTCGTCGAAGCCGTGACCGATCTCGTGGCCGATCACCGCGCCGATGCCGCCGTAGTTCTCGGCCGGGTCGGCGTCGGCGTCGAAGAACGGCTTCTGCAGGATGCCCGCGGGGAAGCAGATCTCGTTGGTGCCGGGGTTGTAGTAGGCGTTCACGGTCTGCGGCAGCATGAACCACTCGTCGCGGTCGACCGGCTGGCCGATCTTGCGCAGCTCGCGGTCGGTCTCGAAGGCGGTCGCCGCGAGCACGTTGCCGAGCAGGTCGTCGGCGGTGACCTGGAGGTCGGAGTAGTCGCGCCAGGTGTCGGGGTAGCCGATCTTGGGGCGGAAGGTGTCCAGCTTGAGGTAGGCCCGCTGCTTGGTCTCCTCGGTCATCCAGTCGAGGTCGTGGATCGAGCGGCGGTAGGCCTCGAGCAGGTGGGCGACGAGGGCGTCCATCAGCTCCTTGGACCGCGGCGGGAAGTGCCGGGCGACGTACTCCTGGCCGACCGACTCGCCGAGCGCGCCCTGCACCAGGCCGACGCCGCGCTTCCAGCGCGCCCGCAGCTCGGGCGTGCCGGACAGGGTGCGGCCGTAGAAGTCGAAGTTGGACTCGACGAAGGCGCCCGAGAGGTACGCCGCGGCCGTGCGGATCGCGCGCACGGACAAGAACGCCTGCCAGTCCTCGATCGGGGTGTCGGCGAGCACGGTCTCGAGGTGCTCGAGGTAGGACGGCTGGCGCACGATCGTCTCGGCGATGGTGGCCTCGGAGCCGCCCAGGGCGGTGACCCAGCCGAGGAAGTCGAAGGTCGGGACCAGCGCGCGCAGCTCGGCCAGCGAGCGCAGGTTGTAGGTCTTGAGCACGTCGCGGGTCTGCGCGCGCTCCCAGTGGCCCTGCGCCAGCCGGGTCTCGAGCGCGACCACGCGCGCGGCGGTCGCCTCGGGGTCGGGCCGCTCGGCCAGGGTGAGGATGCGGGTGAGGTAGGCGGCGTACTTCTCGCGGACCTCGGCGAACTTCTCCTCGCGGTAGTAGCTCTCGTCGGGCAGGCCGAGGCCGCCCTGGAGCACGTTGACGAGGTAGCGGTCGGAGTCGCGGTCGTCGCTGTCGACGAAGGACCCGAACAGGCCGCCGCCGCCCCGGCGCTCGAACCAGCCCGAGGAACTCCGCCAGCCCCGCCACGTCGGTGAGCGCGTCGATGCGCTCGAGGACCGGCAGGATCGGGGTGTGGCCGAGCTCCTCGACCCGCTCCTCGTCCATGAAGCTGGCGTAGAGGTCGCCGATCTTGGTGGCGTCGCGGCCCTCGAGGCGGCCGGCGGCGCAGTCCTCGATGATCTCGCGCGCGTGCAGCTCGGCCGCGTCGGCGAGCATCACGAACGGGCCCCAGGCGGCGCGGTCGCTGGGGATCTCGGCCGTGTCGAGCCAGGTGCCGTTGACGTGTCCGAAGAGGTCGTCCTGGACGCGGATGTCGGGGTTCATGCCCTCGCGGGCGTCGTCGAGAATCGTCACGTGGGTCAACGTACCCGCGGGGTCCGACGACGCCGTACGCCGTTCACCACGGGCGGACACGCGCGCCGTCTCGGCGGGCACGCGCGCCGTCTCGGCGGACACGCGCGCCGTGTCGGCGGACACGCGCGCCGTCTCGGCGGTCAGCCGTGCTGGGCCCGGTGCTCGGCGCGGAGGGTGGTGTAGCGCTCGTCGGCCTCGACGGCGTCCCAGGCGGCCTTGAAGATCCGGGCGCTCTCGGCCTTGACGGGGTCCTCGGGGCCGCGGGGGAGCTCCTCGCGGCCGTGGGCGCCGCTCTGCCCCTTCCGGTCCGCCGGCACCGGGCCGGCGTACTTCTTGCCGCCGGGGTGGTTGGCGTAGCGCCGCGACCGCGTGAAGCCCATCTGCAGGAACTTGCGCGCCATGTCGGCGCCGACCACGTCCCCGGCGTCGAGGTACTCGTGGAACTTGGCGGTGATCGCCTCGGCGCTGGTCGCGGCCACGTCGGGCGTCGCGAAGCGCCACAGCGGCAGCAGCTCGCTCTTGTAGGGCTCGACGGTCAGGACGCCCTGCTCGCCGCGGGCGACGCGGTAGGTCTCGGGGTGCGCGCGGGCGTCGTTCGAGTCACTCACCCCGCCCCAGTGCCCACCCGGGCCATGTCCAGACGCGCTGGTCCCAGGCGCTCGGCAGGCCGCGCGCTCGTGGCGACCTGCACAGCATGTGGAAGAAGGTCAGGATATCGATAGAAGTTGTTTATTTAACGACCCTCGGTCTAGTCCGATTTACGAGACTCGCCCTAAATAGAGTGTTTTAAGGGTGTTTAGTCCGTCTTGTGGCTCGCAACTAGTCACTCTCTGAACCAACGGCCCGAGCTGCGGGCCGCTTCCTGAGGGGGACCCACATGTCTGTTCGCTCCATCTTCCGCAACAAGCGCCTCGTCGCCGCCGCGTCCGTCCCGTTGGCGGTCGTCGCCAGTGGCGCGCTGGTCTGGCAGTCGTCGTACTCCGCCTTCTCGGCCACGACCTCCAACCCCACCAACAACTGGACCTCGGGCACGGTCGCCCTGGCCGACAACGACGCCAACACCGCGCTGTTCACGGCCACGAACCTGAAGCCGGGCGCCACCGACGCCAAGTGCGTCAACGTGACCTCGAGCGGCTCGCTGGCCTCCACCGTCAAGCTCTACGGCACCTCCTACGCCACGACCAACGCCCTGGCCGACGTGATCGCGCTCAAGGTCGAGGAGGGCGCCGGGGCCACCAACGCCGCGTGCGCCGGCTTCACCGGGGGCAGCACGCTCTACGACGGCACCGTGAAGGACTTCGCCGGAGCCAGGACCTCCTTCGCCACCGGTGTCAGCTCCTGGGCGCCGACCGGCACCGCGAGCGAGACCAAGTCCTACCGCGTGACTTACACGCTGAGCGCCACCGCGCCGAACACGGCTCAGGGTGGCACCGCGTCGCTCGGCTTCACCTGGGAGGCCCAGAACAGCTGACCCGGGCCCTGAGCCCCGAGTCGCCTGAGCGCCACCACATGGACCAGCTACGCATCCCCCTCCAACGTCCGGTCCCGGCCGCGGACGTCACCCCGCACGACGGGGCGACGTCCGGGGAGACGTCCGGGGCGACGGAGTCGGGCTGGGGGCGCGTGCTCGCGGTGTCGCTCTCCCGGGCGGCGTTGGCCATGGTGGCGGGGCTCCTGGTCTGGTCGGTGCTGCCGCTCGCCGTCGGCTGGACCCCCCGCGCGATCATGTCGGGCTCGATGGAGCCCCGGATCCACGTGGGTGACGTCGTCGTCGGTCGACCCGTCGACCCCGCCCAGCTCGTGGAGGACCAGGTGGTCACGGTCACCGACCCCGATCACCCGGTGAAGACTCGCACCCACCGGCTGCTGCGCCGCGACGCGCAGGGCCGACTCATCCTCAAGGGGGACGCGAACCCCCAGGCCGACTCCACCCCGGTCGAGCCGGAGGCCGTCCTCGGCCTCGGCGTCATCCGGGTGCCCTACGTAGCCCGACCCGCCTACTGGTTCGCCGAGCAGGCCTACGTGCCGCTCGGCACCACGCTCGCGCTCCTGGTCCTGGTCGGCCTCACGGCCGCCGCCCCGCTGCGCCTGGGCTCGTCGAGGAAGAACGGGCCGCCCGGGGACCCCGGCGCGGGTGCTGCACCCCCGGAGGACCGTCAGGCGGAGGGCGAGGCCGACGAGGACCCGGTCGACACGGGTCTGGTCGACGCGGGCCTGGGCATCCTGACCCCGAGCGGCCGGCGGCGCTCGGCCTCCTCGTCGGCCCCTGGACGGCGTCGCAGTCGTGTGCTGCTCAGCGTGGTCGTGGCGGTCCTCGTCTCCTCCACCCTAGGGCTCGCCGAGCCCGCGCACGCGGCGTACGCTCGCACGGCCGCGAACGACGCCAACTCCTGGAAGGCGGCCGCCGACTTCCGGCCCTACCGCACCGCGGTGCTGGCCGACTCGCCGTACTTCTTCTGGCGTCTCGGCGCGACCAGCGGGACCCTGGTGGACGACGAGACCTTGGCCAACCGGGACGGCACGTTGTTCGGCAACGGCTCCGCCTGGGGCCAGCCGGGCGCCCTCGCCTCCGAGGCCGGGGAGAGGTCGCTGGCGACGACCGTGGCCACGGTCACGTCCAACGCCTCGCAGGCCGGACCGGCACGGTTCAGCGTGGAGGCCTGGGTCAGGACCTCGAGCACCACCGGTGGCCGCGTGCTGGGCCTGGGCAACGGTGCGTCGACGTCTGGGTCCACCACCGTCGACCGACAGCTGTACGTCGGGACCACCGGTCGGGCCTACTTCGGGGTCGGGTCCACCAAGACCGTCGTCGCCAGCACCGCCGCGGTCAACAACGGCGCCTGGCACCACCTGGTCGGGACCTACACGACCGGCACCGGCGGGATGCGGCTGTACGTCGACGGGGCGCTGCAGGGCAGCACCACGGCCACCCCACTCACCCTGACGGGCTACTGGCGAGCCGGGGCCGAGGCCATGAGCGGGTGGACGTCGAACCCCGGGCAGTACTTCGTCGGCAACCTCGAGGAGCTCGCCGTCTACACCTCGACCTTGACTGCGGCCCAGGTCAAGGCGCACTACGACGCCGCAGTGACGCCCTGACCCGGACCGCGTGGCGGTTCAGCCGCGTGCGACCCGGCTGCGCAGCTGCTGCAGCGGGCGCTGCTGCTCGCCCTGCTGGGCGCCGAGCACGATCAGGGCACCGGTGACGGCTGGGATCGCCCACTGGGTGACCTGCAGCTGACGCTGGGCGGCGGCGAGGTCCTTGCTGGCCTGCGGCGAGGGCTCGGTCGCGCCGGGCGCGCCCTGGTGGCTCTGCTCCTCGACCTTGCGGCCGAGCGCGCCGCTCCAGGCGGTGAGGCCGGCGGCGACGACGGTCAGCGCGAGCTTGACGTTGGTGTTCGCGGCGGCGCCGTCCTGCTGTGCGACGCGACGACGGTTGGCCAGGATCAGCCCGGCGCCCCCGACGGCGTGCACGCCGATGGCGGCGGCGTTGACCGGGGCCCAGCGCTTCCAGCCGAGGCTGGACAGGCGGAGGCGCTCGGTGGGGTCGGCGGCGTCGGCGGCCGCTCCGTTGAGACCCACGGCGCCCATCAGGGAGCCGCCGAACCAGGCCGAGAGACCGACGTCGTGCAGGCTGCGGATGAGGGTGTTGCGTTCGGACATGAGGGGTTTCCGTTCCGGTGGGGGGGTGGCTCGGGCGGCCCCGAGGGGGCCGGTGCCGCGCGACGGCCGGCGTGCGGCACGATCGCGTGCCTGTCGGGTACCCCTCATCAGATTGCTAAACGACGTGCGCAGATACTGAATTAACAATCAGGCTTGACTGTTTGTTGGTGGAGACCCACGATGGGCGGGTGCCGACCGCTGCCGCCCCCGTGCGCGTGCCCCAGGAGGAGCGCTCCCGGGTGATGCGGCAGCGGCTGCTCGAGGCGACGGTCGAGTGCCTGGTCGAGCACGGCTGGAGCGGCACCTCCACCACCCTGGTCTCCCAGCGGGCCGGGGTCAGCCGCGGCGCGCAGCTGCACCACTTCCCGACCAAGAACGACCTCGTCCTGGCCGCCGTCGAGCACCTCAGCGAGCTCCGCGGCGAGGAGCTGCGCGAGGCCGCGACCCACCTGCCGGGTGGCCGGCGGCGCACGCGGGCGGTGCTGGAGATGTTCGCCGACCACTTCACCAGCCCGGTCTTCACCGCGGCGCTGGAGCTCTGGGTCGCCGCCCGCACCGACGCCGCGCTGCACGCCGCCGTGGTGCCGCTGGAGCAGCGGGTCGGCCGCGAGGCCCACCGGATCGCCGTCGAGGCCCTCGGCGTCGACGAGCGCGAGCCGCGCGTGAGGGAGCTCGTGCAGGCCACCCTCGACCTCGTGCGCGGCCTCGGCCTGGCCAACACGATCACCGACGACACGGTCCGCCGCCGACGCATCCTCGGCGCCTGGGCCCACACCCTCGACCAGGAGCTGCGACGACGATGACCTCACCGGACACCCGGCTCGAGCACGTGCTGGCCGACCTCGACGCCGAGGGCTCGCTCCTCGAGGAGCTGGTCGCCCCGCTCACCGAGGAGCAGTGGCGCACGCCGACCCCCGCCCCCGGCTGGGACGTCGCCACCCAGGTCGCCCACCTGGCCTGGACCGACGAGGTCGCCGTGGCCGCAGCCACCGACAAGCAGGCCTGGGACGCCTACGTGATGGACGCCATCGGCGACCCCGAGGGGTTCGTCGACGCCGAGGCGCTGGCGGGCGGACGCGTCCCGCCGGCCGCGCTGCTCGAGCGGTGGCGAGCGGGGCGCCGAGCGCTGCAGGAGGCGCTGCGGGCCGTGCCGGCCGGGGAGAGGATGCCGTGGTTCGGCCCGCCGATGAGCCCGACCTCGATGGCCACGGCGCGGTTCATGGAGACCTGGGCGCACTCCCTCGACGTCGCCGACGCCCTCGGTGCCGTGCTCGCGCCCACCGACCGGATCCGGCACGTGGCCCACATCGGCGTGCGCACGCGCGACTTCGCCTTCGGCGCCCACGGGCTCGCCCGTGCCGGCCGACGAGGTGCGCGTCGAGCTGGTCGCCCCCTCCGGCGAGGCCTGGACGTGGGGTCCGGAGGACGCCGCGCAGCGCGTGACCGGCTCGGCGTACGACTTCTGCCTGCGGGTGACCCAGCGCCGCCACCGCGACGACCTCGACCTGCATCGCCACCGGGGCCGACGCCGACCGCTGGCTCGACCTCGCCCAGGCCTTCGCCGGCCCGCCCGGCGCCGGTCGGGAGCCGGGCGCGACCGGGCTCGAGGACCGCCCGTGAGAGCCCGCCCGGGCGAGCCCCTGCGCATCGGCAACTGCAGCGGCTTCTACGGCGACCGGCTCTCGGCCATGCGCGAGCTGCTCGAGGGCGGCTCGGAGGGCGCGGGTCGACGTCGTCACCGGCGACTACCTCGCCGAGCTGACCATGCTGATCCTCGGCAAGGACCGGCTCAAGGACCCCTCGCTCGGCTACGCCCGCACCTTCGTGACCCAGGTCGCGGACTGCCTCGGGCTGGCGCTGGAGCAGGGCGTGCGGATCGTCACCAACGCCGGCGGCCTGAACCCCGCCGGCCTCGCGCAAGCGCTGCGCCGAGGTCGCCGCCGAGCAGGGCCTGGCCCCGCGGATCGCCTGGGTCGACGGCGACGACCTCGCCCCGCGCGCCGCCGAGCTCGGTCTCGACGGAGCCCTGACCGCCAACGCCTACCTCGGGGCCTTCGGCATCGCCCGGGCCCTGGAGGCGGGCGCCGACGTCGTCGTCACCGGGCGGGTCACCGACGCCTCGGTCGTGGTCGGCCCGGCCGCCTGGCACCACGGCTGGACCCCCGACGACCTCGACGCGCTCGCCGGCGCGGTGGTCGCCGGCCACGTCGTCGAGTGCGGCACCCAGGCCACCGGCGGCAACTTCTCCGGCTTCCTCGACCTGCCGCGCGCCGGCCGCCCGCTCGGCTTCCCGGTCGCCGAGGTCGCCGCCGACGGCTCCAGCGTGATCACCAAGCACGACGGCACCGGCGGCGCGGTCACCGTCGACACCGTGACCGCGCAGCTGATGTACGAGGTGCAGACGCAGGCCTACCTCGGCCCCGACGTCACCGTCGACCTGACCTCGATCGAGCTGGCCCAGGTGGGCCCCGACCGCGTGCAGGTCTCGGGCGTGCGAGGTGGGGCGCCGCCGGAGCAGCTCAAGGTCTGCGTCAACGAGCTCGGCGGCTGGCGCAACCGGCTGGAGTTCGTGCTGACCGGCCTCGACCTGGAGGAGAAGGCCGCCTGGCTGCGGGCCCAGCTGGCCCCCGGCCTGGCCGCGGAGAGCGTCACCTGGTCCTCGGGTCGCTGGCCCGAGCCCGACGCCGACACCGAGGAGGGCGCCTCGGTGCTGCTCCGCTGCACGGTCAAGGACCCCGTCGGCCGAGGCCGTCGGCAAGCGGTTCACCGCCCCGGCGGTCGAGCTCGCGCTCGGCGTCCTACCCCGGCTTCACGCTCACGGGCCCGCCCGGCCCGGCCTCGCCGTACGGCGTCTACCGCCCGGCGTACGTCGCCCGGGACGTGGTCACCCACACCGTGCACCTGCCCGACGGCCCGACCGAGACGATCCCGGACCCGCCCACGACGTCGGCGACCCCTTCGCCGGTCGAGCCGCCCTCGTCGGTCGAGCCTGTCGAGACCGCCGGTCGAGCCGCCGGTCCTCGGTCGAGCCCGTCGCGACCACCCGCACCCGTCGCGTCCCGCTCGGCACCTTCGTGCACGCCCGCTCCGGCGACAAGGGCGGCGACGCCAACGTCGGCCTCTGGGCCCGCGCCGGCGACCGCCAGGCCGAGCGCGGTCGGTGGCTGCAGGACCACCTCACCGCCGAGCGCGTGCGCGAGCTGCTGCCGGAGACCGCGCAGCTCGACGTCGAGGTCTTCGCCCTGCCCAACCTGCACGGCGTGAACGTGCTGGTGCACGGCCTGCTCGGTGACGGCGTGGCCGCCTCGACCCGGTTCGACCCCCAGGCCAAGGCCGTCGGCGAGTGGTTGCGCTCGCGGCACGTCGAGATCCCCGAGGAGCTGCTGTGAGCCACGACTGGACGCCCGAGCAGCGGGCGCTGCAGGACACCACCACCGAGTTCGTGCGGCGCGAGGTCGCGCCGCACCTGCAGGGGTGGGAGGACGCCGGGGAGATCCCGCGCGAGCTGCACCTCGCCGCCGCGAAGGCGGGGCTGCTCGGGCTCTCCTTCCCCGAGAGCGTCGGGGGCGAGGGCGGCACGCTGCTCGACTCGGTGGCCCTGCAGGAGGCGTTCTTCGCCGCGGGGGGCTCCTCGGGCCTCGCCGCCGGGCTCTTCACCGGCGGCATCGCGCTGCCGCACCTGGCGGCCCACGGCACCCCCGACCAGGTGGACGCCTGGGTGCGCCCGACCCTGGCCGGCGAGAAGATCGGCTCCCTGGCCGTCACCGAGCCCGGCGGCGGGTCCGACGTCGCGGGCCTGCGCACGACGGCGGTCCGCGACGGCGACCACTTCGTCGTCAACGGCACCAAGACGTTCATCACCAGCGGGGTGCGCGCCGACTTCGTGACCACCGCCGTGCGCACCGGTGGTCCCGGCCACGCGGGCCTCAGCCTGCTGGTGGTGGAGAAGGGCACGCCCGGCTTCACCGTCGACCGCGCCCTGGGCAAGATGGGCTGGCACTGCTCCGACACCGCCGAGCTGTCCTTCGTCGACGCGCGCGTCCCGGTCGCGCACCTGGTCGGTGAGGAGAACAGCGGCTTCTACCAGATCGCCGAGCAGTTCGTGGTCGAGCGGATCGCGCTGGCCGTGCACGCCTACGGGATCGCGGCCCGCTCGCTGGCGCTCGCCGCGGCGTACGCCCAGGACCGGCAGACGTTCGGCCGTCCGCTGGCCAGCCGCCAGGTCGTGCAGCACCAGCTGGTCGAGATGCACCGGCTGGTCGAGACCGCCCGGGTCTACACCCGCCACGTCGCCGCACGGCACGTCGCGGGGGAGTCCGTCGTGGCCGAGGCGTGCCTGGCCAAGCAGACGGCCGTGGAGGCCTGCGACCACGTCGTCGACCGCGCCGTGCAGCTGCACGGCGGCAGCGGCTACCTGCACGGGACCGAGGTGGAGCGGCACTACCGCGACTCCCGGATCCTGGGCATCGGAGGAGGAGCGACCGAAGTGCTGACCGACCTGTCCGCCCGGCTGCTGGGCTACACCGCATGAGCGCCGACGTGACCCGTCGCGAGTCGATGCTGGGCAAGGTCGCCGACCTCGACGCCGAGCACGCCAAGGCGGTGGCTGGCGGCGGGGAGAAGTACGTCGAGCGCCACCACGCCCGCGGCAAGCTGCTGCCCCGCGAGCGCATCGAGCTGCTCGTCGACCCCGGCAGCGCCTTCCTCGAGCTCAGCCCGCTGGCCGGGTGGGGCTCGGACTTCACCGTCGGCGCCAGCCTGGTCACCGGCATCGGCGTGGTCGAGGGCGTCGAGTGCCTGATCACCGCCAACGACCCGACCGTCAAGGGCGGCGCGAGCAACCCGTGGACGGTCAAGAAGGGCTTCCGGGCCGCGCAGATCGCCGAGGAGAACGGCCTGCCGACGATCTCGCTGGTGGAGTCCGGCGGCGCCGACCTGCCGACGCAGAAGGAGATCTTCATCCCCGGCGGCCGGGTCTTCCGCGACCTGACCCGCTCCAGCGCCCGCAAGCAGCCGACGATCGCGCTGGTCTTCGGCAACTCGACCGCGGGCGGCGCCTACGTGCCCGGGATGAGCGACTACACCGTGATGGTCAAGGACCAGGCCAAGGTGTTCCTCGGCGGTCCGCCGCTGGTGAAGATGGCGACCGGGGAGGAGTCCGACGACGAGTCCCTGGGTGGGGCCGAGATGCACGCCCGGGTCTCCGGGCTGGCGGACTACCTCGCCGTCGACGAGCACGACGCGATCCGGATCGGGCGCCGGATCGTGGCGCGGCTGAACCGGGTCTCGACAGGCTCGACGAGCGGCGGCCGACCAGCGGGGGCCGGCTCGACCAGCGGATCGGCGGCGTACGGGCCTTCACCGAGCCGGCCGTCGACGTCGACGACCTGCTCGACCTGATCCCCACCGACCTCAAGGAGCCGTTCGACCCGCGCGAGGTGATCGCGCACCTCGCCGACGGCGTCTCGCCGGGCAACGGCCAGGTCTTCGACGAGTTCAAGCCGCTCTACGGCCCCTCGCTGGTGACCGGCTGGGCGCGGATCCACGGCCGCCAGGTCGGCATCCTGGCCAACGCCCAGGGGGTGCTGTTCAGCGAGGAGGCCCAGAAGGCCACCCAGTTCATCCAGCTCGCCAACCAGATCGACTGCCCGCTGCTGTTCCTGCACAACACGACCGGCTACATGGTCGGCAAGGAGTACGAGCAGGGCGGCATCATCAAGCACGGCGCGCAGATGATCAACGCGGTCAGCAACAGCACCGTGCCGCACCTGACGGTGATCCTGGGGGCGTCGTACGGCGCCGGGAACTACGGCATGAACGGTCGCGCCTACGACCCGCGGTTCCTGTTCACCTGGCCCAGCGCGAAGTCGGCGGTGATGGGCCCGGCCCAGCTGGCCGGCGTGCTCTCGATCGTCGCGCGGGCCGCGGCCGAGTCGCGGGGCAAGCCGTACGACGAGGCCGCCGACGCCGGCATGCGGGAGTTCATCGAGGCCAGCGTGGAGGAGCAGAGCCTGCCGTTCTTCCTCTCCGGGATGCTCTACGACGACGGCGTCATCGACCCCCGCGACACCCGCACGATCCTCGGCATCTGCCTGTCCGTGATCGCCAACCGCCCCGTCGAGGGCACCAGCCGCTTCGGCGTCTTCCGGATGTGAGGACGCCGTGACCAGCGACCACCAGGGACCACCCGACCAGGAGCGCGCATGACCATCCAGAGACTGCTCGTCGCCAACCGCGGCGAGATCGCCCGCCGGGTGTTCGCGACCTGCCGACGGCTGGGCATCGAGACCGTCGCCGTGCACTCCGACGCCGACGCGGGGCTGCCGTTCGTCCGCGAGGCCGACCACGCCGTGCGCCTGCCCGGCAGCACGCCCGCGGAGACCTACCTGCGCGCCGACCTGGTGCTCGACGCGGCGCGGCGCGCGGGGGCCGACGCGGTGCACCCCGGCTACGGGTTCCTCTCCGAGAACGCCGACTTCGCCCGTGCCGTGATCGAGGCCGGCCTGACCTGGGTCGGGCCGGACCCGTCGTCGATCGAGGCGATGGGGTCGAAGATCGAGGCCAAGAAGTTGATGGAGGCTGCCGGCGTACCCGTGCTGAGCGACCTCGACCCCACCGCCGTCACCGACGCCGACCTGCCCGTGCTGGTCAAGGCCTCCGCCGGCGGAGGTGGTCGCGGCATGCGCGTGGTGCGGCGGCTGGACCAGCTCGCCGACGCCGTCGCGGGCGCCGAGGCCGAGGCCGCCTCCGCGTTCGGCGACGGCACCGTCTTCGTCGAGTCCTACCTCGAGCACGGCCGGCACGTCGAGGTGCAGGTCGTCGGCGACCGGCACGGCGGTGTGCTGGTGCTCGGCGAGCGGGACTGCTCGGTGCAGCGTCGCCACCAGAAGGTGGTCGAGGAGGCCCCCGCGCCCGGTCTGACCGACGACGTACGCCGCACCCTGCACGACGCCGCCCGCAGCGCCGCCGAGGCGATCGGGTACGTCGGCGCGGGCACCGTGGAGTTCATGGTCGCGACCGGAGGGGGCCGGGTCGCGTTCCTGGAGATGAACACCCGTCTGCAGGTGGAGCACCCGGTGACCGAGGCGGTCTTCGGGCTCGACCTGGTCGAGCTGCAGCTCGCCGTCGCCGAGGGCGGGACGGTGCCGGCGACGGCGCCCGAGCCGCGGGGGCACGCCGTCGAGGTCAGGCTGTACGCCGAGGACCCGGCCGCCGACTACCAGCCGCAGAGCGGCGTGCTCGCGAGCGTCGAGGTCCCCGGCGTGGACGTCGAGTTCGGTGCCCTGACCGGCCCCGGGCTGCGGCTGGACTCCGGCTTCGAGAGCGGCAGCGAGGTCGGGACGCACTACGACGCGATGCTCGCGAAGGTGATCGTCTGGGCCCCGGACCGCACCCAGGCCGCGCGGCGCCTGGCCGGGGCGTTGCGCCGGGCCCGGCTGCACGGTGTGCGCACCAACCGCGACCTGCTCGTCGAGGTGCTGGGACACCCCGCCTTCCTGGCCGGTGACCTGTCCACCGACTTCCTCACCGAGCACGACCTGCGCAGCCTGGAGCCGTCGGGCCCGCCCGGCAGTGCCGGCGACCAGGCGGCGATGCTGCTCGCTGCGGCGGCGGCGCTGACCGAGCGCGAGGCGGGTCGTCGGCCCGTGCAGCGCGGCGTCGCGGCCGGCTGGCGCAACGTGGTCTCCGCGCCGCAGGTCACCGGCTTCGACGTCGACGGGACCCGGGTCGACGTCGGGTGGTTCGGGGGGCGCGACGGCTACCGGCTCGCGCCGGTCCCGGAGCCCCCCGACGGCGAGGCCGGCGAGGTCGGTGTCGTGCGGGTGGTCTCGATCGCCGGCGGGCCCCGCCGGTGGAGCGTCGTCGTGGAGCACGACGGCGTCACGCGCCCGGTCGAGGTGGCCCTGCACGGCGACCTCGCTCCGCACGCCGTCGACGTGGACGGTGCGGTGGGCCACCTCGCCCTGACGGCTCTGCCGCGGTTCGTGGACCCGGCCGACGTGGTGGCCGCGGGCTCGTTGTTGGCCCCGATGCCCGGCACCGTGATCGGCGTACCCGTCACCGCCGGCGCCGCCGTCGCCGCCGGCGACCCGGTCGTGGTGCTCGAGGCGATGAAGATGCAGCACACCATCAAGGCGCCGGCCGACGGCGTCGTCAGCGACCTGGTCGAGGTCGGCCGGCAGGTCGCGGCGGGGGACGTGCTCGCCGTGGTCTCGACCCACGACGACTCGACCAGAGACACCGGCTCGACCGACCAGAACGAAGGGGAACCCGCATGAGCAGCTTCACCGAGTCCGAGGAGCGCCTGACCCTCCGCAAGGAGGTCGCGCGCCTGGCGTCGACGTACGGCCGGGAGTACTTCACCCGCTGCGCGCGCAACGACGAGAAGACCACCGACCTGTGGCTGGCGATCGCCAAGGCGGGCTACCTCGGCATCAACATCGACGAGGAGTACGGCGGCGGGGGCGGTGGCATCGGCGACGTCGCCGCCGTGTGCGAGGAGCTGGCCGCGCAGGGCTGCCCGCTGCTGATGATGGTGGTCAGCCCGGCGATCTGCGGCACCGTGATCTCGCGCTACGGCACCGAGGAGCAGAAGCAGAAGTGGCTGCCCGGCATCTGCGACGGCACCGGCACGATGGCCTTCGCGATCACCGAGCCCGACGCCGGCACCAACTCCCACCGGATCACCACGACCGCGCGGCGTGACGGCGACGAGTGGCTGCTCAAGGGCCAGAAGATCTACACCTCGGGCATGGACGAGGCCACCCACGTGCTCGTCGTCAGCCGCACGGAGGACGCCAAGACGGGCAAGCTCAAGCCCTGCCTGTTCGTGGTGCCGACCGACGCGCCGGGGCTGTCCTGCACCGCGATCCCGATGGAGATCGTCAGCCCGGAGAGCCAGTTCCAGGTCTTCCTCGACGACGTGCGGCTGCCGGCCGACGCGCTCGTGGGCGACGAGGACGGCGGGCTCGTGCAGCTCTTCGCCGGCCTCAACCCCGAGCGGATCATGGCGGCGTCGTTCTCCAACGGCCTCGCGCGCTACGCGCTGGACCGCGCCACGGCGTACGTCAAGACGCGGGAGGTGTGGGGCACCCCGATCGGCGCCCACCAGGGCCTCGCCCACCCGCTCGCGCAGTCCAAGATCGAGATCGAGCTGGCCCGGCTGATGACCCAGAAGGCGGCCGCGCTCTACGAGGACGGCGACGACATGGGGGCCGGAGAGGCGGCCAACATGGCGAAGTACGCCGCCGCCGAGGCCGCCTGCGACGCCGCCGACCGCGCGGTGCAGGCCCACGGCGGCAACGGGATCACCCAGGAGTACGGCGTCGCCGGCCTGCTCGTCGCCGCCCGGGCCGGGAGGATCGCCCCGGTGAGCAGGGAGATGATCCTGAACTTCGTGGGCATGCACTCCTTGGGCCTGCCCAAGTCGTACTGAGAGCCTGTGGGGGACCGCGCACACCGCTGTAACGCGGGGTTCATGTCACTGAGGCCCCTCCCGGCAGGGGCCTCAGTGACACCAACCCCGCGTTACAGCCAGCGATCCGGTCCCACCCGATCCGACCCCCACCCGAGGAGACCCCCATGACCGAGCTGGTGCACCACGAGGTCGCGGACGGCGTCGCGACGATCACCCTCGACTCCCCGCACAACCGCAACGCCCTGTCCGAGGCGCTCGTCACGCAGCTGCTCGACGCGCTCGACCGGGCCGAGGGCGACGACGCGGCGCGGGTGGTGCTGATCCGGTCGGCCGACCGGGTGTTCTGCTCGGGGGCCGACCTGACGGAGGCCGCGGCCGGGGGGATGGCCGAGGGCACGAAGGCGCTGGTGGCCCTGCAGCGGCGGATCGTGACGCACGCCAAGCCGGTCGTGGTGCGTCTCGCCGGGCCGGTGCGGGCGGGCGGTCTCGGTATCGTGGCCGCCGCCGACGTGGTGCTGTGCGGCGACGACGTCACCTTCGCCTTCACCGAGTCGCGGCTGGCGCTGGCGCCCGCGGTGATCTCGCTGACCGTGGTGCCGCGGCTGACCAGCCGGGCCGCCGCCGACACCTTCCTCACCGGTCGCACGTTCGACGCCGCCGAGGCCGCCGCGATGGGTCTGGTCACGCGCTCGGTGCCGGCCGCGGAGCTCGACGCCGCCGTGTCGGCCGCCTGCGCCGACCTGCTGCTCGCGCACCCCCAGGGCCTCCGCGAGACCAAGGCGCTCCTGGCCGCACCGCTCGTGCGCCACATCGACGACCATGCCGCGGAGGCCTCCACGCTCAGCGCACGCCTGTTCGGCTCCGACGAGGCCCGCGAGGCGATGACCGCCTTCTTGAACCGCAAGCGGTAGCCCGCCCGACCCCCCGGCCCGGGCGGGCCACCGGTGCGCACCTGGCTCAGCCCCGGCGGAGCCGGGGACCGAAGGCCAGGTCGTCCTTGTCGAGCCGACCGCGCAGGCGCGCGTCGTCGGCGTACAGGTAGCCGTGCTGCAGCGTGCTGGCCGCGGTCCCGACCCGCACCCAGCGCGGGTTCCCCAGGCACGACCGGGGGATCCGGACCCGCACCGTGTCGGCGGCGTAGTCGATGCGGGTGCGCAGCCCCGCGCAGCGGGCCGAGTCGCGCCCGGGCACCTCCCAGACGGCCTGCCCCTGCGGGTGGTGCGGGCCGTCGTCGACGTAGACGGTCAGGTCGGCCCGGCGCCCCGCGTTGGTGCGCACGCTGACGAAGTGGCCCGACAGGTCACCCGTGCGCGGCCGGGTCAGCTGGTCGTAGTGCTGCACGACCACCAGCGCCCTGCCGGCGTACGTCGTGCGCACCTTGACCACGTCGCCCTCGCGCCGCTCGGGCCGCACGGTCGTGATCGTCTCCTGGCCCTCCGGGTCGCCGACCACGTCGTGGCGGGCGTCGTACGCCGTGCGGCTCTTGGCCTGCGCGGGCGCGGCCCCGACGAGGGCGGCGAGCAGGGCAAGGGGAGCCAGGGCGAGAGCGGTGCGTCGGACGTGCATGAGGGGTTCCTCCCTCTCGGATCCGGGGTCCCGGACCGTGTTCCCCGACCCTAGGAACGACGGCGGCCCGCGGTCAGGGTGCGCCTACTCGGGCGACCTGAGTGTGCGTACTCGGGTCGGGTCCGGTTTCCCAGGTGATGAACCCGTCCTGCCTCTTCACACACGACGCGTGGTGTGCAGAGAGGTGGTTTCGGTTCATCACCTGGGAAACTGGTGGCCTGAACGTCAGGGGAGCCAGCCCGCGAGCCGGTCGAGGCCCTCGCTGATCTCGGCGGCGCTCCCGGCGAAGGAGAAGCGCGCGAAGTCGTGGCCGCGGCGGGTGTCGAAGTCGACGCCGGGGGCGCAGGCGACGCCGGTCTCGGCGAGCAGGCGCAGGCACCAGGCGTGCGAGTCGCCCCCGTCGCGGCCGGTGAGGTGGCCGATGTCGGCGTAGGCGTAGAACGCGCCGTCGGCCGGCGCGAGGCGGTCGATCCCGAGGCGGGGGAGACCGTCGAGCAGCAGCGCGCGGTTGCCGGCGTACCGCTGGACGTGGCCGTCGAGCTCGGCGTACGACACGGGCGTGAAGGCCGCGACGGCGGCGTGCTGGCTCAGGGCGGGCGGGCAGATGGTGAAGTTGCCGGCGAGCACGTCGACCGGTCGGCGCAGGTCCTCCGGCACGAGCATCCAGCCGAGCCGCCAGCCCGTCATCGAGAAGTACTTGCTGAACGACCCGAACACCACGCCGGTGCGCGAGGTGTGCCAGGCGCTGCGCGGGGCGGACCCGTCGTAGGTGATGCCGTGGTAGATCTCGTCGCTGACCAGGCGTACGCCGTGCTCCTCGCTCCAGCGGGCGATCGCGTCCAGCTCGTCGGGCAGCAGCATCGTGCCGGTCGGGTTGGCGGGGGAGGCGATCACCAGGCCCTTGACCGGTCCTGTGGCCAGCACCTCTTCGAGCTGCTCGACCGTCGGCTGGAAGCGGGTCTCCTCGCCGCAGTCGATCTCGACGACCTCGCAGCCCAGCGCCCGCAGCACGTTGCGGTAGCAGGCGTAGCCGGGCCGGGCCATCACCACCCGGTCGCCGGCCTCGAACGCCGCGAGGAACGCCAGCAGGAACCCACCGGACGAGCCGGTGGTGACGACGACGTCGTCGGGCGTGACCTCGATCCCCGTCGTACGCCGGTGGTGGGCGGCGATCGCCTCGCGCAGGGCGGGGACGCCGGTCGCGACGGTGTAGCCGAGCGAGTCCACGTCGAGCAGCCGCTTGGCCTCGGCGCGCACGGCGGCCGGGGCGCCGGTGGAGGGCTGGCCCGCGACCATGTTCACCAGGTCGCCGTGGCTGGCCTGACGGCGCGACGCCGCGGCGAGCAGGTCCATCACGTGGAAGGGCGGCACGTTGGCGCGGCTCGCCACCTGCATCCGGTCGTTCATGGGCCTCCTCGGTCGGCCCCGCCATTGTGCTGCCTGGCTTCACAGCGGCTACCGCGGGGTTGTGGACGGTCCGGGCCCGGCGCGGGCCCGGTGGAGCGTCCATAACCCCGATTTACATGCGCCGTACCGCCCGCCCGCCTACAGCGTGCTGCTCGACCCCGCCGCGAGGTGGAAGGCGGGCTTCGACAGGGCCGGGACGGCGAGCACGCGGGGCGGGCGACCGAGGGCCGCCGTGGCCTCGCGCAGGGCCTCCTCGACGGTGGCCGTCGTGCGCGCGCCCATCGCGCGGGCCAGGTCGGGCCGCTTGGCCCCGGCGACGTAGACCGCGCTCGACCGGTCTCGGGCGATCCCGCCGACGTAGATCATCGAGAAGGCGTGGAACGGGTGGTAGGCGTGCTCGTCGCGGTAGCGGCGCACCCACTCCGGGTCCGTGGCCAGCAGCTCCTGGTGGGCCACCATGTCGGCCGGGTGCTGGCACGACTGGAGCAGCTCGAACGCGGCGCCGTACGGCGCGAAGTCCTCGTGGGTCTGCCCGTCGCAGACCGCGGCCGCGATCACGATCGGCCGCTCCACCAGCGCGCGCTTGGCGCGGACCAGCGACGACCCGATCGCCTGCATCATCAGGATCGGGTTGGCGCCCATGCCGGGGCCGTAGTGGAAGGTGCGGGGGATGCCGACGACCAGCACGTCCGCGGGCTCGCCGTCGACCGGCAGGTCGGTGCGCTCGCTGGCGACCGGCCAGGTGGCCTGCTCGACGTCGGGGATCCGACCAGCGCGCACGGCGAGCTGGCGCGACTGCGAGTCGAGCACGGCGTCGACGGTGAAGAACGGCTGCGGCATCGCCGCCTCCATCCCCTGCCCGATCGCGGTGAGCTGGTCGCGGAAGCGGCTGCGCGTCGAGACCGGCACGAAGTCGTCGCGGTAGAGCGAGCGCGGGGCGTGGTGGCTGGCGATCGAGCGCCACGAGGTCAGCCCGGTGGCCGGCATCTTGTAGCCGCCGCTGAAGCCGCCGTACGGGTTGCCGGCCGTGTGGCCGATCATGATCGCGAGGTCGGACTCGACGACGGCGCGGTTGACCTGCACGGGGTCGCCGAGCGACGACAGGCCCAGGTCGCTCATCCCGTCGGGGTCCTCGGCGTCGTGGTTGACCACGTTGGCCTCGGGCACCCGGTCGAGCACCTCCTGGCCGAGGTAGCCGACGAACTCCTCGTGGTGGTTCTTGCGGTGCAGCCCGATCGCGCAGACCAGCCGCACGTCCCGGGGACGTACGCCGGCCCGCTCGAGCTCGTCGAGCAGCAGCGGCAGCACGACCTTGCGGTGCGCGGTCGCCTGCGCCCCGCCCTTGACCCGGTCGGGGAAGGCGATCGTCACGGTCGCGCCGGGGGAGACCAGGTCGCCGATCGGCCCGGTGCCGAGCGGCTTCGCCAGGGCCTCGCGGGTCGCGGCCACCGGGTCGGCCAGCGGCTCGGGCTCGCGGTGGCCGAGGGCGTGCGCGTGGTCCGGCGAGATCACCCTCGTGTCGTCGGGCAGGTCCACCTCGACGTGTCCGTCGCCGTACTCGAGGGCGAGTCGCATCCGGTTCCTCTCGCTTGATGGCCCTATTGTGCAGTGACTGAGTTGTATATCAGCCGCTGAACTGGAGGGCTCTCGGGTGCTGGCCACCGTACGACGCGTGCTGCTGCCGCTGCTCGGCATCGCCCTGTTCCTGGGGGTGTGGTGGCTCGCGGCGGCGCTCGACCCCGACCCGCGCCGCACCCCGACGCCCGGAGCGGTGATCGGGCGGATCGTGGAGGGTCTCGGCACCCCCGACGGCCTGCTGCTCGACGTGCGGCTGAGCGTCCTGCGGGTGCTGATCGGCGTCGCCATCGGGGCGACGGCGGCCGTGCCGGTCGGCTTCGCGCTGGCGTGGTTCCGCCCCGTGCGCGAGATGTTCAACCCGCTGGTCAGCTTCTTCCGGGCGCTGCCCCCGCTGGCGCTGATCCCGCTGGTGATCACCTACCTCGGCATCGACGAGACGGCCCGCATCTCGGTGCTGACCTACGCCGCCTTCTTCTCCGCCGTGATCGTGATCTACGAGAGCGTCGCCGCGGTCGACGACGTCTACGTGCGCGCCGGGCGGGCGCTGGGGGCGAGCGAGCTCGAGCTCTTCCGCCGGGTCGTCGTACCCCTCACGGTGCCGCAGATCTTCGTCGGCATCCGGGTCGCGCTCGGCGTCTGCTGGGCCACCGTGGTCGCCGCCGAGCTGGTCGCCGCGCAGCGCGGGCTCGGCGCCATGATGGCCAAGGCCAACGCCTTCTTCCGCACCGAGGACGTCTTCGCCGGCATCGTCCTGATCGGGATCAGCGCCCTGGTGATGGACCGCCTCGTGCAGCTCGTGATGGGCCGCCTGGTGCGCTGGCAGGAGCGGGTGGCCCGATGAGTCCTGATCAGGACCCCCGCATCCACTTCGAGGACATCCACGTCGGCTTCGGCCGGGGCCGCAAGCGCCTCGACGTGCTCGACGGCATCTCCTTCGACGTGCGCCACGGCGAGTTCGTCAGCGTCCTGGGCCCCAGCGGCTGCGGCAAGTCCACGCTGCTGAACCTGGCCGCCGGCTTCCTCCAGCCCGACGCGGGCACCGTCCAGGTCGACGGCGAGGTCGTCAAGGGCACCGACGCGCGTCGCGGCGTGGTCTTCCAGCAGTACGCCATCTTCCCGTGGCTCACGGTGGAGAAGAACATCGCGTTCGGCCTGACGCTCAAGGGCAACAAGCGCCCGCGGGCGGAGATCGCCGAGGTGGTCGCGACGTACGTCGACCTGATGGGGCTGCGCGGGTTCGAGAAGGCGCTGCCCAAGACGCTCTCCGGAGGGATGCGCCAGCGGGTGGCCCTCGCCCGGGCCTACGCCACCGACCCCGACGTGATGCTGCTCGACGAGCCGTTCGCGGCGCTGGACGCCCAGACCCGCGAGTTCATGCAGGAGCTGCTGCACGACACCAGCCGCCGCGACGGCCGCGCCGCGATGCTGATCACGCACTCCGTCGAGGAGGCGATCTTCCTGAGCCGCCGGATCGTCGTGCTGACCAACCGGCCGACCCGCGTGCACGAGGTCGTCGACGTCGACGTCGACTGGCCGCGCACCCCCGACTCCCGCCACGCCCCCGCGTTCATCGAGCTGCGCCAGCACCTCGAGCACGTCATGCGCTCCATGAGTGCCGACAGAGAGAAGGAACCGTCATGACCACGCTGCGACGACACCTCGGAGCGGCCGTCCTGGCCGTGCTCGTCCTGCTCCTCACCGCCTGCGGTGCCCTCGACGAGGGCGGCAGCTCCGGCGCCGCGAAGGCGAAGGCCGGCGCGACGGAGGTCAAGGTCGGCTACCTGCACACGATCGCCGTCGACGACAAGCTCTGGCTCGGCCAGGTCGAGGGCCAGTGGGCCGACGCGGGGCTGGACCTCAAGCCCACCGCGTTCGACACCGGCATCGAGCTCAGCCAGGCCCTCGCCGGTGGCAGCATCGACGTCGCGATCATGGGTGGGGTCACCTCGAACTTCCCGGCCCAGGGCCAGGGCAAGATCTTCATGATCAACTCCCGCGAGACCGCCACCGCCCGCCTCTTCGCCCAGAAGGACAGCGGCATCACCTCGGTCGCCGACCTCAAGGGCAAGAAGGTGATCACCACCGAGGGCACCACCGCCGACATCTTCCTGCTGCGCGCCCTGCAGAAGGCCGGGCTCAGCCGCAGCGACGTCACCGTCGTGAACGCCAAGATGCCCGACGCCGTGCAGGCCTTCGTCAGCGGCCAGGTCCCGGCCGTCGCGCTGTGGGTGCCGTTCGACCTGAGGGTCAACGAGTCCGGCAAGGGCGCGAAGGAGATCGACGACGCGGGCAACTACCCCGACGCCGCGGTCGCCGATGGCTGGATCGCCAACAACGACTGGTTCGCGAAGAACAAGCCGACCATCAAGAAGCTGATCGGCGCCTGGCTGAAGATCAACGAGAAGTTCCGCTCCGACCCCACGGGCTCGCTGGCCAAGGTGCACGAGGCCGGCTACAAGGACACCGCCAAGCTCTCGGACCTGCAGTACCAGGTGAAGTTCCAGAAGGACTACACCAACGACGAGTGGCTCAAGGCCTACGAGAACGGCGACGTCCTGGACTGGGTCGGCTCCGCGGAGAAGGCCTACGTCGAGCTCGGCGGGCTGCCCAAGTTCGTGGAGCCGAAGGAGTTCTTCGACACCAGCCTGTTCATCGAGGCGGCCAAGGCCCAGCAGTGAGCCCATCCGTCGACCCAGCGTCTCCGAGGCTGGGTCTGGTCGGGCTGGGCGCCATGGGGCTGCCGATGGCCCGGGCCCTGGGCGAGCGCGGGGAGGTCACGGCGTACGACGCCTCGGCCGGCGCGCGCGCCCGGGCGTCCGGGCTGCCCGGGGTCACGGTCGTGGAGTCGCTGGCCGAGGTGGCCCGCCGCAGCAGCACGGTCGTCCTGTCGCTGCCTTCGGCGGCGGTCGTCACCGAGGTGGTGCGGGCGCTGTGCCCCTCGGCGCCCGGCCTCCTGCTGCTGGACACCAGCACGCTCGGCCCCGACGACTCCCGCCGCTTGGCGGGCCTCGCGCAGGCCGAGGGCTCGACGTACCTCGACACCCCGGTGCTCGGCCGCCCCGACGCGGTCGGCCGCTGGACGATCCCGGTCGGCGGCCCGGCCTCCGCGGTCGAGGCGGCCACCGAGGCCCTGGCCCCGGTGGCCGGCCGCGTCGTGCACGTCGGCGACGTCGGCGCGGCGGCCACGCTCAAGGTCGCGAACAACCTGATGTTCAGCGTGATCAACGCCGTCACCGCCGAGGCGCTGGTGCTCGTGCAGGCCGCAGGCCTCGACCCGGGGCTGTTCGTCGACACGGTCGTCGACTCCGGCGCGGCCACGGTCAGCGGCCTGTTCCGCTCGATCGCCCCCCGCGCCGTCGACGGTGACTTCGCGCCCACGTTCTCCCTCGACCTGGTGCGCAAGGACAACGGCCTCGCCGTACGCCTCGCGGAGTCGCTCGGCCTCTCCCTCGGCGTCGGGCAGGCCGCCCTGGCCCTGCACGAGCGCGCCGTCGACGCCGGTCACGGCGCCGAGGACTCCGTCGCCGTGCTGAGGGTCCTGGAGGAGGAGCTCGGCCAGGAGGCGCGACGCGGCGGCCGGTGCGGCTAGTGCGGGATTGTGGACGCCCAGGGCCCGGCGCGGGCCCGGTCAAGCGTCCATAACCCCGATTTACATGCGCCGCACCGACCCCCGCCCCTACTGCGTGAACCCCACGTCGGCCAGGTGCAGGCTCAGGGTGGGCGTGATCTGCGAGCCGGTGACGTTCTTGTTCATCAGGTAGTTGATCGTCTCGTAGTGGGTGAAGACGAGCGGCGCCTCCTGCGTGACGATGCCGCGGATCTGCTGGTAGGTGCTCTGGCGGGTGGCCTCGTCGTCGCTGCCGGCGGCCTTCTGGATCAGGGCGTCGACGGCGGGGTTGGAGTAGCCGGTCGTGTTGACCGGGCCACCCGACTTGATCACCAGGGAGTAGAAGTTGTCCGGGTCGATGGTGCGCTCCTGGTAGGCGCTGGTCAGCGAGTAGTCCAACTTGCTGAACTGGTCGTACCAGACCGAGACCTCGACGGCCTTGATGGTCATGTCGACGCCGATCTTCTTCAGCTGCTCGCGCAGGACCTGGCCGGTCTTGAGCAGCTCGGGGTACTGCGAGAGGCCGAGGTACTCGACCTTGAGGCCGTCGGCGTACCCCGCCTGGGCGAGCAGCGCCTTGGCCTTCGCCACGTCGGGCTTGCTCGCGAAGATGTTGCTGTCGTCGTACCAGCTGGAGCCGGTGGGCACCTCCTCGAGACCGTCCTCACCCGTGCCCAGGTAGGCGACGTCCTTGACCTGGCTGCGGTCGACGGCCAGCGCGAACGCCTGGCGCACCTTGACGTCGTCGAAGGGGGCCTTGGTGGTGTTCATCGCCAGGAAGTCGGGGATGCCGGCCGTCTTGCTCGTGACGTAGGTGAAGCGCGGGTCCTTGCTCAGGGTCGGGACCTGCTGGAGGGGGACGGCGTCGGCCCAGTCGATCTCGCCGGCGGAGAGCGCGTCGATGCGGCTCTGGTCGTTGGCGAGGAACTTGAAGGTGACCGTGTCGACGTGCGCCTTCTGCTTCTTGAAGTAGTCGGGGTTCTTCTTCACCGTGAGGTGGTCGCCCTGCACCCACTCGACGAACTCGAACGGGCCGGTGCCGACGGGCTTGCGGGCCGGGTCGCCGGACTCGATCGCCTTCTGGTTCACGATCTGGCCGTTGGCCGCCAGGTTGGTCAGGAAGGGACCGAAGGGCTGCTTGAGCTTGAAGACCACCGTCGTGGGGCTGGTCGCCCTGACCGAGGCGATCTGGTCGTAGAGGCCGGCGTACGCGCTGGCGGTCTTGGGGTCGAGCAGGCGCTTGAAGGTGTAGACGACGTCGGCGCTGCTGAACTTCTCGCCGTTGGTGAAGCTGGCGTCGTCGACGAGCGTGAACGTCCAGGTGGTGGGGTCGTCCTGCTTCCACGACGTCGCGAGGTCGGGGACGAACTTCCCGGAGGCGTCCACGTCGATCAGCTTGGAGAAGATGCCCTCGTAGACCTGGGCGCCGGTGTAGATCGAGGAGGTGGCCGGGTCCAGCACGTCGGGCTCACCGGTGAGGGCGACCTTGAGGTCGCCCCCGTCGACGATCTTCGCGGTCGACGCGGCACCGGGGTCCGAGCCGGTGGAGCCGCCACCGCACGCGGTGAGCAGGAGCGAGGCCGAGAGGACGGCAGCCCCGACGACGGCGGGGGCCTTGAGCAGTTTCTTCATGGGTGTCGGCTCTCTGGGTGGGTTAGCGCGCGTGGGATCGGACGAAGTCGAGGAAGGTGGTGTTGAACGGCTCGGGGGTCTCCCAGATGCAGGCGTGACCGCCGGGGACGGTCGCCCAGGTGGAGCCCGGGACGGCCTCGTGCAGGCGGCGGGACAGCCGGACGGGGATGAGGATGTCCTCCTCGCCGGCGAGCACCAGGGTGGGGACGTCGATGGCGGCGAGCCGGTCGGTGGCGTCGTGCTGCTGGATCACGTTCAGCTGGGAGAGGTACGGCGCGAGCGGCAGGTCGGCCGACGCCATCCCCTCGTCGAACTCCGCGGCGTCCTCGGGACGGTCCTCGAAGAAGGGGCCGGTGAAGGCCCAGAGCATCACGTCGCGCATCACGAAGTTGACGTCGACCGCGCGGGCCAGGTCGGCCCACATGCCGAACATCTGCTGGCAGAACGGGTCCGCCACGCCGTAGGTGCACGCGAAGGTCGCCGACCGGAGGTCCGCGCCGTAGGTGGCGGCGTACTCCTGCGCGACCATGCCGCCCATCGAGACCCCCATCAGGTGGAAGTCGGTCAGCCCGAGCTGGTCGACCAGGCCCTTGGCGTCGTCGGCGAGCATCCGTGAGGTGTAGGGGCCCTCGGGCTTGTCGCTGGCCCCGATGCCCCGGTTGTCGAAGCGCAGGACGCGGAAGCCGGCGTCGAGGAACGCCGGCACCTGGAAGCCCCAGGACTCCAGGTCGTCGGCGAGACCGTTGACCAGGACGATCGTCTCGGCGTCGTCGGGACCCTCGAGCAGGTAGTTCAGGGTGAGGCCGTTCACGGTGGCGGTGGGCATGCGGGATCTCCTAGTTCTCGGGGCTGGGTGGGGCGTACGACGGGGAGCGCGCGGGCGGCACCTGCGGCGGGACGGCCGCCAGAAGGAGGCGCGTGTAGGGGTCGACCGGTGACGTCATCACGGTGTCGACGTCGCCGGTCTCGACGACCACCCCGTGGTGCAGGACGGCGATCTCGTCGCTGACGTGCTCGACGACCCCGAGGTCGTGGGTGATGAAGACCGTCGCGACCCCGAGGTCGCGCTTGAGGTCCATGAAGAGGTTCAGGATCTGCGCCTGCACGCTGACGTCGAGCGCGCTGACCGGCTCGTCGGCGACGATCAGGTCGGGCTCGCTGGCCAGCGCTGCGGCGATCGCCACCCGCTGCCGCTGCCCGCCGGAGAGCTCGGTCGGCATCCGCTGCGCGAAGCCCGGGCGGAGGCCCACCCGCTCGAACAGCTCCAGGACACGCGACTCCCGGTCGGCGCGGGTGCCGACCCGGAAGCTGTCGAGCGACTCCCGCACGCTGCGCCCGACGGGCCAGCGAGGGTCGAGGCTGCCGAACGGGTCCTGGAAGACCGGCTGGACGCGACGGCGGAACTCCGGGAGCTCACGCCGGGACAGCGACGTGACGTCGCGGCCCTCGAAGAGCACCTGCCCCGAGTCCACGCCGGTGAGACCGAGGACGCAGCGGCCGAGCGTGCTCTTGCCGCTGCCGGACTCGCCGACCAGGCCCAGGGTGCTCCCGGCCCGCACGGTCAGGGACACGTCGTCGAGGGCGTGCACGCGACGCCGGCGCCAGGGCAGGCCGCCGGAGGCGTAGGTCTTGCTGACGTGCTCGATGCGCAGCAGGTCGCTCACCGGAGGTCACCTGCCTCGGTCGCCTCGAGGCTCTCCACGCTCCACTCGGCGGGGATGACCGGGAGCCGCTCGCCGCGCGGCGCACGCCCGGGGGAGGCCGCGAGCAGGGCCCGGGTGTAGGGGTGCTGGGGACGGGCGAAGAGCTCGCTGGTCGTGCCCACCTCCAGCAGCTGCCCGGCGTACATCACGCCGACGCGGTCGCAGACGCTGGCGATCACCCCGAGGTCGTGGGTGATCAGCAGGACGGTCGTCCCGTGGTCACGGCGCAGCCGCTCGATCAGCGCGAGCACCTGCGCCTGGATGGTGACGTCGAGGGCGGTGGTCGGCTCGTCGGCGATCAGCACCTGCGGGTCGTTGGCCAGCGCCGCGGCGATCACGATGCGCTGGCGCTGTCCGCCCGAGAGCCGGTGCATCGCGTCGGCGTAGCGCGCGGCGGGGTCGGGGATGCCGACCTCGGCCATCAGGGCCAGGGCGCGGACCTTGGCCTCGCGGCGGCTCAGCGGGCGGTGGGCACGCAGGGTCTCCGCGATCTGGTCCCCGACGCCCCAGGTCGGGTCGAGGCTCGCGGAGGCGTCCTGGAAGATCATCGAGACCTCGTCGCCCCGGACCCTGCGCAGCTCCTTCTCGGGGAGCCCGAGGAGCTCGCGTCCGCCGAGGGCGACGCTGCCGTCCACGTGCGCGGTCCGTGGCAGCAGGCCGAGCACCGTGTTGGCCAGGGTGCTCTTGCCGCTGCCGCTCTCCCCGACGATGCCGAAGATCTCGCCGGGCTCGAGGGTGAGCGACACGGAGTCCACCGCGGGGACGACGTCCTCGCCGGAACCGAAGCGCACCGAGACGTCGGTGAAGGCCAGCGGGGAGGTCGTGCTCCCGACCGCGGCGGTCACTCCGACACCCCCTTGGGGTCGAACGAGCGGCGCAGACCCTCGCCGAGCAGGGTGAAGGCGAGGACGGCCACCACGATCGCCAGGCCGGGGAAGATCTCCACCCAGGGCGCCTGGGTGAGCACGTCGCGACCGTCGGCGAGCATGCCGCCGATCGAGGGCGTGGGTGGCTGGGTGCCGAGCCCCAGGAAGCTCAGCCCGGCCTCGAGCTGCAGGGCGAAGGCCGCGAGCACCGAGGCCTGGACCACGACCGGGCCGAGGGCGTTCGGGGCCACGTGGCCGACCAGGATCCGCAGGTGGCTGGCCCCGCGGGCGCGGGCTCCCACGACGTACTCGTTGCGGGTGACGATCAGCGTGCTGGTGCGCATGACGCGGGCCAGGATCGGCAGGTAGATCACCGCGATCGCGACCGCGGCGACGACGCTGCCCGGCCCGAGCACCGCGATGAAGGTGATCGCGAGCAGCATGGCGGGGAGGACCAGGATCATGTCCAGGCTGCGGGAGATCGCGGTGTCGGCGAGGCCGCCGAAGTAGCCCGCGACCAGGCCGAGCGGCACCGCGACCACGGTGGAGACCAGCACGGCGGAGAGGGCGACGAGCAGGCTGACCCGCAGGCCGTAGAGCACCCGGCTGAGCACGTCGCGCCCGAGCACGTCGGAGCCGAAGAGGTGCTGGGCGTCGGGTCGGCCCAGCAGCTGGTCGGCGACCACGGCCTCGGGGTCGTGCGGCGCGAGCAGCGGGGCGGCGAGCGCGACCAGGGCCAGCAGGGCCAGGAGCACCGAGCCGGCGACCAGGAAGCTGCGGGCCGACCCCCGCCGGCGCCGGGTGCGTCCACGGCCCAGGCGTCCGACGGCGCTCGTGGTCGCGCTCACGTGCCCGCCCCGTCCGCGACCCGGGGGTCCAGCCAGCCGACGACGAGGTCGGTGACCAGCGAGACCACGATGAAGATGGTGGCGATCGCCAGCACCCCGACCTGCACGGTCGGGTAGTTGCGCTGGGTGATCGCGGTGACGAGCAGCCGTCCGACCCCCGGGAGGGCGAAGAGCGTCTCGACGATGATCGCCCCGCCCAGCAGGACCCCCACCTGGATCCCGATGACGGTGACGATCGAGGGGGCGGCGTTGCGCAGCACGTGCCCGAACACGATGCGCCGGGTGCCGACGCCCTTGGCGCGCAGGAAGGTGACGAAGGGGCGGTCGAGCACCGAGGTCATGGCGCTGCGGGTGGTGCGCAGGATGTACGCCGCCTCGCCGATGGCCAGCGTCAGCACCGGGAGCACCATGTAGCGCAGGTTCTCCACCGGGTCCGTCGCGAACGGCACGAAGCCGGAGGGCGGCAGCACGACCAGGTTCGCGGCGAAGACCAGGACCAGGATGATCCCGAGCCAGAAGTCCGGGATGCTGATGCCCAGGATCACGAAGCCCTCGGTCAGCCGGTTGGTCCACCGGCCCCCGGTGGCCGCGCGGATGCCCAGCGGCACCCCGACCAGCACGGCCAGCAGCATCGCCAGCCCGGTCAGCTCGAAGGTGACCGGCAGGCGCTGGGCCAGCAGCGTGGCCAGCGACTCGTGGCTGACGATGTCGGTGCCCAGGTCGCCGTGCAGGATCCCGCCGACGAAGTCGAGGTACTGCGTGACCAGCGGCTGGTCGAGGCCGAGCTGGTGGCGGACCTGCTCGACGTTGGCCGCGGTCGCCCGGAAGCCGAGCATCGTCCGGACGGGGTCGCCGGGCACCAGCCGGACGATCAGGAAGACGATCACGCTCATGGCGAAGAGGGCGGGGATCGTCAGCAGCGCCCGGCGTACGACGAAGGCGAGGCGGGACGTCATCGGTCGTCGCCTCCCGCGCCCCGGTCGGTCTTCGCCGCGGCCTCCTCCTGCGCCTTGGCCCGACGGACGAGACGTCGGATCAGGCCCTCGGAGAGGGTGAAGTGGTCGGCGGCGAGGTGCGCGGCCTCGTCGGGGCGTCCGGTCGTCACGGCCACGACGAGCTGCTGGTGCTGCTCGATGGCCTTCTGGCGCACCTCGTCGGTGTAGGGCTCCGCGCCGAGGTTGAGGCCGATGCGTGCGCGCAGGTCGACCGACATCTCGATCAGGATCGGGTTCCGGGTCGCCGAGGCGATCGCGTGGTGCAGCGCGTAGTCGGCCTGCCGCGACGCGTCGTGGTCCGGGGCCTCGAGGTAGGCGTGCAGCGCACCCTCGATGGCCTCGGTGTCCTCGGGGGTGCAGCGCTCCGCGGCCGTGCGCGCGATCAGCGGCTCGAGCAGCGTGCGCGCGTCGAAGAGCGCCTCGAACTCCGCCCAGTTCAGCACCAGCTGGCGGTGCACGTGCTCCGCGGAGGTCGGACCCCAGTCGGCCAGCACGAAGTAGCCGCCGGTGCGGCCCCGGCGTACCTCCAGGAAGCCGGTGTCGGTCAGCTCCTTCAGCGCGCCGCGCACCGAGTTGCGCGAGACGCCCAGCATGGTGGCCAGCTCGCGCTCGGTGGGCAGCTGCTGCCCCGGGACGTAGACGCCCAGAGCGACGGCGGTGACCAGCCGGTCCTGCACGTCGTCGGCCTTGTGCCGGGTCACGATGGGAGCGCCCCAGGCGTCGGGGTCGGTCATCGGTCGCTCCCCTCGACGGCGTGGTCCGGGTCGAACCGCATCAGCAGGAAGCGCGCGAGGGTGCGGGCACCGTCGACGATGCTGCGCAGCTCGACGTACTCGTCGATGCCGTGCATGTTCTGGGTGACCGCCCCGAAGCAGACGGCCGGGATGTCGAAGTCGTTGAGGTAGGTGCGGGCGTCGGTGGTGCTCCCGAGGCTGAACGTCGCCGGGACGACGCCGTGGGCGTCCAGGTGCGCGGCACCCAGGTCACGGGCCAGTGCGGACCCGTCCTCGAGGAGGTAGCCGCGGGCCCGGAGGCCGGAGCACTCGACGCGGGGCGGCACCGGGAAGTCGGGGTCGGCCGCGACCACGCCCGCCACCAGGTCCCGGACCGCCGTCTCGGCCTCCTCGACCGTCCAGGCGCGCGGGTAGCCCACGCGCACGCCGAGCACCGCGAGCGCCGGGGAGCTCGACGTCCAGTCGCCTGCCCGCACCTGGCCGAGGTTGACGTTGTAGGCGCTGGCGCCCTCGTCCATGCTCGGCTCCGGCTCGGCTGCCCCCACCTCGGACGACCACGCGCGCAGCGCGGAGACCAGCCTGAGCCCGAGGTCGACGGCGTTGGCGTGGGCCTGCGACTCGTGGGCGTGCGCCGAGGAGGCGATGACGTGGAGGTCGACCCAGAGCACGCCCACCCCGCCCACCATCAGACCGAGGTCGGTGGGCTCCAGCAGCACGACCTCGGGGGCGGAGACCCCGTGCTCGGTCAGCGAGCTGAGCGTCCCGTTGCCGGTGCACTCCTCCTCGATCACGGCCAGGAAGCCGAGACGTCGGTGGGCGAACAGGTCGGGACGCACCTGCCCGAGCGCCCGGAGGGCCAGGGCTCCGATCGCGAAGCCGCTCTTCATGTCGGCGGTGCCCCGGCCGTACATCCGGCCGTCGCGGCACTCCGGCTCGAACGGCGGCGTGGTCCAGAGCTCCGGGGTGTTCGCGGGCACGACGTCCATGTGGCCGTTCAGCAGCAGCGTGAGGTCGCCCTCGCCGGGCGTCGTGGCGAGCAGCTGGAAGCGGTCCTGGGTGAGACCGGTCGACGCCTGCGTGACGCCAGCCCGGGGGTCGGTGGCCGGGTCGTTGCTGAAGGGCAGCCGCACCGTGGCCAGTCCCAGCGACTGCATCTCGCGCTCGAACACCTCGAGTGCCTGCTGCTCGGAGCCGACCACGCTGGGTGCGGCCACGAGCGCGCTCAGGAAGTCGAACGCCTGCTCGGCGCCTTCGTCGACGGCACGGTCGAGCGCATCCACGGGGACTCCCAATTGGTTTAATGTCTGAACCTTGAACCAAAGATCGTGGCAGGTAGGCCCGCTGTCAAGGGGCCGGCTCGGACTATCGGCGCAGCCGTCCGGTGGTGTAGACCGGCCGCCTCCGTCTGTCGGTGGTCGCTGCTGGGATGGAGGCATGTCAGCAGTCGCCCACCCGCCCGATCTGCACCCGTTGCAGGGGGTCGCGTCGTGCCTGGACGCTGTGACTGCGGCGTTGGCGGACCTGCCGGTGGGGGCGTTGCCGCCGGGTGACCCCGAGGGCGTCGCCGAGTTGGTGGCCGAGGCCGCGCGGGTGGAGCGGCAGGTGCGTGAGCTGCGGCTGCGGTTGGCCCGTGCGGCGGAGGAGAGCCGGGCCGCCGAGGCGGATGCCTCGTCCGGGACCGATGCGTGGTTGGCGCGGCTGACGGGGTCGACGGCGGCGGTGATGCGGGGCGGGCTGTGGCTCGCCCGCCAGCTCGAGGAGCGTTACCCGGTGGTGCGGGAGGCGTTCGCGGCCGGTGACCTGGGCGAGGCCCACGCGCGGGTGATCGTGACGGCGGCGAACGAGGTGCCGGAGTTCGTGAGCGAGGTCGACCGGGCGACCGCGGTGGCGCACCTGGTCGACCAGGCGGTGTCACGGCGGTTGAGTGCGTCGGCGTTGCGGCGGCGTGCACGGCGGATGCTGGCGGTGGTGGACGAGGCCTACGCCGACCACCACGAGGCGGCGCTGCTGGCCCAGCAGGAGCGTCATGCTGCGGGTGACACCTGGTTGAGCCTGCACGACAACGGTGACGGGTCCTGGAGCGGGAAGTTCGTGCTGCCGGACCTGCAGGCCCACCTGCTGATGACCCGGCTGCAGCACCTGTCCTCACCGCGGCGCCTGTCGCGCAACCGTGCCGGGGAGCCGGTGGTGGACGAGACCGTGCCCGACTTCCCGGGCGCCTCGTGGTCCGAGGCGTTGGGGTCGGCGTTCGCCGAGCTGATCGAGAACCTGCCCACCGACGGGCTCAGCGGCCACGGCCGGGTGGGGGCGACGGTCGCGATCCACCTGGACCACCAGCGCCTCCTCGACGGCCTGGGCGCCGCCCGGTTGGACAGCGGCGCGGAGATCAGCGTGGGTGAGGCACGGCGCTTGGCGTGCGGGGCGGGGATCCTGCCGATGGTCTATGCCGGCGCCTCGGTGCCGGTCGACCTGGGTCGCGCGTCACGGCTGCACACCAAGGGCCAACGGATCGCCCTGTCAGCGGTGCACGACACGTGTGCGGCCGAGGGCTGCCAGCGGCCGTTCGCGTGGACCGAGGTCCACCACCTCCAGCCGTGGGCCCACGGTGGCCGCACCGACCTCGCCAACGCGGTCCCGTTGTGCGGCTGGCACCACCGTCGTGCCCACGACCACCACTACGACCTGCGGCTCCTCACCTCCGGAGAGGCCAGGTTCCGACGAAGGCCCCCGGCCGAGCTCGGGCCGACCACGGGGCCGCAGCCCTAGAACATGTCCGGGCAGTACGGCGCGCGGTGCCAGCCGAAGGCGGTCGTGGCGGCGGCGACGGCGCCGGGGGTGTGCTCGGTGACGCGGCCGACCCGGTGCAGGTCGCTCAACGGGGTGCCGCCGAGGTAGATCGTGCCCAGCTCGAGGATGCCCAGCGACAGGTCGGGGTCCGTGGTGACCCGGGTGACCTGGGCGGTCGCCCCCTGCGGGTCGCCGTCGGTGGCGATCCGCCAGCGGCCGCTGTTGGCCGGCAGGATCGGGTCGTCGACCTCGATCACCAGGTCGATCCCCGCGGCGTACGACCTGGCCTCGAGGGCGGCGGCCACGTCGACGACGCGCACGTAGAGGTTGTCGGTGATCTCGCTCTTCACCGCGCGGGCATCGGTCACGAGGTGGCGCAGGGGCTCGTCGAGCGGGGCGCTCCACCAGCGGAAGGAACGGGCCAGGTCGAGGTCGAGGAGGTAGCGCCACAGTCCCGCGTGGGCGCCGGCGTCCTCGGCCCACACGTCGCGGATCCGCACCTCGCCCTCGGGCTCCTCCTTGAAGTCCTCCTTGAACCGGTACGTCGCGAAGCCGTCGGCGTCGCCGGCGTCGTCGTAGTGCACGGCGTAGTGCAGCTCGGAGGCGCCGCCCCGGGCCCACTCGAGGTCGAAGGTGGCGAACTCCCAGGTGTCGGGGTCGCGCACCATCGTGCCGGGGCGCTCGGGCCGCATCGCCTCGTGCAGCCCTGGCGCCATCGCGAGGAACTCCTCGCGGGTGACCTCGTCGACCGAGCCGGTGGGACGCACGGCGGGCAGGAACGCCAGGCGCCGGTTCGTGCCGCTGAGCACGAGCCGGCTGCTGGCGGGGCCGTAGCCGAAGCGGCCGTAGATCAGCGACTCCGAGGCCCACAGCGCCGCCAGCGGCTCGCCGCGCTCGGCGACCAGCTCCAGCTGGTGGGTCATCATCCGGGTCAGCAGGCCGCGCCGGCGGTACGGCGGGTGCACGGTCACGACCGTCACCGCGGCCGTGGGCACCGCGGCGCCGCCGGGCACGGTGAGCCGGCGGGCGAGGTCGGCGCAGGTGGCCACCCAGCGCCGGCCGACCTTGAAGCCGAAGGTCCGGTCGTGGTGGAAGACCCGGCGGTCGAGGTCCTCGGTGCCCTCGCGCGCGGGCTCCTGGAAGCCGCGGGCGACGGCGGCCATGTACTCCGTGAAGGTCGCCTTCGTGGAGTGCTTGAGCTCCGGCTCCACGAGGTGCGGGGCGGTCCTCCGGCTCGTGCGGGCAGGGCTCTTCGTCGGGGGCTTCGTCGGCATGGACCTCATTCCAGCCGATGGGCGCCCGGAGGCCAAACGGGTTTCAGGCACCCGCGACGTGGTCGGTGCCCCGCCCCATGCGCCCTAGACTCAGCAGTCCCCGCCGCCGAACGACGAGGACCCGATGACGCTGGACGTGGAGACGCTCGACCAGGTCCTGCTGGTCGGCACGGGCGTGCTCCTGCTGGCGATCCTCGCGGTGCGGTTGAGCGTCGGCGCCGGGCTGCCCAGCCTCCTGGTCTACCTCCTGATGGGGGTAGCCCTCGGTGAGTCGGGCCTCGGGGTCGGGTTCGACGACGCCGAGCTGGCTCACGCGCTGGGCTTCGCGGCCCTGATCCTGATCCTGGCCGAAGGTGGCCTGACCACGCCGTGGCCCGAGATCCGGCCGGTGATGCGGCTCGGGGTCTCGCTGGCCACGATCGGCGTGGCCGTCAGCGTGGTCGTGATGGCCGTCTTCGCCCACTACGCGCTGGGGCTGAGCTGGCAGCTGGCGATCCTGCTGGGGGCGGTCACCTCACCGACCGACGCGGCGGCGGTGTTCTCGGTGCTGCGACGGGTGCCGCTGCCGCGCAGGCTCACCGGCGCGCTCGAGGCGGAGTCCGGCCTCAACGACGCCCCCACCGTCGTCCTGGTGACGCTGGTCAGCGCCAGCGGCGACCACGGCCCGCTGTTCTTCCTCGGCGAGATCGCCTACGAGCTCAGCGTCGGCGTCCTCGGCGGCCTCGTCGTCGGGTACGGCGGCGCCTGGCTCCTGCGCCGGTCGGCCCTGCCCAGCTCGGGTCTCTACCCGCTGGCCGTGCTGTCCTTCACGGTGCTGTCGTACGCCGGCACGGCCGCGTTGCACGGGTCGGGCTTCGCCTCGGTCTACGTCAGCGCGCTGATCCTCGGCAACGCCGAGCTGCCGCACCGGGCGGCGACCCGGTCGTTCTCCGAGGGGGTCGCCTGGCTGGCCCAGATCGGGCTGTTCGTGATGCTGGGGCTGCTGGTCAGCCCGAGCCGGATCCACGTCTCGACCGTGGTGCTGGCGGTCGTGGCCGGCCTGGCGCTGACCTTCCTGGCCCGCCCGATCTCGGTGCTGGTGGCGTCGGTGGTGCAACCCATGAACGTGCGCGAGCTCGCCTTCGTCTCCTGGGCGGGGCTGCGCGGTGCCGTGCCGATCGTGCTCGCCACCATCCCGCTGGCCGAGGGCATCGACGGGGCGACCGAGCTGTTCGACATCGTGTTCGTGATCGTCATCGTCTACACCCTCCTCACGGCTCCGTCGCTGCCGCTGGTCGCCAAGATCCTCAAGGTGGCCCGGCGCAGCGAGCCGCGTGACCTCGAGGTCGAGGCGGCTCCGCTGGAGCGGATCGCGGCCGACCTGCTGCAGGTGACGATCTCGCCGAAGTCGCTGATGCACGGCGTGGAGGTCGGCGAGCTGCGGCTGCCGCCCGGTTCGTCGGTCGCGCTGATCGTGCGCGAGGGCAGGACGCTGGTGCCGGAGCGGCGTACGGTCCTGCGGCGCGGTGACGACGTCCTGGTGGTCACCCCCCGCAAGGAGCGCGAGGCGACCGAGCAGCGGCTGCGTGCGGTCTCCGTCGGTGGGCGCCTGGCGCAGTGGCTGGGCACGACGCCCCCGCACTGAGGCCCGCTCAGCCGCCGACGTCGACGCAGGTCTCGACCGGGCGGGTCAGGCGCACCCGGTTGGGGGCCTTGCCGTCGACCGAGCTGAAGCGGTTGCCGACGAGCACGTCGACGCCGGGGCCGAGGTCGTCGGTGACGACCTGCACGCGGGTTCCCCGGCCGAGCGAGAGCGCCACGAGCCGGGCCGAGGAGTCGTTGGGGAGGGTGGTCCACACGACCGCCCTGCGGACCCGCGCGTTGGCCGGGGCGTTGCCGGCGTTGCCGCCGCGGAAGCCGGCGTCCTCCAGCTTCTGCAGGGTGGTGCCGGCCAGCCCCGAGGTGCTGCCGGCGTTGAAGACGCTGACCTGCACCTGGCCCCGGGAGACGAAGCGCTGCACCTGCTTGCCGGCGGCGGAGCACGGCTTCTTCGTGGGGGAGGCCGAGCCGCTGGGCAGGGGGGCGGTCGCGGCCTTGAAGCCGTAGACCGCCATGCCGGCCAGCACGACGAGCAGCACGACGAGGGTGACCCCGGTGATGATCCTGCGGGTGCTCACGGCGCTCAGCCCTCGACCACGTGGACGCGTGCGTGCAGCACGTGGCGCTGCTGGAGGGCCGCGCGCAGAGCGCGGTGCAGGCCGTCCTCGAGGTAGAGGTCGTCGCGCCACTCCACGACGTGGGCGAACAGGTCGCCGAAGAAGGTGGAGTCCTCGTCGAGCAGCGCGGCGAGCTGCAGGGTGTCCTTGGTGGTCACCAGCTCGTCCAGGCGCACGGGCCGCGGGGGCAGCGAGGCCCAGTCGCGGGGGGCGAGGTCGTGGTCGGGATACGGCCGCCCGTCGCCCACGCGCTTGAAGATCACCGGGTCATCATAGGGATGCGCGGGCACGGGGCCAGGTCTCCGCGCGGGTCTAGTCTGGCCGCCATGACGCAGAGCCCCGACCCGGCACCCGCCCCAGCGGCCCCCCAGGCCGTCAGCCAGCCGCAGGACCCGATCAGTGCGGCGGTCGCCCCCGGCTACACCTTCGAGGGGGCGGCGCTCGAGCTCGGCGGCCTGCTGACCGACGCCACCACCCTGGGTGGGGTGCCGATCCGGATCCCGCTGTCGATGCTGAACCGGCACGGCCTCGTCGCCGGCGCGACCGGCACCGGCAAGACCAAGACCCTCCAGCTGCTCGCGGAGCAGCTGTCGGCCAACGGCGTGCCGGTCTTCGCCGCCGACATCAAGGGCGACCTGTCCGGTCTCTCGGTGCCCGGCGCCGAGAACCCCAAGGTCGTCGCGCGCGCCTCCTCGGTGGGCCAGCAGTGGCAGGCCCAGGGCTTCCCGGTCGAGTTCTTCGCCCTCGGGGGCCAGGGGGTCGGCATCCCGCTGCGGGTGACGATGACCGCGTTCGGGCCCACCCTGCTGTCGAAGGTGCTCGGGCTCAACGACACCCAGGAGTCCTCGCTCGGCCTGGTCTTCCACTACGCCGACCGGGCCGGGCTGCCGCTGCTCGACCTCTCGGACCTGCGCGAGGTGGTCAAGTACCTCACCTCCGACGAGGGCAAGGCCGACCTGAAGGAGCTCGGTGGGCTCTCCAGCGCGACCGCCGGGGTGATCCTGCGCGAGCTGATCGGCTTCTCCGACCAGGGCGCCGACGCGTTCTTCGGTGAGCCGGAGTTCGACACCCGCGACTTCCTGCGGGTCGGTGACGACGGCCGCGGGCTGATCTCGCTGGTCGAGCTGCCGAACCTGCAGGACCGTCCGGCGCTGTTCTCGACCTTCCTGATGTGGCTGCTGGCCGACCTGTTCCACGACCTGCCCGAGGTGGGCGACGTCGACAAGCCCAAGCTGGTCTTCTTCTTCGACGAGGCGCACCTGCTCTTCAACGACGCCTCGAAGGCGTTCCTGGACTCCATCGCCCAGACCGTGCGGCTGATCCGCTCCAAGGGCGTCGGCGTCTTCTTCGTGACCCAGTCGCCGACCGACGTGCCCGACGCGGTGCTGGCGCAGCTCGGGTCGCGGGTGCAGCACCAGCTGCGGGCGGCCACGCCCAACGACGCCAAGGCGCTGAAGCAGACGGTCAACACCTACCCGCACTCGGCGTACGACGACCTCGGCCAGGTGATCCTCTCCCTCGGCATCGGCGAGGCGATCGTGACCGTGATGAACGAGCGCGGCGCCCCCACGCCCGTGGCCTGGACCCGGCTGCGCGCGCCGGAGTCGCTGATGGGGGCCGCCGACCAGGCCGGCATGCAGCAGGCCGTCGAGGCCAGCCCCCTGCACGCGACGTACGCCGAGGCCGTCGACCGCGAGTCGGCCCGCGAGATGCTCGCCGCCAAGCTCGAGCAGGGGGCCGCCGCGGCCCGTGCCGAGCAGGAGGCCCAGGCGCAGGCCGAGCAGCAGGCCGAGGAGGCGACCGCCGAGGAGAAGCTGCGCAAGGAGGCCGAGCGTGCCTCGACGCGCAGCCGCCCGACCGCCCGACCGCGCAAGGAGAAGTCGATGGTCGAGGAGGTCGTCGGGTCGACGATGTTCAAGCAGGTGGCCCGGACGGCCGCGCGCGAGATCGTCCGCGGCATGTTCGGCACCGGCCGCCGCCGCTGACCCCCCCTCGTCGGTCGAGCCTGTCGAGACCCCGGCGCGCCCTCAGCCCGGCGCCGGCCCCACACTGCCGCGGACCATCCGGGTCGCGACGTGCACGACCCGGGCGCCGCGCAGGCCGTCCGCCACGGCCCGCCGGGTGTGCTCGACGACCGACGGCACGATCTCCTCCAACGGCCAGCTGAACGTGGTCAGGGGTGGGGCGAGCAGGCGGGAGACCGGGCGGTCGTCGTAGCCGATCACCGACAGGTCGTCGGGGATCCGGAGGCCCACCTCGAGCGCGGCGTCGTAGACGCCGTGCGCGATGGAGTCGGCGAGGCAGAAGAACGCCGTGGGTCGCTCGTCGCGCCGCAGCAGGGCCTGGACGACGGCGCTCGCGGCGTCGAGGTCGAACGGGCTCGCCACCACCTCGACCGCGAGTCCGAGCTCGTGGCCCAGCGTGCGGATCACGTGCTCGGCGGGCCGGTCGGGCGTGGAGTCGAGCGTGGGGGTGAGCAGCGCGACGCGTCGGTGGCCGGCGCCCGCGAACTGCGACAGCGCCTCGCGCACCCCCCGGTCGTTGTCGAAGACGATCTCGGCGGCCGTGTCGGCCTGGGGGAGCGCGTCGCCGAGGCTGACGACCGGCACCAGCTCGGCCACCTCGCGCCAGTGGGCGGCGCCCGGGTCGGCCGGCATCGTGATCAGCGCGTCGACCCGCTGGTCGACCAGCCGCCGCGCCTCCAGCAGCTCGGTCGCCGGGTCGTTGCCCACGTCGACGATCAGGGTGGAGGTGCCGGTGTCCAGCAGCGCCGTGCCCAGGGCCGCCGCGACCGACTGCTGCCACAGGTCGTCCAGCGACTCGCAGAGCAGGCCGACCGTGCCCGTGCGCCCCGACGCGAGGGCCCGGGCGATGGGGTCGGCCTGGTAGCCCAACCGGTCGGCCGCCTCCCGCACCCGCAGCTGGGTCTCCTCGGGCACCCGCAGCCCTCGCAGGGCATAGCTCACCGCGGACATCGAGAGCCCGGTGTCGGTGGCGAGGTCCTTGAGGGTGACCCGGCCCGAGCGTGGTGCCATCGGTGCCTCGATCCGTCGGAGATCCGGGAGTGGGGTCCACGCTAGTGCCTGCCCCCGACAACGCACCCTCCACCGGCACGGGGCGCGGCGCCACTTGACCAGGACGTGGTGAAGCGCTTCACTGAGAGGTGCCGGTGATACGCTTCACCACGTAAGTTGACTGACTTGATCCTGAAACGAGGCGGGAGGGCCGATGACAGACACGACGGCTGTCGGTGCCCTGCCCGTCGATGACCTCCCCGATGACCTGCCGGTCGACGTGCACCAGCACCTCTGGCCCGAGCCGCTGCTCGAGGCGCTGCGGGCGCGGTCCGCGCCGCCGTACCTCGACGGCTGGACGCTGCACACCGCCACCGACGCGCCCTCGACGATCGACCCGGGCGACCACGACCCCGAGCGACGTACGGCGTGGCTGGTCGAGGCCGGCCGCACGGCCGTCGTCTCGCCGTCCTCGCCGCTGGGCGCCGAGGACCTCCCGCTCGCGGAGAGCAGGCGTCTGCTCGACGCGACGCACGAGGGCCTCGAGCACCTGGGCGACCGCCTCGGCTGGTGGGCCTCGCTGCCCCGCGAGCTCGTGCTCCACCGGGTCGACGACGCGCAGCGGGCACTCGCCGACGTCCTCGACCGGGGTGCCGCCGGGCTGCAGGTGCCCGCCACCTGGCTGACCACGCCCGCCGACGTCGCCGCCCTCACCCCCGTGCTGAGCGTGCTGCAGGAGGCCGACCGGCCGCTGTTCGTGCACCCCGGGCCGCCCCGCGGTCCCGTGGACGCGCCCGTGTGGTGGGCGCCCGTCGTCGACTACACCGCGCAGATGGCGGCCTCGTGGTGGGCCTGGCACGCGGCCGGACGGGCCGCCCTGCCGCAGCTGCGGATCTGCTTCGCGGCCGGCGCGGGGCTCGCGCCCGTGCAGCACGAGCGCCTCCGGGCGCGCGGCGGCGACTCCGGGCCCGTCGACCCGCTCACCTTCGTCGAGCTGTCGTCGTACGGCGTGCAGGCCTTCGACGCGCTGATGCGCTCGATCGGCATCGACGTGCTGGTCGCGGCCAGCGACCACCCCTACGCCACCGCGCTCGAGCTGCCCCGTGACCCCGCGGCCCACCACGCCCTGCACCACACCAACCCCCACCGACTCCTGAGCGGAGGAACGCCGTGAACGCCACGACCACGACCCACCCCGGGCCCGCCACCCGTCCCACCGGGGACCTGGTCCCCGAGGAGCTGCACGGGCGCGTCCTCACCCGCGAGGAGCTGACCGGCCTCGCCCACCGGGTCGCGGCCGAGCCGGAGCGGTGGCGCGAGCACGTGCGCTACTCCGACGACCGCCGCCACTACGTCTCGCTGCACCGGGACGCCTTCGTCGAGGTCTGGCTGATCTGCTGGACCCCCGTCAGCGACACCGGCTGGCACGACCACGACAGCTCCTCGGGCGCCGTCGCCGTCGCCGAGGGCGCCGTGGTCGAGCACCGCCTGGCCATCGGCCGGCCCGAGGTCGAGCACGTCGCGGCGCAGGGGTCGGCGTACTCCTTCGGCGCCGACCACATCCACCGCATGCGCGGCCGCGACGCCGAGTCGGCGACCGTGCACGTCTACAGCCCGCCCCTGTGGCGGATGGGGCAGTACACGATCAGCGACGACGGCGTCCTGCGCCGGCTCTCGGTCTCCTACGCCGACGAGCTGCGCCCGCTCGAGCCCGCCTGAGCGCTGCACGACCCGGCGGACGACCCGGCGGGCGACCGGACGATCGGCGGGGCGAGCGGCCGGGCGGCGCACACCCCCTGGCTAGTGTCGGAGGAGTGCCGACCCGTCTCGTCCCCGCCGCGTCGAGCGCGCTGCAGCGCCGCCTCGGCCTCGCGCTCCGCTCCCGGGTCGCCGGCGACGACGCCCCCGAGCGCGCCGCCCGCATCTGGGGCGCCGAGGGCGAGCGCTGGTTCACCCCCGAGGACCCCGTCTGGCGGGTCAACGCCGACGCCGCGATGTTCCCCGGCGGCATGACCGCCCTGCTGCTGCAGTCGCTGCACCCGCTCGCGATGGCGGGCGTGGCCGAGCACAGCGGCTACCAGGGCGACCCCTGGGGCCGGCTGCAGCGCACCAGCCACTACCTCGCCGTCACGACCTTCGGCACGATCGAGGACGCGGAGCGCTCGATCGGGATCGTGAAGGCCGTCCACAAACGCGTGCAGGGCACCGACTTCAAGGGCCGGCCGTACGCCGCCACCGACCCGCACCTCCTGCGCTGGGTGCACGTCGCCGAGGTCTGGTCGTTCCTGCGTGCCTACCAGGCCTACGCCGCGGAGCCGCTCACGCCCGAGGAGGCCGACACCTACGTGCGCCAGGCCAACACCGCCGCCGCGCTCCTCGGCGCCACCGACCTGCCGACCACGGTCGCCGAGCTCGACGCCCGGCTGGAGGCCTACCGCCCCGAGCTCGAGTCGACGCCCGCGGCCCGCGAGGCCACCCGCTTCATGCTGCTGAACCCGCCCGTCCCGGTGCTGGCCCGTCCCGGCTACGCGCTGATCGCGGCCGGCGGGATCGCGCTGCTGCCCGCCTGGGCACGGCGCTCGCTGATGCTGCCCGTCGCTGGTCCCGGCGTCCGAGTCGCCGCGGGGGCCGGCGCCCTCTCCACCGCCCTGGTGCGGTGGGGGATGGCCGGTCTCCAGGACCGCGCCCCGGGTGGCCCCGAGGTCGAGGGGGCCCGATGAGCACGTCGTCCTCGGTGTGGAAGAAGCTGGCCACCCGACGCGGCCTGCGCCGGCTCGCCGCCACCGGCGCCGCCGTCACCGTGAGCGCCGGCATCGGGGCCGCGGCGACCACGCCCGACGCCGGGTGGTACGTCACCGCGAGGAAGCCGTCGTGGGACCCGCCGCCCCTGGCCTACCCGCTCGTCTGGACCCCGTTGTACGCCGACCTGGCCGCCACGTCCGCGGCCGCGCTCACAGCGCTGGCCGACCAGGGTCGCCACGACGAGGCGTCGGCGCTGCGCAAGGCCCTGGCGGTCAACCTGGTCCTGAACACCGGCTGGAGCGTGCTGTTCTGGCGCGTGCGGCGGCCCTGGGTCTCGACCGCCTGGTGCGCCGTGCTGGCCACCCACTCCGCCGGCCTGGTCAAGCGGCTCGGCGACGTCGACCCCGCCCTCGGCGCGGCCCTCGCGCCGTACCCCCTGTGGTGCGGGTTCGCCACCGCCCTCAACGGCGAGATCGCCCGACTCAACAGCTGAGGTCCTCGGAGCGGCGCGACGGCGCAGTGCGATAGTCGTCCCTCCACGGGGAGGAGCGCGATGGGCCAGCCGGAGCACCCGATCGACGACGACCGCCTGCTGCGGGCGCTCGGCGCGGAGATCATGCGGGTCAGCGCGCGGCGCACCACGGCGTACGCCGGGTCGGTGCTGGACAGCTCGGCGTTCCGGATCCTGTGGGTCCTCTCCGAGTCGGGGCCGATGACGCTGCGCGAGCTCTCCGAGGAGCTGCAGCTGGAGCGGTCGACGATCAACCGCCAGGTCAACGCGGCCATCCGGCACGGTCACCTGGAGCGGCTCGAGGACGAGGGGTCCGTGGCGCCGCGCGTGCGGCCGACCGACGAGGGCCGGGCGGCGTACCTCCACGACGGACGCCTGCGCGGGGCGGCGTACTCCCGGGCGCTGGCGGATCTCGGCGTCGACCGCGCCGGTCAGATGGTCGACACGCTGCGCGACTTCAACGACTCGCTCGACCGTGCCCATGACAGGGCCGACGAGCGGGCCGACGGACAGCAGCCGGGGACGCCCTCGGACTGAGGGCACCCCCGGCTGCTGGCCCGAGTGGTCGGACGGTCGGTCAGGCGCGGGCGTCCACCGGCACGGGCTCGACCGACGTCGCGTCCTGCGCGGCCGCACGCGGGATCGTCGCGGTGATCGCCACCCCGACGAAGGCCGCGACCGCACCGATCACGAAGCAGAGCTGGAAGGCGCCCTGGGTGGGGATGTCGAAGCCGCCCAGGCTCTTCGTCGACGAGGTGAGCACGGTGCCCATCACGGCCGCGGCCAGGGTGGTGCCGACCGAGCGCATCAGCGCGTTCAGGCCCACGGCAGCGCCGGCCTCACGCATCGGCACGGCGTCGAGGATCAGCGTCGGCATGGCGGCGTACCCGATGCCCACGCCGGCCGAGGCGATGCACGAGGCGACGAGCAGCTGCCACGGGGCACCCATCAGGGCGAACGCCACGAGGTAGCCGACGCCCAGCACCCCGGCGCCGATCATCAGGGTGCGCTTGGCGCCGATGCGCTGCATCAGGGTGCTGGACACCGGGGCGAAGAACATCATCATCAGGCCGCCGGGGGCCATCCACAGGCCCGCGGCGAGGATCGACTGGCCCAGGCCGTAGCCGGTGGCCTCGGGCAGCTGCAGCAGCTGGGGCACCACGATCGACTGCGCCATCATGCCGAAGCCGATCGCGACCGCGGCGAGGTTGGTCAGCAGCACCGGCAGCTGGGCGGTCGTCCGCAGGTCGACCAGGGGCTCGGACACCCGCAGCTCGAAGACGCCCCAGAGCAGCAGCACGACGACGCCGCCGACGATGAAGGCCAGCGTGCGGACGTCGCCCCAGCCCCACTCGGTGGCCTTGGAGACGCCGACCAGGAACGACACCAGGCCGACCGCGAGGCCGACGGCGCCGACCACGTCGAGGTGGCCACCGGTCGCGTCCCGCACGTGCGGGACCAGGACCACGACCGCGACCAGGATCAGCCCGGCCAGGACGGCCGAGAGCCAGAACAGCGCGTGCCAGTCGTAGGAGTCCGCGATCCAGGCCGACAGCGGCAGGCCGATCGCGCCACCGACGCCGAGGGTGGCGCTCATGGCGGCGATCGCGGTGGAGGTCATCGACGGCGGGGTGATCTCGCGCAGCAGCGAGATGCCGACGGGGATGAAGCCCATCGCCATGCCCTGCAGGGCGCGACCGGCCAGCATCGGCACCAGCGAGTCGGCCATCGCGCAGACCAGCGAGCCGACGAGCAGGATCGCGGCGCTCACCACGAGCACCCGCTGCTTGCCGACCAGGTCGGCGACCCGACCGGCGACCGGCATCGAGACGGCGGCGGCGAGCAGGGTCGTGGTGATCACCCACGACGCGTTGGCGGGCGCGGTGCCGAGCAGCTTCGGCAGCTCGCTCTGGATCGGGATCACGAGGGTCTGCGTCAGCGCCGCCGCGAGGCCGCCGAAGCAGAGCACCACGACGGCGATTACGGGGCTCGCCGGCACGGGGGCGGCAGGCACCGTGGAGGCGTCGGTGCGGGAGGGAGAGGTCACGGGTGGAGGCTCCTGGTCGGGAGGGTGGGGTGTGTACGATACACAGGTTGCCTCGGACAATCTTCTCCCGTCCTGCGAATGAGACGCACACCACCAGGACTGCCGCCGAAGTCCGTTCTCCCGAAGGCCTGCAGCCAGAGTGCTGCCCAGGTCAGAATGTCCAGATGTATCCCGATGCCGTCGACTCGACCGGCGTGACGACAGCATCTCGAGAACTGGGCGCGGCGGCCCGGCAGCTGATCCGGAGGTGGGTGCTGACCATGGCAACGGCCGTGGTGTGCACCGCAACCGGAGCCCTGCTCGTGATCGCCATGCTCGCGGACCCGCATCTGCGCTGGTGGGTGGTGGGGGTCCTCTGGTACCCGGGAGCCGGCGCGTTCCTCATCTACCAGCTGATCCCCAAGCACGTCAGTCCTGCACCCTTCGTCGAGCCAGGAGATCGGGCGATGATGGAGCTCTCCCAGTGGGTGCACGACCGGTGTGGCTGGCGACCCCGCGTCCGATTGACCCCGCGATTGGAGCTCTGGGCCAAAGGCGACGTCCTGTGGGTCGGCTTGCCCGCCGCTGCCGGACTGGACGAGGACGAGCTTGCCGCCTGGGTCCATGAGGCGCTGGCCCACCAGCGGGTCACCGAGTCGGGGACGATCGGATTCGCATGCTTTCTGGCTGAGGGCTCTCTGGGGCGTGGTCTCTGGGGGCGGACGGACGCACGCCTCGGACGCTGGCTGTTGGGCGGCGTCCACAGACGTGTGCAACGGTTCGAGTCGCAGCTCGCAGCTCACGCTGCGGCGCGTCGGGCGATGGACTTCCACTGGCCAGGTGTCGAGGGGCGACTCGCCATCGTGGCCGACGCGTGGGACCACGTGGTCGAGCAGTGGCTGGAACCCGCTCTGGCCCACAGGTCTTGGCATGCCGATCCCTTCTCGGGGTTGGCGCTGTTCCTCGGCGCCTGTGAGCTCGCGGGCTTCGTGGAACCGTCTGGACGTGCAGCTGGAGCCCTCCCGGCGCTGGCGTCGCTCGAGACCCTGGCAACCGCCGAGTCGGCCGTGGCGCAGCTCCTGGTCGCCGGCGCGCTGCACGACGAGGAGCCGATAACCTGGGAGCAGCACCCGATCGAGGTCACCGTCGCCACCTGGCGCACGCAGCTCAGCGAGGGTTTGCACGCGGCCGCCCGCGTGACGGGTTCACCGCTCCGGGCCAGTTTCGACGCTGTCGACGAGGTCTTCGGTGACGAGGGCGCGAGTCTGGCCTGGGTGCTCCCCCACGGGCCCGGCAGTGACCCTGAGGCGCCGGCCAGGACGAGGGCGGGAGGCCTCTTGCGCACCACGGCGAGCCTGGCGCTGATCGAGGCGGGACAGGCGTTTGCCTCCTGGGAGTGGCCGTGGGGCACGGTCCTGCGCGACGGTCGAGGCGAGCTGGTGCCGCTCGTCGGTGACCCGGAGGAGCCGGATGTCTACCGGCGCTGGTTGACCGCCTACGACGTCGACACCGCCGCCCCGCTGTGGCTGTCAGGAGGCCGGGAGCCCGAGGACGAGCGACCTCTGTACGTGGTGGGGGTCCTGATCGGGTGGCGACGGCGGGAGGCCGTGATCACCGACCAGGGGATCCGGGTCCTCCCGGGTCGGGCCCGCCTGGCACAGACCCTCCACCGCTACGTGGACGGTCCTGTCGCCGGACCGGACCCAGCTGGAGGCGTGGGGGACTACGCGGGCCTGGAGGGGCTGCGGTGGAACGACGTCGTCGGAGCGGTCCTCCGCCCACGCATGGGTGGCACCGGGTGGCGCCTGGTGCTGCGCTCGCCCACCTCTCGGCTCAAGCTCTGTGGCCTTGGCGGGGCGAAGCAGGAGGAGCGGGTGCTGCATGACTTCCTGGGCGAGCGCCTGCACGTCCGGTGGTCACACGTTCGTCCACGCCTACGTCGTGCGCGCAACTGGCTGGGGTACGCATGCTTGGGGCTCGGGGGCCTGGCCGTCAGCGTGGCTGCAGTAGCGATCGTCCGTCCGCCCGATGACGTCACCACCCGCCTCGACTGGATCGAGTTCGGCCTGGCAGGCATCGGCGTCCTGCTGGTGGGGCTGATTCCCGACCTGCTCGCCTCGCTACGAGAGCGTCGAAGCTTTGCGGGACGCAGACACCGGCCCGAGCCCGCGAGGTGACCAAGCGGCTGGGCCGGCGTCCTTGCTGGTGTCCCAGCGATTCATCGGCGGAGGATAGGGGATTCGAACCCCTGAGGGCTATTAACCCAACCCGCTTTCCAAGCGAGCGCCATAGGCCACTAGGCGAATCCTCCGCCGGGAAGGCTACCGGTACGCCTGGGTGCGCGCGAAATCGGCTGCCGCGGGGCGGGGACGACCGGCAGCCGTCCGCGGCGCCGTACCCGGGATTCGCGTCGCCGCGGAGCGTCTCCTAGACTCTGCGCCAACCCCCCGTGCGGCGGTATCCCACTGAATCCCCCAGGGCCGGAAGGCAGCAAGGGCAGGTGGGCTCTTCCGGGTGCACGGGGGGCCTTTGCGTCCCCGCCGACCGCGCGGGTGGCCGTCGGTGCCTGGTGTCGGTGGCCGTGGTTAGGGTGACCGGGTGGAGTCGTCCCTCGCGCTGTACCGCCGCTACCGGCCGGAGACCTTTGCCGAGGTGATCGGGCAGGACCACGTGACCGAGCCACTGCGCGCTGCGCTGGCCCACAACCGGGTCAACCACGCCTACCTCTTCTCCGGCCCCCGCGGCTGCGGCAAGACCACCAGCGCCCGGATCCTGGCACGGGCGCTGAACTGCGAGCGCGCCCCGATCTCCGACCCGTGCGGCGAGTGTCGCTCGTGCGTCGACCTCGCGCGCGGCGGGCCCGGGTCGGTCGACGTGATCGAGATCGACGCGGCCAGCCACGGTGGTGTCGACGACGCCCGCGACCTGCGCGAGCGCGCCTTCTTCGCCCCGGTCAGCAGCCGCTTCAAGGTCTACATCATCGACGAGGCCCACATGGTCAGCTCGCAGGGCTTCAACGCCCTGCTCAAGCTGGTCGAGGAGCCGCCGGAGCACCTGAAGTTCATCTTCGCCACGACCGAGCCCGAGAAGGTCATCCCGACCATCCGCTCACGCACCCACCACTACCCGTTCCGGCTGATCCCCCCGCGAGTGCTCTCGGACTACCTCGCCGAGCTGTGCGTGAAGGAGGGCGTGCGCATCGACCAGGCGGCGCTGCCCCTGGTGGTCCGTGCCGGCGCCGGGTCGGCGCGTGACTCGCTGTCGGTGCTCGACCAGCTGATCGGCGGTGCCGGGCCCGACGGGGTCACCTACGAGGTTGCCACCAACCTGCTCGGCTACACCCCCGACAACCTGCTCGACGAGGTGATCGACGCCTTCGCCGCCGTCGACGGGGCCGGCGTGTTCGGGGTCGTCGACAAGGTCATCGAGACCGGGCAGGACCCCCGCCGCTTCACCGAGGACGTCCTGCGCCGGCTGCGCGACCTGGTGATCACGGCCGCCGTCCCCGACGCGCACACCACGGGGCTGATCGACGCTCCGGAGGACCAGGCCGAGCGGCTCGTCGCCCAGGCGGCGCGCTTCGGCCGCTCCGAGCTGGTCCGCGCCGCCGACATCGTGGCCTCGGGCCTGACCGAGATGCGGGGCGCCACCACGCCGCGGCTGCTCCTCGAGCTGATCTGCGCGCGCCTCCTGCTGCCCGCCGTCGACGACGACGTGCTCGGCATCTCCGCCCGCGTCGACCGGCTCGAGCGCCGGGTCTCGGTGGCGGGCGAGGTGTCGGCTCCCCAGCGGTCCGCCCCGCAGCAGTCACCCCAGCAGCCCGTGGCCCACGAGCGGCCTGCCCACCAGCGGCCGGAGCCCCCTCGGCCGGACGCTCGGCGGCCGGCCACTCGCGAGACCCCGGCCCAGCCCGCACCGTCGCCGTCCTCCCGTGACGCGGAGCCTCCCAGGTCCGAGCCGACAGCCCCGCGGTCCGAGCCGTCCGGCCAGCGCCGACCCCCGACCCGACCCCCGACCGACCCCCGCACCTGCCGCCTCGGCCCGGCCGAGGCCGCCCCGGGCCACCTGTCGCTCGCCGACGTACGCCGGATCTGGCCCGACCTGCTCGAGCAGGTGAAGAAGATGCGTCGCTTCACCTGGATCCTGCTCAGCCAGAACGCCCAGGTGATCGGGGTCGACGCGACCAGCCTCACCGTCGGCTTCAAGACCGCCGGCGCGCGTGACTCCTTCCTCGGCGGCGGCAGCGAGGAGATCCTGCGCCAGGCCGCGATCGAGATGATCGGCGCCGACTGGAAGGTCGAGACCGCCGTCGACCCGTCGGCCGACCCCGGCGCCGGGTCGGCCCCGCGCGTGACCCGTCCTGCCGTGCAGCCGCCACCGGCGAGCTCCCCGGCCGCAGGCTCCCGGAGTGCCGCCCCCGCCGCCACCTCGACGGTCGGCGCGGCACCGACCTCACCTCCGGCGTGGGCCGACCAGGAGCCGCCCGCCGACGACGAGGACCCCGGCCCCGGCGACCAGGCGGGGCCCGCAGCGCAGGCGGGCTCGCGTCGCCCCGACGCCATCGCCGCCGCACGGCGCGGCATCACTCCGACGCGGCAGGGCGACCAGCCCCCGCCCCAGGGCGGCCCCGACCTCGACGCCGACGCCCACCGTGACGACCCCACCTCCGACGACAACGGCCTCGACGGGGCCGAGCTGCTCCGTCGCGAGCTCGGGGCGACCGTCATCGAAGACATCCCGCACGACTGACACCCACCAGGAGCACACGATGACCGACAACCCGTTCAACGCCGAGGGCGGCTTCGACTTCAACGCCATGCTCGAGCAGGCCCAGCAGATGCAGTCCCAGCTGGTCGCCGCCCAGGAGCAGCTGGCCGCGACCACCGTCGAGGGCTCGGCCGGGGGCGTGACCGTGGCGCTGACCGGCACCGGCGAGCTGACCGCCGTCACCGTGCTCCCCGGCACCTTCGACGGCGCCGACGCCGACTCGCTCACCGACCTCGGCGACCTGGTCGTGGCGGCCTACCGCGACGGCAAGGCGCAGGTCGACGCGCTGGCCTCGCAGGCGCTGGGTCCCCTGGCGGGCGGGGGCCTCGACCTCGACCTCGGCGGTGCGTCGGGCGAGCTGCCCGGCGGCCCGCAGCAGAGCCGCCCGACCGGGGGCTTCGGTGTATGAGGGCGTCCTCCAGGACCTGATCGACGAGCTGGCCCGGCTGCCCGGCGTCGGGCCCAAGGGCGCCCAGCGGATCGCCTTCCACCTGCTCGCGGCCGACCCCGTCGACGTACGCCGGCTGGCCGACACGCTGGTGGAGATGAAGGCCAAGGCCACGTTCTGCCAGGTGTGCGGCAACGTCTCGCAGGCCGAGCGCTGCCGCATCTGCCTCGACAGCCGTCGCGACCCCACGCTGATCTGCGTCGTCGAGGAGCCCAAGGACGTCGTGGCGATCGAGCGCACGCGTGAGTTCCGGGGGCGCTACCACGTGCTGGGCGGTGCGATCTCGCCGCTGGAGGGCATCGGGCCCGACCAGCTCCGCATCCGCGAGCTGATGGGGCGGCTGGCCGACGGCACCGTCACCGAGGTGATCCTGGCGACCGATCCCAACATCGAGGGCGACGCCACGGCGGCGTACCTCAGCCGGTTCCTGAAGACCCTGGACTTGCGCGTGACCCGGTTGGCGAGTGGACTGCCGGTGGGCGGCGACCTGGAGTACGCCGACGAGGTCACGCTGGGACGAGCATTCGCAGGAAGGCGCAACGCTGGTGAGTGAGACGCAGGAGCACGGCAGTGTCGAGGGCTACGACGGGTTCGGCCAGCAGATCGCCGACGCCACCGAGGTGTTCCTCGTGGGGCTGCAGGAGATCTCGCGGGGCGAGAGCGCGGGCACGGCCGTGCCGCTGCTGCTGCTCGAGGTCAGCCAGCTGCTGCTGGCCGGCGCGCGGCTCGGGGCCCAGATCGACTTCGAGCCCCAGGAGAAGTACCAGCCCGACGTGGGCCCCGACCCCGACCTCGACCTGATGCGGCTGCGGCTGGCCGACCTGCTGGGCGAGATCGACACCTACAGCCACAACTTCGAGCCCTACGACCCCGACACCTTCGTCTCCCAGCTCAGCGACGACCTCACCCTGATCGCGACCGACGTCGCGCACGGGCTGCGGCACTACCGCAACGGCGACCTGGCCGAGGCGCTGTGGTGGTGGCAGTACTCCTACCTCGCCTCCTGGGGCACCAACGCGTGCGGCGTGCTGGCCGCGCTGCACTCGGTCGTGGCCCACTCGCGCCTGGACACCGAGTTCGAGGGCGAGGACGACCTGGTGGCTGCCGCCGAGGCTTTGGACAGCGGCCCGACCCTGCCCTGAGCGCCCGTAGAATCGTCCACGGTCCGAGATCACCGGACCAGACACCGATCGTTGAGGAGCGCGGCACCGTGGGCATTGTGGTGCAGAAGTACGGCGGCTCCTCCCTGTCCGACGCCTCCGCCGTCAAGCGCGTGGCGCGCCGGATCGTGGAGGCCAAGAAGGACGGTCACGACGTCGTCGTGGCCGTGTCGGCGATGGGTGACACCACCGACGACCTGCTCGGGCTGGCCGAGGGCGTCAGTCCGCTGCCGCCGGCGCGTGAGCTGGACATGCTGCTGACCGCGGGGGAGCGGATCTCGATGGCGCTGGTCGCCATGGCGATCTCCGACCTCGGCTACACCGCCCGGTCCTTCACCGGCTCGCAGGCGGGCGTCATCACCGACTCGGTGCACGGCAAGGCCAAGATCATCGACGTCACCCCGGGGCGCATCTCCAAGGCCATCGGCGACGGCCACATCGTCATCGTCGCGGGCTTCCAGGGCGTCAGCCAGGACACCAAGGAGATCACCACCCTGGGGCGTGGTGGCACCGACACCACCGCGGTCGCGCTCGCCGCGGCCCTGCACGCCGACGTCTGCGAGATCTACACCGACGTCGACGGCGTCTTCAGCGCCGACCCCCGGATCGTGCCCACGGCCCGCAAGCTCGACCGCGTCACCTACGAGGAGATGCTCGAGCTGGCGGCGTGCGGCGCCAAGATCCTGCACCTGCGGTGCGTCGAGTACGCCCGCCGCTACGACATCCCGATCCACGTCCGCTCGTCGTTCAGTCACCTCGACGGGACCATCGTGGCGGGCAGCATCAACGACCAGGCCCACCAGGAGGCAGGAATGGAAGCCGCGATCATCGCCGGCGTCGCCCACGACCGGAGCGAGGCCAAGATCACCGTGGTCGGCGTCCCGGACAAGGTCGGCGAGGCCGCCCGCATCTTCGACGCCCTGGCCACCGCCCAGATCAACCTGGACATGATCGTCCAGAACGTGTCGGCCGCCGCGACCAACCTGACCGACATCTCCTTCACCCTGCCGCGCACCGACGGCGCCGCCGCGATGGCCGCGCTCGACGCGCTCAAGGCCCAGATCGGCTTCACCACGCTGCTCTACGACGACAAGATCGGCAAGATCTCGCTGATCGGCGCCGGCATGCGCTCGCACCCGGGCGTCACGGCGAAGTACTTCAGCGCCATCGCCGAGGCCGGGGTCAACATCGGCATGATCTCCACCTCGGAGATCCGGATCTCCGTGGTCGTCGACGAGGTCGACGTCGACGCGGCCGTCGCCGCCACCCACACGGCGTTCGACCTGGACGCCGACGAGGTCGAGGCCGTCGTCTACGGCGGGACGGGGCGGTAGGCGTGGCCGGCAACGGAGTCCGTCTCGGCATCGTCGGCGCCACCGGCCAGGTGGGCGTCGCGATGCGTCAGATCCTGCTCGAGCGGGGCTTCCCCGCCGAGGAGATCCGCTTCTTCGCCTCGGCCCGCTCGGCCGGCACGGTGCTGGCGTACGGCGACCGCGAGGTCACCGTCGAGGACGCCACCACCGCCGACCCGTCGGGGCTCGACATCGCGCTGTTCTCGGCCGGTGCCACGACCTCGCGGGCCCAGGCTCCGCGCTTCGCCGCGGCCGGGGTGACCGTGGTCGACAACTCCTCGGCCTTCCGGATGGACCCCGACGTGCCGCTGGTCGTCAGCGAGGTCAACCCCGACGCGCTGACGAGCATCCCGAAGGGGATCATCGCGAACCCGAACTGCACCACGATGGCCGCGATGCCGGTGCTCAAGCCGCTGCACGCGGCCGCGGGGCTGACCCGGCTGATCGCCTCGACCTACCAGGCCGTCTCCGGCTCCGGCGTCGCCGGGGTCGAGGAGCTGGCCTCGCAGGTGGAGGCCGCCGGTGACAAGGCCCGCGAGCTGGCCTACGACGGCTCCGCCATCTCGTTCCCGGCCCCGGTGAAGTACGACCGCACCATCGCCTACAACGTGCTCCCGCTCGCCGGGTCGATCGTCGACGACGGCCTGGGGGAGACCGACGAGGAGAAGAAGCTGCGCAACGAGTCGCGCAAGATCCTCGGCATCCCCGACCTGCTGGTCTCCGGCATCTGCGTGCGGGTGCCGGTGTTCACCGGCCACTCCCTGGCCCTGAACGCCGAGTTCGCCGAGTCGATGACGGTGGCCCGCGCCCGCGAGATCCTGGCCGGCGCCCCCGGCGTGGAGCTCAGCGACATCCCCACGCCGCTGCAGGCGGCCGGCCGCGACCCGTCGTACGTCGGGCGGCTGCGGCAGGACCCGGGCGTCCCGGACGACCGCGGCCTGGCGATGTTCATCAGCAACGACAACCTGCGCAAGGGCGCGGCCCTGAACACCGTGCAGATCGCGGAGCTGCTGGCCGCTCGCTGAGCCGCTTCAGCCCGCCGCGGCGTCGATGGCGCGGTCGAGCCACTCCACCAACAGGGCGCGCTCGGGGGCGCTGAGGACCGTCAGGTCCCCGGCCCGGGCGCGCAGGGCCACCGCGGGGCTCACGTCGTCCGGCCCGGCCGGGTCGGGCGCGGCGTTGGCGAGCACCTGCCGCAGGACGGCCTCGAGCAGGTCGTCGGCGAGGCCGGTGTCGCGCTGGTCGGACGGGACCGCCAGCAGGGTGAGGACCGCGCCGGTGCCGGCGGCGTGCACCAGGTCGACGGCCCGCGCCTCGGCGACCCGCAGCCGCCCCGTCCGGGCGACCCGGTGGACCCGGCGCTCCAGCACCTCGAGCCCTGCGCGCGCGGCGGTCGAGCCCGGCCGCCTCGACGGGTCGTGGAGGAGCACGAAGAGCGTGGGGTTGGCCAGGCCGAAGTCGACGTAGGTCCGCCACCCCTCGCGCAGGTCCTCGACGGGGTCGACCTCACCGCGCGAGGCCACCTCGACCGCCGCGGCCTTGGCGGTGACGAACGTGGCCAGGACGTGCTCGGCGACGGCGTCCAGCAGGCCGTCCTTGTCGCCGAAGAGGCGGTAGATCGCGGGCGCCTGCACGCCGGCCGCCTCGGCGACGCCGCGGGTGGTCACGGCGGCCGCCCCCTGCTCCTGCAGCAGGCGGGCGGCGCACGCGACGATGGTCAGTCGGGTCCCGCTGCGGGAGGTCTCGGTCACGTTTCCCACGATAACAAGACCGGGTGATCACTGTGTTATCGTCGGAATCACCGAACTGTTTCCCACGACACCCTGAGGATCCACCATGATCGCCATGACCGGAGCCACCGGCGCCCTGAACGGCGCCACCGTCGAGCACCTGCTGCACCGGGTCGCCCCGGAGGAGGTCGTCGCGGTCGTGCGGGACCCGGCGCGGGCGCAGCACCTGGCCGACCGAGGTGTGGTCGTACGCCGCGGCGACTACGCCGACCCGGCCTCGCTGCCCGGCGCCTTCGCCGGCGCCGACCAGCTCCTGCTGGTGTCCTCGAACGACCCGGGGGCGGATGCCGTGGCCCTGCACGGCGCCGCCATCGACGCGGCCGTCGAGGCGCAGGTGGGCCGGCTGCTCTACACCAGCCACCAGGGAGCGGCCCCGGACAGCCCGTTCAAGCCGGCTCGCGACCACGCCGCCACCGAGGACCTGCTCGCCGCGTCCGGCCTTCCCTGGACCTCGCTGCGCAACGGGTTCTACCTGCACAGCCTGGGGTGGCTCCTCGGGCCGTGGCGCGAGACCGGCGTGATCAGGGTGCCGGCCGAGGGCCCCGTGTCGTGGACCGCGCGCGAGGACGCCGCCGAGGCGGCTGCGGCCGTCCTGGCCGGCGAGCGCGTCTTCGACGGCCCGACGACCCTCACCGCCGACGCCGCTCCGCGGTTCGCCGACGTGGCGGCGACGGCCACCGACGTCACGGGCAGGTCCGTCACGCTGGAGGTGGTCGACGCCGAGGAGTGGGTCGGCGACCAGGTCGCCGCGGGGGCACCGGAGCCGATGGCCCGGTTCACCCTCGGGCTCTTCCAGGCCGCCGAGGCGGGCTACTTCGCCGGTGTCGACCCGTTGCTCACCGAGCTGCTGGGGCGCCGGCCCCTCGGCGTGCGCCAGGAGCTCGCGCAGGCGCCCGTCGACCGCTAGGAGCCGGGGTCCTCGACGAAGGTCGTGGTGACCAGGAAGGCGATCACGAAGGTGACGGCGGTGAGCAGCGGCAGCACCACGAACATCCAGCCGGAGGTGAGGGCGCCGAAGAACAGCGCCAGCGCGACGACGGCGACCATGCCGACGCCGAGGAAGCTCGTGCTGGTGGGGTCGGAGAGCTGCTGGCCCTTGAGGAGGACGGCGCCGAGGATGACCTCGACCGCGGCGGCCGCGAGCAGCGCGAGCAGACCCAGGCCTCCGCCGCAGCTGTCCACGCCGCGGACGGCCGCGCAGCTGCGGCCGACCAGCCAGAGCAGCACGACCCCGACGGCCCCGGCGACGAGGCCCGCGACGGCTGCGGCGAGCAGGGGGTGCCCGACCGAGAGCGAGGGCATCGCCGGGCGGCGGCGGGCCCGCTTCTCCTTCGGTGCCTCGGACTCGGGGTGGGGCTCCAGCGCGGGGTCGGGCTCGGTCAGGGTGGTCGCACCCGCGGGGTCGGGGGTGTCGTAGGTGAAGTCGGGGCCCGTGGACGCCGGCGCGGTGGCGGCAGCGGGGACGGTGCGCGGCGGTGGCACCCGTCGGGCGGCCGGGGCAGGCGATTCGGCCGCGGTGACGGGCGGTGAGGCCGAGGCCGCGGGCGCAGCAGGCTGCTCGGTCGGCGCGGGTGTGGTCGCCGCGGGGGCTGTCGTCGGCGTGCCGGCCCTCGGAGGAGGGGAGGGCGGCGGAGTGGAAGGCGGAGGTGTGGAAGGCGGCGGAGCGGACGGCGGGGGGCGGCGGCCCGACCCGGTGGTCGGCACCAGCGCCGGCTTGGCCGAGGCGTCGCCTGAGGCGTCGCCCGCTGCGTCGCCCGCTGCGTCGCCTGCCCCGTCGTCAGCGACGATCTCGGGCGCCGGGTCGGCGGGAGCGGACGCCTTCTGCTTCTTCTTCCGGCCGCGGCCGAACAACGACGGGAGCTCCAGGTTGGGTTCCTGGGGCCCCTTCTGCGAATCCTCGGCCATGAGCCGAATAGTGCCACGGATGCTCGGCCCCGGCAGCGATTGTGCCGGGCCGTCCCGAGCCGGGCTCAGAAGAGGGTGTAGCCGCCGTCGATGACCACCACCGAGCCCGTCATGAAGCTCGAGGCGTCGGAGGCCAGGTAGACCACCAACGGGGCGATCTCCTCGGGCAGGGCGTACCTCTGCATCGCGGCGTCCTCGATCCACCGGGCCCGGAACCGGGGCTCGTCCACGGGCGCCATCTCGGTCTTCACGTAGCCCGGGGCGACCGCGTTGACGCGGATGCCGAGCGGCGCCCACTCCGCCGCCAGCGACTTGGTGAGCTGGTGGACGGCCGCCTTGGAGGCGTTGTACGCCGGCTGCCACTGCGGCCGGTTGACGATCTGGGCCGAGATCGAGCCGATGTTCACGATCGTGCCGCCACCGGTCGTGCTGAAGTGCCGCGCGGCCACCTGGCTCATCAGCCACAGCCCCTGCACGTTGGTGTCGAAGACCTCGCGGAACTCCTCGGGCTCCACCTCGAGGGCCGGCTTGTGGATGCAGGCGCCGGCGTTGTTCACCACGATGTCGAGGCGGCCGGTGCGCTCCAGGGCGAGGTCGACGGCGCGCTGCCCGGCCTCGCGGTCGGCGACGTCGAGGGCCGTGCCCACGACCGTGCGTCCGGTCTCCTCGGCGAGGGCCGAGGCGGCCGCCACGCTGGCCGCCTCGTCACGGGCGCCGATCACCACGTCGGCGCCGGCCTCGGCCAGCCCCCGGGCGAAGGCCAGGCCCAGGCCGCGGTAGCCACCGGTGACCAGGGCCGTCCTGCCGGCCAGGGAGAACGTGTCCAGGACCTTCACGACGAGACCACCACGATCGACTTCAGGCTGGACGGGTCGGAGTCGCTGGTCAGCGCCTCCTCGGCATCCTCCAGGGCGTACTCGCCCGTGACCAGGGCGTCGAGGTCGGTGCCGGGCTGCAGGGCGGTCGCCATGGCCTTGGGCCAGGTGTCGACGTAGCGGAACACCCCGGTCAGCGAGATCTCCTTCATCGCGATCAGCGAGACCGGCAGGTTCATCTCGTCGGCGCCGAGGCCGACCAGCACGGCCGTGCCGCCGCCGCGGAGGGTCTGCAGCCCGGTGAGCACGGCGGGCAGGGCGCCCGCGCACTCGATGAAGGCGTCGGCCTCGAGCGAGGAGGCGTCGAAGTCCGGGTCGCGGGGGTCGACCGCCCGCGTGGCCCCGAAGTCGAGGATGCGCGTGCGCCGCGACTCGACCAGGTCGCTGACCACCACCTCGGTGGCGCCGTACGCCCGGGCGGCGAGGGCCGTGAGCGCGCCGATGGGTCCGGCGCCGGTGATGAACACGCGCGAGCCGGGCTCGAGCCGGGCCTTGTGGCCGGCCCAGATGCCGACCGAGAACGGCTCGAGCAGCGCGGCGGCGTGGAACGACATCTCGTCGGGCACGCGGTGGGCGAAGTCGGCCGGGGCGAGCACGTAGTCGCAGAACGTGCCGTCGAACGGCGGGGTGGCGTAGAACTCCATCTGCGGGCAGAGGTTCATCCGGCCGGCCTTGCACGCGCGGCAGTGCCGGCAAGGCTTCTGGGGCTCGAGGGCCACCCGCTCGCCGACCCGCTCCTCGGGCACGCCCGGCCCGACGTCGACGACCACGCCGGAGACCTCGTGGCCCAGCACGAGCGGCTCGGTGACCACGTAGTCCCCGATGCGGCCCTCCTTGTAGTAGTGCACGTCGGAGCCGCACACGCCCACGGACCGCACCTGCACCAGCACCTCGTCGGGCCCCGGGCGCGGCACCGGACGCTCCTGCATCTCGACCACGCCCTGGCGCAGCAGCACGCTGGCCCGCATGGTCGACGGGATCTCGCTCATCGCTCTCGTCCTTCCTCGTGCCGCAGGCGACGTCGTCGTACGCCGGCGGTCGGTCGCCAGCCTAGGAGTCGGGGACGCACGGGCGGAACCGGTGTCGGCCACTCGGGCACGACCCGGGCGGCTACTGCTCCTCGTGGGTGTCCGGGTCGCCGCCGAATAGCCGACCGTCGGCCTCGGCGAGACCGGAGATCGCGGTCATCTCCGCAGGGGTGAGCTCGAAGCCGAAGACGTCGAGGTTCTGGCGCTGGCGGTCGGGGTTGCCCGACTTGGGGATCGGCACCGAGCCCAGCTGCACGTGCCAGCGCAGGATCACCTGGCCGGGCGCTACGCCGAGACGCTCGGCGGGCCCGGTCACGACCGGCTCGTCGAGCGGCGCCCGGCGCTTGCCCATCGGGCTCCAGGCCTCGGTGCGGATGCCGAGCCGCTCGTGGACCGCGCGCATCTGCTCCTGGGGGAACCGCGGGTGCAGCTCGACCTGGTTGACGGCCGGGGTGACGCCGGTGTCGTCGATGATGCGGGCGAGGTGGGCCTCGGTGAAGTTGGAGACGCCGATCGACCGCACCAGGCCCTCGGCCTGCAGGTCGACCAGGGCCCGCCAGGCCTCGGGGTAGCGATCGACGCTCGGGTTGGGCCAGTGGATGAGGTGCAGGTCGATGCGGTCGAGGCCCAGGCGCTCCAGCGAGCCCCGCACCGAGGCGACCGCGTCGTCGTAGGCGTGGTGCCGCCCGGGCAGCTTGCTGGTCACCACGACGTCCTCGCGCGGCAGGCCCGAGCGGCGCAGGGCCTCGCCGACCTCGGTCTCGTTCTCGTAGTTCAGCGCCGTGTCGAGCATCCGGTAGCCGAGGTGGAGCGCGCCCACCATCGCCTCGATGCCGTCCTCGCCCTTCAGCGGGTAGGTGCCGAAGCCGAGGGCGGGCAGCGGCTGCCCGTCGTTGAGGGTGTACGCCGGGACGTCGGGGATCGTGGCCATGGCTCCACTGTGACAAACGATGCCGAGACGACGAAGGCCGGACCCGCGTCGCGGATCCGGCCTGCCGGGTCCCGGAGGACCTCTGGTCGGGGTGACAGGATTTGAACCTGCGGCCTCGTCGTCCCGAACGACGCGCGCTACCAAGCTGCGCCACACCCCGATGCCCGGCTGTTCGAGAGCTCTCGAGACCGGGCGCCGGTGAGTCTACCGGAGCCGGAGGGGTGCTCCGAACCGGGTCAGGCAGGTCGGGGCACGAGGGTCAGCAGCGTGGCCTCCGGACGGCAGCACAACCGCACCGGGGCGTACGGCGAGGTGCCCGCCCCCGCGGACACGTGCAGCCAGGAGGTGCCCGGGTCGTCGGGGGAGGAGTCGGCCGGGTGACGGTGCAGCCCCTTGGCGCGACCGGTGTCGAGGTCGCAGTTGGTGACCAGCGCGCCCTTGAACGGCAGGCACACCTGGCCCCCGTGGGTGTGCCCGGCCAGGATCACCTCGTAGCCGTCGCCGGCGTACTGGTCCAGCACCCGGAGGTACGGCGCGTGCGCGACGCCGATGCGCAGGTCGGCGTCGGCCGGGGCCGGGCCCGCGACCGCGGCCAGGTCGTCGTACTCCAGGTGGGGGTCGTCGACCCCGACGAAGGCGATGTCGGTGTCACCGACGCGCAGCCGGGCCGAGGTGTGGGTCAGGTCGGTCCAGCCGTGCCGCTCGAAGCCGGTGCGGAGGTCCTGCCAGGGCAGCCGGGGCGTGTGCGTGCTGCGGCGGCCGTCGTCGGGGAAGAGGTACCACAGCGGGTTCTTGGGCGTGGGGGCGAAGTAGTCGTTGGAGCCGAAGACGAACACCCCCGGCTTGTCCAGCAGCCGGCCGAACCCCTCGAGCACGGGGTCGACGGCGTCCATGTGGGCCAGGTTGTCGCCGGTGTCGACCACCAGGTCGGGCTCGAGCTCGGCCAGCGAGGCCAGCCAGCGCCGCTTGGCGCCCTGGCTCGGGGTCAGGTGCAGGTCGGACACGTGCAGCACCTTCAGCGGCCGGTGGCCCGGCGGCAGCACGGGCAGCTCGACCCGTCGCGTCACGAAGCTGCGGACCTCGATGCCCGCCGACCAGGCCAGGGTGCCCAGACCCGCGACCCCACCGACGCCGACGGTCCAGCCCAGGGCGCGCAGCCCGCGCGTCACGGGGCCGGGCAGGCGGCCGGAAACCGAGTGGGGAGGCATGGCCCCAGGCTGCCACAATGAGCGGCATGGGAACTCTGAAGGAGCGGCTGCGCAGCGACCTCACCACCTCGATCAAGGCGCGTGACGAGCTGCGGTCCTCGACGCTGCGGATGGTGCTGACCGCCGTCACCAACGCCGAGGTGGCGGGCAAGGAGCACCGCGAGCTCACCGACGACGACGTGCTCGGCGTGCTGACCAGCGAGGCCAAGAAGCGGCGCGAGGCCGCCGAGGCGTTCGGCGGCGCCGGTCGCGAGGGCAGGCGGCCAAGGAGAAGGCCGAGGCCCTGGTGATCGCGGACTACCTGCCCGCCCAGATGGACCCCGCCGAGATCGACGCCCTGGTCACCGAGGCGATCGACGAGCTCGGGGTGCGCGGCAACGGCATGCGCGCCATGGGCCAGGTGATGGGCGTGCTCACCCCGCGCACCAAGGGCCGCGCCGAGGGCGGTGCCGTGGCTGCGGCCGTGCGCCGCCAGCTCGGCGCCTGACCCGGGCGTCGCCTGACCCGGGCGCCTGACCCGACGTACTAGTTGGAGGGGTAGACCGTCACCGTGGAGCCGCGGGTCGCCTTCTCGCCCGCCGCGGGGCTGGTCTCGGCCACGCTGCCCTTGCGGGCGGTGCCCGAGGGCCGGCCGTCGCCGCTGGCGACGTAGAAGCCCAGGCCGGCGAGCACCTGGTCGGCGCGGCGCTCCGACATCCCCGACACGTCGGGGACGGTCAGCTCGATCGGAGTGGCGCCGTCGCTGGACGGCGGGGTGAAGTCCTCGTAGGGCAGCGAGTCCTGGACCGCCCGCATGGCCTGGGCCCACATCGGGCCGGCCACGGTCGAGCCGAAGGCCTCACCGATGTAGCGGCCGCCGACGGTGCGGCCGTTCAGCGTCACCGGCTGACCCTCGGAGTTGGCGCCCGCGATCATCGCGGCCGTCGCCAAGGTCGGGGTGTAGCCGTTGAACCACACGGCCATGTTGCTGTTGATCGTCCCGGTCTTGCCGGCCGAGGGCTTGTTCAGCGCGAGCGCGGAGCCGAAGCCCCCGGGGGCGAGCACGCCGCGCAGGATGTTGTTGACCGTGTCGGCGGTCTTCTCCTGCATCACCTGGTCGCACTTCTTCGGGTAGTCCTTGAAGACCTTGCCCGAGCTGTTCAGGATCTGGGTCACGGGCCGGTTGGTGCAGTGCAGGCCGCGAGCGCCGAAGGTGGCGTAGGCGCCGGCCATCTCCAGCGGGCTGACGTCGGCGACGCCGAGCACGAACGAGGGCACCCGCTCACGGTCGGGGTCGGTGAGATCGACACCCATGGCCTTGGCGAGCGCGTAGGGCTCGCACAGGCCGGTCTTCTTCTCCAGCTGGGCGAAGTAGGTGTTCACCGACTGTCGGGTGCCGGTGGTCATGTCGAAGCTGCCGCTGCCGGTCGAGTTGCCCAGCGTCCAGTCGGAGTAGACGGGGTAGGGGCCGCCGCAGTCGGCGAAGTCGTTCTGCGGGATCGACAGCTTCTCGGGGCTCTTGAACCTCGTCGAGGTCGGCAGACCCTGCTCGATGGCGGCGGCGAGCACGAACGCCTTGAAGGTCGAGCCGGCCTGGAAGCCGTTGGAGTCGCCGTACTGGCTGTCGACGACGTAGTTCAAGAAGGTCTGGCCCTTCTTCTTGTCGCGTCCCATCGGGCGGCTCTGCGAGATCGCGCGGACCTCGCCCGTGCCCGGCTTGACCAGCGCCAGGGCGCCGATCGCGTCGTCGGTGGGGTTGACGGCCTCGGCGGTGGCCTGGTCGGCCGCCCGCTGGTAGTCCAGGTCGACGGTGGTCTTGATGGTCAGGCCGCCGCTGTTGATCAGCTGGATGCGGTCGGCCACCGTCTTGCCCAGGGACGCGTCGGCCAGCAGGTAGCGGCGGACGTAGTCGCAGAAGAAGGCCGCCTTGGTGCCGAGGCAGCCGTTGCGGCTGCGGCTGACCTCGAGCCCGAGGGGCAGCTTGGTCAGGCGGTCGGCCACGCGCTGCGGGATCACCTTCAGCTGGGCCATCCGGTTGAGCACCACGTTGCGGCGCGCCACGGCGCGGTCCTTGTAGGTGGTGGGGTCGAAGCCGACCGGGTTCTTCACCAGTCCGGCCAGGGTGGCGGCCTGGGCGGTGTTCAGCTGGCTGGCGTTGACCGAGAAGTAGTGCCGGGAGGCGGCCTGCACGCCGTAGGCGCCGTCACCGAAGTAGGCCAGGTTGAGGTAGCGCTGGAGGATCCAGTCCTTGGAGTAGTTCTGCTCGAAGGCGATCGCGTGCCGGAGCTCCTGGATCTTGCGCTGGTAGGTGTTCTCGGTCGCGGCCTTGCGCTCGGCGGCCGTGCGAGCCTGGGTCAGCTGGGTCATCTTGGCCATCTGCTGGGTGATCGAGGACCCACCCTGGGTGCTGCCGGCCGCGGTCTGGTTGTTCACGAAGGCCCGCATCGTGCCCTTCAGGTCCAGCGCGCCGTGCTGGTAGAAGCGGTAGTCCTCGATGGCCACGATCGCCCGCTTCATCACCGGCGCGACCTTGGTCAGCGGCACGTTGACGCGGTTCTCGTCGTAGAACGTCGCGATCGGCCGGCCCTGGGCGTCCAGGACGCGGGTGCGCTGGGCGAGCGGGGCCGCCGTGAGCTGCTCGGGCAGGTCCTTCATCGACCGGGCGGTGGCGCTGGCGCCGTAGCCGAGGGCGCCCACGGCGGGCACGACCAGGCCGGCGACGAGCACGCCGAGCACGGCGGAGACCGCCACGATCACCCCGAGGTGGGAGACCACGGTGCCGAAGGAGAGGTGGGAACGGCGTCGCGACATAGCACAAGCCTACGGGGCGAGGGGTGGATTTCGGCCGCGTGGCGCACCGGAACTAGTCATTTCGGACTATACGAGAATGATCACCCTGTGTCTGTTCCGGTTATGCCCGTCTCCCTAATCTGTAACTGGGTTGAAACGGACGTATCGGGGCGAGCCGGATAAAGGCCCAGGACCATGAACTTTGGAGGGAACATGTCCTGGAACGAGATGTGGGCGAACGTGGCCCTGTGCAAGAAGGCGTCACCTGACGAGCTGTTCGTCCGCGGGGCGGAGCAGCACAAGGCCAAGGCCGTGTGCGGCGCCTGCCCCGTGCGGGCGGAGTGCCTCGCGGAGGCGTTGGACAACCAGATGGAGTGGGGTGTCTGGGGAGGTCTGACCGAGCGGGAGCGCCGTGCGCTGCTGCGCAAGCGGCCCAACGTCACCTCGTGGCGCCAGCTCCTCGAGACCGCCAAGTCCGAGCACGAGGCCGCCACCGGTCTCGTCGAGGTCGAGACGGCCTGATCCGGTCAGCCGGCTGCGCGGTGGTCCACCTGGGCCCCGAGCAGCTCGCCGACCCGGCGCAGTCCGTCGAGGTCGTGCACGTCGGTCGACAGGGCCGGCAGCACGGCGGTGGGCACGTCGGGGTGACTCGTGGCGAACCGTCCGGTGAGCCGCTTCTCCCGCGCGACCACGACCTCGCGGTCGGCGTGCAGGCGCAGCAGTCCAGCGGCCAGGTCGACGTCGGCGTCCGCCCCCCGTGGGGCGGTCTCGCGCAGGCGCTCGACCGCTGCCATGGCGGCGTTCGGTGACAGCTCCCCCGCGGGGCTGCTGCTCGCACGGTTGACCACCAGGCCGGCCAGGGGCATGTCCTCGGCGCGCAGGCGCTCGACGAAGTACGCCGCCTCGCGCAGCGCGTCGGGCTCGGGCGCGGCGACGACCACGAACGCCGTACGCCGGTCCTGGAGCAGCTCGAAGGTGCGCTGCGCCCGCTGGCGGAAGCCGCCGAAGAGCGTGTCGAACGCGGCGACGAAGGCCTTCATGTCCTGGAGCACCTGGGCGCCGATGATCTTGGTGATGGCGTTGGTGACCAGGCCGAAGCCGGCGGTCATCAGCTTGGCCGGGCCACGCGCCGGCGCCAGGAGCAGCTTCATGAACCGGCCGTCCAGGAAGCTGGAGAGCCGCTCGGGGGCGTCCAGGAAGTCCAGCGCGCTGCGCGAGGGCGGGGTGTCGACGACGATCAGGTCCCACCGGCCGGTGGCTCGGGCGTCCTGGTCGAGCTGGCCCAGCTTCTCCATCGCCATGTACTCCTGCGTGCCCGCGAACGAGCTCGACACCGCGACGTAGAACGGGTTGCCCAGGATCGCCGCCGCCTTCTCGGGGCTGGCCTGGCTCTGCACCACCTCGTCGAAGGTGCGCTTCATGTCCAGCATCATCGCGTCCAGCGACCCGCCGGCCGCGCCGCTCGGGACCACGCCCGGCACCGGCCGGGGCGTGTTGTCCAGCGCCTCGATGCCCATCGACTGCGCGAGCCGCCGGGCGGGGTCGATGGTCAGCACGACCACCTTGCGGCCGCGCTCGGCCGCGCGCAGGGCGAGGGCCGCCGAGGTCGTGGTCTTGCCGACGCCCCCGGAGCCGCAGCAGACGATGATGCCGATGTCGCGGTCGTCCAGCAGGGCGTCGACGTCGAGCACCAGCCGCGGGTCGTGGGTGGCGACGAGCGGCCCCACGCGGGCGCTCGCCCGGCTGCTGCGGTGGGTGGTCGCACGGGGGTTCTTGGAGGCGGTCATGCGAGGCCCTCCCGGGTCAGGTCGTCGGCGAGCTCGTAGAGGCCGCCGAGGTCGACGCCCCCCGGCAGCAGCGGCAGCTCGTACGCCGGGACGTCGAGCTCCTCGACCAGGCGTCTCTGGCTGTCCTCGAGGCGACGGCGCTCGGCGTGGTGCCGGCCCTCCTCCACCAGGCCCTCCACCAGCGCGTCGTCGGCCTCCACGCCCACCTTCTCCAGGCTGGCCACGAGCCGGCCGCGGTCGAGGGTGTCCTCGAGCAGCTCCTGCCGGGCGTCGGCGTCGAGGTCCTGCGGCCGCACCCGGTTGACCACGACGGCGCCGACCGGGAGCCTCGCCTCGCGCAGCTCGGCGATGCCGTCGGCGGTCTCCTGCACGGGCATCTCCTCGAGCACGGTGACGAGGTGGATCCGGCTGCGGTCGGAGCGCAGCAGCTTCATCACCACGTCGGCCTGGGCCTTGATCGGACCGACCTTGGCCAGCCCGGCCAGCTCGTTGTTGACGTTGAGGAACTGCGCGATCCGGCCGGTGGGCGGGGCGTCGAGCACGAGGGCGTCGTAGGTCCGGGCACCGCGGTTGCGCTTGTTGCGGTTGGCCGCCTCGTAGACCTTGCCGGTCAGCAGCACGTCGCGCACGCCGGGTGCGATCGTCGTGGCGAACTCGATCACCCCGAAGCGGTCCAGCGCCTTCCCGGCGCGGCCCAGTCGGTAGTACATGTCGAGGTACTCCAGCAGCGCCGACTCCGCGTCGATCGCCAGCGCGTAGAGGTCGCCGGCCCCGGCCGTGCCGCGCGCCACCAGCCGCTCCTCGTAGGGCAGCGGCGGCACGTCGAACATGCGCGCGATGCCCTGGCGTCCCTCGACCTCGCAGAGCAGCACGGTCTGGCCCCGCCCGGCCAGCGCCAGGGCCAGTGCGGCGGCCACCGTGCTCTTGCCGGTGCCGCCCTTGCCGGTGACGACGTGCAGCTGGGCGACGGGCTGTTCGGGCATGTCTCGAGCGTAGCCACGGCGCCGCCCGCACCTGGGGTGATCCCTCGCACACGGTTCGTGGCAGGATCGCCGGACGGTCCAGGCGACGCCCCGGCGTGCCGGACCGGTGAGCGACTCTGGGAGGAGCGGCATGGACAAGGTGGTCCGGAGCGCGGCCGAGGCGGTCGCAGACATTCCCGACGGCGCGACGCTGTCGGTGGGCGGGTTCGGCCTGTGTGGCATCCCGTCGGTGCTGATCGGCGCACTCCTGGAGGCCGGCACGACCGACCTCGAGGCGTTCTCCAACAACGCCGGCGTGGACGACTGGGGCCTGGGCCTGCTCCTGGCGCAGAAGCGGGTCCGCCGCATGGTCGCCTCCTACGTGGGGGAGAACAAGGAGTTCGCCCGGCAGTACCTCTCGGGCGAGCTCGAGGTCGAGCTCACCCCCCAGGGCACGCTGGCCGAGCGCATGCGGGCCGGCGGCACCGGCATCCCGGCGTTCTTCACCGCCACCGGGGGCGGCACCCAGGTCGCCGAGGGCGGCCTGCCGTGGAGGTACGACGACCAGGGCAACGTCACGGTCGCCTCGCCCGCCAAGGAGACCCGCGAGTTCGACACCGAGCACGGGCCGCGCGAGTTCGTGCTCGAGGAGGCGCTGGTCGCCGACTTCGGCCTGGTGCGGGCCTGGAAGGGCGACCGCCACGGCAACCTCGTCTACCGCGACTCCGCACGCAACTTCAACCCGCTGGCCGCGATGTGCGGGCGCACGACGATCGCGGAGGTCGAGGAGCTCGTCGAGCCCGGCGAGCTGGACCCCAACGACGTGCACACCCCCGGGGTGTTCGTGCACCGCGTGGTCGCGCTGACCCCCGAGCAGGCGGCCGACAAGCGCATCGAGAAGCGCACCGTGCGCCCCTCGTCGGTCGAGCCCGTCGAGAGCAAGGAAGGTGCCTGAGATGGCCTGGACCCGTGAGCAGATGGCCGCCCGGGCGGCCTCGGAGCTGGAGGACGGCTCCTACGTCAACCTGGGCATCGGCCTGCCGACCCTGGTCCCGAACTACGTCGACGACGACGTCGAGCTGGTGCTGCAGTCGGAGAACGGCATCCTCGGCGTCGGCGCCTACCCCGAGGAGGGGCAGGAGGACGCCGACCTGATCAACGCCGGCAAGGAGACCGTCACGCTCCGTCGAGGCGCGAGCTTCTTCGACTCCGCGCTGTCCTTCGGGATGATCCGCGGCGGCAAGATCGATGCGGCCATCCTGGGCGCCATGCAGGTCTCGGCGGCCGGCGACATCGCCAACTGGATGATCCCCGGCAAGATGGTCAAGGGCATGGGCGGCGCGATGGACCTCGTGCACGGCGCCAGGCGCGTGATCGTGCTGATGGAGCACACCGCCAAGGACGGCGGCTACAAGATCGTCGACGAGTGCTCGCTGCCCTACACCGGCCGCGGCGTCGTGCAGCGCATCATCACCGACCTCTGCGTCCTCGACGTCACCGAGCAGGGACTCAGGCTGGTCGAGCTCGCCCCGGACGTCACCGAGGACGAGGTGCGCGAGAAGACCGAGCCGGAGATCATCACCGGCTGACCCCCGGGCGGGGAGCGGGGACGAACGTGGACGGGGTGTGGCGCCCGTCTCCTCCGCCCGTGCCGGGAATGTCTCACCCGCCCGGGTCGTTGGAGACCATGATCAAGTCTTCTACTACCTGTGAGGTCCACCTGATGTCTCGCGCCTTCGCCCCTGTCACGATCGGCAGCTGGAAGCTTCCCCAGTCGTTCGTGATGGCTCCCCTCACCCGCAACCGCGCCGGTGAGGGCAACGCCCCGACCGAGCTGAACGCGACGTACTACGGGCAGCGCGCGGGGGCGGGCCTGATCATCACCGAGGGCGTCGCGCCGAGCGCCGTGGGCCAGGGCTACCTCAACGTGCCGGGCCTCTACACCGTCGACCAGGTCGCCGGCTGGCGCCAGGTCGCCGTCGAGGTGCACCGCGGCGGGGGCACCATCGTGGCCCAGCTGATGCACGCGGGCCGGATCGCCCACAGCGACAACAAGGACGGCGTCGAGACCATCTCGGCCAGCGCCGTGCAGGCTCCCGGCGAGATGATCACCGCCGCCGGTCCCGTGGCCCACGACGTCCCCCGCGCCCCCGAGACCGAGGAGATCGCCGGGCTGGTGCAGGACTACGTCACCGCCTCGCGCAACGCCGTCGACGCCGGCCTCGACGGGGTCGAGATCCACGCGGCCAACGGCTACCTGCTCCACCAGTTCCTCGACCCGACGATCAACCTCCGTGAGGACGCCTACGGCGGCTCCGCCGAGAACCGTGCGCGCCTCGTGGTCGAGGTCGTCACGGCCGTGGCCGAGGCCATCGGCGCCGAGCGCGTGGGCCTCCGGCTCTCGCCCGGCCACCAGTTCAACGGCATCGGCGAGGTGCCCGGTGAGGACCTCGACGCGACGTACACCGCCGTCGTCGACGCCATCGCCCCCCTCGGCCTGGCCTACCTCAGCATCCTGGCCAGCCCGCTGGAGAACGTCGAGTCGCTCGTCAAGGACCTGCGCTCGCGCTTCGGCGGCCCGGTCATGCTGAACAGCGGCTTCGGTGACGTCACCTCGCTCGACTCCGTCGAGGAGCTGCTCGGCTCCGGCCTGGCCGACGTCGTCGTCGTCGGTCGGCCGTTCCTGGCCAACCCCGACCTCGCCGACCGGTGGAAGAAGGGGGCCGAGCTCAACGAGCCCAACCCCGACACCTTCTACGGCGGCGGCGCCGAGGGCTACACCGACTACCCCACGCTGGACCAGGTCTCCTGAGTCCCGCCTGAGCCACCGCTCGACGCCCGCCCCGGTCACGACCGGGGCGGGCGTCGTCGTTCCCGGGGAGCTACCCCAGCACCGCCCGGCGCACGACGGGCCAGGCGACCGAGCCGGGGTCGATCACGTCCATGTGGTCGCACCCCACCACCTCCAGGTCGATCCAGGGGTGGGCGGCGACCAGCCCCTCGCTGAGCGCGAGCGGCACGACGTCGTCGGCGTCGCCGTGCACGACCGTGGCGACCGGGCGCGCCGACGGCGCCGGCACGTCGTGCAGCAGCACCATCGGGTCGGCCACGTCCGGGTCGAGGTCGCCCATCAGGTCGGCGGTGGCGTCGTCGCCCAAGTGCCGGCGGCCGGCCTCGGCGAGGTCGCAGACCGGCGCCAGGGGCACCACCCGCTCGGCCCGGACGCCGGTGGCCACCAGCCACAGCACGAGGTGCCCCCCGGCCGAGTGGCCGACCAGGCGCAATGGGCCGGTGCGGACGCCGACGCCCGCCAGCAGGCCGGGCAGGGCGTCCACCGCCTGGCGTACGTCGTCCCCGGTGGTCGGCCAGCCGCCGCCGGCGTCCGGGCCCACGCGGCGGTACTCCACCGAGGCCACCACCGCGCCCTCGTCGGCCAGGGCGCGGGCGAGCGGCCGCGCGTGCCGACGGTCGTACGCCGAGCGCCAGAACCCGCCGTGCACGTAGACCACCAGCGGGGTCGCGTCGCCCGGGGGCAGCGAGCCGCCGGGGAGGTGCACGTCGACGACCCCGTCCACGTGGTCGGCGTACCGCAGGGTGAGGTCGGGCAGCTCGCCGGAGGCAGGGGGCGGAGGGGGAGTCACGGGGGAACTGTAGGGCTCCTCCGGGCGGGTCTAGGGTGACCGGCATGACCAAGTGGGAATACATGACGGCGCCCGTGCTGGTGCACGCCACCAAGCAGATCCTCGACAACTTCGGCTCCGACGGCTGGGAGCTGGTCCAGATGGTGCCGGGCATGAACCCGGAGAACCTGGTGGCCTACTTCAAGCGGCCCCTCCAGTGAGCACCCCAACGAGCACCCCCGAGGAGCGCCTGGCCGAGCTCGGGCTGAGCGTGCCCGAGGTGCCCACGCCCGTCGCGGCGTACATCCCGGCGCTGCGGAGCGGCCACCACGTCTTCACCTCCGGCCAGCTGCCCATGCGCGACGGCCAGCTGATCGCCACCGGCAAGGTCGGGGGCGAGGTCAGCCAGGAGGAGGCCGTGGCGTGCGCCCGCCAGTGCGCGCTGAACGCGCTCGCGGCCGTGCGCGCCGAGACCGGCGACCTCAGCGCCGTCACGCGCATCGTCAAGGTGGTCGTGTTCGTGGCCTCGACGCCCGACTTCACCGCCCAGCCGCAGGTCGCGAACGGCGTCTCGGAGCTGCTCGGTGAGGTGTTCGGCGACCTCGGTCGCCACGCGCGCTCGGCCGTGGGGGTGTCCGTGCTGCCCCTCGACGCGCCCGTCGAGGTCGAGCTCGTCGTGGAGGTCTGAGCCGGTGAGCCCCCGCCCCCGGGTCGAGCTGCCGCCCGCGTTCGTGGAGAGCGCGCTCGCCTTCACCACCGGCGAGGTGACACCGGCCGAGCCCCGCAACGCCGCCACCGTCGTCGTGATGCGCTCCGGCGACCGGGGCCCCGAGGTCTACCTGCTGCGGCGGCAGACCTCGATGGCCTTCGCCGGCGGCATGTGCGTCTTCCCGGGCGGCGGGGTCGACCCCCGCGACTTCGACCACGCGGTCAGCTGGGCCGGTCCCGACGCCGCCGAGTGGGCCCGCCGGCTGGGCACCGACGAGTCGCTGGCCCGGGCCCTTGTCTGCGCCGCCGTGCGCGAGACCTTCGAGGAGTCCGGCGTGCTGCTGGCGGGGGAGTCCCCGGACAGCGTCGTGGCCGACACGACCGGCGACGACTGGGAGCGCGACCGCGCCGCCCTGGAGGCCAAGGAGCTGTCCTTCACCGACTTCCTCGAGCAGCGCGGGCTGGTGCTGCGCACCGACCTGCTCGGGGTCTGGCGGGCCTGGCTGACGCCGGAGTTCGAGCCCCGCCGCTACCGCACCTGGTTCTTCGTCGCCGACCTGCCCGAGGGGCAGCGCACCCGCGACGTCTCGACCGAGTCCGACCAGGTGACCTGGTCGCCGGCGATGCAGGCGGTCGAGGACGCCGAGGCCGAGCAGGTCCTGATGCTGCCCCCGACGTACATGACCTGCCTCGAGGTGGCGCAGCACGCCGACGCCGACGCGGTGCTGGAGGCGGCCCGGGAGCGCTCGGTGGAGATGTTCATGCCCGAGCTGCAGACCGACGACCAGGGCACGACGATGACCGCGCCGCCGTGGATGGACGCGCTGCTGGAGTCGCGGGCGTGAGCGAGGCGCCCTGGACCGGAGGGTCCTTCGGCGAGCGCGCCCGCTGCCTGCTCGCGCCCAACGCGAACATGATGACCCTCGACGGCACCAACACCTGGGTGCTGCGCGAGCCGGGCGCCCGGCGCTCGGTCGTGATCGACCCCGGCCCGCCCGACCCCGGCCACCTCGACGCGGTCGCCGAGGCCGCCGGAGAGGTCGGCGTCGTGCTGCTCACCCACCACCACCTCGACCACTCCGAGGCGGCCCGCGAGTTCGCCGAGCGCGTCGGGTGCGGCGTCCGCGCGCTGGACCCCGAGTGGCGCCTGGGGTCCGAGGGCCTGGCCGGCGGCGACGTCGTCGAGGTCGACGGCCTCGAGATCCGGGTGGTGGCCACCCCCGGCCACACGGCCGACTCGCTCTCCTTCGTGCTCCCCGCCGAGCAGGCCGTGCTCACCGGCGACACCGTCCTCGGCCGCGGCACGACCGTGGTCGCGCACCCCGACGGTCAGCTCGGGGCCTACCTGGACTCCCTCGACCGCCTGCACGCGCTGTGCGACGCCGAGGGGATCGGCACCATCTGGCCCGGCCACGGGCCCGTGATCGGCGACGCGCTGGGCGCCCTGGACTTCTACCGGGCCCACCGCCGCGACCGGCTCCGGCAGGTCGAGGCCGCCGTCGCGGACCTGGGCGAGCGGCGGCCCGACCTCGGCGCCGACGACCTGCCGCGCCAGGTCGTCGAGCAGGTGTACGCCGACGTCGACCCGGTCCTGTGGGGGGCCGCCGAGCTGTCGGTGCGCGCCCAGCTGCTGCACCTCTCCCAGCGCGACTGACCGACGAGCGGGAGGTTCCCGAGACCCCGCCACGCCGTGACCGCATCCCGGTTATCGTTCGTCCGGTGCGGGAGAAGCTGGGAGTCGTGACCTTCGTGGTCGTGCTGGTCGTGGTCTGGGGGGTCGGCTTCCTCTGGTTCCGTGGCGACCTCGACCTGTCCGCGGTGCGCGGCGACGCCCGGGCCCAGGACGCCCCCAGCAGCAGCGCCTCACCCACGGCGAGCGGCTCGGCGATGCCGGGGGGCTCGACCCCCTCGTCCACCACCGCCTCGCCCAGCCCGACCTCCCCGACGTACGCCGGCCAGGTCAGCGCCGCCGAGGAGCGCCGCCCGGTCGACGTGAACCCCGTGGCCGAGCGCCCGCGTCCGGTGGCCCTGCCCCCCACGATCGACTTCCGGATGGCCACCTTCAACCTGCTCGGCAGCTCGCACACCCGCGGCGGTGGCGCCAGCGCCGGCCGGGCCAGCGGGCCGCAGCGCATGGGCGGGGCCCTGCAGGTCCTGGCCCAGCACCAGATCACGGTGGTCGGCTTCCAGGAGTTCCAGCCCGACCAGCGGGCCGCCTTCCAGCGCGGGGCGCCCGGGTGGCAGCTGTACCCCGGTCTCAGCATGGGGCGGCGTGCCGGTGAGAACTCCGTGGCCTGGCGCTCCGACACCTGGGAGATGGTCAAGCCCGGGCTGGTCCCGATCCCCTACTTCAACGGCAACATCCGGCCGATGCCCTACGTGCTGCTGCGGCACAAGGAGAGCGGCGTCGTGGCCTACTTCTCCACCTTCCACAACCCCGCCGACACCGGGCAGTTCCGCAACCAGCAGCGCTTCCGCACCGCGGCCACGGGGCGCGAGATCAACCTGTTCAACCAGCTCGAGGGCACCGGCATCCCGCAGTTCGTGACCGGTGACATGAACGAGCGCGACGAGTACTTCTGCCGGATCACCGGCTCCACCCCGCTCGTCGCGGCCGCCGGCGGCAGCAACCAGGGCGGCTGCGCACCGCCGCGGCCCACCCAGATCGACTGGATCTTCGGCAGCCCCGGCGCGGCGTTCAGCAACTACCAGATCGACCGCAGCGCGCTGGTGCGGCGTACGACGGACCACCCGGTGGTGCTGACCGACGTCACCGTCGACGCGCTGAAGTTCCCGAACGCCTACGCGCCCGCAGCCGCCACCACGCCGTAGCGGCCCCGGAGGACCGCCGTGCTCGACGGGGGACCAGCGGGGACCAAACGGGGTCAGCGGGCGCGGCGACGCATCCGCTCGACGTCGTGGATGACCACGGAGCGGGGCTCCAGGCGCAGCCAGCCACGCGAGGCGAAGTCGGCCAGGGCCTTGTTCACGGTCTCGCGGGAGGCGCCGACCAGCTGGGCGAGCTCCTCCTGGGTGAGGTCGTGGTGCACGTGCACGCCGTCGTCGGCCGTGCGGCCGAACCGGTCGGCGAGGTCGAGCAGCGCCTTGGCGACCCGGCCGGGGACGTCGGAGAAGACCAGGTCGGCGACGACCTCGTTGGTCTTGCGCAGGCGGCCCGCGAGCTGGGCGAGCAGCCCGAGCGCGACGGCCGGGCGGCCCTCGAGCCAGCGCAGCAGGTCGTCGTGGGACAGCGAGAGGAAGATCGTCTCGGTCACGGCGGTGACGGTCGCGGAGCGCGGGCCGGGGTCGAAGAGCGACAGCTCGCCGAACATCTGGCCCGGGCCGAGGATGGCCAGCAGGTTCTCGCGGCCGTCGCTGGAGGTGCGGCCGAGCTTCACCTTGCCGTCGGTGACGATGTAGAGCTTGTCGCCCGGGTCGCCCTCGTGGAAGAGCACCTCTCCGCGTCGCAGCCGGTTCTCGCCCATCGACGAGCGCAGCGCTCCGGCTGCCTCGTCGTCGAGCGCGCTGAACAGCGGTGCCTGACGGAGTACGTCGTTATCCACTTCGTGGCCTTTCTCTGACCCAGCGTGACCACCGAGGCCCGGACAGAGCCCGACCCCGGTGTTGCAGGTCACAGTCTGTCGCATCGGCACCCCATCCGCCACGCGACCCCACGGACGTGGAACGTCCGAGATGTGGCGTGCCGCGGCGTCCCGACCCGGACCGAGCGGCGCACGACGCCCGGCGGGCGGGGTGCTCCCAGGGCCGCCGTACCCTGTCTGGCGTGCCTGACACCTCCCTGGTCCGTCGTGCGCGCAAGGTGAACCGGGTCCTGGCCCAGACCTATCCCGACGCCCGCTGCGAGCTCGACTTCGACACCCCCTTCGAGCTCCTCGTGGTCACGGTCCTGAGCGCCCAGACCACCGACCGGCGGGTCAACGCCGTGCGGCCCACCCTGTTCGCGGCCTACCCCGACGCCCCCGCGATGGCGGCGGCGCCCCGGGAGGACCTCGAGCGCATCATCGGCCCCCTCGGCTTCTTCCGGGCCAAGACCGAGTCGCTGCTCAAGCTCTCCGCGGCACTGGTGGCCGACCACCAGGGGCAGGTGCCGGCCCGGCTGGAGGACCTCGTCCAGCTCCCCGGCGTCGGTCGCAAGACCGCCAACGTGGTCCTCGGCAACGCCTTCGGCGTCCCCGGCATCACCGTCGACACCCACTTCGGCCGGCTCGCCCGGCGCCTGGGATGGACCGAGGAGACCGACCCGGTCAAGGCCGAGCACGCGGTCGGCGCGCTGTTCCCCAAGGGCGACTGGACCCTGCTCAGCCACCACCTGATCTGGCACGGCAGGCGGGTCTGCCACGCCAAGAAGCCGGCCTGCGGGGCCTGCCCGGTCGCGCAGTGGTGCCCGGCGTACGGCACCGGGCCGACCGAGCACGACGCGGCCGCCGCCCTGGTCAAGACCCAGGGGCCGGCGTGACCCGCCGTCGCGCGGCCCTCGCGTCGCTGCTCGTCGCCGTCCTGGTCGTGGTGCTCGGCGCGTGCGCGGGGTCCGGCACCCGCAGCCCGGCGGTGTCCGACCGCCTGCCCGACGCCAGCCTGGCCTCCTTCGACGGCGGCGCCCCGCTCGACCTCTCCACCCTGAAGGGGCCGGCGGTGGTGAACCTGTGGGCCAGCTGGTGCGGGCCCTGCCGTCGGGAGCTGCCGCTCTACCAGTCCTTCTCGAAGGCGTACGCCGGTCAGGTCAGGGTCGTGGGCATCGACTTCCAGGACACCCAGGTCTCGCGGGCCCGGGCCCTGATCGCCAAGACCGGCGTGACCTACCCGCTCTACAGCGACCGTGACGGCCTGATGCGCGCCCAGGTGCTGCCGAAGGTGATCCTGGTCGACGCCGAGGGCCGCATCGCCTACCAGAAGTACGTCGAGATCACCTCCGAGCAGCAGCTCGCGAAGCTCGTGTCCACGCACCTCGGGGTGACCGCCCCGTGAGCGAGCCCGTGGCCGAGCGGCCGGCGTGGGTGGAGCCCCTGCGCCTCGGGGTGTCCACGATCCGGGCCGAGGACATCAGCCGCTTCGTCCCGCCCGAGGGGTCGCAGACCCGCAAGGGCGCGGTGCTGATGCTCTTCGGCGAGGGCCCGGGCGGCCCCGACCTGCTGCTGACCGAGCGCGCGCACGACATGCGCTCCCACCCCGGCCAGGTCTCCTTCCCGGGTGGCTCGATCGACGACACCGACGCCTCCCCGGTGGCCGCCGCGCTGCGCGAGGCCGAGGAGGAGACCGGGCTGGATCCCGCGGGCGTGGAGGTCCTGGGCAGCCTGCCCGAGCTCTGGCTCCCGCCCAGCAACTTCGCGGTGACCCCGGTGCTGGGGTGGTGGCGCGCGCCGACCCCCGTCGCCGTCGTGGACCCCGGCGAGGTGCACGCCGTGCTGCGGGTGCCCGTCGAGGAGCTGCTCGACCCCCGTCACCGGGTGACGGTCACGCACCCGATGGGCTACAGCAGCCCCGGGTTCATGATCGGCGAGGGCAAGGACCTGGTGCTCTGGGGCTTCACGGCCGGCCTGGTGAACAAGCTCTTCGACCACGTGGGCTGGACCCGACCCTGGGACGCGTCGGTGGAGCGTCCATTACCGGACTACATGCTCGGGCTGGGCCAAGATTGAGCCCGTCCCCCTCTGCTCCGCCCGCCCGTCGCCCTGGAAGGGCCGCATGAACATCCTCGACTGGTGCCTGGTCGCGCTCGCCCTGGCCTACGCCCTGTCCGGCTACTGGCAGGGCTTCATCGCCGGCGCGGCCGCGACGGTGGGCCTGGTCCTGGGCGGCCTGGTCGGCATCTGGATCGCCCCGATGCTGCTCGGCGACGCCCAGCCCTCCCTGTGGGTCTCCCTCGGCGCCCTGCTCGTGGTGCTGGTGATGGCCTCGGTCGGCCAGGCGATCCTGCAGTACGCCGGCACCAAGCTGCGCTCGCGGATCACCTGGCAGCCGATCCGTGCGCTCGACGCCGTCGGCGGGTCGGCGCTGAGCGTGGTCGCCGTGCTCGTCGTCGCCTGGATGCTGGGCGTGGCGATCAGCGGCTCGCGGATCCCCGGGATCAGCCCGCAGGTGCGCGACTCGCGCGTGCTGGTCGCGGTCAACAACGTGATGCCCGTGCAGGCCCAGCAGGCCCTGCGCTCCTTCGACGACGTCGTCGGGAACAGCTTCTTCCCGCGCTACCTCGAGCCCTTCGCCCCCGAGCGCATCGTCAACGTGCCCGCGGCCGCCCGTCGGGTGCTGCGCGACCCCGACATCCGCGACGCGGCCCGCAGCGTGTTCAAGGTGCGCAGCAACAACCGATGCGGCAGCGGCGTCGAGGGCACCGGCTTCCTGTACGCCCCGAACAAGCTGATGACCAACGCCCACGTCGTCGCCGGAGTCACCGAGCCGATGGTCCGCGTGGGTGGGCGCTCGGTGAAGGGCACGGTCGTCTACTACAACCCCGACATCGACGTCGCCGTGATCGACGTACCCGACCTGGACGGGCCCACGATCTCCTTCGACCTGCGGGGCCGCGAGCGCCAGCAGGGGGCCGTGCTCGGCTACCCGCAGGACGGTCCGTTCGACGCCCAGCCGGCGCGCATCCGCAGCGACCAGCGGCTGCGCTCGCCCGACATCTACGGCGACGGCACGGTCACCCGCCACGTCTACTCCGTGCGCGGGGTGATCCGCCCGGGCAACTCCGGCGGGCCGCTCGTCTCGACGTCGGGCCGCGTGCTCGGCGTGGTCTTCGCCGCCTCGGTCAGCGACCCGCAGACCGGCTACGCGCTGACCGCGGACCAGGTGCGGCAGGCGGCAGCGCTCGGGCTGCAGGCCACCAGCAAGGTCTCCAGCGGCAACTGCGCCTGAGGCCCCCGCGCCCGGCGGGGGCCCCGGCGGTCAGCTGCGCTTGAAGGCGGAGGGGATCTGCTTGCCCTGCTCGATCGCGCGCTCGGGTGCCTTGACCTGCTTGACCTTCTTCAGGCCGATGAAGGCGAGCAGGCCCGCGATCAGCACGTAGACCGCGAACACGATCAGGAAGCACCAGGCCAGGTCCAGACCCGTGAAGTGCAGGAAGTAGGCGAAGGCCACCGACAGCATGATGATCGCGAGCAGGCCGAGGAAGGCGGCGACGCCGAAGAGGGCCAGGCCGATGCCGCCGGCCTTGACCGAGACCTTCAGCTCGGACTTCGCGAGCGCGATCTCGCTGCGCAGCAGGGTGGAGACGTCACGGCTCGCGTCGACGACCAGCTTGCCGATGGTGGGCTCTTCGACCTGGACGGGCTCGCGGTGTGCCATGAGAGTTCTTTCCCTTCGGGGGTGGTGCCGACGCGTCGAACACTAGCGTCAGCGGCCGGCCGCACGCGGCCACCCCGTTTGGTCGTGGGACCACGGGGTGGAAGACTGCTGCCCGTTGGAGGGGAGTATTCCTTCGCGGCGGTCTCGTCATCACGGTCACCAGCAACGTCGCTGGCACTGGCCCGGGGCCGTCGGTCACCCAGGTGGCGGAAGAGACCTCCGGACAGTGTTGACCCCACCCTTCTGCGTGCGCCTGCCCGGAAGTGGATCAAAGTCCGGAGGAAAAGATGGACGTGTCCCCCCTTGTCTGGTGGCTGACGATCGGCGTCACCGTCGCCGTGCTGCTCTTCGACATCCTCGTGATCGGCCGTCGGCCGCACGAGCCCTCGAAGAAGGAGGTCAGCGTCGCGCTGGTCTTCTACATCGGGCTCGCGATCGCCTTCGGCATCGGCGTCTGGGTGATCGCCGGGCACCAGTACGGCACCGAGTTCTTCGCCGGCTGGCTCACGGAGTACTCCCTCTCGGTGGACAACCTGTTCATCTTCTTGATCATCATGGCCAAGTTCGGCGTGCCCAAGGAGCTGCAGCAGAGCGCGCTCCTGGTCGGCATCGTGCTGGCCCTGGTCATGCGCGGCATCTTCATCTTCGTCGGCGCCGCGGCGATCGAGCAGTTCAGCTGGATCTTCTACCTCTTCGGCATCTTCTTGATCTACACCGCGGTGAAGCTGGCCAAGGAGGGCGCGAACGACGACGACGAGGAGGAGTTCGAGGAGAACCGCCTGATCAAGCTCGTCGAGAAGAGGCTCCCCGCCACCGCCGAGTGGCACGGCTCGAAGATCCTCACCGTGGAGAACGGCAAGCGGCTGATCACCCCGATGTTCGTGGTGATCATCGCGCTGGGCACCACCGACCTGCTGTTCGCCCTCGACTCGATCCCGGCGATCTACGGCCTGACCGAGGAGCCCTTCCTGGTCCTCACCGCCAACATCTTCGCGCTGATGGGCCTGCGGCAGCTCTACTTCCTGATCGGCGGCCTCCTGGAGCGCCTGATCTACCTCTCCTACGGCCTGGCCTTCCTGCTCGGCTTCATCGGCATCAAGCTGATCCTGCACGCCATGCACGAGAACGAGCTGCCGTTCCTGAACGGGGGCGAGCACATCTCCTGGGCGCCCGACATCCCGACGCTGGTCTCGCTCGGGGTCATCGTCGGCACGCTGGTGGTCACGACCATCGCGAGCCTGGCCAAGACCGGCATCCCGTCGAAGGACGAGAAGCCCGGGGTCAACAGCCTCTGACGTGGTCCGCGCCGCGCGTGGGCGCGCCGTCGGGCAGGCCTTCGGGTGGGGCCGCTGGGAATACCCCGGCGGCCCCACCTGTTAGTTGATTGTTGTACTAATTCGACGAGTGTGGAGCGTGACATGGACATCCTGGTGCTGGTCGGCAGCCTGCGGGCCGACTCCTGGACCCGGCAGCTGGCCGAGGCGACCGACGAGCTGCTCCCCGAGGGCTCCGGCTCGCAGGTGTACGCCGGGCTCGGCGACCTGCCGCACTACGACCAGGACCTCGACGGCGACGACGTCCCCGCCTCGGTGACCGCCTTCCGCGAGGCCGTGGCCGCCGCGGACGCGCTGGTCGTCGCGACGCCGGAGTACAACGGCTCCATCCCCGGTGTGCTCAAGAACGCGATCGACTGGGCCTCCCGCCCCCGCGGTGCCTCCGCCCTGGACGGCAAGCCGGCCGCCGTGATCTCGGTCAGCCCCTCGCCCCGCGGCGCCCAGTGGGCCCGCGAGGACCTCGTCAAGGTGCTCGGCGTCGCCGGCGCCCGCACCCTGGAGACCGCCCTCGGTGTGGCCACCGTGCACGAGGTCGTCTCCGACGGCCAGGTCGTCGACCCGGCCCTCCGCGAGGCCCTCACCGCCCTCGTCGCCGAGCTCGTCGAGTCCGAGCAGGAGCGCCCCGCGGCCTGAGCCCCCTACCCGGGTGGGCGCACAGGGCCGGCGTGCTGTCCGGCGTACGGGCGCGGCAGTTTCCCAGGTGATGAACCGAAACCGCCTCCCCACACACGACGCGACGTGTGTGAGGAGGCGGACTGGGTTCATCACCTGGGAAACCGGATCGCGGGTACGCCGCCCCCGGCGCTAGGCGTCGTCGCCCTTGTCCGAGGTCATCCCCTGACCGATCAGGTCCATCACGGTCGAGTCGGCGAGGGTGGTGACGTCGCCGACCTCACGCTTCTCGGCGACGTCCTTGAGCAGGCGCCGCATGATCTTGCCCGAGCGGGTCTTCGGCAGCTCGGGGACGATCATGATCTGGCGCGGCTTGGCGATCGCGCCGATCTCCTTCTGCACGTGGCTGCGCAGCTCCTGGATCAGCGACTCCGGGGCCTTCTCGCCGTCGGCCAGCGCCGACTCGCGCAGGATCACGAAGGCGCAGACGGCCTGCCCGGTGGTCTCGTCGGCCGCACCCACGACGGCTGCCTCGGCCACCTTGGGGTGGGAGACGAGCGCCGACTCGATCTCGGTCGTCGACAACCGGTGTCCCGACACGTTCATGACGTCGTCGACCCGGCCGAGCAGCCAGATGTCGCCGTCGTCGTCCTTCTTGGCCCCGTCGCCGGCGAAGTAGTAGCCCAACTTCTCGAAGCGCGACCAGTAGGTCTCCTTGAAGCGCTCGTCGTCGCCCCACAGGGTGCGCAGCATCGAGGGCCAGGGCTCCTTGACCACCAGGAAGCCGCCGGAGCCGTTGGGCACCGACTCGCCCTCCTCGGTGACCACGTCGACCACGATGCCGGGGATCGGGGTCATCGCCGAGCCCGGCTTGCCGGCGGTGACGCCGGGCAGCGGGCTGATCATGATCGAGCCGGTCTCGGTCTGCCACCAGGTGTCGACGATCGGCGTCTCGCCGGCGCCGATGTTGTCGCGGTACCACACGTAGGCCTCGGGGTTGATCGACTCACCCACCGAGCCCAGCACGCGGATCTTGGACAGGTCGTGCTCGCCCGCGATGTCGCCGCCCCACTTCATGAAGGTGCGGATCGCGGTGGGGGCGGTGTAGAAGATCGTGACGCCGTACTTCTCGCAGATCTCCCACCAGCGGCCCTTGTCGGGGGTGTCCGGGGTGCCTTCGTACATCACCGAGGTGGCGCCGTTGGCCAGCGGTCCGTAGACGCCGTAGGAGTGCCCGGTCACCCAGCCGACGTCGGCGGTGCACCAGTAGACGTCGGTGTCCGGCTTCAGGTCGAACACGCCCCAGTGGGTGTAGGCGCAGCCCACGAGGTAGCCACCCGTGGTGTGCAGGATGCCCTTGGGCTTGCCGGTGGTGCCGGAGGTGTACATCACGTAGAGCGGGTGCTCGGCGTCGAAGAACTCGCAGGCGTGCTCGGTCGAGGCCGAGCCGACGGCGTCGTGCCACCAGACGTCGCGAGAGTCGTCCCAGTCGACGTCCTGGCCGGTCCGGCGTACGACGAGGACGTGGCGCACCTCGTGGCCGTCCTTGTCCGAGGCCTTGGCGACGGCCTCGTCGACGGCCGGCTTCAGCGCCGAGGGCTTGCCGCGGCGGTAGCCGCCGTCGGCGGTGATGACGACCTGGGCGTCGCAGTCGGCCAGGCGGCTGGCCAGGGCGTCGGAGGAGAAGCCACCGAAGACCACCGTGTGGGGGGCGCCGATGCGGGCGCAGGCCAGCATCGCGATCGCGGTCTCGGGGATCATCGGCATGTAGATCGCGACCCGGTCACCGGTCTGCACCCCGAGCTCGACGAGTGCGTTGGCGGCCTGGGAGACCTCGTCCTTCAGCTCGGCGTAGGTCAGGTCGCGGGTGTCGTCCTCCGGCTCGCCGACCCAGTGGAAGGCGACCCTGTCGCCGTGGCCGGCCTCGACGTGCCGGTCGACGCAGTTGTACGCCGCGTTGATGCGGCCGCCGACGAACCACTGGGCGAACGGCGGGTCGTCCCAGTCCAGGACGGTCTCCCACTTCTGCTCCCAGTCGAGCCGCTCGGCCTGCTTCTCCCAGAACCCGAGCCGGTCGGCCTCGGCGTCCTCGTAGGCCTGGGCGGTCAGGTTGGCCTGCTCGGCGAACCCCTGCGGGGGCTCGAAGCGGCGCTCCTCCTTGGCCAGGCTGGACAGGTTCTCGCTGGACTCGTCGCTCATCTGGTTCGCTCCTCGTGCGTGCTCTCGGGGGCTGCTGCTTCTGGGGCCGGTCTCGTGCGGTGGTGCGGGGTCGCGCGTGGTGGCCCACCGGGCCGAACCTACTAGCCGCGGAGCGTCCGGACGACCCTGCGATCGGGTCGTCCGGACGCTCCGGTCGGGTAGGTGACCACGGTGTGGCCTGGCTGGGTCAGTGCTGGACGGCACCCTCCGCGCCGGCCCCGGTGAGGGCGCGGACCTCCAGCTCGGTGTAGCGCTCCTGGGCCTCGGGCTCCTTGGAGCTGATCGAGCCGAGGTAGCCCAGCAGGAAGCCGATCGGGATCGACACCAGGCCCGGGTTCTCCAGCGGGAACCAGGAGATGTCGATGCTGGTGGGCAGCAGCGAGAGGTTCTTGCCGCTGACCGGGTCCAGGCCCTTGCCCGACATGATCGGCGAGAAGATCACCAGGCCGACCGAGGAGATCAGACCGCCGTAGATGCTCCAGACGGCGCCCCGGGTGTTGAAGCCCCGCCAGAACATGTTGTAGACGATCGCCGGCAGGTTCGCCGAGGCCGCGACCGCGAAGGCGAGCGCCACCAGGAACGCGATGTTCAGCTTCTGCGCCGGGATGGCGAGCACGATGGCGATCAGGCCGATCACGCCGGCCGCGATCCGGGCCACCTTCAGCTCCTCCTGCTCGGTGGCGCGGCCCTTGCGGATGACGCTGTTGTAGAGGTCGTGGGCGACGCTGGCGCTCGAGGTGAGCGTCAGGCCGGCCACCACGGCGAGGATCGTGGCGAACGCGACGGCCGCGATCAGGGCCAGCAGGATCGCGCCGCCGGTCGACCCGGCACCACCACCCACGGTCTCGGCGAGCAGCGGGGAGGCCAGGTTGCCGCCCGAGGCCGAGACCCGCTCCATGTCGCTCTTGCCGAGCAGTGCCGCGGCACCGAAGCCCAGGATCAGGGTGAACAGGTAGAACACGCCGATCAGGCCGATCGCCCACAGCACCGACTTGCGGGCGTCCTTCGACGTCGGCACGGTGTAGAAGCGGATCAGGATGTGCGGCAGGCCGGCCGTACCGAGCACCAGCGCGATGCCGAGGCTGAGGAAGTCCAGCTTGCTGGTGAAGGTGGCGCCGTACTTCAGGCCGGGCTCCAGGAACGCCGGGCCCTTGCCGCTGTTGCTGGCTGCGGTGCCGAGCAGGTCGGAGAGGTTGAACTGGAACTTCGCCAGCACCAGGACCACGATCAGGGCCGACCCGGCCATCAGCAGCACCGCCTTGACGATCTGCACCCAGGTGGTGCCCTTCATGCCGCCGACGGTGACGTAGAAGACCATCAGGATGCCGACCGCGAAGATGGTCACGTTGATGGCGAACTGGCTGTCCACGCCGAGCAGCAGCGAGACCAGCGTGCCCGCGCCGACCATCTGGGCGAGCAGGTAGAAGATCGACACGACCACGGTCGAGAGGGCGGCTGCCTGACGCACGGGGCGCTGCTTCATCCGGTAGGCCAGCTGGTCGGCCATCGTGTAGCGCCCGGAGTTCCGCAGCACCTCGGCGACGAGCAGCAGGGCGACGAGCCAGGCGACCAGGAAGCCGATCGAGTAGAGGAAGCCGTCGTACCCCGAGAGCGCGATCGCGCCGGAGATGCCGAGGAACGAGGCGGCCGACATGTAGTCGCCGCCGATGGCGAGCCCGTTCTGGAAGCCGGAGAAGCCGCGGCCGCCGGCGTAGTAGTCGGCCGTGCCGCTGTTCTGCCGGCTGGCCCAGAAGGTGATGCCGATGGTCACGGCGACCACGCTCAGGAACAGCACGGTGGTCAGGGCCTGGTGGTCCGCGACCAGCACGATCAGCTGGGGCAGCTGGGTCCTCATGAGCCCTCACCTCCACGGCGGTTCTTGGCGTAGTCGTCGTCGAGCTGGCGGGCGAGGGGGTCGAGCTTGGCCGTGGAGTAGCGGCTGTAGAGCCAGGCCAGGACGAACGTGGTCAGGAACTGCAGCAGGCCGAAGACCAGCGCCACGTTGATGTTGCCGATGACCTTGGTGCCCATGAAGCCACCGGCCCAGTTCGACATGATCACGAACAGGAGGTACCAGACGAGGAAGGCGGCGGTGGCCGGGAACGCGAACCCCCGGTAGCGGCGCCGCAGCTCCTGGAACTCCGCGGTCTGGTGGAGCCGGTCGTAGACGGGGTCGTGCAGCGCCGCCTGCGTCGAGGCGTCGGCCCCGGCGGCGGCCGCCCCCTTCTCGGGAGGTAGGTCGGTGGTGTCGGTCATCGGGGGCACCCTTCTGCAGCGGTGGAGCGGGCTGTGATGCCCGTCACCGTCGCAGCGGCGTACGCCGGGGGGCCAGCGCCACCGGGACCCCCTTCGCCGGGCGGGCCCAGCGCGTCGCCCAGCGGTCGCACCCGCGCGACGAACGGTCGGGTCCGACCGCCCCTCCGAGGCGGCGCTCAGCCGCTGCGCGCCAGCAGCAGCTGGCCGAGCTGGGCCGCCGTGGACGCGCTCAGCCGCATCGACGGGGTGCGCTCGAGCGCCCGGCCGAGCTGCTCGACGAGGAGCCCGACCTCCTCGGCGCCGGTGCCGGACCGCAGGATCTCCTGGTGCAGGGCCCGGGTCTCGGGACCGGGCTCCAGGCCCAGGTCGGTGCGCAGCCCCTCCCGCAGGCGCTCGTAGGCGTGCACCGCCTCGCTGGGCCCGTGGGCCCGCCACAGGGCGCGGATCAGCTCGCGCCAGGCGGGCTCGGAGTAGTAGCTGTGCTCGACCGCGACCCGGGCGATCCGCACGGCGAGCTCGTGCCGGCCGTCGGCGTTGGCGGCCCGGGCCGCGCGGCAGCCGGCGTCGGTCACGGTGTCCCAGAGCTGCTCGCGGGCCGCGCACGCCCACGGGGCGTAGGGCTCCTCCGGCAGCAGGTCGCCCCGCAGGCGTTCCATCGCCGTGGCGACCCCCTCGGGCTCGCCCGCCAGCTGCTCGCGGATGCCGACGACGTCGACCTCGACGCGCTCGGGGTCCAGGACGTAGCCGCTGGACGAGGTGGCCAGGACGCTGCCGCGCCCGCGTCCGACCCCCAGCCGGCGCCGGAGCACGCAGACGTAGCTCTCGACGGTCGCCAGCCAGGAGTCGGGCGGGCGCCCCTCCCACAGCTGCTCGGCCAGGGCGTCCTTGGTGCGGGGCACCCCGGGCTCCAGCGCCAGCATCTGCAGCAGCTGCCGCGGCTTCACGCCGCCCAGCTCGTGGGCCGCGTGCCGCGTCCCGTCGTGCTCCACCGTGGTCGCTCCGACCAGCCGTACCTCGAGCATCTCGTTCCCCCCGTTGTCGATTCCCCCTGCACCGTCATCGTGGTCGGCGGCGGCACCCCCAGGTAGCCCCGCGCGAGGGGAGCGGGGACCCCCAATGTTGAGTAGTCATCCCGGGGTCATCACCGGGTCACCAGACCGTCATCACGAGACCGCGCAGGAGCAGGCCGACCACGGCCAGGGCGGCGCAGACGGTGGTCACCGGGGTCCGCAGGCGCGCCGGCAGCAGGCTCACGACCGCGGCCACGAGGGCCAGCTCGGCGCCCAGGCAGAGCAGGTCGAGCAGCCCCACCTCCTCGATCCGGGACCCGGGGTAGACCGGGATGCCGTTGCCGATGCCACCGGCGACCGGGAGGTGCTCGAACTCGTGCCCGACGTCGTGCGGCGGCACGAACGGCAGGTCGACGGTGCGGCTGGCGACGTACAGCACCAGCACACCGACGTGCGCCCCCACCACCCCGAGCAGGACGTACGCAGGCTGCGCGCGCCGCAGGAGCGGCACCAGGGCGAGCTGGGCCAGCCCCAGCACGAGGAAGAACGTGCCGAGGGTCCAGTGCTCGCGGAAGTGCGGGTAGGCGACCGCGAGGTGGATGCCGCCGGCCAGGGCGGCCGCGCCGACCGCGACCACGACCGGGTCCACGGCCCCTACCGACCGCGCCTCCGCGTCCGGGGCGGCACCCTCGCGCAGCCGCTCCCGCAGGCCGTTCACAGGTCACCCTCGGGCAGCGGCTTGGGCGGGTCGGCGAACGGGTCGTGGGCGGGCGTCTCGGAATCGCGGATCTCGAACTGACCCATCATGTCGTGGTCCTCGTGCACCAGGTTGTGGCAGTGCACCATGTACTTCCCGCGGCCGGCCGCGAACTTGATCAGCACCCGCACGGTCTCGTTCTCCCCGAGGAACACGACGTCCTTCGGGCCCAGCTCGTGCGGCAGCGGGGGAGCCCCGTTGCGGCTGAGCACCCTGAAGTCGATGAAGTGGATGTGGGCCGGGTGGTGCCAGCCGCCCGACGGGTTGCGCAGCTCCCAGATCTCGACGTCGTCGCGGGACGGGTCGGCCAGGACCTTGGTGAACCCGCTGCGCACCACGTCGTCCCAGGTGGTGCCGTTGATGGTCCACTGGCCGTTGGCGCGCACGAAGTCCAGGCGCCGGGTGCGCACCGCCTCGCTCTCCTGGACCTGCATCGCCGGGTGCTCGGGGAACAGCACGGCCGGCACCGAGTTGCGACGCTTGTCGAAGGGGTCGCCGACCACGTCGAAGGCCATCACCTGGTCGGTGTGGGCGTAGTTCACGTTGTTCTTCGGGCTGGTGTTGCGCAGCACCACCCGGGTGCCCGGCTTGTACGCCGCGAAGTCGATCACCACCTCGTAGCGCTCGGCCACGCCGTGCCGGAAGCTGGCCACCTTCTGGGGAGCGGGCATCAGGCCGGCGTCGGTGCCGATCACGGTCATCTTCGCGCCCGTGCTGAGCGACCACCGGTAGGACCGCGACGGCGAGGCGTTCAGGATGCGGAAGCGGTACTTGCGGCGCTTGACCCGCATCCGGGGCCAGGGCCGGCCGTTGACGGTGAGCACGTCGCCGTAGAAGCCCGCGCCGTCGGCGGTGTCGAAGAGCAGGCTGCCGTCGGCGTTGAACATCTTGTCGCTGACGATCAGCGGCACGTCGAACTCGCCGCTGGGCAGCGGCAGGGCCTGCTCGATCGCATCGCTGATCTGGTACATCCCGGCCAGCCCCATGAACACGTTCTCGGCCGTGTGGTGCAGGCCGTGGTCGTGGTACCAGAGCGTGCGGGCGTTCTGCCAGTTCGGGTGCCGGTAGTCCTTGTAGCGCCCCGGGTTGGTGATGTCGCTGGCGTAGCCGTCGTACTCCGGCAGCGACGCCGAGCCGTGCAGGTGCACCGAGGTCCACGGGGTGTAGTTCAGCGTCGGGTGCAGCGAAGGCAGGTTGTTGATCTGCCGGATGACGACGTCGCGCCCCTTCTCGGTCTTGAACGTCGGCCCGGGCACCAGTCCGTTGTAGCCCCACACCGGGGTGCGCAGGCCGGGCAGGATCTCCGCGATCGCCGGCTCCATCGAGACGCGGTAGTAGTCGGTGGTCTCGTCGGAGCGCACCGGTGAGATCACCGGTGGCACCACGAAGGGCACCGAGAACAGGGGTGGCAGGGCACTCTCGGCGATCCGGTTGGCCAGGGCGGGCGATCCCGCCAGCGAGCGCTCGAGCGGCAGGGCGACGGCCACCCCGCTGGCGACCGTGAGCTTCATCAGGTCGCGTCGTGACAGTTCCATGGTGCTCCTCCTTCGGGTCGACGACGACGCTAGGAGCGCTCCCCTTGGGAAAAGGTGGGTCCCGGCCCTGTGGGCACGACCCGTATGGACCACCCCCGGGGACCGCAAGGTTTCCCCAAGGACGGCCGCTCCAAGGTGAGCGCTCCGGCGCCCTCGACGAGGGGCCCTAGGGGAGGTTCGGTCATGGAACGACGAGCAGGAAACCCGCGCAGCAGCCACCGTGAGCCCGACGGCCGGAGCCCGGCCCCGGGCCGGCGACGTACGCCGCGCAAGCGGGTCGGTCGGCCCGTGGCGGCGGTGACGGCCACGCTGGCCGTGGTCGCCTCCCTCCTCGGCACCCTCGGTGTCGCCACGCCCGTGCAGGGTGCGGTGGCTCCCGTGGGACAGGGGTTCAGCGTGACCGCGGGCGACTTGTCGTTCATCCTCAAGCAGATCAAGATCTCCGAGCGGCACGCGGCCACGCGCACCGCCAGCAACCCCTGCGGGACGCTGGTCGGATCGGCGGCCAACCAGATCCCCGACCGGCTCACCGCCTACGGCCTGCGGACGGTGGACGGGTCCTGCAACAACCTGTTCCCCGGACGCGAGACCTTCGCCGCCGCCGACCGACCGTTCCCCCGGCTGACGACGCCGAAGTTCAAGGCAGCCGAGGGCGTGGGCGCCGGCTTCTTCGGCCCCGGCAGCCCCGCCGTCGCGGACAGCTCCTACGCCCAGACGAAGGGTGACGTCTTCGACTCCCAGCCGCGCACGATCAGCAACCTGATCGTCGACCAGACCTCCACCAACCCGGCCGCGGTCGCCGCCGCGGAGTTCCCGGTGCGCACCCAGAACAACCCCGGTCTGCACCCGTGCACGGTCGACCCCGACCTGGCCGCCGGGGTCGAGGGTTCCCCGGTCGGCTGCGTGCCGTCCCACCAGACCCTGTTCATCCCGAACGTGACCACCGACGTCGGCCTCTCGCCGCCGTACAACTCGATGTTCACGTTCTTCGGCCAGTTCTTCGACCACGGCGTCGACCAGACGGTCAAGGGGGGAGCGACGGTCTACGTGCCCCTCAAGGCCGACGACCCGCTGATCCTCCTCGGCCCCGACGGCAAGGCCGGCACCGGTGACGAGGTCCCCGCGAGCCAGCGCTTCATGGTGCTCACCCGGGCGCTGAACCAGCCCGGACCTGACGGCAAGGTCGGTGACGACCCGGCCACGCCGGCCGACGAGAGTGCCGACGACGTCCAGAACGCCGACAACACCGACAGTCCCTGGGTCGACCAGAGCCAGACCTACACCTCGCACGCCTCGCACCAGGCCTTCCTCCGTGAGTACGACCTGGTGGCGGGCAAGCCCGTCGCCAACGGCCGGCTGCTCGGGGGTCTCGGTGCCGGGCTGACCTACACCGGCTCCCCGGACGGCCGGACCGGCATGTCGACCTGGGCCTCGACCAAGAAGCAGGCGGCCGAGAAGCTCGGTCTGCTGCTCGCGGACAAGGACGTCACCGACATCCCGATGCTCGCCACCGACCCGTACGGCGAGTTCGTGCCCGGCCCCAAAGGCCTGCCGCAGTACGTGCGCCAGGACGGCTCGCTGCTCGAGGGCAACCTGCTCAACCCGGTGGCGGTGCCGGCCGACGTGGTGCACTTCCACACGCCGTTCCTGACCGACATCGCGCACAACGCCGACCCGTCGCCGCAGGACAGCGACCACAACCCGCTGACCCCGCCCGTGGCCCCGGCCAAGGACGGCGACGACACCCCGTCGGCGAACTTCGCCGCCCAGGCCCCCGGCACCTACGACGACGAGATGCTCGACGCCCACTTCACCGCCGGTGACGGGCGCGTCAACGAGAACATCGCGCTGACCACGATCCACCAGGTCTTCCACTCCGAGCACGACCGCCTCGTGGCCGACATCGAGAGCACCCTGGCCGACCCGGCGAACGCGGCCCTCAGCGCGGCCTTCCACAACACCAACACCAGCGCGGCCCAGAACGACCCGGCCCGCACCTTCGGCTACGGAGAGCGCCTCTTCCAGGCCGCCCGGTTCGTCACCGAGATGGAGTACCAGCACCTCGTCTTCGAGGAGTTCGGTCGCAAGGTGCAGCCGGCGATCCGGCCGTTCCACGTCTACACGCCCGACACGAACCCGGCCATCCAGGCCGAGTTCGCCCACGCCGTCTACCGCTTCGGTCACTCGATGCTCGACGACGACGTGGCTCGTCGCAACGAGGACGGCTCCGACAACTCGGTGCCGCTGCTCAAGGCGTTCCTGAACCCACCGGAGTACTTCAAGGGTGGCACCGCAGGGACCCTCACGCCCGAGCAGGCGGCGGGCAGCATCGTGATGGGCTCCTCGGACCAGGTCGGCAACGAGCTCGACGAGTTCGTCACCGAGACCCTGCGCAACAACCTGCTGGGTCTCCCGCTCGACCTCCCCGTGCTGAACCTGACCCGTGCGCGTGACGCCGGCGTCCCGTCGCTGAACGGCGTACGCCGCCAGCTGCACGCGAAGACCAACGACGGTCAGCTGGCGCCGTACACCAGCTGGTCGGACTTCGGCCAGCACCTCAAGCACTCGGAGTCGCTGGTCAACTTCGTGGCCGCCTACGGCACGCACCCGACCATCACGGGGGCCACCACCCTCGTGGCGAAGCGGGCGGCCGCCAAGGCGATCGTCGACCCGACCGCCGTGCCCGCCACCGACCCGGCCGACGTCCCGGCCGACGCGGCGGCGTTCATGTTCGGGGTCGACGGCCGCACCATGGCCGGCTGCGACGCGGCTGGTGCCGACTGCCGTGACTGGTCGGACGACGCGTCCGGGCTGCCGGTGACGGGGCTCGAGGACGTCGACCTCTGGGTCGGCGGTCTCGCGGAGATCACCAACCTGTTCGGCGGACTGCTCGGCAGCACCTTCAACTACGTCTTCCAGACGCAGATGGAGGACCTGCAGGACGGCGACCGGTTGTACTACCTCAACCGCACCCCCGGCATGAACCTGCGCACCCAGCTCGAGGGCAACTCGTTCTCGGAGATGATCCAGCGCAACACCGACGGCACGAACACGCTGAAGGCCGACGTGTTCGGCACCGCCGACTGCAAGTTCCAGCTGGCCAACCTGAACGGGACCCCGGCCGGTTTCCAGCAGTTCGGGTCCACGGTCGCCGACGATCCGTCGACCACGGACTGCGAGGAGAACAAGCTGCTGCTGCGCAAGCCCGACGGGACCATCCAGTACCGGGCCGTCAACTCCGTGGACCCCGCTGGCATCAACGGCCAGTCGGTCTACAACGGCACCCCCGGCACCGACCGGGTCTTCGGAGGCAACGACAACGACACCTTCTGGGGTGGCGACGGTCGTGACGTCATCGAGGGCAACGGCGGTGACGACGTGGCCCTCGGCGGGGACGGCAACGACATCATGACCGACCTGGCTGGCGCCGACGTCACCAAGGGCGGCCCCGGCAACGACGCCATCGACGGCGGCATCGGGGACGACATCTCCATGGGCGGCAACGGCCAGGACTTCATGAACGGTGGCGCCAACGACAACGAGACCTTCGCCGGACCCGGCGACGACTTCGTGATCGCGGGTGCAGGCGCCGACGCCGTGTTCGGTGACGGTGGCGACGACTGGATCCAGGGCGGCTCCGGTCAGGACCTCCTGATCGGTGACCACGGTGCGCCGTTCTTCGACGACCCGGCGGAGACCCAGCCGGGACACGACGTGTTCGTCGGTCAGGTCGGTGAGAACGACTACGACGCCGAGGGCGGGGACGACATCATGTCCCAGAACGCGGCGGTCGACCGCAACGCCGGCTCCGGAGGCTTCGACTGGGCCATCCACCAGTACGACACCGTGGGTGCCGACGACGACATGACCATCAACAACTTCCTGGCCGGCGCGCCGATCCAGGTGGTGGTCAACCGCGATCGCTGGCAGGAGACGGAGGGTGACTCGGGGTCGGCCTTCAACGACGTCATCAAGGGCACCCGGGACGTCCCGGCCCTGATCGGCGGCGCCGGCTTCACCGGGTGCAACGCTCTCGACCCTGCGGGGGTGGCCCGGATCAAGGGGCTGAACCAGCTCGTGACCAGCTTCCCGTCCCAGCTGCAGCCGATCATCGACTCCTCAGCGGCCGGGTCCTGCCCGCTCACCGGAGCGGGTGCGACGGCCACGGATGCCGGCAGGGTCTGGGCCGAGGGCGACATCCTGCTCGGTGGTGGGGGGAGTGACTCGATCGAGGGTCGCGACGCCGACGACATCATCGACGGCGACCGGGCCCTGCAGGTCAGGATCAGCGTGCGGACCAACCCAGCCGACGCTGCGAGCGAGATCGGCAGCACCGACCTGATGGAGCACCAGGCCCTGACCGGGAGCTTCGGCCCCGGCACCACGGGGGAGACGCTGCAGAAGTCGGTCTTCGACGGGGACGTCGACCCGGGCAACCTGGTCATCGTCCGCGAGCTCGTGGCCCCCGCGGCCTCGGACTCGACCTCGGTCGACACCGCGGTGTTCTCCGGCGCACGGGGCGGCTACACCGTGGCGATCGCGGGCGGGGTGGTGACGGTCACCGACACGGTCGGCACCGACGGCACCGACACCCTGCGCAACATCGAGAAGCTGAAGTTCACCGACCAGACGCTGGACGTGGCCACCGTGCCCAGCGCCCCGGTGATCGGGACGGCCACCGCCGGCAACGGATCGGCGACCGTCACCTGGACCCCGGGACCCGCCAACGGCTCCGGCCCGCTCAACCAGTTCCAGATCCAGGTCTTCACCGGCACCACGCTGGTCCGGACGGTGACGGGCATCCCGCCGCTGTTCACCTCCAGCACGGTGAACGGGCTGGCCAACGGCACGGCGTACACCTTCAAGGTGGTCGCGGTGAACGACGTCGGGGCGAGCCTGCCCTCGGCGGCGTCCAACGTGGTCACCCCGGCGGCACCGGTCGTCACGGCCCCCACGGTGACGTCCTCGTCGCCGGCCAACGGGGCCACCGGGGTCGGGGTCGCAGCCAACGTCACGGCCACCTTCAGCAAGGCGGTCGTCAACGTGAACGGGACCACGGTGCAGCTGCTGAGGCCCAACGGGACGGTGGTCGGGTCGGTCGTGACCTACAACGCCACCACCCGGACGGTGACGCTGAACCCGAACGCCAACCTGGCCCAGTCGACGGTCTACCGGCTGAACCTGATCGGCACCGGCACCACCGGGATCCGCGACACAGCGGGCACCCCTCTGGCCAACCGGACGATCAGCTTCACCACCGCTGACACGACCAGGCCGACGGTGACGGCGATCTCCCCGGCGAACAACGCCACGGGAGTGATCCGGACCGCGAACGTGGTGGTCACGTTCTCCGAGCCGGTGCTGGGAGCCAACGCCACCAGCGTGGTCCTGCGCCGGGTCTCCAACAACACGGTGGTCGCCTCGGCCGTCACCGTGGCGGGCAACCAGGTGACGCTCAACCCGAACGCCACCCTGGCCGGCAACGTCCTCTACCGGCTGACCCTCACGGGCGGAGCGGGGGCGATCCGGGACGCGGCCGGCAACACGCTGGTCACCACCACCCGCCAGTTCACGACCCGGCCGTGAGCCGCCGATGAGGAGGTAGGCCCCTAGGGGCGCACGATCTGCCAGGACACCCGGGGGCCCCCGCCCCGGGTGTCCTGGTGCGTGTGGGGGAGGTCGTCCGGGCGGGTCACAGGTGCAGGTCGGCCGGCACGCGGGCCTGCACCACGGTGCCGCCCCGGTGACGACGTGAGACCGCGAGGGTCCCGCCCACGTCGCGCAGCATCGCGCGCAGGAGCCGGAGCCCGAAGTGCCGGTCGCGGCCCGAGGTGTCCGTGGGGGAGGGGTGACGCAGACCGACACCGTCGTCGGCGACCTCGGCGAGGACCATGCTGCCCTCGCGCAGCACGCGCACCCGCACGTGCTGCGCGCCGGCGTGGCGCTGCACGTTGCGCAGAGCCTCCCGGGTCACCCGGTAGACGACGCCGGCCACCTCGGCATCCAGCCCCAGACCCTGCTCGACGACCAGCTCGGTGTCCAGCCCGGCGTCGCTCGCGCGCGTGGCCAGGTCCTGCAGGGCCGGGGTCAGGCCGTCACCGTCGAGGTCGGTCGGCACGAGGTCGAGCGCGAGCGAGCGCAGCGCGCCCAGCGCCCCCGTCAGGGCCGCCCCGACCTGGCGGGACCGCTGCCGCGCCACGTCACCGTCGTGGCCCGCCGGCAGCGCCGCCTCGATCGCGGGCAGGGTGTAGCCTGCCGCGGCCAGGTCCTGGATGACCCCGTCGTGCAGGTCCTGGCCCAGCCGCCGGCGCTCCAGGTGCCACGAGGACAGCGAGCGCGAGATCAGCTCCGAGCGCTGCTGCCGGCCCCGGTCGACGCTGCGGGCCAGGGAGAAGGCGAGCGGCAGCACGAGCAGCTGGAACAGCAGCAGGCCGCCCACGCTGATCGGGAGCACCTGCCACAGCAGCGAGGCCCGTTGGAAGCCGACCCGCTCCGGTGGCAGGTAGGCCTCGAAGACGAAGGGCCGGCCGTCGGCGCCGCGCGCCCCGACGTACACCTCGATCAGGCGCTCGCCCCGCACGCGGCCCGGCAGGCTGGTGGCGTCGGTGTGGTCGTCGTCGGCGTGCCGCGCCACCACGCGGGTGCTGCCGAGCAGGGCTGCGACCTCGTCGGGCAGGGGGTAGACCCGGCCGGCGATCGTCTCGTCGTCGGCCCAGATCACGCGGCCCGAGGGGTCCCAGAGCACGACGTGGCGGACCGAGCCGTCGCGCACCCGGTTGCGCATCGCCTCCTCCAGCGCTCCGCCCGGGACCCGCCCCGTGCGCGCCTCGGCCGTCACCAGCGGGCTGGCCAGGGAGCGGGCCATCCGCGTGCTCTGCAGGGTGGCGTCGTGGATGGCCTCGGACTCGGCGAACCGGGCGCCGGCCCAGGTGACGGCCCCGGTCACGACCGCCAGCACGGCGAGGCTCAGCAGGACGAAGCGCTGCAGAGCACCCCGCAGGCTGGAGGACGCCCCGGGGAGCCCGCGGTCGGGGTCACCCGTCATCGTCACCGACGCCGACCTGCAGGCCGAGCCGGCGCGCGACGGCGACGGCCTCGAGCTGGGAGTGGGCGTCCAGCTTGTGCAGGAGGGTCTTGACGTAGCCGCGGCAGGTGTTCAGCGAGATGCCGAGCTGGTCGGCGATCGCGCGGGCGTCCAGGCCGACGGTCAGCAGGGAGAGCACGTCGCGCTCGCGCCGGCTCAGCTCGACCCGGGGTCCGTTGGAGGAGGTCGCGGGTCGGTCGACCGCCCCGTTCAGCAGCGAGTGGTGCACCACGAGCACGCCGTGCCCGGCGGTCCGCAGCGCCACGAGCAGGTCGGTCAGCGCCCCGTTCTTCGGCATCAGCGAGCTCGCCCCGGCCGCCGCGGCCCGACCCACGAGGTCGCTGCCGGCGTGACCGGTCAGCAGGACCACGCAGCACCGGGGGTGCCGCGTGCCGATCAGGCGCGTGGCCTCGATGCCGTCGGACTCCGACCCCTCGAACTCGTAGTCCATCACCACCAGGTCGGGCCCGGTGCGCTCGACGAGGGCGAGCCCCTCGTCGAGGTCGTAGGCCACGCCGGCGCAGACCAGGTCGGGCGCCGCCGCCAGACCGTCGGCGAGCAGGTCGGCGAACAGGCGGTGGTCGTCGACCACGACGACCGTCCTGGGCAGGCTGTGGTCACCGCCGAGCCCCGAGTCCTCGGCACGGCGCTGCCGTGCGATGAAGACCATGCTTCCCCCTGCGCTGCCCCCTGGCACGTCCGAGCCTGGGCGTGAACCGGACGACGTGGTCAGTGTCGGCCGCGACCGCCGAGGGTGGCCAGCGGATACCGGGGACCTCCGCTGGCTGGTCTGGCCCACCTGACCCCCGGGACTGTCACAAAGGGGGTCAACCCCGGTCGAGCTGGACCGTCTCGGGCGTGTGCAGCCGGACCATCAGCTGGGAGGTGTGCGCCGGGACGCGGTGCGGCGTGAGCCGGGAGACCACCACCATCGTGGTGAACGCGAGCGGCACGGCCCAGGCGGCGGGCTGCGCCAGGAGCACGGCGAACCACCCGCCGCTGCGGTCGGTCAGCAGGTTGTCGAGCACCGCGCCGCCGGTCAGGGCCCCGCCCACCACCAGCCCGGCGAGGGCACCGACGTCGGTCAGCCCGCGCCACCAGATCCCCAGCACCAGCAGGGGGCAGAAGGTCGCGGCGGCCATGGCGAAGGCCAGGCCCACCACGGTGGCCACCGAGGCGTCGCGGGTCAGCAGCGCGAGCAGGAACGGCACCACCACGGCGATCACGGCCGCCACCCGGAACGCGGCCACGCCCTCCAGCCGCCGCCCCACGAGGTCTTGGGTGAGCACCCCCGCGACGGCGATGGTCAGCCCCGAGGAGGTGGCCAGGAACGCGGCGAAGGCCCCGGCCGTCACCAGCGCCGTGAGGAGGTCGCCGCCCAGGCCACCGACCATCCGGGCCGGCAGCTCGAGCACCAGGTTGTCGGCCTGCCCGCTGCCGACCAGGTCCGGGGCGTAGAGGCGTCCGAGCGCGGCGTACACCGGGGGCAGGACGTAGAACAGGCCCAGCAACGCCAGCACCGCGACGGTGGTCTGCCGGGCGGCCCGCCCGTCGGGGTTGGTGTAGAACCGCACGACGACGTGCGGCAGCCCCATCGTGCCGAGGAAGGTCGCGACCATCAGGGAGTACGTCGAGTAGAGCGGGTGGCCGCCGGCGAAGTCGATCGGGTCGGCCCAGTCGGTGCCGGACTCGCCACCGACGAACAGCGTGGGGTCGGCCGGCGAGCGGCCGCCGTCGCCGAGCCAGACCAGCACGAGGAGCACCAGTGGCACCAGCAGGGCGGTCAGCTTGAGCCAGTACTGGAAGGCCTGGACGAAGGTGATCGACCGCATCCCGCCGGCCAGCACGTTGAGCAGCACGACAACGGTCACCACCAGGCCCCCGGCCCAGACCGGCAGGCCGGTGGCGGTGCGCAGCGCGACGCCGGCCCCGCGCAGCTGCGGCATCAGGTAGAGCCACCCGATCGCCACCACCATCACCGAGGCCAAGGTGCGCACCGTTCGGGAGCCCAGCCGCGCCTCGGCGAAGTCGGGCAGGGTGTAGGCGCCGGAGCGGCGCAGGGGTGCCGCGACCAGCACGAGCAGGACGAGGTAGCCGGCCGTCCAGCCGACCGGGTACCACAGCATCTCGGCACCGAAGCTGAGCACCAGCCCGGCGATGCCGAGGAACGACGCCGCGGAGAGGTACTCCCCGCTGATGGCCGAGGCGTTCAACCCGGGGCGCACCGAGCGCGAGGCCACGAAGAAGTCCGAGGTCGTGCGGTTGACCCGCATGCCCCACGAGCCGATCACCAGGGTCGCGACGGTGACGAGCAGGATCGAGACCGCGCCCAGGGCCGGGTTCACGAGGACCTCACGAGGAACGCTCGACCACCCGGGCGAAGGCCCGCTCGTTGCGCTCGGCACGCCGCACGTAGCGCCAGGCGAGCAGCACCAGGACCGGGTAGCAGCCGAACGCCAGCACCCCCCACGAGACCGGCATCCCCAGCACCTGCCGGTCGGTCAGGGCGGGGACCAAGTGGAAGACCAGCGGCAGCGAGCCGATGGTCACGGCCAGTGCGAGCAGGACGCTCAGCGCCAGGCGCAGCTGCGCCCGCAGCAGGGTGCCGAGGTAGATCTCGCCGACCTCGCTCTGGGCGTCGATCTCCGAGGTCGGGGTGCGCCGGGGGCGCAGGCGGGGCCGCTCGGTCCACGGGCCGGTGACGCGCACCCGCTCGGGTCGCTGGCCGCTCATGCCTCGCCGCCCGGCCGCGGCCGGCGTACCAGCAGGTCGCGCAGCTCGCGGGTGTGCCGGCGGCTGACCTGCAGCTCGCGGTCGCCGATCACGACCGTGCACCGGCCGGCATCGACACGGACCTCCTCGACCCAGCCGACCGCGATCAGCAGGGAGCGGTGGATCCGCACGAAGCCGTGCGACGCCCAGTCGTCCTCGAGCTGGGTGAGGGGGACCCGCACCAGGTGGGCGTCGTCGGCGGTGTGCAGCCGCGCGTAGTCGCCGTCGGCCTCGACGTAGCGGATCTGCGAGACGGGGACGAAGCGCGTGACCCCGCCGCGCTCGACCGGCACCTGCGCCTCGGCCACCTCGACGGCCTCCGGGCGCCCGGCGGCGAGCACCCGGCGCACCGCCTCGGCGAGTCGGGCCTCGCGCACGGGCTTGAGCACGTAGTCCACGGCGCCGAGCTCGAAGGCGTCGACCGCGTGCTGGTCGTGGGCGGTGACGAAGACGGTGGCGGGCGGGGTGCGGAACCGGGACAGCACCTGCGCGAGCTCGACGCCGGTGAGGCCGGGCATCTGCACGTCGAGGAAGACCGCGTCGACCTCGAGCTGCTGCAGCAGCCGCAGCGCGTCGGTCGGGGAGTCGGTGCCGTGCACCTCGGCGACCCGCTCGTCGCGCCCGAGCAGGAAGGTCAGCTCGTCCAGGGCAGGTCGCTCGTCGTCGATCACCAGCACGGTCAGGCCCTCGGGGGTCATGCGCTCACCCCGGCGGCGAACTTCGGCACCCGCACGACGACCCGGGTGCCCGCGCCCGGGGCGGTCTCGACGACCAGGCCGTACTCGTCGCCGAAGGTCGTGCGCAGCCGCTCGTCGACGTTGGCCAGGCCCACGGAGTCGCCCGAGGCCGAGCCTGCCAGCACCGCCCGGATGCGCTCGGGATCCTGCCCGGCGCCGTCGTCCTCGATGGCGATCACGCACTCCCGGTCGGCGTCGCGGGCCTCGATCGAGATGTGTCCGACGCCCGCCTCGGAGCCCAGACCGTGCTGCACGGCGTTCTCGACCAGCGGCTGCAGGCACAGGAACGGGATGCTCACGCCGAGCACCTCGGGCGCCACCTGGAGGGTCACCTGGAGCCGGTCGCCGAACCGCGCCTGCTCCAGCAGCAGGTAGCGCTCGATCGAGCGCAGCTCCTCGGCCAGGGTGGTGAACTCGCCGTGCTCGCGGAAGGAGTAGCGGGTGAAGTCGGCGAACTCCAGCAGCAGCTCGCGCGCCCGGTCGGGGTCGGTGCGGACGAACGAGGCGATGGCGCCCAGGGAGTTGTACACGAAGTGCGGGCTGATCTGCGCCCGCAGGGCCCGGACCTCGGCCCGCACCAGCCGGTGGCGGGACTCGTCGAGCTCGGCCAGCTCGAGCTGGCCCGAGGCCCAGCTGGCGACCTCGTCGGTCGCGCGGACCAGGCTGGCGCCCGAGTGGTCGGTCAGCGCCACGAGGGCGCCGGCCACGCGGTCGTCGATCACCAGCGGGCTGGCGATCGCGTGCGCGACCAGGCACCCGTCGGTGCGGCAGGCCAGGTCGCGCGGACCGGCCACCACCGTCGCGGAGGCGCCGACCGCCCGGGCTCCCAGCGCGGCGGCCTGGTCCTGGTGGTGCTGGGAGAGGCCGTCGTAGCCGAGCAGGCCCTGGGTGTCGCAGATCGCGACCGCGGCGGTGCCGAGCAGGGCCCGCAGGTGCTTCAGGCTGCGCTCGACCGACTCGGCGTTCAGCCCCTGGCGCAGGGCGGGCGAGGCCAGAGACGCGGTGTGCAGGGTGCGGAAGGTGGCCAGGTCGGCGTCGGAGCCGAGCTGGCGCGCGTGCCACCGCGTGCGCAGGCCCTCGAACGCCACCCCGCCTCCCCGCCCGGCTACTTGAAGTCGATGAGCTGCATGCCGGGGTCCTCCGGCGGCCGGCGTACCACCGGACCGGTGGCCTCGGTGTGGTCACGGTCGTCCCGGCGGTCGCTCGAGTGGTCCCGGTCGTCGCGGTCGTCGTCCTCGAGGCCCGGCGGCGGTACGTCGCCGGCGGACGAGGCCCGCCGGCGCTCGTCGGGCGCCGGGGCCTCGGCCGGCAGCTCGGCGTGGCGCACGACCGAGCGGTAGCACCGGGTGACCCAGGGCAGCTGCATGCCGTCGTGGCCGCGGCCGTAGTCGGCGTACAGCGCGTCGACCTGGGCCAGCAGCTCGTCGCGCTCCGACTCGCGCATCGTGGCCACGCGGGAGACCGAGCGGGCGAGATCGGCCAGGGTGCGGGCGTTGTGCACCTGCCAGAAGCGGAACGACTTCTCCTCGACGAACCCGAAGTAGGGGCTCTCCTTGAGCGCGAACGCCCGGTCGCCCTCGTCGGGCCGCATCAGCAGCCGCTCGAGCCGGCGCACCCACGGGATGCTCGTGTCGTAGGTGTTCCAGACCAGGGCCAGCACGCCGCCGGGCCGCAGCACACGGGCGATCTCGGCCATCGCGAGGTCGTGGTCGAACCAGTGGAAGGACTGACCGCAGACGACGAGGTCGACCGAGCGGGACCGCAGCGGGATGCGCTCGGCGGTCGCGGCGACGTGCTCGACCTGCACCCGGCGCCCGAGGCGCGTCAGCATCTCGGGCAGCGGGTCGGTGGCCAGGACGGTGTGCCCCGAGCGGTCGAGGACCTCGGTGAGCTTGCCGGTGCCGGCCCCGAGCTCGAGCACGAAGGAGCGGCCGGAGCCGGTCAGCCAGCCGACGGCCTCGTCGGGGTAGGACGGACGGGCTCGGTCGTAGGCGTCGGCCACCTGGCCGAAGGACCGTGCGGGGGGTGGGCTCGCCGTGCTCATCGTGGGCTCGAAGTTACCCGATACCGTTGTCGCTCGTGCCCCCCGTCGTCCCGCCCTCCCCGTCCGCCCCCGGGTCCGCCCCGTCACCCCACGACCGGTCCGACCCGCTGGCCTGGTTGGACGACCTCGAGGGCGTGCCCTCGGCGTACGCCGCGACCCGTGACGGCATCGACGTGATGCTCCGCGACCGGGGCCTGCGCAGGACCACCCCCGAGCAGACCACCGAGTCGCTGCTGCGCGGCGCCCACGCCAGCGCGGTGCTCGACGGGTCGACGTCCACGCCCGAGGAGATCTGGGCCGGCGACGGTGACGAGACGGCGCAGGCGGCCGTGCGCGTCAGCACCGAGGTGCTCTCGCTGGTGCCGGTGCTCGCCCGCTCCCCGTTGCAGGCCGTGGCCCGGCTGCACGCGCTGACCGGTGGCGACTCGCCCGGCCAGCCCATCGACGCCGAGGCGGCCGCCCGGCTGCAGGCGCTCGCCCGGACCCTGGTCAGCACCCGGGCGCCGGCCCTGGTGGTGGCCGCGCTCGTGCACGCCGAGCTGGTCACCGCCGCTCCGTTCGCGGCGTGCAACGGCATCGTGGCCCGCGCGGCCGAGCGCCTGGTCATGGTCGCCCGAGGGGTCGACCCCGCCTCGCTGGTCGTGCCCGAGGCGGGCCACCTGGCCCTGCGGGCGGCGTACGAGTCGAACCTGCGCGGCTACCGCGACGGCGGCCGGGCGGGGCTGCACGCCTGGCTGCTGTACGCCGCCGAGGCCCAGGCCGCCGGGGCCGAGGCGAGCCCCCTGCGGCGCTGAGGGCCCCACACAGGTGAGCGGCACCGGGACGATCCCGGTGACCGGGAAGATCTCGATGCCGCTCGACACACGATGACGGCTACCAGGCGTGCACTGTCTAACTGTGGCCCCCGGCCGATCCGGGTGTGACCAACGCCCTCAAGAAGGGTAGATCGCCGCGTGGGTACCGGCGCCGTGTGTGGTTCGTGGAGTTGTGCCCTCCTGTGTACGCCGGTTGGCCACCCATCTCAAGGGTTGACTTTTCAGGCCGTCGCGCGGCGCTTCCGGACGCCCAGCCACACGGCCGCGCCGAGGGCGGCGCCGCCCACGGTGAGCGCGGCCAGGGTCGGCGTCGCCGGCGGGAAGCGCACCCGGCTGCGGAGGGCGACCGGCTTGTCGAAGACCAGGATGGGCCAGCCGCGCTCGCGGGCGATGCGGCGCAGGTCCTTGTCGGGGTTCACGGCGTGCGGGTGCCCGACGGCCTCGAGCATCGCGACGTCGGTCACCGAGTCGCTGTAGGCCCACGACCGCTCCAGGTCGTAGCCCTTCTCCTCGGCCAGCCGGCGGATCTCGGCGGCCTTGTTCTCGGCGTAGGCGTAGAAGGAGATGCCGCCGGTGTACTTGCCGTCGGCGACCTCCATCCGGGTCGCGACGACCTCGTCGACCCCGAGCATCGCGCCGATCGGCCCGACCACCTCGGAGCCGCTCGTCGACACGATGATGACGTCGCGCCCGGCGAGGTGGTGGTCCTCGATCAGGCTGACGGCCTCGTCGTAGACCAGCGGGTCGACGATGTTGTGGAGGGTGTCGGCCACGATGTCCTGCACCGTCTGCACGTCCCAGCCCTGGCACAGCTGCGACATGAAGGCCCGCATCTTCTCCATCTGGTCGTGGTCGGCACCGCCGACCAGGTAGACGAACTGGGCGTATGCCGAGCGCAGGACGGCCCCGCGGGAGATCAGGCCGCCGGCCTGGAACTCGCGGCTGAAGGCGAGCGTGCTCGACTTGGCGATGATCGTCTTGTCCAGATCGAAGAACGCCGCCGTCGGTCGGGCCACCGGGCTCATGGGACGAGTGTAGGCAACTGTTCCTTTCGTCCGTTGTGCCTTGGGAGCATCCGTGGTCCCGCTCCCGCACGGGCAGCCGTTTGGCGTCCACAGGGGGCTCGCCCAGCCCGGCCCTCCACAGGCCTCGGCCGGCCCGTGGCCCGGGCAGACGGGCGTGCGCAGCATCGGGGCATGGACCCCATGGACGCCTCCCACGCCCCCGCCCCGCTGCTGGTCTCGGCCGACCCGCTCCTGGTCGCCGACGTGCACCGGCTCAGCGCCGCGGCGGGCGTGGTCACCGACGTGGTGCACGACGCCGGGCAGGCCCTGCGCCGCTGGGCCTCCGCGCCGGTGGTCCTGGTGGGCGAGGACTGCGCCGCCGGGCTGGCGGGCTGCAGCCCGCCCCGGCGACCCCGCGTGCACGTGCTGGGTCGCGCCCCGGTCGACGACGCCCTCTTCCGCGACGCCCTGGGCGTCGGGGCCGAGAGCGTCGCGGGGCTGCCGGCCTCGGAGACCTGGCTGGTCGAGCTGCTCACCGACGTGGGCGACGGCGGGGCGGCGCCCGGCGTGACCATCGGGGTGCTCGGCGGCTCCGGCGGCGCCGGGGCGACCGTCTTCGCCGCTGCCCTCGCACAGGTCGCGGCCGAGTCGGGACCCGCCCTGCTCGTCGACGCCGACCCCCTCGGCGCGGGCGTCGACCGCGTGCTGGGACTGGAGGCCACCGACGGCATCCGCTGGGACTCGATGCTGCAGACCACCGGCCGGTTGAGCTCGCGGTCGCTGCGCGAGGCCCTGCCCCGCAGCGACGGGCTCTCGGTGCTGACCTGGCCCACCGACCGGCCGGCCTCGCTGCAGGCCTTCGCGGTGCGCGAGGTGCTCTCCGCCGGCCGCCGCGGCTTCGCCACCGTCGTGGTCGACCTGCCGCGGCACCGCGACGCCGTGGTCGAGGAGGCGATCAGCCGCTGCGACCACGTGGTGCTGGTCGCGACGCTCACGGTGCCCGGCGTGAGCTCGGCGGCCCGGGTCGCGCACGGGCTGCCCGGCCCGACGCCGGCGCGGCACCTGGTGACGCGCGGCAACCGGTCCGGCGTACCCCCGGAGTCGGTGGCGCGGCTGCTCCGGATGCCGCTGGTCGCAGCCATGGGCGACCAGCGGGGCCTCGACGAGGCGATCACCCTCGGTGCCGGCCCGGCACGCTCGCGACGGGGCACCCTCGCCCGCGCCGCGCGCACCGTCGTACGACAGCTGGACGCGCCGCGGGCCGAGGTCGCGTGAGCGGGTCCGACGGCGTCACCGCCGAGGTGCTCGACGCGGTGCGCGAGCGCCTGGCCCGCGACGCCGCGCCGCTCACGCCGCAGCTCGTCGCGCAGGCCCTGCGCGAGCAGGGGCGACCCGTGGGCGACGCCACCGTCCTCGCCGTGCACGACGCGCTGCACCGCGACGTCGTCGGGGCCGGCCCGCTCGAGCCCCTGCTGCGGCTGCCCGGCGTCACCGACGTGCTCGTCAACGGCGCCAGCCAGGTCTGGATCGACCGGGGCCGCGGCCTGGAGCTCACCGGCGTACGCCTCCCGGACGACCAGGCCGTGCGCCGGCTCGCCCAGAGGCTGGCCGCGACGGGTGGGCGGCGCCTCGACGACGCCTCGCCGTACGTCGACCTCCGGCTGCCGGACGGCTCGCGGTTCCACGCCGTGCTGGCGCCGATCTCGCGACCCGGTACCGTGCTCTCGCTGCGCGTGCCGCGCCAGCGGGTGTTCTCCCTCGACGAGCTGGTCGCCAGCGGGGCCGTCCCCGCGGAGGGGGCCGCGCTGCTGGGCCTCGTGGTCAGCAGGCGGCTGGCGTTCCTGGTCAGCGGTGGCACGGGCTCGGGCAAGACCACGCTGCTCAACGCCCTGTTGTCCCTGGTGGGCCCCGAGGAGCGCCTGGTCCTGGTCGAGGACGCCTCGGAGCTGCGACCCGACCACGGGCACGTGGTGGCGCTGGAGGCCCGACCCCCCAACATCGAGGGCAGCGGCGAGGTCACGCTGCGCACGCTCGTGCGGCAGGCGTTGCGGATGCGCCCCGACCGCCTGGTGGTGGGCGAGGTCCGCGGGGCCGAGGTCGTCGACATGCTGGCCGCGATGAACACCGGCCACGAGGGCGGTTGCGCGACCGTGCACGCCAACTCCGCGGCCGACGTGCCGAGCCGGCTGGAGGGCCTCGCCCTGGCGGCCGGGCTGTCCCGGGAGGCCAGCCACAGCCAGCTGCACTCCGCGCTCGACGTCGTGGTCCACCTGGGCCGCGGGCGGGAGGGACGCCGGCGGGTGCGCGAGATCGGGGTGGTGCGCCGTTCTTCCTCCGGACACGTCGAGGTCCTCACCGGAGTCGGGTTCGCCGACGACGGCACGTTGGTGCCTGGCCCCGCCCTCGGCGAGCTGTCCGCCCTGGTGGAGCCGTGACCCCACCAGCAGTGGTCGCCGGGCTGCTGGCCGCGGTCGCCGGGTTCCTGCTGGTGCCCCCGGGGGCGAGGCCTCCGGCCGCCGGGCAGGAGCACGGCCGCCCCGTCCCGCGCCCGGCGCTGGCCGCCGCCGCGCTGCTGGTCGCCGCCGCCGTGTGGTCCTGGCTCGAGGTGCGTCAGTTCGTCCTCGTGGTCCTGCTGGTCCTGGTGGTGCTGGGCGTCCTCCGCCTGGCCCGGCGTCGGCGCGCGGCGCGCGCGGCGGAGCGGCGGTCCGAGCGGGTGCTCGACGCCTGCGACGCGATGGCCTCGGACCTCACCGCGGGGCAGCCCCCGCTGACCAGTCTCGACCGGGCGGCGCAGGAGTGGTCCGAGCTGGCCCCGGTCGCGGTGGCCGGGCGCATGGGCGCCGACGTGCCCGCGGCGCTGCGACAGGTCGCACGACGCCCCGGAGCGGCGCAGCTCCGCACGGTGGCCGCGACCTGGCAGGTCGCCCACGAGACGGGCGCGGGCCTCGCCGCGGCGCTGACGCAGGCGGCCGAGGCGATCCGCTCCGACCGGCGTACGGCGCGGCTGGTGGGGTCCGAGCTCGCAGCCGCGCACGCCACCGCCCGGATGCTGGCGGTGCTGCCGCTGGGCGTGCTGGCGCTGGGCGCCGGGATCGGGGGCGACCCGGTCGGGTTCCTGGTCGGCACCACCCCGGGCCTGGTCTGCCTGGCGCTGGGTCTCGCGCTCTCCTTCACCGGGCTGCTCTGGCTGGAGCGCATCGCCGACCGGGTGCTCGGTCGATGACCGTCCTGACCGTGGTGAGTGCCGTCGTCTGCGCGGGGGCGGTGCTGCTGTGCTGGCCCGTGCGGCCCGACGTCGACGTCGGGCCCAGCGGCTCCTCGAGCTCGCCCACGCCTGGGGCCGAGACGGCTCCGTTGCGTCGGTGGCGACCGTTCCTGACCGCCGTGGCCGGGGCCGGTGCGTGGGCGATGGTGGGCGGCACCTTCGCACCGTTCGCGGCCGTGCTGGGTGCCGTCGTCGTGTGGGTCGTGCTCGGCCGGACCGAGGACCCCGCAGCGGTCCGCCGCCGGGAGCAGCTGGTCCAGGACCTGCCCACCGCGGTGGACCTGCTGGCGGCCTGCCTGGACGTGGGGGCGGCGCCCGAGACGGCGCTGGTGACGGTCAGCCGGGCGATCGAGGGGCCCGTGGCCGAGGAGCTGCTGGCCCTGCACCACCGCCTGCAGGTGGGCGTCGACCCCGTGCAGGTGTGGCGGGCCGCGGCCGCGCATCCCCAGCTCGCCCCGCTCGGCCGCGCCGTGGGCCGGGCGCACGACAGCGGGGCCTCGGTGAGCCGGGCGGTCCACCAGCTCGCCGACGAGCTGCGCGAGCGAGCGCGGGCCGACGTCGAGGCGCGCGCCCGCAGCATCGAGGTGAAGGCCGCCGCGCCCCTCGGGCTCTGCCTGCTGCCGGCCTTCGTGGTGCTCGGCGTGGTGCCGATGGTGGCCGGTGTCTTCGCCTCGATGCAGGTCTTCCGGTGACCACGAAACGTCCACAGGGCCCTCGCCGACCCGGGTTCTCCACCCCTCACGGATCTCCCGTCGCGCCGGTCTCCGACCAGGAGAAACCTCGGCCCTGTCAGTGAAGACCTCCCGGCCGGACGGCCGGGACGAAGCCAAGGAGAAGCACCATGAGCACCACCTCTCTCGTCCTCGTCGAGGACCTCCGGCCCGGGCTGCGGTCGGACCCCGGCCCGAGCGCGCACCCCCGTGGGCAGCACCTGCAGCCGGTCGGGCCGGCCGCTCCCACGGCGGCCCGCACGCCGTCCCGCTCGCGTCTGCGCGACGAGCTCGGGGCCACGACCGCGGAGTACGCCACGGTCACCGGCTGCGGCGTGGGGTTCGCCGCCGTGCTGTTCAAGTTCCTCACCAGCGAGGGCGGACAGCAGCTGCTGAAGCTGATCTTCAGCGCGATCAAGGCCCTGCTGCCCTTCTAGGGCCGTCAACCGGTCGGTGGGGCGGGTTGGGCGCCCGCCCCACCGACCGTTCGTCACCGGGGCGGCACACGACCGGACCCGGAGAGAGGAGCACCGAGGTGAGGACGAAGGACGAGCAGGGGGCGGTCACGGCCGAGACGGCGATGGCGCTGCCGCTGATCGCGGTCTTCGCGGTGTCGATGGCGTGGTTGGTGAGCCTGGGCATCACCCAGGTCAGGGCCCTCGACGCCGCCCGCGAGACCGCCCGGGCAGCGGCCCGTTCCGACGGCACGGGGGAGGCGGTGGCGCTCGGGCGTCGGGTCGCGCCGGCCGGGTCGCGGGTCAGCGTGAGCCAGGGGTCGAGGACGGTGGTCGTCCGGGTCACCAGCCCGGTGGGGGCACCCGCGGGCCTCTTCGGGTCCTGGGCCGCGCTGGACGTGCACGCCGAGGCCGTCGCGGCACGGGAGCCGACGCCGTGACGCCCCGACGTGCGAGACCTGACGAGGCCGGGGCCGGCAGCGTGCTGGCCGTCGCCATGCTCGGGGTGCTGGTCGTCGTCAGCCTGGCCGTGGGCGGCGTCGTCGGTGTCGTGGCCGCTCACCGCACGGCGCAGGCGGCCGCCGACCTGGCGGCCCTGGCGGGGGCGGGCGCTGTCCAGGAGGGGGCCGACCCGTGCCGACGTGCGAGCGAGATCGCCCGGCGCAACGGGTCACGGCTGCAGTGGTGCTCCGTGCAGGGGTGGGACGTCGCCGTCGTGGTGGTGGCCGACACGGCTCACCTGCCCGGCGGCGCCCTCGACCTCTCGGCGCGAGCTCGTGCCGGCCCGGTCAGCGGCCTGGACCGCTGAGCGCGCTCAGCGGTCGTCGCGTGCGACGTCGCCCTGGGTGTCGCGCTCGTCGCGCTTGTAGGCGTCGAGCTTGGTGCTGAGCTCGCTGACCTTCTTGCGGTCCGCGCGCCGGGCGCCGGCGCGCTTGGCCCCGCTGCGGAACATCCCGAGGCTGAGCACGAACAGCAGCAGCGTCGCCATGCCGAGGAAGAACACCATGGCGGCGCTGGTCTCGAGGTTGAAGGCGCCGAGGTCGATCGTGGTGGCGTCGCCGCCGCCGAACAGGGCGGCGATCACCAGCAGCACGGCGACGAGGAGGACGAGGAGGGCGGCGACGAACACGGGGAGCCTCTCAGGGGCCTCGGAAGTGGAACGGTCAGGACGACCCTAGTGCCGGGGGGCGGCCGTCAGGAGCAGGTCGAGCAGGGCGATCGCCCCCGGCTTGTCCAGCGGGTTGTTCTGGTTGCCGCACTTGGGCGACTGCACGCACGACGGACAGCCCTCGCTGCAGCCGCACGCGGCGATCGCCTCACGGGTGGCCCGCAGCCACGGTCCCGCGGCGTGGAACCCGCGCTCGGCGAACCCCGCACCGCCCGGGTGACCGTCGTGGACGAACACCGTGAGCCGGCCGGTGTCGGCGTGCAGGGCCGTCGAGACGCCGCCGATGTCCCAGCGGTCGCAGGTCGCGAACAGCGGCAGCAGCCCGATGGAGGCGTGCTCGGCCGCGTGGGCCGCCCCGGGCAGGTCGGCCGCCGCGAGCCCGGACTCCTGCAGCACGTGGGCCGGCAGGGTCCACCACACGGCGGTCGTCTGCAGCACCCGCTCGGGCAGGTCGAGCGGCTCCTCGCCCAGCACCTCACCCGACGGCACCCGGCGCTTGAGGAAGCTGACCACCTGGTGGCTGACCCGGACGTCGCCGAGGCTCAGCCGGGCCTCCCCCCACGACACGGTCTGACGCTCCTGCAGGATCTCGATGTCGGTGACCTCGCGGGCCGAGGTCGAGTAGTCGGGGTCGGCCCTCTCCACCACGGCGACGGACTCCTCGAGGTCGAGCTCGTGCACCAGCCAGGTCTCGCCCTGGTGGAGGTAGACCGCGCCGGGGTGGGCCGTGCCGTGGGCGGCGTGGTGGTCGACGGTGCCGAGGACCCGGCCCGTGACCGTCTCGACCAGCCGCACCGGGGAGCCGCCGGTGGAGCGGATGTCGGCCAGGTCGCTGGCGCGGCGCCGGTCGGTCCAGAACCAGCCGGTGGGCCGACGGCGCAGGAGCCCGCCGTCGGTGAGGGCGTCCACCGCGGTGCGGGCGCCGGGCCCGAACATCGGCAGGTCGGTCTCGGTCAGGGGGGACTCGGACGCGGCCGCGCACAGGTGCGGACCCAGGACGTAGGGGTTCTCGGGGTCGAAGACGTTGGCCTCGACGGGTTGTCCGAGCAGGGCCTCGGGGTGGGTCACCAGGTAGGTGTCCAGCGGGTCGTCGCGCGCGACCATCACGCCCAGTGCGTCGTGCGCCCCGCGGCCGGCGCGACCCAGCTGCTGCCAGAGCGCGGCTCGGGTGCCCGGGAACCCGGCGAGCAGGACGGCGTCGAGCCCGCTGATGTCGATGCCGAGCTCGAGGGCGTTGGTCGCGGCCAGCCCCATCAGCTCGCCGTTGCGCAGGGCATCCTCCAGCAGCCGGCGCTCCTCGGGCAGGTAGCCGCCGCGGTAGGCCGCGACCTGCTCCACCAGCGAGGGGTCCACCTCGGCCAACAGGCGCCGGGCCGTGAGCGCGACGGCCTCGGCGCCGCGCCGAGAGCGCACGAACGCCAGCGTGCGGACCCGGTCGACGACCAGGTCGGTGAGCAGGTCGGCGACCTCGCTGGCCGCCGAGCGGCGGGTGGGCGCGCCGTTCTCGCCGTGCCCCGGCGCGAACGGCGGCTCCCAGAGGGCCAGGGCGAGCCGCCCGCGTGGGGAGCCGTCGTCGGTGACGGCCGTGACGTCGAGGCCGGTCAGGCGACCCGCCGAGACCTCCGGGTCGGCCATGGTGGCCGAGGCGAGGACGAACGTCGGCTCGGCGCCGTACAGCGCCGCGACGCGCCGGAGCCGGCGCAGGATCTGGGCGACGTGGGCGCCGAAGACGCCTCGGTAGTGGTGGCACTCGTCGACCACGACGTAGCGCAGACGCGCGAAGAACCGCGACCAGCGCGCGTGCCCCGGCAGCAGCGAGCGGTGGAGCATGTCGGGGTTGGTCAGGACGTACTCCGCGTGGTCGCGGGTCCACTCGCGCAGCTCGGGGTTGGAGTCGCCGTCGTGGGTGGAGGAGCGCAACCCGTCGAGGCCCGCACGCTCCAGCCGCCGGAGCGCCGCGAGCTGGTCCTGGGCGAGCGCCTTGGTGGGGGCGAGGTAGAGGACGGTCGCGCCGCGCTGGCCCTTGGGCCCGCGGCTGGACTCGATGGCGTCGAGCGACGGCATCAGGTAGGCCAGCGACTTGCCCGAGGCCGTGCCGGTGGAGACCACGGTGTGCCGCCCGGCGTGGGCGAGGTCGGCGGCGACCCTCTGGTGCGTCCACGGCTGGCGTACGCCGGACCGCTCCCAGGTCTCCCGCAGGGGCGCGCCGAGCCACTCGGGCCAGGGAGCGTGCGCGGCCGCCCGGGCGGGGACCACCTCGAGATGGGTGAGGGCGTCGGCCCGGCCGGGGCGCGCGGCCAACCGGTCGACCAGCGTCTCGAGATCCATCACCTGCACCGGACCAGTCTCTCAGCGGAGACCGACAGTCTGCCCACGGCGTACGGTCGTCCGTGGTTAGATACCACTCATTGTTGTGCCGTGCATAGGAGCGGGGGACCGGGCCAGGCCCGCGCTCGGAGGAGTGATCGTGGACCTTTCGCTGGAGACCCGTGAGGTGGACAGCCGGACGATCGTCGCCGTCGGTGGTGAGATCGACGTCTACACCGCTCCGAAGCTGCGCGACAAGATCACCGAGCTGGTCGGCGACGGCCACCACGACCTCGTGATCGACCTGGAGAGCGTCGACTTCCTCGACTCCACCGGTCTCGGTGTGCTGGTCGGGGGCCTGAAGAAGGTGCGGGCGCACGACGGCTCGATGGAGCTGATCTGCTCCCAGGACCGCCTCCTGAAGATCTTCCGGATCACCGGTCTGGCCAAGGTCTTCACCATCCACGACTCGGAGTCCGCGGCGCTCGGCGCCTGACGTTCGCACTCCCCCGCGCGCGACACACCGCTGCGTGTGACTCAGGTCACTGCGCCGTGACCCAGGACACATAGACTCCCCGGGCAGTCACCCCACTGACCGAATTCCCGAGGAGAGACATGACCGGGTTGCACCCTGTCGTCGTGGATCTCGCCGGCGGCAACCTCGTGCTGGTCGTCATCGTCCTGCTGATCGCGCTCGGCGCGCTCGGCATGGCCGTGATGTTCCGCAAGGAGGTCCTGGCCGCAGGCGAGGGCACGGACAACATGAAGAACATCGCTCACGCGGTGCAGGAAGGCGCCAACGCCTACCTGCAGCGACAGTTCCGGACGCTGGCGATCTTCGCCGCCGTCGCGTTCGTCGCCCTGCTGGCTCTCCCCGCCGACACGATGGGGGTCCGGATCGGTCGCTCCTTCTTCTTCCTGGTCGGCGCCGGGTTCTCCGCGGCCGTCGGCTACCTCGGCATGTCGCTGGCCGTGCAGGCCAACCTCCGGGTGGCGGCCGCCGCGAACACCGTCGGCCGCGACCCGGCCATGAAGATCGGGTTCCGCACCGGCGCCATGGTCGGCATGCTGACCGTCGGCCTGGGCCTCCTCGGCGCCAGCCTGGTGGTGCTGCTGTTCAAGGACGAGGCCCCCAACGTGCTCGAGGGCTTCGGCTTCGGCGCGGCGCTGCTCGCGATGTTCATGCGGGTCGGCGGCGGCATCTTCACCAAGGCCGCCGACGTCGGCGCCGACCTGGTCGGCAAGGTCGAGAACAACATCCCCGAGGACGACCCGCGCAACGCCGCCACCATCGCGGACAACGTGGGCGACAACGTGGGCGACTGCGCCGGCATGGCCGCCGACCTCTTCGAGTCGTACGCCGTGACCCTGGTCGCCGCGCTCATCCTCGGGTCGCAGGCCTTCGGCAACGCCGGTCTGGTCTACCCGCTGATGATCCCCGCGATCGGTGCCCTGACCGCCGTCCTCGGCGTCTACATCACCACCCCGCGGGCGGGGGAGAACGGCCTGACCACGATCAACCGGGCCTTCTACATCTCCGCGGCGGTGGGGGCCGTGGTGTCGGTGATCGCCTCCTACATCTACCTCCCGGGTAGCTTCCCCGACTTCGAGAACGTGCTGGACCCCGAGGTCCTGAAGAACGCCGGCGACCCGCGGCTGATCGCCTCGGCCGCGGTCGTCATCGGCATCGTGATGGCGGCCGGCATCCTGGCGCTGACCGGCTACTTCACCGGTACCGAGCAGAAGCCGGTCAGGGGCGTCGCCGAGAGCTCGCTGACCGGCGCCGCCACCGTGATCCTCAGTGGTCTCTCCGTGGGCTTCGAGTCGGCCGTCTACACCACGCTGGTGATCGGTGCGGCCGTGTTCGGGGCGTTCCTCCTCGGTGGGGCGACCGTCACCGTCTCGCTGTTCGCGGTCGCACTCGCGGGCTGCGGCCTGCTGACCACCGTCGGCGTGATCGTGGCGATGGACACCTTCGGCCCGGTCTCGGACAACGCGCAGGGCATCGCCGAGATGTCCGGCGACGTCAGCCCCGAGGGCGCCCAGATCCTCACCGAGCTCGACGCGGTGGGCAACACCACCAAGGCGATCACCAAGGGCATCGCGATCGCGACGGCGGTGCTCGCGGCCACAGCGCTGTTCGGGTCCTACTCGACCTCGGTCTTCGAGTCGCTCAAGGACGCCGGAGTGGGCAGGGACACCCTGATCTTCGACGTCTTCAACCCGGGCGTGCTCGTCGGCGTGCTGCTCGGTGCCGCGGTCGTGTTCATGTTCTCCGGCCTGGCCATCAACGCGGTCGCCCGCGCGGCCGGCGCCGTGGTCTACGAGGTGCGTCGCCAGTTCCGCGACATCCCCGGGATCATGGAGGGCACCGGCCGTCCGGAGTACGGCAAGGTCGTCGACATCGTCACCAAGGACTCCCTCCGCGAGCTGGTGGCGCCGGGGCTGCTGGCCGTGCTGGCGCCGATCGCGGTCGGGTTCGGTCTGGGCGTCGAGGCGCTCGCAGGCTTCCTCGCCGGTGCGATCGGCACCGGCACGCTGATGGCGGTCTTCCTGGCCAACGCCGGTGGTGCGTGGGACAACGCCAAGAAGCTGGTCGAGGACGGTCACCACGGCGGCAAGGGCTCCTCGGCGCACGAGGCGACGATCATCGGTGACACCGTGGGTGACCCGTTCAAGGACACCGCCGGCCCGGCGATCAACCCGCTGATCAAGGTGATGAACCTGGTCTCGCTGCTGATCGCCAGCGCCGTCGTCTCGCTCAGCGTGGGCACCGACCAGAACGACGCGCTGCGCATCCTGATCGCCCTGGTCGCCACGGCGATCATCGTGGTCGCGGTGATCATCTCCAAGCGCCGCGGCAACGTGATGACCGACGACGCCCCGGTGGCCGCGGGGGGTCGCGCCGTCTAGCCCCACCGGCGAGAGGGGGTTCCCTGCTCGCCGTACGCCGCCGACCGGGGGATTCGCGCACACCTGCTGTGCACGGATCCCCCGGTCGGCGTCTGTGTGCGTGCAGGAATCCCCCGGTCGGCGCGGTCGGGGGCAGCCCACTAGCGTGGCCTGCGTGGACTTCTGGGTGGGTGGGTGGTGCGTGGTGAGTGGTGCGCGACTGGAGAGGGGCCGGTGACCGACCAGGACGAGCTCGCGAAGCGGCTGGGGGCGGCCCTGGCCGGGGCCGGGTTCACCTACGACGGCGTGGCCGCGGCCCTCGGTCCGACCGGCCACGCGGCCCTGTCGCGCAACGAGACCCTCCCCGGGCTGCGGGCGACCACCGGCGGCAGCCCGGTCGAGACGCTGACCCGGTTGTGGCTGCTGCAGGCCGCCGTCGGTGCCGACGCCGTGGAGCGCGCGCTGCCCGACCTGCTGGACCCGCTGTGCGCGGCGGGCCTGCTCGAGCGCACGGTCGGCGAGGTCCGCGCCCGGGTCGACGTGCGTCCCTACGCCACCGACGACCTCGACCTGTGGGTCTCCAGCGACCTCACCCCGGGGCTGGACGGCGCGGCCTCGCAGGTCAGCACCGACCACGTGCTCGGGATCAGCTCGGCCGCGACGTCGCTGGCCCAGCTCACCCGACGCGAGCCGGTCGCCCGCGCGCTCGACCTCGGCACCGGGTGCGGTGTCCAGGCCCTGCACCTGGCCGCCCACGCGGGCGAGGTCGTCGCGACCGACGTCAACCTGCGCGCCCTGCGCCTGACCCGGTTCAACGCGGCGCTCAACGGCATCGGCGGCATCGACGTGCGCGAGGGCTCGTTCTTCGAGCCGGTGGCGGGCGAGGAGTTCGACCTCGTCGCGACCAACCCGCCCTTCGTGATCTCCCCGGCCACGGGCGAGCAGCTCGTCTACCGCGACTCCGGCCTGCCGGGCGACCGGGTGGTCGAGGACATCGTCCGCGGCGCCCCGCGCCACCTGGCCCCGGGCGGCACCGCGCAGGTGCTGGCCAACTGGATGATCCACCGAGACGTCCCCTGGGACGAGCGGCTCGCGGGCTGGGTCGAGGGCTGCGACGCCTGGGTGGTGCAGCGCGAGGTGCTCGACCTGCCGAGCTACGTCGAGCTCTGGCTCAAGGACGCCGGCCTGCACCCCTCGACCGGGCGCATCGGGGCCGAGGACTACCACCGTCGCTACGACACCTGGCTGTCCTGGTTCGACCGGCAGGGCGCCCAGGGCGTCGGGTTCGGCTGGATCAACTTGCGTCGCACCGACGCCACCCCGGTGCTCCGGCTGGAGGAGTGGCCGTACGACGTGGAGCAGCCCATCGGCAGCGAGGTCGGCGCACTGTTCGGCCGCCTGGACGCCTTGCGCGGCCTGGACGACGCCGGCCTCGAGGCGAGCCGGCCGGTCGCGCGGGTCGACCTGCGCCAGGAGACGTACGGCGCTCCCGGCGCGGAGGACCCCGAGGAGATCGTGGTGCGTCAGCAGCGGCTGCTGCGGCGCGCCCGCCAGGTCGACACCGTCGAGGCGGCCCTGGTGGGGGCCTGCGACGGCGACCTCACCGTCGGGCAGGTCCTGGACGCCCTCGCCCAGCTGCTGGGCGACGACGCGGCCGCGCTGCGGACGACGTACCTGCCGGTGGTGCGCGAGCTGGTCACCGAGGGCTTCCTCGACCTGCCCGCCTGAGCCGGGCGGGGCCGGTCAAACGATTCGCCCGAACGGCCTCGGGACCCTAGCGTGGTCCGGTGCGTCATCTTCCTCTCGCGGACCCCGGCACCGCCGACCACCGGTCACCCGGTCGCTTCCTGTGGTGGCTGGCGCGCGGGCAGTGGCGGACGCTCGCGATGGGGATGCTGTTCGGCGTCGTGTGGATGAGCACCCAGGCCGTCATGCCCGCCGTGATCGGCCGGGCGATCGACCGCGGCGTCGCGGCCAAGGACACCCGTCAGCTGCTCCTGTTCGGCGGGCTGATGCTCGTGATCGGGCTGGTGCAGGCGGCCAGCGGCATCATGCGCCACCGGTTCGCGGTCACCAACTGGCTCACCGCGTCGTACCGCACCGTGCAGCTGGTCGGTCGGCAGGCGGTGTCGCTGGGCGGCACCCTGCCGCGCAAGGTCTCGACCGGCGAGGTCGTCGCGATCGGCACCACCGACCTGCAGCACCTCGGCAACGCGATGGACGTCAGCGCCCGCTTCGTCGGTGCCGTGGTCTCGTTCGTGGTCGTCGCGGTGATCCTGCTGCAGACCTCGGTGACGCTCGGGCTGGTCGTGCTGATCGGCGTACCCCTGCTGACGCTGCTGGTCGGCCCGCTGCTCAAGCCCCTGCAGATCCGGAGCGCCCACCAGCGCGAGCTGATGGGGTCGCTGTCCAACACCGCCACCGACATCGTCTCGGGGCTGCGGGTGCTGCGCGGGATCGGTGGCGAGAAGGTCTTCCACGACCGCTACGCGCGCCAGTCCCAGGACACGCGCCGCGCCGGCGTCGAGGTCGCCCGCCTGCAGTCGGTGCTGGACGCGCTCCAGGTGCTGCTCCCCGGAGTCTTCGTGGTGGTCGTGGTCTGGATCGGGGCTAGGTACGCCGCCGAGGGGCGGATCACCGCGGGCGAGCTGGTGGCGTTCTACGGCTACTCCGCCTTCCTGATGATCCCGCTGCGCACCGCGACCGAGTTCGCCAACAAGGTGATCCGCGCCCGCGTCTCGGCCCAGCGGGTGTGCCGCGTGATGGCCCTGCGCCAGGACCACCTCGACCCCGAGGTGCCGGCCGCCTCCCCGCCCGTCGGCAGCGCGCTGCGCGACCGGCGCACGGGCCTGGAGGTGAGGGGCGGGGCACTCGTCGCCCTGGTCAGCGAGCGGCCCGAGGAGTCCGCGGCGCTGGCCGAGCGGCTGGGGCTGACCGGGCCGGTCGCCGACGACGACGTCCTGCTGGGCGAGGTGCCGCTGACCGCGCTGACCCGGGCGGAGGTACGCCGGCGGGTCGTCGTCTCCGACACCGGCGCCGGGCTGTTCTCCGGACCGTTGCGGCGCCGCCTCGACGTGTCCGGCCACGGCGACCTCGACGCGGCCCTGGCCACCGCGTCGGCCGGTGACGTCCTCGACGGGCTGCCCGACGGCCTGGACACCGTCGTGGCCGAGCGCGGACGCACCTTCTCCGGCGGTCAGCGCCAGCGGCTCGTCCTCACGCGTGCGCTGGCCCTCGACCCGGAGGTCCTCGTGCTGGTCGAGCCGACCTCGGCCGTCGACGCCCACACCGAGGCCCGCATCGCCCAGCGCCTGCCCGGCCACCGGGCCGGCCGCACCACCGTGGTCACGACCTCCAGCCCGCTGGTGCTCGACGTCGTCGACGAGGTGGCGTTCCTGCGCGACGGCGTGGTCGTCGCGACCGGTCGTCACCAGGACCTGCTCGACAGCAGCGCGGCGTACCGCCGGGTCGTGACGCGCCAGGACGAGCCCGACGACCAGACCGATGACCAGACCGGGGACCGGCCCGGCGACGAGCCGGCCGCGGCCGGCAGTGGGAGGAGTCGGTCGTGAGCACCGGACTGCCCGTCGCCGAGGGCCCCGCCGTGCGCCGCTACGTCCGCGCGCTCGCCCGTCGGCACCCCCGGATGCTGGGGGGCGCGCTGACGCTGCACGTGCTGGCCGCGCTCGCCGGGCTGGCCGCTCCCCGCCTGCTGGGCGACCTCGTGGAGGCCGTGGAGCAGGGCACGACGGTCGGTCACGTCGACCGGGTCGTGGCGTTCCTGGCCGGCTTCCTGGTGCTGCAGACGGTGCTCACCCGCTACGCCCGCTACGTCAGCCAGGTGCTGGGGGAGCAGGTGCTGGCCGAGCTGCGCGAGAACTTCGTGGCCGACACCCTGGCGCTGCCGGTGGGCGTCGTGGAGTCGGCGGGGTCCGGCGACCTGCTGACCCGCACCAGCCGCGACGTCGACCAGCTCGGCTGGTCGGTGCGGTGGGCGCTGCCCGAGTGGACGATCGCCCTGGTCACCGCGGTGCTCACCTTCGCCGCCGCGCTCAGCGTCGGGTGGTGGGTGGCGCTGCCGTGCCTGCTGGGCCTGCCGCCGCTGGTGGTCGGCCTGCGGTGGTACCTCGCCCGGGCCAAGGCGGGCTACCTGCGCGAGGGCGCGTCGTACAGCCAGATCAACGCGACCCTGACCGAGACCGTCGAGGGGTCCCGCACGGTCGAGGCGCTGGGCACCGGGCAGGAGCGCATCGAGGCGATCGACGACGACATCACCGAGTCGTACGCCGCCGAGCGCTACACGCTGTTCCTGCGCACGGTCTTCTTCCCCAGCATGGAGCTGTCCTACCTGATCCCGACGGTCTCGACCCTGCTGCTCGGCGGGTTCCTCTACGCCCGGGGCGACGTCAGCCTGGGGGAGGTCACCGCGGCCGTGCTCTACGTGCAGATGCTGATCGATCCCGTGGACCGGATCGTGTCCATCCTCGACGAGCTCCAGCTCGGGGTCGCGTCGCTGGCGCGGCTGCTGGGGGTGGCCGAGGTGCCCGACGACCGCCGGGCGAGCGGTGCCCGGCCCGTGGGCGACGAGCTGCGGGCCGACGACGTCCGCTTCTCCTACGTCGAGGGCCGCGACGTGCTGCACGGCGTCGACCTGACCGTCGCGCCGGGGGAGCGGGTCGCGATGGTCGGCCCCTCGGGGGCCGGCAAGTCCACGCTCGGGCGGCTGCTGGCGGGCATCCACCCGCCCCGCACCGGCACGGTCGCGGTCGGCGGGGTCGGCCTGGAGGAGCTCTCGCTGCCGGACCTGCGCGGCCAGGTCGCCCTGGTCACCCAGGAGCACCACGTCTTCGTCGGGTCGCTGCGCGAGAACCTCGCGCTGGCGGCGCCCGCGGGGGCCGGCGACGCCGAGATCCGCGAGGCTCTGGACGCCGTCGACGCCCTCGACTGGGTCGACCTGCTGTGCGAGGGCCTCGACACGGTCGTCGGGTCGGGCGGCCGCGCGTTGACCGACCCGCAGGCGCAGCAGGTCGCGCTGGCCCGGCTGGTGCTCGCCGACCCCGACATCCTGGTGCTCGACGAGGCGACCTCGCTGATCGACCCGCGCGCCGCCCGGCACCTCGAGCGGTCGCTGGCCGCGGTGCTGCACGGACGCACCGTGATCGCCATCGCCCACCGGCTGTTCTCCGCCCACGACGCCGACCGGGTCGCGGTGGTCGAGGACGGCCGGATCTCCGAGCTCGGCTCGCACGACGAGCTGGTCGCGGCCGGTGGGTCGTACGCCGCGCTGTGGGAGAGCTGGAACGGCGGCGCCGACCACGACCCCGACGACGGCTCCGGTCACGACCCGGACCACGATCCCGACCTGACCGGCTCGCGGACCTAGACCAGTGGTGGACCAGTCGCCACGGCCCCGGCCGGCGCCGCCCCCGTAGGGGGCCTGGCCGGGACCCGGGTCACCGAGGCACCGGTACGACGTCCCGCGGCCGGGCGGGTTTGCCGGGCCGACGGACCGACGCGCTACCTTGACGGGGCTCGAGCGGTCCGACCACCGGTCCACCGGGCGCAACCGCACCGCAAAGGATGAGTAACCAAGCAGTGGCACACAAGCTCGTCATCGTCGAGTCACCGGCCAAGGCCCGCACCATCGAGGGCTATCTCGGCCGGGGCTACGTCGTGGAGTCCTCCATCGGACACATCCGCGACCTCCCGCAGAGCGCTGCGGACATCCCCGCCAAGCTGAAGGGCGAGCCCTGGGCGCGCCTGGGGGTCGACGTCGACCACGGCTTCGAGCCCGTCTACGTGGTCTCCCGCGACAAGAAGTCGCACATGACCAAGCTCAAGGGCCTGCTGAAGGACGCCGACGAGCTCTACCTCGCCACCGACGAGGACCGCGAGGGCGAGGCCATCGCGTGGCACCTGCTCGACGAGCTGAAGCCGAAGAACATCCCGGTCCACCGCATGGTCTTCCACGAGATCACCCCGCAGGCGATCAACGCCGCCGTGGCCAACCCGCGCGAGATCGACATGGACCTCGTCGAGGCCCAGGAGGCCCGTCGCATCCTCGACCGCCTCTACGGCTACGAGGTCAGCCCCGTGCTGTGGCGCAAGGTGATGTCCGGCCTCTCCGCTGGGCGCGTGCAGTCCGTCGCGACCCGCCTGGTCGTCGACAAGGAGCGCGAGCGGATCAAGTTCCGCGTCGCGTCGTACTGGGACCTCGAGGGCACCTTCGACGCCGGCGAGAAGCACGAGCAGCGGATGTTCCCGGCCCGCCTGCACTCCGTCGACGCCGTCCGCGTCGCCCGCGGCTCCGACTTCGGCCAGGACGGCGAGCTCAAGGCCGCCGCCGCGTCGGGCAGCAAGGCCGTGGTGCACCTGACCAAGACCCGCGCCGAGGAGCTGGCCGGCAACCTCCGCGACACCGAGTTCGCCATCCGGTCGCGCGAGTCCAAGCCCTACTCGCGCAAGCCCTACGCGCCGTTCCGCACGACCACGCTGCAGCAGGAGGCGAGCCGCAAGCTCGGCTTCAGCGCCTCCTCGACGATGTCGGTGGCCCAGCGGCTGTACGAGAACGGCTTCATCACCTACATGCGCACCGACTCCACGACGCTCTCGGAGACGGCGATCAACGCGGCCCGCACCCAGGCCCGCGACCTGTACGGCGCGGAGTACATCCCCGACGCCCCCCGCACCTACACCTCCAAGGTCAAGAACGCCCAGGAGGCGCACGAGGCCGTCCGGCCCGCCGGCGACTCGTTCCGCACCCCGGCCCAGACCGGTCTGACCGGTGACCAGTTCCGGCTCTACGAGCTGATCTGGATGCGCACGATCGCCTCGCAGATGCGCGACGCCCAGGGCCAGTCGGTGACGATCCGGCTCGGCGGCGCGGCGGCCAGTGGCGAGGACGTCGTGTTCTCCTCCAGCGGTCGCGTGATCACCTTCCACGGCTTCCTCAAGGCCTACGTCGAGGGCACCGACGACGGCGGCTCCAGCGACGACACCGAGGCCCGCCTGCCCAACGTGGAGGAGGGCGACCGCGTCAACGCCGCGAACCTGCGCGCCGAGGGCCACTCCACCAAGCCGCCCGCGCGCTACACCGAAGCGACGCTGGTCAAGGAGCTGGAGGAGCGCGAGATCGGCCGCCCCTCGACGTACGCCTCCATCCTGGGCACGATCCTCAACCGCGGCTACGTCTACAAGAAGGGCACCGCGCTGGTGCCGGCGTGGCTGGCCTTCTCGGTGGTCCGGCTGCTCGAGGACCACTTCACCCGGCTGGTGTCGTATGAGTTCACCGCCCAGATGGAGGACGTCCTCGACGACGTCGCCGGCGGGCGCCGCGACCGCAACACCGAGCTCGCGGAGTTCTACTTCGGCTCCGGTGAGGTCGAGGGCCTGAAGAAGCTGGTCAACGAGCTCGGCGACATCGACGCCAAGGAGCTCGCCACCTTCCCGATCGGCGGCGACGACAGCGGCATCCACCTGCGGGTCGGCAAGTACGGCCCCTACCTCGAGGGCCCCGACGACGACGGCGCGGCGTTCGCCCGCAAGGCCAACGTGCCCGACGACCTGCCGCCCGACGAGCTGACGCTGGAGAAGGCCAAGGAGCTGCTGGACAACCCGGCCGGCGAGGAGACGGTGCTCGGCACCCACCCCGAGACCGGGCTGGAGGTCGTGGCCAAGAACGGTCGCTACGGCCCGTTCGTCACCGAGCTGCTGCCCGAGGACGCCCCGAAGAAGGCCAAGCCGCGCACGGGCTCGCTGTTCAAGGACATGTCGCTGGACACGATCACCCTCGACCAGGCCGTCAAGCTGCTCTCGCTGCCGCGCGAGGTCGGGGTCGACGACGACGGCGAGACGATCACCGCGCAGAACGGCCGCTACGGCCCCTACCTCAAGCGCGGCACCGACTCACGGTCGCTGGCCAGCGAGGACCAGCTCTTCGAGATCACGCTGCAGGAGGCGCTGGAGATCTACGCCCAGCCCAAGCAGCGTGGCCGCGCCGCCGCTGCCCCGCCGCTGAAGGAGCTCGGCAACGACCCCGTCTCCGGCCAGCCGATGGTGGTCAAGGCCGGTCGCTTCGGCGAGTACGTCACCGACGGTGAGTACAACGCCACCCTCCGCAAGGACGACTCCGTGGAGGAGCTGACCGCCGAGCGCGCGGCCGAGCTGCTCGCCGAGCGCCGGGAGAAGGGCCCCGCGAAGAAGGCGGCCAAGAAGGGCGCCAAGAAGGCCCCGGCCAAGAAGACCGCGGCCAAGAAGGCGACCGCGAAGAAGGCGACCGCCAAGAAGACGACGGCGAAGAAGACGGTCGCCAAGAAGTCGTAGGGGCGGGGTTCCTGCGCGCTGCCGGTTTCCCAGGTGATGAACCCGTTCTGCCTCTTCGCACACGATGCACCGTGTGTGGAGAGGCGGTTTCGGTTCATCACCTGGGAAACCGGACCAGCCCGTACGCCGCCCGCGCGGCCTCGCCCGCCCATCTGACGGTGCCGCGTCCTAGGGTGTGGGCGTGCAGGACTTCCGTGGGGTGTACGCCGAGAGCGGGCTGTTCGTCTGCTTCGAGGGCGGCGAGGGGGCCGGCAAGTCGACCCAGTCGCGGCTGCTGCGTGAGCGGCTGGTGGCCGAGGGGCGCACCGTGCTGCTCACCCGCGAGCCGGGGGCCACCCCGGTGGGCGCGGAGGTACGCCGGATGGTGCTCGACCCCGCGACCGGTGAGCTGGCCGACCGCACCGAGGCGCTGCTGTACGCCGCCGACAAGGCCGAGCACCTGCACGCCGTCGTGCGCCCGGCGCTGGCCCGGGGCGAGGTGGTGGTCACCGACCGCTACGTCGACTCCACGCTCGCCTACCAGGGCGCGGGGCGCTCCCTCGACGGCGCCGAGCTGGCCTGGGTGGCGCGCTGGGCCACCGAGGACCTGCGCCCCCACCTGACGGTGCTGCTCGACCTGCACCCCGACCAGGGGTTGACCCGCTTCGAGGAGCGCGACCGCATCGAGGGCGAGTCCATCGAGTTCCACGAGCGGGTGCGCGCCGAGTTCCTGCGGCTGGCTGCCGGCGACCCCGGGCACTACCTCGTCCTCGACGCCCGGGCCCCCGTCGCCGAGATCGCCGACGCCGTCCACGCCAGGCTGGCCCCGCTGCTCGCTCCCGTCGGGGCGGTGCCGCGGTGAGCGTCCTGGAGGGCTCGGTGTGGGACCGCCTGGTCGGCCAGGGCCCCGTGGTCGGGCTCCTGAAGCGGGCCGTGGCCGGCGAGATGACCCACGCCTGGCTGTTCACCGGGCCCCCGGGCTCGGGCCGGTCCAACGCCGCCCTTGCCTTCGCGGCGGCGCTGCAGTGCGACCGGGGCGGCTGCGGCCACTGCGACTCCTGCCACCAGGTGAGCGTCGGCTCGCACTCCGACGTGCGCGTCACCCGCACCGAGAAGCTCTCCATCGGCGTCGACGAGGTGCGCGAGCTGGTGCGCACCTCCGCGCTGGCGCCGGTGGGCCGCGGCTGGCAGGTGATGGTGGTCGAGGACGCCGACCGGCTGACCGACCAGGCCGCCAACGCGCTGCTGAAGGCGATCGAGGAGCCCACGGTCCGCACGGTGTGGCTGCTGTGCGCGCCCACGGTCGAGGACGTCCTCCCGACCATCCGCTCGCGCACCCGCCTGGTCGTGCTGGCCACGCCGTCGACCGACGACGTCACCGACTTCCTGGTCCGCACCGAGGGGCTCGGCGTCGAGACCGCGTCGTACGCCGCCCGCGCCTCGCAGGGCCACATCGGCCGGGCCCGCGCGCTCGCCCGTGACGAGGACACCCGCCGTCGTCGACGCGAGGTCGTGGCGATCCCGGGCCGGCTGTCCTCCCTCGGGGCGTGCATGGCGGCCGCGGCCGACCTGCACGACCTGGCCAAGGAGGAGGCCGAGGCCCTGACCACCACCCACGACCAGCGCGAGAAGTCCGAGCTCGACCGCGCCTACGGCGTGGTCGAGCGGGGTCGCCGCCCGCGGGAGTACGCCCCCGCCCTGCGCGACCTCGAGAAGGGCCAGAAGACGCGGGCCAAGCGGCGGGTGCTCGACGTGGTCGACCGGGGGCTGATGGACCTGATCTCGGTCTACCGCGACGTGCTGACGCTGCAGCTGGGCGCCGGGGTGGAGCTGGTCAACGAGGAGCTGCGCGGCGACGTCGTGGCCCTGGCCCACGCCTCCACCGCGGAGCAGACGCTGGCCCGCATCGAGGCCGTGCTCGAGGCTCGCGAGCAGATGCTGGAGTTCAACGTGCCGCCCCTGCTGGCGCTCGAGTCGATGATGGTGGCGCTCCAGGTCCCGCGGGGCTGAGTTCGGCCGGGCAGCGCCCCGGCTGCTGGCGTCCGCCCCTACCCTTGGCGACATGTCCGCGCCGTACCCCCCGCCGTACCCGCCCCAGCGGCCCGGGCGCAGCACGGCCGTGATCGCCGTTGCGGTCGCACTGACCCTGGTGGTCGGCGTCGTGGGGCTGGGCCTGGCCGCGTGGGGCGCCGTCGCATTCCTGCGCAGCGGCAGCGGTCCCTCGGCCGATCCGCCGAAGCCCAGCTCGAGCGCGTCGATGCCGGAGCCCGCCCCCGACCTGGCCCGCTTCTACGAGCAGGAGCTCGACTGGCAGGCGTGCGGCAGCAACGAGTGCGCGCGGCTGCGGGTGCCGCTCGACTACGCCCGCCCGACCGGTCGCAGCATCACCCTGGCCGTCCTGCGGGTCCGCGCCCAGCGGCGCGACCAGCGGGTGGGCCAGCTGGTGGTCAACCCGGGTGGTCCCGGCGGCTCGGGCGTGCAGTACGCCGCCGCGGGCGAGGCCGCGTTCGGCTCCCGCCTGAGCCGGTACTACGACATCGTCGGCTTCGACCCTCGTGGCGTCGGCGAGAGCACGCCGCTGAAGTGCGCCGGCACCGAGCAGACCGACCGCTTCCTGGCGACCGACCCCGACCCCGACGACCAGGCCGAGATCGACACCCTCGCACGGCTCACGCGCGAGTTCGGGCAGAGCTGCCTGACCAACAGCGGCGAGCTGGCCCGCCACATGTCCACCGACGAGGTGGCCCGTGACCTCGACGTGCTGCGGGCCGCCCTCGGCGAGCCTCGGCTGGACTACTTCGGCGCCTCCTACGGCACGCTGATCGGGGCGACGTACGCCGACCTGTTCCCCACGCACGTGCGGCGGATGGTGCTCGACGGCGCGATCGACCCGTCGCTGTCGAACGAGGAGATCTCGCTGGGTCAGGCCCGCGGCTTCCAGACGGCGTTCACCGCCTACCTGGCCGACTGCGTGCGCCAGCAGGCCTGCCCGCTGGGCCGCACGGTCGCCGAGGGGCAGCGCAGCATCGCCGACCTCGTGCAGCAGCTCGACGCCGACCCGCTGCCCACCTCCGGAGGCCGGCCGCTCACGGAGGGCCTCGCGACGTACGGCATCTTCCAGCCGCTCTACCTCAAGGCGCTGTGGCCCACCCTCACCCTGGCGCTGCGCCAGGCGATCGAGCAGGGCAGCGGCGACCTGCTGCTCCAGCTGTCGGACCAGTACACCTCTCGCGGTCCGGGCGGCTACACCAACAACGCGATGGCCTCGCTGTACGCCGTCAACTGCCTCGACCACAGCGACGCGATCACCGCGGCCGAGGTGCCGAGCCGGGTCCCCGCGTTCGAGAAGGTCTCCCCGGTCTTCGGCCGCGGGTTCGCCTACGGCCTGACCTCGTGCGGCTCGTGGCCGATCCAGAGCGGGAAGACCACCAAGGCCGTCACCGCGGCGGGCGCCCCGCCGATCGTGGTGGTCGGCACCACCCGCGACCCGGCCACGCCGTACCCCTGGGCGAAGTCGTTGGCCGCCCAGCTCGAGTCGGGTCGCCTGGTCAGCCGTGACGGCGACGGCCACACCGGCTTCCAGCAGGGCAACACCTGCGTCGACGGCGCGATCGAGGACTACCTGGTGGCCGGGAAGGTCCCCCGCGACGGGCTCAGCTGCTGAGGGAGCAGCTCGTACGCTCCCCGGTTTGGAACCACCGGTGCCCGGCCCCCTATACTCGTCCGGCGTGCCCGGCTGACCGGCCGGGCACTGCGCCGCCTTAGCTCAGTCGGTAGAGCGTCTCACTCGTAATGAGAAGGTCGTCGGTTCGATTCCGACAGGCGGCTCCACGTCAGTTCGCTGACCAGCGTGCTCGCTCCCCGAACGAGACGCTGCTTCGTCGCTGAGCTCGTGGGAGACAACGAGACCTACCCGTGCGTAGGTGGTGCCAGCGCGGCGCCGTTGTCGCACGACTGGGGCTCGACGGGCCGCTCTCGACGAGCCCTCGGAAAGCCCACCCCGGTCGAGCTCAGCCATCTCAGTTTCGGCCAAGGCTTCGGGTTTCGGCCCAGCTCGCCGCCGCTCGGTGACGGGAGTCACAGGTGCTGCGAACCATGTGGACCAGAACGCAATTGCGTTCGCCCCGGTCGCGACTGGCGCGGCCCCGTTGAGGAGGCACCATGAAGCCCTACTTGCGTGTCACTGTCGGCGCGGCGGCGCTGTCGCTGCTGACCGCCGCGACGGGGTGCTCGAGCAGCATCGGTGGCGGTAAGACTGCTGCTGAAGCCGGCACCCTGAAGATCGGGTTCGTCTCGACCACCACCGGCGCCCTGGCGCCGTTCGGGCAGGCGAACGATTTCGTGGTCGACGAGATGAAGACCTACTTCGAGGGCCACCCGCTGAAGGTCGGCGGCAAGGAGATGAAGGTCGAGATCGTCGTCAAGGACGCCCAGAGCGACTCCACCCGAGCCGGCCAGGTCGCCGCCGACCTGATCAACAGCGACAACGTCGACGTGCTGATCTCCTCCGGTACCCCCGACATCGTCGACCCCGTCTCCGAGCAGTGCGAGGCCAACTCGGTGCCCTGCATCACCACGGTCGCGCCCTGGCAGCCCTTCGCGATCCGCGACGGCAAGAAGCCCGCCGACCTGAAGTACAGCTACCACTTCTTCTGGGGTCTGGAGGACGTCGCCGCGGTCTACTCCGACATCTGGAGCCAGGTGACGACGAACGACGAGGCCGGGGGCCTGTTCCCCAACGACCCCGACGGTCAGGCGTGGAGCGCGAACTTCCCCGGACTGACCAAGAGCACCGGCGTCACCATCGACAACCCCGGCCTCTACACCAACGGCACGAAGGACTTCTCGGCCCAGATCTCGTCCTACAAGGGCAAGGACGTCCTGCTCGGCGTCCCGATCCCACCCGACTTCACCACCTTCTGGAAGCAGGCCAAGCAGCAGGGCTACTCCCCGAAGGTCGCCACCATCGGCAAGGCACTGTTGTTCCCGTCCTCGGTCGAGGCGCTCGGCGACACCGCCGACAACCTGTCCACCGAGGTCTGGTGGACCCCGACCGCGCCGTACAAGAGCTCGCTGACCGGCCAGAGCGCCGAGGAGCTCGCCGGCGCCTTCGAGGCCAAGACCGGCGATCAGTGGACCCAGCCGCTCGGGTTCGCCCACGCCCTCTTCGAGGTCACCGCGGCCGCGGTCGAGAAGGCCGGATCGACGAAGGCCGATGCCATCGTCGGAGCATTGAAGAACCTCGACGTGAACACCGTCGTCGGCGAGTTCGCCTGGGGCAAGGACCCCAAGGTCCCGCCCTACATCGCCAAGACCCCGGTGACCGGTGGGCAGTGGCGCAAGACGAACGGCGGCAAGCACCCGTTCGACCTGGTCATCGTGTCGAACAAGCTGGCCACCGACGTCCCCCTGGGCGGCAAGGTCGAGCCGCTGTCGTGACCGAGCTGCTGCAGGTGGCCGGCGTCGCGAAGCGCTTCGGTCGCGTCGTGACCGCGACCGACGTCTCCTTCCACGTCGACGCCGGTGAGGCGCTCGGGATCGTGGGACCCAACGGAGCCGGGAAGTCGACCATGCTCGACCTGGTCAACGGCACCCAGCGGCCCGACGCCGGACGGATCGTCCTCGACGGTGAGGACGTGACGTCCGTCGGGGCGGCCGGCCGCAGCCGACGAGGCATCGGCCGCACCTACCAGATCCCGCGCCCCTTCGACGGTCTGACGGTCTTCGAGAACGTGCTCGTCGGAGCCACCTTCTCCGGACGGCGTCGGGGTCGCGACGCGCACCGGGCGGCGATCGAGGCGGTGGATCTGGCCGGCCTGGGCCACGTCATGAACACCGATGCCGCCGCCCTGCGGCTGCTGGACCGCAAGCGCCTCGAGCTGGCTCGTGCCTTGGCGACCGGACCCCGCTTGATCCTGCTCGACGAGATCGCGGGAGGGCTGACCGAGGCCGAGCTCCCGCAGCTGGTCGAGCTGATCGGGTCGTTGCGCGACGCCGGCCTGGGAGTGGTGTGGATCGAGCACATCGTCCACGCGCTGCTTCAGGTCGTGGACCGGCTGATGTGCCTGGCGATGGGCGAGATCGTCGCGACCGGGGACCCCCACGAGGTGATGGCCAGCCGCGCCGTCACCGAGGTCTACCTCGGTGCTGTTGCCGAGACGGAGGCGTGATGCACCTGCTGGAGCTGAGAGGTGTGGACACCCGCTACGGGGAGTTCCAGGCCCTGTGGAGCCTGGACCTCCACGTCGACGAGGGCGAGACCCTCGCCGTCGTGGGGGCCAACGGCGCCGGGAAGTCCACGACGCTGAAGACGGTCGCCGGCACCATGAGACCCACGGCGGGCGAGGTCATCTACGACGGCCACGACATCGGGTCTGTTCCCGACCACCGCCGGGTCGACGTGGGCATCTCGCTGGTCCCCGAAGGCCGCCGGATCTTCACGTCGCTCACCGTGCAGGAGAACCTGCAGGTGGGTGCCTACCGCAAGCGGCCAGGTCCGTGGAACCTGGCTGCGGTCTTCGAGGCGTTCCCGCTCCTGGCGGAACGGCGTGACCGGACCGGTGGCCACCTCTCCGGAGGTGAGCAGCAGGCGACTGCGATCGGGCGGGCGCTGATGTCGAACCCCCGCCTCCTGCTGCTCGACGAGGTGTCGCTGGGGCTGGCTCCGGTGGTGGTGCGCGACATCTACAAGGCGTTGCCGCAGATCGCTGCCAAGGGCACCACCGTCCTGGTCGTGGAGCAGGACCTGACCCAAGCGCTGTCGGTCGCCGACCGGGTCCAGTGCCTGCTCGAGGGGCGCACCGTCTTGGAGGCGCCCGCTGCTCAGGTGAGCCGCGACGAGGTCGCCGCCGCCTACTTCGGCCTCGAGGAGTCCACGTGAACTGGGTCAACGCCGTCGTCCAAGGTCTCCTGCTGGGCGGCCAGTACGCGCTCCTCGCCTGCGGGCTGTCCCTGGTCTTCGGGGTGATGCGGATCGTCAACCTCGCCCACGGCGCCCTGGCCGTGACCGCTGCCTACCTCACCTTGTGGCTCACCCAGCACACCCCGTTGCCGGTGTGGACCTGTCTCGTCCTGGCAGTCGTCGTCTTCGCCGCAGTCGGCTACGTCCTGCAACGCGGTCTGCTCAACCGGGCGCTGCGCGGCGGCGAGCTGGCACCACTCCTGGTCACGTTCGGGCTGGCGGTCATCGTCGTCAACGTGCTCCAGCAGGCCGCGACCGCCAACTCCCGCAGCATCTCCATCGGGGACCTGGCCACCTCCAGCATCAGGGTCACCGACGGCGTCTCCGTCGGGGTCTTCGCGCTGCTGACGCTGGCCGTCGCCTTGGCCGTCATCTCCGCGATCCAGCTGTTCCTGGCCCGAACGTCCACTGGACGAGCGATGCGCGCCACCAGCGACGACCCAGGCGCTGCGCGTCTGATGGGGATCGACGACCGGCACATGTACGCCGTGGCCACCGCGATCGCGATCGCGAGCGTCGCCGCAGCCGGCGGGTTCTTGGGCATGAGCACCCAGTTCACCCCTGGCTACGGCGACCTGGTCCTCATCTTCGCCTTCGAGGCCGTCATCATCGGCGGCCTCGGCTCCCTGTGGGGCACCCTGCTCGGCGGCCTGGTGCTGGGCGTCGCCCAGACCGTCGGCGCGCAGGTCGAACCCGCCTACGGCGTCCTGTTCGGGCACGTCGTGTTCCTCGCTGTTCTTGCGTTCAGGCCGAGCGGACTGATGCCCAGGATGGTGACCGCATGAGCACACCCGCCACGTCACCCGCGGTCGGCGCCGACTCCCACGCACCCGATCACGACGTGCGCCGCGGTGCCCGCAGTTCATTCGCGGGCGCGGCCGCGATGACCGTGCTGGTCGTCGTCCTGGCGGTCTGGGTGCCCTTCAACGTCTCCCTGGGCGGACTGTCCCAGATGGTCGGGCTGTTCAGCCTGGTCATCCTGGCCACCACCTGGAACCTCCTCGCCGGGTACGGCGGCCTGGTCTCCATCGGGCAGCAGGCGTTCATCGGCGCGGGCGGCTACGGCGTCGTCTACCTCGCCGACAGGCTCGGACTGCCCATCCTCGCGGCACTGGTGGCGGCTGCGGTGGTGTGCGGGCTGCTGGCTCTGCTGACCTCGTTCCTGGTGTTCCGTCTGGTGGGTGGCTACTTCGCCATCGGCACCTGGGTGGTCGCAGAGGTGTTCAAGCTCCTCACCACCCAGATCGATGCTCTCGGCGGCGGCTCAGGGCTCTCCCTGACCGCTTTCAGCGGCACCGACCGGGTGACCCGGGTCGCGACCGTCTACTGGATCGGCCTGACGCTCGCGGTGCTGGTCGTGGTCGCGACGTACGTGCTGATGCGCTCAGGGGTCGGGCTCGGCCTGACCGCCATCCGAGACGACGTCAAGGCGGCCTCGAGCCTCGGCGTCGAGGTCCGCCGCTGGCAGCGCGTCGTCTACGTCGCCGCCTCTGCCGGTGCCGGTCTCGCGGGCGCCTTGATCGCGATCAACACCCTGCGGGTCAGCCCGGACTCGATCTACTCGGTGAGCTACAGCGCATTCATGATCTTCATCGTCGTCATCGGCGGGCTCGGCACCATCGAAGGCCCCATCCTGGGTGCCGTCATCTTCTTCGTCCTCCAGCAACAGCTCGCCAGCTTCGGCACCTGGTACCTCATCGCTCTCGGCCTGCTCGCGATCCTCGTCGTGCTGCTCGCGCCCAAGGGACTGTGGGGCGTGCTCACACGCGGCCGGGTCGAGCTGTTCCCCCTCGGGTACCGGGTCCACCGCGCCGACACGACCCGCCGCACCCCGTGACCGGCCTCGAACCAGCCGGGCCCCGGAACGGGTCCCTGACCCGACCATGACGTCGGCGGACCGCAGGAAGTGCCCGGACCAGGGACGAGATCAGGCGTCGTGACCCTGGTCACAGGTACTGTGTCCGGCATGTCGCAGGCCGCGTCGCGCACCGCGCCGGGCACCCCTCCGGTGGGCCCGGCCCACAGGTCCGCGCCCATCGCGTTCTCCACCCTCGGTGTGCCGATCGAGCAGCGTGTCGAGCTGTGGGAGACCCACAACGAGGACGCCCTCATCGGCCTGCGCTGCCGCACACTCTCCGCCGATGCGCTCGAAGCCAGTGAGATCAACGTCCAGGTCGACCGGCTGCACCTGGCGCGGGTCCGCGGGAGTTCCCACGTCGTCGAACGCGACCTGAGCTTGGTCAAGAAGCGTCCTTCGGAATCGGTCGCGTTGTTCTTCAGCCTCGTCGGCGAGGCGTTCTTCTACCACGACGACGGAGTCCGAAAGCTCCGCCCAGGACAGATGCTGCTGTGCGACGCGGACCGCCCCTTCATGCGTGGCTTCTCGCAGGGCCTCGAAGAGCTCGTGCTGAAGATCCCACGCCAGGTCTTCACCGAGGTCACCGGGATCGAGCGGGTCGATGAGCCCCGGGTCGTGAACTTCGGAGCCGGAGCGAGCGCGGTGGCACACACCCTCGCCAGGACCGTCGGCCGCGCCGCCCGCGACGAGGACCCCACTCCGACCGAGGAGGGAACGCTGCTCGACCTGGTCGCCGCCCTTGCCGGCAACACCACCAGCGACCCCTCGGCGGCCCACCGTGCAGCGGCCCAGACCTACATCGAGCAGAACTTGGGTGATGCCGGCCTCTCGGCAGACTCGGTGGCAGCTGCCATCGGGCTGAGCACCCGGCACCTGTCACGGATCTTCGCGGAGACCGGGACAGGGTTCCCCAAGTACGTGCTCGGGCGTCGCCTGGAGTCTGCCCATCGGCTGCTGGGGAAGCCCGCCGCCACCTCGATGACGATCGCGGAAGTGGCCCACCACTGCGGGTTCACCTCAGCTGCCCATTTCTCCAGCGCGTTCTCCACCCATTTCGGCGAGACCGCCAGCGACGTACGCCGCCGAGAGGCAGCCGCCCGCGCGATCCCGCTCCAGTTCTGACCGCCGCCCTCGCAACGCCCGCCGATCCTGCGGGACGTGGGGAACGGAAATTCTCAGATCGGCCATCGCTGCGCGTACGCGCCGAGATGGGCGTCACACCGTCGACACACCCGGCGGACGCGCTGAACACTGCGTGGTACCGGCAGGGCGCCGGACGAGGAGGTTGAAGACGTGCCTGCGTTCGAGGACGGCCAGAAGGAAACCGAGCTCCCCACCTCCCGGGTGGTCGAGACCGACGTGCTGATCGTCGGGTCCGGGCCCGCAGGCTCGGCGGCTGCCCTGTTCCTGTCCACGCTCGGTGTCGCCAACATCATGATCACCAAGTACCGGTGGACGGCGAACACACCGCGAGCTCACATCACCAACCAGAGGGCGATGGAGGTCTTCCGCGACGTGGGCATCGAGGAGCAGGTGCTGGCCGACGCGACCCCGCACTGTCTGGTCGGCGACACGGTGTTCTGCACCTCGATCGCCGGCGAGGAGATCGGCCGTCTGCACACGTGGGGCACCAGCCCCGCCCGCGAGGCCGACTACCAGCTCGCCTCTCCGTGCCTGATCGTCGACATCCCGCAGACCTACCTCGAGCCGATCCTGGTCCGCAACGCGACCGCACGCGGCACCCAGTCCCGGTTCTCCACCGAGTACCTCTCCCACACCCAGGACGCCGACGGCGTCGACGTGCAGGTGCTGGACCGGCTCACCGGGCTCCGGTACACGATCCGGGCGAAGTACCTCATCGGCGCCGACGGCGCTCGCTCGAAGGTCGCTGCTGACATCGGTCTGCCCTACGAGGGCGCGATGGACATCGCCGGGTCGATGAACATCACCTTCAAGGCCGACATCAGCGCCTACTGCGACCACCGTCCTTCGGTGCTCTACTGGGTGATCCAGCCCGGCTCCAACGTCGGCGGCATCGGCGCAGGACTCGTGCGGATGATCCGCCCCTGGAACGAGTGGCTGATCGTGTGGGGGTACGACATCAGCGAGGCACCCCCGGTCGTCGACGACGCCGCGGCGACCCAGATCGTGCGCAACCTGCTGGGGATGCCCGAGCTCGACGTCCAGATCACCGGGACCTCCCTGTGGGGCAACAACGAGATGTACGCGACCCACCTGCAGTCGGGCCGCGTGTTCTGCGCCGGGGACGCCATCCACCGGCACCCCCCGAGCAACGGGCTCGGCTCCAACACCTCCGTCCAGGACGCGTACAACTTGGCCTGGAAGCTGGCGGCGGTTCTGCGGGGTCAGGCCGACGCGAGTCTCCTCGACACCTACTCCACCGAGCGGGCGCCGGTCGCTGAGCGCATCGTCAAGCGCGCCAACAAGTCCAGCCGAGAGTTCGTGGACCTCTTCGTCGCGCTCGGGATCACCGAGGCCGAGACCGAGGAGGAGATGGTGGCCGCGATCGAGGAGCGCAAGGCCAACACCCCAGGGGGTGCCGCCAAGCGAGCCGCCCTGGTCAAGGCCATGGAGCTGAAGAACTACGAGTTCAACGCCCACGGCGTCGAGCTGGGCCAGTTCTACACCTCCGCCGCGGTGGTCCCCGACGGCGCCACCCGCCCCGAGCCCGTCCGCGACCCCGACCTGTACTACGAGGCCTCGACCGTGCCGGGCTCCCACCTGCCCCACGCATGGGTGGGCGACAACAAGGTCCGGATGGCGATGATGGACCTGGCCCCTTACACCGGCTTCACCCTCATCTCCGGGGTCGCCGGTGAAGCCTGGGAGGACGCCGCCGCGGCCGTCTCGGCCGAGCTCGGCGTCCCCGTGCAGGCCGTCATCATCGGGCCCGGCCGCGAGGTGACCGACCTGTACTACGACTGGGCCAAGCTCCGCGAGGTCGAGGAGGGCGGCGCCCTGCTGGTGCGGCCCGACAAGCACATCGCCTGGCGCTCCCACGACCTGCCCGAGGACCCCGCGGGTCGTCTGCGTGACGCGCTCTCCCAGGTCCTCGGCCGGAGCGAGCTGTGAGCCTGGCCTTCGAGCACCACACGCTCGGGCAACGGGTCAGATTCGGGTCGCAGGCTGCGGCACAGGCCCTCAGCGCTGAGTTCCACGACGGTGGCTGGGCCCGCGCCATGGTCCTCGCGGCACCCGCCGAGGCGGACCTCGCCGCGAAGATCACCACCGGTCTGCCCGTTGCGCACGTCCACGACGAGGTCGTCATGCACGTTCCCGTCCCCGTTGCCGAACGGGCCCGCGACGCAGCGGCCACGCACGACGTGGACGTGCTGGTCAGCGTCGGCGGTGGATCCACGACCGGTCTGGCCAAGGCCGTCGCGCTCACCACCGGGCTCCCCATCATCGCCGTCCCGACGACCTACGCCGGGTCCGAGGCCACGGACGTGTGGGGGCTGACCGAGGAGGCGACCAAGACGACCGGGGTCGACCCCCGCGTCCTGCCCCGCACGGTCGTCTACGACGCCTCCCTGATGGTGTCCCTCCCGGTCGAGCTCAGCGTCGCCTCGGGGCTGAACGCGCTCGCGCACTGCGTGGACTCGATGTGGTCCCCGCGGACCGACCCGATCGACCAGGCGCTCGCAGCCGAGGGGATCCGGGCCCTCGACGGTGGGCTGCCGCGCATCGTCGCGGACCCCACCGACCTCGGCGGTCGAGAGGAGGCGCTGTACGGCGCCTACCTGTCCGCGGTCGCGTTCGCCTCGGCCGGCTCGGGGCTGCACCACAAGATCTGCCACGTGCTCGGTGGTCGCTACGACCTGCCCCACGCGGCCACCCACGCCGTCGTGCTGCCCTACGTGCTGGCCCTGAACGGGCCGGCCGCACCGGCGGCTGACGACCGCATCGCCCGCGCCTTCGGGGCCAGCGACGGACTCGCGGGCCTCCAGGGCCTGCGAGCTCGCCTCGATGCGCCGCGCGCGCTGCGAGGTCTCGGCTTCGAGGAGTCGCAGATCCCCGACGCAGCGCGGGCGATCCTGCCCGCCGTACCCCCGAGCAATCCCGCCGAGGTCAGCGTCGCGGTCCTCGAGGACCTGCTGCACCGCGCCTGGGAAGGAGCAGACCCCCGATGAGCGACGATGCAACTGCGGCCGACGAGGTCAGCCACGAGCAACGCGAACGTGAAGCCGCCCTGGTCCAGACGGTCCTGGACTCCTTCGAGGGCACGCAGAGCCCGCGGCTCAAGCAGCTCGTGCAGGGGGTGGTCACCCACCTGCACGCGTTCCTGCGCGACGTGCGCCTCACCGAGGAGGAGTGGAAGCAGGGCATCGACTTCCTCACCGCCGTCGGGCACCTCACCGACGAGCGCCGCCAGGAGTTCATCCTGCTCTCCGACACCCTCGGCGCCTCGATGCAGACCATCGCGATCAACAACGAGGCCCACGGCGACGCCACCGAGGCAACCGTGTTCGGGCCGTTCTTCGTCGACGACGCCCCGCACGTCGCGCTCGGCGGTGACATCGCCGGCGCAGCCACCGGGCAGCCCTGCTGGGTGGAGGGCACCGTCCGTGACACCGACGGGGCTCCCGTTGCCGGGGCCCGCATCGAGGTGTGGGAGGCCGACGACGACGGGTTCTACGACGTGCAGTACGACGACGACCGGGTCGCCGGCCGCGCCCACCTGTTCAGCGACGACGACGGCAGCTACCGGTTCTGGGCCATCACGCCGACGCCGTACCCGATCCCGCACGACGGGCCCGTCGGGAAGATGCTCGAGGCGACTGGCCGGTCCCCGATGCGCGCCTCCCACCTGCACTTCATGGTCAGCGCTCCCGGCAAGCGGACCCTGGTCACCCACATCTTCGTGCGCGGCGACGAGCTGCTGGCCAGCGACAGCGTGTTCGGGGTCAAGGACTCCCTGGTCAAGGACTTCCTCGACCAGGAGCCCGGCGCCGACACCCCCGACGGACGCGACCTGGGCGATGCTCCGTGGGCTCGGGTCGACTTCGACATCGTCCTGGCGCCGGCAGGCGTGTGACCGCCGTGCAGGACACGGCGACGCAGTCATGAGGAGGACACGGTGATCGACTGCTACCTCTAGGCGGCCGCGTGGACCCCGTTCGGACGCCCGAGAAGGGCCATCACGGTCGGCGGTCTGCACGCGCCCGACGACCTCTCGGCCATCGAGGCCCCGGTCAAGGCGCCACTCAACCCCGGCGAGCCCTGTTCGTCCGCGCGGTGGCCGGTGCGCTCCGTGGATCCTCGGGCCACGCGTGCTTGGGATAGCGCCCACGCAGGTCGGCACGCACGCCCGGGTAGCCGTTGTCCCAGAACGACTCCAGGTCTGCGGTGACGGCGGCCGGGCGTCGGGCGGGGGAGAGCAGGTGGAGCAGCAGCGGGACCCTGCCGTCGGCCAGGACCGGTGCTGCGGCCCAGCCGAAGACCTCTTGCAGTCGCACGGCGAGCACCGGCTGGTCCTGGGAGTAGTCGATGCGCACGCTCGACCCGCTCGGAACCTCGACGCGCTCTGGAGCCAGGTCGTCGAGCCTGCGTGCCTCCGGCCATGGCGCCAGGGCTCGCAAGGCGGCAGTCACGTCGATGCGACGAAGATCCTGCGCCGAGCGGACCCGCGCCAGCTGCGACCCGAGCCAGGAGCCGAGGTGCTCCGTCAGCGCTGCGTCGCTGACGTCGGGCCACGGGTCACCGAGTGCGCGGTGCAGGAAGTCGAGGCGCGCACGCAGCGCCGTGGCCGCCTCGGTCCAGGCGAGGAGGGTGATCCCCTCGCTCGCGACCGCCTCCCCAATCGCATCGGACACGGACTGCGCGGGGGGATCGCTGAGCGGGGTCGAGCTGAGCTCGATCGCGCCCAGCAACGTCCGTCGGCGTGCCAGCACCCGGCCATGGGTCCAGGTGACCTCATCCACCTCGGTCCACAGCGATCCCGCCGCCTCCAGTGCGAGGTCCTCGGTGAGCGGGGCCGCCGAGCGGATCCGGGCCTCACGTTGCCCGGGCCGTCGCTGGGCGTCACCGACAGCGAGCCACTCCAGGCCGGCCAGCGGCCCCGGGGCGCGCGAGTCGAGCGCCGCGCCCGTCCCGGACGCCATCAGGTAGCTCGACGTGTCGGAGCGTCTACGTGCGATCCAGCCTGGATGCGCCAGGGCCACCACCAGACCGACCGCCACGTCATCGGTGAGTGCGTGGGCGTGGCCCGACGTCCCTCCCGGGTCGCCGGCGATGCCTTGCTTCGCGACGACGTCCTCCAGCCGGGCGACCTGGTGACGCCAGGATCGTGCCCGCTGGTCAGCGCGCAGTGACCGGAGCGCAGCAACCAGGTCTCCGTCGCCGGGGGCGCGAACGTCCTCGCTCAGCATGGCGACCACCTCTGCGGCCCGCCTGGCCCCGACGAGACCGGACCCGTCGATGAGGGCGCGCCCCAGCCTGGGATCGGCCGGCACGCCCGCGATCACCCGGCCCCTCGAGGTGGCTCGCCCGCCCTCGGTCATCGCACCCAGCTCGACCAGCACCTCCTGGGCCGCCGACAGTGCGTGCGCCGGTGGCTGGTCGAGCAGCGCCATGTCGTGGACGTCGTGGCTGCCCCAGCAGGCCACCTCGAGGGCGAAGGCCGTCAGATCGGCAGTTGCGATCTCGGGCTCCGGGTGAGCGGTCAGGTGCGTGTGCTCCGCCTCGGACCAGCAACGCAGCACGGTTCCCGGCCCCAGCCGTCCGGCCCGTCCGGCCCGCTGCTCGGCCGCTGCCCGGCTGACCGCCACGGTCACCAGACAAGCCAGTCCACGACGGTGATCGGTACGCGGCTCGCGCGAGAACCCGGCATCCACCACGACGCGCACCCCGGGCACCGTCAGCGACGACTCGGCGACCGCGGTCGAGACGATCACTCGTCGACGCGGGCCCTCGCTGAGCGCACGATCTTGCTCGGCGCCGGACAGACGTCCGTGCAGGGCGTGCACGGACGCGTCCACGCCGGCAAGGCGACGCACGGTCGCGTCGACCTCCGCGACACCCGGCACGAAGACCAGGACGTCCCCTTCGTGCCCGACGAGCGCTCGACGCACGGTCGCTGCGACATGGTCGTGGAACGCCGGGGTGATCCCCCGGTCGTCGGTGCGGCGTACCCCCGGCGGCGGCGGGCACCAGACCGTTCGGACGGGGTGCAGGGCGCCCGGGACCCGGATCACCGGAGCGTCCACGACCTCGTCGCGACGATCGGGATCGTCACCTCGGCCGAGCAGGGCGGCCGTCCGGTCGGCCTCGATGGTGGCCGACATCGCCACCAGGGACAGGTCCTCGCGCAGGTTGGCCCGGACGTCGATCAGCAGCGCCAAGGTCAGGTCGGCGTCGAGGTGGCGCTCGTGCACCTCGTCGAGCACCACGGCCCCGACGCCGGCCAGCTCGGGATCGTGCTGGATCCGCCGGAGCAGCAGACCGGTCGTGACGACCTCGATACGGGTACGTCGACTGCTGCGGCGGTCTCCGCGAACGGCGTACCCGACCGTCTGACCCACCGGTTCACCCAGCAGGTGCGCCAGCCGGCGGGCGGCAGCGCGGGCTGCGATGCGGCTGGGCTGCGTGACGACGACCCGTCCGGCGACGACCCCAGCGACCGTGGGTGGGACCAAGGTCGTCTTGCCGGTGCCCGGCGGTGCGTGGACCACCGCGACTCCGCGCGTGCGGAGCGCCTCGCTGAGAGGGGCCAGGCCCGCGGTGACGGGGAGGTCGGGCGGCGCTGCCAGCAGGTTGCGCAGCGAGTCGGACACCCGTGCAGTGTGCCTGAAGCGCACCTGCGGACGAGCCTGCGGGACACCCGGCCGCAGACCTGACATCGGAGGAGGCCGAACCTGGCGACCACGACCGGGCCACTGCGGACGCCCGCACCCGACGACGACGTACCTCGAGCCTCAGGCGTCGACGACCAGGTCCTCGAGCGGTCGTGAGGAGCACAGCAGCACCTGCTGCTTCGCGATCTCCCGAGGGCGGATGCCGCCGCCGTGCTGCATGTCGACCGTGCCCGCCAGCAGCGTGGTCTTGCAGGTGCCGCAGACGCCCTCGCCGCAGGAGGAGGGCAGCGTGATGCCCGCGTCCACGGCGGCCTGGAGCACCGTCGTCCGGTCGTCGCAGGTGATCGTCCGGCCGCTGCGCCGCAGCTCCACGGAGTACGACGCGGCGGTCCCGGCGGGTGGGAGATCGGCAGGGGATCCCTGCGAGCCGAGCACGAAGCTCTCGCGGTGGACCCGACCGGGATCGACGCCCGCCTGGTCGAGCAGGGCGAGGACCGACTCGAGGTAGGGCGGAGGCCCGCACACGAAGATCTCCCGCTCGTGCAGGTCGGGGACCAGCCGTTCGATCATGGTGCGCGTCAGCCGGCCGACCTCGCCGCGCCAGGTGGGATCCCCGGGATCGGTCTCGCAGACGGTGGCGACCACGATGCCGGTCCCGGAGGCGTGCATCTGCTCGAGCTCGTCACGGAAGACGATGTCGGCAGGGGACCGCGCGCTGTGCACGAACACGACGTCGTGGGGTTCGGGCAGGTCGTGGAGGGTCCTGGCCATCGACATCATCGGCGTGACCCCGCTCCCGGCCGAGAGGAACAGGTGTCGCGTCGCGGGATGGGCGTCCAGGGTGAAGTCACCCAGCGGGCCGGAGACCCGGACGGAGGCACCGATCCCGAGGTGGTCGTGCAGCCAGTTCGACATCGGACCGTCGGGCGTCCGCTTCACCGTGATCGCGAGCGACTCCGGTCGGGTCGGCGCCGAGGAGATCGTGTAGCACCGCTCCAGGGGCACCCCGGAGGCGTCGACGGAGACCGTGAGGTACTGGCCCGGTCGGAAGCCGAAGAGCCGGCCCCGCGGTGAGGTGAGCTCGAAGGTCGCCACGTCGTGCGTCACCGGCAGGACGGCGGTGCACACCAGCTCCTCGTCGAAGGGGTCTCCCAGCAGTGCCGGTTCGGCAGGGACACAGGCCGCGGTCACTGGTCGACCTGCTCGAGGAGCCGTTCGACGTACCAGGTGCAGAACAGGTCGACCTGGTACTCGCTGGGCGCGTAGGGACCGGCCTCGTAGGCGGGGCTGCTCACCCCTGCCTGGGCGCGGGCCACGAAGTAGCCGTCCTGCAGGTTGGTCTGGTGCCACACGTGGGTCAGCTCCTCGACGTCGTAGTCCTCGCCCTCCACCGCGTCCTCGTGCACCAGCCAGGTGGTGCGCACCAGGGTCTTGTCCGCGGCCAGCGGCAGGACCGAGAAGGTGACCGCGTGGTCGGAGAGGAAGTGGAACCAGGCGTTCGGCTGCAGGTGCATCGAGAGCCTGCCCAGGCGGGGGGCGTCGAGCTGCCCGAGGAGGCGTCGGCACACCGCACTCCCGTCGGGCGTGAACGACTCCCCGGCCCCGTCCAGCGGCTCGCGCTGGATCCGGAAGGCGGTCGCGCGGCCGGAGAGCTCCTCATGGCGCTCGAACGGGAGGTCCCGCTCCTCGCAGGCCGCACGGAGATCTCGGTCGGCCGCGGCGTAGCGGTCGAAGGCCGGCCGCAGTCTCGGCGGCAACGTGTCGTCGTCGTAGCCGTAGGTGGGGAACAGCGAGCAGCCGAGCTCCGGGTGGCCGCTGTCGCAGTGGTAGCACTCGCGATTGTTCTCCATCACCAGCTTCCAGTTGCCCTCCTCGACGATGTCGATCTGGGCCGCGACCTTGGTACGACGCAGCTCGTGCGGCCTCAGGTACGGCTCGACGCGGACCGCGTAGTCCTCGAAGTCCGGCGGCGGTTCGGCGGCCAGGCAGAGGAAGATCAGCCCGGCCACGCTGCGCACGTGGGCGGACTTGAGGCCGAAGCAGCTCCGGTCGAAGGTCGACGGTTGCGGCCCCGCGTGGAGGAGCGTGCCGTCCACCCCGTAGGTCCACTGGTGGTAGCCACAGACGATGTTGCCCACGGAGCCCGAGCCGTCGAGGATCCGCGCCCCCCGGTGCCGGCAGACGTTGTGGAAGGCCCGCACCTCCTCGTCGTCGTCGCGGACCAGGATCACCGAGGAGGCGCCGACCTCGACGGTGCGGAAGTCGCCCGGCTCGGGGATCTCGGCGTCGTGGGCGACGAAGATCCAGTGCCGCCCGAAGACGAGGGCCAGATCGGCCTCGAACACCTCGCGGTCGGTGTAGAAGGGCGTGTCCAACGGGCGGCCGGGAATGCGTGCGGCAGCCAGCTCGGCCACGGCACTGCGGTGGGCCAGGGATGGGGCGAGAGCGGTCATCGGGGTCTCCGGGGATCAGGTTCGAGGTCGAGATCAGAGGGCGAGGCAGAGACGCAGGGCGTCGTAGATGGCCGCATGGACGTTGCGGCTGCTGATCGCGTCCCCGATCCGGAACAGCTGGTAGCTGCCGGCCGGGTTCGTGGCGACCGTCTGGGGACGTCCGGCGACCAGGGCGTCGTGGTCGACCTCGCCCAGGTTGCGTGAGCCGGGGACCAGGTCGAGGTAGAGCTCGTCGTTGGGCAGCGTCCCCTGCTCGACGACCACGGAGTCGACCACGCGCAGCGACTCCCGCTCGGCGTACTCGCTCCACAGGTGGGCGACCAGCCGACCGTCGGAGCTCCGGCTCACCTCACGCAGCTGGTGGGCGAGGGTGATCACGACGTCGTGCTCGGCGTAGGCACGCAGGTACGCCGGGGAGTTCATGCTGCCCACCCCGGGGGCGAGCGTGCGCTCGGGGGTGACCAGCTCGACCCCGGCGCCGGCGCGGGCCAGCAGCTCGGCCGCGTCGTGCGCGGGCTCGGCGCCGTTGTCGTCGTAGACCAGCACCTCACCGGTGGGCCTGGAGGTCCCGTCCATCACGTCCCAGGTGTCCAGCACCAGCTCCTGACCTGACCGCAGGAAGGACCGGTGCGGGCGGCCACCGGTGGCCACCACGACGAGATCGGGCTCCTGGGCCAGGACGTCGGCGCGCTCGGCGAGGACCCCGTAGTGGAACTCCACGCCGGCGAGCTTCGCTTCCGTGACCCGCCAGTCGACGATCCCGATCAGGTCGCGCCGCCTGGGGGACGCCGCGGCGAGACGCAGCTGTCCGCCGGGGGCGTGAGCCGCCTCGAGGACCACGACGTGGTGGCCGAGCTCACCGAGGACCCGCGCCGCCTCCAGCCCCGCGGGACCGGCGCCGACCACCACGGCCCGACGCCCAGCCGTCGGGCGGCGGGTGATCTGGTGCACGAGGGTCTGCTCGCGGCCGGTGGCCGGGTTGTGGATGCACTTGGCGTCGCCGGAGTCATAGATCGCGTCGAGGCAGTAGTTGGCGCCGACGCACGGTCGGATCCTGTCCTCGTCCCCGGCCCGCAGCTTGCGCACCAGGTGCGGGTCGGCCATCTGGGGCCGGGTCATCCCCACCAGGTCGAGCAGGCCCTCTCGCACCGCGTAGCGGGCAGTGGCCACGTCGGCGATGCGGGCGGCGTGCATCACCGGCACGTCGATGCTCCGACGCACCTGAGCGGCGAAGTCCAGGAAGGGAGCCGACGGCGTACCCATGCCGGGGATGACCTCGGCCAGGTGCGCGTCGCTCTCGATCGTGCCCTTGATCAGCGACAGGAAGTCGATGCCCTCCCCGACGTAGGCCGCGAGGGCCGTCAGAGCCTCGGTCGGCTCCAGCCCGCCGGGAAGGCCTTCGTCCATGGACATCCGGATGCCCACCACGAAGTCGGGGCCGACCGCAGCCCGCACCGCGCGGAAGACGCGTCGCGGCAGGGCCATCCGGTGGTCCAGACTGCCCCCGAGGTCGTCGGTGCGGTCATTGGTGGCGGGGGAGAGGAACGCGTCGACGAGATGGCCGTAGTGCTGCATCTCGATCCCGTCGAGTCCCGCGGCCTGGCATCGCAGTGCCGCTGACACGTAGTCGTCGACCACCCGGTCCAGGTCCCATGCCTCGGCGCGCTTGGGGAACGCCCGGTGGGCCGGCTCCTTGGCCGCCGACGGATAGATCAGCGGAAGCCAGTCGCCGGTGTAGTTGCTGGTGCGCCGACCCAGGTGGGTCACCTGGCACATGACCGCAGCGCCCTCCTCGTGCACGTCGTCGGCCAGCCGCCGCAGCCACGGCACCACCTCGTCGCGGTACAGCAGGAGGTTCCCGAACGCAGGCGGGCTGTCGCGCGACACCACGGCGGAGCCGCCGATCATGGTCAGTGCGACCCCACCCCGGGCCTTCTCCCGGTGGTAGAGCCGGTAGCGATCCTTGGGCATCCCGTCCTCGGCGTACGCCGGCTCGTGGGAGGTGCTGACGATCCGGTTGCGCAGCCGGAGGTGTCGCAGGTCGAAAGGTTCCAGCAAGGGGTCGAAGGAGCGCACAGTCCGAGTCTGGGGCCGCAGACCTGGGGAGAACAGCAAACGATCATGCACATGATCGTGCGATCATTTCGCATGATCGATCATCGGCTGCACGTCCTCCGGCTGCTCGCGGCGCACGGGACCGTGACCGCCACCGCCCACGCCCTGCACTACACGCCGTCGGCCGTGTCGCACCAGCTGCGGACCCTCGCCGAGGAGCTGGGGGAGGTGCTGCTGGTCCCCGAGGGGCGGGGCGTCCGGTTGACTCCCGCGGCGAGGACCCTCCTGACCCACGCCGACGACCTGTTCGCGCGCTGGGAGGAGATCCGCGCCGCGGTGGCCGCCACCTCGGCCGAGCAGTCCGGGTCGCTGCGGATCTGCGGCTTCTCGACCGCCGCAGCCGCCTTGCTGCCTCGGGTCGCCGCCCACTTCGCGCGGGTCCACCCGGGTGTGATCGTGCGGATCATCGAGGCGGACCCGGAGGAGTGCTTCGAGCTGCTCCTGGCGGACGAGGCCGACCTCGCCGTCGTGGTGGCGACGGCCACCCTGCCGGCCTCGATCGATCCCCGCTTCGACCAGCGCCCCCTGCTGGCCGATCCGCTGGACCTCCTGGTTCCCTCCGGCCATCGGCTGGCGGGACGCTCGTCGGTGCTGCTCAGCGAGGCCGCCGGTGAGCCGTGGCTCAGCGATCGTCCGGGGCGGCCACACCACCGACTGGTCCTCGCGGCCTGTGCGGAGGCCGGCTTCACTCCGGCGATCGCCCACGAGGCAGCCGAGTGGGACACCGGTGCGGCGCTGGTGGGAGCCGGGCTGGGAGTCGCCCTCGTCCCGCGCCTGGCGCGGCTGCCGGGCGGCTACCCCGTGGTGCGGGTGCCGCTCCGTGGCGACCCGCGACCGGCTCGGCACATCCTCAGCGGAGTACGCCGGGGTGGACGCGAGCACCCGGTGCTGGCCGAGGCCCTTCGTGTGCTGGACGGCATCGCGCAGGAAAGCCGGACGCCCGTGGGGCCCGGACTGCATCCGTGACGTCGAAAGGGCGGTGGATACACACTCTTCACCTACCCGACTCAGCCGCAAAAAGACGGATATCTGACATTCACGGGCAGCTCGAGTGGCGCATCGAAATCCAAATGTTATTAGGAGTCGCCGCGACATCAAATAAGGAAAGACGCCGCGACGGCTAGGGTGACCTATCCCACAGGCAACTGGCCCGGTGAAGGTGCTGGGCTTCTTGGTGCAGACACGCGCCCGGCGGAGGTTGGTGTGGACGCCCTGAAACCGAGCGAAGGACGAACACATGCACACACGCAAGAAGCTTCTCACCGCGAGCGTGGCTCTTGCCCTTTCCCTGGGGATGGCCGGCTGTGGCAGCAGTGGTGGTGGCAGCGGCAGCGCCAGCCAGGACCTGAAGGGAGTCAGCCTCACGGTGGCGTCCAAGGACTTCACCGAGAACATCCTGCTGGGCAAGATGTTCGCCCAGGCGCTCGAGGCCAACGGCGCCAAGATCGACGACAAGACCAACCTGGGTGGCAGCTCGGTGAACCGGTCCGCGCTGATCAGCAAGAGGATCGACGTCACTCCCGAGTACAACGGCACCGGCTGGACGGTGTACCTCAAGAACGAGAACCCGGACAAGGACCCCAAGACGCTCTTCGACAAGGTCGCCGCCGAGGACCTGAAGAAGAACGGCGTCAAGTGGTTCGGCAGGTCGCCGTTCAACGACACCTACGGCTTCGCGGCGAGCCCCGACCTGGCGAAGAAGAACGGCGGTGAGTTCGACCTGCAGGCCATGGCCGACTACCTCAAGGCCACCCCGTCGGCGAAGGTCTGCATGGAGACCGAGTTCCCCGACCGCCCCGATGGCCTGATCCTGTTCGAGAAGGCGACCGGCTACAAGATCCCGGCCTCGCAGACGCAGATCCTGGACACCGGCCTGATCTACACCCAGACCGGCAAGGCCAAGTGCGACTTCGGCGAGGTCTTCACCACCGACGGCCGCATCAAGGCGCTGAAGCTGTCCCTGGTCAAGGACCCGGGCGTGTTCATCCTCTACAACGTGTCGTTCACGATGCTCGACGCGGAGTACAAGAAGCACGCCAAGGTCTACGACAAGATCGCCAGCGACATCCTCGGGCCGCTCGACAACGACAAGATGGCTGAGCTGAACGCCAAGGTCGACGTCGATGGCACCCCGGCCGACAAGGTCGCGGAGGACTACCTCAAGGAGCAGAAGATCCTCGGATGAGGGTCTGACCGGCGATCAGCCGGTCCCGCACGACAACGGCGCCGACGGATCTCGATCCGTCGGCGCCGTTCTCGTGTGTGGTGTGCGGGTCCGCTCCCAGCTCGCTCAGATGCCGCGCGGGCGCAGGTAGCGCTCGGCCACGGCACCCAGCCAGTCGAAGGTCAGAGCCACGATGGCGACCAGGACGGCGCCCACGACGAGGACCGAGTTCTGGTTGAGCTTCAGGCCCGAGCTGATCGTGATACCCAGCCCGCCTCCACCGATCAGGAAGGCCAGCGTGGCCATGCCGATGTTGATGATCATGGCCGTTCGCACGCCCGCCACGATGATCGGGACGGCCAGCGGCATCTCGATCTTCATCAGCACGCCGAACCTGGTCATGCCCATGCCTCGGCCGGCCTCGATCACGTTGCGGTCCACACCCTCGAGTCCCACCATGGTGTTGCGCAGCACGGGAAGGATGGCGTAGAGGGCCAACGCGAAGATCACGGTGCGCGTCCCGGAGCCCATGATGCCGAGGAAGGCGACGAGCAGTCCGTAGGCGGGCAGTGCCTGACCGGCGTTGGCGACCGCGAGGATCGGCGGTGCGATCCGACGGGCCCACGGCCGGGTGAGCACGATGCCGAGCGGGACCGCGATGATGATCACCAGCGCGGTCGAGAGGAAGGCGATGTTGATGACCTCGAGGGTCTGCGGCCGGAGCTTCGTCGACCAGTCCAGCGCCGAGCGCTGCTGCCGGTTGGCGTTGGCCAGGTCGAGCGACTGGTAGTACAGCCACAGCACCCCTGCGAGGACCGCGATCAGCACCGGCGCGGTCAACAGACCCGCGGTCCTCACGAGGTTGACCTTCCTCCGTTCGCCCGCGGACGGCCCGGCTTCCGGAGCGATCCCAGGCTCCAACTCCGCCTCGGGCTCGGGATCGGGCTGGGCCGTGCGCTCCCGGGCGACCGCGCCGCCGAGCTCACTCACGCGTTCAGCTCCATGTCCTCGTAGTGCCGACGCGCCTCGTACTGCGCCCGCCGGATGGCCTTGGCGAGGTCGGTCATCTGGATGACACCCTGGAACCGCTCGTTGTCGTCGACGACGCACGTCATCCCGGACTCGCTCTGGACCATCTGCTCGAGGGCGTGGAACAAGGTGTCATGGGTGTGCAGCGGGTTGAGCACGGCCTCACCGTCACCCTCGGCCGAGCCGTTGCCGAGCTGGTCGGCGTTGAGCCAGCGCGTGGGCTTGCCGTCCTGGTCCAGCTCCACGGCCCAGTCGTGCCCGCTCTCGCCCAACATGGCCACAGCGGCGGCGGGCTCCCCGCCCGCCGTGGCGGTCGGGTAGCCGGTGAGCGCGAGCGCACTGACCTGGAGGAAGTTCAGCCCCTTGATCGTCGAGCCGTTGCCGATGAAGTCGTTCACGAAGTCATCGACCGGGTAGGCCAGGATCCGCTCCGGGGTGTCGCACTGGCGGATCACGCTGCGCTCACCCAGGATCGCGATCCGGTCACCCATCTTGATCGCCTCGTCGATGTCGTGGGTGACGAACACGATGGTCTTGCGCAGCTCGCTCTGCAGGCGGAGGAACTCGTTCTGCAGGCGCTCGCGCGTGATCGGGTCGATGGCACCGAAGGGCTCGTCCATCAACATGATGTCGGGGTCGGCGCCCAGGGCGCGCGCGACGCCGACGCGCTGCGCCTGACCGCCTGAGAGCTCCTTGGGGTAGCGGTCGCGGTACCGGTCCGGGTCGAGGCCGACCGTCGCCAGGAGCCGCTCGGTGGCCGCCTTGGTCTTCTCCTTGTCCCAGCCCAGCATCTTGGGCACCGTCGCGATGTTCTGCGCGATGGTCTGGTGCGGGAACAGGCCGATCTGCTGGATCACGTAGCCGATCCGCCGGCGCAGCTTGTCCGGGTTGACCTTGGTGACGTCCTCACCATCGAGCAGGATGCGACCGCTGCTGGGCTCGATCATCCGGTTGATCAGCCGGAGCGTCGTGCTCTTGCCGCAGCCGGACGGGCCGACGAGGACGAGGATCTCGCCCTCGTGGACGTCCAGGGTCAGTTCCTCGACGGCCGCGATCTTGGTGCCGGGGTAGGTCTTGCCTACCCCCTCGAGGCGGATCTTGGGCTGGGCGTTCATCGGTTCCTCTCGATGGGGCTGACGGAGACGGGGCTCATCAGGAGCGGAGTCCGGACGGGGTGGTCAGGCGCTGGAAGAGTCCCAGGAGGGCGTCGAGCACCAGGCCGAGGGCCACCGTGAAGACGATGCCGACCCAGACCGACTGGATGGCGTTCGGCAGGCCCAGCCGGGTCAGGCCCTGCTGGATGTAGACGCCGAGGCCGTTCCCACCGACCAGCGGGGCGATGGCCGCGACGCCGACGGTCAGCAGGGTCGAGATCCGGACGCCGGCCATCACGATCGGCCAGGCCAGCGGGAGGCGCACCTTCACGAGCTGTTGGAAGCTGGTCATGCCCATGCCCCTGGCCGACTCCACGACCGCGGGGCTCACCGACTCGAGACCGGCGACGGTGTTGCGCAGGACGGGCAGCAGCGCGTACAGGTAGAGCGCCAGCATCGCCGGAGGGTTGCCGATGCCGACGAGCGGGATGAACAGCGCGAACAGTGCCAGCGACGGGATCGTCAGGAAGACGCCCGTGACCGCGAGCACGCCGGCCTTGAAGACGGGTCGGTTCTGCACGAGCACCCCGAGCACGAGCGAGGTGAGGGTGGCCGCCACGACGACGATGAGCACGATCTGGGTGTGCTGCAAGATCGCTTCGATGATGTAGGAGCGGTTGTTATTGACGAAAGTGAGCCACGTCTTGAGGGCGTCCACGAATGCCTCTCGCTAGGGTGCAGGCCACCCTACGACTTTTCACTTCTTTGCGAACCCCCTTCTTTATCGATGATTTCCGTGTCGTTC
>CAVVQW010000014.1:0-67237 GCA_963750435.1 uncultured Actinomycetota bacterium | reverse complement strand
CCGTGGACGTCGTCGACCCCGGCACCGTCGAGCGGTCGGTGGGCAAGATGCGCCGGATCGTCGACCACCGGCCCGTCCGGTGAGCCCGGCCGAGGGCGGCCCGGCGTACGACGCCCAGGAGGTGGCCCGGCGCTCGACCGAGGAGATGTGGCGCGACGACGCCGCCAGCCGGATGCTCGGCATGGACGTGGCCGAGGTGGGCCCCGGGACGGCGGTCGTGACGATGACCGTGCGGGACGACATGGTCAACGGCTGGGGCAGCTGCCACGGCGGCATCCTCGCGACCCTGGCCGACAGCGCCTTCGCCGTGGCCTGCAACTCGCGCGGCACCGTGACCGTCGGCGCCGGCTTCGACATCACCATCCTGGCCCCGGCGGCCCTGGGCGACGTGCTCGTCGCGACCGCTCACGAGCGGGCGCTGCGCGGCCGCTCCGGGGTGTACGACGTGACCCTCACCCGCGCGGGCGGCGACGAGGTGGTGGCCGAGTTCCGGGGCCGCAGCCGGAGCCTCGGGCGCCCCAACCCGGGGCTGCGAGGGCCCTCGGAGTAGCGGGGGACTAGACACCGCGTGGTCATCTGGTGCGTGTGGACCATGGCGGTGAGCCGCCAGGACCATGGGTGGCTAGTCCCTGAGCACTAGATTCCGACATGTGGGACGAAAAGGGCAAAACGGACATTAGGTTGGGCACTCCAGTCCACCTCTTCGGAACGGATGCCCCCGATGTCCCGACGCACCGCCCACCTCTCCGCCGTGACCCTGTCGGCCCTGGTGCTCGCCGGTCTCGGCACGACCGGCGCCCACGCCGCCGTCGTCGCCCCCAGCGTCACCCCCACCCCGGTCGCCCCCGCTGCCCAGGCCGACCCGATCTCCTTCGTCGCCTCGACCTCCAAGGCCGCCAACGTCCAGGTCGCCAAGGTCGTCGTACCGACCGGGGTGCAGGTCGGCGACACCCTCCTGCTCACCGGCAGCCTCGGCAACACCACCTCGGTCACCGGGCCGAAGGGATGGACGCTCGTGGGCGACCAGAGCGTCCCGGCCCTGCGCGGCATGGTCTGGACCCGCACGGCGGTCGCCGGCGACGCGGGCAGCACCGTCAGCGTCGCGCTGGACGCGATCCACAAATCGGTGCTGACCGTCACCGCCTACCGCGGGGTCGACGCCAAGGCGCCGGTCGCGGTCAGCTCCTCGGTCGACGCGAGCACCGCCACCCACGTCACCCCCGACACCCGCACGGCCGCCGGCTCCAAGGTGGTCTCGTTCTGGGCCGAGCGCGGCAACGCCACGACGGCGTGGAAGATCCCCGTGCCCGCCGTCCGCTCCTCCGCGTTCTCCACCGGCTCGGGTCGGGTCTCGGCGGCCGTCGCCGACGCCGCGGTCAGCCCCACCGTGGCCCGCTCCGCGACCCCCGCGGGGTCGGCCACCGCCACCACCGACGCCCTCAGCGCCCGCGGAGTCAACTGGTCGATCGTGCTGTCGGCGCCCAACACGGCGCCGACCGCGAGCATGCGGCCGACCTGCACCGAGGTCACCTGCTCGGTCGACGGCTCGGCCTCGACCGACGCCGACGGCACCGTCACGACGTACGCCTGGGACTTCGGTGACGGCGGCACCTCGACGGGTGCTACCGGCGCGCACACCTACGCCCGGGCCGGCGCCTACACGATCACCCTCACCGTGACCGACGACGACGGGGCCACCTCGAGCACCTCGGCCCAGGTCGACGTCGACCGCGGCACGGTGTTCGGCATGAACGTCTCGCCCGGCACCTCGTTCACCAACGGCGTCCGGGAGAGCGCCGCCGACCAGGTCAACCGCGTCGTGTCGACGTACGGCGGGCTGGGTGCGGCGAAGATCTTCTACTCCGGCAACCTGCCGACCACCTTCAACCAGGCCTACGAGGGCCTGGTGCCGGGCAAGACCGTCGCGGTCTGCTTCAAGCCCAACCAGGCGGCCCTCGCGAGCGGCCAGCTGGATGCCGGGATCACGAGCTACCTCAACTCCATCCCCTCGGGCTGGAAGGTGATGCTCGTCAACTGGCAGGAGCCGGACGACGAGATGTGGAAGGACAACGTCTTCACCTCCGCGCAGCACCGCGCGGCGACCGAGCACCTGATCGACGTGACCCGCGCCAACCCGGCGTACGCCGCCCACCGGGTGGAGGTCTGGGACGTCTACATGGGCTTCTCCCTCGACGTGAACCGCTTCCAGGACGCCGCCGTCTCGCCCCGTCTCGACGGGATCGGCTGGGACTACTACTGGAACAAGCCGGTCACCGACTGGGGCACCGACCCGACGGTGGCGCTGAAGAAGATGGCCGACCGCACCAAGGCGCTCGGGATCAAGGACTGGGGCCTGTTCGAGACCGGCGACAACCCGCACCTCAACGACGTCGACGGCTCCGGCCGGGCGAGCTTCTGGGCGAAGGTCTACAACGCCTCGGCGGCCCTGCGGTACCACTACGTCCTCTACTTCAACGCGATCGGCACCACCGGTGACCACCGGATCCTGCCCGACACCGCGTTCGGCGGAGCGACCGCGAAGGCCCTGCGCCTCTTCATGGCCCCCCGGGCCTAGCCCGACCCTCTCCCCGCCTGCCGGCACTGTCAGGTCGTCGTCAGGCGGGGAGGCCGACGATGGGCACAGCCGCCCCGGTGGGTGATCCCCGCCGGGGCGGATCCATGCCCGGAGGCTGCCGGTTTCCCAGGTGATGAACCGAAACCGCCTCCTTGCACACGTTGCGTCGTGTGTGAAGAGGCCGATCGGGTTCATCACCTGGGAAACCGGATCGGGCTCGGCGCCCTCGGGACCCCCCAGGACCACCGACTTGCTGGCACACCAGGGGCGCGGGCACAGTGAGCGCGTGCCTGAGCCCACCCTGGTCGCCGCCCTGCTCTTCGACAACGACGGGGTGCTCGTCGACTCCGACGACGCGGGTCAGGAGGCGTGGGGCCGCTGGTGCGAGGAGCACGGCCAGGACCCCGCCGCCGTGCTCCCGATCATCCACGGGCGGCGCGCCGCCGACACGATCGCGCTGCTGCTGCCCGAGGCCGACCGGGCAGCGGCCGTGGAGCGGATCAACGCCCTCGAGCTGGAGACGGCGTACGCCGTGAAGCCGCTGCCCGGCGCCCGCGACCTGCTGACCTCGCTCGAGGGCGGCCCCTGGGCCGTCGTCACCTCGGCGACCCGGCCGCTCGCGCTGGCCAGGCTCGAGGCCGCCGGCCTGCCGCTGCCCCCGGTGCTGGTGACAGCGGACGACGTGGACGCCGGGAAGCCCGCCCCCGACCCGTACCTCGCCGCCGCGCGCGAGCTGGGCGTCGACCCGACCGGCTGCGTCGTCCTGGAGGACGCGCCCGCCGGCGTGCAGGCCGGGCTCGCGGCCGGTGCCCGGGTGGTCGGGGTCAGCCTGAAGGACGGGGCGAGCGGCACGTGGCTGACCGTCGACGACCTGCGCCAGGTGGCCGGCACGCCCACCGACGGCGGCATCCGTCTCACCGTCGACGCCTGAGGCGGTGGCGGAGGTGCACCGACGCCCGGTCCCGGAGGACGATGGTCCCGTGAGTCGTTCCGCCCCGCCGTCCTGGCGCCGCACCCTGCCCATGGTGGCCGTCGCGCTCGCCTGCGCGCTGCTGCTGGGGCTCGTCTACTGGGCCAGCGTGCGCACGATCCAGGGCCGGGTGCTCAGCGACGCCGCGTTGCAGGGCGCCCTGCAGACCAACGGCGCGGTCAGCAGCACCGTCGACCGGGTGCTGAACGGCGTCTCGGTCGGCTCGCTGCTGGCCGCGATGGCCGTGGTCGCGTTCATCGCGCTGCTGCGGCTGCGGCGCGTGCAGGGGTTCGCGGCCGTCGGGGTGCTGGTCAGCGCCAACGTGACCACGCTGCTGCTCAAGCGCTACGTCCTCGAGCGCCCCGACCTCGGGGTCAGCGAGGTCGGCCCGGCCACCCTGAACAGCCTGCCCAGCGGCCACACGACCGCCGCCTTCTCCGCCGTCGGCGCACTGCTGCTGGTCGTGCCGCGGCGGCTGCGCGTGCCCGTGGCGCTCCTCGGGGCGGCGTACGGCGCGGTCACGGGGCTGGCCACCATGTCGGCCGGCTGGCACCGCGCGGCCGACGCGATCGCCGCGCTCCTGGTCGTGGGCTTCTGGACGACCGTCGCCGCCCTGGCCGTGCTGCTGCTCGGCCCGGACCAGCTGCTGGACGACCCGGTGCTCGACGAGCGCGGCGTACGCCTCCGTCCCGCCGTGCGCTGGCCCACCGCCGCCGCGCTCGGCTGCGTGCTCCTCGGCGCGGTCGTCGCCCTGCTGCTCAGCGCCACCGCCCCGCTGCTCGAGAGCGACGCCGGCCCCTGGCTCGCCTTCGGCTCGGGCGTGCTCGGGGTGCTCGGCACCGCCCTCGGCACGGCCGCCGCCCTGCTCGTCGTGCTGGACCTGATGGATCCGCCGGGGGTCTGAGGTGAAGGGGGTGGCGGAATCACTAGGGCCCTAGTGATTCCGCCACTGGATGCACGGAGTTTCGCGTCGCCAGCGGCAGTTTCACTAGGGCCCTAGTGAAACTTCACCGAGTCAGCCCGCCAGCTGCTCCTCGCCCACGGCCACCCGGGAGAAGTGCAGCTCGGGGTCCTCGACGTCGCCCTCGCGCAGCAGGCCGACGTCGGTGGCGTAGCTCATCGACATCAACCACGGCGCCTCCTGGCCCTGCTTGGGCAGCTCGCCGATGGAGCGCTGGACGTAGCCCGCGGCGAAGTCCAGAAAGGGGCGGGTCGGCATCGCGGGGTCCGAGACGTGCGGGACGCAGGTGTCGTACCCGTGCTCGGCCATGTGCGCGAGCACGCGGCAGAAATGCTCGCAGAGCAGGCCGACCTTGAGCGTCCAGGAGGAGTTCGTGTAGCCGATGGCGTAGGCGAAGTTCGGGATGTCGCTGAGCATCATGCCGCGGAACGCGACGTGGTCGGGCAGGTCGACCTGCTCGCCGTCGACCTCCATCTCGATGCCGCCGAACGGCAGCAGGTTCAGGCCGGTGGCGGTGATGATGATGTCGGCGTCGAGGTGCTCGCCGGACTCCAGCTCGAGCCCGGTCTCGGTGAAGGTCGCGATCCGGTCGGTCGCCACCGCGGCCTTGCCCTCGCGGATGCTCCGGAACAGGTCGCCGTCGGGGACGGCGCACAGCCGCTGCGTCCAGGGGTCGTACGGCGGGTTGAAGTGCACGTCGACCGGGAACCCCTCGGGCAGCCGCTTGGCGTTCTCGCGCCGGATGAACGCCCGCGCGGCCTTCGGGAACTTCTGGCAGAACTTCCAGATCAGCGCCTGCTGCGCGATGTTCTTGCGCCGGGTGATCGCGTAGGCCCGGTCGGCGCCCAGCACCTTCGGCAGCCAGATCGCCAGGGCGTCCTCGGACGGAACCGGCATGACGTACGTCGGGGTGCGCTGCAGCATCGTGACCAGCTCGGCCTTCTCGGCCAGTGCGGGCACCAGCGTCACCGCGGTCGCGCCGCTGCCGACGACGACCACCTTCTTCCCCTCCCAGTCCAGGTCCTCGGGCCAGTGCTGGGGGTGGATCACCGGGCCGGTGAACCGGTCGCGGCCCTCGAAGTGCGGCGTGAACCCCTCGTCGTAGCGGTAGTAGCCGCTCGCGCTGAAGATCCATCCGCAGGTCAGCGTCGTCGCCTCGCCGGTGTCGGTGCGCTCGACGTGCACGGTCCAGCGGGCGTCCTGGCTCGACCACGACGTCGAGAGCACCTTGTGGTGGTAGCGGATCTTCTCGTCCACGCCGTACTCGCTGGCCGTCTCGCGCAGGTAGCCCAGGATCGGCTCGGCCGCCGCGATCGACTTGCGGTCGCGCCACGGCTTGAACTCGTAGCCGAAGGTGTGCAGGTCGGAGTCCGAGCGGATGCCGGGGTAGCGGAACAGGTCCCAGGTGCCGCCGGAGGCTTCGCGCGCCTCGAGCACGGCGTACGTCGTGCCGGGCAGCTCGGTGGTCAGGTAGCGCGCGGCGCCGATGCCGGAGATCCCGGCGCCGACGATCAGCACGTCGAGGTGCTCGGGGGTGGCGCTCGCGTCGGTGGTGGCGTCCGCTTGGTCGGGTGAGGTCATTACTGCACGGTAGGACCTCGCCCCAGGGGCTGGGGAGGAACTGTGGGACACGTCTCGCCGGACACGCGCGCCGTCTCGCCGGACACACGCGCCGTCTCGGCGGACATGCGCGCCGTCTCGGCGGACATGCGCGCCGTCTCGGCGGACATGCGCGCCGTCTCGGCGGACATGCGCGCCGTCTCGGCGGACATGCGCGCCGTCTCGGCGGGCTCGGGGTGGGGTGGGGCTAGGGGGCGAAGGGCTCGGCGGTGCCGTCGGGGCGTACGACGAGGCCGGTGCGGCCGCGCGCGCGGAGCCAGTCGGGGCCTTCCTCGCCGAGGGCGAAGGCGGCGGTGGCGTCGATGTCGGCCCAGGTGAGGTCGGGTCCGACGACGGTGACCGAGGCCAGCGTCGTGGGGGTGGCGCCGGTGCGCGGGTCGACGATGTGGGCGCCGCGGTGGGCCAGGCCCGAGGTCGCGACGGCGCCGTTGCGCACGGGGATGGTGGCCACCAGCCGGCTCGGGTCGCGGGGGTCCTCGACGCCGATGCGCCAGCCCTCGGACCCGGGCACGCGGGTGCGGCAGACCAGGTCGCCGCCCGCGGAGAGGCAGAGGTCGGTCTCGGGCAGGTCCATCGCATCGGCGGCGCGCTGCACCGCCCAGCCCTTGACCACGCCGCTCGGGTCCAGCAGCAGGGTTCCGTCGGGCCCGGGGCGGCGTACGTCGAAGGCGCCGCGGGACTCCACCCGGGCCTGCTCGGCGAGCGCGAGCACCTCCTGCACCTCGGGCGGGCAGGCGTCCAGCTCGAGCTCGCCCCGGCCGAGCCGGCTGATCACCGAGTCGGACCGCCAGGTGCTGAAGACCCGGTCGGCCTCCCGCAGCACGGCCAGCGCGTCCTGCCAGGCCTGCTCGGTGCGCTCGCCGCCGGCGTACGGCCCCCGGACCGCGAGGCTGACCGGCATCCCCATGACGTGCTCGACCCTGCGGTACGCCGGCGGCGCCGCCGGGCGGTCGTGCGTCACCGTCACAGGCCGGCGGAGTCGAGCGCGCTCTGCAGCGACTCGAGGTAGCCGTTGCTGGTGACGGTGGCGCCGCTGACCATGTCGATCGAGGCGCTCTGCGCGTCCACCGTCTCCTGGGTCAGGATCGGCAGGGCGTAGTCGTTGATCTCCTGGTCCTTGCCGTTGCCGTTCGGGTACTGCAGCAGGGCGACCTTGGTGATCTTCCCCGCCGCCACCGTCAGCTGCACCTGCACCGGGCCCCACTGGGTCTGGGCGACCGAGCCGGCCACGGTCGTGGCGGCGGTCGAGGTGGAGCCCGACGAGCCCGACGAGCCCGACGACGTGGAGCCCGACGTGGAGCCGGTTCCCGTGGAGCCGGACGTGGAGCTCGAGCCGCTCGTGCCGCTGGCCGTGCTCGCCTCGAACGACGAGGAGGCGCCGCTCGGCAACGTGGAGGACGTCGAGGTGCGGTAGCCGAGCAGGAGCACCAGGCACGAGAGGGTGACGAGCACCCAGAGGGAGATGCGCTTCATCAGGTCACCACGCGAAGGTCTCGAGATGGAGGTGGTCGGAGGGGAGGCCGCAGGCCTCCAGGGTGGAGCGGACGAGGTCGCCCCAGGGCTCGGGGCCGCAGACGTAGACGTCGCGCTCGGCGATGTCGGGCACCCAGTGCAGCAGGTGCGAGAGGTCGTCGAAGGGGGCCATGCCCGTGCCGAGCCACGAGTCGGGCCCACGTCGGTGGCCCGGGAGCCGCAGCACCTGCAGGCCGCGCTGGGCGACGAGCCGGTCGACCTCGGCGACGAACAGCGGCTCGGTGGTGAACCGCTCGATCAGGACGGCCTCGCCGGGGGCGTAGTCCAGCCCCTCGGCCAGCGCGCGCAGCGGGGTGGTGCCGACGCCGGCTCCGATCAGGGCCACCTTGCGGTGGGTGCGGGCACGCTCGCCGAGCCGGCCGTAGGGCCCCTCGACCAGGGCCCTGGTGCCGGGGCGCAGGCCACGGGTGGCGTGGCTGCCGTCACCGACGCCCTGCACGGTGATCCGCAGGGAGCGGCCGTCGGGCGCCGCCGACAGCGAGTAGGGGTTGGCCCGGCTCCAGCCCGGACCGGTGAGGAACCGCCAGCTGAAGAACTGGCCGGCCTCCACGCGGAGCCGGTCGAGTCGGCGGCCGGTGACGTGCACCGACCAGGTGCCGTCGCTCTCGTGGACGACGGCGGCGACGCGCAGCTGGTGGCGGAGGTTCAGCGCGAGGGGTACGCCGAGGCGCCAGACCAGCACGGCGGTGGCGGCGAGCGCCCAGGCGGTCCACCAGAACACCGTCTTCGCGGTCGAGCCGGTGAGCTGCTGCCCGGTCCAGAGCTGGTGGGGCAGCGCGAGCCCGACGCCGAGGTAGGCGTAGAGGTGCATCAGGTGCCACGACTCGTAGCGCAGCCGCCGACGGGCGGCCTTGATGCTGGTCACGACCACCATCACCAGGCACAGCGCCCCGGCGTCGGCGATCAGCATGGCGGGGTAGTCGACGGTGAGCTGCCACAGCGTCCCGGGCACCTCGAGCAGCGAGCCGGCGGCGTACCCCCAGGTGATGGTGACGACGTGCAGCACCATCAGGTTGAACGAGGTGAACCCGACCAGCCGGTGCACCCGGGCGAGCCGGTCCTGGCCGAAGGCCCGCTCCAGCAGGGGGATCCGCGCCATCAGCACGACCTGGGCCAGCAGCAGGACCGACGCGACCAGGCCGCTGAGGCGGCCGACCGAGGTCAGGCCGGTGTCCCAGCCGCCGAGGTCCTGGACGCCGCGGTCGCCCTCCCACCAGTAGGTCACCAGCAGCAGGCTCAACCAGAGCAGCGCCATCGCCCCGACCCGGACGCCGGCGTCCAGCCGGGCCCGGCGACCCAGGACGGGGCGCGAGCGGGCCGGGGCGGCGACGTGGGCGACGTCGGGGACCAGGGTCGTCATCCGTCGGCCCCGGGGTGGGCGCCACCGCAGGGGGTGGCAGGGGCGGACAGGTGGTGCATGGCTTCTCCCGACGTCGGTCTCTGCTGCACAGCCTCGACCTCGCTCCTGGGACCCCGATGGTGTGAACCTGTGAGCGTCCTGTGAACGGGACGGCGCAGGTGTCCGTCGAGACCGCGCGAGTGGAGGCTCAGCCGGCGACGGAGCGGCGGAGGGCGGGCAGCGGCGGACTGGCGAACCGCTCCGCGGAGGCGAGGGCCTCGTCGACGCGACTGACGCGCAGCCGGGTCTGGCGGGGGTGGCCCGCGACGGGGGAGACCTCGGCGTGCAGCTGCACCATCTCGAGCGACTTGTCGAAGGCCTGCCAGGTGACCGAGCGGCCGAAGTCGCCGACGCCGACGAGGGTCCAGCCGAAGCGGGGGAGCATGCCGGTGAGGGCCGCGACGACGGCGTACGGCGAGGCGTCGAAGACGCTGTCGACGAGCTCTGCGGGCACGGGGGGACTCCTGGTGGAACGGGCGTGGCCCTAGTGAACCGCGTCGGTGGTCATGGGGGAAGGGTGCAGCGCCGGGCCTGTGGGCGACATCCCGCCACGTGGGACGGGAGGGGCGTCGTGGGGCGGATGATTCAGCGGCGGATGGTTCTGGGAGGGGCGGATCAGGGCCGGTCCGACGAGGGACGGTCGAGCCGTAGCAGGACCCCCCGGTCGCCGTGGGCACGCCTCTCCCCGTCGACGAGCCCCAGCGGACGGGCCAGCGCGCCGACCGCATCGGCCTGGGCGTGCGTGCCGACCTGCAGGAGCGCGACGCCGCCGGGGGCGAGGTGCGCGGCGAGGACGCCCACGCAGGTGCGGATGACGTCGAGGCCGTCGTCACCGCCGTCGATCGCGAGCAGGGGGTCCTCGGGGAAGCGGCCGGTCTGGGCTCGCGGAACCCAGGGCGGGTCGGCGATCGCGAGCGGGAACAGCTCGCCGGCGGCCAGGACCTCGTCCATCGGGCCGGTGCGTTGCTCGACCCGGTCGGCCAGTCCCGCGGCGGCGGCGTTCTCCGCGGCGAAGGACGCGGCCACGGGGCTCAGGTCGACGCAGACCAGCCGACGCTCGGAGCCCGCGACCGCGAGCAGCCCGATCTGCCCCGCGCCCGAGCAGAGCTCGAGGACGGGGCCGTCGGACAGGTCCGGCAGCAGCTCGGCGGCCCAGCGCGACTGGGCGGTGGTCCACTCGCGCGGGCGCAGGACACGGTCGTCGAAGCGGATGGTCAGGTCGCCGAAGGGGAGGGTGCTCATCAGGTCCTAGGAGTGGCGGATCGACTTGTGGGTGCTGTCGCACCAGGGCATCCGGCTGGACTTCTCGCAGCGGCACACCGCGACCACCGGCCGGGTGACCTCGTGGGTGCGGCCCTGGTCGTCGACGACGGCCTCGGCCCCGCGCACGAGGTCGGGTCCGCCCGCGCAGGGCCGCACCTCGACGGCGTCGCCCACCAGCTTCACGAGATCACCGTCACGACGCCAGCTCGCGGGGTGCCCAGCGGTCCATCAGCTCGGTCGCGGACAGCTCGTCGAGGTGCTGGCACGCGGCCGCGCCGAACAGGACGTCGGCGCGCAGGTCGGGCTCGGCGGCGACCAGGGCCCCGCAGATGTCGTGCGCGGCGACGTGCTCGTGGACCGAGTCGGCCTCGACGTGCTCGTGGAAGTACGCCGAGACGGCGTCGGGCAGCCTGAGCCGCTCGATCCCCGCGGCGATCTTGCGCGAGCCCACCGGGCTGGAGGCCTCGAAGAAGGCCAGGTGGCCCATCGCGGCGCCGCGCAGCCGCCGGTTCAGGCCGAGCATCGTGATCAGGTTGGCCCCGGCCAGGGACACGGCCGAGACCTCGTCGACGTAGGCGCCGTACGTCGGGTCCAGGCCCGCGGCCGCGAGCGCCTCGGCGTACAGGTGCTGGTGCAGGCGCTCGGGACGTCCGCCGCCGTACTCGTCGTACTGCAGCTCGGCCAGCGCGGCCTTCGCCGAGCCCGCGAGCCGGGGCAGCACGAAGCTCTGGGGGTCGGACTCCTTGAGCTGCTGCACGCTCCGCTCGCGCAGGAAGTCGATCAGGTCCTCGAGCGTGGCGTGGCGGTGCAGGTGCGCGGCCGGCGAGGGGCCCCCGGCGGCCGCGGCCATCGCGAGCAGGGTCTCGCCGATGTCGCCGTCCGGGGCGACGCCCTCCGTCAGCGGTGCGGTGACCTCCCGCAGGACGCGCTCGAAGCGGGCCTCGATCCCACGACGCACACCGATCAGGTCGGCGTCCCACTCGCGGTCGGGATCCACCCCGTCGAAGCCTCGGAAGGACAGCTCGAAGAGCGTCCAGAGGGCGAGCTGCTGGTCGGGGTCGGTGAGCACGGGCGAGGTCGGCGTGGGCACGGGGGCCGGGGCTGCGCCGCGGGCCAGGGCGTCGAGGACGCTCCGGCTCAGGGGGCCGCGGGGGCGGGGGAGGTGCATGGCGTGAGGACCTGTCGTCGAGGGCGAGTCTTCCTGGGGGTACCCACCGCGGCCCCTGTCATCCGGCCGAGGACTCCACGATCCGCTTGATCGCGGCCAGCGTCGCGGGGATGCCGCTGCGGGCCTGCTCGCGGCGCTGGTCGAGCTCGGCGTCGGCCCGGTCGGCGTACTTCGTCGCGAACATCTGCTCGGTCGCCTCGTTCAGGTCCCAGGTCTCGGTCAGCTCGGTGTGCGTGTCCTCGCCCGCACCGACGGCGCGCAGGAGGTAGGCCCAGACGACGTACTCCCCGCCCACCTGCCAGCGGAACTCCCGGCCCGGGTCGGCGGTCACCACGCGGGAGCGGGTCTCCCAGGTGCGGCCGGGGACCTCGTTGCGGCCCCAGAACCAGGAGCCCTCCTCCGGGCCGCCCCCCTCCTCCCACCAGGCCGACGTGCAGACGGGGCTCCACTCGCCGGTGCGGGTGACGTCGGAGACGACGGCGTAGACCGTCGCCGGGTCGGCCTCGACGACGATGGACTCGGACAGGTGGTTCTCGCTCATGCCGAGGAGTGTGTCAGGCGACGTCGGCGTCCATCGCGGCGACGAACTCTCGCTTGACCCGGCGCCAGGCCTCGTCGGTGAAGTCGCGGCGCCAGTACGGCGAGCACGACATCTGCGCGCGCGTCAGCCCGCGCTCGCCCAGCAGGTGCGCCCGCAGCTCGCGCACCTCCACGGCCTCGCCGTGCACGAAGGCGTGCACGGTGCCGTCGGGGAAGTCGGTGGCGGCCACCGCGTCGACCAGCGTCCCGCCCGCGGACCGGTGCACCCACACGACGTCGACGTCGGCGGAGCTGTCGAGGGCGAGCTCGTGGTCGGGGCCGTCGCAGAGCAGCCGGACCACGGCGGTGGCGCCCTGGGGGAGGACCTCCAGGGACGCGGCGATGGCCGGCAGCGCCGACTCGTCGCCGACCAGCAGGTGCCAGTCGGCCTCGGGGTCGGGGCGGTAGCCGCCGCTGGGGCCCTCGAAGACGAGCACGCTGCCCGACCCGGCCGCCTCGGCCGCTGACGCCCACGGGCCGGCCACGCCGGTGTCGCCGTGCACCACGAAGTCGATCGTCAGCTCGCGCGTGGCCTCGTCCCACGCCCGCACGGTGTAGCGCCGCCGAGCCGGCCAGGTCTCCTCGGGCTCGGTCTCGCGGACCTGCCGCGGGTCGAAGACCTCGTCGTACGCCGCGCCCTCCGGCCGCAGGGCCAGGTTGACGTAGGCGTCGGTCGAGTCGGGCATGACGAAGCCGTCGAGGTCGCCGCCGCCGAGGACCACCCGCACCAGGACGGGGGTCGGGCGGGAGGTCCGGAGAACGCGTGCGTGCATGGGGGTGAGGCTAGCCAAGGTCGCCAGGACGGGGCCGGGTCAGCAGGCGCCCGGGGTTCAGGCGGCGGGGCAGGTCTCGCGCAGGCGGGAGGTCGCGCCCACGGGCTGCGAGGTCTCGGACGGGTCGGGGGTCTCGGACGGGTCGCTCGCGTCGGCGGCGGTTCCGGCCACGGTGCGCGACCTGCGGCGGCGTACGCCCGCGACGAGGAGGGGCAGCAGCGAGACGCCGGCGACGGCCAGCGTGATCGCGCCGACGTGGGCCGCGACGAACGGGATGCCGCCGAAGAGGAAGCCGCCGCCGAGGGTGACCAGGGTCCAGGCCGCGGCCCCGACCAGGTTGTACGACGTGAACCGGCGCCGCGTCATCGTCCCGACCCCCGCGACGACCGGGGTCATCGTGCGGGCGACCGGCACGAACCGGGCGAGCACGACCGCCTTGGATCCGTGGCGCTCGAAGAACCGCTGCGCCGCCCCGATGTGGCGCGGCGAGAGCAGCCGCGACTTCGGGCGGTTCAGCACGCGGGGGCCGAAGTGCCGACCCACGAAGTACGCCGTCTGGTCGCCCGCCATCGCCGCCAGCGCGACCCCGACCAGGGCGAGCCAGATCGGCGCCCCGATCGCGCCCGCGGCCATCAGCACCCCCGCGGTGAACACGACGGTGTCGCCGGGGATCAGGAACCCGACCAGCAGTCCGGTCTCGGCGAACGCCACGACCATCAGCACGACCAGGGCGAGCGGACCGAGGCCGGTCATCAGCGAGACGATCCAGTCGGTCATCGAACGCTCCGTGGCGCTGGGAGGGTGGACACGTCCCCACGCTGGACCTCGGGACTGAGGTGCGGGTGCTGCGCCGCTGTGGGTTGGCTGTGGATCACCCAGGGCGAACAACGGAGAGTGCCTCCGGATTCCCTCGTTTTCCCTCCGGCGGAAGATCGGGGTGCCGGAGGACGTTGCGCCCGGCAACGTCACCCACCGAGGAGAGCCATGAGCGCTGCAGTCGTCGCCCCGTCGTACGGCGGTCCCGAGGTCCTGGAGGTGGTCGACGTCGACGTCCCCGCCCCCTCGGCCGGCCAGGTCACCGTCGAGGTGCGGGCCGCGGGCATCAACCCGGTCGACCACAAGATCTTCGGCGGGATGATGGGCGCCGACGAGTCCCACCTGCCGCTCCGCGTCGGTCTCGAGGTGGCCGGCGTCGTCACCGCGGTGGGCGACGACGCCACCGGCCCGGCCGGCCCCGTGGCGGTCGGGGACGAGGTGATCGGCTACCCGGTCTCGGGCGGGTACGCCGCCGCGGTCACGGTCCCCGCGACCTCGGTGGTGCCCAAGCCCACGACGCTGTCCTTCGAGCAGGCCGCCGGGCTGTCGCTGACCGGCGTCACGGCGTACCACCTGCTCGAGGCGACGGGCGTCAGCAGCGTCGACACCGTGCTCGTTCACGGCGTCGCCGGCGGCGTCGGCCTCGCCGTCGCCCAGCTCGCCCTGGCTCGCGGCGCCGCCGTCATCGGCACCGCCCGCGCCGACCGGCACGAGGTGCTGCGCGCCTACGGCATCGTGCCCGTGGAGTACGGCGAAGGCCTCGCCGACCGCGTCCGCGACGCCGCCCCCACCGGGGTCGACGTGGCGCTGGACACCGTCGGCACGGACGAGGCCGTCGACGTCTCCCTGGAGCTGGTCGACGACCGTCAGCGCATCGCCACGGTCGCCGCCTTCGGCCGCGCCGGCCAGGACGGCATCCAGCTGCTCGGCGGCGGCCCCGGCGCCGACCCCGGCACGGAGCTCCGCAGCCGCGGCCGCCTCGTGATCGCCGACCTCGCCGAGCGCGGCCGCCTGACCGTCGTCGTCGCCCGCACCTTCCCCCTCCCCCAGGCAGCCGAGGCCGTCGCCCTCGTCGCCGAGGGCCACGCCGGCGGCAAGGTCATCCTCGTCCCCTGACGCCCCGCCCGCGTCGGTCGAGCAGGGCAGGCCGGTTGAGAGGGGTGGTTGTGCACGCCGGTTGAGCAGGGCGCTCTGGCGCCCGTCGTCGAAACCAGAGCCAGCTCAGGCAGTGACGTGCCGAGGAGCAGGCGCCACGACATAGGTGTGCCCGGCCGGACTGGCCCACTCGTGACGCCCATCATCGAGGCGCTGGTAGTCCCAGCCGGTAAAGGTCTTGATCCGGTGGTGCAGCCGGCACAAGGGCGCCAGGTTGTGCAGGCTGGTCTGCCCGGGAGGGCCGCCCTCGTCGGGTGGGACCCAAGCCTCGATGTGGTCGAGGTCGCAGCCGCGTGAGTCGCGTCGGCAGCCGGGGAAGACGCAGGTCGCGTCGCGCAGGAAGACGACCTCGCGCATCGCGGGGCTCGGGTCGTGCCCGTCGCGCGGGGCCAAGGGGCCGGTCATCGGGCCGGTCGTCGGGCCATCGGCTCCGGAAACGGGGCTGTCGGTCGTGCCCGTGCCGCCGCCTCGGTGGTGGGTGAGGTCGAGGACTGGCCGGACCGTGAACTGTCGTCCCGCGAGCCAGGTCTCGACCAGCTCCAGGCTCGTAGCACCGATGCGTTCGACGACCGCGGTGCCGGTGCCGGCCTCGAGGTGCTCGGCCAGGTCGTCGGGGGTGAGGTGCAGGTAGAGAACCGCTGCCCCGCCGCCCGTCGGTCCGGTGCCGTCGACCGCGCCGGAGTAGCTCTTGGGTCCGACCCCGGAGACGGCCTCTCGGGCCGCGGTGAACGGGTCGCTCCGGTCCGCGACGGGCCGGGCCAGGAGGTCCAGGGTGTGCTGGGGGTCGGCCAGGATCCCGACCGCGCGTGCCCGTCGGAGGTCGAGCCCGTCGTTGTCGCCCAGGGCCGAGAGCTTGGCGGCGATGGCTGCGATCGTGTGGTCGAAGCGTTCGGCGTCGGCGCGGTCGAGCATCAGGTGGATCCCCTGGGTGGCCGGGCACTTGGACCGGGACAGGGTCACGTGGCGTTCGGCGAGTGCCTGGCGTTCGTCTTCCTGGGCGCGGTCGGGGTCGTGGTAGAGCCGGGCCTCGTCGATCAGCCGACGTGCTCGGACCTGCCCGATCTTGCCGGGGACCGCGCAGATCAGCCGGTCGGCGTGGGCGACGGCGATCTCGGAGAGGTCGTGGGTCTCCCGGGCGATGGAGCGGCCGAGCCAGACGGGGACCTTGCCGGTCTTCACGAGCGCGCACAGCAGGGGCAGTCGGTAGGTGAGCTCGAGGGCGTCGGCCAGCAGCCGGCGCCCGGCGTTGAACGAGACCCCCAGGGCTGCAGCGAGGTCGGCGGGCGCGAACTCCGCCACCAGCGGAGCGCCCGGTCCTGCCAGAGGAGTGATCTGCTCGTGGAACAGCCGGCCCTCGCCCCAGGAGGCGGGGGTGGCGTCCTCGGGGCAGGGGTGCAGCAGGGCCCAGTCGACGGCGAGCTCGATCTCGCGGACCTCGGCCTGGTGGGCGGCCCTTCGCTGCTGGTGGAGCTCGTCGATGACCTGGTCGGCAGTCTGCAGCAGGCGCGGTGTCGCCGCGAGGGTGGAGGCTGCGGGGCGCCGGCTCATGAGCCGAGTGTACACCGATTCGCCTTGGAAAACAAACACGTGTTCGAACAGACCTTGTTCTGAAGTCTCCCTCGAGCGCAGCCGGCGGGCGTGACGACCTGCTGCCAGCCTCGGGTTTCGACGACGGGCCTCCGGCCCTGCTCAACCGACGTGGACGGCGCGGCTGCCGTGGCCCCGGGTCGATGGTCGTGCGCGGCCCTGGTCTCGACGACGGGCCTCCGGCCCTGCTCGACCGACGTGGACGGCGCGGCTGCCGTGGCCCCGGGTCGATGGTCGTGCGCGGCCCTGGTCGCCACGACAGGCCTCCGGCCTTGCTCAACTAGCGAGAGGCCGCGAGTCCCGGGCCGCCTGCGGGGCCGGCGCCCGGCCTGACCCTTTGGGGTGAGCCAGGCCTGGCCGCCAGGCGTCCACGGTGATGGGGGGCAAGTCGCAGCCCGAGCCCCGTGACCTCCGGCCAGTCCGGCGCGTTACGGTCATAACGCAAAACACACATTTCGCTTTGCTCACGCAGCATCCTCGGGGGTCGAGATGGTGGACGAGTCGGTGGTCGGGGAGTCCCGGCCGTGGACGCAGGGGTACGACGTCGGGCACGCCCAGGAGATGGAGCGGGCCGCGGCGGAGAGCGCGGAGCGGTACAGGTCGCTGTTCGCCTTCAACCCGCACGCGACGTTCTCCCTCGACCTCGAGGGGCACTTCGTCGACGCCAACCCGGCGGGTCAGGAGCTGAGCGGCTACAGCTTCGAGGAGCTGTGCGGCATGCCGTTCGCCGACCTCGTCGACCGGGCGGACCTCGAGGAGGTCGCGCGCGCCTTCGTCGACGTGCTCGGCCTCCAGCCCCGCCAGCTCGATGCGGGCCTGCGCCGCCGCGACGGGACGCGGGTCGACCTGTGGGTCACCGCCGTGCCGATCGTGGTGTTCGGCGAGGTGGTGGGCGTGCACGGCATCGCCGAGGACGTCACCGAGGCCCGACGCCTGCGCGAGGAGCTGGAGACCGCGCGGCGGGCGGCCGAGGCCGCGCGCGTGACGGCCGAGCGGGCCAGCGCCACGAAGTCGCTGTTCCTGGCCAACATGAGCCACGAGGTGCGTACGCCGCTCACGTCGGTGCTCGCCGCCGGCGAGATGCTGGAGGACCTCGAGCTGGACGACCCCGCGGGCCACCTGGTCCGCTCGATCGACCGGTCCGGACGCCGTCTGCTGCGGCTGGTCAACGACCTGCTCGACTTCTCCCAGCTCGAGCAGAGCACGCTGGAGCTGGTCGACGAGCCGTTCGACCTGCGGCGCACGGTCGCCGAGGTGGCCTCCAGCGTGGAATCGCTGCCCGAGGCGGCGGGCCTGGACTTCTCCTGGGCGGTCTGCGACGGCGTGGAGGGTCGCTGGCGCGGCGACGCCTTCCGGATCGCGCAGGTGCTGGGCAACCTGCTGCAGAACGCGGTGAAGTTCACCGACGCCGGCCAGGTCCGGCTGGAGGCGCGGGCGGCACCCGGCGGCGTCCGCTTCGACGTCCGCGACACCGGGGTGGGCATCGCCGCCGACGTGGCCGTCCAGCTCTTCGAGCCGTTCACCCAGGCCGACGCCTCGACCACCCGGCCCCATGGCGGGGCCGGTCTCGGGCTGGCGATCTGCCGCGAGCTGACCGACCTGATGGGTGGCTCGCTGTCGGTCGACAGCGAGCTCGGTGCCGGCAGCACGTTCTCGCTCGTGGTCCCCCTGGTCCCTGCCTAGGGAACGGCGCCGGTCAGGGCAGCAGCACGTGCCGGGGCGCCGCCCGGCCCTCGGCCGTGGCGGTCCAGGCGGCGGCCACGTCGTCCAGGGGGCTGGTGGTGTGGGCGACGGCCAGGCGGCCCTCCGCCGCGAGCCGGGCGACCTCGCCGAGGGCCTCGGCCCTCAGGTCGACCGTGAGTGTGGCGTTCGTGTAGCCCAGGATGCTGATCGAGCGGCTCCGCAGCCCCGCGGAGGAGAAGGTCGCGGCGTCCCCGGCCGAGCCGCCGAGGTTGACCAGCCGTCCGCCGTCGCCCAGGACCGTGGCGGCCGCGGTGGCGATCGCGCCGAAGACCGGGTCGAGGACCACGTCGACCGGGTCGCCGCAGGCGTCGCGCAGGTGGTCCGCCAGGTCGGCGGGGTCGAGGTCGCTGGTGGTGACGACGGCATCGGCTCCCGCCGTCCGGGCGCGGTCGGCGGACGCCGCGTCGCGGCACACCCCCACCACACGTCGAGCCCCGAGCGCGCGAGCGACGCCGACGGCGGACTGCCCGACGGCACCGCCGGCCCCCAGGACGAGGACCAGCTCGCCCTCCCGCAGGGCCGCGCGCCGGGTCAGCGCCGTCCAGGCCGCCACCGCGGAGAGCCCGAGAGCGGCCAGGGCGGCGTCGCCCAGGTCGTCGCCCACCGTGACGAGGTCGTCGTCGGCCACCGAGCAGCGCTCGGCGAGGGCGCCGTCACCGGGGGCCATCCCGGCCGACGTCGCGAACCAGACCCGGGTGCCCACCGCGACCGACCCCGACTGCTCGACCACGCCGACCCCCTGGACGCCGGGGACGTACGGCGTCGCCGGCCGACCGAAGTACGAGGTGCCCGACGCGCACAGCACGTCCAGCGGCACCACCGGGGCCGCCGTCACCCGCACCACGCTGCGGCCCGGGGTGGGGGCAGGGTCGTCGCGCAGGCCGGGGGCGGGCACCGACCCGGGCGAGCTCAGGACCGCGGCGCGCACGTCAGGTCGCGATGTCGGGGTAGGGCAGCGTCAGGTGCTGCATGGCTGCCGCGTAGGCCAGCTGGTACTCCATCGGCCCGTGGTCGCGCTCGAAGAGGGCGATGAACAGGGTCAGCGTGAGGAACGGGTGCGCCCCCAGTCCGAAGAGCGCGACGTGGTCGTGCGCCACCAGCGCACGCCGCTCCTCGTCGGTGAAGGCCTGCCACGTGGACTGCTCCTGGGTGATCGAGGACAGCAGCCGGTTGGCCATCTCGGCCTCCCACCAGGTGACCGTCCCCGCGGGGTCCTCGCGGTAGCGCTCGACCAGCTCGGGGTCGCGGTCGACGGTGAACAGGAACTTGTCCAGGAGGTACTTGCTCACGGCTGGGGCACTCCGTTCGGGTACCACGTGAAGTAGGCCTCCATCGTGTGGAACAGGTCGAGGGAGTCCACGTGGTCGGCCTTCCGGCCGTCGCCGGCGACCCCCATCATCAGCATGAAGTCCATGAACCCGTGGGTCGCGTTGCCGGGGGCGTGCAGGCTGTCCAGGGTGACCTCGGCGAGGCAGCCCTCGATGTCGCCGGAGGCGATCCAGTCGACCGCCTTGCGGTCGAACTCCGGGTCGGGCCCGTGCTCGCCGAACTGGCGGGGCCCGCCGAGCTCGAGGGAGAGGTGGCCGGTGCCGATGATCGCCACCCGCAGGTCCTGGGGCCACGACTCCACCAGCTCGCGGATGGTGCGGCCCAGCTGCACGAACCGCTTCGGCTGCGGCAGGGGCGGGGCGAAGATGTTGGTGTAGATCGGCACGATCGGCAGGTCGGCCTCGGGCCGCAGCGTGATGATCGGGCAGGTGATGCTGTGGTCGATGCGCAGCTCGTTGCTGAAGGCCAGGTCGAAGTCGGCGTCCAGGCCGTGGCGCAGGATGTGGGCCGAGAGGTCCTCCTGCCCGGCGAGCCGCATCCGGGGCAGGCCGAACTCGCGCTCCTCGTTGTACCAGTTGGCGTCGTAGAACGGCGCCTTGCCGACCAGGAACTGCGGCATGTTGTCCAGCCAGAGCTGGTGGAAGTGGTCGCTGCCGACCATCACCAGGACGTCGGGCCGGGCCCGGGTCAGGGTCTCGCGGAAGGCCTCGATCTTGGCCACCCACTCGTCCGCGAACGGCGGCCGGTCGGCTCCCGTCGCGGTGCTCGCGCGGTAGTAGAAGGGGTGGTGCGTCGAGGCGATGACGGCACAGACTTCGGCCACCAGGCGCTCCTCTCGGTCTGCTGGGTGGGCAGGGGGTGGGTGGGTCAGCTCTCGGGGTCGACGTACGCCGCGTTGCGGTCGACGGTGAGGTAGACGTCGTTCGCGATCGGCCGTCGCCGCTCCTCGGCCAGCTGGCCCAGGAGGCCGGCCGCGCGGGCGAGCAGGGCGAAGCCCCGGAGCAGCTCGACCGGCAGCCCCAGGTCGGCCAGGGCGGCGCCGCAGACCCCCGCGCCGTTGAGCGGCAGCTGGCGGCCCAGCACCGAGGCGTGGGTGCGGCCGATGGCCTCGAACAGCCGCAGGTGGGGGCCGCGCAGGCCCTCCTCCTCGGCGATCCGGATCAGCACCGGGGTGCGCGGGTCGCCCTGCTTGTGGACCGGGTGGCCCAGCCCGGGCACGAAGCGCTTCTCGGCCCGGGTCGCGGTCACGGCGGCGAGCGCGAGCTCGTCCCAGCCCTCGTCGGTGGTGGGCAGCTCGTGCCCGGCCGCCTCGTGCGCGGTCAGCACCTGGTGCAGGTAGCCGCCGCAGTCCTCGGTCACGCCGAGGAAGCGGGAGCCGCCGCCGAGCAGCCCGGCGGCGAGGGCGCCCTGCAGGGAGTCGGGGGCGGAGAGGTAGGTGACCCGGGCCGCGATCGCGGTGGGGGTGAAGCCGTGGTCGGCCAGCGCGACCAGCACCGACTCGAACACGCGGGTCTCGCCCGGGCTGGGTCGACGCATGGCGACCAGCCAGAACGCCAGCTCCCCGAAGCCGACCTTCCCCATCAGGTCGGCGGTCAGGTCCTGGCCGAGCAGCCTGATCGTGTCGGGGGTGGAGGTGCCCAGCGACGTGGGGAACTCCAGGCCGTCGATCTCGTGGCTCACGGGGTCTCCTCGGTGGGCCGCGGCTGTGCCAGCCACGCCCGGATCTCGGGGCCGTGCTCGTCCAGGGACGGGGGCGGTCGGCGGTAGTCGGGCGGGGTCTCGGAGAAGCGGATCGGGTTGCGGATCGAGGGCACGGCCTGGTCGCCCTCGCCGACCTCGACGACCGGGTCGAGGCCGACGCCCTCGGCGAAGGCGACGCCCCCGTCGACGGTGTTGATCGGACCGCACGGCACGCCCGCGGCGATGATCTCCTCGAACCACTCCATCGCGGTCCGGGTCGACAGGCGGTCCACCAGCAGGGGCCGCAGCTGGTCGCGGTTCGCGGTGCGGTCCTCGTTGCGCACGAACCGCGGGTCGTCGGCCAGCTCGGGCACCCCGAGCACCTGCACGAGCTTGCGGAACTGGCCGTTGTTGCCGGCGGTGACGATCAGGTCGCGGTCCGAGCAGGGGAGCGGCTCGTAGGGGAACAGGCTGGGGTGGCTGTTGCCCATGCGGGTGGGGACGACGCCCCCGGCGACGTAGGCGCTGCTCTGGTTGACCAGCCCCGAGAGCGCCGAGGAGAGCAGGTTGACCTCGACGTGCTGCCCGCGGCCGGTCGCGTGCCGCTGGTGGATCGCGGCGAGCACGCCGATGGTGGCGTGCAGGCCGGCCATCACGTCGAAGACCGAGATGCCGGCCCGGTAGGGCTCGCCGTCGGGCGACCCGGTCAGGCTCATCAGCCCGGAGATCGCCTGCACGATCAGGTCGTAGCCGGGCAGCTTGGCGCCGTCCGGGCCGCTGCCGAAACCGCTGATCGAGGCGTAGACGACGCCCGGGTTGGACGCGGAGACGGTGTCGTAGTCCAGCCCGAACCGGGCCAGCCCGTGCGGCTTGAAGTTCTCGATCACGATGTCGGCGCGCCGGGCCAGCTCCTGGGCGGCCGCGACGTCGTCGGGGTCCTTGAGGTCGAGGGCGATGGAGCGCTTGTTGCGGTTCACGCCGAGGAAGTACGTCGAGACGCCGTCGCGCAGCGGGGGCGACCAGCTCCGGGTGTCGTCGCCGTCGCGGCCCTCCACCTTGATCACCTCGGCGCCGAGGTCGGCCATCAGCATGGTGGCGTAGGGGCCGGCCAGGATGCGGGAGAAATCGGCGACCAGCAGCCCGGCGAGCGGCCCGCTGCGGGGTTCCGCGTCGGGCACGGGGGACTGGCTCACGAGGACTCCTGGCGTCGGGACCGTTCAGCGGACGAGCGTCCGGTCAGTCTGGAACTGGCTGCGCAGCGCTGTCAAGGGTCGGCTCTGCGGGCGTCCTGCCTCTTGACGTGTGGCCGGGGTCACGTCCAGAGTCAAGGTGTGTCCGTTCAGCGGACCATCGTCCGCGTCACGACGTCCTCGTAGGAGCCCCCGATGAGCCAGACCCCCGACCCCGGCCAGCCCGTCGTCCTGCGCGGTGGCACCGTGCTGACGATGGACGACGCCCACACCGTGCTCGAGGGGGCCGACGTGCTCGTCGTGGGCGACCGCATCGAGGCGGTCGGGCACGCCCTGGACGTGCCGGAGGGCACCCACGAGATCGACGCGACCGGCGGCGTCGTGATGCCCGGCATGATCGACACCCACCGGCACATGTGGCAGACCGCGATGCGCGGCTACGGCGCCGACTGGACGCTCACGCAGTACTTCGTCTGGTACTACCTCGAGCACGGCCGGGCCTTCCGCCCCGAGGACGTGCTGGCCGGCAACCTGCTCTCGGCCTGGGACGCGATCGAGGCCGGGGTCACCACGACGGTCGACTGGTCGCACGGCCTGCAGAGCGTCGACCACGCCGAGGCGGCGGTCGAGGGACTGACAGCGGTGCCGGGCCGGTTCGTGCTCGCCTACGGCAACATCCAGGCCGGCCCGTGGGAGTGGACGGCCGACCAGGCCGTGCAGGCCTTCCTCGAGCGGCACCGCGGCCAGGACAGGCTCGGGCTGCAGCTGGCCTTCGACGTCACGGGCGACCCGTCGTTCCCCGAGAAGGCGGCCTTCGAGGTGGCGCGCGAGCTCGGTCTCCCGGTCACCACGCACGCGGGGGTGTGGGGCGCCACCAACGACGACGGCATCCGGCTGATGCACGAGCACGGCTTCATGACCCCCGAGACGGTCTACGTGCACGCGGCGACGCTGAGCACCGACTCCTACCACCGGATCGCCGCCTCGGGCGGCTCCGCCTCGGTCTCCACCGAGTCCGAGCAGAGCGCCGGCCAGGGGTACCCCCCCACCTGGCAGCTGCGCCGCCACGGCATCGACGTCTCGCTCTCGATGGACACCAGCGTGTGGTGGAGCAGCGACCTGTTCTCCGCGATGCGCACCACCCTGGGCGCCGACCGCTCCCGCGAGCACCTGGAGGCGCACGCGAAGGGCGACACCGTGACCAACGTGCACCTGCGCGCCGAGCAGGTCGTCGACTGGGCCACCCGCGGCGGCGCACGGGCCCTGGGGCGCGACGACCTCGGCTCGCTGCAGCCGGGGCTGAAGGCCGACGTGGTGCTGCTCAAGAACGACCGGTCGCCGGTCTCGTTCCCCCTGCTGAACCCCTACGGCCACGTCGCCTTCCAGGCCCAGCGCGGCGACGTCCACACCGTCCTGGTCGACGGCCGCGTGGTGAAGGCCGACGGCGAGCTGGTCGGGTACGACGCCGCAGCCGTGCGGTCGAAGGTCGACGCCACGGTCGAGCACCTGCGCTCCTCGATGGGCGAGGAGGTCTGGCAGGCCGGGATGAACCCGCAGCTGCCCGAGGACGACGACGTGCTCGACAACCCCTACCAGTACACCGACTACAAGTCCGAGGCCACGCACGGCGCCCGGGGCAGCGTGTTCGGCGAGCCCGGCTCGGGATCGTAGGCTCGGCCGAGCTCGTCGACCCCACCCAGCAGAGGAGACCCCCATGGCCGGTCGCGGTTCCGGGCCCGACTTCGTGGAGGCGCTCGCGCGGGGGCTCGACGTCCTGACCGCCTTCGGCGACCGGCACGGCCCGCTGTCGCTGACCGAGGTGGCGGCGGCGACCGGTCTTGCGCGGCCGACGGCGCGGCGGCTGCTGCTGACGCTGCAGGAGCTGGGCTACGTCCGCGGGACCGAGGGTCGCTTCGAGCTGACCCCGCGGGTGATCGGCCTCGGCATGAGCTACGTCAGCGCGCTCGGGCTGTGGGACGTCGCGCGCCCCCACCTCGAGGCGCTCGTCCGGCGTACGGGCGAGTCCTCCTCGATGGCCCAGCTCGACGGCTCCGACATCGTGTACGTCGCCCGGGTCTCGGTGCCGAAGATCATCGCGCTGCGGGTCGAGATCGGCACCCGCTTCCCGGCGGCCCAGACCTCGCAGGGCAAGGTCCTGCTGGCCGCGCTGCCGCCCGACGCGGTCGCCGGGGTGCTGGCCGAGCCCAGCCGCGCCGGGTTGCCGACCTACATCGGCCGCGGGCCGGAGCAGCTGCGCGAGGAGCTGACGGCCGTGCGCGCCCGCGGCTGGGCGCTCGCCGACGAGGAGCTCGCCCCGGGCGTGCGCTCCGTCGCGGTGCCGGTGCGAGACGGCCACGGCACCGTGCGGGCCGCGATGAACGTCACCGTGCACGCCGCCGAGACCTCCACCGAGATCCTGATGGAGGAGCACCTGCCCCGGCTGCTGCGCACCGCGGGCGACGTCAGCGCCGACTGGGCGCTGTGGCAGTCGCGCCCGCACACCGAGGTCGAGGTCGACACCTCCACCGCCTGAGCCGAGTGGCCCGACCCTGAGTGGTGTGACCTTGAGTGGCCCGACCCCCAGTGGCCGGGGTCACAGTGCCGGTCAAGGTCCTGACAGGTCGCCCTCGGGAGCATCGGCGCATGACCGAGACGAGCACCGCCCTGCCCGCGCCCGGACGCACGAGGAGCGGGAGCGGGACGGCCGTCGCCGCGCAGCTGGTGCCGCCCGTGACGGGCGTCCTGTTCTGGACGACCAAGATCCTGACGACCGGGGCGGGCGAGGTGGCCTCGGACTACCTGGGCAAGTCGGCGATGCCCGTCCTGGAGGTCGGCCTCGCCGGCGTCCTGTTCGTGATCGCGATGGTCGCGCAGTTCCGGGCCACCCGCTACAGCCCCACGACGTACTGGCTGGCCGCGCTGATGGTCTCGGTCTTCGGCACCGCGGTGGCCGACGTGGTCCACGTGGTCCTCGGGGTCTCCTACGTCGTCTCGACGCTCGTGCTCGCCGTGCTGCTCGCCGCCGTGCTGGTCGTGTGGCGCCGCAGCGAGGGCACGCTGTCGATCCACTCGGTCGACAGCACCCGCCGGCAGTGCTTCTACTGGGCCACGGTGATGACCACCTTCGCGCTCGGCACGGCGGCCGGCGACATGTTCGCGCGCAACCTCGGCCTCGGCTACTTCCTGCCCGGCGTGATCTTCACCGGGCTGATCGTGCTGCCGCTGGTCGGCTGGCGCCTCGGGCTCAACGGCGTGGCCGCGTTCTGGACGGCGTACATCATCACGCGCCCGCTCGGCGCCTCGTTCTCCGACTGGGCCGCGGTCCCGCCCGCGCGCCAGGGCCTCGGGCTGGGCTCCGGCCCCGTGGCGCTGGTGCTGTTCGTCGCGATCGCGCTCGTCCTGGCGGTCACCGAGGCCGTACGCCGCCGCGAGGACGCGGACACACGCGCCGTCTCGGCGGACACACGCGCCGTCTCGGCGGACACGCGCGCCGTCTCGGCGGACACGCGCGCCGTCTCGGCGGACACACGCGCCGTCTCGGCGGACACACGCGCCGTCTCGGCGGACCAGCTCTAGGCGGACCAGCCCGAGCCGGCGGCCGCCTCCTGAGTCCGCGAGCCGGCGACCATCCCTCGGTGCATCACCCGGTCGCCGACGACGCCGGAGTGGTCGGCGCGGTGCAGCACACAGGCGTTGTCCCACATCACGACGTCGCCGGGCGACCACGCGTGCCGCAGCTGGTTCGTCTCGACCGTCGAGTGCTCGAACAGCGCCTGCACGGTCGCGGAGGCCTCCTCGACGTCCAGCCCGCTGATCTCGGCGCAGCGGGCCGGCGTGGTCAGGAAGAGCGCGGGGCGACCCGTGCGCGGGTGGGGGCGCACGACGGGGTGCCGCGCCTCGGTCTCGTCGTCCTCACCCAGGTCGAGACCGGTGACGACGTGGGTGATCGTGCGGGCCTCCAGGCGCTCGCGCAGCACGGGGTCCAGCGACTCCAGCGCGGCGTACTGGTCGGTGAACTGGGTCTCGCCGCCGACCTCGGGCACCTGCACGGTCCTCAGCGCGGTGTACGCCGGGGGCACGCGGAGGTAGCTCGAGTCCACGTGGAAGCTGCTCCTGGGCGGCGTGGTGCGGCCGACGTTGCTGATCACGTTGAGGTCGGGGAAGCCCTCGACGGGGGTCTCGCCGGTGGTGAACGCGAGGTCGCCGAAGCCGCGCAGGAAGGCCAGGAAGGCCGCGTCGTCGACGTCCTGGCCGGGGAAGACGGCGACGCCGTGCTCGGCGAGGACGTCCTTGAGCTCCTCGGTCTGCTCGGGGGTGACCGCGCGCAGGTCGAGGTCGGTGACGACGACGCCGAGGGGGCCGTCAGGAGAGGCGGGGGTCAGCTTCACGGGGTGCTCCTGGTGGTGGTCGTGGCCCGTGCCAGGGCCTGGTCGAGGCCGGTGCGGAAGAGGTCGGGCAGGGTGGTGCCGGCGGCGCGGGCCATCACGGCGACCACGCTCTTCTCGGCGTAGGAGCAGTAGAGCCCGGCCTCGAGGAACCACGGCTCGCCGTCGGCGTCGACCCGGAAGTCGAACAGGCTGTAGTCGCGGCACCCCAGCGCCCGGTGTGCCGAGCGAGCGGCCTCGTGGACGCGCTCGGTGAGGGGGTCGGAGGCGTCCACGATCCAGGCGTGCTCGGCGTCCTTGGCCACCAGCGTCAGGTCGTCGCCGGCGCCGCGGAGCTTGTCGGCGTACCCGCGGATGGGCTTGTCGGCGCCCACGGCGTACTCCTCCAGCGGCAGGCCGACCAGCTCGCCGTCGACCTCGAGGACGCCGCAGCGCACCTCGCGGCCGAGCTCGACGTACTCCTCGACCAGCACCTCGGAGGAGTGCCGCAGCGCCTCGGTGACCGCGGCGGCGTACTCCGAGGACGAGCGCACCAGCGCCACGCCCGTCGAGTTGTCGGCGTCGACGGGCTTGACCACGACGGGGAGCGGCAGGGGCGGCTCCGCGCAGGAGGAGGTGACCAGCACCCCCTGCGGGACGCGCACGCCGGCGCCGGCCACGACCGCCTTCGCCCGTGCCTTGTGGGCGGCGATCCCCATGGCCTCGGCAGTGTTGCCGACGAACGGGATCCCGAGCAGGTCGAACAGCGAGCGGTAGGTCGTCATGCCGGGCAGGCAGAACATCTGCGGCACCATCACGTCGGGTGCGAGGTCGGTGAGCGCCTGCACCGCCTCGGGGAGCATCAAGGGCTCGACGGCGGCGAGGCCGCGCTCGGAGAGGTCCGGCGGGAAGCTCCACATGCCGCCGGGGGCGACGTGCGCGATCGTGACGTCGTACGCCGAGGGGTCGGCCGTGGCGCGCAGGCAGTCGGCGGCGTACAACCGGGAGAGGTCGGCCATGAACTCGCTGACGGGCGAGCCGACCAGGTGCAGCACCCGCATCAGTCGCCCCCCGCCTCGACGAGCTTGCCGATGTTGAAGTCGACGCGGATCCAGGAGCCGCCCCCGCGCAGGTTCTGCAGCAGGAGCCACGGCACCTGCACGTGGTGCTCCATGAAGAACGGCAGCGGGTCGGCGACGGAGAAGATCGCGTCGGTGCCGGTCAGGATCGTGCGCAGCCGCCGGGCCTTCCGCGGCTCGGTGAGCAGCCGCCAGGCCTCGTGGTAGAGCCAGTACGTCGGTCGGCTGGCGTCCGTGGGCACCACCACCGCCCGATCGCCCACCTCGGGCGCGTCCTCGAGGTAGGCGTCGGCGACGCCCGGGTGGTCGTAGAGCATCGTGATCGCCGAGTGCGTGCGCGGGTTGCACTCGATCGCGAACACCTCGCCGCTCGGCTCCTCGATGAAGTCCAGCGAGATCTGCCCGGTGAACGAGGTGCCCTGCACGAACCGGTCGACCCACGCGCGGATCGCGGGGTGCTCGACCTGGGCGTAGTTGATCTGGAACGGCGAGGACTCGCAGCAGCAGTAGACGGTCAACCGGCCGTCGCGCACGGTGCTGTGCGTGCAGAACTCCTGCCCCTCGATGAACTCCTGGAGGATCCAGGGGTTGTCCTCGCTGATCGGCAGCGACCGCACGAACGCGGCCATCGCCTCGGGCGGCCCGAAGGGAAGGCGGGTCAGGTCGAGGCGGTGGACGGGGTCGTAGGCGATGCTCTTGAGCAGGTAGGGCCGGGTGGCGCCGGAGAAGTCGTGGTCGAGCACCTGCTGGGCATCGGTGATCCGGTGGGTGTCGGGCACCCCGAGACCGAGCGCCTCGGCGGCCTTCGCAAACCGGAACTTGTCGTCGAGCTGCTCGAGGACGTCCTCGTCGAGGTGGACGACCTCGCAGTGCTTCGACAGCAGCGCCTTCGCGCGGGCGTCGTGCAGGCTCGAGGCGGGGCTGCACACGGGCACGTAGGCGTCGACGCCCTCGGCCTCGACGATCGCGAGCAGCGCGTCGGCGTACCCCTCGTCGGCGGCGTCGGGCACCGTGTGGAAGGCGTCGACCGCGCGGGAGAAGCGGTGACCGGTCAGCCAGTACTTCCCCGACTCCACCAGCACGACCTGGTGGCCCGCGGCGTGGAATGAGCGGCACAGCGCGAGCGCCTTGGTCATCTTGCCGCCGCTGACCAGCACGGTCCGCCGGCGGCCGGCGGGGGGACGTGCAGGAGCCGGACGCAGGCGCCCGGCCACCAGGGCAGCCCCCGTCACGGCGGCGTTCACCGGCAGCACCGCGGTCAGCAGGCCGAGGGTGCCCAGGGTGCGGGCGACGTCGCGGGTGCCGCTCATGCCGACCTCACGGGCCGACCTGACGGACCAGCGTGATCCCGTCGCGCACCGGGAGGACCACCTGCTCGACCCGGGTGTCCTTCGCCACGACCTGGTTGAAGTGAGCGATCGCCGCACCGTTGGGCGAAGACTCACCGCTGAGCCAGGGGTCGCCCTGCATCAGGGTGTTGTCGACAGCGAGCAACGCGCCCGGTGCCAGCAGCTCCCGCTCGAGCAGGGTAGTGAAGTAGTCGACGTAGCCCGCCTTGTCGGCGTCGACGAAGACCAGGTCGAACTGCTCCCCGGCGTCGGCCAGGGAGGTCAGGGTGTCGTGGGCGGGCCCGACGCGGACGTCGATCAGCCCGCCGGCGGGCGAGGCCGCGAAGCAGTCCTGGGCGAACGCCGCGACGTAGGGGTCGATCTCGCAGGCGACCAGCCGGCCGCCGGCCGGCAGCGCCTCGGCCATCGCCAGCGCGGAGTAGCCGGTGAACATGCCGACCTCGAGCACCCGGGTCGCCCGGGTGGCGTGCACCAGCATCTTCAAGGTCTGGCCCTCGACGTGGCCCGAGAGCATCTCCTGCTCCAGGCCGGTCGCGGGTCCGAGACCGGCCCGGCCGGCCCAGTCCTCCGCCGCGGTGCGGGCCGCGAGCGCGGCCAGCGCCTCGGACTCCGGGGTGGAGAGCCGCCCGGTGTAGGCGTCCAGGCCGCCCGCCAGCTCGGCGGCGTGCCGGAGCTCGGCGGCCAGCCCGGGGTCGACGGCCGTCCCCGTGCGCAGGGACTCGTCCAGCCGCTCGCTGACCCGACCGAGCGTGTCGGCCAGGATCGCGAGCGGCGTGACCGGGCGGGCCGTCGCCCGGGTGGTGGTCATCGGGTCGGTCACCTCAGGCGGCGTCCGCGGACGCGGTGAACATGTCCTCGCCGTCGCCCTGGCGCGGGTAGGACCGCACCAGCTCCTTGTGCACCTCGAGCATCCGGTCGAGCTGGTCGGCGTCGAGGTCGTTGGCGAAGACGCAGGTGCCGATCGGCTTCGGCAGCGCGGCGCGCAGCAGGCCGTCGCGGGTCTGCATGATCGACTCGGTGCCCTTCCGAAGCAGCTCCGGCGTCAGGTAGGGGCTGTCCAGGGCCAGGCCGATGCTGCTCATCAGGCCGTGCACGCGGTCGCGCTCGATCGCCGACAGGTAGCCGAGCTCGTGGGCGACCGTGGCGCTGAAGGCCATGTCGACGTTGATCGCGTGGCCGTGGAAGTACGGCGTCTCCGGCGTGAGCTCGAGGGTCGGGCTCCAGGTGTGGCCGTAGGCGATCACCCGGTCGAGCTCCAGCTCGTGCAGGTTCGGCACCTCGAGGGTGAGCATCGTCTTGATCGCCTCGTAGGTGATCGTGTCGGCGGCCTCGCGCAGCTGGTCGTCGCCGTCGAGGTGGCCGAAGCGCGTGCGCAGCAGGTCCTCGCCGTACTTCTCCAGCAGGTCGAAGATGTCGGCGTTGGCGACCACGGCGATCTTGATCAGCTCGGCCATGCCGTTGCGCACCTGGTCCTCGGGCAGGGTCTCCAGCAGCGAGAAGTCCAGCAGCACCTTGGACGACGCGTGGTAGGCGCCGAGGCGGTTCTTGTGCTTGCCGTGGTTGACCGCGACCTTGATCGAGACGCTGGCGTCGATCAGCCCGATCAGGGTCGTGGGGATCCGGATGTAGTTCGTGCTGCGGCGGTACGACGCGCAGGCGAACCCGGCCACGTCGGTGGTCAGCCCGCCGCCGACGACCAGCACCGGCTCCTTGCGGAGCAGGCCGAAGTCGGCGAACGCGTCGACGATGGTCTCCACGGTGCGCAGCGTCTTGCGCTGCTCGCCGATGCGGATGGCGAAGACGGTCAGGTCGATGCCGTGGTGGTCGAAGTAGGCGCGGATGCGGTCGCCGTGCAGCCGCTCCACCGCCTCGTCGACGACCATCAGGCAGCGGCCGTAGTCGCGGTAGGAGTCGGCGAGCTCGGTGTTCCCGACGTCGAAGACCCCCCGGCTGTAGACCAGGCTGAAGTCGATGTTCTCCCGACCCTCCACGTGGAAGGCCGACTCGGTCGCCGTGAGGGTGGCGTTGACGCTGGACATGGGTGTTCCTCGTTCCGGTCTCAGGGAATGGGGGTGAGCGGTGCTGGTCGTGTGTGGGGCGCGACTCAGGCCGAGGTGGCCAGGCCGATCAGCTGGGTGGGGTCGAGGTGGTCGACCTGCGAGGTGGCGCGGTCGAAGGTGTGGCCGGCGGTGTTGGAGTTCGGGAACGCCACGCAGACCAGCCCGGCCGAGGTGGCCGACTGGACGCCGCCCACGTTGTCCTCGATCGCGACGGCCTCACCGGCCGGCACCTCGAGCTCCTGGAGCGCGAGGGCGTAGGCCGAGGGAGACGGCTTGACCTGCTCGACCTGGCTCGAGTCGACGACGACGTCGAAGGAGGCGAGGTCGAGGGTGCCGCGCAGGGCCTCGGTCAGGGCGCGCACGTTGCCGGCCGAGGTGGTGGTGACCAGGCCGAGCTTCACCCCGTCGCGACGGGCGGCCTCGACGGTCTCGACGACCCCGGCGCGGGGCTCGATCCCGTCGGCAAGGCGCTTCTGGAAGATCTCCGACTTGGTCTGGTGGATGGCGTCGGCGTCGACCTGCTCCCCGCGCAGCTCGGCGTACGCCGCGACGCGGTCCTTGCCGCCGCTGCGCTCGAGCATCGCGAGGTAGTCGTCGCGCTCCCAGCGCCAGTCCAGGCCGTGGGCCGCGAAGGCCTCGTTGAAGGACTCGCGCTGGAGCTCGGAGGTGTCGGCGACGGTGCTGATCGAGCCGAAGAGGATGGCAGCCATGGTGTTCTCCTGTGAGGGGGTGGACGACGGTGAGGAGGGGTCCGTCGATCTGTGCTCGACGGATTGTTCAACTTGTTGTTGAGATACCCCGTCTTAACCTGAACATGCTGTTGAACTTTGCGCAAGGTGGTCGTGTTGGTCGAGCCTGTCGAGACTCACGCCGCCTTGCGGCGCGAGGCCAGGTGGAAGACCGGGCCGATCACGCGGTCCCAGACGGCCGGGGCGGCGCGGAAGGCGCCGATCATGGCGTAGTTCAGCCACGCGGTCTGCGACTCCGACTGCCGCGACCCGACCTGCCCCAGGACCGACCGCGCGGCCCGCTCGGGGCTGATCGTGGGCGGGGGCGCGGTGTTGACCATGCCGGCGGAGTCGAGGGCGTTGTCGTAGATCGGGGTGTCCACGCTGCCGGGTGCGACGTGGCTGATCCGCACGTGGGGCAGGTCGCCGTTCTCGATCTTGAGCTGGCGGGCCAGGGCGCGCACGCCCCACTTGCTGACGACGTACGGCGTCATGTCGGGCACGTTGATGTGGCCCAGCAGGGACCCGACAATGACCAGGTCGCCGCGCTGCTGGCGGCGCAGCACGGGGACGACGTGGCGCGCGACCGCCGCGGTGCCCAGCAGGTTGGTGTTCACGACGTGGGCGAAGTCCTCCTCCGAGGTCTCCTCGGTGCGGCCGTAGGTCACGATGCCGGCGCAGTGCAGCACCGCGTCGAGCCGGCCGTGCTCCTCCAGGGTCGCCTCGACCATGGCCGCGACGTCGGCGTCGTCGCCGATGTCGGTGGGCACGACGAGCACGGAGGCGCAGCCGCGCTCCTCGCACTTCGCCGCGATCTTCTCCAGCTTCTCAACGGTGCGGGCGACCAGGACGACGTGGTGGCCGCGCTGGGCGGCGAGCAGGGCGGTGGCCTCGCCGATGCCGCTGGAGGCGCCGGTCACGAGGGTGACGGGGGCGGGGGTGGGGTGGCTCATCGGGGGAGTCCTTCGGTTGGGTGGGTCTGGGGGAGCGGGTGGGGCGCGTCCGTACGGTGGGGCTCATGACGAAGCGCTCCCGCCCGGCCACCCCCCGAGCCCCACGGGCGGTCGTGGTGGTGGGCGCCGGCTCCGGCATCGGCCAGGCCGTGGCCCAGCACCTGTCCGCGCTCGGCGACCGGTTGGTGCTGGTCTCGCGCGACGCCGGTCGGTTGCGCGAGGTGGCCGTCGGGCTGCCCGGGCCGGCCGAGGTGGTCGCGGCCGACCTGACCGACGAGGGCCAGGTCGAGGACGCGATCGCCGCGTGCGTGGCGGCGTACGGCCGGGTCGACGCGGTGGTGACCACCGCGCAGCCGATGGCCTACGGCACCGTCGAGCAGGTGCCGCCCGCGGTGCTGAGCCGGATGACCGACGTGGCCGTCACCGGCACCGCGCACCTCGCGCGCGCCGTGCTGCCGCGGTTCCGCAGCCAGGGCGGCGGCAGCCTGGTCGTGGTGAACTCGCTGCTCGCCGAGATCGCGGTGCCCGGCATGGGGGCCTACTGCTCGGCCAAGGCCGGCCAGCTCGCGCTCGTGCGGTCGCTGCAGATGGAGACCCGCCGAGAGCACGGGGTGCACGTCAGCCTCGTGCTGCCGGGCGCCGTCGACACCCCGATCTACCAGCAGGCAGCGACGTACGCCGGCAGCCGTGGCTCGGCCCCGCCGCCCGTGATCTCGCCCGAGGCCGTCGCCGACACGATCGTGCGCGCCCTGGACCACCCGCGCCGCATCGTGCACGCGGGACCGGTGAACGCCCTGGCCGTCACGGGCTACCGCTTCCTGCCGGCGGTCTACGACCGGCTGGCGCCGTACCTCGTCGACAAGATCGTCCTGCGCGGCCCGGCCGTGCCGGCGTACGACGGGAACGTCTTCTCCCCGACCGCCGAGGGCGAGTCCCTGCGTGGGGGCTGGACGCTCGCCGGACGGCTGCGGAGCCCCGGTGCACGGCGGGCGCACTGGCGCCGCAAACGTGAACAGGAAACCCAACATGTTGTTGAGGTTACCCGAGATTGAGCTTCCGAACCCCTTCGAGGGGTGACGGCTTTCCCATGTAACGCGGAGTTACTGATTCTGAACAACGCGCGTGGGGTGCACTCAGGGTCGATAACACCGCGTTACATGGGAAACGTGGTGGCGCTCCCGGCCTACCTCGACCGCAGGCCGACCCTGGTCCCGACGGCCATCACGAGCGTGACGACCCCGAGCAGGACGAGCGCCGAGCCCAGGCCACCGAGCGCGGCCGTCAGGGCCAGGACGACCAGGGGGCAGAGGAACTCGCCGATGAACAGTGCCGAGGTCCAGAGCCCGGTGCCGCGACCGCGCTGCTCGTAGGACAGCGGCGAGATCGCCCAGACGAGCAGGGTCGGCAGCATCAGGCCGGTGCCGGCGGAGCAGACGACCGCACCGAGCACGAGCACGGGAGCGGAGCCGGCGAGACCGACGACGACCAGGCCGAGGCCGGCGAGCAGGAACGCCACCGGCAGCAACGTGCCGGTGCCGAGGCGGGTCAGGCGGCCGAAGGAGAACGCGCCGGCGGCGGTGGCGAGCGAGGCCAGCGCCGCGATGGCCCCGACCGTCGAGACGGCGTCGATGCCGATGTCGTCGAGGGCGTAGGGCACCTGGACGATCGGGGTGTAGAACACGATCCCGCCGAACAGCGTCACCAGCACCGGGCCGGCCAGGGTCCGCCACGGGACGGGCTCCAGGGTGCCGGTCGAGGTCGTGAACCGGTCGTCGGCGGGAGCCGGCGGCTGCCAGAGCATCCGGGCGGCGAGCACGGCGAAGAGCAGGCTCGAGGCGTAGAGCCAGAACGGTGCGCGCCAGCTGATCGCGCCCAGCCCGCCGCCGACGGCGAAGAAGACCGTGGCCGACACGGACGCGAACACCGTCTGCAGCCCGAGCCACCGGTCGCGCTCGGTGCCGGAGAAGTAGTCCGCGATCAGCGTGGTCGCGCAGGTCATGATCGCGGCCTCGGTGACCCCGACCCCGGCGCGGCTCAGCACGATCGCGGGCAGCCCGTCGAGCCACAGCGGCGCGGTGCCGAAGGCGGCGTACACGACGAGGGCGCCGACCAGCAGCCGCTTGCGGCCGAACCGGTCGACCACGCCGCCGGCGAAGGGAGCGATCAGGCCGATCATCAGGGCCGGGATCGTCAGCGACACCGGCACCAGCGCCTCGGAGCCGGGGGTGTCGGCGAAGACGTCCTGCATGGTCGGCAGCACCGGCGCGAGCAGCACCGCCCCGAGGATCGGCAGGCAGCTGATCAGCATCAGCAGCACGCCCTGGGGTCGTCCGGCCACGCGTCCGTACGGCGGGTCGAGGCGGGCGGAGGTGCGGGTGGCGGCCATGGGGGCTCCTGCTGGCGTTGGTCCGGGCGTGACGGGCGTCACGTCGAGCCAGCGTCGGGGACGACGCCACCAGCAGGGAAATCACATCGCTTCCGGACTGGTATCCACGAGATCGATGCTTCGTCGCGCGGATGAGCCTCAGCCGGACTGGCCCGCGATCGCCGCGCCGGCCTCGGCAGCGACCCCGCGCAGCCACTGGTGGGCCGGGTCCGGGCGCAGCGAGGAGTGCCACCACAGCGCCTCCACCAGCGGCACCACCTCCCACGGGCACGGCAGCACCCGCACGCCGGCCGCCCGGCCCAGGCGGCGGGCCAGCTGCGCCTGCAGCAGCGCCACCCGGCCGGTGCCGGCGACCAGGAAAGGCACGGCCAGGAAGCTCTCGACCACCACCTGGATGTCGGGCTCGACGCCGATGCTGCGCAGCTGCTGCACGGCCGGGGTGAACGCGGTGGGGAGGTGGTAGGTCACCACCCAGGGCAGCGTCGCGAGGTCCTCCATCGTGAGCGCGTCCCCGACCGCGTCGTTGTCCTCGGCGACCACGCAGACCCAGGTGTCGGCGTACAGGTCGACGACCGGGATGTCGGAGAGGAAGCCGTGCGGCAGCACCAGCCCGTCGACGGTCCGCAGCACCTCGAGCGCGTGCTCGACGTGGTAGGTCGTCTGCTGCTGGAACCTCAGGCGTACGCCGGGTGCGCGCTCCGCGACCAGCGTCGCGAGGTGGTCGCCCAGCACCGTCGCGGCGTAGTCGGAGACCACCAGGGTGAACTCGCGCCGCGAGCTGGCCGGGTCGAAGTCGGGGGTCGCGTCGAAGACCCGACCGACGGCCGAGAGGGCCGGGTCGATGCGGCTGCCGAGCTGCTCGGCCAGCGGGGTCAGCTCGTAGCGGTTGCCCGTGCGGTGCAGCAGCTCGTCCCCGAAGTGCCGTCGCAGTCGTGACAGCGAGGCCGACACGGCGGGCTGGCTCAGCCCCAGCGAGGCCGCGGCCCGGGTGACGTTGCGCTCGCGCAGCAGGGCGTCCAGCGACAGCAACAGGTTGAGGTCCAGGGAGCGCCAGTCGCGGGCGGGCATGCCGCAAGGTATCAGCCGCATCGATCGGCGGCATAGACAAGTCGCGCTTCCGCGATGGTGCGACCCGAGCCCAGAGTGGGGCCCGTCACACACCCGCCTCACCCACGGAGCCACCCATGACCGCAGTCCGCAGCGTCCTCGTCGTCGGCGCCGGCGCCGCCGGGACGGCCACCGCCATCCTGCTCGCCGAGCGCGGGGTCTCGGTCGACCTCGTCGACGTCAAGCCCGACGTGGAGGCGCACGGCTCGGGGATCACGCTCCAGGGCAACGCGCTGCGCGTGCTGGAGCAGCTCGGCGTCTGGCCGACCGTGCGCGAGCACGGGTACGCCTTCGACAGCCTCGGGCTGCGCGCACCCGACCCCGCCGGGACCCTGCTCGTGGAGATGCCCGACGCGCGCACCGGCGGACCCGACCTGCCCGCCACGCTCGGCATGCACCGGCCGACGATGGCCCGGATCCTGCTCGACCGGGCAGCCGAGGTCGGCGCCAAGATCCGCTTCGGCACGACCTTCACCTCGCTGGACCAGGACGACCATGGCGTCTCGGTCACCTTCGCCGACGGGTCCACCGGTCGCTACGACCTCGTCGTCGGCGCCGACGGCATCCGCTCCTGGACCCGCCGCCACCTGGGGATCCCGCTGGAGACCCGGAGCACCGGCATGGGCATCTGGCGCGTGTTCGCGCCGCGCCCCGCGAGCGTCACGCGCACCGACCTCTACTACGGCGGCCGCTGCTACATCGCCGGCTACTGCCCCACCGGCGAGGACTCGCTCTACGCCTACCTCGTCGAGGACGCCCAGGACCGCAGCCGGCTCACCCCCCAGGAGTCGCTGGAGGTGATGCGCGACCTCGCAGCGGGCTACCACGGCCCGTGGGACGACATCCGCGCGGTGATGACCGACGCCGACCGGGTCAACTACACCTGGTTCGAGACCCACCTGCTGGACGAGCCCTGGAACCGCGGCCGGGTGGTGCTGGTCGGCGACGCCGCCCACAGCTGCCCCCCGACCCTGGCCCAGGGGGCGGCCCAGGCCTTCGAGGACGCCGCCGTCCTCGCCGACGAGCTGCTCGGCGCCGACACCCTCGACCAGGGCGTCTGGGACCGCTTCCACGCCCGCCGCGTCGACCGCGCCCGGGCGGTGGTCGAGGCCTCGGTGCAGCTGGGCCAGTGGCTGCTGGACCACGAGCGCGGCGACGTCCCCGGCCTGATGGGCCGCACCGCCGCCCTCCTCAGCACCCCCGCCTGACCGCCCTTCCCCTCTCGAGAACCCCGTGGAGACCCCCGTGAACGAGCGCCTGATCACCCACCTGCGGCACGTCGACCTCGCCGTGCCCGACTACGACGCGCAGCTGCGCTTCTACACCGAGATGTGGGGTCTGGAGGCGGAGACCACCGACGACGGCCTCGCCTTCCTGGCCGCGGCCGGGTCGCCCGAGCAGTACTCCGTGCGGCTGCGCCGGGCCGAGGAGAAGCGACTGGACCTGATCTCCTTCGGGGCCGCCGACGCCGCCGACGTCGACGCCCTGGCCGAGCGGCTGGGCCGCGACGGGGTGCGGCTCGTGACGGAGCCGGGGCAGCTGCAGACCCCGGGCGGCGGCTACGGCTTCCGGTTCTTCGACGTCGACGGGCGCACCGTCGAGGTCTCCTGCGACGTCGCGGCGCGGCAGCACCGCAAGGTCGAGGAGGGCGAGTCGGTGCCGGTGAAGCTCTCCCACGTCGTGATCAACTCCCCGCAGCCCGAGGCGACGGTGGCCTTCTACGACCGCCACCTGCAGTTCGCGCTGTCGGACACCCTGACCTCGCCGCACATGGGCGACGTCATGTGGTTCCTGCGCACGAACACCTACCACCACAGCCTGGCCGTCGCGCGAGGCCCGCACGTCTCGCTGCACCACGCGTCCTTCGAGATGCGCGGCATCGACGAGTACATGCGCGGTACCGGCCGCCTCCTGCGCGCCGGCGTGGAGAAGGTGTGGGGCCCCGGTCGGCACATGGCCGGCAACAACACCTTCAGCTACTTCCTGGACCCGCACGGCAACACCATCGAGTACACCACCGAGCTCGAGGAGCTCGACGAGGACACCTGGCACCCGCACCTCTACGACTTCAGCAACCCCGAGGTCACCGACCAGTGGGGCACCGCCAACCCGATGAGCGAGTTCGTGGCCAAGCAGTCCTTCAACGACCCCGACCGCGGCGTCTTCGTCGCGCCGCCCGTCTGAGTCGCGGCGATGCGACTGGCGACCTACCTCCACGCCGGGGAGACGCGGGCGGGCGTGGTGCACGACGAGCAGGTGTTCGCGCTGCCCGAGGGCCAGCGGCTCGAGGACCTGGTCGCTCGGGGGCTCGACGCCGCGCTGGTGGCGGGGGAGCGGGCGCTGGGCGGGCGCGGCGTACCGCTGGTGGAGGTGCGGCTGCTGCTGCCCCTGCGGCCGGCGAGCGTGCGCGACTTCGTGGCCTTCGAGGAGCACGTCGAGGGTGTACGCCGCAGCGTCAGCGGCGCGAGCGGCGTGCCGGAGGCGTGGTACGACGCCCCGACGTTCTACTTCACCAACCCGCACGCCCTGCTCGGGCCGGACGACGACGTGCCGTTCCCGGCCCGCAGCGTCGCCCGTGACCTCGAGCTCGAGGTGGCCGTGGTCGCCCAGGGCGAGGCGCGGTCGGTGTCGCTCGCGCAGGCCCGCGACCACGTCTTCGGCTACACCCTGATGAACGACTGGTCGGCGCGTGACCTGCAGGGTCGCGAGATGCAGGTCGGGCTCGGCCCGGCCAAGGGCAAGGACTTCGCCACCTCGCTCGGCCCGTGGGTGGTCACCGCCGACGAGCTCGACGAGCGCCGCGACGGCGACGGCTTCCTCGACCTGTGGTGCCGGGCCTCGGTCAACGGCGTCGAGGTGGGGCACGACCTGCTCTCCAACAGCGGCTGGACCTTCGAGGCGATGCTCGCCCACGCCTCCCGTGACAGCCGGGTGGTGGCGGGCGACGTCCTGGGCTCCGGGACCATCGGTCACGGCGGCTGCCTGGCCGAGCTCTGGGGCCGCCGCGGCCGCCAGGACCCGCCCCCGCTGCGCGACGGCGACGTCGTGACCATCGAGGTCGAGGGCCTCGGTGCGCTCAGCAACCGGATCACCTCTGCCCCGCCGGCGCCACCGCTACCGGCACCCCGGCGCCGCGACCCGGCCGCGGCCCGCGCCGAGCGCGCACGGGCGTCCTCGTGAGGTCCCTCGACGGGCGCCTCGGTCGTGACCTTCCTGCTGGGCGAGGCCGCCTCCTACGTCACCGGGGCCGAGATCCCGGTCGACGGCGGCGCCAGCTCGCACGGCGGGGCCGAGCCGGTCTCCGACGCCCTGCGCCCCGCCCCTCCTCCTGACGACCCACCCACCACACCCCTGGAGCAACGATGTTCGAGTACTTCCCCGGCAACTACGTCTGGAACCTGGGGGTGGTCGCCACCCTCAACAGCGGCGGCACCATCGACGAGGTCGACCGCGCCTGTCGCCCGATCCGCGAGCTGGCCGCGCAGGGGTCCGACGTCGGCACGGCCGAGTTCATGCGCGCGTGGGCCGCGGTCGCCGACCAGCTCGAGCAGCAGGCGGTCGAGGCTGAGAAGGCCGGCCACCGGCGTACGGCGGGCCAGACCTACCTGCGCGCCTCGGGCTACCTCGCCCAGGCCGAGCGGATGCAGAGCGCGAAGGACCCCGGCCGCAACGCGATCTACCAGCACTGCCTGGACCTCACCGCCAAGGTCTTCGAGCTGCTCGACCCCGCCACCACCCGCGTCGAGGTGCCGTACGCCGACGCCTCGCTGCCGGCGTACTTCACCAGCGCCGCGCCCGAGGGCGGCACCGCTCCGGTGGTGGTCCTGTGGAACGGGCTGGACTCGACCAAGGAGCACATGTACACCTCCGGCTTCGCCACCGAGATGGCCGCCCGCGGCATCTCCACGCTGATGGTCGACTGCCCCGGCAGCGGTGAGGCGCTGCGCCTGCGCGGGCTGACCGCGGAGGTGGAGACCGAGCGCTGGGCGGCCGCGTGCGTGGACTACCTGGAGACCCGGTCCGACGTGCGCACCGACCGGATCGGTCTCGTGGGCTGGTCGCTGGGCGGCTACTACGCGCCCCGCGCGGCGGCGTACGAGAAGAGGCTGGCGCTGGTGGTCGCCTGGGGTGCCAACCACGACTGGGGCGCGGTGCAGAAGCGGCGGCTCGAGCGCGAGGGCGAGAACCCCGTGCCGCACTACTGGGACCACGTGCTGTGGGTGTGGGGTCAGCCCGACCTGGACACGTTCATCGCCCACGCCGAGGCCGTCAACCTCGACGGGGTGGTGGAGCAGATCACCGTGCCGTTCCTGATCGCCCACGGCGAGAACGACCGGCAGATCCCGCTCGCCTACGCCCACCGCTCCTACGAGCAGGCGGTCAACAGCCCCAAGCGTGAGCTGCGCGTGTTCACCCCTGACGAGGGGGCGACCGAGCACATCGGGCTCGACCACTTCCCGCACGTGATCGCCTTCATCTCCGACTGGATCGACGACACCTTCGCGGAGCTGGGGTGAGCGGCCACGCCGCCAGCGGGGCCGTCGGGCTCGACCCGACCGACCCCGAGGGCGCCATCGCGGCCGCGGCGGCACGGGTCTCGAACTGGGGCCGCTGGGGGGCCGACGACGTGCGCGGCACGATGAACCTGCTCGGCCCCGACGAGCGCCGGGCCGCGGCCGCGCTGGTGCGGACCGGCGAGTCCTTCTCGCTCTCGCAGTCCTTCGACATGGACGGGCCGCAGAAGGGGTGGCGCCGGCGTACCAACCCGGTGCACACGATGCTCGACACCGGCACCGACGCGGTGGCCGGCGTGCAGGGCTTCCCGCACGGCCTCGGCGGCGCCGACGACGTGGTCTCGATGCCTCTGCAGTGCTCGACCCAGTGGGACGGGCTCGGCCACATCTTCGACCACGGCGTCGCCTGGAACGGCCGACCGGCCGACCGGGTGGTCACCTCCATGGGCGACGGGGTCACCGGCATCGAGACCGTCGCCGACGTCGTCTGCGGTCGGGGCGTGCTGCTCGACGTGGGCCGCGCGATCGGCACCGACGGCGAGCTGCCCGACGGGTTCGCGATCACCACCGATCACCTCGAGGCCACCATCTCGGCGCAGGGCCCGTCGGCCCGCGTCGGCCGGGGCGACCTGCTGATGGTCCGCACCGGACGGCTGGCCCGCGCCCGCCGCGACGGCTGGGGAGAGTACGCCGGCGGCCCCTCGCCGGGGCTCTCCTTCACCACCGCCGACTGGCTGCACGGCAGCGACATCGCCGCCGTGGCCACCGACACCTGGGGCTTCGAGGTGCGTCCCAACGAGTTCCACGACGCCTTCCAGCCGCTGCACCAGGTCGCGATCCCGCACATCGGCCTGTTCCTGGGCGAGATGTGGGACCTCGACGCCCTCGCCGAGGCCTGCGCCGCCGACGGCCGGTGGGACTGCCTCCTGACCGCCGCCCCGCTGCCGATCACCGGCGCCGTCGGCTCCCCGGTGAACCCGGTCGCCGTGCGCTGAGGGGCCGGTAGACCTGCTGCAACGCGGGGTTCACGTCACTGAGGCCCTTCCCGGGAGGGGCCTCAGCCACACGAACACCGCGTTACAGCTGCCGCGCGGCCCACCATTTCCGCGCGCCCCCTTGACGCCGGGGTGTGACGACGACCACTATTCATGCATGGCGCTTCAACACGGAATAGATATTCAAGAGCCGCGCTACGGTGCGGGGATCTGGCACTTCGCCAGCTACGTCGACCGCTACGCCACCGAGGGGTACGCCGACCCGGTCACCACGCTGGAGGCCATCGCGCTCGCCGGGCAGGTCGGGTCGCTCTCGGTCGTCGACCTGAACTGGCCCTTCGCGCCGACCGACGTCAGCACCGAGGACCTCAAGGGTGCCCTCGCCGCGGCGAACCTGAGCGCGGTCGCGATCACGCCGGAGATCTACAACCGCGAGTTCGTCAAGGGCGGCTTCACCAACCCCGACGCCAAGGTGCGGGCCCGCGCGATCGACCTGGTCTCCCGCGCCGCGGAGCTGGCCACCGAGCTGGACTGCGACTACGTCAAGCTCTGGCCGGGGCAGGACGGGGTCGACTACCCGTTCCAGGCCGACCACGGCCAGCTCTGGACGTACTCCGTCGAGGCCGTCCGCGAGCTCGCGACCAACTTCCCCGACATGAAGTTCTGCATCGAGTACAAGCCCCGCGAGCCGCGCAACCGGATGGTCTTCTCCTCCTGCGCCCGCACCCTGCTGGCCGTCGAGGAGATGGGCTGCGACAACGTCGGCATCCTGCTCGACTTCGGCCACTCGCTGTACGGCGGCGAGTCGCCCGCCGAGGCCGCGCAGCTGGCGATGTCGCGCGACCGGCTCTTCGCCATCGACGTCAACGACAACTTCCGCGGCTGGGACGACGACATGGTCGTCGGCTCGGTGCACCTGCTGGAGACCTTCGAGTTCTTCCACGCCCTGCACTCCGGTGGCTGGGAGGGCGTCTGGCAGCTCGACCAGTTCCCGTTCCGCGAGGACTCCGTGCAGGCCGCCCGCGACGGCATCGAGACCATGCGCGGCTTCCACCGGGCGCTGCAGACCCTCGACCACGAGGCGCTGCGCGCGGCCCAGGACGCCCAGGACGCGCTGCTCGCCCAGCGCATCGTGAAGAAGTCGCTGTACGCCGCCATGGCCGACGTGGCCGGTGGCGCGTGAGCGCGCTGATGGCCGGCGACGTCTCGGCCGAGCCGCGCGTGCTGAGCACGGACGCCGAGGCCGCCGCGGCGTACCTCGCGACCGTCGAGCGGCACCGCTCGCTGAGCGGCGAGGAGCTCGCCCGCGGGCTGCGCGCCGTCGCGACCGGCGTGCGCCGCGACGTGATCACCACGATCTCCGGCGCCGGCCTCGGTCACGTCGGGGGCGACCTCTCGGTCACCGACATCCTGGTGACGGCGTACTGGCACGCGCTGCGCGTCGACCCGACCATCCCCGACGCCCCCGGACGCGACCGGTTCGTGCTGAGCAAGGGGCACTGCGCCGCCGCGCTCTACTCCACCCTCGCCTCGGCCGGGTTCTTCCCCCGCGCCGAGCTGGCGACCTTCGCCCAGCCGCTGTCGCCGCTCAACGGCCACCCCAACCGGGTCAAGGTGCCGGGCGTGGAGACCAACACCGGCCCCCTGGGCCACGGCTTCCCGGTGGCCACCGGCTGCGCGCTCGGCGCCCGGGTCTCCGGTGAGGACTTCCGCACCATCGTGGTGATGGGCGACGGCGAGATGCAGGAGGGCAGCAACTGGGAGGCCGCGATGACCGCGGCCCACTACGAGCTGCACACCCTCACCGCCGTGGTCGACCGCAACCGCCTCCAGCAGGGCGCCCGCACCGAGGACACCAAGACGCTGGAGCCGCTGCACGACAAGTGGACCAGCTTCGGCTGGGAGACCCGACGCATCGACGGCCACGACCACCTCGCGCTGGTCGAGGCCATGGGCCCGTCCACGACCGGCAAGCCGGTCGCGATCGTCGCCGACACGGTCAAGGGCAAGGGCGTCTCGTTCATGGAGGACCGGGTCGAGTGGCACCACAAGGTGCCCACCCCGGAGCAGGTCCGCACCGCACTCGAGGAGCTCTCCGCATGACCACCGTCCCCCTCTCGATCGCCACCGACGCACCGACCTTCGACGGCCGGGTCGACTTCGCCGACGAGCTGGCCCAGCTGGCCCGCGCGGACGAGCGCATCGTCGCGGTCTGCAACGACTCGGTCGGCTCCAGCAACCTGGGCGCCTTCAAGGAGGAGTTCCCCGACCGCCTGGTCAACGTCGGCATCGCCGAGCAGGACCTCGTCGGCGTCGGCGCCGGTCTGGCCAACGCCGGGCCTGATCCCCTTCGTCTGCGCCGCCGCGCCCTTCCTCACCGGGCGGGCCACCGAGCAGATCAAGGCCGACGTCGCCTACAGCCAGCGGCACGTCGTGCTGTGCGGCCAGAGCCCGGGCATGGCGTACGGCGAGCTCGGCCCCACCCACCACTCGATCGAGGACCTCTCCTGGATGCGCGCGGTCGCCGGCCTGCCGGTCGTCGTGCCCGCCGACGGGCAGCAGACCCGCTCGGCCGTGCGCTGGGCCGCCGCGCTGGGCCGCGGGTCCTACCTGCGGATCCCGCGCTTCAAGGTGCCGGTCGTCTCGCAGCCCGGCGACGTCTTCGAGCCCGGCCGCGCCGTGACCGTCCGCGAGGGCCGCGACGTCACGCTCCTGGCCGTCGGGTCGATGGTCTCCCGCGCCCTCTGGGCCGCGGACGCCCTGGCCGCCGAGGGGATCTCGGCCCGGGTGCTGAACATGGCCTTCGTCGAGCCGCTGGACCGCGACGCCGTGCTCGCCGCCGCGGCCGAGACGGCCGGCATCGTCACCGTCGAGGAGGCCACCGTCAGCGGCGGCCTCGGGGCGGCCGTCGCCTCGGTCGTCGCGCAGGCGCAGCCCTGCCCCATGCGCATCCTCGGGGTCGACAACGCGTTCGCGCCGACCGGCAGCGCGTCGTACCTCCTCGACCACTTCGGGCTGAACACCGAGGGCATCGTCGTCGCCGCCAAGGACGTGGTGGGTCGTGCCGCCCGCTGACCTCCTCCTGGCGATCGACCAGGGCACCGGCTCGACCAAGTCGATGCTGGTCGACGGCTCCGGTGCGGTCGTGGCCGAGGCCGGGGTGCCGGTCGCGCAGTCGCACCCCCGCCCGGGCTGGGTCGAGCACGACGCCGACGCGCTGTGGGCCAGCGTGCAGCAGTCGGTCGCCGAGTGCCTGGCGCAGGTGCCCGGCGCGACCGTCGCCGGGGTGGGCCTCAGCGTCCAGCGCGAGACGGTCGTGCTCTGGGAGCGCGCCACCCTGCGCCCGCTGGGCCCGGCCCTGAGCTGGCAGGACCAGCGCACCGCCGCCCGCGCCGACGAGCTGGAGAGCGCAGGCGAGGCGGACTACGTGCTGGCCCGCACCGGCCTCCCGCTCGACCCGATGTTCTCCGCGCTCAAGGCCGGCTGGCTGCTCGACGAGCACGACCCCGACCGCACCCGCGCCCAGGCCGGCGAGCTGTGCGTCGGCACGGTCGACTCCTGGCTGCTGGCCCACTTCGGTGGCCCGGCCCGGGTCGAGGTCGGCAACGCCTCCCGCACCCAGCTCCTCGACGTCGACACCTGCGCCTGGGACGGCCACCTCCTCGAGGTGTTCGGCGTCCCGGCCGCCGCCCTGCCCGAGGTCACGCCCTCGATCGGCCCGTTCCCCGGCACCCGCGACCTGGCCCCGCTGCCCGACGGCACCCCCGTGCTGGCGGTGCTGGCCGACTCCCACGCCGCGCTCTTCGCCCACGCGGGCTGGCGGCCGGGCGTGGTCAAGGCGACCTACGGCACCGGCTCCTCGGTGATGGCCCTGGGCCCGCGGGCCTCGGCCGCCTCCGGGGTCTGCGCGACCGTGGCCTGGCAGGTCGACCGCCCCGTGCACGCCCTCGAGGCCAACATCCGGTCGACGGGACGCACCTTCACCTGGCTGGCCGACCTGCTCGAGGTCGACACCGACACCCTCTTCGCCGAGGCCGCCGGCGCGAGCAGCGACGGCGTCGCGCTGGTGCCCGCCTTCGGTGGCCTCGGCGCCCCCTGGTGGGACCGCTCCGCCACCCCGGTGCTGAGCGGCTTCTCCCTCGGCACCCGCCGCCCCCAGCTCGCCCGCGCGGCCCTGGAGTCGATCGCGCTGCAGGTCGACGACGCGCTCACCGCCTTCGCCGAGGTCGCCGGCCCGCTCTCCGAGCTCGCCTGCGACGGCGGCATGACCCGGTCGACCGCGCTGATGCAGCTGCAGGCCGACGTCAGCGGCCTGCCCGTGCGGGTCAGCCGCACCGCCAACCTCTCCGCCCTCGGCGTCGCCCGGCTCGCCGGCCTGCAGCTCGGCTGGTGGACGTGGTCGGACCTCGAGGAGGTGCTCGAGACCGGGGCCCTCCCGGACACCCCGCCGCTGTCCCCCCTCACCACCGACGACCAGCGCAGCGCCGTCCGCGCCGCCTGGGTCCAGGCGGTCACCCGGTCGCGCGGTCACGGCGCGACCGTCCCCGATCCGAGAGGCACCCCATGAGCACCCCGGCCCCTTCCACCACCGGCTCCGGCGACCGCCCGCAGACCCGTCGGGGCGTGCCCGCCCGCGTCGTCGTCGGCTTGCTCCTGCTGCTGCTGGTCGCGGCGATGGTGCTGTCCACCGACTTCCGCTCGGCCTCGGCCCCCGTGCCGGGCGCCCAGGAGAAGTTCGACGCGGCGTCGTACGGCCAGGAGAACTACCTCGCCAAGGTGAAGCCGGCCGTGGAGAAGTCGCCGGTGGACCTGGCGACGCTCGCGCCGCTGATCAAGCAGGACGCCGAGGCCGCGGGGAAGAAGTACGGCAAGCGCGAGGGCACCTCCTCGCCGTACGCCTACTCCGTCACCTTCACCGGCACCGCCCGGAAGGCCGTCGGCGGCCTGATGCAGGTCGACGTGCCCGGGCTGGGCGCCGGCACGCGGGTCTCGGTGCAGACCGGCCCCGCGATCAACGGCACCACGCTGCGCGACGCGACCGGGCTGGTCAGCTTCAACGACTTCGTCAACCAGGTGGAGTACGCCAACGCCGCCACCGCGCTGAACACCGAGATGAAGAAGGACCTGCTCGACGGCCTCGACGTCGCCTCGCTGGCCGGCAAGAAGGTCTCGGTGGTCGGCACCATCGCGCCGCTGACCCCCGACGTCCTGACCGTGACCCCGGTCAGCCTGGAGGCGTCCTGATGACCGCCACCCCGGCGACCGCCGACCCGCGCACCGCGGTGATGGCCGCGATCGACGTCACCAAGACCTACGGCGGCACGCACGCCCTGCGCGGCGTCTCGGCCTCCTTCCGGCCGGGTCGCGTGACCGCGCTGTTCGGCGAGAACGGCGCCGGCAAGTCGACCCTGATGAAGATCCTGGCCGGCATCGAGTCGCCGACCACGGGCCAGGTCGTGCTCGACGACGAGGTCGTGGAGTTCGACTCGCCCCGGGCCGCGGCCGACCGCGGCGTGGTGATCATCCACCAGGAGCTCAGCCTCTGCCCCAACCTCTCCATCCAGGACAACCTGTTCCTGGCGCGCGAGCACACGGCGTACGGCCGGGTCGACCGCAAGCGGCAGCGCGCGGCGACCGTCGAGGTGCTGGCGCGGCTCGAGGAGCAGCTCGACCCCGACACCCGCGTGTCCGACCTGCGGATCGGCCAGCAGCAGCTGGTCGAGATCGCCCGGGCCCTGCTGCAGAACGCCCGCGTGCTGATCATGGACGAGCCGACCTCGGCGCTGAGCATGAGCGAGGTCGACGTGCTGTTCAAGGTGATCCGCGACCTCACCCGACGCGGGGTGGCGGTCGTCTACATCTCCCACCACCTCGAGGAGTCCCTCGACATCGCCGACGACGTCGTGGTCCTGCGCGACGGCCAGCTGGTCGCCACCTCGACCGCCGCCGAGGTCGACCTGCCCTGGGTCGTGCACCACATGGTCGGGCGCGACCAGGGCTCGCTGTTCCCCAAGCGCGACGCCACGCTGGGCGACGTCGTCCTCAGCGTCGAGCACCTGCAGGTCGCCGACCCGGCCAACCCCGAGCGGCTCGCCGTCGACGGGCTCGACCTGGAGATCCGCGCCGGCGAGATCGTCGGCGTCTACGGCCTGATGGCGTCGGGTCGCACCGAGCTGCTGGAGGCGATCGCGGGCCGCACCCCGGTCGCCGCCGGCACCGTGACGTACGCCGGCCAGGACCTCGGCAGCACCTCGGTGCGCACCCGCATCGAGCGCGGGATCGCCCTGGTGCCCGAGGACCGGCAGCGCGACGGCCTGGTGCAGACGATGTCGGTCGGTGCGAACCTCTCGCTCGCCTCGCTGATGACGTTCGTACGCCGTGGCCTGGTCTCGCGGGGCCGCGAGAAGGACTCGGTCGACCAGATGATCCGCGACGTGACCGTCAAGGCCGCCGGCGCCTCCGCCCCGATCGGCTCGCTCTCGGGCGGCAACCAGCAGAAGGTCGTCATCGGCAAGGCGCTGCTGACCCACCCCCGGGTGCTGCTCCTCGACGAGCCCTCGCGTGGCGTCGACATCGGGGCCAAGGCCGACATCTTCGCGCTGATGACCGAGCAGGCCGAGAACGGCCTGGCCGTCGTCTTCACCACCTCCGAGGCGGAGGAGGCCCTCCACATCCCCGACCGGCTCCTGGTCCTGGACCGGGGCCGCCTCGTGGCCGACCTCGACCCGCACAGCATCGACCGCAGCGCCCTGATGCAGATCGCTGACGGCACCGCCCGCAGAACTGGAGAGACATCGTGAGCCAGCAGACCCTCACCCCCCGCGCCGCCACCCCCGCGCCGGAGCACGGGCCGACCGCCCGCGACGTACGCCGGCTACAGGTGCTCACCCTGATCTTCGAGCTGCGCGCCTTCATCGCCCTGGCCGTGCTGATCGTGGTCTTCGGGTCGTTGAGCGACTCGTTCCTCGCCGTCGACAACCTGATCACGATGACCAAGCACGTGGCCATCAACGCCGTGCTCGCGCTCGGCATGCTGCTGGTGATCCTCAAGGGCGGCATCGACCTCTCGGTCGGCTCGATCGTGGGCCTGTCCGGCATCGTCTGCGGCGAGCTGCTCGGCGGCATCCGGGTGCCCGGCACCGACACGATCGCCTACCCGCCGGTCTGGGTCGTGGTGATCCTCGCGATCGCGGTCGGCACCTTCGTCGGGCTGCTCAACGGTGTGCTGGTCACCAAGTTCAACGTCGCGCCGTTCATCGCCACCCTCGGCATGCTGTACGTCGCCCGCGGCACGGCGCTGCTGATCTCCGGCGGCTCGACGTACCCCGACCTCGGCGGCCAGCCCGCCCTGGGCAACACCGGCTTCTCCTTCATCGGCAACGGGCGGCCGCTCGGGCTGCCGTTCTCGATCTGGGTGATGATCGCGCTCGCCCTGGCGGCCACCGTGCTGCTCGTGCTCACGCCCTTCGGCCGCTGGCTCTACGCCACCGGCGGCAACGAGCGGGCCTCGGAGCTGTCCGGCGTACCCGTCCGGCGGGTGAAGACCGTGGTCTACATGATCTCCGGCGCCTGCGCCGCGGTCACCGGCATCATCATCGCCTCCGAGCTGACCTCGGCCGCTCCGCAGGCCGGTGAGTCCTTCGAGCTGAACGCCATCGCGGCCGTCGTGATCGGCGGCGCGGCCCTCTCGGGTGGTCGCGGCAACGTGCGCGGCACGCTGGTCGGCGCCTTCGTGATCGGGTTCCTGGCCGACGGCCTGGTGATCCTCGGGGTCTCGACCTTCTGGCAGATCTTCATCAAGGGCGCCGTGATCATCCTCGCGGTGATGCTCGACCAGGGCCAGCAGCGCTTCCAGCGCCGGGGTGCGGCCGTCGCCGCGACCGTGGCCGCCGAGCACGCCACCCCGGCCGGCACCCCCAGCGGGGACAGCACCCCGCCCGCGTCCTCGGACGCTCCCCACACTTCGGCGCCGGGTTCCTCCCGGCACGAGGGCACCACCACCACGCACGGGTGACTCACACCACCCACTCCAGGAGGTTCACGAAGATGTTCAACACGTTCCCTCGCGCCGGCGCCCTGCGGTTGGCGGCGGTCGCGGCAGCGGGTGCCCTCGTCCTGTCCGGATGCGGCTCCAGCTCCGACAGCAGCAGCTCCGGCTCGGGCTCCGGCGACTCGGCCAAGAAGTCCAGCAACTACATCGCGATCATCACCCCGTCTCCCGACAACCCGTTCTTCAAGGCCGAGGGCGACGCCGCCAAGGCCAAGGCCGAGGAGCTCGGGTACGACGCGTCCGTCGCCTCGCACGACGACGACCCGAACAAGCAGAGCGAGCTGATCGACGCCGCGATCTCGCGCAAGGCCGCGGCGATCGTCCTCGACAACGCCGGTGCCGACGCCTCGATCGGCCCGGTGCAGAAGGCCAAGGACGCCGGCATCCCGGTGTTCCTGATCGACCGCGAGATCAACAAGACCGGCGTCGCCGCCGCGCAGATCGTCTCCAACAACGCCCAGGGCGCGCAGCTCGCCGGCCAGGCGTTCGTCGAGGCGATGAAGCAGAAGGGCACCTACGTCGAGCTCGTCGGCAAGGCCTCCGACACCAACGCGGGCGTGCGCTCCGACGGCTACAACGCGGTCATCTCGCAGTACCCGGGCATGAAGCTCGTGCAGAAGGAGACCGCCAACTGGGACCAGCAGGAGGCGTTCACCAAGATGGAGACCATCCTCCAGCGCAACCGCAACATCCAGGGCGTGATCGCGGGCAACGACACGATGGCCCTCGGCGCGGTCGCGGCGATCAAGGCGGCCCGGCTGAAGAACGTCGTGGTCGTCGGCTTCGACGGCAGCCCCGACGCGATCAAGGAGATCAAGGCCGGCACGATGTACGCCACCGCGCTCCAGCCCGCCGCGCTCGGCGCCGAGACCGCGGTCGTCCAGGCCGACAAGATGGTCAAGGACGGCAAGACCGGTGCCGAGGAGAAGCAGTCCATCGACTGCGAGCTGATCACGGCCAAGAACGCCGACGAGTACGGCGTGTTCGGCAAGAAGTAGGGGGGACTCGGGTCCTCCCATGTAACGCGGAGTTGTTGATTCTGAACAAGCCGCACACGGTGCACTCGGGGTCGACAACACCGCGTTACAAGCTGCACCTCGTACGCCGACGGGCCCGGTCCGCACCACCACTGCGCGCCGGGCCCGCCCGGCTGCTCGCCGGGCCTCTCGCCGAGACGACCCCCACCGCACCCCGATCCGGGAGACGATGCGCCCATGCCCGTCCGCATCACCGCCGACCGTGATCGGCTCCGGCTGCTCACCAAGGTCGCGCGCCTCTACCACGAGAAGGGGGTGCGCCAGCCGGAGATCGCGGCCCAGCTCAACCTCTCGCAGGCCCGCGTCTCCCGGCTGCTCAAGGAGGCCGGCGAGCGGGGGATCGTGCGCACGGTCGTGGTCGCGCCGCCCGGGGTGCACGCCGACCTCGAGGAGCGGGTTGCCGAGAGGTACGCCCTGCGCGACGTGATCGTCGTCGACGTCGAGGGCGACGTCGCGAGCACCACCAGCGCGCTGGCCTCGGGCGCCGCGGCGTACCTCGACAGCACCCTGATCGGCGGCGACGTCATCGGCGTCTCCTCCTGGAGCGCCACCCTGCTCGCGGCCGTGGAGATGATGCGGCCCAAGCGCACCCAGGTCGCCGAGACCGTGGTGCAGGTGGTCGGCGGCGTCGGCAGCCCCGAGGTGCAGATGCAGGCCACCCGGCTGACCGCCCGCCTGGCCGAGGTCACCGGCGCCGCCCCCGTCTTCGTGCCGTCACCCGGCCTGGTCGGCTCCCCGGCCCTGCAGCAGGCGTTGCTGGCCGACCCCGGCGTGCGCGACGTGCAGGCGCTGTGGTCCCGGCTGTCGGTCTCGCTCGTCGGCATCGGCACCCTGGAGCCGTCGCCGCTGCTGCGCCGCAGCGGCAACAGCCTCGCCCCGACCGAGCAGGAGGCGCTCGAGGCCGCGGGCGCGGTCGGCGACGTCTGCCTGAGGTACTTCGACGCCGCCGGCGCCGCGATCTCCTCCACGTTCGACGACCGCGTCATCGGCATCGGCCGCGACGACCTGATGCGCGTCCCCCGCCGCATCGGCGTCGCTGGGGGGCACGAGAAGACCGACGCCATCCGTGCCGCCGTACGGGGTGGCTGGGTGAACATCCTGATCACCGACCTCGAGGTGGCCCGGGCGCTGGCGGGGTGAGGGCCGCCCCCGCGCCGGCTGTAACGCGGGGTTCGTGCCACCGAGGCCCCTGCCGGGAGGGGCCTCAGTCACGTGAACCCCGCGTTACAGCTGCCGGTCGGCGCCCACCGTGACCTGGGGCCACCCGGCTGCCAGCGCCTCGAGCTGCTCCTTGGTGACGTACGACGGGTTGCTCCCGGCCGGCATCCGGAGCACCTCGAGCTGGGCCAACAAGGAGTGGGCGAGCAGCTCGACACGGGGTACGACGAGCCCGAGCGGCGTCAGCGACACCGGCACCACCAGGTCGTCCCCGTCGGTGCGCACCACGCCGGTCGTCCGGCCCTCGGCGTACACCCCCGCCGGGTGGGCGCGGTCCTGACCGCTGACCCAGAGCAGGACGGGCTGGCCGGGGGCGACCAGCGAGGTGCGGTACGACGGGCGCACGCAGCGGGTCGTGATCGTCGAGAAGCCGGTGCGGACGAGCTCGCCCACGTCGACGTTCGCCGGGCTGGCCTTGAGCAGCCAGGCGCCGAGCGACTCGGGGGTGACGGCGCTCAGCTGTCCCAGCCCTCCAGCACGACCTTGCCGACGGCGCGGTGCGACTCGATGAACTCGTGGGCCTCGCGCAGGTGGGCGGCGTTGATCGTCTTCGGCTCGGTGACGCCGTCGGTCGTCGTGCGCAGCGTGCCGTCGTCGACCAGGCGGGCGACCAGGTCGAGGATGCGGCCCTGCTCGGCCATGTCCTCGGTCTCGAAGCTCGACCGGGTGAACATGAACTCCCAGTGCAGCGAGCCCGACTTCTGCTTCAACGGGCTCGCGTCGAGGCCGCCCTCGGGGTCGTCGATGACGCAGATCCGGCCCTGGGGCGCGAGCGCCTCGACGAGCTGGTCGTAGTGCTCGTCGGTGTGGGTCAGCGCCGCGATCAGCTCGACCCCCTCGATGCCGAGCTCCTTCAGCTGGGGGACCAGCGGCTGGGTGTGGTCGATCACCTCGTCGGCGCCCAGGTCCTGGGCCCACTGCTTGGACTCGGGTCGCGAAGCGGTGCCGACGACGCGCAGCTTGGTCAGCTTCTTGGCGAGCTGCACCAGGATCGACCCCACCCCGCCGGCGGCACCGACGACCAGGAGCACCCGACCCTCGCCGACGTTGCGCTGCACGCCGAGCCGGTCGAAGAGCAGCTCCCAGGCGGTGATCGCCGTGAGCGGCAACGCTGCCGACGGCGCGAAGCCGAGCGTCGCCGGCTTGCGCGCGACGATCCGCTCGTCGACGAGGTGCAGCTCGCTGTTGGCGCCCGGGCGGGTGACGGACCCGGCGTACCAGACCTCGTCGCCGACCGAGAACGCCGTCGCGTCCGGCCCCACCCGGCGTACGACGCCCGCGACGTCCCAGCCCAGCACCTTGACGTCCTCGCCCTCGGCCGGCCCCTGCCGCGTGCGCAGCTTGGTGTCGACCGGGTTCACCGACACCGCCCGCACCTCGACCAGCAGGTCGCGGCCCTCGGGCGAGGGGTCGGGCAGCTCGACGTCCTCGAGCCTGCTGGCGTCACCGGCTTCGCGGATCCCGACTGCGCGCATGTGTCCTCCTGGTGGTGGGTGGGTCCCCAGACAACCGCACGAGGCAAGGGGGTGGGGGTGGGGGGCGCCCGGTGCGGGCATGTAACGCGGAGTTACGGATTCTGAACAAGGCGCACGCGGGGCACTCGGCATCGATAACACCGCGTTACATGGGCCCGCCTTCCCCTCTCCCGAGCCACGGCTCAGTGCGCCAGCGACTGCCTGGTGAGGGCCGCCGCGAGGCGTGCCACCTGCCCCTTCGGGGCCAGGCCGGCCAGGCGGTCCGGATCGGTCGGCAGCCCCAGGTCGTCGGCGGCCCGGAGCGAGCGGTCGTCGAAGTACGGCGCGACCTCGGGCCACAGGTCCTGCACCTCGCGGCAGAAGATCCGCGCCCCGACCGGCCCGATGCGCGGCGTCTCGGCGATCGCAGCCTCCAGCCGGTCGACCTGCCCGGGACCGTCGGGACGCAGCCGCCGCAGGTCACCGGCGTACGTCGCCAGCAGCCAGTCGGCGCCCTCCGCGAGCTTGGTCGACGTGCTCTCGTCGTAGCGCCGGTAGTGCGCCCGCCCGAGCGCGTCGACGCGTTGCTGCCAGGTCGCGTCGCGCATCCGCTGCGGCGTCGACCAGCCGGCGGCGAAGAGCTCGCGTGCCGCCGCCACGGCGAGGTCGGCGCCGATCCGGGTCGAGCTGAGCATGGTCAGCACGAGCAGCTGGTACAGCGGCGACGGCTGGTCCCTCAGGGTGATCCCGGCCGCCTCCGCGTAGGTCTGCCCGTGGCGCGCGAGCAGGTCCTCGACGATGCGTGCGTGGTCGGTCATCGCTCTCCTCCAGGTCGGACGGTCGCGTGGGAGGTACCCGGAGCAGGGCCGTCGGATGCGCGTCCGGGGATGTCCGCCAGGTTCCGTGAAAACGGGCCTATCGGACACCAGTCAGGAGTACAACAGCGGGATGGAGCAGGGGGACCAGACAGGGTTGACGGCGCGACCGACGGTGGCACGGTGGAGACGGTTCGGGCACGACCGGCTCTACGTCAAGGACGGTGAGGAGCAGCTCGGCTACTGGGACCTGAAGGCCGACGAGGGCTTCCCGGCCGAGGAGCGGTGGCGGGCCGTCGTCCACGAGGCCGTGGTCGCCTGGAAGATCGAGCAGGGCGTGCCGGCGCCGGGGCTGATCGAGACCGCTGTTGAGCACGTCGTCGCGCCGGCCGTCGCCGTGGCGCTCGAGCCGGTTGCCGAGGCACCCGCCGCGCCGCTGCCGCCGGCTCCGACGACCGTCGTGCCCGAACGGCCGTGGCTCGACCTGGCCACCAACCTGCCGGGGGAGGGCGTGCGCGACGTCGCGGACGCAGCGTTCGTGGCGGCGCCGGTGCGGACGACGCTCGCGCGCGTGCTGGGCGTGAAGAACGACGAGCGTGCCTGGCGGCTGGGCGCCGACGGCGAGGAGAAGGTCGCGGCCCGGCTGGCCAAGGTGGCGAAGCGTGACCCGCGCTGGCGCTTCCTGCACTCGGTGCCGGTCGGCACCCGTGGGTCCGACATCGACCATCTCGCCATCGGGCCCGGCGGGGTGTTCACGATCAACACCAAGCACCACAGGGGCGCCAAGATCTGGGTTGGCGGCAACACGTTCCTGGTCGACGGGTTCCGGCAGCCCTACGTGCGCAACGCCCGCCACGAGGCCGGGCGCGCGAGCACGCTGCTCAGTGCCGTGACCGGGTTCGCCGTACCCGTCGACGGCCTGATCGTCACCGTGAACGCCGACGAGTTCGTCGTGAAGAGCCAGCCGACCGGGGTGCACGTGCTGCCGCGCATGCAGGTCGGGAAGTGGCTGCTGCGTCTCGGTGAGGTCCTGGACCAGGAGCGGTGCGATGCGATCTACGCCGTCGCGCGGCGGTCGACCACCTGGAGGCCTTGACCCGGTCCCGCAGACGCGCGCGACCGCCGCCCCTCAGCACGCCGTCGACGCCCGCAGCTGGCCCAGCACCTCGTCCTGGATCTCGGCCACCGACCGCTCTGCCCGTTCGACGACCGCGCGCGATCGTCCTCCGGGTGGCTCGCCCTCGGCGCGGGGCTAGACAAGGTGCGGCGTCCCCTGGGCAGCACCAAGTGGCGGGCGTACCTTCCGAAGAGGAAGGGAGAGGCCCATGAGTTTCAAGGTCAGAGGGGACTACTTCGAGGCGTGCAGCTGCGACGTCAGCTGTCCGTGCATCTGGCTCGGCCCGGCCACGCAGGATGCGTGCGACCTGCTGCTGGCCTGGCACGTCACCGAGGGCGAGAAGGACGGCGTCGACGTCTCGGGACTCAACGCCGTGATGGCGGTGCACACGCCGAAACAGATGATGGACGGCGGCTGGAAGGTCGCGCTCTACCTCGACGAGCGCTCGACCCCGGAGCAAACCGACGCGCTCGGCGCCGTCTTCTCGGGCGGCGCCGGCGGTCACCTAGCGGCGCTCGGGCCGCTGATCGGCGAGGTCGTGGGCGTCGCCCCCGCTGCCATCTCCTTCGACCGCAGCGGACGTTCGCTGAGCGCGTCGGTCGGCGACGTCGTGCAGATGGGCTCCGAGGAGGTCGTTGGCATGGACGGCGCCGGCCCGTCCGTCATCACCAACCCGGTCTTCGGGGCCGTCGCGCAGCCGGTCACGCAGGCCCGGGCCGGTGCCGTGGGGTACCACGACCACTGGGACGCGGAGTTCACCGGCACCAACAGCTTCGTCGCCGACTTCGTCTATGAGGGCTGACCCGGCGCCTGCCTCGTCACGCTCGTTGCGTACCGCCCTGCCGTGGTACGCCGGGCTCCTGCTGCTGGTCGCCCTGGCCTGGTCGGCCACCCTGGCCTGGGCGGGCCCGATGGGAGCCGGGCAGGGCACCATGGGGCTCTCGTTGGTCGCCTTCCTCCCGGTGTGGGTGGTGATGATGGCCGCGATGATGTTCCCGTCGGTGGCCCCGATGGCGTTCCTGTGGATCCGCACGGTGGCGGCCAGGCCGACGGTCCCGGGACGTGTCGTCGGGGTGGCCTCGTTCCTCGGGGGCTACCTCATGGCGTGGCTTGCCTTCGGCGTCGTGGTCTACGCCGCGCTGGCCGGCGTCGACCGGCTGGTCCTGGACGACCCCGGCCACGGCCGGTGGATCGGGGCCGCGGTGTTCGCCGCGGCCGGCGCCTACCAGCTCACCGGCCTGAAGGAGGCGTGCCTGAGCCACTGCCGCACGCCGGTCGGCGCCCTGTTCGCCTACGCCGGGTTCCGCGGTCGCGCCCGCGACCTGAGGGTGGGGCTGCACCACGGCAGCTACTGCGTCGGCTGCTGCTGGGGGCTGATGATCGTCCTGGTCGCGCTAGGTGCGATGAACGTGCCGGTGATGGTGGCGTTGACCGGGGTGGTCCTGCTGGAGAAGTGCTGGCGGCACGGTCCCGCCTTCTCCCGGGTGTTCAGCGTCGCGCTGCTCGTGATGGCGGTGCTGGCCCCCGTCGTCCCGGCCCTGCTCCCCGGGGTCAGTCCGGGGCCGATGCCGATGTGAGTCCGCCTCATCACCCACCGGGGGCCTGTCTGCGAACCGGGGCCACCTCGCCCAGGACCGACACATGACCGCCCTGGCTATCTTTGCGCGGTGGAGATCATCTTCGGACCCGAGCGCGGCCCGGTGGCGGGCGACGACCTGCCGCAGCACTACCCGTGGCCCGACACCCCGGGGCGGGCCTACGTGCGGGCGATGATGGTGGCCACCCTCGACGGCGCCGCGGCCGGGGGTGACGGGCTGAGCGGCTCGATCTCGGGTGACGCCGACGGCGAGGTCTTCACCGCCGTACGCCGCTTCGCCGATGCCGTCCTCGTGGGCGGCGGCACGCTCGCGGCGGAGGAGTACGGCCCGCTGCACGCCACCGACGCCGACGTCGCCACCCGCGAGGCCGCCGGCCAGCTCGCCGCCCCGGTGATCGCCACCGTCTCGGGCTCGCTGAAGCTGCCGCTGGGGACGGACGGCTTCACCGGCTCGACGGTCCGGCCGCTGGTCTTCACGACCGCGGCCCCCGACCCCGAGCGACTGGCCGCCGTGCGCGAGCGGTGCGAGGTCGTGCACGCCGAGGGCGACACCGTCGAGATCGGCTGGGTGGTCGACCAGCTCGTCGCCCGCGGGCTGCGCCGCATCGTCTGCGAGGGAGGGCCCTCCCTGCTGCGGGCGGCCGCCGACGCCGACCTGGTCGACGAGGCCGACCTGACCTTCTCCCCGATGCTGGTCGGCACGGTCGGCACCCCGCAGACCGACGTGCTCGGCGACCCGCGCCGGTTCGCGCTGCACCAGGTGATCGCGGCCGACGACTTCCTGATGGCGCGCTACGTCCGGCCGGACGCCTCGTGATCACCCTCAAGGCGCTCGCCGCGCTGGCCCACGAGCACGCCGAGGACCTCGACCACACCGTCGCGCCGTTCCTGGTCGGCGAGCGCAGCCTCGACACCGACGCCCGCCCCGCGCTGATGGGGGTGGTGAACCTGTCGCGCGACAGCTGGTACCGCGAGAGCGTCGCCAACTCCCGCGAGGCCGCCGTACGCCGTGGCCGGATCATCGCCGCCCAGGGCGCCGACTTCATCGACATCGGCGCCGAGTCCAGCGACGCCTCCACCGACCGGGTCGCCGCGCAGGAGCAGTCCGACCGGCTCGTGCCCGTGATCGAGGAGCTCACCCAGGGCGGGGTCGCGGTCTCGGTCGAGAGCTACCACCCCTCGGTCGTCGACGACTGCCTCGAGGCCGGCGCCCGCGTGCTCAACCTCAGCGGGTCCGCCGACGACGAGGAGATGTTCGGCCTGGCCGCGGCGTACGGCGCCTCGGTGGTGCTGTGCCACATCGTCGGCAGCCATGCCCGCGACCTGCGCGACCCCGCCGAGCACCCGGTCGGCGCCGACCCGATCCCGGCGATGCTCGAGGGCTTCGAGAGCCGCTTGGCCCTGGCCCGCGAGCTCGGCGTGCCCAGCGTCGCGCTCGACCCGGGCATCGGCTTCGGGTTCTCGTGGATCAGCGACCCGGTGCAGCGCGCGGAGTACCAAGCCGCCGTGCTCGTGCAGACGTTCCGCCTCCGCCGCCTGGGTGCCCCCGTCTGCCACGCCCTGCCCAGCGCGATCGACCTGTTCGAGGACGAGGTCCGCACCGCCGAGGGCTTCTTCGCCGTGCTGGCCTCCCTCGGCCAGACCGGCATCTTCCGCACCCACGAGGTGCCGCGGGTGGTGGCGGTGCTGGACGCGATGCGGGGGCTGTCGGTCACGCCGCCGACCGTCTGAGGCCAGTTCCTGTGCGCCGGCAGTCAGCCGTTCAGCCGGGCGGCGTTGGGACCAAGGGCGGTCGGGGCCGCCAGCAATCGATGCGAGGCGAGGACTCTGCAGCGCGGGCTGGACCATCTTGGGACGCTTGAGCCCTATGCCGAGGTAGGCGTTGGCGAAAGGCACACCCCGAGACGCTCTTCGGCGAATTCAGTCGATGGGGGTCAGTGCGAGACCCGCGCCAAGGTCCGGCAGCGGCCACCGGCGCTCATCACAGTGTCGCGGTTCCGTGCCACCAGGTGACTCGGATCCGCGGCGCTGGAGCGGAGTGCTCAGTCGCAGTAGTCGCAGATCCCCGACGCAGGCACCTGGGTGAAGCACTTCGGGCACAGCGGCACGCGCGTGGGCTCGGGGCCGTCGGAGGCCTTGGCGGCCGTGCGGGCGGCGTCCTCGCGGGTGCCGGCGCGACGCGGGGCAGCGACCTTGGCCGGCTTGGCGGCGGCGGTCTTGCGCGGGGCGGCGGCCTTGCGGGGCGCGGCCTTCTTGGTCGGGGTGACGTGCGAGGTGCGCAGCGCGGTGCCACCGTCGCCGGGCAGGCCGGCGGCCTCCCAGTGGCGGTAGCAGGCGAGGCGCTCGTCGGCGGCGTGGCCGTCGGGGTCCTCGGGCCGCTCGCCGCGCACCTTCTCGACGGCGTCGGCGTACCCCTGCCCGACGCTGCCCTGCGCGCTCACGCACAGCGACGACAGCAGCGGCTCGTCGCGCGACTGGCACTCGTCGGTGACCCGGGCGAGCACGTCGCCGATCCACTGCGGCATCAGCTGGGTGGTGGTGATGCCGGTCGACTCCTGCACGGCGGTGGCGAGCTGCTTGTAGGTGACGACGGCGCGGTAGCGGCCCGCGGCCTCCTCGAGCACCGGTCGCGCGGCCTCGGCCCAGGCGTCGCGGGCGGCGGCCGCGCCCACCTCGGAGGCGTCGCGCGGGGCGGGCGTGGTGGTGTCGTCGGGGGCGTCGCTGATCTCGGTCACAGGCTCATGTCTACTCGACGGAGGGTGGTCCAGCAGAATCGACAGGTGCCGGCGTGGGCAGCATCACCGTGCGCGCCGGCGCCCGAGCCCCTGGCGTCGACCCGCCAGAACAGCGGTTCGGCGTACGCCGGGAGGTCCCGCTCCGTACGCTTCGGTCGCGCCGACGACGGCGCACGTCTCACACGGGGGAAACCATGCTCACCACCAAGGGTCTCGACCGCGACAAGGACGGCATCGCCTGCGAGGCCACGTAGTCCGCCGCCGGCACTGGTGGCCGGCGGCACGAGGGGCAGCACTCGCGGTCGTGCTGCTGGCCGCGGGCGGCTGCGCCGACCTCGAGGTGCGTACGCCGGGTGCGGACGCCGCCCCGACGCCCACAGCGACTGCGATGGCGAGCGTCCGCTCGACTCCGACACCCAGCCCCAGCCCGACGCCGTCCCCGACTCTCGAGGAGAACCCCGACGGCACCGCCGCCGCCCAGCTCGCGACGCTGCGGGTCGCCGGACGTGCCCCGATGACCGGCTACGACCGCGCCCGCTTCGGCCAGGCCTGGCTGGACGCCGACCGCAACGGCTGCGACACCCGCAACGACGTCCTGCGCCGCGACCTGCGTGAGGTGGTGCTGGACGCGCGCACGAACGGCTGCGTGGTGCTCAGCGGCGTGCTCGAGGACCCCTACACGGGCGCGCGCATCGACTTCGTGCGTGGCGACGGCGTCTCGGTGGACGTGGACCACGTCGTCGCGCTGGGCAACGCCTGGGCGAGCGGCGCGGCGCGGCTCGACGTACGCACCCGGGCCGCGCTCGCCAACGACCCCCTCAACCTGCTGGCCGTCGACGCCGGCGCCAACCGCAGCAAGGGCGACGCGAACGCGGCCTCGTGGCTGCCGCCGGTGAAGGCGTACAGGTGCGCCTACGTCGCCCGCCAGGTCGCGGTGAAGGCGAAGTACGCCCTGACCGTCACCCGCTCGGAGCGGGCGCAGGTCGCGCGACAGCTCACCGCTTGCCCCGGCCGGCCCGCGACGCCCGACCCCGACGCCGCGCCGACGCAGGTCGACCAGCGGGTCAGCGACCCGGGGGAGGCCACGGCCACGCCCGGCGCCACGTTCTTCGGGAACTGCGACGCGGCGCGCGCCGCGGGCGCTGCACCCGTACGCCGGGGCGACCCGGGCTACGGGCCGCACCTGGACCGCGACGGCGACGGCAGCGCCTGCGAGTAGGCGCCCGAGGTCAGGCGTCAGGCGTCAGGCGTCAGGTGTCAGGCGTCAGGCGTCACCGGATCGTGACGGCCGCGCTCACGATCGGGTGGTCGGAGTAGCCCGCCCGCTGCGTTCCCTTGTCCTTGTCGTAGCGGCGGAATGAGACGTTGCGCGAGCCGAAGATCCAGTCGATGCCGCTGCCCTTCGCCGGCCGGCAGCGCCGTCCGATCGAGCCGCCGTTCGCGGCGTGCATCCGGTGGGTGCGGGTCATCGCGCAGTGGTAGTAGGAGCGGTCGTTCATGTCGCCGGTGACGAAGACGGTCGAGCCGCGCGCCCGCAGCCGGTTGGCGAGCGCGGTCTGCCGGGCGGTGGCGATGTAGCGGTAGCGGGCCGCGTTGCCCCGCACGTCGGCCGGGTTGTGGGTGTTGATGACGATGAAGCGGTGGCCCGTACGCCGGGAGCGGAACGTCACGACCGGCATCGCGACCGGCGTCCCGAAGAGGTAGGGGATGGTCAGGCTGGAGCGTCCGACGACGGTGAACATCGAGGTGCGGTAGGCGATCGCGTTGCGCGAGTCCAGCGACCTCCCGTTGCGCGACAGGGTGCCGACGAACCCCCAGCGGCCGACGGTGGCGCGGCGGAGGGCGAGGTACTGCGGCCGCTCGAGCTCCTGCAGCCCGACCAGCGCGGCCCGGTGGCTGTAGATCGCGCGCAGGGCGCCGTTGATCCGCCAGCTCCACGGCCGCGCGGTGCGGTGGCTGGCGCCGCGCACGTTGAAGGTCGAGATCGTGAAGCTGTCGGTGGTCCGGCGGGCGCTGGCCGCCGAGGCGGACGTGGTGTCGCTCGGGACCGAGGTGGCCACCAGCACCGTGGCGGCGCAGAGCGCCAGCGTCAGGACGCGCTTGAGGGTGGACACGAGTGCTCCGGTCTGTCGGGGGGAAGAGCTGCAGCCGATGTACGTCGACGGCCATGGTGCCCCGACCACCCCGCCGGACGTGGGACCGACCCACCCCGAACGGTGGGCTGATGGACCTTCTACTGGGCCTGCGGGTGCTCCATCCGGCGCCCCAGGGTGCTGATCGCGGCCAGGATCAGCAGGCACCCCAGCGCCCCGGCCCACGAGAGCGTCTCGCCCAGGAGGAGCACCGCGATGACGACCGCGGTGACCGGCTCCAGCAGCGTCGCGACGACCGCCGTGCCGCTCGGGGTGCTGCGCAGCCCGGCGTACAGCAGGAGGTAGCCGAACGCCATCGTGACCACCCCGAGGTAGCCGATCAGCGCCCACGAGCCGACGTCCGAGGTCACCGCCGACCGACCGGTCAGCAGGCTGCCGACCACTCCGACAGGCACGAGCACCAGCATGACGACGCCCACGGTGCAGGTGGTGACGGCGAGCGCGTCGTGGTCCTGGCTGAGCGAGGCGCCGACGTCGGCGGCCAGGGCGTACGCCGCCCCGGACCCCAGCGCCGCCAGCACGCCCCACCACGGGTGCGGGGCGTCGGCGCCGCCGCCGGTCGTGCTGACCAGGACCAGCCCGAGCAGGGCGGTGCCGACCGTGACGGCCTCGACGAGCGACGGCGGCCGGCGGGTGCGTCCGCTGGCGACCAGCATCAGCAGGACGGGGGCGAATCCGAGGGTGACGACGGTGGTGACGCTGACCCCGCCGGCGACGACGCCCACGAAGAACAGCAGCTGGAACAGGGCGGTCAGCACCCCGGTCAGCGCCACGCGCGATCCGTGCCGCCGCAGGAGCGCCCGGCACGCGCCCCACCGGCGGGCCGCGGTCGTGGCGATCACGAGCACGACGACGGCAGGGAGGACCCGCCAGGCGCCGATGGTCAGCACCGACAGCCCCGACCGGTCGTGCACCACGTCGACGGCCGGCCCGATCGTGCCCCAGACGACGCCGGCGAGGCAGACGAGCAGCAGACCCCAGCGGGGGCGCTCGGGGGCTGCGTCGGTGGGACTCACACGGAGCAGTGTCCAGGGCGTGCTCCGCGTGCCTGGGCCGGCCCCCGGGGCCTAGCGTTCAGGCATGGACGACGAGACCGAGGACGAGCTGCGACGGCGCTTCGAGGAGGCGGTGTCGGGCCCCGAGCTGCGTCACCTGCGCCTGCTGCCGGGTGGAGCGGGGGCGAGCCGACCCGACATGAGGCGGGTGCCGCTGGCCGCGCCGGCCGTGTTCCGGGTGAGGGTCGAGCTGCGGCACTCGCGGCCGACGATCTGGCGGTTGCTGGACCTGCGATCGGACCTGACCCTCGACCGGGTCCACGAGGTGCTGCAGGCCGCCTTCGGCTGGCAGGACGGGCACCTGCACCGGTTCGCCCTGGGCGGTGGGCCCTTCGACCAGGGCAGCCAGCTCTTCTTGTGCCCCTACGACGTGGAGGACGGGGAGGAGGACGGCCTGCCCGCCGCCGACGTACGGCTCGACGAGGTGTTGCAGGACCCGTCGGACGAGCTGGACTACGTCTACGACTACGGCGACGACTGGGGCCTGGTGCTGCGGCTGGACGAGGTGCGCAGCGCCGGCCCGGACACCAGGTGGGCGACCTGTGTCGCGGGTGAGCGGGCGGCGCCGCCCGAGGACTGCGGCGGGCTGACCGAGGCGGAGGAGCTCGCGGAGGTGCTGGAGGACCCCGCGGCCTTCGACGTCGACGAGGTGAACCACGCGCTCGGTTCGGCGTTCTCCGTGCTGGCCGAGGTCCTCGACCCGCGTCTGCTGGAGCTGGTGGACCGCCTGCGGTTCTCGCCGGTGGGCACCGACCTGGTCGCCCGGCTCGTCGAGCTCGCCCTGGCGGCGCCCGAACCCGACGAGGTGGCGATGCGGGAGGCGTTGGCCGCGCCGCTGTGGTTCGTCGAGAGCGCCGCGGAGCCGGACGGGATGGAGCTGACCGGCGCCGGGTACCTCAAGCCCGCCGACGTCGTCGCTGCCTGCGAGATCGTGCCGGGCGCTCGGGACTGGTGGGGCAAGAACAACCGCGAGGTGCACGTCGGCCCGCTGCTCTCCTTCCGTGAGGTGCTGCAGTCGATCGGGCTGCTGCGCAAGCGCAAGGGTCGCCTGCTGGCGACGAGGGCCGCCCTGGCGACGCGCGCCGACGTCAGCCTCCTGTGGCGCCACCTGGCCGGTCGCCTCGTGCCGGAGGGCTCTGACGACTTCCAGGTCGAGGCGGCTCTCCTGCTGCTGGTGTACGCCGCCACCGCCGGCGCCGAGGACTCGCCGTCGAGGCTGGCGGTCGAGGCGCTGGGCCACCTGGGGTGGCGACGGACGACCGGGCCGCTGGAGTACTACGAGATGTACCGGTTGCCGGCGTACGTCGTGCTGACCAACGTAGACGACCGGGACGCCGGGAGACGTCGGCTCTGGGAGCGGGACCGGTTCAGTGGCCCCGCCGCGGCGCTGGCCCGGGCGGCCCTGCGGCGGTGAGCGACGACGGGCGCCCGACCGCCCTCGTTCTGTGGTGGTCCGACCCGTCAGCCGGTCTGGCCCTCGTCGCGGCTCTCGGCGACGCGGTGCGGGATCCGGAGCAGGCGGATGCCGGTGACGAGCACGAGCCCGCCCACCAAGTTGCCGAACGCGGACCAGCCCAGCGCACCCACCCAGTCGAGGTAGGTGTAGTCGGCGTCGCCCGTCAACAGCCCGGTGAACATCAAGATGGAGTCCAGCACCGAGTGGAAGAGCTGGGCGCCGACGAGCACGAACGACATGAGCACGGCGGGCACCAGGCGGACCCCGAGGCTCTCGGTCGCGTGCTGCATCCGCGTCAGCAGCGTGATCACGGCGCCGGCGAGGACCGCGAGGAAGAACGAGCGCCACGACACACCCAGGTGGGCGAAGTGCGACCCGGCCTCCACCGCCACCTGGTGCACGTCGGGGAGCGCCACCACGATCATGGCGGCCATGGCGTAGCCCGCGACCAGGTTCGCCGCGAGCGTGACCACCCACAACCTGATCAGCTGCGCCAGCGTCCCCACCTTGGCGACCACGGAGATCACCGGCACCAGGAAGTTCTCGGTGAACAGCTCGCTGTTGGCCAGGAGCAGGGCCACGAAACCGATCGTGAACGCCAGCGAGGCCAGCAGCGGGTTGCCCGTCTTCGCCTCCACCACGAGGTAGATCAGCACCCCCACCCCGACGTCGACACCACCCAGGAGGCCCGTGGAGAGCAGTGCCAGGAGGGGCCGGTCCAACCGATCGTGCCCCTCGGAGACCAGGCGGTCGTAGGTCTCCTCCAGCTCGGGTTCATCCCGGGAGCCCTTGGGGGCCGACAAGCTGTCGGAACCGCCGGAGGACTGGTTCACGAGGGGGCGCCGTGTCGGGGGAGCTGCAGGTCCATGACGGCACGCTATCCGCCCGCCGGCCCGACGCCCGGCCCGACGCCCGGCCCGCCAGCCCCGGTCCGTGGCTGGACGTGTGCTCGGCGTGCTGAGGCCGCGCGTGGCCACCCGGTCGTCGGTGGTCACGACCCCGCGCCAACCTGAGATCAGACATAACGCCAATTTCGGACCACGTACGACGTAAGCGGGTTATATTCATCGTCGGCGTTCCGGGCGCCCTCCGTAGACAGATCCTTCGTCAGACAGATCCCTCGTCAGACAGATCCCTCGTCAGGAAGTGGTCGGAACCGATGGCATCTCTGCCACGTTTCAGCTGGGCGGCCTTGGCAGACGCCTTGCCGCGAGGTGGAGCACTCCCCGAACACGCGTGGCAAGCCCGGCACCGGGGCATCGTCGTGCTCCTGTGGGTGCACGTCGTGGCGCTCGTGATGATCGGGGTGCTCCGCGACCGGCCGCTCGCGGCGAGCGTCCTGGCGCCGGCGGTCGTCGCCGCCTTCACCTTGGCCGCCTCCTGGGCACGGCTGAGCTTCATCGCACGCGCCTCGATGGCGACGCTGGGGCTGCTGGCGAGCTGCGCCATCCTGATCGACGACTTCGACGGCCTGATCGAGGCCCACTTCCACTTCTTCATCGTCATCGCCGTGGTCTCGCTCTACCAGGCGTGGCGCCCCTACCTGCTCGGCATGGGGTTCGTGCTCGCGCACCACCTGGTGATGGGGATCCTGATGCCGGGCCGGGTCTACAACCACCCGATGGCCGTGCACGACCCGTGGCTGTTCGCGCTGGTCCACGGTGGCGCCATCCTCGCCGAGAGCGTCGCCTGCCTCGTCTTCTGGAAGCTCACGGAGGAAGCGGTGGACGCCGAGCGCGCCAACGCCGAGACGCTCGCGCGGACCAACGCCGAGCTGACGGCCGCCAACACCGCGGTCGCCGACCTGGTGGCGATGCTGTCGCACGACCTCCGGGTCCCGCTGACCGTGCTGATCGGCTACTCCGAGATGGCCCTGGAGTCGTGGCCGCAGATGACCCACGCCGAGCAGGTCGACTTCGTGCGCAAGGTCGGGCACGCCGGCCAGAACCTGCACACGATGCTGGAGGACACCCTGGCGGTCTCGGCGATCGACGGGGACGGTGTGGACCCGAGGCCGGTGCCGGTGCGGGTCGACGAGGCGGTGCGGGACGCGCTGGCGAACCTGCCGGAGCCGCCACCGGACCTGGACCTGGAGGGACTGGCGGCGCTGACCGTCCTGGTGGACCGCGGCCACCTGGGCCAGGTGCTGACCAACCTGCTCACCAACGCCGTGAAGTACGGCGACGGGAGGCTCGCCGTCAGCACCGTCTCCGACGACGACGACGACGTCCTGGTGCGCATCGCCGACTCCGGCCCGGGTGTGCCTGAGGCCTTCGTCCCCCAGCTCTTCGACCGCTACACCCGGTCGGACGAGGCACGTCAGGGTGGCCAGAAGGGCACCGGGCTGGGGCTCTACATCACCCGCACCCTGCTCCTGGCCAACGGTGGCGACGTCTCCTACGAGGCGACCCCCGGCGGAGGTGCCACGTTCTGCGTCCGGCTCCCGCGCGCGGGCAGGACCGATGACGAGGTGCTCGTCGACGCGGCGGGAGACGGCGTCCGCTCACCTGCCGCGATGGTCGGCGGCTGAGCCTGGCTGCCTCGCGGGGCTAGCCGGGCTCCGGGCGACCAGTGCCCCGTCGCGTGGGAGGCCGCGGCACCGGCAGCACCTGCGTCTCGTCGTTCGGCCCGGTGCCGGGCGGTGGCGGCTTCCCGGGTGGGTGGGGCGGTCGGT